>CAVSMT010000010.1:0-473693 GCA_963729135.1 uncultured Actinomycetes bacterium
GTGAGCGGGCTAGCTGCCGCAGCCGTCGCCTGGCGGAGACCGGGCGCCGTGGTGCCGGCCGTCGGGCTGTCATTAGTGCTCTTCCTGCTGCTCAGCTCGGCCTTCGCTATGCAGTACCTGGCGTGGGCGCTCGCCGCCGCGTACCTGATCGACACGAGGGCTGCGACTGCCTTCAACGTCGCCGCGAGCGTCTTCGCCGTGGTGGTCTACGACCACTGGAGCCACGCCCTGCCGTGGCATTGGTACCAGGCGTGGGCGGTCCTGCTCTCCCCCCGGGAGCTCGTGCTCATGGTGCTGAGCTGGGCCTCGCTGGCAGCGGTGGCACTCGTGGGCATGCGGTCCCTACGCGGTGGTAACGCCGCCACGACGGTGCCCGTAGGCCCAACACGGCGCTGGAACGTCACCTCTGTCGACCGGGACTCCGATCTTCGAGCGTGAACCGGGCTCGAATCGGCATCCTCCTCGTGGCCTACAACGCAGTCTCGACGCTCAGTGAGGTGCTCGACAGGATCCCCGGCTCGCTGCGCGATGCGATCGAGGTCGTGCTTGTCAGCGACGACCACTCGACCATGTGGGGTGCATAAACTCGGTCATGCGGCTTCGTATTCGTGGATGATTCCGCCGAGAATGTCTCGTCGGCGGACGGCCGTCCGGGGTCGCGTCTCTGCGGGGTGGCCGCGCCGGAGAGTCGGGTACTTGCAGTTCGAGTGAGCGGTGTGGCCTCTCGGCGTTGTAGTGGCGAACGTAAGCGCGAAGGCTGGGGCGCCGGGGGTGATGCTCGAAAGCGAGATGCCCGCGTCGCCCATCGGCCCGTGGTTGGCCACCGCGAGCGCGTGATCGTCACCTTCTGGCCGACCTTCTCGGTCTTTGCGCCGGTGGCGCGGACGACGACGCCGGCGCCGGGCTTCGTCGTGAAGACCCACGGCGCCGAGGCCCGCGTTGCGCCGGAGCGTCGGTGCCTCGTCGTCGTCCTCGCAGCCGCCGCGAGCGCAATCGAGGCGTCCTGCGAGAGCGCGACGCCCGTCCCGAACAGGCCCGCGAGCTTCACGCTTTGCCTCCATCCCGTGCCCGAGCGCGAGTACACCCACGGGTCCCCGCGGCGGCCGGCGGTGACCGGCGCGCTCCGAGGAGGACGGTGCCGCCGTCGCCGGAGAGCGCGACGCTCGTCCCGGCCGCGGCGCTCTTCTCGCCCCGGCGCGAGCTTCGAGCCCTGCTGCGCCCATGTCCCGTCCGACCCCCGCGCGAACACGCAGCCGGCGCCGGACTGGTTGTCGTCCGCGTGGCCGCTGACGAGCCCGGTGCCGCGTCGGCCGAGAGCGCGACGCAGCGCGCCGCCGGTCTCGCCGCCGGAGCCCGTGAAGACCTACGCGGCGCCGGTCGTGCCGCTCGTTCGTGCCCCGGAGCTCAATGTCGGTCCTGGCGGGTGCCGGCTTGTGTGGTGGCGCGCAATCGGGTGGGCGCGTGGCCGGATCAGGGCGGATTGGAGCGGATCAGGACGGCGCGGACCGATGAGGGCCACCAGCGGCGTGCGCCCTGGGCGGTCGGCACCTGGTCGGCGTCGAGGCCGCGCGCGATCTGGCCCAGCGTTCTGCCGGCGACGTGCTCCGAACGGATCCGCTCAGCGACGTCGGAGGGGACGGCGGGGGGCCGGCCCACCGGCGCCCGTTGCGGCCGGGGTGGAACGGGTCGACGCCGCTCCACGAGGTACCGCTCGAGCTCGTCGACCGGGATCAGCACACGGCCTCCCTCCAGCTCGACCGTCTCCACGAACGGGACAACGCTCCGACTCACCGTCGACGCGCTGACACCGAGCGCTTCGGCCGCCTGCACGATCGAATACGCGAGCCGTTCAACGCTTTCGGCCGGACCGATCGCGCCGGGATCCGAGGCGGGCCGTTGCGACTTCTGAACCCTCCGCTCATGACGACGACGCGACACTCTCTACACCGTACACCAATATTGCACTCAATAGTGCATCTGTGTCTCGCTTGCTATCAGGCCTTGGTAGTGGCTCGTGCGATGGGTGAAGCTGGACGCTTCAGCGCTCGATCCCGCGGACTCGGCCGCGGTCGAGGTCGGCGAGGATCCGGAGCTGGCGTAGCGGGTCAGGTCCTGTTCACGGCCGAGGGCGGCGGCCATGCGGGCGAGGTCGCCGATCGATGCGACGAGTGGACGGAGGCCTCGGCCGAGCGGTTCGCGGCTGGCGGCTCGGCGGAGGTCGTCGTAGCCGCCGCGGGTGCCGGCGGGCTCGGGAACGAGCTTGACCTCCCCGCCTCGGGTTCGGAGCTCGATCGCCGTCTCGCCGCGGACGGCCGCCGGCTCGAGTGCGATCGGCTGGCCGTCGCCTCGCACGGCTTCGAGGTCGTCGAGGGCGAGGGCGAGTCGCTTGAGGTTGTCGCCGTGGAGGGAGGGCGCGAGGTCGAGGCCGCGGGTGAGCTCTTCTGTGCCCTGGACGACCCGGGCGAAGGCGCCGATCAGGACATAGGCTCACGCCGCGACTCTCGAATGCTTCCAGCGTCGCGTACGGGTCGAAGCGCTGCTCGGTCATTGGGCGCCGCTGCGGTCGTCCTGGGCCTTCTGATGGCGCCGAACGCGTCGTTCCGGGGTGAGGCGCGAGTTGTTCTGCAGGCGGCCGGCGCCGGCGGGCTCGTACGGGACGAGCTCGAGCGGGAGGTCGAAGCCGCAGGCGCGGACGAGCTCGATCAGCGTCTCGGCGCTCGGCGCGACGGCGCCCTGCTCCCAGCGCGCGATCACGCCGCGCTTCCGACCGGACCGCTGGGCGAGCTCGTGCTGAGTCAGCCCGGCGCGCAGGCGGGCTTCGCGGATCACGTCGGCGCTCCTCACAGGGGTCGATTCTATGCCCGACCATATTCCGTTCTTTGTCACTGATATGATTCAAAGCTCGACAGTGCCATGACGAACGTGAGGGGGACGATGGCACGGACCCCACCCGAGACGACTCCGGACCAACTGAGCCTCGAGGACTGCACGACCTCACGCAGCGCCCGACGAACCAACGAGGCCGGGCGGGCGAGACCACCATCAAGTCAGCAGCATCACACGGCGCAGGAGCTCCTCGAAACCCCGGACGCGCTCCTCACGCGAACCCACCTCCGCGAGCTCGGGCTCGAACGGCGCGCCATCGACGCCGTCTTCCGCATCCTTCCCGTTGTCGCGCTGCCAGGCTACTCGCGCCCGATGATCCGCGCGCAGGAGTATCTGGCTCTCATCGCTCGTAGCACGTACAACGGGGACCGCGTTCGGCCGTGATTCCGAGCCGGTGTAGCGTGTCCGGGTTGCGAGTCGTGGAGGCGGAAGACGATGGCTAGCGCATGGGTAGAGACGCGCAAGACCAGCACCGGCACCGTCCGCTACCGGGTTCGGTACCGAGCTAGGCGGCGCCGAAAGTCCCCTGCGCTACGCCGGCCTGTTCAACACCAAGCGAGAGGCGAAGGCCCGCGAGGCATGGGTGCTCGGCCAGCTCGCGGCGATGCGGGTGCCGGATATGGATCTGCTCGCCGACGAGTCCCGCGCGCCGACCCTCCGCGAGGCGGCGGAACGGTGGCTGGCGAGCCGCATCGACGTGGCCGAGAACACGAGAGGCAACCATCGCTCCGCCGTCGCCGCGATCGTCCCGGTGATCGGTAGCCGGCGCCTCGACTCGATCGAAGCGGCAGACGTCGCAGAGCTCGTCGCGAGCCTCTGCGAGACCCGCAGGCGCGAGACCGTCAGGAAGATGCTGCTGGTGCTCGGGATGATCTTCGACCACGCGGTGTCACACCGAACCCGGCGCGGGACAAGACCGCAGTCAAGCTGCCGTTCGAGCGGAAGACCGAGATCGTCCCTCCGACCGCCGATCACGTCCGAGGCAGTCCACGACCTCCTGCCGACTCGCTACCGGCTGCCGCTGCTCGTGCTCGACGCGACCGGCATGCGGCTCGGGGAGCTCGAGGGACTCACATGGGGTGACGTCGACGAGTCACGCACCCGCTGGCGGGTATCTCAGGCCGTCAGCAAGACCGGACGCGCCCGCTGGGTTAACGTCGCGCCGGTCGTCTTCGACGCCGTCATGGCGCTTGTGCCGCGCGACGATCGGACGCCCGACCGGCCTGTCTTCCAGGGCTTCGGCGGCGATCGCTTCCGAACGGCGGTCACTCGAGCGTGCACGGCGGCCGGGGTTCCGGCGTTCAGCCCTCACGACCTCCGTCACCGCCGCATCAGCCTCCTTCACCTCGGCGGCGTGCCGTGGGCGCGGATCGGGGAACACGTCGGGCAGCGGAACCTGGCCGTGACGGCGAATACCTACAGCCACGTCCTCGCCGACGAGGCCGAGCTCGACTACGCCGAGCTGCTCGCGTGACCCGCGGGTCAGGTCGCGCGGGTGAGGAGGTGCACGCGGTGCGTGATCTCGTTGAGCTTCGCGGCTGAGATGGTCCCCCAGCGTTTCGAGAGACGTTCGCGGGAGATTGATCTGACCATCTCGGGCATGGCGTAGCTCCGCTCGCGGACTCCGCCCTCGGGTGGATCGAGCGGGACGTACAGCGGGCTCGGGCGGTTCGTTCGGGTGAGCGGAACCACGATCGCGAGCTCGCTTGCGCCGGCGCTCAGCTGCTCGACTGAGATGACGACGGCCGGACGCGACCCCGGCTGCTCATGCCCGCGGGTCGGGTCGAGATCGCAGAACCAGACCTCGCCCTGGTGCGCGTCGGGGACGCTCATCCGGACACGGACAGACCGTCGCCGGCCGTCGTGTCCCAGGCAGTGACCTCCGCGCGGTAGAGCTCCCAGGCCTCCGGGTCGAGCTTGAGCTGGTCGTAGTGGCTCTCCATCGCCTCCAGCAGCGCCCGATCCTCGGCCTGACTCGCGAGCTCGTCGACGAGCTCGCCGGCGCTCATGCCCCGCACGGCGCCGATGCGATTGAGGCGATCACGCGTCTCCGGGGTCACTCGAATGGTTGCGGTTGCCGCCACGACTCTCATCGTATACGAAGCGTATACGAGAGGGTCGACCTGATCTCAAGATCGACCAGACACGACCCGATGCGCTCATACGATGCTCCCACGGGTGCTCCCACGCTTACCAGCAAACCCTTGATTAGCAGGCAGGTTCGAATCCCGCTGGGGGTATACGGCTCGCATGGTTGACCCGATTTGGCTCAACCATGCGGGTCACTCGTGTCAGCTTTGCCGCAGATGCGCGCCGCGTGCGTGCACCGGTGCGTGCACGGAATCTCGCCGTGAGAGACAACGCGCCAGCGTCCCGACGCGCCTATCAACCGATGGGAGCCTTCGAAGCTCGCGTGGTCTCCGCCCGTCGACGCGCCGGCGGCGGCATCGGCGTCGGCCGCTCGACCGGCAGCGCGCTGCACCTCGGCCTGCGCGAGCCGGCGAGGAAGCGCCAAGCCGGGCAGTCAGGCGACCGATCTGTACGTGTCGAACCGTCAGGCGGACGGGTCATGGGGTATCGGGACGCCAGTCTCGGACTCAACACAACCGCGAACGAGAACCGGCCGACCTCTTCGCAGGGGAACGGGGTGGAGATCGTCTTCTACTCGGACCGTCCGGGAAGCGCGGCAACCGACCTGTGGGTCGCGACGCGAGCCACGACCGCCGCGCCGTGGTCGACCCCCGTGAGGCTGACCGCGACGGCGAACGGCAGCGCGAACGATCTGCACCCGTCGCTGTCGCTGTCGGGCCGGACGCTCGTCTTCGGATCGGATCGAACGGGCGGCTCAGGAGGCAACGACCTGTGGGTCACGACACGCGCGGCCGAGCTCACCGTGACGGCGGACGACCAGACCAGGCTGTTCGGGCAGGCGAACCCGCCATTAGCCCACGCGCTCTCCGGGTTCATCAGCGGCGAGACCTAGTCCGTGGTCTCGGGTACCGCGGCTTGCTCGACGACGGCGGCGCCGTGGAGCCCGGCCGGCGGCTATCCGATCACGTGCACCGCCGAGGAGCGGACCGCTGACCGTCGCGCCAGGCGAGGCGATCTGCATCGGCGCCGGCGCAGTGCAGAGCGGGCCTGTCACCGTGCCGCCGGGCGGCTCGTTCGACGTCGAGGCGGCATGATCGTCGGGCGGCTGACCGCAGCCAGAGCCGCAACGCTGCGCATCTGCGGCACCTCCCTGAGCGGGCCGCTCACGGTCGGCGGCAGCACGGGTCTCGTGCTGGTCGGCGGCGATGCCGCAACCGGGCAGTGCGACCCGACCACGATCGTCAGCCCTGTCCGCGTGATCGGCAACAGCGGCGGGGTGGAGCTCAACGGCAACACGATCGTCGGTCCACTCGAGGATCACGGGCAACAGCAGCGCCGTGCCGGCGCCCGACAGCGGCAGGTGCACGCGGAGGCGAACGCGGTGACGGGCCCAAGCACGATCCAGCAGTAGCCGCGAGCGCGAGCTCGGCCTCTCGTCGCTCGAAGTGGACCCGCCGCCCGCTCGATCCTCGATGTGCGACCGTCTGGCCCGGGGGAGGCTCCGGCTCGTCTATTGACGCTCCTGGCGGCGGCTGTGCTCGCGCTCGTCGTGCTCGGCGCGGCGTCGGCGCAGCCGCAGGCGCCGGCCAAGTACGGCGGCGTGCTCGTCGTGGGGCGACCGCGGCGAGCCCGCCAACCTCGATCCGACGGTGAACACAGCGGCTCGGCGGTCCCGATCTACAGGGCGATGTGCCAGACGCTCTACACGCGGTCGCGCGGCAGCTCGAGCGTGTCCCGGTTCTCGCCGCGGGGCTGCCGGTGCTGTCGAAGGACAAACGTACGTACACCGTTCAGTTACGCAAGGGGATCGAGTTCAACGACGGCACACCGTTCAACGCGCAGGCGGTCGTGACCACGGTCCAGCGCTTCATGACCTATCCCGGCTCCTTCCTCGCCAGCGACTACGCCATCGTCGACAGCGTCACCGCGACCGGCCCGTACACCGTCGTCTTCCACCTGAAGCAGCGCGACTCGGCGTTCTGAGCGGCGACCAGAACTACGTGCTCTCGCCGACGGCGATCGCGACGGAGGGGCGGGCTTCTCCGCCAACCCGATCTGCGTCGGGCCGTTCATGTTCGACCACCGCGTCGTCGGCGACAACATCACGCTGATCAAGTCGCCCTAGTACTACGACCAGGGCGACGTCATCCTCGACAAGATCGTCTTCAAGCCGATGACCAACGCGCCCGCCGCGGTGGCGGCGCTCGAGGCAGGCGACATCCAGGCGATCGACAACGTCTCGCCGACCGAGCTCGACAGCGATCGACAGGACTCGAGCCTGCGGGTGATCCGGGCGCCTCAGCTCGGCTGGCGAGGCGTCGTCATCAACATCGGAAACAAGAATGGCGTCAGCAACCTGCCGTACCAGAACGTCGGCACGCCGCTCGCGCAGAGCCCGAAGCTGCGGCAGGCCTTCGAGGAGGCGATCGACCGGAACGACGCTGAACAAGGTCGTCTTCAGCGGCCTCTACCAGCCGAGCTGCACGCTGATCCCGCCGGCGAACACAGCCTGGTTCGACGCTGATCAAGGTGCCCTGCACCCCGTACGACCCCGCCGACGCGCGCAAGCTCGTCGCCACGTCGGGCTTCCCGAACCCGACCGTGCACCTGCTGGTGAGGAACACGACCGACCGACTCGAAGCTGGCGCAGTTCATCCAGGCGCAGGAGGCGGCGGTCGGGATCAACGTCGTCTCGACGTGACCGACAGCGCCACGGTCGTCGCGCGGAGGGCGAGCGGCAGACTTCGACGCGGACGTGGCGACCTCAGGCGCGGTCCCCGGCGACCCCACCGCGAGCTTCGGCCGCCGCTTCACGTCGGGGGGCGACCGAACCAGAGCGGCTACGCCAACCCGCGCATGGACTTCGTCCTCGCCAACGCGCGTCAAAGCGACGCAGCCGAAGGCACGGGCCGTGTACTACCGCGTGGCGCAGCAGATGATCCACGACGACCGGCCCCTGATCGTCTTGTACAGCACCGGTCACGTTCGCGGCCTTCACGCACGAACCTCACCGGGGTGGAGCTCAGCCCCAGCGGCGGGCTCGTCGTCCAGAACGTCTGGTTCATAACGCGCACTTCACGTAGAGAGCCGGCGCGTCGCCGCTACGGCCCCGGCGACGGCGTTTCCTTTGAGCTCGAAGAGCGCCGAGCGCCGATGCGAGTGAAGCGTCGGCCTGCGCAGCCAGCCCGGCCGCGCAGCTGAACCTCGGCGAGCACGAGCTGCATCGCCGCCCTCTCACGTGAGGTTCGACGGGACACGCCTCTGCCGACGCGAGCCGCCTGCTCGGCAACTCGCCGCGGAGAGCCTCGGGCAGGCCCTCGTGCGGCCGAGACCGGGCACGGCTGGGCGGCGGAATCCGCGGGACGGCGCCCGCCGGATCGTAGGCGAGGACCTCAGCCGCCTCGTCCCAGCGTCCCTGGTCGCAGTAGAGATGCGCAAGACGGAGGCCGGCTGCATCGCGCGCTGGTCGAGTGTCGAACTCGCCGCCGCGGAGGTCGCGGAAGTACTCGAACATCGTCAGTCACCTCCGCTCCGCGCCTGCCAGATCGCCCGGCAGCTCACGGGCGTAGGCGCCGACCCCTCGATGGTACCTGCCACGTTGGCTGAATATCCAGCTCGTCGTAGACCAGATTCGCTCGGTCGAGCGCGTCGATCGCCTCCGCCGGCCGCAACGCCATCGCGTAGAGCGGGCGAGCGGCCGATTGACGTCGCCTCGGGACGCGCTCGTCGCGGCACCGTCGCGAGCAAGCTGCCTCGCAGCGCTCGATCGCCGTCCCGGCCGGAGTCGGCCCCGTGCAAACCACCCGGGCAAGCGAGCCGGCAACCATCCGGCGCCAGTGCGCGTCTCCGGCGTCCTCCGCGTGGGCGAGCGCCCGCTCGAGCTCTTCGCTCGCTTCGGCCGCCCGGCCGCCGCGCGACGAACGCCAAACCTCGATAACGGCGCGCGATCGCGAGGTCGCGCGAATCACCCGCTCGCTCGAAGACCCGTATCGCGGCGTCGGCGGACTTCAAGAGCTTGTCCGTGTCGACGAGTGGGTCGCCGAGGCCCGGAGCGAAGACACTGACGAGGAGTGCGCGCGCGGCGACGGTGCGCTCCGCCAGGCCCGACGCGGCATCGAGGGCCTCGGCCAGAACGAGTCTTGCCTCCGAGTAGCGGCCGGTTTGCAGGAAGAGATGTTCGAGCTCGACCTGGACGTGCGCGCGATCCTGCGGATCGGGGATCCCGAGCTCGAGCGCAGTTGCGAGGCGCGCCGCGGCATCCTCCAACGCGCCCGAGGCGGTCGCCGCCTCCGCGGCCCGCCGGTTGTAGTCGACAGCCCGTTCGGCGCCGGCGACGGACGCCGCAATCGTGAAGTGGTGGGCGAGCTCCGGAAGGACGCGCGCCGTATCGGCGGCATGCGTTCTCTCGAGCGCCTCACCGACGCGCAGGTGGAGCTCCGCGCGACGGACGGCTTTGACGCGGTCGTAGATCGCACGGCGGACAAGCTCGTGCGTGAAACGGTAAGCCGGTATCTGCTCGGGCAGTTCGTCGAGGATCCCGCTCCGCATCGTCTCGTCGAGCGCCGTGTGCAGCGCGTCTCGTTCGAGTGACGAGGCCGCGGCCAGCACGCGTATCTCGAATCGCGGTCCCGCCACAGCCGCGAGGTCGAGGAGCGACGCGGTCTCCGGTGCGAGTCGCGCCACGCGCTGGCGGACGACCTCACCGATGCGCTCGGGCCCGCGGAGCTCGCTGAGTGGTCGGCTCACCCGCACGGTGTGCGAGATCTGAACCGTCCCGCTCTCGAGGAGGTCGCGCCACAGCTCGCACAGCAGCAACGGCGTGCCGTCGGTGAGCTCGGCGATCGCTGACGCGAGCTCGGCAGGCGCATCGGCGTCGGTCGAGTCGTGGATGAACTCACTCACCTCCACGTGCCGAGGTTGCCGAGCCTGATCCGCGTCACCGCGTCGAGGCGTGAGAGGTCGGTCAGCGTGTCGGTGAACGCAGCTGCCAGCGGCTCGCCGCGGTCCCGATAGGCGGCGACGACGAGGAGGCGAGCCTCGGGTGCGAGCTTCGCCAACCGGTAGAGCAGCTGGAGCGTCTCGCTGTCGGCCCAGTGGATGTCGTCGGCGACGAGCAGCAGCGGCTGCATGCGACTCAGCCGTATGAGCAGCTCCGTCACGGCGCGCTGCATCTGAGCCCGGTCTGCGTCGTTCTCGGCGGTAACCGGCGTGGGCACGAGCCGGGAGAACTCGGGCATCAGCGTGACGAGCGGTTCCGCACCGACGGCGAGGCAGTCGCCGAGCGCGTCGACGTCGCAAACGCGCAGCAGGAACTCGAGCCACTCGAGCGAGCGGCTGGTAGGGCGTGCTCACCGCGGCGTCGGAGACGCCGTAGCAGACGAGGGCGCCTCCGGCCGCCGCCTCATGAGCGAGCTCGCGCACGAGCCGCGTCTTGCCCGCGCCGGCCTCGCCGGCCAGCAGGACGAAGGTGCCTTCCCCTCCTTCGGCCCGCGCGAGCGAGGCGCGCAGCGCCGTCAGCTCCTCCGCGCGGCCGACGAATGGGAACCGCGCGGGCGGCACGAGCGGGCCCGGGAGCGGCACCTGCTCCCCGAGTCCGGGGGCGAGCAGTCGCTCCCGCTGGAGCTGGAGCGCCGGGTCGTGGACGAGGATCGCTCGTTCGAGCCGCTGCAGAGCGGGGCCCGGCTCGAGCCCGAGCTGGTCGCGTAGCGCTGCGCGTGCGTCCTGGTATGCCGTGAGCGCATCGGCCTGACGCCCGGCGCGGTAGAGGGCGAGCATCAGCAGCTCGTGCAGCCGCTCGCGGAGCGGCTCTTCGCGTGCGAGCGCCTCCAGGTCGGGCACGACGTCTGCGGCCCGTCCCAGCGCCAGATCCGCCTCGAGACGTTGCTGGAGCATGACGAGCCGCAACTCGCGGAGGCGCGCGGTCTCGGCTCGGGCGAACGGCTCGTCCTCGAACTCGACGAGCGGCGGCCCGCGCCACAGCGTGAGCGCTGCCTCGAGCAGCGTCGCCGCCTGCTCCCAGCGCCGCCCCGCTGCGGCGACGATGCCTTCGCGCCGCAGCGCTTCGAACCGGTCGAGGTCGAGCCGCCCCTCGTCGACGTGCAGGACGTACCCGTGCCCGCGCCTCGAGAGCGCGCCTTCCGGCAACAGCTTCCGCAACCGCGAGACGTAGCTCTGCACGACCGCCTCGGCCGTCGCGGGCGGCTGTTCGCGCCAGAGCGCGTCGACAATCCGGTCGACCGACACGACCTGCCTCGGCTCGAGCAGCATGAGCGCGAGCAAGGCGCGCGGCTTGCCCGTGGGCAGCTCGACGGCTCCGTCCCTCGTCGTCGACGAGCTCGAGCGGGCCGAGCAGCCGGAACTCCATAGAGCAAGCGTAGGCCAGGGTCGGCCCGTTGGCTATGGCCGCGATGCAGCGCGGATGCAGTGGCAATGCAGCGCTCGGCCGGATGCTGCTCCCCGACATACGGACTCTCCAGGGAGGTATGGAATGAACGACGCAACGGGAGGACGCGCCGCGAGGAGGCTCGCGGTGCTCGCTCTCGCGCTCGTGGGGTCGACCATCGTGCTCGCCGCCGCGTCGGCGGCGCCGAGCTACACCGACTGGTCGGCGCCGGTGAACATGGGATCGACGGTCAACTCGGCGACCGCGAACACAAACCCGGCGATCTCACCGGACGGTCTGAGCCTCTACTTCGACGACACCCGGACCGGCGGCTCGGGCGGGCGTGATCTCTGGGTGTCGCATCGAGCCACACCCGGCGCGGCGTGGGGGGCGCCCGTGGATCTGGGCGCCATCGTCAACTCGACGGCGGACGATTCCAATCCCGCCCTCTCGTCGGACGGTCACTGGCTGTTCTTCGCCAGCACGCGTACCGGCGGGTTCGGCGGCGCGGATCTGTACCAGTCGTACCGCCCGGACGTCCGCGACGACTTCGGCTGGCAGGCGCCGACCAACCTCGGTCCGAACGTCAACACGACGGCGACCGAGAACGGCACAGGCGGCTACTTCGACAACGACGGCCACCCGCAGCTCTACTTCGGCAGCGGCCGCGCCGGCGGGCCCGGCGGCGGCAGCGACATCTACAAGAGCGACCTGCAGCCGGACGGAGCGTGGGGGCCGGCGACGCTGGTCACCGAGCTCAGCAGCACGAGCCAGGACAACCGGCCGAACCTGCGCAGCGACGGGCTCGAGATCTTCTTCTACTCGAGCCGACCCAGGGGTTTCGGTGGGAACGACCTCTGGGTCGCGACGCGGGCCTCGACGAGCGCAGCGTGGTCGACGCCGGTCAATCTCGGGGCCGCCGTGAACACCAGCGCCAACGACGCGCACCCGTCCCTGTCCGCAGACGGACGGACGCTGTTCATCGACTCCACTCGCCCCGGCGGCTTCGGACTCGATGATCTCTACGTCATGAGCCGTGACGCGGAACTGACGGTCGCCGCGAACGATCAGAGCCGGCTGTTCGGGCAGGCGAACCCGCCGTCCACTGTTACGGTCACCGGCTTCGTCGGCGGTGACACGTCGGCGGTGGTTTCAGGGACGGCGGCGTGCTCGAGCACGGCGACGCCGTCGAGTCCGGCCGGCGATTATCCGATCACCTGCACGGTCGGGTCGTTGAGCGCGCCCGGGTACGTGTTCGCGACATTCGTCGCGGGCACGCTCACGGTCGGGTACACGAGCCCGTGCCTCGACGGCGCTGCGCACCGGGCCGCTGAACGTCGCGGCGGGCGAGGCGGTCTGCATCGGCGCCGGCGGGAGCGAGGTCGGTCCGGTCACGATCGCGCGGGGCGGGTCGCTCGACGTCGCGGGCGGCTCGATCACAGGGCCGGTCGTCGCCGTGGGAGCCGCGGTCGTGCGGGTCTGCGGCACGACGATCGTCGGTCCGCTCACGTTGACGGGGGGAAATGGGCCTGTCGTGGTCGGCGGCCGCGGCTGCGACCCGAACACGATCGTGGGGCCGGTGCGCGTAACCGACAACACGGGCGGCGTCGAGGTCGTTGGCAACCGGGTGTTCGGCCCGCTGAGGGTGACGGGGAACGCCGCGCCCGTGCAAGCGACCGGCAACACGGTCATCGGGCCGGTCACGATCCAGCCCTGACGCGGGAGTGGGAGGGAGCGCCCTTGCGGCGCTCCCTCCCCGCCGCGCTCGAGACTCCGGACCTGGGAAGGAATCGCAGAAGGCCAGGCCGCTCGTCGCCGATCTTGAGACGGCGGGCGGAACCCACTAGCTTTGAGCGATGCTCGGGTTCCTCCTCAGGAAGGCGGGAGCCGCGCTCGTCGTCGTGTTCCTCGCCAGCGTGCTCGTCTTCGCCGGCGTCCGCGCGATACCGGGCGATCCCGCGAGGGCGCTCGGCGGGGAGGAGAACGACCCGGCCGCGATCGCGGCGGTCCGGCACGAGTACCTGCTCGACCGGCCGCTGCCGGTGCAGTACGTGCACTGGATCTGGCGTGTCGTGCAGGGCGACCTCGGGGTCGACCGGAGCGGCCTCCCGATCGGGCACACGATCGTGCAGCGGCTCCCGCTGACGTTCGAGCTCGCGATCCTGAGCCTGCTGCTCGCAATCGCTGCATCGGGATCCCGGCGGGGGTGATCGCGGCGGTCCGGCGTGGGGAGGCGACCGACCACGCGGCGCGGTTCGGGCGCTGATCGGGCAGTCGGTGCCGCACTTCTGGCTCGGGCTGCTGCTGATCATCTGGTTCGCGGTCGACCTCAACTGGCTGCCCGCGACCGGGTACGTCTCGATGCGCGCACCCGGTCGCGAACCTCCGGCACATGGTGCTGCCGGTGATCGTGCTCGGCACGGGCTTCGCCGCGGTGCTGATGCGCCAGACGCGCTCCTCGATGCTCGACGCGCTCGGCTCCGACTACGTGCGCACCGCGCGGGCGAAGGGCATGAGCGAGTGGAACGTCGTCGGCAGCCACGCGCTCCGCAACAGCCTGATCACGGTCGTCGACCGTGATCGCGCTCGACTTCGGCGTGCTCATCTCCGGCGCGGTCGTCACCGAGACGATCTTCGGCATCCCCGGCTTCGGACGGCTGGCGTTCGACGCGGTCAACTCGCGCGACTACCCGATGATCCAGGGGATCGTGCTCGTCACGGCCGCCGTCGTACGTGGTCGTGAACCTGCTCGTCGACGTCGTCTACTCGCTGCTCGACCCGCGGATCCGGATCGCGGGGGCGCGGGATGACGAGCTGCGGCCGAGACGTCCGTGCGAGCCCGTCGCCGTCGACGCAGCCCCCGCGCGCGCCGGCGCCGGCTGCTGCGGAGGCGGTTCCTGCGCCGGCCGGTCGCGGTCGCGGCCTGGTCGTCATCGTCGTCTTCATCACGATCGCGGCATCTTCGCGCCGCTGCGTCGCGCCGTACGGCCAGGCCGACGCCGACTTCAACGACGTGCTCGCGCACCCGTCGTGGCACCACCTGCTCGGGACGGACGAGCTCGGCCGCGACGTGTTCTCGCGCCTCGTCTGGGGCGCGCGGGCGTCGTGCAGGTCGGCTTCCTCGCGACGGGGCTCGCGCTGCTGATCGCGGTGCCGCTCGGCCTGCTCGCCGGCTACTACCGCGGCTGGCTCGACGCGGTCGTCGCGCGCGGCACCGACGTGATGCTCGCGTTCCCGTTCGTGATCCTCGCGATCGGGCTGGCGGCGATCCTCGGCCCGTGGCTCGACGACCGCGACGATCGCGCTCGGCGATCGCCGCCGTCCCGGCGCTGCATCCGGATCGCGCGCGGCGAGACGCTCGCGCTCCGCGAGGCGGAGTTCGTGCCGCGCCGCGATCGCGAGCGGCGCCGGCGACGCCACGATCATCTTCCGCCACATCCTCCCGAACATGTCGAGCACGCTGCTCGTGCAGGCCACGGTCGACGATCCCGCGGGCGATCATCGGCGAGGCGGCGCTCTCGTTCCTCGGGCTCGGCATGCGGCTGCCGAGCGCCGTCCTGGGGCATGATGCTGCAGCGACGCGCAGTCGTACCTCTCGCAGGCGCCGCTGCTCGCGGTCTATCCCGGGCTCGCGATCGTGCTCGCTGGCGCTCGCGTTCAACCTCCTCGGCGACGCGCTCCGCGACGTCCTCGATCCGAGGACGACGCGCTGATGGCCACCGCTGCTCGAGGTCTCGGACCTCTCCGTGCGCTTCGAGACCGAGGAGGGCGCGGTCCACGCCGTCGACCGGCTCTCGTTCGCGCTCGCGCGCCGGCGAGGTGCTCGGGATCGTCGGCGAGTCGGGCTGCGGCAAGACCGTCGACCTGCCTGTCGCTCGCTGCGCCTGCTGCCCGCCGACCGCGGTGATCGGCGGCCGCGCGCGTGTTCGACGGCCGTCGACCTGCTCGCGCTGCGCCGGCGCGAGCTGCGCGAGCGTCCGCGGCCGCGAGATCGCGTTCGTGTTCCAGGAGCCGATGACGTCGCTGAACCCGGTGTTCACCGTCGGGCCGGCAGATCGGCGAGGTGCTGCGCAAGCACCTCGGCCTCTCGCGCCGCGAGGCGCGCGGCGCGCACGATCGAGCTGCTGCGGCTCGTGCGCATCCCGGCGCCCGAGCGGCGGCTCGACGAGTACCCGCACCAGCTCTCGGGCGGCATGCGGCAGCGCGTGATGATCGCGATGGCGCTCGCCTGCGACCCGAAGCTGCTGATCGCCGACGAGCCGACGACCGCGCTCGACGTCACGATCCAGGCCGGGATCCTCGACCTGCTGCGCGAGATCCGCGAGCGGCTCGGCACCGCGATCGTCCTGATCACCCACGACCTCGGCGTCGTCGCCGACATCGCCGACCGCGTGCTCGTCATGTACGCGGGCCGCAAGGCCGAGGAGGCGCCGACGCCGAGCTGTTCGCCGCGCCGCAGCACCCGTACACGATCGGCGCTGCTCGGCGCGATCCCGCGCCGGCGCGGCGACGGCGCGCCGCCTGCGGGAGATCCCCGGCCGCGTGCCGCCGCTGCGCGAGCTGCCGGCCGGGTGCGCGTTCGCCGACGCGCTGCCCGCGCGCCGACGACCGACGTGCTGCCGCGAGGTGCCCGAGCTCGCGAGCGTCCGGCCGGCCACCTCGTCGCCTGCTTCCACCCGGGGCCCGAATGACGGTCGACCGCGCGCCGCGCTCGAGGTCGACGACCTCGTCAAGCACTACCGCGTCGGCGCCGGCTCACGGCGCGGCGGCGCGGTCGTGCACGCGGTCGACGGCGTCTCGTTCGCGCTCGGCCAGGGCGAGATGCTCGGCCTCGTCGGCGAGTCCGGCAGCGGCAAGTCGACGGTCGCGAAGTGCATCCTGCGGCTGCGTCGAGCCGACGGCGGGGACGATCCGGCTGCGCGGCACCGACATCACGCACCTCTCCCGCCGCGCGCTGCGGCCGCTGCGGCGCGAGCTGCACATCGTCTTCCAGGATCCGTACTCGTCGCTCAACCCGCGGATGACGTGCGGCGACGATCGTCGCCGAGCCGCTGCGGCTGCACCGGCTCGCGCGCGGGCGCGATCGCTCGACGGGCGCGTCGCCGACGATGTTCGAGACGGTCGGCCTCCACCCGGAGCTGCGCCACCGCTACCCGCACGAGCTCTCGGGCGGGCAGCGCCAGCGCGTCGGCATCGCGCGCGCGCTCGATCGTCGAGCCGAGCGTCGCTCGTCGCCGACGAGCCGGTCTCGGCGCTCGACGTCTCGGTGCAGGCGTCGATCCTCAACCTGCTCGCGCGACCTGCAGCAGCGACCTGGGCTTCTCGTGCCTCTTCATCACGCACGACCTCGCGACGGTCGAGTACCTCTGCGACCGCGTCGCGGTGATGTACCTCGGGAAGCTCGTCGAGACCGCGCCGACGCGCCGAGCTGTTCGCGCGCGCCGCAGCACCCCTACACGCAGGCGCTGCTCTCCGCCGCGGCCGTGCCGGACCCGCGCGTCCAGCGGGCCGGCCGCGCGTCATGCTCGACGGCGACCCGCCGAGCCCGCTCGACCCGCCGTCCGGGTGCCGCTTCCGCACGCGCTGCCCGCTCGAGCCGCAGTCGGCGCCTCGCTCGACCGAGGAGGAGCCGCTGCTGCGCGAGTTCGCCCCCGGGCATCTCGTCGCCTGCCACCTCGTCGACCGCGACCGTCCGGCGCCGCGGCTGACGGCTGATCGCGGGTCAAGCCCGCCTCCCGGCGCTGCTATTGCTGCGAGGACACCCGACACTGACGCAGCCGCGGTCTCCTTCCCGCAGCTTCCGCAGCTTGAGAGACGTACGTGTGCACCGCCTTGATCGCCGTCCCCGGAAGGATCCTCGCCCTAGAGCTCGCCGATCACGCGGTCCCGCTGCAACAACCGACTCGCGTGGAGGAGAAGCAGCGCAGGAGCGCGCGTTGCTTCCGGCGGCGGAGCTCGACCGCGCCCGCATGGGTCTACCGCAGGTCGCGACGTCCGAGCAACGGCGCGCGTCTTGCCGCACGTGCAAGAACCGAAAGAAGCGAGACACATATGCATCCTTGATGCTAGAGTGTCTCGATGTTGTCGGTGGCGAAGCTCTCGCCGGGCCAGGAGGCCTACTACGAGCGCTCGGTCGCCGCCGGGATCGACGACTACTACGCGGGCCGCGGCGAGTCGCCGGGCGTGTGGGTCGGACGCGGCGCGGCGGAGCTCGAGCTCGACGGGGTCGTCGGCGAGGGCGAGCTCGGGAGGCTGATCGGCGGCAAGCATCCGTTCACGTCCGCCGAGCTCCGCCGGCATCCGCCCAGGAAGCGGATCACGGTCGAGCGGATCGACCCGGCGACCGGCGAGCGCGGGCTCGAGATGAAGACGCTGTCGCCGGTCGCCGGGTACGACCTGGTGTTCTCGCCGCCGAAGAGCGTCAGCCTCCTGCACGCGCTCGGCAACGAGGAGGTGCGCCACGCGGTGAACCAGGCGCATCTCGCGGCCTGGCAGGCGGCGCTCTCGCTACCTCGAGGAGCGGGCGTGCGTGACGCGCAAGGGCAAGAACGGCGTGCTACGGGAGCGCGGCGCCGGGCTTCGTCGCGGCTGCCTACCAGCACCGCACCTCGCGGGCGCAGGACCCGCATCTGCACACGCACGTGATCGTCGCGAACATGGCGCGCGGCTCCGACGGCGTCTGGCGGGCGCTCGACGGCGAGCCGATCTTGAAGCACTACCGGCTCGCCGCCGGCTACCTCTACCAGTCGCAGCTGCGCTTCGAGCTGACCCGCTCGCTCGGGGTGGAGTGGCGGGAGCCGGTGAACGGGATGGCGGAGATCGCCGGCGTTCCCGACGCGGCGTTGCGGGCGTTCTCGCAGCGGCGGGCGCAGGTGCTCGACTACCTCGAGCGCCGAGGCAGCTCCGGCTTCTACGCCGCCAAGGTCGCCGCGATCGAGACGCGCGACCGCAAGGAGCCGGTCGACCTGCCGCGGATGCGGCTGGAGTGGGAGGCGCGCGCGGCCGAGCACGGCCTCGGCCGCCGGGAGCTGAAGCGGCTGCTCGGCCGGACCGTCGCGCGCGAGCTCGACGAGCGCGACGTCGCCGAGACCGCGGCGCAGCTCGCCGGACCGGACGGCCTGACCGAGCACGCGCTCGACGTTCAGCGGCACGGACGCGGTCATGGCCTGGGCGCAGGCGCACACGCAGGGCGCCCCGACCGAGCGGGTGCTCGCGCTGGTCGAGCGCTTCATCGGGATGGAGCAGGTTGCGCCGATCGCGCCTGCGACGGTCGGGCGGCCGGCCGCGTTCTCGACCGCCGAGCTGCTCCGCCACGAGCGGGTCGCGCTGCAACTCGCCGCGCACGGCCGCCACGCGCGCGTCCCGACCGTCTCGCCGGCGACGGTCGAGCAGGTCGCCCGCGAGCGCGGGTCGATGCTCGGCCGCGAGCAGCTCGCGATGGTGCACGCCGTCGCCTCGAGCCCCGAGCGCGTCGTCTGCGTCGTCGGCCACGCCGGCGCCGGCAAGACGACCGCGCTCGCCGCGCTCGCCGACGCCTACCAGCGCGACGGCCACGTCGCGATCGGCGCCGCGCCGTCCGGGGTCGCCGCCGCCAACCTCGCCGCCGAGACCGGCATCCCCAGCGGCACCCTCCACCGCCTCCTCGGCGAGGCGCGGGAGCACGGCGGACTGCCGCGGCGCTGCTGCTCGTCGTCGACGAGGCGGGGATGGCCGACACGCCGCACCCTCACCCGCGTCCTGCTCCAGATCGAGCGCGCGGAGGGGAAGGCGGTGCTGGTCGGCGACCCGGCCCAGCTTCCAGCCGTCGGCCCGGGCGGCCTCTTCGCGGCGATCGTCGAGCGCAAGGGCGCGATCGAGCTGCACGAGAACCACCGCCAGCACGACGAGCTCGAACGCCGCGCACTCGCCTTGCTCCGCGACGGGCGAAGCCGCGACTACCTCGCCCACGCCGCCAAGCAGGGACGGCTACCGTCGCCGACACCCGCGCCGAAGCGAAGGCACAGCTCGTCGCCGACTGGTGGCAGGCCGCGACGCGGATCTCGCCGGCAGCGTGATGATCGCCTACCGGCGCGCCGACGTCGCCGAGCTCAACGCGGTCGCCCGCACGCTCCTCGACCGCAAGGCCAGCTCGGCCACGACCGCCTGCGGCTCGAGAACGGGACCGAACTGGCCGTCGGCGAGCGGATCCTCTGCACCCGCAACGACCGCCGCCTCGAAGTCGCCAACGGCAGCCGCGGCACCGTAGTCGACGTCGACCGCGAGCGGCGGGCGATCGAGGTCGAACTCGACGACACACGCCGGCTCACGCTTCCGCGCCCGCTACCTCGACGCCGGCCACGTCGCCACGCCTACGCGCTCACCGGGCACAAGACGCAAGGGCTGACGGTCGAGCGGGCGTTCGTGCTCGCCGACGACCGGCGCGCACTCAAGGAGTGGGGCTACGTCGCCCTCAGCCGCGCCGCGAACAGACGCGCCTCTACACGATCGAGGAGCGAGCTCGAGCCCGACGCGCCGCCGCACCGCCTCGAGCCCGAGGGGCCGGTCGACCGGCTCGCCGACGCGCTCACCCGCCCTGCCGCCGAGACGCTGGCCCTCGACGCCGCCACGACCGGCCCGCCCCTGTCGGAGCGCGCCGCGGCTCGCACGCCGAGACCCGCCGGCTCCGAGAGCCACGACTCGCGCTCGAGAAGGAACGCCTGGAGGCAACGCGACAGCTTCACCAGACGAAACGCGACGCTCGCCGGGCTGGGCGTCCTCGGCCGCGCCCGCCACGGACGAGCCCTCCGCGACGAGATCGGAGAGCGCGAAAGCGACTCGCGCATCTCGACCGGGAGCTCGAACGGCTCGACCGCGAGCTCCGCGTGACGCGAGCAGCGCGCGTTCGAGCTCGACCGCGCTCAGCCCCGGCCCGAGCGCGGCCTCAGCCGCGAGCCGACTTGGCGCGCGGCCTCGGGCATGAGCGGGGCCTCGACCGCGGGATCGAGCGGTGGGTCACATGTCGATGCCGAATCCGCGCTCGAGCCCGAGCGTCCGCTGCATCCCGACCTCGACCTCCATGATCCGCCGCAACTCACGCGACCGCTCGACCTCGAACTGCCGCAGCCGCTCCGCCTCGCGCCGGGCTGGTGCCCGAGCTCGTGCGCGAGCGCGGCCGACATCCGCGCCAGATCCGCGACCGAGGCAACCCGCGGCCGCAGCCCCGCCCCGATGTGTTCCTCGTGTCGCCCCCCGCCGCAGATCGTCGAACCCCCGCCGCGTCCCCGCCGGCTCGGCGACCAGGTTCAGCTCCCCCAGCGGCGTGCGCAACCGCAGCACCGGCTCGCCGCGAAGCGACTCCTCGTCGACGGCCAGGCGCCGCCGGTCGGCGCGCCTCGCCTCCAGCTCGTCGAGCGCCCGCGAAGCCGCTCCACATTCTCCTCCGCAAGGACGGGCAGATGTCCAGCCCGTTCGTGACCTCGTCGGTGCCGCGCATCACCCGCGCCAGCCCGCCGATCACGACATAGTCCAGAGTTGCGGTGCAGCGCCGCCAGCAGCCCGCGCGGATCGAACCCGTTCTCCTCGGCGCTCATCCGAGCTCAGCGACCCTCCTCGCGGCGGTGGCCTCCTCGAACCCGCGCCGCTCCTCCAGCATCTGATCGAGCCGCCGCTCCGGCGAGAGCATCTGGAACTCCTCGATCCGCTCATCCGGACCCGCGTCATACGGCACCAACTCCAGCAGGATGTCGAACCCACACGCGCGCAAGAGCTGCACCAGCGTGTCCAGCCTCGGCGCCACCACCCCCTGCTCATATCGCGCGATCACCGTCCGATCCTTCCGGCTCACCTCCGCCAACTCGTCCTGGCTCAATCCCGCCCGCAACCGAGCCTCCCGCAGCAATCGCCGCGCTCCTCACCGTGTCCTCGCGCACGGCACGAGCTCTAACACCAGGCGAGGCTCTGTCCGGTATGTATGCTAATCTGCATCGCTTGTTGTGAGTGATCGCCTGCTCACCGCCGCCGACGTCGCCGAGCTGCTGAGCGTCCCGGTGAGCTGGGTACGCGAGCACACGCGCAACGGCCGCATCCCCCACGTTCAGCTCGGGCACTACGTCCGCTATCGCGAGGAGACGGTCGTAAGCTGGGTCGGCCGAGCAAGAGGCGGGCGCCTTCCGGCGACACCGCCCGCGAATCTCGACCTGAGGAGGAGGAGCCGATGCCAAGAGGAGCCGCAGTCGTCCGGTACGAGGGCAAGCGCGGCGCCGTCTGGCGAATCAAGTACCGCGACGCGGCCGGCAAGCAGGTGCTGGAGACGCTCGGGCCGCGAGCCGCCCTGGACTGAGCGCAAGGCGCAGCGCGAGCTCGGCAAGCGACTCGCCGCCGTCGACGCAGGGCTTCCGCAAGCCCGACCACGTAACGTTCGCCGACTTCGCCGATCGCTTCATGCACGACTACCTGCCGGGCCGAAAGCTCAAGCCGTCGACGCATCGAGAACTACCGCTACATGCTCGACGGCCACCTCCTCCCCTTCTTCGGCGACCACGACCTCAGCGAGCTCGAGGCGCAGCCGGAGCTGATCGACGCCTACGTGGCGGTCAAGACGCAAAGCGGACTCTCGACGAAGACGATCCAGAACCACCTCCTGCTCCTGAACGTCATGCTCCGCCGCGCCGTCGTCTGGCGGCTGATTCGCAGCAACCCGCTCTCGAGCATCGACCGACCAAGCCTCGTGCAGCCAGAGATGAGCGTGCTCACCGAAACGGAGATCGCCAGGCTCGCGAACGCCTACGACGAGCTCGATCGCACGAGGCCTCCGAGGACGAGCGCGAGTGGTGGTCGCTCGCGAAGGCGATCGTGCTCACCGCACTCGGGACGGCGCTTCGCCGCGGCGAGCTCATCGGACTGCGCTGGGGCGCCGTCAACCTGCTCGAGGCGAAGATCGAGGTGCGCGAGACGTTCGTGCGCGGACGAGTTCACAACGCCGAAGAGCAGAGCGTCGAGGCGAGTCGTCGAGCTCGGCCCGCGCACGCTCGCCGTCCTCGAGGAGCAGTGGCAGCGCACCGCCTACCGCGGCGACGACGACCTCGTCTTCGGCCATCCGACGAAGGGAACGCCGCTCGAGACCGGGCAAGCTCGCGAAGCACTACCTCAAGCCGGCGCTGGCGCGGGCCGGGATCGACAAGCCGTTCCGCCCGTTCCACGACCTCCGCCACACGTCACTGACACACGCCGCGGCGGCCGGCAACCCGCAGATCTACGTCCAGGCGCGCGCCGGCCACTCGCAGGGCTCGATCACCGAGCGCTACATGCACGCGGCGCAGGTCCTCTTCCCCGGCGCGGCCGAGAAGAGCGAGGCGCGGATGTTCGGCGTGCTCCCCGACGAGGGCCCGGCAGCCGCAGACGATTAGAGTCGCACGTGCCGGCCTCGCATCCGTCCGGAACAGTCGGCCGAACGCGACGACCTCCGGCCCGTCACGCCCGCGCCCACGTTGCGATGCCCCGCCGTAGTGCTACTCAGCCAGCGCCCTCTGTTCCGCAGCCTGCGCCAGCGTCGCGTACGCGGGCGCGAGAAGATCCGCGACGTTTCGCCCGTTGGCCTCGACCGGGGCCGGACCGAGCTCTCGGAGGAGCGCGTCGGGCGCGCCGGCGGCGAGCGGGCTGACGTGGAAAGCTCGTAGCTCGGGCCCGCTCGACCAGAACGAGTCGAGCACGGCATGGAGCGGCGCGCCCTGTCGGGCGGGTCGCGGAGCCTCCGCGGGCCGGCGGCCCGTTCGGCCGCCGCCGGCGCCGGCTCCGCGCCGCGCGCGCAGACGCTCCACCAGCTCGTCCTGCTCGCGCCCTCGCCAGGCGAAGATCGAGGAACGGATCCTCGTCGAAGCGCTCGGCGAGGAGGTAGTAGACGGCCGCGACGTGCTTGCAGGGGTTCGCCCAGTCCGGGCAGCTGCAGCTCGCAGTCAGCTCGCGCTTCGAGCGCGGAAACAGCGTCAGCTTGCAGGATGCGAACAGCTCCTCGATGTCGCGCGGCATCTCGCCCGCGAGCAGCTTCGCGAGCGGCAGCGCCTGCGCGGCCATCGCCTTCTCGACGCGGCGCCACTGGTGCTCGGAGAGGACCTTGCCGCGGATCCGCACGCGGTAGGGCGAGTAGCGCGATCCCTGTACCTTCGCGAGCACCAACCCCGGCTCGACCTCGAGCTCGACGACCTGGCCTGCACGCGCGTAGGTGCGTCCCCGTTTCAGCCGCGAGCCGACGCCGAACGACTCGAGCAGCTCGATGAACCGCTGCGACCACCACGTCTCGCCGATCGGCCCGCGCCGGCTGCGCGCCTGCGATCCCGCCCTGGGCCGGCAGCGGGCGCGTCCGCTCGTAATCGGGGTAGTACGTCGAACGGGCTCATCGTCAGGCCGCCACCGCGTCGGCCGACAGCGACACCAGCTCGCGCAGCTGGGCGGTGTCGAGCTCGGTGAGCCACGCCTCGCCGGTTCCGACGATCCGGTCTGCGAGATCCTTCTTCTGCGCGATCAGCTGCGTCGATCCGCTCCTCGAGCGTGCCCACGCAGGTCAGCTTGCGCACCTGCACGTTCTTGCGCTGCCCGATCCGGAACGCCCGGTCGGTCGCCTGGTCCTCGACCGCCGGGTTCCACCAGCGGTCGAAGTGGATCACGTGGTTGGCCGCGGTCAGGTTGAGCCCCGTGCCGCCCGCCTTCAGCGACAGCACGAACACCGGCGGCCCGCCGGCGGACTGGAACCGCTGCACCATCTCGTCGCGTGCGCTCTTCGGCGTGCCGCCGTGCAGGAACAGCACCTCGCGGCCGAGGCGCTCCTGGAGATGCCTGCGCAGCAGGTGCCCGAACTCGGCGAACTGCGTGAAGCAGAGCGCACGGTCGCCCTCGGCCAGCGCCTCCGTCGAGGATCTCCTCGAGCCGGGCGAGCTTGCCCGAGCGCCCGTCTGAGCTCGGAGCGGTCCTTGAGCAGGTGGGCGGGGTGGTTGCAGACCTGCTTGAGCTTCATCAGCGCCGCGAGGATGATCCCCGAGCGCTCGATCCCCTCGGCCTGGGCCGCCTTCTCGAGCATCTCGTCGACGACCGCCTGGTAGAGGTCGCCTGCTCCTTGGTCAGATGGCAGTCGACGCGCATCTCGATCTTCTCGGGCAGGTCGCCGATGATCTCCCTGTCGGTCTTCAGCCGGCGGAGGATGAAGGGGCCGGTCGCTCGCCGCAGCCGCACCGTCGCGTGCTCGTCGCGCCAGCGCTCGATCGGCCGTCGCGTAGCGCCGCTGGAACGTCGCGGCCGAGCCGAGCAGCCCGGGGTTCAGGAAGTCCATGATCGAGTGCAGCTCGGCTGAGCCGGTTCTCGACCGGCGTCCCGGTGAGCGCGACGCGGTGGCGGGCCGGCAGCGAGCGGATCGCACGCGTCTGCTTGGCGTCGATCGTCTTGATGTTCTGCGCCTCGTCGAGCACGACCCGCTCCCAGTCGACCGCGGCGAGCGTCTCGCGGTCGCGCGGTCGCGAGCGCGTAGGTCGTGATCACGAGATCGTTCGCGCTGCGCGGCGCGCGCGAACTGTCTTCTCCGTCAGCCGCTCGCGCCCGTGGTGCACGTGCACCCGCAGGCTCGGCGCGAACCGCTCAGCCTCGCGCTGCCAGTTGCCCGACACCGACATCGGGCAGACCAGCAGCGTCGGGCGCGAGGCGCTTGCGCTGCGGCGTCTTCCCGGACCCGTTCGAGGCTGCTCGCGCTCCGCGAGCAGGAGCGCGAGCAGCTGCACCGTCTTGCCAAGGCCCATGTCGTCCGCCAGGCAGGCGCCGAGGCCGAGGCTCGACAGGAACGACAGCCACGCGAGCCCGCGCTGCTGGTAGGGACGCAGCTCACCCTCGAACGCCGCCGGGCGTGCGGAACCTCCTCGCAGCTTGCGATCGCCGTCGGCGCGAGCAGCTCTCCAGCCAGCCGCTGGGCCTCGATCTCGGTGACCGGCGACGGCCTGCGCGCCGGCGCCGAGGCCGAGGCCCTCGCGGAGCAGCTCCCCCGCCGGCGCCTCGCCCCGCCTGCCCGGCGCTTGAAGAAACGAGCGCCATCGCGACGTCCTCCGTGCGCAGGCGATCCAGCGCCCGCGCGCCATCACCAGCGGCAGCTTCAGCTCCGCGAGCTCGCGAGCTCCGGCAGCGACAGCGTCGCGTCGCCGACAGCGATCTGCCACTCGTACGCGCACAGGCCCTCGATACCGAAGAGGCCGGCCGCCCTCCTCCAGCTCCTCGAACGGCTCGGCACTCAGCCTGAGCCGCAGCCGCTGCCTCCACCACGGCGGGCGCGAGCACCCCGAAGCCAGCCTGCTCGAGCGCGGGCGCTGCGTCGCGCAGGAAGCCGATCCGGCCTCTTGCGTCAGGTCGACGCCGGTCGGCGCGGGCTCGCGCAGCGCCGGCTCGAGGTCAGGCCACAGCGGCAGCGCATGACCGAGGCCCCCGAGGAGCCGCTCCTGCGGGTCCGCGATCCGGCGGCCGAGCGCGGTCAGGCGCTCGTTGGAGCCCACACCTCGTCGGCCGGCACGAGCAGGCTCGGATCGTCCTTGGCCTGCAGCACGAACTCGACGCGCCACGGCGCGGCGGCAGCGGATCCGAGCTCGTCGGGCTCGCTCAGCCGGAAGCACGTCCGGAACATCCGGTGCGCGGCATAGCGCTGGCCCGCCTGCCGCCACTCCTCGAGCTGCTCGGCGAGCGCCGCGAGCTGCAACGGGTCCGCCTCCACGACCGGGTCGCGCCCGTCGAGCGCAGCAGCCAGGCCTCGGCGAGAGGAATCGTGCGCGGCGAGCCCGACTAGTCCAGCGCCCGGCCAGGCCATCCGCGAGCAGCTCCGCGCGCAGGCGTCCACGACGGCCCCCAGCAGATCGCCGAGCACCGCCTCGGGCACGCTGCCCTCGTCCGAGAAGAAAGCTCGGCGCGGAGGAGCGGCGGCATCGCCGCGACGAGCATGCCGCACGCGCTGCCTCGTCGTCGCCATCGTCGTCACCGGCCGCCAGGAGGCGAGCCACCGCTCGTCACGCCGGTCAATCCCGGGAGCACCCGGCCGCGCGCCACGAGCTCGAGCGCCAGCTTGCCCGCCTCGGCCAGGAACCGCAGCGAGTCGCCGAGCGCCAGGCTCGGACGCGGCGACGGCGGCAGCGCCAGCAGCACCTCGAGCGCCGCCTCGGGGCCGAACGCGATCGCCGCAACCACCCACGAGTGAACCAGCTCCGGCTTGCCCGGACGGCGATCCCCGTCCGGCGGCAGAAGCTGCGGCGAGTGCTGCGGCCCGTCTTCGAACGACGGCAGGAGCAGGTAGAGCTGCCGCTCCACCTCCGGCGCATCGGCTCCAAGCGCGACACCCAGAGCGGCGAGCGCACCGGCCACAGCCTCCGCCGAGCAGGCGAACGGATGCTCCCGCGGCCGCGGCTTCGCCGGACGACGCCCGCGACGCCTCGGAGCCCGCCCCGGCAGAGTCGAGTCCTCTCCCCAAACGCACAGCTGCGAGTCACGCGACCACACGGCGTGGAGAGCGATCACGCCGACATCCTCGCGTCGCGGTCGGACGCACCGTCGCCGACGCAGTAGGTTGCCGACATGAGCGGTCAGCCGCCGCCTCCCGACGAGCCGAACCTCGACCTCGACGAGGACACGGAGGCGTTCCTCAAGGCATGGGACGAAGCAGACCGCGAGGCGGCAGCGATCCTGTCCAGCGCCCTCGGCCACCTCCGCGGGCAGCCCCCGCCGGGCGAGACGCTCGCGGCGGCCGCCGCCCGGCTACGCGATCGACTGCGCGAGCGCGAGCACCCGTTCTCCTGGATCCGGAGCGCCGCCGGGCTCGAGGCGGAGCCGTTCCCAGACAGCGACGTCGAGCTCGTCCTCCGCTGCGCTGCCGCCACCATCTCGCCGCGCGAGGAGACCGGGCTCGACCCCGAGGAGGAAGCGACCTTGCTCACACTCGAGCACGCGGACTGGCTGGGCACGATCGTCAGCATCGTTCGGCAGGGCGCCGGCGCGGACGCCGCGCCGGAGAAACTCGTCGACGGCATCCGCGCCTGCCCGGAGGTGGAGCTCGAAGCCGACCTCGACCCCGACGACGAGGCCTACCTGCAGACCGCGTTCTGGATCCTCGCCCTACCCTGGTACGTGCTCGGCGTGACCGACCGAGACCAGCGGCTGACCGCCCTCGGCGCGTGGATCCTTCCCCGCGCACTCGCGCGCGCCTGGGGCTCGGACTTCGACGCCGCCGCCAGCGCCGACGCCTGACAAGCGGATCTGCTCCTCTCGCAAGCCAGAGCTCGCGATCAGCAGCTCGAGCGGATCGCCCTTGCCCGGGCGCGCCTGGTTGAGCCCGCGAATCACCTCCCAGACATCCGGGGCCGTCGGCGAGCGCGGCGCGGAGGCCGGTCGGCCGGAGCAAGAAACGATCCCCGGAAACTCCCGCTGCCGGATGCCCTCGTCGATCAGCTGCTCCGCCACCCGCGAACGCGGCTGGCCGAGCGCGACCGCCGATCTGCGTCGAGGGACGAACTTCCGTCAGCGACGACCGCGCTCGTCAGCGAAATCGCGCAGGACATCCTCTTCGCTCACGCCCTTCGCCTAGCGCTGCGCCGCGGTCAACTCGGCGAGGCGGAGGAAGACCTCGCGCGGCACGTCGTCGGGAAGTTCGGGTGCCCGCCAGGGCACGAAGAAGCCAGCGGGGCGACCGTCGCGCGTGACGAGGATGACGTCGTCCGAGCGGAACATCTCGCTTGCGGGATCACGGAACTCGCGCTCGGTCACGACACGCCACATGATCACCTCGGCGGCCACCCGAGCGAAGTCGGAGGCGGCGCATCCGCCGCCTGGCGACGACAACCGCGAGGGGTCGAAAACGGCAAGTTTCGCCGGAGCTCACTTTCGCGATGGGTACAAAAAGGGGTACAAAATTGGCCTCGTCGCGTCACGCTAGAAAACAAAAGGCCCCGCTTAGCAGGGCCTTTGTAGTAGCGGGGGCAGGATTTGAACCTGCGACCTCCGGGTTATGAGCCCGGCGAGCTACCTGACTGCTCCACCCCGCGTCGCAGGGGCGAGTTTAGCAGCGCTCGTCGCCTCGGCCAGCCACGCGAGGGCGAGCGCGAGCGCCGTCAGCGCCATGCCCGCGACCGCGTCGAGGACGAAGTGGTTGCCGGTCACGAGGACGGTCACGGTCACCGCGATCGGGTACAGCGCGCCGGCGATTCGCCATCGTCGCCGGCGCGCGAGCGCGACGAGGCCGACGCCGACCCCGAGCGCCCAGCCGGCGTGGAGCGACGGGAGCGCCGCGACCGGATCCGAGAGCGCGGTCGAGCCGGGCGAGCCGATGTCGATCCCGGAGAGCCGGCGGAGCGTGTCCTCGAGGCCGAGCCCGGCGAGGCGCGGCGGCGCGGTCGGGAAGCTCCAGTGCACCGCGAGCGCGACCGCGGTCGCGAGCAGGAACCCGTTGCGGAACACGCGGAACGCGGGCCGCGAGCGGCGGTACAGCCAGGCGAAGAAGGCGGCCGTGACGACGAAGTGCCCGGCGAGGTAGAAGACGTCGAGCGCGCGGACGAGGTCGGGCGCGTGCAGGAACGCGCGCTGGAGCGGCGCCTCCCACTCGAGGTGCGCGACGCGCTCCCAGCCCGCGACCTCGCGCGCGTGCCGCAGCGCGAGCGGCCAGTCCGGCCGCAGCGCGCGCCGCGCCAGCTCGTACGCGTCGACCGCCGCGAGCACGATCGCCACCTGCACGAGGCCGTAGTGGCTCGAGACCGCCTGCCTCACGCGCGCCACGGGACGATTCTAGGAACGCCGATACGATCCGCCGATGCCGGCGATCGCCTGGGGCTCGCTCGCGTTCCTCGTCGTCGCGAGCGTCGCGGGGATCGCGTTCGCCGCGACGAGGGGGCTCGACACGTGGCGCGCGCTGCGCGGGCTCCAGCGGAAGCTCGAGCCCGAGGTCGTGGCCGTGAGCGAGCGCGTCGCGGCGATGGAGTCGCGGCTCGCGGCCGCGCCGGGGTCGACCGCGCGTCTCGAGGCGGCGACGGCGCGTCTACAGGCGTCGATCGCCGAGGCGCGGATCATCGCCGATGCCGCCCAGGACGCCCGGAAGGTGTTGGGCGTGCTGAAGCTCCTGCGCAGTTGACGCGCGTCGCGGCGGTCGACCTCGGCACGAACACCACCCGGCTGCTCGTCGCCGACGTCGCGGGTGAGAAGTGGCCCATGTGTACACATGGGCCGGTTGTCGACGAGCTCGCCCGCCGCGGCGTCGTCACAGCCCTCGGCGAGGGCGTCGACGCGGCGCGGCGGCTTCGACGGGCGGCGGTCGAGCGCGTCTTCGCGGTGCTCGCCGACTTCCGCGCCGAGGCCGACGCGCTCGGCGCCGAGCGGACGCTCGCGGTCGCGACGAGCGCGGTGCGCGACGCCGAGAACGGCCGCGAGTTCCTCCGCGAGGTCGAGCGGCGGTTCGGCTTCGCGACGCGCCTCCTCGACGGCGACGAGGAGGCCGCGCTCACGCGGCGCGGCGTCGGCGCGCTCGACGACGGGACGCTCGTCCTCGACGTCGGCGGCGGCTCGACCGAGCTGATCCTCGGCGACGTCGCGCGTCAGCATCGACGTCGGCTCGGTGCGGCTCACCGACCGGTTCCTCGCGACCGACCCTCCGCGCCGCGACGAGCTCGACGCCGCCGGCCGCGTACGTCCGCTCGTTGCTCCCGGCGTTCGAGCCGGCCGCCGCGGTCGGCGTCGCCGGCACGGTCTGGCAGCTCGAGACGCTGCTCGGCTCGATCACGCCGTCGTCCCTCGCCGCGGAGCTCGACCGTCTCGCCGCGCTCCCGCTCGCCGAGCGGCGGCTGGTGCCGGGGCTCGACCCGGCGCGAGCGCCGGTGATCGTCGCCGGCGCGCTGATCGTGGCCGAGGTGCTTCAGCGCTACCGGCTGCCGGAGCTGACGTTCAGCGTCCGCGACCTCTTGGATGGTGTCGTGATGGAGCTTGCTCTCGGGAAATAAACTTGCGCGAGCAACGTTCTCTCTCTATGATTGCGTCGTCAACTATATGGAGGAAGAACGACATGAGCGCAACAGAGACCGAAGACCTCGATTCCGACCGGGACCTGGGCGGCGGACGTCGTCCACTCGGCGGTCACGTTCGAGGTGCCGTACATGGGGATCGCGGCGTTCAGCGGCGCGGTCAAGGACTTCGAGGCCACCCTCGCCGACGGCCGGCTGGCCGGCGCGGCGCGGATCGCGAGCCTCGAGACGAAGGACGAGAACCTGCAGGCGCACCTGCTCTCGCCGGAGTTCTTCGACGCCGAGCGCTTCCCGGAGGTGTCGTTCGCCACGACGGCGGCCGACGGCCGGGACGGGCAGGTCGAGCTCGAGGGCGAGATCACGATCAAGGGCGTCACGCAGCCCGCGACGCTGACCGGCACGGTCGTCGGCCCGGTCACCGATCCGTACGGAAACGAGCGGTACGGCTTCAAGCTCGAGACGACGATCGACCGCACCGCGTTCGGGATCCTCTGGAACGCGCCGATGCCCGACGGCTCGAACGCACTCGCCGACGACGTGACGCTCAAGGCCGACCTCACGCTCGTGAAGGCGGCGTAGCGATGCGGATCCTCGGCATCTCCGGCAGTCTCCGCTCCGGCTCGCACAACACCGCACTCGTGCGGGCCGCGGCGGAGCTGCTGCCGCCGGAGGACGAGCTCGTCGTCTGGGACGCCCTGCGCGAGGTGCCGCCGTACGACCAGGACGACGACGTCGAGCCGGCGCCGGCGGCGGTCGCGGCGCTCCGCGCCGCCGTCGCCGGGGCCGACGCCGTGCTGATCGCGACGCCGGAGTACAACTCGTCCATTCCGGGCGCGCTCAAGAACGCGCTCGACTGGGCCTCGCGCCCGTTCGCGACCAACGTTTTCCGCAACAAGCCCGTCGTCGTGATCGGCTCGAGCCACGGCGTGTTCGGCGGCGTGTGGGCGCAGGCCGAGCTGCGCAAGGTGCTCGGCACGATGGGCGCGCGCGTCGTCGAGGCGGAGGTCGCGATCGGCCGCGCCGGCGAGAAGATCGACGCCGACGGCCGGCTCGTCGACGACGAGGCGCGCGAGCAGCTCCGCGACGCGCTCGAGACGCTGCGCGCGGAGACGGTGCCGCTCCTCATCGCCGCCTGAGCGGGGATTTCGTCCCGAACCGGCCCATGTGTACACATGGGCCGGCCCAACTGTGGCCAACCGCCGTTTTCGGACGAGCCCTACTCGGGCTCCGGCTCGGGCGGCGGCTCGTCCTCGGCGAGTCGCCGCCGCACGACCGCGCGTGAGAGGACGCCGACGAGCCGGTTGTCCTCGACGACCGGGACGCGCTCGAGGTCCTGCTCCTCGAGGAGCGCGAATGCCTCCGAGAGCGGCATCGACGAGTCGATCGTGAAGTTCGGCTGCTCGGCGATCTCGCCGAGCTGCGTCGTCCGCGGGTCGCGGCCGCGCGCGACGACCTCGCGCACGAGCGTCTTCCGGGTCACGACGCCCGCGAGCCGGCCCTCGTCGGTGACGAGGACGGCGCGGACGCCGTCCGGCGCGAGCGCCTCGCCGGCCGCCTGCGCGCTCGCCGTGGCGTCGAGCGCGAGCGGCTCGGAGACCATCGCGTCGCGGACGAGCTGGCCCTCCATCACGGATAGAGGCCGCGCGCCTCGAGCGCGGCGGAAACCTCGCGCAGGCCGGCGACGAGCGCCGCGTCCCGCAGCGAGAGGCCGCGCACCTCGGCGAGCTCCCAGACGCGGTCGAACGCGTCGCCGAGCTTGTCGGCGAGCTTGGCGCGGATCTCGTCGCGCCCCCAGAAGAGTCGGCTCAGGTCCTGCACCCACTCGAAGTACGAGACGGTCACGCCGCCGGCGTTCACGAGCACGTCCGGCAGCACCGGGATCCCCCGCTCGGCCAGGATCCGGTCGCCCGCGCCGGACGTCGGCCCGTTCGCGCCCTCCACGACGAGCCGGCAGCGGAGCCGCCCGGCGTTCTCCCCCGTCACCTGATCCTCGCGGGCGGCGAGCACGAGCGCGTCGCAGTCGAGCTCGAGCAGCTCCGCGTTCGAGATGCGCTCGACGCCGGGAAAGTCCGCGAGCGAGCCGTGCTCGCGGACGTGCTCGTGGAGGCTCGGTACGTCGAGACCGTCCGTGCGCACGATCCCGCCGGCGAGGTCGGAGACCGCGACCACGGTCGCGCCGCGCTCGTGGAGCTCGGTCGCCGCGACTCCGCCGACGTTCCCGAAGCCCTGGACGACGCAGCGGAGCCCGACGAGCGCCCAGTCGAGGCGCTCGCACGCGCGCTCGACGAGCATCACGACGCCGGCGCCGGTCGCCTCGTGGCGGAAGACCGAGCCGCCGACCGAGACCGGCTTGCCGGTCACGATCTCGGGCACCGCGTAGCCCTTCTGCATCGAGTACGTGTCCATCATCCACGCCATCGTCTGCTCGTTGGTGGCCATGTCCGGGGCGGGGATGTCCGACTGCGGGCCGATGAACGGCGCGAGCTCCGCGGTGAACCGGCGCGTCACGCGCGAGAGCTCGCCCTGCGAGAGGTGCCGCGGATCGCAGCGGACGCCGCCCTTCGCGCCGCCGTACGGCAGCCGGAGGAGCGCGCACTTCCACGTCATCCACATCGCGAGCGCCGCGCACTCGCCGAGGCTCACGGCCTCGTCGAAGCGGACGCCGCCCTTCGTCGGCCCGAGCACCGACGAATGCTGCACGCGGTAGGCCGGGAACGAGCGAACCGCGCCGTCGTCCATCCGCACGGGCAGCGTCAGGATCACCGAGCGCTCGGGGTATCGCAGCCGCTCGGCGACCATCTCCGGCACGTCCGCGTGGACGAGCGCGCGCTCGAGCTGAGAGCGCGCCTGCCGGAAGAGCGGCGTGTCCCACTCGAGCGCGGGTGCCTGCGTGGCCTCGACCACCGCGCGACTCTACTAGCCTGTTGCGCGCGTACTAGCCTGTTGCGCGCGCCGGGGTGGCGAAACTGGCAGACGCGCTCGGCTTAAAACCGAGTGTCCCTCGAGGACGTGGGGGTTCGATCCCCTCCCCCGGCATCCCGGCTACGCCGAGGCGCGGACGCCGAAGAACGCGGCGACCGCGGCGCGGTCGTCCACGAGCGGGCACCGCGGGAGCGCGGCGAGGAACGCGCGGCCGTACGCGCGGGTGCGCAGGCGCGGGTCGAGGATCGCGACGACGCCGCGGTCGCCGTGGCCGCGGATCAGGCGGCCGAAGCCCTGCCGGAGCTGGAGGATCGCCGCCGGCAGCGCGAAGTCGCGGAACCAGTCGCCGCCCGCGGCCTCGACCGCCTCGCAGCGCGCCTCGTGGAGCGGGTCGCCCGGCGCCGAGAACGGCAGCTTGTCGATCACGAGCAGCGAGAGCGACTCGCCGGGGACGTCGACGCCCTGCCAGAACGTCGACGTCGCGAGCAGCACCGAGTCGACCTCGGCGCGGAAGCGCTCGAGCAGCCGCTCGCGCGGCTCGTCGCCCTGGACGAGCACGTCGTACGGGACGCGACCGCGCACCCGCTCGCGGAGCACCTCGAGCGCGCGGTAGCTCGACGTGAGCACGAGCGCGCGCCCCTCCGAGAGCGCGAGCAGCGCGGCGACCTCGTCCGCGGCGCGCTCGGTGAAGCCCTCGGAGCGCGGGTCGGGGAGCGTCCGCGGCACGTACAGGAGCGCCTGCTCGCCGAAGTCGTACGGCGAGCCGACGACGAGCTCGCGCGCGTTGCGGACGCCGAGCCGGCGGCGGACGAACCCCGCGTCCTCGCCGGTCGTGAGCGTCGCCGAGACGAGAATCGCGGTCGGGCCGTCGTCCCACAGCAGCCGGCGCAGCGAGTCGGAGACGTCGACGGGGGCCCACGCGAGCGCGTCCTGCTCGGCCCAGACGACGCGCTGGAGCGGGTCGGGCTCGCGGCACGCCTCGGCCTGCGCGGCGACGCCGAGCGTGCGGCGCGAGAGCGCGTCGAGGTCGTCGCCGTGGCCGTGCAGCGCCTCGGCGAGGGCGCCGAGCGCGTCGATGAGGAGGGTGAGCTCGGCGGTCGGCGGCTCGCGGAGACGGCGCCGACCGGACGGGGGACAGACGGCGGCGAGGAGCCGGTCGCCGGCGCGGTCGAGGCGGTCGAGCTCCCGGCCCGGCGCCGGCTCGGACGCCTCGCGGCACGCGCGCTCGACGTCGGCCGCGAGCCGGCGGAGCCCGTGCCGCGAGACGCGGCCGCCGAGCCACGCGGCGGCGCTCTCCTCGAGCCGGTGCGCCTCGTCGAAGACGACCGCGTCGTGAGCCGGAAGCACGCCGCCGCCCGCGGCAAGGTCGGCGAAGTACAGCGCGTGGTTCGCGATCACGAGCTCGGCCTCGCCGGCGCGGGCGCGCGCGGCCTCGGCGAAGCAGCTCGAGAAGAACGGGCAGCGCCGCCCGGCGCAGCGGTCGGACCCGACCGCGAGCTCGGCCCACAGCCCCTCGGACGGCTCGAGCGGCAGCTCGGCGCGGTCGCCGGTCTCGGTCGCGGCGAGCCAGGGCTGCAGCGCCTCGTACGCCTCCTCGTCCCGCGGCGAGCGGAGGAGCATCGGCCCGAAGCCCTGAAGCTGCTTGCGGCACAGGTAGTTCTGCCGGCCCTTGAGGACGGCGACGCGCACCTCGCGCCCGAGCGCGCGCGCCGCGGCCGGCACCTCGTTCGCGAGCAGCTGCTGCTGGAGCGCCTTCGTCGCGGTCGCGACGACGACGCGCTGTCCGGACTCGAGCGCCGGAAGCAGGTACGCGAGGCTCTTGCCGGTGCCGGTCCCCGCCTCGGCGACGAGGTGCTCGCCGCTCGCGAGCGCGCGCCCGACCGCGGCTGCGAGCGCAGCCTGCTCGGCCCGCGGCTCGAAGGCGGGCAGGGTGCGGGCGAGCGCGCCGCCCGGGCCGAACGCGTCGTGCATCGGTCGCGCAGCCTACGCCGGCGAACGGACGTTCCGGTCGGGCCGGCGCGGGCGCCGGCGGAAAAGCGCGCTCGGAGCGGATTTTCTCCGGCTCGGGCGGATTGACCGACCCCGGTCGCCCGGGTAGCGTGCCGACGTCGGATCCGGTAGGTCTTCGGACTCGCTGGATCCGGCACTCGGCCCCGGTAGGTCTTCGGACTCGTCGGGGCCGAATTTCTGGTCCGGGCAGGTCGTCCGTCCGACGCGACCCGTAGCGTTTGTCGGCTCGTGATCCCGGGACTCCTCATCGGACTCGTCCTCGGCGCCGCCGCCGTCTGGCTCTGGGCGCGCGAGGCCATCCGCAGCCGCGACGAGAAGCTCGCCGTCGCAGACCGCGATCGCGGACAGTGGGACGAGCACCTGAAGGCGCTCACGAGCGACGCGCTCGACAAGAGCAGCGCCGACCTCCTCCAGCTCGCGGAGCTGAAGCTCCAGCCGATCCGGGAGACGCTCGCGCGCTACGAGGAGCAGGCGCGCCACCTCGAGGAGAAGCGGACGCGCGAGGTCGGGGCGATCCCGCAGCTTCTGCGGAGCGTGGCCGAGGGCCAGGACCGGCTCCGGAAGGAGACGGGCAACCTCGTCACCGCGCTCCGGGCGCCGCACGTGCGCGGTCGCTGGGGCGAGATGCAGCTGAAGCGCGTGGTCGAGCTCGCGGGGATGGTCGCGCACTGCGACTTCGTCGAGCAGGCGAGCGAGCGGGACGACGACGGCCGGCTGCTGCGGCCCGACATGGTCGTGAAGCTGCCCGGCGGCAAGCACGTCGTCGTCGACTCGAAGACGCCGCTCGACGCCTACCTCGACGCGGTCGAGGCCGACGACGAGGACGAGCGGCGCCGGCACCTCGAGCGGCACGCGCGGCTCGTGCGCGAGCACATGGTGAAGCTCGGTCAGAAGCGGTACTGGCAGCAGTTCGAGCCCGCGCCGGAGTTCGTGGTGATGTTCCTCGGCGACGAGGGGTTCTTCCGCGCCGCGCTCGACCACGATCCCGCGCTCCTCGACGCTGGCGTCGGCGGGGGCGTCGTCCCGGCGTCGCCGACGACGCTGATCGCGCTGCTCCGCACGGTCTCGTACGGCTGGCAGCAGGAGACGGTCGCCGAGAGCGCCCGCGAGGTGAGCAAGCTCGGGCGCGAGCTCTACGAGCGGATCGGCGTGTTCTGCGGCCACTTCGCGAAGGTCGGCCGCGCGCTCGACAGCGCCGTGAAGACGTACAACGAGGCCGTCGGCTCGCTCGACACGCGCGTGCTCGTGACCGCGCGCAAGCTGCCGGCGCTCGGCGCGGGCAACGACGAGCTGCCCGAAGTGCCGACGGTCGACCGCCAGTCGAGGCCGGTGTTCGCGGCAGAGCTCGCGAACGACGACGTCGTCGAGCTCCCGACGCGCGCCGCAGACGCGGCCTGACGCTAGAAGCGCAGCAACGCGCCGACGCCGCCGTGCGAGTCGAGTGCGTCGCCGTCGAACGGGACGACCGAGCCGCCGTGGGCGAGGACATGGTGGACGGCGAGGTCGAGCCCGTCCGGATCGGGCTCGAGCTCGCGCCCGTCGAGAGGGCACGCGCCCGGCGCCGCGGAGCCGCGGCCGCACTCCGGGCACACGAACGCCCCGCGGCTCGCGCCGGTGCGTGCGAGCAGCAGCTCGACGCGGCCGTCGGAGGCGGCGGTCAGCACCTCGTCCCACCCCGCGACCGCGCGGCCGTTGCGGCCGGCCTCCGCCTGCCAGCGCTCGAGCGCCTCGGCGACCTGCCGGGCCCGCGCCCGCTCGAGGTGCGGACGGACGACCTCGAGCACCTCGACGGGCGTCGCGTGCGCCTCGACCGTGGCCCAGCCGACGATCGCCTCGCGCGCCTCGGCCGACAGCGTCGCCTCGAGCTCGCCCCTCAGCTCGTGCGGCGCGACGATCACGAGCTCGAGCCCGCCGCCGCGCGTCCGCCGGGCGATCTCGTCGCCGACGGTCTTCAGATGGTCGTGGACGAGCTTGTCGATGTGGCGCCGGTACCGCGACTGCGACCAGCCGCCCTGGTCGTGCTGCCCGGGCTGCTCCTCCGACTGGTCGACGATCTCCTCGAGCCGCCCGTCCCGGAGGCGGAAGACCTGCCCGCGCTCGCGGCTCACGAGCGCGACGAGCGCGCCGTCGCCGCGGCCGGCGAGCGGCAGGAGCGGCGCGACGCAGAGGCGGTTCCCGACCCGAACCTCGTCGTCGACGCCCTCCGGCAGCGGCAGCGGGCGCCACAGCCCGTCGAGGGAGCTCGCGAACAGCGCGACGCCGCGCGCGCCGTCGCGGTCGAACTCGCGATCCCACCACGTGCGGATGCCGGCGAGATCGCGCACCAGCGCCTTCTTCGAGCCGTGCTCGAGCTCGCGCTGTTCGACCTCCCGCTCCGCCCCGGCGAGCAGCGAGTTGAGCCGCGGCTCGATCTCCTTCGGCGTCGGCGCGACCGACGGATCGAGGTCGACGTACAGGCTGAGCGCGCATCCCTTGTCGGCCCGGAACTCCGCGAGCTCCCGAACCATCTGCCACGTCACCGTCGCCCGAGGCACTGCGGTCACCTCCCCTTCGCGATTTCCAGAGACCTTTCCCCGCCGGAGCCGCCGGGGAACTTCCGGCCCCGCCGCGTCGTTGAATCAGGCAGCATTCAGTTGAGGAGGAAACAATCGTGAGCACCAACGACGTACGTGAGCTGATCATCGTCGGCGGCGGTCCCGCCGGTTACACCGCTGCGCTCTACAGCGCGCGCGCCGATCTGCAGCCGCTCGTGATCGAGGGGTTCCAGTGGGGCGGCCAGCTGATGATCACCAGCGACGTGGAGAACTACCCGGGGTACCCCGACGGGATCATGGGGCCCGAGATGATGCACGAGTTCCGACGCCAGGCCGCCCGCTTCGGCGCCGAGTTCGTCACCGACGACGTCACGCGCGTCGACTTCTCGGAGCAGCCGTTCCGGGTCTGGGTCGGCGACGACGAGTACCGGGCGCGTGCGGTGATCGTCGCGACGGGCGCGAGCGCGCGCTGGCTGGGCCTCGACTCCGAGCGCCGGCTCCAGGGCCGCGGCGTCTCGGCCTGCGCGACCTGCGACGGCGCGTTCTTCAAGGAACGGCACATCGTCGTCGTCGGCGGCGGCGACTCGGCCTTCGAGGAGGCGCTGTTCCTGACCCGCTTCGGGAAGAAGGTCACGCTCGTGCACCGGCGCGACGACTTCCGCGCCTCGAACATCATGGTCAACCGCGCCCGCACGAACGAGAAGATCGAGCTCCTGACCCCGTACGTGGTCGACGAGATCCTCGGCGACACCTCGGTGACGGGCGTCCGGCTCCTTCACTCCGAGACGGGCGAGCCGCTCGAGATCGAGGCCGGCGGCTTCTTCGTCGCGATCGGCCACGACCCGAACACGGCGCTCTTCGTCGACTGGCTCGAGCACGACGACGGCGGCTACCTCGTCACGAGGCCCGGCACGACCGAGACCAACATCCCGGGCGTGTTCGCCGTTGGCGACGTCCAGGACCACGTGTACCGGCAGGCGGTCACCGCCGCCGGCTCGGGCTGCATGGGCGCACTCGACGCGGAGCGGTACCTCGCCGCGTTGGAGGGGCACCCCGGCACGGCGCAGACGTCGGGCCTCGAGCCCGTCCCCGGCTAGGGGCCAGCCGACCCCGGCGCTAGTGTCGTCCGGGTGGCCGAGGGGCTGGCCTGGGACGACCTGATCGACCCCACGGAGGAGGAGCTCCGGGCGCACCTGCCGGACGCCCTGCACCCGACCGCCGTTGCGCTCCTGCGGGCGCCGCTCGCCCACGACGACGAGCCGCGCCCGCGGATCGAGTCCCACGGCAGCTACATCGTCGGCGTGCTGCTCGTCCCGGTCGCCGTCGTCTCCGAGGACCGCGTCTACTACCAGGAGGTCGACTTCGTCCTCACGCCCGAGCGGCTCGTGACCGTATCGAAGACGCCGCCGGACGAGCATCCGTTCGACCCGATGGCGGCCAAGAACGCATGCCGCCCGGGCGAGCCGACCGGGATGTACGTCTACCGGCTCGTGGACGAGGTGGCCGAGCGGTACCTCGATCTCGTCGACAGCCTCGACGACGAGATCGACGAGCTCGAGGACGCCGTCGAGCAGTGGCGTCCAGGCCTCATCCGCGACCGGATCTCGCGGCTCCGTCACGACCTGCTTCGCATCCGCCGGACGCTCGCGCCGACCCGCGACGCCGTCCGTCAGATCGTCGACAACCGGATCGAGCTCGACGACGCAGAGATCTTCCCGCGCGACGTCGAGCTCCACTTCGCCGACGCGTACGACAAGCTCCTGCGCGCGTCGGAGGGGCTCGACGCCACCCGCGAGCTCGTCGCCGGCGTGCGCGACTACTTCCAGTCGAAGGTCTCGATCGACCAGAACGAGGTGATGAAGCGGCTGACGATGATCGCGTCGCTGCTCCTCCTCCCCACCTTCATCGTCGGGCTCTACGGCCAGAACTTCCGCAAGATCCCCGAGCTCCACTGGGGCTTCGGCTACGAGTGGTCGTGGGGCCTGATCATCGTCACGACGATCGCGCAGCTCGTCTTCTTCCGCCGGAAAGGGTGGTTCTAGCGCTCGGCTACCCTGGGGCGCGTGCCGTACTACATCTGCCCGCGCTGCAAGGAGCGCTCGATCGACATCGACGCCCGCGAGGGGTTCTCGTCCGCCGCTCCGGCGTGCCGGCACTGCGGGTTCGGGTTCCTGTTCGAGCTGCTCGACGACTACTACCCGGCGCCCGCGACCGGGTTCCTCGTCTGCGATCAGGCGGGCCGCGTGCTCGCGACCGGCCGCGGCGTCTTCGAGCTGACGGGGTTCATGGAGGAGGAGCTGATGGGCCGCGACGTCGTCGACGCGCTCCAGCTCTCGAACGGCGAGCCGGTCGCGCTCGTCCGCGAGTGGGGCGTGCGGAAGCTCGGCCAGGAGCTGACGATCCGCACGCGCGCGGGGCGGCCGAAGGACGTCACCGCCGACCTCTTCCCGGCGTACGACGACGACGGCGGGCTGCTCGTCGCGCTGACGCCGCGCTCGCACGCGGCGTAGCTCACCCGACGAGCGCGCGCCGGATCGCGGCGCCGAGCTCGGTCGCGCCGAACGGCTTCTGCAGGAACGACTCGCCGACGTCCTCGCCCGCGAGCGCGTCGGCCGCGTACCCGGACATGAAGAGCGCCTTCGTCTCCGGGTGCTGCCCGACGAGCCGCGCGGCGAGCTGCCGCCCGGTCATCCCCGGCATCAGCAGGTCGGTGAGCACGACGTCGATCGTGCCGTCGTGGCCGTCGGCGAGCCGCAGCGCCTCGTCGCCTGAATCGGCGCTCAGGACGGCGTACCCCTGCTCCTCGAGGATCGCGGCGAGGAGCTCGCGGAGAAACGGCTCGTCCTCGACCACGAGCACCGTCTCGCCGCGGCCGGGCTCGGGCTCGCCCGGCGGCGGGGCCGGATCGTCGGGCCGCGCCCCGTCCGTCGCGATCGGCAGCAGCAGCGTCAGCGTCGTGCCCTCGCCGAGCTCGCTCGCGACGTGCGCCGTCCCGCCGCACTGCCGGACGAACCCGTACACCGTCGAGAGGCCGAGGCCCGTGCCCTCGCCCTGCCGCTTCGTGGTGAAGAACGGGTCGAAGAGGTGGTCGCGCGCGTCCTCGGCGATCCCGGCGCCGTCGTCGGCGACCGCGATCGACGCGTAGCTCCCGGCCGGGAGGTCGGCGGGCGCCGCCGCCGCGAGCCCGGTCGTGATGCGGATCGTGCCGCCGGCGGGCATCGCGTCGCGCGCGTTCAGGACGAGGTTCAGCAGCGCCTGCTCGAGCCCGTACGGGTCGGTCTCGACGAGGAGCGGCCCGTCGCCGAGCCGGCTCTCGAGCCCGATGTGGTCGCCGATCAGCCGCCGCAGCAGCCGCTCCGAGCGGCGGACGACCTCGTTCACGTCGAGCACCTGCGGGTCGAGGCGCTGCCGGCGCCCGAACGCGAGCAGCTGCGCGGTCAGCGCCCGCCCGCTCTCGGTCATCCACAGGATCCCCTCGAGCTCGCTCCGCACCCGCTCGCCGTCCGGCCCGAGGTGCCGGAGCGCGCCCTCGGCGTACAGGCGGATCGCGGCGAGCTCGTTGTTGAAGTCGTGCGCGACCCCGCCCGCGAGCTGGCCGATCGCCTCCATCTTCTGCGCCTGCCGGAGCTGCTCCTCGAGCTGCTGGCGCTCGGTCACGTCCCGCGTGATGCCCTCGTACGCGATCGGATCGCCGTCGTCGTCGACGACGAGCTTCAGGTGCGCCTCGACCCAGACGAGCCCGCCGTCCTTGCGGAACAGCCGGTAGACGATCGGGTCGGGCGCCTCGACCAGCGCCGCGAGCTGCTCCTCGACGATCTCCCGGTCGTCCGGGTGGAGGATCCGGACGGCGAGCCCGGGATCGGCGTAGTACTCCTCGGGCGTGTAACCGGTCACGCGCTCGACCGCCTCGTTCACGTATTCGAGCCCTGGCTCGGGGCCGAACCGGAACCGGTAGATGACGTCGGCCGCGTTCTCGGCGAGCCGGCGGAACCGCTCCTCGCTCTCGGCGAGCTGCCGCTCGACCTCGCGGAGCTCGGTCATGTCGAGCGAGACCGAACCCGCGTACTCGCCGCCCTCGAAGAGCGGGTAGCTCGTGAACGAGATCGTCACCGTCGTGCCGTCGCGGCGGACGAGCTCGGCGACGTTCTCGACGGGGCCGTCGAACCCGCCGCGGCGGAGCTCGGCCATCCGGCGCAGCGACTCGGCGAGCGCCGGCCAGTCGCGCTCGTGCACGAACTCGGCGACCGAGCGGCCGACCATCTCGTCGGGCGGGTGGCCCATCACCTCCGAGACCCGCCGGCTGACGAACGTCGTCCGGCCCTCGGCGTCGATCGCCCAGATCCCGGCCGGGATCGTCTCGATGATGCGGTGCAGGAGCTCGTCGCCCTCCGCGGCCATGGCGCGGTTATAGCGCTCGCGGAAGCCGGCTCGACGGGCAGAGGTCGGCGAGGACGCACTCCTCGCAGCGGGGCCGGCGCGCGTCGCAGACCCGGCGGCCGTGCCAGATCAGGAGGTGCGGGAAGCGCGCCCAGTCGGCCCGCGGCACGAGCTTCACGAGGTCGCGCTCGATCTTCACCGGGTCGTCCGCGCGCGTGAGCCCGAGCCGCTGCGAGAGCCGCCGCACGTGCGTGTCGACGACGATGCCCTGCACGTGGCCGAGCTCGGCCGCGACGACGTTCGCGGTCTTGCGCGCGACGCCGGGCAGCCGCAGCAGGTCGGCGAGGGCGGTCGGCACCTCGCCGTCGTAGTCCTCGATCAGGACGCGCATCGTCCCGCGCAGCGACTTGGCCTTCTGGCGGTAGAAGCCGGTCGCGAAGATGTCGCGCTCGAGCTCGGCCTGGGGCACCGCGAGGTAGTCCTCGGGCCGGCGGTACTTGACGAACAGGCGCTCGGTGACGCGGTTCACGTTCACGTCGGTCGTCTGCGCCGAGAGCATCACCGAGACGAGCAGCTCGAGCGGGCTCGCGAAGCGGAGCGCGATCGTCGCGTCCGCGTGCGCCGCCGCGAGCAGCGCGACGATCGGCCCGATCCGCGCCCGCTTCGGGCCGACCCGCCGCCGCGCCTCCCCGACGAAGCTCCGTGCCATGCGGGCGACGCTACAGAGCCGCTTGCTCCGCCGCGCGCGGGGCGTCGATAATCGGCGCGTGCCACCCCGCGGAGCCACGCTCGCCCCGCTCGCGCTCGCCGCCGGCCTCGCGCTCTCCGGCTGCGGCGGAGGCGGTGGCGGCGACTCCGGCGCGGGGGCGCTCGCGCTCCTCACGACGACGACGAATCCGCAGTCGGCGACGGCGAGCCGGAACGCGCAGATGGCGAACCTGGCCATGTCGCGCAAGCTCCTCAGCGGCAGGTTCAAGCCGCCGGCCGGGTTCACCGTGCTGAGCGTCAATCCGAGCGTGCCGCTCGGGAGCCCGGCGGACGGGGCGGTGAAGGCGGTCCTGACGAGCCCGACCGGCGTCGAGTACGTCGTCACGTTCGGCCCGACGACGATCCCGTGCGTCGGCTCGGCCTGCTCGAGCGCGAGCTCGAGCGTGATCGTCGGCACCGCGAACCCGCCGGCGTCGTCGGCGATCTTCGCGCCCGACATCGGCCGGAGCGCCGAGTGCGGCTACGACTCCGACGGCCACGAGATCGGCTGCGACACGATCGTCGGCGACGAGTACGTCGCTGTCCACGGCCTCGCGACCGCCGTGAGCACGGTCGACGCCGTCGCGGTGCTGAAGGCCGCGGTCGCGTACGTCCAGAGCGTCGGCGGCTAGGCCCCGACGAGCGCCTCGCGCGCCCCGGCCTCTCCGGGCGCGGCGAGGGCGGGGCCCGCGCAGACGACGCCGAGGGCCGGGCAGTCCGCGCACGCGAACGCGCTCGGGGTCGGGACGAACTCGCCGGCGCCGATGCGGGCGATCGCCTCCGACAGCTCGCGCTCGAGCTCCGGCGTCTCGTCGCGGCGAAACGTCGTCGAGACGACGGCGTCGGCGGCCTCGAGGAACGTGTAGACGACCTCGACCTCGTCGGCGCCGGCGCGGAGGCACGCGAGCGCGTACACGAGCCGCTGCAGGCGGTAGTCGGACTCGACGATCTCCTCCGCCGTCCGCTCGCCGAGGATGTTGGTCTTGTAGTCCACGACGAGCGCGTGCGAGCCCTCGCGGTGGAGGACGTCGAGCCGGCCGTGGAGGAGGACGCCGTCGTGCTCGAACGCGAACGGCCGCTCGGGGCGCGCGCCCGCGAGCCCGGCGACGCGCCGCGCGAGCCCCGAGGCGCAGTACGAGCCGACGAACGCCTCGATCCGCGCGAGCTCCTCGTCGGTCACCGCCGGGTACCACTCGCGGACCGGGTCGAGCGCGGGCGGGCGCGGGTCGCGGAGGTCGACGAGCTCGAGGAGGCGGTGGACGGCGTCGCCGACCTCCGTCGCGGCGAGGCCGCCCTCGCCGCCGCCGCCGGCGGCCGGCGGGACGGGCCGGAGCCCGGCGATCCGCTCGGCGTAGTAGCGGTAGCCGCAGCGCTCGAAGAGCGCGAGCGCCGAGTACGAGAGCCGCCGGACACGGTGCGCGGGCGGCGGCGCGACGAGCGCCAGCTCGGGCAGCCGGTACGCGGGCGGGGGCGCCGTGACCGGCAGCTCGGCGAAGAGCGCGAGCTGCCCGTCGCCGTCGACCGGCTCCTCCTCGGCGGCCACCGCGGCGGCGACCGGCGCGTGCCGGTCGACCGTGACGAGGAAGCGCGCGCCGCCGCGCTCGAGCTCGAACGGCGCCTCCGCGGCGGCGAGCTCCGGCTCGCACTCGAGCCGCGAGAGCACCCAGCCGATCGGCGTCTTCCGGCCCTCGTCGACCGCGCCCGGAGACGATCAGCCGGTCGATCGCGCGCGTCATCGCGACGTAGTACAGGCGGAGCCGCTCGTCGGCCTCGGCCTCCTGCGCGGCGGCGCGGACGCCCTCGTAGTCGAAGACCGGCTGCTTGCGACCGGTCGTCGGGTGAACGGCCTTGAAGCCGAAGCGGCCGTCGGCGCGCGCGAGGATCTCGTCCGCGCCGGGCTGGTACCCGGTGTCGCGGCCGGCGTCGGCGACGACCACGACTTTGAACTCGAGCCCCTTCGCGCCGTGGATCGTGAGCAGCCGCACGGCGTCGGCGCCCTCCTCCTCGGAGACTGCCTCGAGCTGCGCGGCGCCGAGCGCGCTCCTGGTCGCGGATGAAGCGGACGAAGCCCTCGACGTCGGGGCCGCGCAGCTCCTCGTACGAGCGCGCGAGCCGCATCAGCTTGCGGAGGTTCGCGTACCGGCGCTTGCCGTCCCAGCGCGCGAGCACGGCGAGGTCGTAGTCGTGCTCGCACACGACCTGCTCGCAGAGCCGCTCGAGCGAGACGCGCGCCGAGAGCGCGACGAGCCGGTCGTACCGCTGCTTGAACGCGCGGACGAGGCGCTCGTCCTCGCCGCCGAGCGCCTCCGGCAGCGACCGCTCGATCCCGCTGAAGAGCGGCCGGCGGCCGGCGTGGCGGCGGACGAGCACGAGCGCGTCGTTCGAGACGCCGACGAACGGCGAGGCGAGCACGGCCACGAGCGCCTCGTCGTCGTAGCGGTTGTGGAGCAGCCGCAGGTACATGAGCAGGTCGACGACCTGCTGCTGGCCGAAGTACCGGCGGCCCGTCGCGCGGTACGTCGGCAGGCCGGCGGCGCGCAGCTCCTCCTCGTACGCGTCCGCGTCGGTGCCGGCCGCGAACAGCAGCACGATCTCGCCGGGCGCCGCCGCGCCCGTGTCGACGAGCCCGCGCACGCGCCGGGCGATATGCCGCGCCTCGGCCCGCCGCCAGCGCTCGCCGCGCCTCGCGATACGACTCGCGGTCGGTGACGAGCAGCTCGACCGGATGGCCGAAGACCGGGTCGGGGAACTCGCCCGACGCCGAGAGCGGCTGGAAGCCGTCGCCGAACTCGGGCTCGAAGAGGTGGTTCACGGCCGCGAGCACCTCGGGCCGCGAGCGGTAGTTCTCCGTCAGCGGCAGCCGCTGCGACGCCGCCGCGCGGCGCTCGCGGAAGACGTCCACGTCGGCGTGCCGGAACCCGTAGATCGACTGGAACTCGTCGCCGACGAAGAAGACGTCCTTCGCCGCCGGCCCGCCCGCGAGCAGGTCGACGAGCTCGCACTGGAGCGCGTTCGTGTCCTGGAACTCGTCGACCATGATCGTCCGGAAGCGGAGCTGCTCGGCCTCGCGGATCCGCTCGTCGTCGCGGAGGAGGTCGCGCGCGAGGAGCTGGAGGTCCTCGAAGTCGAGCGCCGACTCGGCCTCCTTCGCCGCCGCGTACGACGACGCGAACAGCGCGAGCAGCTCCTCGAGGAGCTCCTTGTCGTCCGCGGCGAGGACGTCGAAGCGCGGCCTGCTCGACCCGCTTCGCGCGCCCATTTGAACGCGTTGGCGCGTCCGCCGCTCGTCGCGAGCGTGCCGAGGTCGAGCAGCTCGTCGGGCTCGCCCGGGAGGTCGAGCGCGGCGCGCGCGGCGGCGCGCTGCCGGTCGGTCGCGTCCGGGTCGTCGAGGAGCGCCCGCGCCTCGCGGCGGAGATCGTCGAGGAGCGCGCCGACGTCGGGGAGCGGCCCGAGCTCGAGCGCGAGCGGGCGCCCGGCCGAGCGGAGCGTCTCGTACACGCCGGTGAGCATCCGCCGGAGCGAGCCGCTCCCGTACGTCGCGAGCAGCCGGACGCGCCGCTCGTCGCCGTCGGCGCAGAAGGTCGCGAGCGCGCGCTCGAACGCCTCGCCGCGGAGGACCGCGCCGTGCTCCTCGTCGAGCTCGCGGAAGCGTGGGTCGATCCCGGCCGCGAACGGGTGCGCGCGGAGCAGCCGCGCGCAGAAGCCGTGGATCGTCGAGATCCACGCGCCGTCGAGATCGCGCGCGAGGTCGTGCCGGCCGGACTCGACGAGCGCCTTGCGGATCCGCGCGCGCAGCTCGCCGGCCGCCTTCCGCGTGTACGTGATCGCGAGCACCGAGTCGACGTCGAGCCCGTCGTCGCGGACGGCGCGGACGAACCGCTCGACGAGCACGGACGTCTTGCCGGTGCCGGCGCCCGCCGAGACGAAGACCTCGCCGCGCGCCTCGACCGCCGCGAGCTGCCGCTCGTTCACGCGCGCTTCACCCGGCACATCGTCCAGAGGTCGCACCACGCCGGGCACTCGCCGCCACGCGGGTCGTGCTCGACGTCGCCGCGCCGGATCCGCTGCGCGTGCCCGAGCGCCCGGCCGCGCGCCGCCTCGACCTGCCCCCAGAACGCATCCTCGTCGAGGTAGTCGTTCGGCTTGAACCCGGGGAGGTCGTCGCGCGCCTCGGCGCGGAGCATCCCGCGCACCGTCCCGGCGCCGGCGAGCGCGCGGTACACGCCGCCGAGCGGCTCGACGCCGACGAGGTCGCGGAGCACGAGCATGTACAGCGGGATCTGCAGGCGCTGCTCGGCCTCGATCTGCGCGGCCGAGAACGAGCCCTTGCCCGACTTGTAGTCGGTCACGATCCCGCGCGCGCTGAACGGGTCGACGTCGACGCGGTCGATCTTCCCGCTCGCGACGAGGCCGTCGCCGAGCTCGATCCCGCGCTGGAGCTCCGGCGCCGACCGCTCGCTCCCGAACCCGACCTCGAAGCGCCGCGGCACGAGCCCGAGCGGCGAGCGCGCCTCCTCGCGGAGGAAGCGCTCGAGGTCGCGCCGCAGGCCGACGCGGAGCTCGGCGGCCTGCACGTCGCTGAGGTCGAGCCGCACGCCGCCGCGGAGCGCCTCGTCGAGGCAGCGCCCGAGGAAGTCGAGCGACGCGTCGAGGTTCGCGGGCGTGACGCGGTCCTCGCCGAGCTCCTTCGGCAAGCCGTTGTAGAACGCGTACAGCGCCTGGTGCGCGACCTTGCCGCGGAGGAGCGGGTCGACCTCGGCGTCGATCTTCTTCGGCTCGACGACGCGGTCGAAGAGCCACGCCGACGAGCAGTCGGCGAACCGCTCGAGCTCGGTCGCGCCGAACGTGCGCCGCGAGCCGAGCTCCGCGAGCACGACCGGGTTGCGGAGCCGCGTCGCGCGCTCGAACGCGCGCCGTGCGCGGCCGAGCGGCCGCGTCCAGCCGTTCGCCTCCGCGAGCGCGCTCGCGTCGTCGGGCGCGTCCGCGTTGAGCCGGGCGAGCGCGCGGAGCCGCTCGCGCTCGGTCGGCGCCTCGTCGAGCGGCCACGTGGCCTCGGAGAGCGCGCGCCGCCGCGTCGCCCGCGCGACGTCCTCCGGGTCGAAGACGGCGGCGACCTCGCCCCAGAACGGGCTCGGCTCGAGCGGCGAGCCCTCGTCGGTCGCGGCCTCGCGGACGAGCGTGAGCCGGCCCGTCGCCCGCGTGCACGCGGTGTAGAACAGGTAGCGGTCGCGACTCACCGGGTCGGGCCGCTCGAGGCGGCGGCCGAGCTCGCGGCGGCGATCGTCGTCGAGGAACGCCGAGGGGCGGACACGCCTCGGCAGCGACCCCTCCTCGAGCCCGAGGACGAAGACCGCGGCGAACTTGCGGGTCCGGGCGCGGAGCAGGTCGAGGACCGCGACGCGGCCCGGCTCGCCCGGCGAGCCCGGCCGCACCTCGGCCCGCTCGAGGAGCGAGATCACGTCGGCCTCGCCGACCGGCTCGCCGAGCCGGCGCCAGTCGTCGAGCTCGTCGAGGAGCGCGGTCGCCGCCGCGGCGGCGCGGAGGTCGAGCCGCGCCGTCTCGCCCGCGGGCGGCGCGTCCAGGCCGTACGCCGAGCGGAGCATCGACCGGAGCAGCGCGCGGACGCCCGCCACCGGCTCGGCGGCGCGGAGCTCGCGGAGCGCGGGAACCGGCGCCTCGCGCAGCCGCTCGGTCTCGGCCTCGACGCGCTCTGGCGTGCTCACCGCCCGCCCGCGCAGCCGGCCCTCGGCGAAGTCGACGCTCCCGCGCGCGATCCCGGAGTACGGCGAGCGGAGGTACCCGTACAGCGCCCGGCGCCCGGCGCCGCCCCACGCGAAGCGGAGCAGCGAGAGGAGCGCGTGACCGAGCGGCGTCGCCGGCAGCCGCACCCGGCCCTCGATCGCGTACGGGATCCCGAGCGCGGAGAACACCGTCTCGAGCGGCGCCCGCCAGCGGTCGAGGCCGGGCACGACGAGCGCGATCTCCTCGGCGGGCATGCCGCCGCGGAGCAGCGCGAGCACCTCCTCGCCGACGAGCTCGAGCGTGCCGCGCGCGCCCGCGCCCTCGAGGAAGCGGACGGCGCCGTCGAGCGGCGGCGGGCTCGCGGGCGCCGGCTCGAAGAGCGCGCGCTCGAGATGGGCGAGCGCCGGCGGCCGGACGCCGGGCTGCGCCGGAAGCTCCACGGTCTGCCCGGCCGCGAGCCCGGCGAGGTCCTCTGCCGTCCGCTGCAGCGAGCCGAAGACGACGCGGCCCGGCTCGTACGGCAGCGAGACGTGCACGTCGGCACGCCCGGCGAGCGCCCGCAGGAGCGACCACTCGGCGCCGGTCAGGTCCTCGAATCCGTACGCGAGCACGGGCTCGCCGTGCCACGCGTCGAGGTCGCGCTCGAGCCGCTCGGCGGCGCGGCGGCGAAGCGTGTCGCGGTCCCAGAGCCCGAGCCGGTCGAGCTCCGCGCGGTACGCCGCGTGGAGAGCGCCGGTCTCGCCGCCGAGCTCGTCCGGCTCGACGAGCCCCGACTCGAGCTCGGCGAGCGTCCCGAGCAGCGTGTCGGCGAAGCCGGGGAAGCGCGCGGAGCCGGCGAGCCCGTCGAGCCCCGGGCGCGCGCCGGGCGACCGCGCGCCGGACGACGAGCGTGCGCTGCGCGTCGGTCGCCACCGGCCGGCGGTCGGGGTCGCCGGCGGCGATCCGCTCGAACAGATCGGCGAACGTCCCGATCGAGCCGCCGAGAACAGGCATCCCGCGCGGCCGAGGAGCTCGCGCTCGACCCGGTCGACGTCCGACCGGTTCGGCACGATCAGGAACGGCTCGTCGTCGAGCCGTTCGAGATAGCGCTCGAGCAGGAGCGCGACCTTGCCCGCGTTCGCGGGCCCCGCGACGAGGGTCAGGCTCACCGGGCCATCGTAGACCTGTCCCTGGACGGCGTTTGAGCGCGCCTCGGGCCGAAAACGGTGCTGCGAGCGGCAATCCGGGCGGGGGGCTCGCGGCGTTCCCGTGCGTCCGGAAACGCCGCAAGCCCCGCCCGCGGCGATTTACGCGACCGCGGCCTTCGGCCGCCGGCCGCGGCGAGCGGCGGCGCGCCCGGGCATTTCCGCGGCGCAGCTGTCGCACAGGTCCGCGACCTTGGAGCCGCGCCGCGCATCGGTAAACGTGACGCGCAGGGTCGCGCCCTTGTTCTCGCCCACTTCCTTGCTGCAGTTGTCGCAGACGAGAACGGTTCTCCGAGCCACGGATTAACCTCCTTCGGTGGTTCCGACCGGAATGACAGGATACTGAAAACCAACGTCTATCACCACATTATGAATTCGCGCCCCGTCCACATCTCGCAGCCGAAGACACAAGCGTTTGCGGAACAGCGCGCACCGCAAGCAAATCACAGCCTGAATTCAGGTCGTTCCGCGCACCGGGTGCACCTACGACTCCTCGATCATGCGACGCCGCCAGATCCGAAATCCGACGAACGCGAGCACGAGCCCGATCACGATCGCGATCGCCGCGTAGAGGCCGTAACGGCTGATCGCGTCGGCGGCCGCCCGACCCGCGACAGTAGGCGACGACGGCGACGAGCGTCGCCCAGACGATCCCGCCTGCTGCATTCCAGAGGAGGAATCGCCACCACGGCATGTGGCTGATCCCGGCGAGCCAGGCGGCCGTGACCCGGAGAATCGCGACGAAACGGCCGATGAAGACGGTCTTCGGCCCGTGCCTCTCGAAGAACCGCTCGGACGGCGGCAGCACGCGCTCGAAGTGAGTCCGCACGAACGGCGTGCGCCCGAGCAGCGCGCGGCCGCCCTTCCGGCCGAGCCAGTAGCCGATGTTGTCGCCGACGATCGCCGCGACGGCCGCCACGGCGATCACGGCCCAGAGCGAGTAGTGCCCGCGTTGGCGAGCACCACCGGCGGCCACGAGCGCCGTCTCGCCCGGGACCGGCACCCCCGCCGACTCGATCGCGACGAGCACGAAGAGGATCGCGAGCCCGTGCTCGATCAGGAGCTGGGTCACCGCCCGAGTCTAGGTCGCGGGCGCGCCGACCAAGGGACACGGTGCAGCCCCCGCGGGCCACGGTATCCGGCCCCGCGGCGCCCGCGTGTGCCGACTTCGTGCCGATCTCTCCACAGGGATCGGCTCGCGCGCGCTCAGCCCGTGCCGCAGGCCCCAGCGCCCCGGCATCCGCGGTCTGCGATAGCGTCGCCCGCATGCGGGTGGGCGTTCCGAGGGAGACGGCGCCGGGCGAGAACCGGGTCGCGCTCGTGCCCGACGTGATCTCGCGCCTCGACGGGATCACCGTCGCGGTCGAGCGCGGCGCCGGCACGGCCGCCGGGCTTCGCCGACGACGCGTACGCGGAGGCGGGCGCCGAGCTCGTCGACGACGCGTGGAGCGCACCGACTGCGTCGTCAAGGTCGCGAAGCCGTCCGAGGCCGAGGAGGCAGAAGCTCCGCGCCGGGCAGCTGCTGATCGCGTTCCTCGCAGCCGCTCGGCGACCCGGCCGGCGATCGAGCGGCTCGCGGCGCGCGGCGTGGTCGCGTTCGCGATGGAGTCGATCCCGCGGATCACGCGCGCGCAGGCGATGGACGCGCTCTCGTCGCAGGCGACGGTCTCCGGCTACAAGGGCGCGCTCGCTCGCCGCCGAGCGGCTGCCGAGGTTCTTCCCGATGCTGACGACCGCCGCCGGGACGATCGCCGCCGGCGAAGGTGCTCGTGCTCGGCGCCGGCGTCGCCGGGCTCCAGGCGATCGCGACCGCGCGGCGGCTCGGCGCCGTCGTGTTCGGCTTCGACGTGCGGCCGGTCGTGCGGGAGCAGGTGCAGTCGCTCGGCGCGTCGTTCCTCGACCTCGGCGTCGTCGGGCGAGGAGACCGAGGGCGGCTACGCGCGCGAGCTGACGCCCGAGGAGCAGGCAGCGCCAGCAGGAGGCGCTCGGCGAGCGGATCCCCGAGTTCGACGTCGTGATCACGACCGCCGCGATCCCGGGCCGGCCGGCGCCGCGGCTGATCCCGGCGTCGGCGGTCGAGCAGATGCGCCGCGGCTCGGTGATCGTCGATCTCGCCGCCGAGACGGGCGGCAACTGCGAGCTGACGCGGCCCGGCGAGATCGTGGCGGTCGGACGGCGTCGAGATCGTCGGCACGCTCAACCTGCCGAGCACGATGGCCGTCGCACGCGAGCCAGCTCTACGCGCGGAACGTCGCCGCGCTCGCTCACCCACCTCGCGCCCGGCGGCGAGCTCGAACCTCGACTGGGACGACGAGATCACCGCCGGCGCGTGCGTGACGCGGCCGAAGCAGAGGAGGCGGACGGGCCGCATGAGCCATTTCGCGCAGACGTCGTCGTCGAGCTGACGATCCTCGCGCTCGCGATCTTCCTCGGGATCGAGGTGATCTCGAAGGTGCCGACGCTGCTGCACACGCCGCTGATGTCGGGCACGAACGCGATCCACGGGATCGTGATCGTCGGCGCGATCCTCGTCGCCGGGCATGGCCGACCCCGACCTGCTGACGGGCTGGGTCGGGTTCATCGCGATGATCCTCGCCTCCGCGAACGTCGTCGGCGGCTTCGTCGTCACCGACCGGATGCTCGAGATGTTCAAGAAGCGCGAGCCGCCGACGGCCGCAAGAGGCGACGACGGCGTCGAATGAGCCAGAACCTCTCGAACCTGCTCTACCTGGTCACGATCATCTGCTTCATCCTCGCGCTGCGGTTCCTGTCGTCGCCGACGACGGCGCGGCGCGGCAACTGGATCGGCGCCTCCGGGATGGCGATCGCGATCGTCGTGACGCTCGCGCAGGACGAGGTGCACATCGGCTGGCAGATCATCGTCGGCGGGGCGATCGGCGCGGTCGTTCGGGGCGGTCGGCGCGCGCCGCGTGAAGATGACCGCGATGCCGCAGATGGTGGCGCTGTTCAACGGCGTCGGCGGCGGCGCGGCGGCGCTCGTCTCGCTCGCGGAGTTCCACAACCTCGCGCCGGAGCCGGGGCACCTGCACGGCGACGTCTCGGTCGCGATCGTGCTCTCGGCGCTGATCGGCTCGGTCTCGTTCGCCGGCTCGATGGTCGCGTTCGCGAAGCTGCAGGAGCTGATCCAGGGCCGGCCGATCACGTATCCCGGGCCAGCAGGTCGTGAACCTCGGCGCTGCTCGCCGTCGCTCGTCGCCGCCGGCGTCGCGATCATCGCCGGCGCCGAGCAGCAGTGGCTGCTCGTGGCGCTGCTCGTCGGCTCGCTCGTCTTCGGCGTGCTGTTCGTGCTGCCGATCGGCGGCGCCGACATGCCGGTCGTGATCTCGCTGCTGAACGCCTTCACCGGCCTCGCGGCGGCGGCGACCGGGTTCGAGCTCGACTCGAACGTCCTGATCGTGAGCGGCGCGCTCGTCGGCGCGTCGGGAACGCTGCTCACGATGATGATGGGCCGGGCGATGAACCGCTCGATCGGGAACGTCCTCTTCGGCGCGTTCGGGAAGGTGCAGGCGGGCGCCGGCGCCGGCGGCGGTCGAGGGAACGGTGCGCTCGGCGACCGCCGAGGACGTCGCGATCATGCTCGCCTACGCGCAGCAGGTCGTGATCGTGCCGGGCTACGGGATGGCGGTCGCGCAGGCGCAGCACGCCGTGCGCGAGCTCGCCGACGTGCTCGAGAAGAAGGGGATCCAGGTCGACTACGCGATCCATCCGGTCGCCGGCCGGATGCCGGGCCACATGAACGTGCTGCTCGCCGAGGCGAACGTGCCGTACCCGGCGCTGAAGGAGATGGACGAGATCAACCCGCAGTTCCCGCAGACCGACGTGTCGCTCGTGATCGGCGCGAACGACGTCGTCAACCCGGCCGCGCGGAACGAGCCGGGGAGCCCGATCTACGGGATGCCGATCCTGAACGTCGACCAGTCGAAGCAGGTCGTCGTGATGAAGCGCTCGATGGCGACCGGGCTTCGCCGGCATCGACAACCCGCTCTTCGTCGAGCCGAACACGGTGATGCTGTTCGGCGACGCGAAGGAGTCGGTGCTGAAGCTCGTCTCCGCCGTCAAGGCGCTTTGACGCGCCGTCCCGGTCTTCACCGCCGCGGCACGTCGAGCAGGCCGTGCTCGCCGGAGCGGGCGGTCGAGGCGTGCGCGACGCGTTCATCGCCCACGCGCGCGGCGAGTGGACGATGCCGCCGAAGGTCTACGTGCACGAACTATCCCGGCGGGCGACTTCCGCGCGATGCCGGCGCTCGGCGGCGGGCATGCGCTGCTCAAGTGGGTGACGTCGTTCCCGGGCAACCCGGCGCGCGGCCTGCCGACGGTGAGCGGGGTCGTGCTCGTCTCGGACGCCGAGGACGGGCGGCTCGAGGCGGTGATCGACGCGGCGTCGGTGACGGCGCTGCGGACGGCGCGGCGGCGGTGCTCGCCGCGGAGACGCTCGGCCGCGCGGACGCGGCGACGCGCGGCGGTGATCGGCGCGGGCGTGAACGGGCGCGCGGCCGCGCGGACGTTCCTCGCGCGCGGGCGGCGCGGTCGCGATCTGGGACGTCGACCGCGAGCGCGCGCGCGGCGCGGCCGACGAGCTCGGCGCGCGACGTCGCGGCGCTCGCGCGACGAGGCGCTCGCGGCCGACCTGCGTCGCGACGGTGACGCCCGGGCACGAGGTGCTGCTCGGCGACGGGCACGCTGCGGCCGGGCCAGCACGTGAGCCTGATGGGCGCCGACGGGCCCGGGAAGGCGGAGGCCGCGACGGCGGAGCTCGCGCGCGCGCGCGTGTTCTGCGACGACTGGGAGCAGGCGAGCCACGGCGGCGAGCTCGCGCACGCGGTCGAGGACGGCGCGCTCGGGCGCGCGCGACGTGACCGAGCTCGGCGCCGTGCTCGCCGGCGAGGCCCGGGCCGGCGCGGCGACGACGAGATCACGGTGTTCGACTCGACCGGGCTCGCGATCCAGGATCTCGCGATCGCGATCGCGGCGCTCGCGGAGGTCCAGACGTTGAGCGATCTGCCGCGCGTCGAGCTGTAGCGCCGGACGCGGGTCGGCGCCACGCCCGGACGGCTCGGGCCGCATCGTCGGGCGCGCGTCGGCGGTCGCGGCGCAGCCGTCGCCCGTGGCACGCGGGTCGCGGCGGTCGCCTCAGCCGGTCGGGACGCTCTCGCCGGACGTGAAGCGACCCGGGTCGAACAGCTCGAGCTCTGGCGCCTCGTCGCCGAGGATCGCGCGCGCGACGAGGTCGCCGCACGCGAAGCCGAGGACGTTGCCGTGGCCCGAGTAGCCGCCGGCGACCCACGTCCCCGGTCTGGCCCGGGACCCGGCCCGACGAGCGGCAGGCGGTCGGGCGTCTCGCCCCAGATCCCGGCCCAGCGGTGCGTGATCCGCGGCACGCGGCCGAGCAGGTCGACGACGAGCGCCTCGAGCCGCTCCTGGATCGAGCGCGCGTCGTCTCCTCGACGTCCGTGCTCCTCGGTCGCGAAGCTCGCGTCGCGCTTGCCGCCGACGAGCAGCCGGCCGTCGGGGAGCTGCTGCCAGTAGTCGTAGCCGTCGCGCGCGTAATGCGGGCGCGCGATAGCGGCGTCCGGCGAGCGGCTCCGTGACGAGCACCTGGCCGCGCACCGGCCGGACCGCGCCCGCGAGCTCGGCGCGAGCTCGCCGGGCAGCGCGTCGACGGCGATCACGCGTCGCCGGGCTCTCGACGCCGTCGCGCGGCTCGACGCGGCTGTCGCTCGACGATCTCCGCGCCGGCGCCGGCCGCCGCGCCGCGAGGCGGCGGACCCAGCGGGCCGGGCTGGAGCGCGCCGTCGCGCGGGTGGAGGATCGCGCCGCGGTAGAGGCGGTCGAGCGGCGCCGGCAGCTCGTCGACCCACTCGGCCTCGAAGCCGTCCTCGCGCAGCGCGTCGAACTCGCGCTCGAGCGCGTCGCGCTCGTCTCGGGCCGGCCGCGAGCCGGAGGCTGCCGACCCGCCGCGAACGCGTCGCCCGCGAGCGGCTCGATCCGGTCGAGCGCGCGCTCCGTCAGCCGCCAGAGCGCCTGCGCGCGGCTCGGCCCCGAGCTCGACCCGCGCGCGGTCGTACGGCATCGCGCCGCCGCGGAGGGCGAAGCCGCCGTTCCGCCCGCTCGCACCCGCCGGCGATCTCGCGCGCCTCGTACGAGCGCGGACGCGAACGCCGGCCGCCGCAAGCGTCAGGGCGCACGAGCAGCCGGTGACGCCGCCGCCGACCACGGTCACCTCCGGCGCTGCCGCTCGAACGAGGCTTCGGGAGCGGCTCGTGCGGCTCCTCGAGCCAGTATGAAGTTGTCTTCACGTCGGTCGATGCTACGGCGGCGGCATCACCTCCTGTACACCCCGGCGGCGCTGCGACGAGACCCGCGAGCTCGAGCTCGGTCGAGCGCCGCGGCCGCTGCGGCCGGGTCGAGGCCGGCCGCGCGGACGAGCTCGTCGGCCGTCGCGGCGCCTGCGTCGAGAGCGGCCAGGACGGCGGCGGCCTCCGGCGCCGCACGGCGGCTCGGGATCTCGTTCCGGCGGGGTCGAGCCCGATCGCCTCGAGCACGTCGGCCGCGTCGGTCACCGGCGTCGCGCCGAGGCGCAGGAGCGCGTTCGTGCCGCGCGAGAGCGCCGAGGTGATCTCGCCGGGACGGCGAGCACCTCGCGCCCCTCCTCGAGCGCGAGGTCGGCCGTGATCAGCGCGCCGCTCCGCTCGCGCGCCTCGACGACGACGGTCGCCGCGCGCAAGGCCCGGCGACGATGCGGTTGCGCGCCGGGAACCGCCACGGCGCCGGCGCGACGCCCGGCGGATACTCGGAGACGATCAGGCCGGTCTCGGCGATCCGGGCGGCGAGCGCCGCGTGCGCGCGCGGATAGTCGCGGTCGATGCCGCAGCCGAGCACGGCGACCGTCGGGCCGCCCGCCTCGAGCGCGCCGCGGTGCGCCCAGCCGTCGACGCCGCGCGCGAGGCCCGAGACGACGACGACGCCCGCCGCGGCGAGCTCGCGCGCGAGCGACCGGGCGACGTGCGCGCCGTAGTCCGTGCAGCTCCGGGCGCCGACGACCGCGACCGCCGGCCGCGCGAGCAGCTCGACGGGCGCGGCTCCCCGCAGGAAGAGGCCCGGCGGCGGGTCGTGGATCGGCGGCAGCCGCGGCGGGAACGCCGGGATCGGAGCGCGCGAGCCAGCGGATACCCGCGTCCGCGAGGCTCCGGCGATACGCCTGCTCGTCGAACGCGGCGGCGAACGCCGCGAACCGGCTCGTGCGCGCGTCGCGGGCGACAGCGTGCGCGTCGCGCGCGGCGGCGAACGCGGCGAGGGCGAGCTCGCTCACGGCGTGGACAGCTCCGCCGGCGAGCGGTACGAGAGCGCCTCGGCCACGTGCTCCGGCGCCGTCTCCGCAGCGCCGGCGAGCGCGGCGATCGTGCGGGCGACGCGGCCGACACGGGCTCGGCCGCGACCCGAGAGCGGGAGGCGCTCGACGGCGCGGTCGAGCAGCGTCTCGGCGGCGGGCGTCCGCTCGCGGTGCGTCTCCGGCCAACCGTTCGCGCGCCGCCGTGACCCGCGTGCGAACGGGCGCCGACGCCTCGCCCGGCGGCGCCGCGAGCTCGGTCGCCCTCGGGCGCGGCAGGGCCACGACGAGATCGAAGCGATCGAGGAGCGCGCGCGAGAGGCGCTCGCGGTAGCGGTCGAGCCGCTGCGGCGAGCAGGTGCACTCGCTCGCCGGATCGCCGCGCCCGCCGCACGGGCAGAGGTTCATCGTGCCGACGAGCTGGAATCGCGCCGGGAAGACGACCCGGCCGCCGACGCGCGCGACCGCGACCGTCCCGTCCTCGAGCGGCTGCCGCAGCGCCTCGAGCACCGGCCGGGGGAACTCGGGCAGCTCGTCGAGCAGCAGCACGCCGCGGTGCGCGAGCGTCGCCTCGCCCGGCCGCGGGGTCGAGCCGCCGCCGACGACGGCCGCGGTCGAGGCCGTGTGGTGCGGCGCCCGGAACGGCGGCGTGCGGAGCAGCCCGGCGCCGGGCGGGAGCAGTCCGGCGACCGAGTGGATGCGCGTGACCTCGAGCGCCTCGTCGTCGTCGAGCAGGGGCAGGATTCCCGGCAGCCGGCGCGCGAGCATCGTCTTCCCGATCCCGGGCGGGCCGGCGAGCAGCAGGTTGTGCGCGCCGGCGGCGGCGATCTCGAGCGCGCGCCGCGCCCGCTCCTGGCCGCGCACGTCGGCCAGGTCGGGCGCGGCCGCCTCGAGGATCGCATCGCCGCACGCTCGGGCGCCGGCTCGGGCGGGTCGCGCTCGCCGCGGAAGTACGCGACCGCCTCGCGCCAGGTGCTCGACCGCGACCGGCTCGACGCCGGCGAGCGCGACCTCCGGCGCCCGACTCCGCCGCACAGACGAGCCGCCGCGAGCCCGCGCGCCGCGCTCCCTCCGCGGCGACGAGCGCGCCCGGGACCGGTCGCAGCCGCCCGTCGAGGGCGAGCTCGCCGACCGCGGCGTGACCGGCGAGGCTGCCCGGTGGGAGCTGCCTCGACGCCGCCAGCACCGCGAGCGCGATCGGAAGGTCGAAGCCCGAGCCCTCCTTGCGCAGGTCGGCCGGCGCGAGGTTGACGATGATCCGGCGCGAGCGGCCACTCGAGCTCCGCCGACGCGATCCCGCTGCGGACGCGCTCCTTCGCCTCCTGGCACGCGCGGTCGGCGAGGCCGACGATCGAGAACGCCGGCACGCCGCGCTGGAGGTGCGCCTCGACCTCGACCCGGCGCGGATCGAGCCCGACGAGCGCGTGGGTGACGGTGCGGGCGAGCACCTTCCCACCGTAGGCGCGCACGTGTCACGGGTCCGTGCCAGGTCACGAACAATCCGTCCACAGGGCGCGGGGAGGCTATGCGGGGCGCCGCTCGGGGAAGCGCGGGAGGCCGTCGTCCGGGATCGGATCCCACGCGGCCGCGTACGCGACGAACTGCCGGAACTCCGGCCGCACTCCCGGGTCGGCGTCGAAGGCGCCGAGCCGGACGGACATCACCCCGGGGTCGTCCGGGTTCCGGCTCCACAGCGCCGACCCGCACGCGCCGCAGAAAGCCTTTGCCCATCCGCGCTCCGGCTCCCACGCCCGCAGGAGCTCCTCGCCGCTGATCACGCGAAGCGAGCCGGGGACGATCCGCGCCTGGGGCGAGGCCGGCGTGCCCGTCCGCCGCTGACAGCGCGTGCAGTGGCACCAGCTCGCGACGACGAGCGGCTGGTCGACCTCGAAGCGGACGCCGCCGCACGCGCAGCCGCCGGTGAGCGGAAGCGCCGCCATCGGCTACGCGCGCCGCGCCACGAGCACGTCCTCGAAGTACTCGCCGGCACGGCGGCCGGTCCGGCGGTTGACGTGGCGGCTGTACCGGAGCTCGAGGCGGAGCCCGGCGCGGTCGAGGAGCTCCGGGTAGAGGCCGCGCCGGTCGTTCACGACGACGACCACCGGCGCGCCCGGCTCGAGCGCCGCAGCCGACCGTTGGAGGACGTCGGCGACGCCCTCGACGTACGCGGCGACGGCGGCCCGGCTCGTCCCGGCGGCGGCGGCGCCGAGCTCGCGCTCGCGCAGGTCGTCGAGGCCAAGGAGCTCGTACGCGTAGCGATGCTGCTCGTGGTAGTCGATCAGCCCCGGGTACGGCGGCGAGGTGACGACCGCGGCGAACCGGCCCGGGAGCTCGAGCTCGCGCGCGTCGCCGTGGAGCACCTCGGCGTCGTGCCGGGTGCGGAGCCGCGCGAACTCCTTCAGCCGCGCGAGCGTGTCGAGCGTGTACCGGCGGAGGAAGTGCCCGGCGCGCTCCACCGGGCGGCACTCGCGGCGGTGCTTGTAGCACCAGTACGGGTCGCGCTGCGGGCGCTGCGGGAAGTCGAGGTCGAAGTGCGTCGTCAGCCGGGCCGACCGCGCAGCGCGCGCGAGGATCACGCGGAGCACGTCGGCGTGCTCGTAGTCGTCGACGAGCGAGCGAAACGCGCGCAGCTCGGCCCACGCGAGCGGCGCGAACCACTCGTGCTCTCCGTCCGGCTCGGGCGCCGGCGGCCTCGAAGCGGCGGAGCGCGTCGCGGAGGTCGTGCTCGAGCGCGAACGGGTCGTAGCGGCGCGTCTTCACGCGCATCAGCAGGCAGTTGAACGCGGCGACGTCGACCCCGGCCGAGTCGTGGCCGCTCTCGAGCGCCTGCACGAGCGTCGTCCCCGAGCCCGCGAACGGGTCGAGCACGCGGCCGCCGGCCGGAACGTGGCGCCGGAAGAGCTCCTCGACGAGCTGCGGGATGAACTTGCCGAGGTACGGGTGGAGCCGGTGGACGTGCTTCGTCCGCTCCCGCTCGGGGAGCTCGCTCTCGGACCACGACAGGTCGAGGTCGAGGCCCGCGTAGAGCGCGTCCTGCGTCGCCGCCACGCACACTCGTTCGCCGCGGGGCGCGGAGGTCCTTACCCGGCAGTCGGCGCCTCGAGGAGCCGGAAGCTCTTCCGCCCCGCGTCGAGCTCGGCCTCGGCGCCGAGCGGGAGCACGAGCATCGGGTCGGCGTGGCCGCACTCGACGTTCGCGAGCACCGGCAGCCCGGACGGCGCCGTGCAGCGGGCGACCACGTCCCAGAGCACCTTGGTCGCCTCGGCGGTGTAGCCGTACGGGCGGGCGACGACGAGCGCGGCGGCGGCGTCGAACACGCCGAGCTGCCCGAGGTCGGTCAGGTACGAGTCGACGTACGCGGGCGGCGGCGCCTCCTCCGACGTCTCGAGGAACACGATCGCGCCCTCCGGGTCGACCCACGAGGCGGAGCCCTTCACGTGCCAGCAGAGCGACTCGAGGCATCCGCCGAGGAGCGGCCCGGTCGCGCGGCCGGCTCGGATCGTGACCCAGCCGTCGCTGGCGCGGAGCTCGCGCGGCCGCGTCGTCTCGGTCTCGTCGTTCCAGTCGAGGAACTCGTCTGTCCAGACGTCGGACGGCTCGTAGCCGAGCGGCTCGCCGCCGAGCCACGCCGCGCGCAGCCAGCGATCCGTGTACGGCAGCACGCCCGGGAGGTCGCCAAGCTCGGGCACGAGCGCGGGGCCGTAGAAGGTCGAGAGGCCGGCGTGCTTCGCGAGCGCCCAGTGGAGGACCGTGATGTCGGAGTAGCCCTGGAAGAGCTTCGGGTGCGCGCGGATGAGATCGAAGTCGAGGTGCGGCACGACCTGGTTCGAGTGGTTGCCGCCGATCCCGGCGAGGACGACGGCGACCTCGTCGTCGGCGAACGCACGGTGGAGGTCGTCCGCGCGCGCCTCGGGCGGCGCGGACGCCCAGCCCTCGTTTCGCGCGGCGTTCGGCATCACGCGGACGTTCAGCCCGAGCGAGCGCAGGTAGGCGGTCGCGCGCTCGGACGCGGCGCGGCCAGCTCCCGACCGCGCCGAACGACGGCGAGACGACCGCGACGGTATCGCCGGGCCGGACCCGCGGAGGCTTCGTCAGCGGCTCCACCGGCGCAACCTACCCTCGCTCAGAATGCGGCCCGGAGCAGCTCGAGCCGCCCGGCGCGTTCGACGATCACGTCGAAGCGGACGACGAGGCCCGCGTGCTCGGGGTGCGCCGCGAGCCACGCCTCCGCCGCACGGCGGACGCGGCGTACCTTCTCGGCGCTCACCATCTCGAGCGGGTCGCCGAAGCCCGCGCCGCCCTTCGACTTCACCTCGCAGAACACGACCGTGCCGCCGCGGCGCGCGACCACGTCGAGCTCGTAGCCGCCGATCCAGCAGTTCGTGTCGAGGATGCGGTAGCCGCGGAGCCGGTACCGGCGGGCGGCGCGGCGCTCGGCGTCGTTCCTAGGCCTCGGCCTCGACGAGCTCGGCAACGGGCTCACCGCGGTAGCAGAGCGCCTGGAAGGAGCGTCGGTGGATCTCGCACGGGCCGACGCGCCGGACGACCGCGCTGTGGGCCGGAGTGATGTAGCCGACGTGCGAGGAGAAGCCGTACGCGGGGTAAAGCGCGTCGGCGGAGTGCATGTACCGGTCGCGCGTCACCTTCGCGACGATCGAGGCGGCGGCGATCGCGGCGCTCTTCTCGTCGCCGTCGACGACCGCGCGGTGCGGCGGCGCGGACGGGCCGAGGCGGAACCCGTCGACGAGGCAGGCGTCGGCCGGCTGGCACGCCGTGAGCGCCTCGCGGAGCCCGCGCAGGTTCGTGCGGTGCAGCCCGTCGCGGTCGATCACCGCGGGCGAGAAGACGTGCACGGAGACGCGCTCGGCGCAGGCGAGGACGGCACCGAACAGCTCCTCGCGCGTCTCCGGCGCGAGCTGCTTCGAGTCGTTCAGCAGCGCGAGCGGGCGCGCGCGGTGCTCGCGGACGGCGTCGAGGTCGAGCAGCACCCCGGCGACGACGAGCGGCCCGGCGAGCGGCCCGCGCCCGGCCTCGTCGGCGCCCGCGACGTAGCGGACGCCTAGCCGCCGATCGAACTCGAGGAGCCTCCGACCGGTCCGCTTCGCCACCGGGCGAGGATAGCCGCGGCGCCGGCGGGAGACGCCGCCTCGCCGCGCATTGTCACGAAGTCGTTACTGGCGGAGCTCGCGGATGCGAGCCTTCTTGCCGACCTTGCCGCGGAGGTAGTAGAGCTTCGCGCGGTTCACGTCGCCGATGGACGCGACGTCGATCTTGTCGATCTTCGGCGAGTGGAGCGGGAACGTGCGCTCGACGCCGACGCCGAACGAGGTCTTGCGAACGGTGAACGTCTCGCGGACGCCCGCGCCCTGGCGGCGGATGACCACGCCCTCGAAGACCTGGATGCGCTGCCGTGTCCCCTCGATCACGCGGAAATGGACGCGCACGGTGTCGCCCGCCTTGAAGCGGGGCACCTCGCGCAACTGGCGGCGCTCGATTTCCTGGATCGTGGTGCTCATGAGGAGGGGCCCTCGCGGGCCGGTGAATGGTAGCCGATCGTTCGGGACCAGCCCGAGGGCTCACCCACCCGCACGCCCCCCACCCTCCCAGGGGGCCGAGGAACGGTATCGCGGAAGCCGTGACACGTCTGTGCCGATTGCGTGCCAATTTGCCCGCGAACCGTCCCCAGCCGTCCCGAGCGGACGGGTCGAAGCCGCTACTGGACCGAGATCCGGCTCGGCGGCCAGTACGTGGCGATCACCTTGCCGATCAGGTTGCCGCGCGGCACCGCGCCCCAGCGGCGCGAGTCGCACGACTCGCCGCGGTTGTCGCCCATGAAGAAGTAGTCGCCCTTCGGCACGTGCCACGTGCGGCCGCTGTAGTCGTTGTTGCGCGCGTCCTCGAGCCGGCGCTGCGGCTGCACGTACGGCTCGTCGAGCTTCTTGCCGTTGATCCAGATGAAGCCCTGCTTGTCCTCGTAGACCGTGTCGCCGGGCAGGCCGATCAGGCGCTTCACGAACGTCCCGCCGGCGCCGCACGCGACGCGCCGCCTCGGGCGGCGTCTTGAAGACGATGATGTCGCCGCGCTTCGGGCTCCAGAGCCGGTAGCAGAAGCGGCACGCGAGCACGCGGTCGGAGAAGCTCGCCTCGCAGCCGAGGCCGGGGCGGGCGCAGTGCAGCGTCGGCTCCATCGAGCTCGACGGGATCCGGTACGGGTTGACGACCCACTGCTTGATCGCGAGCACGATCAGGATCGCGCCGACGATCGTGACGAGCCAGTCGATCGTGATCCGCCAGATCTTCGGGAGCCCGTCGGTGAGGCGGTCGATCGGGTTCCTCACCGCACGTGCTCCCGCCGCCACGCGTCGACCTTGCCGTGGTCGCCCGAGAGCAGGACCTCCGGGACGCGCCAGCCGCGGAACTCGGCCGGCCGCGTGTAGTGCGGGTGCTCGCGTCCGCCGCCGAGCAGCGGCGAGAACGACTCGAGCTCGCCCGAGCCCTCCGAGAGCGCGCCGGGAAGGCGCCGGGCGATCGCGTCGAGCATGACCATCGCGGGCAGGTCGCCGTTCGAGAGCACGTACGGGCCGACCGAGATCGAGTCGGTGCAGAGGTGCTCGACGATCCGCTCGTCGAAGCCCTCGAAGCGCGAGGTCAGCGAGCGTGATCCGCGCCTCGGTCGCGAGCTCCTCGACGACGGCCTGCGTGAGCTGGCGGCCCTGCGGCGTGAGCGCGATCACGCGGTGGCCCGGCACGCCGCCGTACACGGCGTCGAACGCGGCCGCGACGACGTCGACGCGCAGCACCATCCCGGCGCCGCCGCCGTACGGCTCGTCGTCGACCTGGCCCGCGCGCAGCGGGGTGTAGTCGCGGTACGAGAAGAGGCGGAGGTCGAGCTCGGAGCCGAGCACGGTCGCCACCGGGCGCTGCTCGGTCAGCCAGGCGTAGGCATGCGGAACGAGGGTGAAGACGTCGAGCTCCAAAGGGGTCAGCCGGGGTCGGAGAAGCCGGGAGCGACAAGGATACGTCGCGCTTCGAGGTCGATGTCGCGTACACACTCGCCGACCAGCGGCAGCAGGAGACCGCCCTCGAGCGCGAGCACGTCGTTCGCGAGGCCCGGGTCGACGGCGACGACGCGGCCGAGCTCGCGGCCGCCCTCCTCCACCACCTCGAGCCCGACGAGCTCGAAGACGTAGTACTCGTCCGGCGCCGTCGCCGGCAGCGCGTCCCGCGCGACCTCGAGCGGCGTGCCGCGGGCGACGTCGCGGTCGAGCTTGATCACGCGGCGCCCGCCGCCGCCGCGCCTCGCGACGACGACCTCGGCCTCGGCGCCCGCCCGCGAGCAGCCGCGAGCCGACCGCGAACCAGCGCGGCGTCGTCGCTCGCGTCCTCGACCACGAACGCGCCGTCGAGCCCGTGCGGCCTGCCGACCCGCCCGACGAGCACGCGTTCGGGATCGACCGGCTGGGACAAGGCTCGGCGCGCTACGCGACTTCGACGAGCACGCGCCGGCCCTCGCGCACCGCGGCCGCGCGGAGGACCGTCCGGAGCGCGCGGACGATGCGCCCGCCGCGGCCGATCACCTTGCCGACGTCGTCCGGCGCGACGTGCAGGTGGAGGACGAGCGCGCCGTCGCGCTCCTCCGTCTCGACACGGACGGCGTCGGGGTCGGCCACGAGCTCTCGCGCGAGGAACGCGAGCAGCTCGGCCATCAGGCGGTGATGCCCTTGACCTTGATGAGGCGCGCGACGGCCTCGGTCGGGAGCGCGCCCTTGCCGAGCCACGCCTTGACCTTCGCCTCGTCGAGCTCGATCGTCGACGGGTCGGTCTGCGGGTTGTAGCGCCCGACGATCTCGAGGAACCTCCCGTCGCGCGGCGAGCGCGAGTCGGCGGCGACGACGCGGTAGATCGGGTTCTTCTTGGAGCCCACGCGGGTGAGCCTCAGCTTCACGGCCATCGCGGTAGGTTAGCGGCTCGCCGACGAACGTCTCGCGATGACGTTCAGCGCCGCCCGCTGCGCTTCTTCTTGTTCTTCTTGCGGGTCGAGCTCGGCTTGCGCGTCGCCGAGCGGCCGGGGACGGAGCCGCCGCCGGGGCCGGCGGCGACGTCGCCGCCCGGAAGGCCCGGCATCTTGCCCTTCCCCATCTGCTTCATCATCCGCTCCATCTGCTTGCGGCCCTCGAGGAGCTGGTTCACGTCCTCGACGGTGGTGCCGGAGCCGTGCGCGATCCGCAGCCGCCGCCGGCCGTCGATCAGGTGCGGCACCGCGCGCTCGCGCGGCGTCATCGAGCGCACGATCGCCTCGACCCGCTTCAGCCGGTTCTCGTCGACGTCCGCGCCGGCGAGCTGCTGGCTCATCCCCGGGATCATCTTCATCACGCCCTGCAGCGGCCCCATCCGGCGCAGCATCGTGAGCGCGCGGAGGAAGTCGTCGAAGGTGAACTGGCCCTTGCGGAGCCGCGCCTCCATCTCGGCCTGCTCGTCGACCGAGGCCGCCTGCTCGGCGCGCTCGATCAGCGTGAGCACGTCGCCCATGCCGAGGATCCGCGACGCCATCCGGTCCGGATGGAACGTGTCGAGGTCGGCGAGCTTCTCGCCGGTCGAGACGAACATGATCGGCTTGCCCGGTGACGGCGCGGACGGAGAGCGCGGCGCCGCCGCGCGCGTCGCCGTCGAGCTTCGTCAGCACCAGGCCGTCGAACGCGACCCGCTCCTCGAACGCGCGCGCGACGTTCACGGCCTCCTGGCCGGTCATCGAGTCGAGCACGAGCAGGACGTCCATCGGCTTGACGGCGTCGCGGACGCGGACGAGCTCGTCCATCAGCTCCTCGTCGACCTGGAGTCGGCCGGCGGTGTCGACGATCACGGTGTCGAGGCCGGCCTCGCGCGCGCGGGCGACGCCGGCCGTCCCGGCCTCGACCGGGTCGGCGGTGTCGGTGCGGTACACCGGCACGTCGATCTGCTGGCCGAGCTGCTCGAGCTGGTCGATCGCGGCGGGCCGCTGCAGGTCGGCGGCGACGAGGCCGGGCTTGCGGCCCTGCGCGCGCAGCCGGAGCGCGAGCTTCGCGGCGGTGGTCGTCTTCCCGGAGCCCTGCAGGCCCGCGAGCAGGATCACCGTGAAGCCGCCGAGCGCCGGCGCCGCGGAGGCGGAGCCCATCAGCTCGGTCAGCTCCTCGTGGACGATCTTCACGACCTGCTGGTCCGGCGTGAGGCTCTTCAGCACCTCCTCGCCGATCGCGCGCTCGCGTACGCGCGCGACGAAGTCGCGGACGACCTCGAGGTTGACGTCCGCCTCGAGCAGCGCGAGCCGGATCTCGCGCATCGCACGCGAGATCGCCTCCTCGTCGAGCCTGCCCTTGCCGCGCAGGCCGCCGAGCGCGCTTCCGAGCCTGTCGGACAGAGCCTCGAACACGGCCGTGCAGTGTACTGGCGCGCTTTCGGGCCCCCGCCGGACGAATACGCCCTCCGGCCGATGTCGGTGCGGCGGTCGCGGCACTAGCGTCGCCCCCATGCAGACGCTCCGGGACTCAGAGTCGATCACCGAACGGCAGCGCGAGATCATCGAGCTGATCGCGCAGGGGCTGTCGAACGAGGAGATCAGCCAGCAGCTCGGGATCGCGCCGCGCACGGCCAAGGCACACTGCGACGTCCTGCGCCAGAAGCAACGCCCCGCCAGACCATGGGCGGGGCGCTAGCCCGCTCGTTAAGCCAAAACCGGAGGCTGTCGCATCAGACGGTAGCTGCCCCGATAGGAGCAGATTCGGGGCGATTCCCGTCGGTTGGGCACGGGCTCGGGCCTTGTGCCCGAACAGCGATCTACGCGCCAGGAAGTTCGACTGGGGCAAACAGGCCAGTGTCGAAGTCGTCGACGGTGGCCCGGTAGGGCAGGAAGGCAACAAGAACCTCCGGACGGGTGCGGTAGCCACGAGGAGTCCGTTCCAGGAGCCCCAGTTCGACCAACGCGTTGAGATCTCGCGCCAGAGTGCGAGTCGTGCCGTGGTAAGCCTGGTTCAGCAGGACCGACAGGCCCGGAATGTCGACTCGCCGCACCGGGTCGGGGTGCTTCGAGAGCTCAAGCGCAAGTTCGCGCTGCCGAACACGCGCCGGAGTCGACATTCCGCCGAACTGCTCGTAGATGTACTGCTCCCAGCGGTCTGCCCACTGCTGCTGGAAGATCACCTCAAGCTGCCCTCGGATGCTGTCGACGAAGCCCGTCACCGCGTAGCGGAGGAACGGCAGGATGTCGCCGCCCGACCGGCTTGCATAGTCGAGCTGTCGGTCGTACTCCGCTCGCGTCTCGTTGTAGTGGTTGCTGAGCAAGTGCGATGCCGGCATCGGGAAGCCAGCCGCCAAGAGCGTCCAGACCTCCACGAGCCGCGCGGTTCGCCCGTTGCCATCCCCGAATGGGTGGATCCAGGCGATGTACAGGTGCGCGATTACTGCGCGAAGGACCGCAAGCGGGACGACCCACTCGGCTGACTTCGGCTGAAACCCGTCCTCGCCAAGCCATTCGAAGAGTCTCTCGAGTAGCCGATCCACCTCCTCCGCGGGAGGTGCCAGGTATCTGCGGCCGACGCCAACCGAGTGGTTCCGAATCTCGCCCGGCACGACTTCGTCTTCGAGATCGAGCCCGTCAAGGACACGCCGATTGAACTCCCTCACGAGGTCGAGCGTCAGCGCTGAGGAACGGCCTGTACTGAGCTCATCCTTGATCCAGTTGCACGCGGCGACGACGTTCTCGACCTCGCGGGCGAGGTATGCGCGAGATGGCGGCAGGTGCAGCTCACGGCCGCGAACCAGCGCAAGCGCGTCCTCCTCCGTGAGGGTGGCGGTCCTGCTGTTTCCGTGGGTTGACGTGTAGGCGCACGCCGCTCTGTTCCTAGGGTTGCGGCTGTCGAAGGTCGGCTTTCTAGGAAGGCGGGTGACGGCGTGCGCGGGGAGAGGGTATTGGCGCGGCTGGTGGGCGTGGAGCGTGCGGTTGTCGAGGCGGTGCGGGTCGATGACGAAGCACTCGTGGTGCGGGTGCGGCCGCGTCGTCGCGACGCCTCCCGCTGTGGGGTGTGCGGCCGGCGGGCCGGCGGCTACGACCGCGGGGAAGGAGCCCGCCGGTGGCGGGCGCTGGATCTCGGGACGACGAGGGCCTACGTGGAGGCGGCCGCGCCACGGGTCGATTGTCGCCGGCACGGCGTCGTGGTTGCCCGCACCGCCTGGGCGCGGCACGGGAGCCGGTTCACAAGGGCGTTCGAGCAGCAGGTGGCGTGGCTGGCGACGCAGTGTTCGAAGACCGCGGTGTGCGAGCTGATGCGGATCGGCTGGCCTACGGTCGGCCGGATCATCGAGCGAGTCGTCGTCGAGGAGCGGCTGCGCCACGGCGATCCGCTCGAGGGTCTGAGGCGGATCGGGATCGACGAGCTCTCCTTCCGCAAGGGGCAGCGCTACATCACCGTCGTCGTCGACCACGACACCGGGCGGCTGGTCTGGGCAAGCGAGGGACGCGACAAGAAGACCGTGCTCGGCTTCTTCGACCAGCTCGGCCCCGAGCGCGCCGGCCGGATCGCGCTGATCTGAAGCGATCTCGGCGAGTGGATCACCCGCGCGGTGCGCGAGCGCTGCCCGGCCGCGACGCTCTGCCTCGACCCCTACCACGTCGTTGCGCTCGCCACCGCGGCGCTCGACGAGGTGCGCCGCGAGGTCTGGCAGCAGGCCCGCCGCGCCGGCGATGCCAGTGGCGCCCGCTGGTTGAAAGGCGCCCGCTGGGCGCTGTGGAAAAGGCCCGAACGACTGACCGAGCGCCAGCAGGCGAAGCTCGCCACGATCGAGCACATCAACCGGCGCCTCTACCGCGCCTACCTCCTGAAGGAGGAGCTCCGGCTCGTCTTCCACACAAGCCCCGACAAGGCCGTCCCCCTTCTCGAGGCATGGCTGGTCTGGGCGCGCCGCTGCCGGATCGCGAGCTTCGTCAAGCTCGCCAAGACGATCACGACGAACAAGGCCGGCATCACCGCGACACTCACCCACAGGCTCTCCAACGCCCGCATCGAAGCGATCAACACCACCCTCCGCCCGATCCGCCGCCGCGCCTACGGCTTCCACTCCGCCGAAGCACTGATCGCGCTCGCCATGCTCACCGTCGGCGGCCTACGGCCGCCGCTCCCCGGCCGCACACGACGACCCACGGAAACGTCAGGAGCTCCCTTTTTTCGCCTGCACATGGCTGGAGTCGGTCACAGCTCGCGACCACTCGATCTCGCCTGCCGCCCGCAGCCGGTCGAAAGCAGCAACGCGTGCAGCCGTCCCACACGCCGGCGCGCTGCCACTCATCAAGCCGCCGCCAACAGATCACCCCGAACCGAAGCCGAGCTCGAGCCGGCAGATGCCGCCACGCGATCCCGGTATGCAGCACAAACAGAATCCCCTGCAGCGCCTCCCGGTCGGGCAGCCGCTTGCGACCCGGATAGCGGAACCGCCGCTCCACCTTCGGCAGCAGCGGCTCGACCGCGCCCACAACTCGTCCGACACGATCCACGGCGCGAAGCCATCGGCACCCCTCTCAGATTGACGACGGATGCCGACGGCGTTCGTCGCCAACGAATGGGTCCCTTCATTCCGGGACGAATTCTAAAGCGAGTGTCTCAAGCCAGCGTCGGCGTCAGCTATCCCCCAAACGGGTTACTTAGACGCTGCGACGAAAGGCGGGGCCGCGGCTGGCCTCGTCGGGACTGCGGCGCCCCCGAGAGCCTCAACACGGCCCCGCCGGTCCGCAGTATCCGCCGGGCCGCCGCCTAGGGTCAACCTGAGCGAGGATGCAACGGCCGGCCGCCTAACGCGTGGCCCGTATGCTCGCGGCGGGGCGTGGGTCGAGGTTCGCCAGCGGGCCTGCCCTCGCCTGTAGCCCGCAGGCCAGGAGTTCGTCGCTTCTCTCCCCGAGACCCGTCGACTCCGTTCCCTTGGCTCGCGCCCCTTCACGGCCGTCTGTTTCCCGCATCGAGAAGCGGATAAAGCCGGTACCGCGGCCGCGACGCGCTCGCCCGCGTCGCGTCGCTGCGAGAGCGGAGTGCGCGCCAGGCGCGTCCTTGGGGTTGGGAGACGCGCCCCGCGCCGCATCTCGGGAGCTTGGACGGACGACCCCAAAAAGGAAACGGCCGTGCCCGGTGTCCGGGGGGTATGGGGGCACCGGTCACGACCGCGTACGGAGTACGAGCCGTCTCGGCGCGAAAAAGGTGCGGCGACTTGCCCCGCTCGCTTCCCCGGGGAGAGGCGACACGCGCGTGGCGGCCTTGGCGTTCGCATCACCTCGCCCGAGAGACGATGCGGGCGCGCCCCCGGGGCCGCCTGCCTATCCCGTCCCCTAGACGGGAGGCTTCCCGCGATCACGACCGCAGCGTCGTGAGGACGCGCCCGCCTCTAGTACGAGCGCGCACGAGCCGAAAGGGTGCGGCGCGTTGACTTCGCGGCGCCGGCGGCTGCTCGCCGCGCTCGGCTTCAGCGGCTCGTCGTGCGATCTCGTGGCGGAGGTACTCGCGGAGCTCGTCGAGATCGAGGTCGGCGTCGAACGCGAGCAGCTCAAGCCGTGTGGTGCGAGCGAGTCGGGCTCCTCGGTCACGGCAGGGAGCGTACGTCGGCGGGCTGACGGCTACACCTCTTGGACGACGAGGATCGGCGGTTGCTCTGGGTCGTCCTCGGCGGCGTCGACCACCTCGATCACGCGGAGGTCGGGCCTGTCTCCGCGCGTGTGGATAATCGACCCGGGCGGCCAATCGGGGCGGGAGAGCTCGACAGGGCCGAGCGCTTCGCCGTCTTCCCTGACGAGCTGGACGATGTGCATCCGCCCTGCCTCCTGTCCTTGCTCCACGATCCCGCGTTACGCGAACCAAGCTGGCCCGCCGGCGCCGCAGCAAACGGCGGGCCAGCCGAGCTATTCGTCCGCGCACGCCGAACGGTTCGGTTTATCCTCGCCCGTGGGGCGGGCGTCGACGCAAGCCCCTGAGCGGCCCAGGGTCTCAACCTGTCACTCCCCAAGTGCAGGAGTCGGCCCCCGCCCCTTGGTGGGCGGACTTGCGAGAGGAAAGGCCGGGACGGCGGGCCCGTTTGGGGGATCCGTATGGGGGTAGGCCCGCCGCGGGCGGGTGTCGCGGCCCGGGGTTGACCTGTCACCCCCCAAAGTGACTCGGTCTACTCCACTCCCTTGACTCCCGCCCAACTCTCAGAGTCTCGAGGCTCGGCGCGCTAGAGAACCTTGCAAGTACCGTGAGCTGCCGGGCGGCGGCTTAACGGACGGCGTCGCTGCTCGGCGCTGAACCACCGGCGTTGACTTCGCGGCGCCGGCGGGCGTAGGGTGCCCGGCATGCTGGACGCAACCCGGCATCCTCGCACCGTTGTACGTTTGCGCTGGCCCACGGGCCGGCGGTTGCGTCGCCGTGCCTGTGGGCCTCTGCGCTGAGAGGAGCCCACGATGGGCACCACCACCACCAGTCCTGAGAGCTCGGCTAGACCGAGCCGCTCGAGCTCGAGCGGTACATCGAACTCGGCGCGCTCGAGCTCCTACTCACGAGCGACTGTGCTCTCGCCCCGTGCTTCGACCGCCTCCTCAAGACCGTCAATCTCACTGACGGAATGAACCTCGCGCCGCACGGCGGCGGCCCGGATCTGTCGACCGCCTTCGCCGTGGCGATCCCCAGCGACGACGACACGTTGGAGAGGATGAACGGCCCCGACAGGCTCGTCATGGACGCACGGAAGGAACTGCTCGTCGAGACGATGCTTCGATCGATCACGCCCGAGGCGATCGACCAGGCCACCGACTATTTCCACACGATCGCGATGTCAAAGCTCGAGCAGGCCGGGGCGCAACTCGACGGTGCCAGCGATGCCTAGCCCCGACGAGCAGGTCACGCTGCCCGCGTCGGCGGTCATCGAGGCCAGCGCGACCCTGTACGCGATCGTCGACAGGATCCACCGGTTCAACGAGGGGCAGGACGCGGACGTGACAATGCAGCTGGAAAACGCCGCCGGCGACCTGCTCGAGGCCGCCGGCACTCGCAACGGCGCGGCTGGATCCAGGCATCCGCTCGAGGTCGAAGCGCGCGCCCGCTGCCATGAGCTGAACGGCGAGGACGAGATCGCCGAGCGCATCCGCATGTTCGGTGACGCGCACGCCGAGTTCGATGAGTGGGTCGACGAGCAGATCAACGGCCTGCTCCGCCGGGCCAACGGCGACTGAGAGCCCGCGCGCGTCGGGCGGTTCGGCTTTGTCCGGGCCGCCCGACACGCACGCACTCAGAGTCCGTGCTTGAACCCGCCCGACTGCATGCCGTTGTAGTAGTCGCCGCCCGCGCCGCCCTTGACGGCTTCGGCCTCGGATTCGTCAAGGTCGAGATCGTCCACCCCGGGATCGTCAGCGGCCTCAGCCTCGGCCTCGGTGGTCGGCTCGTCGTCCTTGTCCATATCCCACTCCTCGGTTCGACTCGAAAGCAGACGCGACCGTACCCCGTCGCCGCTGACCCGGTCAACCGCCGTCGTGGTCATCGGAGTCGTAGGCTCCGCGCCGTGACGTGCGTGGAGTGCGGAGCGGTCCCGACCAGCGACGCGGAAGGCTGGCGCGCCTACCGCACCGACACGACCGCCGAGGCCGAGATCGAGGACACGTCCGCCGGCGACGTACCGCTCGTCGTCTTCTACTGCCCGGCCTGCGCCGAGCGCGAGTTCGGGGCCGGCCGCCGCCCTCTTCCGCGTCGATCGCGACGACGTCGCCGAGGTGCACGACACGCGTCCCGACCGCGACCACGTCGCCGGCGTCGCCGCGGCGCAGCACGTTGTTCAGGACAAGCTTCGTCCCGGGCGCCGCGAGGTACTCGAGCGTCTCGGTCACGTCGCCGTCAGCGGTCGCGTGCGTGAGGCTCAAGACGACCGTCGTGTGACCTTCGTCCTCCATCACGTCAGACGCCGTCCGTGAGCGCGATCGCGGTCACGTCGTCGAGGCTCACCGTCGCCTCGGCGATCCGGCCGAGCGCCCCGGACGTCGTCCGCTGCCACACGCCGGTCAGGAGCATCCGGGCGCCCCCGTCCGGAACTTCGTGTCGACTGTCTGACCGGACGGTCCCACGCCGACGAGCGTGATCGTGTGGCCGGAGATCGAGGCGTCCGTGATGGCGCCGATGTTGTAGGTCACCTCGTTCGGGGCGCTCTCGCCGCCTCCGGTCGAGCCGACCTGACGGGTGCTCGTCGCGGTCGCGCCATCCCCGACCGGCGACCACGAGAACTCGACCTCCTCGTCGACGTTCCCGGACGGCGTGTTGTGCGTGAAGGTCAAGATCTTGGTTGCCATCGTCTCTCCTCTCACCAGGAGCCGAGAGCGCGTTCGAACTCAGGCGATGAGCCCACGCCGGAAGCCAACGGCTACGGCGTGGGCTCTCGACCTTGCCTGGAGCTTCGCGAGAATGTGGCGCACGTGGCTCTTGACCGTCTCCTCCGAGAGGTAGAGACGCGCTCCGATCTCGCGGTTCACGAGGCCGTCGGAGACGAGTTGGAGGACCTCGATCTCGCGCGGGGTCGGGTCCTGCGTGGTCGTCGCGAGGCGCGGCGACGGGAGCGGGATCACCTCCGCGATCGGGGTCCGGCGTGCGGCGACCTGCTCGAATCGCCGCGAATGCTCCTTGTACCGCGTGAGAATCTCGTCGCGCTGGGCAGCGTCCACAGGTCGGGTATCGGCCGCGCCACAGGGCCTCTTTAGGCCGACTCACTCGTTAGGGTGGCTTCGAGCCGCGCTTGCAGGCGATCCTTGACAGCCGGCCAGTCGTCCTCCGTGATCGCGTACCACGCCGAGTCGCGTGAACCGTCCGGGACGATCATGTGCTTGCGGAAGATGCCCTCGAACCGGGCCCCGAGCGCGAGCAGCGCGCCGCGGGAGCGGAGGTTGCGCGCGTCGGTCTTGAACTCGACGCGTTGAAGGCCGCAACGCTCGATCGCGTGCTCGAGGAGCAGCAGCTTCGTCTCCACGTTCGCGCCGGAGCCCCACACGCGGCGCTCGAGCCACGTCCAGCCGATCTCGGCCCGCCGATGCTCGGGCGCGATCGAGAGAAAGCGCGTCGAGCCGACCTCACGCCCGGCGACGACCACCGCGAACGGCACCTCGTCGACGACCTCGAGCGCCAGCTCGAACCAACGCTCGAAGCCCGTGAACCCGAGCGCCGTGAACCGGAAGATCTCCGGCGACGCCTCCGCGGCGGCCCGGAGGCCGTCGCGGTGGCGTTCCTCCAGCGGCTCGACACGCACCAGCCGGCCGACGAGCGGCCCGTCCGGACGAAGACCCGTGCGCTCGGCTACGCGGCGAGCCCGGCGAGCTCGCGCAGCGCGGCGAGGCGCGAGAGCGCCTGGCCCTCGAGCTGGCGCACGCGCTCGCGCGTCAGGTCGAGCTCGTGGCCGATCGCCTCGAGCGTCCACGGCTCGCCCTCGAACCCGAACCGCAGCTCGAGGATCCGCCGCTCGCGCTCGGGGAGCGCGTCGAGCGCCTTGCGGATGTTCTGGCGGCGGAGCGACTCCTCGGCCTCGTCGAACGGGTCGGCCGCCTCGCGGTCCGCGAACAGATCGCCCAGCTCGCCCTCGTCGTCCGCGCCGACCGTCTGGTTCAGCGAGACGGACGCGGACGCCGCCGAGAGCGCCTCGTCGACGTGCTGGATCGGCAACCCCGTCGCCTCGGCGAGCTCGTCCTTCGTCGGCTCGCGACCGAGCTCGACCTCGAGCCGCCGCGAGGCGCGGGAAAGCTTCTGCTGGCGCTCCACCACGTGCACCGGGACGCGGATCGTGCGCGCGTGGTTCGCGACCGCGCGCTGCACGGACTGGCGGATCCACCACGTCGCGTAGGTCGAGAACTTGTAGCCGCGGCGCCAGTCGAACTTCTCGACCGCACGGTTGAGGCCGAGCGTCCCCTCCTGGATCAGGTCGAGGAACGGCACGCCGAGACCGCGATAGCCCTTCGCGATCGAGACGACGAGCCGGAGATTCGACTCGATCATGCGGCGCTTCGCGCGCACGTCGCCGCGCTCGATCGCCTTCGCGAGAGTGACCTCCTCGGCCGCCGTGAGCAGCTTGTGGCGCCCGACGTCGGCGAGGAAGAGCTGCAGCGAGTCCCCGGCGCCCGACGGCTGGTCGGCCTCGTAGACGACCTCCTCGACCTTCGCGGCGACCTTCTCCTCGGGGACGGTCTCGCGCACCTCGAGCCCGATCCGCTCGAGCTCGCGCGTCAGCTCCTCGACGTCGAGGTCGGCGAGCTCGTGCTCGAGCGCAAACGCCTCGAGCTCGGCCGGCTCGATCCACCCGCGCTCCTCGCCCGCTTCGATGAGCGTGCGTGCGCCTTCGGATTCCAGCAATTCCGTGAGTTGATTCTGCGTCAAGTTGCTCTTCCCACCCCCTTGTTACCCGGCCGTGTCAGGACGGGCCCGACACGACGCCGACCCGAGCTTTCGCACGGTACGTCATTTGTCCTTCACTTTCCAGCGGCAAATACAGTATTAACGAGCTTTTTACCCCTTTCGGGCGGGAATCCGGCCTCTACTCCGCCGCCGCGGGCTCCGCGGCCTGCTCGTCGGCCGAAGCCGAGTCGCCGTCCCGCGAAGGCCGAGGGGGGAAGTCGAACTCGACCTTCCCGTCCGGTGTTAGGACGAGTCTCGCACGAAAAGGTTTGCCCGCGCGCGACCTGAAGCCAGAGAGTACCTCACGCGTGCGCCCTTCCTCGATGAGCTGGCGCGCGACCTCGGGCGTGAGCGTGCGCCCCGCGACCTTCTTCCAGATCACGAATCCGCAGCCGGGCTCCTCGCGGCTCTTCCAGCTCGTGCAGCCATACGCGCGCGAGTTCTCCCTGATGATCTCGCCGGTCTCCGCCCCGCAGCGCGGGCACGGGCCGAGCTCGACGCGGACCGGCCGCAGCTTCTCCTTGTCGAGCGCGGCGATCTGCTTGACGATCTCGTCGGCGAAACCCGCGATGTCCTGCATGAACGCGCCGCGGTCGCCGCTTCCGCGCTCGATGTCCGCGAGCCGGTGCTCCCAGTCGCCCGTGAGCTCCGGGGAGGTGATCTTGTGCTCCTCGAGCATCGTGATCACCTGCAGGCCCTTGGGCGTCGGCTGGAGGTCGCGGCCGACGCGCTCGACGTACTCGCGGCGGATCAGCGTCTCGATCGTCTCCGCGCGCGTCGCCGGCGTGCCGAGGCCGGATTCCTTCATCGCCTCGCGGAGCTCCTCGTCGTCGATCAGCTTCCCGGCCGTCTCCATCGCGGAGAGCAGCGTCGCCTCGGTGTACCGGGGCGGCGGCTTCGTCTCCTTCGCCTCGACCTCGGCCTCGACGCAGCGGACGACCTGGCCCTGCTCGAGCGGCGGGATCTCGGCGGTCGACTCCTCCGCCTCGTCGTCCTGGCGCGCGATCTTCTCCTCCTCGGACTCGAGCCCGTAGACGCCGCGCCAGCCGGCCTCGAGCGTGATCTTGCCGCGCGTCCGGAAGCGCTCTTCCTCGACGAGCGTGACCACCGTCGTGCGCTGGAAGCGCGCCGGCGGGTGGAAGACGGCGAGGAAGCGCTTCGCGACGAGGTCGAAGATGCGCCGCTCGTCGGGCGAGAAGTCCCCGAGATCGTGGTCGACGTCGGTCGGGATGATCGCGTGGTGGTCGCTGACCTTCGCGTCGTTGACCACGCGGTTCAGCGGCAGCTCCGGCAGGTCGACGACGAACTGCGCGGCCTGCGCGTAGTCCGGGATCGGGAGCAGCGTCTCCGCGGTCGGCTTGAGCTGCGGGACGAGGTCGCCGGAGATGTAGCGCGAGCTCGTCCGCGGGTACGTGATCGCCTTCTGGCCCTCGTACAGGCTCTGCGCGGCCTGGAGCGTGCGGCGCGCGCTGAAGCCGAACCGGCGGTTCGCGTCGCGCTGGAGCGAGGTCAGGTCGTAGAGGAGCGGCGCGATCTCGCGCTGCTCCTTGCGCTCGACCGACTCGACGATGCCTTCCTTCCCGGCGACCTTCTCGACGATCGCGGGCGCGCGCTCGGGGTCGCCGAAGATGCGCGTCTCGTCGCCCTCGAACCAGAGCCCGGCGTAGCGCGGCTCGAACATCGCGTGGACGAGCCAGTACGGCTCCGAGACGAACGCCTGGATCTCGCGCTCGCGCTTGACGATCATCGCGAGCGTCGGCGTCTGCACACGGCCGAGCGAGACGACGCCGCCCACCCACGCGCGTCCGCGCAGCGTCGCCGCGCGCGTCGCGTTCATGCCGACGAGCCAGTCTGCCTCGCTCCGCGAGCGCGCCGCCTCCTCGAGCTGCGCCATCTCCGACCCGGGCCGGAGCCGCTCGAAGCCCTCGCGGATCGCCTGCTTCGTCATCGAGCTGATCCAGAGCCGGTCGACCGGCTTGTCCACGCCGGCCAGCTCGTAGATGTACGAGAAGATCAGCTCGCCCTCGCGCCCGGCGTCGCACGCGTTCACGATCCGGTCGACGTCCTCGCGCTGCATCAGCTTGTGGATGAGCGTGAGCTGCTTCTTCGACTTCGCGTCGCGCGGCTCGAGCTCGAAGCTCTCGGGCACGATCGGCAGGTCGTCCATGCGCCAGCGCTTGAACTTCTCGTCGTACGCCTCGGGGTCCTTGAGCTGGACGAGATGGCCGACGGCGAAGGTGATCACGTAGTCGTCCGATTCCATGTAGCCGTCCTTCGGCGACTGGAACGGCCCCGGCAGCGCGTTCGCGATGTCGCGGGCGACCGACGGCTTCTCGGCGACGATCAGAGTCTTTCCCATGCGGTCCAAGATAGCGGGCCGCCGCAGGCGTGAATACTGGCGACTATGGACGGGGCACCGCTGCTCGCGATCGACGGGGACTCGCTCGCCCATCGCGCCTACCACGCGCTGCCGAAGTCGATCCGGGGCGCGCTCGTCGGCTTCTCGAACTTCCTCCTGCGTCTCTGGGACGCCGAGAGCCCCGTCGCGGTTGTCGTCGGCTGGGACACGCTCGACGTTCCGACCTACCGCCACGAGGCGCTCGCCGGGTACCAGTCGGGCCGCGAGTTCGAGGACTCGATCGTCGAGCAGCTCGCGCTGCTGCCCGGCCTCGTCGACTCGTTCGGCTTCGCGAGCGCGAAGGCGCCCGGGTACGAGGCCGACGACTTCCTCGCCGCGGCGGCCGCACACTGGGACGGGCCGGTACTCGTCGCGACCTCCGACCGCGACGCGTTCCAGCTCGTCAGCGACCGCGTGACGATCCTCCAGCCGGTGAAGGGCGTGAGCGAGCTCGCGCGAATCGGGCCGGCCGAGGTGCGCGAGCGCTACGGCGTCGAGCCGGCGCAGGTGCCGGACTTCATCGCGCTCCGCGGCGATCCCTCCGACCGGATCCCGGGAGCGCCCGGCGTCGGGCCGAAGACCGCCGCCACCGTCCTGAAGCAGTTCGGGAGCCTCGAGGCCGCGCTCGAGGCGGGCCGCTTCCCCGCCGTCGCCGACGACCTCCGGCTGTACCGGCGGATCGCGGAGATGGACGCGGGCGCGCCGCTGCCGGCGCTCGGCCCGCAGACGCCGACGTGGGCGCGCGGCGCGGAGCGGGCCCGCGAGCTCGACCTGAACGCGCTCGCCGAGCGACTCGACGAGCGCGCACGGGCGGGCTGACCCGTGGAGGTCGTGAGCCACCCGGCGTTCGCGACGCTGCACCCGACCGGGAGCCACCCCGAGTCGCAGGCGCGGATCGCCGTTCTCCACGAGCGGCTCGCGTTCGCCGAGTGCGCGCCGGCGACCGAGGCGGACGTCCTCCGCTGCCACACGCGGGCGCTCGTCGAGCTCGTTCGGAGCGCGCGCGGCTGGATCGACGGCGACACGATCTGTACCGAGACGAGCTTCGAGGCGTCGCTGCTCGCCGCCGGCGCCGCGATCGAGGCGGTGCGGCGCGGCGGCTTCGCGCTCGCGCGCCCGCCGGGCCACCACTCCGGCCCGGACCGCGCGATGGGCTTCTGCCTCTTCAACCCGGTCGCGATCGCGGCGCGGTGGGCGCAGGCCGAGCTCGGGCTCGGGCGCGTCGCGATCCTCGACTGGGACGTCCACCACGGGAACGGCACCGAGGACGTCTTCCGCGACGACCCCTCGGTGCTGTACGTCTCGCTCCACCAGTGGCCGTTCTATCCCGGCACCGGCGGGCCGGACGACCAGGGCGACACCGTCGTCAACATTCCCCTCGCGGCCGGTACCGGCGACGGCGGCTACCTCGCCGCGTTCGCCCGCGCCGAGGACGCGATCCGCCGCTTCGAGCCCGAGCTGCTGCTCGTCTCCGCCGGCTTCGACGCGCACGTCGACGATCCGCTCGCCGAGCTCGAGCTCTCGACCGACGTGTTCGCCGAGCTCGCGAGCCGCGCCTCGGCGCTCGCCCCGCGGCTCGCCGCCGTGCTCGAGGGCGGCTACAACCTCGCGACGCTGCCCGACCTCGTCGAGGCCGCGCTCGCCGGGTTCAGGTCGCCGGCGTGAGGATCAGCAGCGCGCCGCCGGACTGGAGCTGCGTCAGGTTCGAGACGTAGAGCGACGGCAGCGTGAGCGCGTCGATCGTCGGACCCTCCACCCTGTTCAGCTCGTCCGGCAGGGGCGGCTTGCTGAGCGGGAGCGTGGTCTTGAGCGGCTGCTTGAGCCGGTCGGCCAGGTTCTGCCGCTGGAAGAAGAGCACCGTCGTCTGGTTCGGGATGTTCTTGTTCGGCGGCATGAAGACGATCACGGAGTCGATCGGCGAGATGTACTTGAACGTGTCGAGCGCGGTCTCGAGCGCCTCGCGGCGGACGAGCTGGCCGCGCGTCTGGCTCGGCTGGCCGGTCGCGATCGAGCAGTGCGTGCCGAGCCCGCAGAAGCTGTACATCTCGGTCTTCCCGGGCTCGAGCTGCGTCACGTCGGTGTTCCCGGTCGCGGCCGAGTGCACCGCGACAGCGTTGATCGCGACGTTCTGCGTCCCCGCCGTCACCGCCGGCGGGCTCGGGACGACCGCGACGAGCTGGGAGCCCTTGGCGAGGTGGTACTCGGGGGCGACGTGGTCGGCGATCTCCTTCGCGACCTTCGCGGTCCCGCCGCCGCCGGAGGGCCGCCAGCTCGACCAGGCCGCGGTCGGGCTGATGGTCGGGCGCAGCGCGAACACGACGAACGCGGCGATCGAGCCGACGAGGATGATCCCGAGCACGACGTAGACCGCGGTGAAGCGGCGGCTGAAGTAGCGCCGCGACTTCTCGTCCGACGCGGCGAGCGAGGGCGCCAGCGGCTCCGCCGCATGCGGCGGGCCCACGGACGATCCTTCGTTCTCCATCGCCTTCCCCTACGTCCTCGACTGATTCCCCGCCCGCAAGATAGCGGCCCGCCCTGCGGACGGCTACCCGGCGAGCAGCCGGCGGGCGGCGCGGGCGGCGACGAGCTCCTCGCGGGCACGGAGGACGAGCACGCGGACCGGGGCGTTCGCGACGCCGATCTCGCAGTCCGGATCGGCCGCGCCGTTCCGGCCCGGGTCGAGCTCGACGCCGAGGAACCGGAGCCGCTCGCTCGTCCGCGCGCGGACGAGCGCCGAGCCCTCGCCGACCCCCGCGGTGAACACGAGCGCGTCGAGCCCGCCGAGCGCCGCGGCCATCGCCGCGACCGCCGCCGCGAGCCGGTGGACGAAGACGTCGAGCGCGAGCCCGCCCCCGGCCGCCTCCAGCTCGCGCATGTCGGCCGAGCCGCCGAGGCCGAGCAGGCCCGACGCGAGGTTGAGCTCGCGGTCGAGCTCGTCCACCGTGAGGCCGCGCTCGCGCAGCGCGAACAGGAGCGCGCCCGGGTCGACCGACCCCGAGCGCGTCGCCATCGGCACGCCCTCGAGCGGCGTGAAGCCCATCGTCGTGTCGACCGAGCGGCCGTCGAGGACGGCGGTGACCGAGCAGCCGCCGCCGAGGTGGCAGACGACGAGCCGCGGCACGCGGACGCGCTCGGCGCACGACTCGACGGAGAGCCCGTGGAACCCGAAGCGGCGGACGCCCCACTCCTCGCGCCAGCGCGCCGGCAGCGCATACGTCGACGCCGCCTCCGGGATCGTCGCGTGGAACGCCGTGTCGAAGACCGCGACCTGCGGCACACCCGGGAGCGCGCGCGTCGCCTCGTCGATCCCGCGCAGCGCGGGCGCGTTGTGGAGCGGTGCGAGCGCCTCGAGCTCGACGATCTGCGCGCGCACGTCGGCGTCGATCACGACCGGCTCGCGGAAGCGGGCGCCGCCGTGGACGACGCGGTGGGCGACGGCCTCGGCGCCCGCGCCCGCGTCGAGCGACTCGACGGGCCGCGACTCCTCGCCCTCGACGAGGTGGAGCTTCGTGCTCGTCGAGCCCGCGTTGACGACTAGGACGGCCAGACCCAGTCCCGCACGGCGGGGTCGTCCTCGCCGTGCTCGCGCGTGTACGCGCGGCAGCGGAGGCGCGCGTCCTCCATCTCCTGCCGCAGCCGCGCGGCGCGGCCGGCCAGCCCGGGGACGCGGTCGATCACGTCCATCACGAGGTGGAAGCGGTCGAGCTCGTTCAGCATCGCCATGTCGAACGGCGTCGTCGTCGTCCCTTCCTCCTTGTAGCCGCGGACGTGGAGGTTCGCGTGGTTCGCGCGGCGGTAGGTGAGCCGGTGGATCAGCCACGGGTAGCCGTGATACGCGAACACGACCGGCCGGTCGGTGGTGAAGAGCGCGTCGAACTCCGCGTCCGAGAGCCCGTGCGGGTGCTCGGACGGCGGCTGGAGCCGCATCAGGTCGACGACGTTCACGACCCGCACCATCAGGTCGGGGAGCCGCTCGCGCAGCACCGCCGCGGCGGCGAGCGTCTCGAGCGTCGGCACGTCGCCACAGCAGCCGAGCACGACGTCCGGCTCGCCCTGCTCGTCGTTCGAGGCCCACTCCCAGATCCCGAGCCCGCGCGTGCAGTGGACGATCGCGTCGTCCATCGAGAGGTACTGGAGCGCCGGCTGCTTGCCCGCGACGATCACGTTCACGTAGTGCCGCGAGCGGAGGCAGTGGTCGGCGACCGAGAGGAGCGTGTTCGCGTCGGGCGGGAGGTACACGCGGATGATCTCCGCCTTCTTGTTCACGACGTGGTCGATGAAGCCCGGGTCCTGGTGGAGAAGCCGTTGTGGTCCTGCCGCCAGACGTGCGAGCTGAGCAGGTAGTTCAGCGACGCGATCGGCCGCCGCCACGGGATCCCGCGCGTCACCTTCAGCCACTTCGCGTGCTGGTTGAACATCGAGTCGACGATGTGGATGAAGGCCTCGTAGCAGTTGAAGAGGCCGTGCCTGCCGGTGAGGAGGTAGCCCTCGAGCCAGCCCTCGCACATGTGCTCCGACAGCATCTCGATCACGCGGCCCTCGGGCGCGAGGCCCTCGTCGGTCGGGAGGATCGCCGCCTCCCACTGGCGATCGGTGACCTCGAGCACGTCGCCGAGCCGGTTCGACTCCGTCTCGTCGGGCCCGAAGATCCGGAACGTCTCGCCGTTCCCGTGGACGACGTCGCGGAGGAAGCCGCCGAGGACGCGCGTCGCCTCCGCGAGCGTCGTGCCCGGCCGCTCGACCTCGACCGCGTACTCGCGGAAGTCCGGCAGGACGAGGTCGCGGAGGAGCTCGCCGCCGTTCGCGTGCGGGTTCGCGCTCATCCGCCGCGCGCCGCGCGGCGCGAGCTCGGCGAGCTCGGGGACGAGGGCGCCGCGCTCGTCGAAGAGCTCCCCGGGCCGGTAGCTCCGCAGCCACTCCTCGAGCTGCGCGAGCCGCTCGGGGCGGTCGCGGACGTCGGCGAGCGGCACCTGGTGGGCGCGCCACGTCCCCTCGACCGGAAGCCCGTCGACCTCCTTCGGCCCGGTCCAGCCCTTCGGCGTCCGGAGGACGATCATCGGCCAGCGCGGCCGGGCGGCCGAGCCGCGGATCGCGGCGAGCTCGTCGAGCGCCTCGTCGAGCGCCGCCGCGAGCGCCTGGTGCACGACGTCCGGCTCGTCGCCCTCGACGATCACCGGCCGGTAGCCGTACCCGGTGAAGAGCGCGAGGAGCTCGTCGTCGCCGATCCGGGCGAGCACGGTCGGGTTCGCGATCTTGTAGCCGTTCAGGTGCAGGATCGGCAGCACCGCGCCGTCGCGCCGCGGATTCAGGAACTTGTTGCCGTGCCAGCTCGTCGCGAGCGGCCCGGTCTCCGCCTCGCCGTCGCCGACGACGCACGCGACGACGAGGTTCGGGTTGTCGAACGCGGCGCCCTGCGCGTGGGCGAGCGCGTACCCGAGCTCGCCGCCCTCGTGGATCGAGCCCGGCGTCTCCGGCGCCGCGTGGCTCGGGATCCCGCCCGGGAACGAGAACTGCCGGAAGAGCTCGCGCAGCCCGTCCTCGTCGCGGCCGATGCGCGAGTACAGCTCGCTGTACGTCCCTTCGAGGTACGCGTTCGCGACCACGCCCGGGCCGCCGTGGCCGGGGCCGCAGACGAAGATCGCGTCGAGGTCGCGCGCGCGGATCGCCCGGTTCAGGTGCGCGTAGACGAGGTTGAGGCCCGGCGTCGTCCCCCAGTGGCCGAGCAGCCGCGGCTTCACGTGCTCGGCCCGGAGCGGCTCGCGGAGGAGCGGGTTCGCGAGCAGGTAGATCTGGCCGACGGAGAGGTAGTTCGCGGCGCGCCAGTAGGCGTCGAGCCCGCGCAGCTCGTCCGCCGCGAGCGGACCCTCGACTTCAGTCGTCGGCTCGACCGCCATCTCGGCCGTACCTTGCCTAAACGGGCTCGGCCGCGGCAGGGGCGCTCCAGGCGTACACGGCCTCGGCGAGGTACGGCGGGCCGTCGACGAGCTCGCGCCACGCGTCGAGCGCGTCGAGCAGCGGGCCGTTGAGCGGCTCGTCCACGAGCGCGTCGACGATCCACTCGACGTCGTGCCCCTCGAAGACGAACACGACCTCGTCCTCGGTGACGTACACCTCGTGACGAGTGAGCCCGTGCGCGCCGGGGTCGAACGGCGGCCCGCCCGCGAGCAACTCGGCGGCCCGTTCGCGGGCTCCCTCGGTCAGACGCGCGACGATCGCAACCCGTTCCATGACGCCATCCTCGCGCCGCGCGGCCGTGCGCCCGTCGTGGAAGCCGCTGAACCGGCTGCGGGAAACTACGCGGCGAGGCGTTCGCGGAGCTCCGCGAACGAGACGAGCGCGATGCGCTCCTCGGAGAGCACCGGCCAGAGCCTCGGGTCGCACAGCGTGCGGAGCTCGACCTCGCGCTCGGGGCCGTACGTCGAGTCGAGCCCGTACGCGTAGCCGGGATGGCAGCAGAGCTCGTGCGCGCCGTCGGGCAGCCGTCGGAGCAGCGCCGCGAGCCGCTCGGGCCGGAGCGCGCTCGGCAGCGGCTCGCCGCCCTCGGTCTGCCCGTGGAACTCGCCGAGGAAATGGGCAGCGCTCGTGTGCCGGAGCGGGGTCCCGAGCTCCCACGCAAGGCCCTCGAGGATCGAGCGGAGCGGCTCGATGCGGTGGATGTGCCGGTGCGAGTCGAGGTGCGTCGGGCCGTGCCCGACGAGCTCGTGGAACCGGTCGAGCTGGCTGCGAACCTCGGCCGCGACGGCCTCCGGCTCGAGCTGGTCGACCGCCTGCCGCCCGAAGTCGACGTGCAGGCCCAGGCCGAGCTCCGGCCGCGAGATGGCGCCCGCCGCGGCCTCCTCGGCCGCCGGCCTGCGCACCATCAGGCTCGAGCTCGTGACGATCCCGCGGTCGTGCGCCTCGAAGACGCCGCGGTTGATCCCGCGGCTGTAGCCGAGGTCGTCGGCGTTGACCACGAGGTACGCGCGGGGCCTCACGAACGCCCGTCTCCGCGAAACATCACGGCACCAGTATTCCCTGGCCGGCGGGCGTGAGCGCGGAGAAGTTTCGGCGGGATCGTCAACGCGGGTCGTCAACCCAGATCGGGGGATGTGTCAAGCGCAACACGCCGCACATACTCGTTCGGATGGGAATCACGGAGGTCATCGACGTCGTCGAGGCACTGCTGGCCCTCGGCGTCGCCGCGGGGGTGCTGATGATCCTCCCGTAGCCGACCGGGTTCGGCCGTCCGTCGGCGGGCGTGATGATGCGGCATCTGCGCCCGCCGACAGACGGCCGAGCCTCCGGCGCGGGGCGAGAAGGAGAGACGATGGTCGTGGAGATCGACACAAGGGCGATCCCTGGTATCGGCGAGGTGTGCTGGGAGCTTGAGGACGGCGGCCACGTCGTCAGCGTGATCGACGTCGACGGGAGGGTTCGCGCGAGGATCGCCGCCGCGGACGGCGCGAACGCGCGCGAGCTCTTCCGCCATCCGTTCTCGCGGCCGGGCGTCCCGGATCTCTTCGCCGGCGCGCACGACGCCGCGGACGCCGCCGCCGCCTGACCCTGAGACGATCGGGCGATGAAGGTCCTCGCGGTCGTCATCGTCGTCGTCGCCGCCTTCTGGGCGTGGGAGCACCACGAGCACGTCGCCCTCGAGCACCGGCTCGCGGCGGTCGCGACCGAGCTCGCCGGCCGCCCGGTGCACGTCTCCTGCCAGGGGTTCTTCGCCGATCTCGTGAACGTGTCCGCGAACACCGGAGACGTCGCCTTCCCGGACGGCCATCCCGCGGACACGGCGCACCTGACCCGGACGGTCTGCCTCACGCTCGGCGGCTTCGGCCCGTCGTCCGCGCACCGCCGGCTCGACTGCCTGCTCGCGGTCGACTGGAGCCGGTGGAACGTGAACACCGACTTCGACGACCCGTGCACCCGGCGGGCCCAGCGCGCCGTCGACGCGATCACGACGCTGACGCACGAGTCGATGCACCTCCGGGGCTGGCTCGGCGAGGGGGAGGCGCAGTGCTACGCGATCCAGGAGGACCCGTGGACCGTCGTCCGGCTGGGCGGCACGGAGGCGGAGGGCGCAGCCGTCGCGAAGCTCGCGCTCGCCGAGCAGCCGGCGATGCCGTCCGAGTACCAGTCCGGCGACTGCCGCGCGGGCGGGGCGCTCGACCTGCATCCCGGGACACCTGGCGTTTCCCGGCGGAGGTTGCGGCGAAGCTCATGCCCGCGGGCTTCTTCGGGCCGGCGCTTCCCCGCTAGACACTTTCCGAACGGCGCGCCGTCCGTCATCCTCGGCGCGTGACCGGCGTCGAGATCTCACTGCTCGGCGGCTTCTCCGCCTCGGTCGGCGGAGTGCCCGTCGAGGAGCGCGCCTGGCGGCTGAAGAAGGCGCGCGAGCTCGTGAAGCTGCTCGCGCTCGCGCCGGGGCACCGGCTTCATCGCGAGCAGGCGATGGACGTGCTCTGGCGCGACCGCGATCCGGCGTCGGCTGCGAACAACCTCCACCAGGCCGTGCACGTCGCCCGACGCGCGCTCGGGGCGGACGCGATCGAGGTGCGCGACGAGACGGTCCGGCTCGTCGCGGACGTGGACGTCGACCGGCTCGAGCGGGCCGCGCTCGACGCGCGCGGGGCCGGGACTGCGGCCGCGTACCGCGCCGCGCTCGCGCTGTATGCCGGCGAGCTCCTGCCCGAGAACCGGTACGACGACTGGGCGGAGACGTCGGCGCGACGAGCTCGCGCGGCTCCACGACGAGCTCGCGGACGCACTCGCGCGGCTGCCGGCCGGCGCGAGCGTCTCGGCGGCGCTGCCGGCGGAGGCGAGCTCGTTCGTCGGCCGCGAGCACGAGCTCGGCGAGCTGCGCTCGCTGCTCGCCCGCACGCGGCTCCTCACGCTCTACGGGGCCCGGCGGCGTCGGCAAGTCGCGGCTCGCGCTCGAGCTGGCCCGCGGCGCGGGGAGCGGGTACGCGGACGGCGCGGCGCTCGTCGAGCTCGCCGCGATCTCGACCCGAGGCGCGTCCCGGGCGCGGTCGCGGCCGCGCTCGACCTCCGCGCCCTGCCCGAGCAGGCGCTCCTCGACGCGCTGCTCGACTTCCTCGCGCCGCGCCGGCTGCTGCTCGTGCTCGACAACTGCGAGCACGTCCTCGCCGCGAGCGCCGCGCTCGCCGGCGCGCTCCTCCGCGGCGCGACGCAGCTCACGATCGTCGCGACGAGCCGCGAGCCGATCCGCGTCCCCGGCGAGGTCGTGTTCCGCGTCCCGTCGCTCGCGATCCCCGACCCGGAGCGGACGCCCGCGCCCGACGCGCTCCTCCGCTTCGAGGCGGTGCGGCTCTTCGTCGAGCGCGCGGCGTCCGCCGCGCCGGGCTTCGCGCTCGACGACGGGAACGCCGTCGACGTGGCGCGCATCTGTTTCCGGCTCGACGGGCTGCCGCTCGCGCTCGAGCTCGCGGCCGGCCGGCTCGGCGCGCTCGGGCCGGCGGATCTCGCCGGCCGGCTCGACGACCGCTTCCGCCTCCTCCGCGGCGGCGGCGGCGCCGCTCCGACGCGCCAGCAGACGCTCGAGGCGACGCTCCAGTGGAGCCACGACCTGCTCGAGCCCGGCGAGCGGGCGCTGCTCCGGCGGCTCGCGATCTTCGCGGGCGGCTTCGACCTCGCCGCGGTCGAGGAGGTCTGCGCCGGCGGCGAGCTCGAGCCGGCCGACGTCGCGCACACGCTGGCGCGGCTCGTCGAGAAGTCGCTCGTCGCGGCCGACGACGCCGGCGGCGGCCGGCGGTACCGGCTCCTCGAGACGGTGCGGCTGTACGCGTCGGAGCGGCTCGCCGAGGCCGGCGAGGCCGGCGCTCTCGCGGAGCGGCACGCCGGCTGGGCGCTCGCCCTCGCCGAGCGCGAGCGCGGCTCGACGCGGCTCGACCCCGAGGCGGCGAACCTCCGCGCCGCGCACGACGGGCTGCTCGCGCGGGCGCCGGGCGACGCGCTCCGCCTCGCCGTCGCGCTGTGGCCGTTCTGGCTGCGGCGGATCGACCTCGCGGAGGCGCGCGACCGCCTCGCCGCCTCGGTCGCCGGGGCGCCCGAGCCGACGGCCCTCCGCGCGGAGGCGCTGCTCGCGGCGGCGGCGATCGACTTCCGAGCGGCTCGCTCGCGAGCGGCACCGCGCGGGCGAGGGAGAGCCTCGCCGACGCCACCGAGCTCGGCGACGCGCGCGCGCAGTGGCGTGCGGTGCAGGCGCTCGGCGAGCAGCTCGGGATCGCGGCCGACTCGCCGGACGACGCCGAGTACTGGTTCGAGCGGAGCATCGAGCTCGCGCGCCGGAACGGCTTCCGTGCAGGCGAGGCGATCGGCGTGTACTCCCTCGGCGTCGCGCGCTGGACGGTCGGCGACCTCGCCGGCGCGGACGAGCTCCTCGGTCGCAGCCTCGAGATGTTCCGCGCGCTCGCCGGCTCGCCGGAGCGGATGACGTCGTTCGTGAACATCGCCGAGATGCCCGCCGGCGGCAGCGCCGTCCGCCCGGCGATGTGGATCGTGTTCGAGGACACGCTGCAGCCGTTCGCCGAGATCTCGTCCGACGCCGCCGCCGGGTACGTGCTCGCGAACCGGGCCGGGATCGCACGGCGGCTCGGCGACCTCGACGCGGCCCGGGCGCTCCTCGACGAGAGCGCCGGCCAGTTCGCCCGCGCCGGCGACGAGCGCGGCCGGGCCTACGTCCTCGTCCGGCGCGCATACCTCGAGCTGATCGCCGGCTCCCCCGACGCCGCCCGCTCGCACCTCGACGAAGCGCTCGCTCTGCGCCGGCGGCTGAACGACCGCCGCGGGATCGGCCTCGCCCTCTGCGGGCTCGGGCTGATCGAGATCGCCGCCGGGCGCCTCGCCGAGGCCGGACGCGACCTCGGCGAGGCGCTCGAGCTCTTCCGGCGCGCGGGCGACCGCTGGGGGCTCGCGAGCGCGCTGTGGCGGACGGCCGACCTCGAGGTCGCTCGCGGCCGGCTCGACGACGCCGAGGCCGCGCTGCTCGAGGCGCGCGCCGTTCTCGGCGCCACGCAGCGCGAGCGCTGGGACGCGCACACCGTCGCGGGCCTCGCGGAGGTCGCCGTCCTCCGCGGCGACGACGAGCGGGCGGCGGCGCTCTTCGCCGAGGCGCGCGACCGCTACGCCTCGAAGCAGGACGCCCTCGCCGTGGCCACGATCGAGGAGCGCATCGCCAGCCTCGCTAAGGCGCCGCTAAGGGAGCGCAAACGGCGCCCCGGTACCACTCCCTCGACACGAACGGGAGAGGGAGGCAAACGATGACTGACACGCTTGCGCCTGTGCTCGGCGAGGCGACGATCCAGGAGCTGCGCGAGGCCGTTCGCGGAGAGGTGTTCACCCGCGACGACGAGGGCTTCGCGGACGCCTCCCGGATCTGGAACGGGATGTTCGACGACGCGCGGCCCGCGCTGATCGTCCGCTGTAGCGGCGCCGCGGACGCGATCGCGGCGGTCGGGTTCGCGCGGAGCAACGACCTCGCGATCGCCGTGCGCGGCGGCGGCCACTCTGTCGCGGGGTTCTCGACCTGCGATGGCGGGATGGTGATCGACCTGTCGGAGCTGCGCACCGTGCGCGTCGATCCGGCGGCGCGGCGCGCGTACGTCGGCGCCGGCGGCCACTGGGCCGAGGTCGACCACGAGACGCAGGCGCACGCGCTCGCGACGACCGGCGGCCTCGTCTCGACGACGGGCGTCGCCGGCTTCACGCTCGGCGGCGGGATCGGCTGGCTGATGCGCAAGCACGGGCTCGCCTGCGACAACCTCGTCGGGGCCGACGTCGTGACCGCGGACGGTCGACTCGTCCACGCGAGCGAGACCGAGAACCCCGAGCTGCTCTGGGGGCTGCGCGGCGGCGGCGGCAACTTCGGGATCGTCACGCAGCTCGAGCTCGAGCTGCACCCCGTCGGGCCGATCGTCTACGCCGGCCCGGTCTTCTACCCGCCCGAGCACGGGCCCGAGCTGCTCCGCCGGCTCCGCGCGTGGGCGCCGACCGCGCCCGACGACGTGACCGTGCTCGCGAACCTGATGACCGCGCCGCCGCTCCCGCCGATCCCGGCCGAGTGGCACGGCCGCAAGGTCGCGGTGCTGATCGCGGTCTCCGCCGGGCCGGTCGAGGAGGGCGAGGCGCTCGTCCGCGAGCTCCGCGAGGGCGGCGAGCCGATCGCCGACCTGCTCGGCCCGATGCCGTACACCGCGATGCAGTCGCTGATCGATCCGCTCTGGCCGAAGGGGATCCACGCGTACTTCAAGGCGTCGAACCTCTCGGGCCTGGACGATGCGACGATCGAGGCGCTGTGCCGCCTCCACGTCGAGGCGCCCGGCCCGGGCTGCGAGATCCACGTCCACCAGATGGGCGGCGCGGTCGGCCGCGTGCCGGAGGGAGCGACCGCGTTCGGGGAGCGTCCGCCGTTCGTGCTCAACGCCGTCACGGGCTGGCACGACCCGGAGCTCGCCGACGCGCACGTCGCGTGGGCGCGGGCCGTGAACGAGGCGGCCGCGGCGCTCGCCACCGGGCGCGCGTACGTGAACTTCCTCGGCGACGCCGGCGCCGCCCGGAGCGCGTACGGCCCGGAGACGTACGCGCGGCTCGTCGCGCTGAAGGACGAGTACGACCCGACGAACGTGTTCCGGCTGAACCAGAACGTCGCGCCGAGTCGGCCCTGAGAGTCGCGGCGCGCGGGGCGGCCTTCGCCCCGCGCGCTACGCGTCCGCGAGCGCGAGCAGGCTCGTGACCGTCGTCCAGTTCCGCGCCGTCGCGGTGACGCCCAGCCCGCGGCCGGCGAGGAGAGACGCGAGCTTCGAGCGGCCGACGCCTTCGGGGTGCCACGCGTAGAGCTCGCGGCCCGAGACGACGATCCGCTCGTCGCCGGCGGCCGCGGCCTCGAGCTTGCGGGCCGTCTCCGCCGGGAGCTTCGAGGCGAGGAACGTGACCTGATAGCGCTTCGGGCTCGTCGCGACGTCGCCGAGCGGGTCGCGCTCGATCACGTCCGCGAGCTCGTCGCGCGTCCGCACGACGACCGCGATCTCGAGCCCGAAGCTCGCGGCGATCGCGCGCTCGCACTCGGCGGCGACCCTGGCCGCCGACTTGCGGCTCGTGAGCACGACGTTGCCGCTCTGGAGGTACGTCGCCACCTCCGCGAAGCCCGCCTCCTCGAGCGCGGCGCGGAGCGCGGGCATCGCGATCCGGTTGCGCGGGCCGATGTTGATCCCGCGGAGGAGGACGACCAGCCGCGCCACGCCTACGTGGCGACGAGCGCGTCGACGTCGGCCGCCGCGCGCTCGAGCGCGCCCGCCGCGTCGGCCCGGCCGGCGTACACCTCGAGCAGCGCCTCGACCCAACGGCGCGCGACCTCGAGGTAGTTCGCGACCGGCGTGACGAGGACGGACGCGTCGTGCTCGGCGAGCGTCCGCGCCACCTCGGCGAACGCCCCCCAGCCGGCCGTCCGCGCGCGGAAGCGCTCGTCGTCCCACGTGCTCCGCCGCGTCGGGTTCATGTTCCCCTCGAACGCCGAGCGGAGCAGGAAGGCCGGCCCGGTCGCCCACTCGATGAACCGCCACGCCGCCTCGGCGTCGCGCGTGCGGCCGTTCATCACGACCGACCACGTCCACAGGTTCGGGCGCCGCTCGCCGGTCGGGCCGAGCGGCGGCGGCGCGTACGCGATCTGGCCGACGAGCTCGGACGTCGCCCGCTCCTCGAAGTACGCGACGTAGTGGTCGGAGTCGACGAGCATCCCGTACCGCCCCTTCGCGAAGTCGAGCGCGAGCTCGTACCAGCGCTGCCCCGGCCAGTTCGCCGGACCGGCGTCGCGGAGCGCGCCGAGGAAGTCCTCGGTCGCGCGGATCGACGCGGGCGATGCCAGGGCCGAGCGGCCGTCCGCGAAGTCGGCGCCGCCGTACGACCAGAGCTGCGTCGCGAAGCCCGTGTACATCGTGTGCCACGCGTCGGTGCCGCGCTGCCCGAAACCGCGCACGCCGTCGCCGCCGCGCTCGGCCACGGCGCGCGCCGCGGCGAAGTACTCGTCCCACGTCGACGGCGGCTCGACGCCGGCGCGCTCGAGGATCGCGGGCACGTACGCGAGGTTGTACGACTCGCAGTTGACCGGGATCTCGAGCAGCGGCCCCTCGCCGAGCGGGTCGCCGAACCGGCCGCTCCAGCGGTTGCACGCGAGCAGCCGGTCGAGGAAGTCGCCGGCGTCGTAGGCGTCGCTCGCCCGCGCGAGGAACTCGTCGAGCGGCCGCACGAAGCCGGCCGCGAGGTGCTCCCACACGAGCACCGGGCCGGACATGTAGACGTCGGCGGCGCGGTCGCCCTCGAGCAGGTGGTGGATCCGGTTCGAGTAGTAGAGGTCGCTCGGGACGGTGCGGACGTCGAGCGGGATGCCGGTCCGCCCCTCGAACTCCGAGGCGTGGCGCTGGACGCTCGCGACGTACGCGTCCGTGTCCGGGCCGACGAAACGCACGGCCTATTCGATCACAGCGAGCTCCAGCCCGAGCAGGTGAGCGACCTTGCGGATCGTCCCGAGCCGGTGGCCGACGCCGAGCGCGACGTGGTGGGTCGGCCCCTCGGCGCACCACGCGTCCATGAACGCGGCCGGCCCGGACGCGAAGCGGATGCGCGAGTTCGTGTTCCCGATCCGGAAGGTCGGGCCGGGGATCGACTCGCCCTCGGCCGCGATCAGCTTCAACCGCCCGTCCGCGGTCTGCGTCACGCCGAGGATCGTGACCGGGCCGAGCTTCACCTTGAACTCGACCGAGAGCCCGGCGCCCGACTTGCCGTGGAAGAGCTTCAGCGCGCGGAGAACGGGCCGCTCGTCGGAGATCGCGACATGCCCCGGCCCGTCGTGGCCCATCAGCACGAAGCCCTCGTCGAAGTCGAGCGCGTAGAACTCGGTGTACGAGCCGCCCGCGCCGAGCCGGTCGAGGAGGAGCATCGCGACGTTCGTCTTCAGGTCGCCCTCGCCGGAGGTCGGGATCCCGCGCGCGGTCAGGATCGAGTTCCCGACGATCACGCCGGCGGTGACGCGCTCGTTCGGGTTGCCGTCGACGCCGCGGTAGTAGTACGTCAGCCCGTCGAGGGCGAAGTCGGAGACGAGCCGGTCGAGCCCGACCGCGACGCGCGCCGACCACTCGAGCCGATCGGGCGTGATCTCGTCGGCGATCGGGTCGGCGCCGGGGTCGGCGAACGCGAACACCTCGCGGATCTCGGCGACCTTCGCCGCGACCTCGTCCGGCGCGGCCGCGTCGACCCGCGCGACGAGGTCGTCGAGCTCGAGCACCTCGACGTGCGCGCCGGCCTGCGCGTGGACCTGCGTGAAGTCGGAGTACATGTCGAGCATCCCGGGATACGTGTGGCCGAGGAAGCCGAGTCGCGCGCCGCGCAGGCTCCGCACCGCCGCGGCCGCGTCGACCCACTCGCCGATCGCGTCCCACGCCGGGTCGCCGTCGACGAGCGTGCCGGTGACCGTCCGGTACGGCACCCGCGCGCGGGTGAACGCGCCGGCGAGCTCGGGCACGCAGCACGCCGAGCAGTTCGCGAGCCACTCGCCGGTCGTCATCGCCCTCGTAGTCGAGCGAGCGCGTCGGCTGCAGGTTGAGGATCACGACCGGCGCCTTCGCCGCCTGCACCGCCGGCAGCACCTGCGACGAGGTCGCGTACGTCGCCGTGTAGAGCATCACGAGCTCGACGCGACCGGCCGCGAGCGTCTCGCCCGCCTCCCGCGCGCCCTCGGCCGTGTCGACGAGCCCGGCCGAGACGACCTCGGCGCCGAGCTCCGCGAGCCGCGCCTCGAGCCCGCGCTGGTAGCCCTCGAGCCGCTCGCGCAACCCCTCGAACTGCGGCCAGTACGCCGCGAGCCCGATCCCGAAGACGCCGACGCGCGGTTTCATCCCGACTCCGCCGGAGCCGGCGCCGGCGTCGCTCGCTGCCGCCGCGCGGCTGCGCTCCGCAGCCGTTCGCGGGCGCGCCGGTAGACGCCCGGGAGGCTCGGGATGATCACGCTCGCGATCAGCAGCCCGCCGACGACGATCTGCTGGTCCTGCGCGGAGACGAGCGCGAGCGTGAGCGCGGTCTGGAGGCAGCCGAGCACCGCGACCGCGAGCGCGACCCCGACGATCGTCCCGCGGCCGCCGAAGATCGAGACGCCGCCGAGCAGCACGATCGTGACGACGTACAGCTCCTGCCCCGTGCCGGAGTCGTACCGCGCCGAGGCGAAACGGAGCGTCCAGAGGATGCCGGCGAACGCGCTCAGGAAGCCGGAGAGGACGAACAGCCAGAACTTGATCCGCTTCACGCGGATGCCCGCGAAGAACGCGGCCTCGTGGCCGGCGCCGATCGCGTAGATCGCCCGGCCGAGCGGCGTCACGTGCAGCACCACGCCGACCACGACCGCGAGTGCGATGAAGAACGCGATCGAGTACGGGATCTGCGTGCCCGGGATCGGGACGACGCCGATCGACGCGAGCCCGTTCGGGAAGCCGCCGATCGTGTCGGTCGGGAGGATCACCTGCGCGATCCCGCGGTACAGCGTCAGCGTCCCGATCGTGACCGCGAGCGACGGCAGCCCGAGGCGCGTGACGAGAAACCCGTTGAACGCGCCGCAGACGACGCCGACGAGGAGCGCCGCGCCCATCGCCGGCCACACGTTCCAGCCGTGCTTGAAGAGCTCCGCCATCGTCACGCCCGCGAGGCCGAGCGTCGAGGCGACCGAGAGGTCGATCTCGCCGGTGATCACGATCAGCGTCAGCGGCAGCGCCATGATCGCGACCTCGCCGACGTTCACGCAGATGTAGAAGAGGTTGGTCGTCTGGAAGAAGTTCGGCGAGACCGACGTGCCGTAGATCACCGTCGCGATCAGCAGGAAGACGAGCGCGGTCTCCCAGCGCACGAGCTTCCGCACCGGCGAGTCGCGACCGGCCTCGGCGACGGGCTCGTCAGCCACGCACCCTCCTCCGTGTCCGCAGCGCGGGCGCGAGCCGCACCGAGATCAGCCGGTCGAACGCGATCGCGCCGATCAGCAGCGCGCCGGCGAGCGCCATGTTCCAGTTCGACGAGACCTTCACGACGACGAGCGCGCTGTCGATCGTGTTCAGGAGCAGCGCGCCCAGCGCCGCGCCGAGCACCGTGCCGCTGCCGCCGAAGATCGCGACGCCGCCGACGACGACCGCGGCGATCACCTGGAGCTCGTAGCCCTGGCCGGCGATCGCGTCGACGGAGCCGTACTGCGAGAGCCACAGGACGCCCGCGAACCCGGCGATCGCGCCGCTGAGGACGAACGCGACGAAGACGCGGAGCGAGACGCGGATCCCCGCGCGCCGCGCCGCCTCCGGGCTCGAGCCGATCGCGTAGAAGTCGCGGCCGGTGCGGAACGCGCGCATCGCGTACGTCGCGATCGCGACCGCGACGATCGTGACGATCGCGAGGTACGGCACGCCCAGGAACGTCCCGTAGCCGATCTTGTTGAAGCCGTTCGGGAGGCTGAACGACGCGATCTGGTTCCCGCCCGCCCACGCCGAGCCGATCCCTCGGATCACGTAGAGCGTCCCGAGCGTGACGACGAGGCTCGGCACGCGCAGCACCGTCACGATCGCGCCGTTCACGACCCCGCAGACGGCGCCGATCCCGGCCCCGGCGAGGAACACGAACGGGACCCAGCACGTGCGGGTGGTTCACGAAGATCGTCCCGGCCGCGTACGCCGAGAGCCCGAGCACGGAGCCGATCGAGAGGTCGACGTTCCGGGTGACGATCACGATCGTCTCGCCGATCGCGAGCAGCCCGATGATCGACGCGCCGGCGAGGAGCTGCTGCAGGCTCGTCGCGCTGACGAAGTTCGGGTTGTCGATCGCGGTGATCCCGACGACGAGCACGAGCGCGAGCACGATCCCGAGCTCGCGGAAGCGGAACATCAGCTCGGCGAGGTGGTGCGAGCTCGCCCGCTGCTCCGGCTCCGACGGCGGCATCTGCGGCCGATCGAGCGTGACGGTCATGCAGCCTCGCTCGTCGACGAGCCCGGTCGCCGCGTGCATGATCGCGTCCTCGTCGGCCTCCGCCCGCGTGAACTCGCGGGTGACGCTGCCCTCGAAGAGCACGACGATCCGGTCGGCCATGCCGAGCACCTCCGGCAGCTCGGACGAGATCATCAGCACCGCGACGCCCTGCGCCGCGAGGTCGGAGAGGAGGCGGTGCACCTCGGCCTTCGTGCCGACGTCGATCCCGCGCGTCGGCTCGTCCACGATCAGGAGCGACGGCTTCCGCGCGAGCCACTTCGCGAGCACCGCCTTCTGCTGGTTGCCGCCCGAGAGCGTCCACACCGGGTCGGTCAGCCGGCCGTACTTGAGCTGGAGCCGGAGCGCCCAGTCGCGCGCGAACCTGCGCTCGGCGCCGGGCAGGATCAGCCCGAACCGCCGCACGCGGCGGAGCGACGAGAGCGCGATGTTGCGGTCGATCGCGAAGTCCATCACGAGCCCCTGCTGTCGCCTGTCCTCGGGAACGAGGCCGATCCCGGCCGCCATCGCCGCCGTCGGCGAGGCCGGCGGCAGCTTCTGCCCCTCGATCCGGACCGCGCCGGCGTCCCAGCGGTCGATGCCGAAGATCGCGCGCGCGACCTCGGTCCGGCCGGCGCCGACGAGCCCGGCGAGCGCGACGATCTCGCCGCTGCAGACCTGGAACGAGACGTCGGTGAAGACGCCCTCGCGCGTCAGCCGCTCGACCTCGAGCACGACGCGGCCACGCTCGCTCGCGACCTTCGGGAAGAGCGCGTCCATGTCGCGGCCGACCATCGCGCGGATCACCGACTGCGCCGTCAACTCCTTCGTCTCTTGAGTGAGCACGTGCCGCCCGTCGCGCATCACGGTCACCCGCTGGCAGAGCGCGAACACCTCGTCGAGCCGGTGCGAGATGAAGAGCACGGCGGCGCCGCGCGCGCGCAGCGTCTCCACGATGCGGTACAGCCGCTGCACCTCGGAGGTCGCGAGCGCAGCGGTCGGCTCGTCCATCACGATCACGCGCGCCTGCGCCGTCAGCGCCTTCGCGATCTCGACGAGCTGCTGGTCGGCGATCGAGAGCCCGCGCGCCGGCCGCTCCGGGTCGAGCTTCACGCCGAGCTGGTCGAAGAGCTGCATCGGTCTCGCGCCGCATCCGGCGCGCGTCGATCCGGCGCCCGTGCTTCAGCGGCTGGACGCCGACGAAGATGTTCTCGGCCACGCTCAGGTCGGGGAAGAGCGTCGGCTCCTGGAAGATGATCGCGATCCCGGCCGCCTGCGACTGCTTCGCGGTGTCGAAGATCGCCTCCTCGCCGTCGAGCACGCAGCCGGCCGGCGTCCGGCCGGTGGACGCCCGCGAGGATCTTCACGAGCGTGGACTTGCCGGCGCCGTTCTCGCCGACGAGGCCGTGCGCCTCGCCCGCGTACAGCTCGATCCGCGCGTCCTCGAGCGCGTGGACGGCGCCGAACCGCTTGTGCGCGTGCTCCAGCCGGAGCACCGGCTCGATCGGGGCCTGCTCGCTCAATCGAGGTGGAAGACCTCGTCGAGCCGGACCAGGCCCTCGTCGGGCCGGCGGCCGTCGAGGGCCTCGAAGAACCCGGCCATCTCGGCCTGCCAGCGCGCGTTCACGTCGGTCCGCTCCATCGCCGCGAGCGCGGCCTCGAAGTCGTCGGTCTCGACGTAGCCGATCAGCATCCCCGAGCCGGCGAGGAAGAGCGAGTAGTTGCGCCAGCCCGCGGCCGAGAGCGCGTCGAGCATCTCCGGCCAGACGGCCGCGTGCCGCTCGCGGTACTCGTCGATCCGGTCCGGCCTGACCTGGAGTTGGAAGCAGATCCGCTGCAAGGCGTCCATTCTCCGCCGAGGGGAGGAGGGCGCCGGCCGAACGCCGGCGCCCTCGCCCTCCGCGACTAGAAGTTGAACTTGGCGACGTTCGACTTGTTGAAGACGAACGGAGGCCCGAGGATCACCTGCGGACCGCCTGCCGCGTTGATGATCGTGTACTTGCCGAGCTTGCCGGCGCTGAAGGTCTCGCCGACCTTGCCCTTGATCACGCCGGACGCGATCGAGGCCGCCGCGTAGCCGGCGAGGTACCCGAGGTCCTGCGGGTTCCACAGTGCGAACTCCTGCACCGTCCCGTCGAGCACGTACTTCTTCATCTGGCTCGGCAGGCCGAGGCCGACGAGATGCACCTTGCCCTTGTACTTCGAGTGCGAGAGGTACTGCGCCGCGGACGAGATGCCGACGGTCGTCGGCGACTCGATCCCGGTCAGGTTCGGGTACGCCTGGAGCATGCTCTCCGTCGCCTGGAGCGACTGCGCCGGGTTGTCGTTCCCGTAGTAGATCTTCACGAGCTGCATGTTCTTGTACCGCGGCTTCTTCAGCTCGAGCTTCATGTACTTGATCCAGGCGTTCTGGTTCGTCGCCGTCGAGGCCGCCGAGAGGATCGCGAACTGGCCCTTGTAGCCCATCTCCTTGCCGAGGAGCTGGATCTGGCTGCGGCCGATCGTCGCGGTGTCCGCCTGGTTGATGAAGAGCTGGCGGCAGTTCGTGTCGGAGTCGAACGAGACGACGGCGATCCCCTTCGCCATCGCCTGCTTGAGCGACGGGCAGACCGCCTGCGGGTCGTTCCCCGCGATCACGATCGCGTTCGCGCCCGACTGGATCGCGGCCTGGATCGACGGCTGCTGCGCCGCCGCCGTGTCCTGCGTCCCCGACGAGACGACCTGCTTGTCCCCGATCTCGTCCGTCGCCAGCTTGCCGCCGCCGTCCGCGATCACCTCGTACGGGTTGAGCGTGTCCTTCGGGATGAAGTAGATCGTCTGACCCTTCTTCAGCCCGCCTGCGCCGCTCGCGGCGACGACCGCGGTCATGGCGAGCAGCGCCACCGCGATCAGCGTGCCGCTCGTGCGAAGCGCGATCCTCCTCTTGCGGAACATCTCCACCGTCCTTTCGATGCAGGGAAACGAAACGGGCGCCGGGAAACGCCGGCGCGGGGGCGGTACTCAGGCGTCCGTCGTCGGCGCTCCTCCCTTCGCCGCGCCCCTCATCGCGGATAGGCGGCGGACACGCCGCCGTCGACGTTGACGACGTTGCCGGTGGACTTCGACGCACGCGGGCCTGCGAGGAACGCGATCGCCTCGGCGACGTCCTCGGGATAGACGTCGACGCCGAGCCGCGTCCGCCGCCGGTAGAACGCCGGCAGGTCCTCGGCCGCGACGCCGTACGTGCTCGCGCGCTCCTCCTTCCAGTCCGAGGACCAGATCCCCGAGCCCGCGATCACCGCGTCCGGGTTCACCGTGTTGACCCGGATCCCGTGCGGGCCGCCCTCCTCGGCGAGGCAGCGCGCGAGGTGGAGCGAGGCGGCCTTCGCCGACGAGTACGCGGCCGCGTTCGCGCCGGCGACGAGCGCGTTCTTCGACGCGACGAACACGATCGAGCCGCCGCGGTTCTGCTCGAGCAGCACGCGGAACACCTCGCGTGCCGCGAGGAAGTAGCCGCGCGCGAGCACCGCGAAGTTCCGCTCCCAGTCGGCGACCGTCGTCTCCGACGACCGGCGCGCTCGACGCGAGCCCGGCGGAGCAGACGAGGAGGTCGACGCCGCCGTACGCGAGCACGGCCGCGTGCACCATCTCGATCACGGCCGACTCCTGGGTCACGTCGACGGGGACCGCGATCGCGCGCCGGGCGCCGTGCGCGGCGACGAGGCCGTCGGCGACCTCGCGCGCGCCGTCGAAGTTCAGGTCGGCGACGACGACGTGCGCGCCGCGCTCGGCGAGGAGGCGCGCGGTCGCGCGGCCGATCCCGCTCGCGCCGCCGGTGATCACGGCGACGCGGCCGCCGAGCTCGCCGCGCGGCGGCGCCTGCGCGAGCTTGTACCGCTCGAGCGGCCAGTACTCGATCGCGAACGCCTCGGCCTCGCTGAGCGAGCCGAAGCCGCCGATCGCGTCGGCCGCGTCCTCGACGGAGACCGCGCGGTGGTACAGGTCGCGCGCGACGCGAGCCTTCCCCGCGTCGGCGCCGGCCGTGACGATCCCGACGCCCGGGACGAGCACGACCCGCGGGCCGGCGGGGTCGATCGGGAACGGCCGGCTCTCGTCGTCGACGTTCCGCTCGTAGTAGTCGCGGTACCACGCCGCGTACTCGGCGACGCCGGTGCGGAACGCGGCCCGGAGCTCGTCCTCGCCGTCGCCCCGGCCGTTGGGGTCGAAGTCGACGACGAGCGGGCGGTGCTTCGTGTTGATCAGGTGGTCGGGGCACGGCGCGCCGACCTGGCTCACCTCGGGCGTGCGGACGGCCGACGCGAACGCGAGCGCCTCGGGGCTCCGGTCGACCTCGAGGATCACGCCGGGCGCGTCCTCGAGCAGCGCGCCGCGGAGCGCCGGCAGGCCCGCGACCAGTAGCCGCGCGGCCTCGTCGTCGTCGACCTCCGGCACGGCCGGGCCGCCGAGCCCGAACCCGCCCCGGGCCGCGCGGTCGATCGCGTGCGCCGCGCGCGAGACGAACTCGATCGTCGCGCGATAGCTCTCCTCGCCGCTCTCGCCCCACGTCACGAGCCCGTGCTTCGCGAGCAGCACCGCGCGCGCCGACGGGTGCTCGTCGAGCAGCTCGGCGATCCGGCGCGACATGTCGAAGCCCGGGCGCTGGTAGTCGAGCCAGACCGCCTCGTCGCCGAACTCGTCCTCGGCGAGCCGGCGTCCGTCCGGCGACGACGTGAGCGCGATGATCGCGTCGGGGTGCGTGTGGTCGACCTGCGGCGCGGCCACGAACGCGTGCAGCAGCGTCTCGATCGACGGCCGCGGCTGGTCGGGCCCGAGCGCGCAGCGGACGAGGTAGCCGACCATCGTCGCGTCGTCCATCTCCTCGCGGTCCCGCAGCGGCAGCACCTCGTCGAGCCGGAGCACGGCGAAGCCGGCCGGCGTGATCGTCGCCAGATCCGTCCCGGAGCCCTTGACCCACAGCACGGACGTCTCCCGACCCGCATGGTCGACGACCATCCCCTTCGCTGACGTGTTCCCGCCGCCGATGTTTGCGAGCGCGCGGTCGGAGCCGAGCAGGTTCGAGCGGTACGCGAGCGCCGCGAGCGAGTCGAGCCCGTCCGCCCGCTCCGGATCCCAGCGGTCCTCCGGCGCCGGGATGCCGCGGAGCACGCCGAGGGCCTCGCTCACGCGAAGGCCTCCGCGGCTCCGAGCGCGGCGAATCGCGCGCGCGCCTCGCGCCAGCGGCTCGACGGCTCCGGCTCGTGGACGCGCGGCGCGAACGACGCGCGCACGACCTCGCGCCCGTCGGCGAGCGAGCCGAGCTCGCCGAGCGCGATCGCCTGTACGAGCAGGTTGCCGAGCAGCGTCGCCTCCTCCGGGCCGGCGAGGACCGGCAGCTCCGCGGCCGACGCCGTCCACCGGCAGAGCGGCTCGTTGCGCGCGCCGCCGCCGACCACGTGCAGCTCCGTCGGCGCCGCGCCGGCGACCGACGCGAGCAGCTCGACGGTCTCGGCGTGCTTCAGCGCAAGGCTCTCGAGGATGCAGCGGGTGACGGCGGCGGGGTCCGCCGGCTGGGGCTGGCCGGTCGCCGCGCAGTAGTCGCGGATGCGGGCCGGCATGTCGCCGGGCGCCGCGAAGGACGGGTCGTTCGGGTCGACGAGCGAGCGCAGCGGCTCGGCGGCCTCCGCGAGCGCGACGAGCTCGTCGAACGCGAGCGCGCGGCCCGCGGCCGCCCAGCACCGGCGGCACTCGTGGAGGAGCCACAGCCCGGTCACGTTCCGCAGCAGCCGGAAGGTGCCGCCGACGCCGCCCTCGTTCGTGAGGTTCGCGGCGAACGTCGCGTCGGTGATCGCGGGCTCGTCGACCTCGAGCCCGACGAGCGACCACGTGCCCGCGCTGATGTAGGCCGAGCCGGGTGCCCGGAACGGGATGCCCGCGACCGCCGAGGCCGTGTCGTGCGTGCCGACGGCGACGACGGCCGGCGAGCCGAGGCCGGTCTCCGCGGCGACGTCGGGCGCGAGCGCGCCGAGGCGCGTGCCCGGGTCGACGAGCTCGGGCAGCAGGCGCGTCGGGACGTCGAGCCGGTCGAGCAGGTCGCCGGCCCACCCGCCGGTGCGGACGTCGAGGCACTGCGTCGTCGTCGCGTTCGTCCGCTCGCCGACACGCGTCCCCGCGAGCCAGTAGTGGAAGAGGTCGGGGATCATCAGCAGCGTCTCGGCGGCGTCGAGCGCGGGGTCGTCGTCGGCCGCCATCGCGGCGAGCTCGAAGACGGTGTTGATCGGCATGAGCTGGATCCCGGTGCGGTCGTACAGCTCGCGGGCCGGGACGCGTTCGAGCGCCGGGCCGAACGCCGCCGCGCGCCGGTCGTCGCGGTAGTGCACCGGGTTCCCGACGAGGCGGCCGCGCCGGTCGAGGAGCCCGAAGTCGACGCCCCACGAGTCGACCCCGATCGAGTCGACGCGCGCGCCGTCCGCGCCGGCGGCGCGGAGTCCGTCGAGCACGTCGCGGTACAGCCCGAGCAGGTCCCAGTGCAGCGTCCCGCGGAGCCGCACCGGCTCGTTGCCGAAGCGGTGCACCCTCTCGATCTCGAGCCGCCCGCCGTCGAGCCGCGCGACCGCGACGCGACCGCTCTGCGCGCCGAGGTCGACCGCGACGAGCGTCGTCATCCGGCCGCCCTCGCGTGCACGCGCCCGCGGGCGCCGCAGCGAGTCGCTGCACGTCGACGACCGTGACCTCGACGCCGCGTGCGCGCCACGCCTCGACCTCGGCCTGCGGGGCGTCCCCGTCGGTGACGATCCCGTGCACGTTCGCGGTCGGGACGAACGAGAGCAGCGCGCTGCGGTGCCACTTCGTCCCGTCGATGATCCCGTACACCTGCTCGCAGGCGGCGGCCATCGCCTGCTTGATCCGCGCCTCGTCCGGGTTCAGGTCCATCAGGCCGCGGTCGAGGCTCAGGCCGCGCGCGCCCATGAACCCCTTGTTGATCCGGGTCGTGGCGAGCACGACGCGCCGATGTCGCCGACGAGCGACATCGCGGGCAGCCGCAGCATCCCGCCCGTGACGAGCACGGAGATCCCGGGCGCGTCGGCGAGGGCGGCCGCGATCCGGAGGCCGTTCGTGACGACGACGAGCTCGCGCTTCACGCGCAGCTCGAGCGCGAGGTAGTACGCGGTCGTGCTCGAGTCGAGCGCCACGGCCTCGCCCTCCTCGACGAGCGCCGCCGCCGCGCGCGCGACCGCCTGCTTCCGGTCGGCCTCGATCCGGAGCCGCGTGTCGAACGCGACCTCGGAGTGGCCCCGCTGCAGCGGCCGCACGCCGCCGCGGACGCGGGCGACGAGCCCCTGCCGCGCGAGGTCGGAGAGGTCGCTGCGGATCGTGACCTCCGAGACGGAGAACATCTGCGCAAGTTCCGTAACCGAAAGGGAATCGCGCGACTCGAGCAGGCGCAAGATCCCTTGCGTACGCTCGTCCTGCCGTGAACTGTGGGCCTGGAGGGCTATCGAGTCTCCGTTGTGTGCGGATCGGCGCGAACTGTGCGACCTTAGGGCCCTGCCGTTCAGGTTGTCAAACGCCTTCGGTAACGAGCCTAGCGAAAGGCGCTTTGTAATCGAGCCGCGGATGCGTCAGACTCCACGCGATGGACGGGGACGCGGTCGTCGCGAGGCTCCGCGAGCTCGAGCTCGAGACGCCGTCGTGGGGCTACGGGAACTCGGGCACGCGCTTCCACGTGTACCCGTGGCCGGGCGCGGCGCGCGACGTCTGGGAGCGCGTCGCCGACGCGGCGCTCGTGCACCGGCTCACCGGCTGCTGCCCCTCGGTCGCGCTGCACATCCCGTGGGATCGCGTCGACGACTGGGCGCGCGCTCCGGCGCTTCGCGGAGGAGCAGGGCGTGCGGCTCGGCGCGATCAACCCGAACGTCTTCGGCGAGGACGTCTACCGGCTCGGCAGCCTCTGCAACCCGGACCCGGCCGTCCGGCGGCACGCGCTCGACCACTGCCTCGAGTGCATCGCGATCGCGGGCGAGGTCGGCTCCGACACGATCAGCCTCTGGCTCGCGGACGGCACGAACTACCCGGGGCAGGACGACCTCCGCGCGCGGCACGCGCGGCTCACCGACGGGCTCGCCGAGCTCTACGCCGCCCTGCCGGCGGGGATGCGGCTGCTCGTCGAGTACAAGTTCTTCGAGCCGGCGTTCTACTCGCACCGATCTCCCCGACTGGGGCACCGCGGCGCTCGCGTGCCGTCGGCTCGGCCCGCAGGCGCAGGTGCTCGTCGACACCGGCCACCACCCGCAGGGCACGAACGTCGAGCAGATCGTCGCCGTGCTCCTCGCCGAGGGGCTGCTCGGCGGCTTCCACTTCAACAGCCGCAAGTACGCCGACGACGACCTGATCGTCGGTGCGATCGACCCGTTCGAGCTGTTCCGGATCATGCGCGAGATCGCGCTCGCGCAGACCGATCCCGCGACGGCGGCGACCGCGGCCGGGATCGCGTTCATGATCGACCAGTCGCACAACGTCGAGGGCAAGATCGACGCGATGGCGCAGTCGGCGATGAACGTCCAGACCGCGTACGCGAAGGCGCTGCTGCGTGGACGAGGACGCGGTCGCCGCTGCGCAGCGCGAGGGCGACGTGCTGGGCGCGCACCGGCTCGTCCTCGACGGCTTCGAGACCGACGTGCGCCCGCTGCTCGCGCGCGTCCGGGCCGGGGCCGGCGTCGAGGCCGACCCGGTCGCCGCGTTCCGCGCCGGCGGGCACGCCGAGCGGCTCGCGCGCGAGCGCGGCACGGTCGCGGCCGAGAGCGCGTACGGATAGCCGTTGCGGATCGCGCTCTTCGCGACGTGCATCGGCGACGCCGTCTCGCCCGAGGCGCCGCGGGCCGTCGTCACGGTGCTCGAGCGGCTCGGCCACGAGGTCGTCTTCCCGGCCGCGCAGACCTGCTGCGGCCAGCTCCACCTGAACAGCGGCTACCGGCGCGAGGGGCTCGAGCTCGCGCGCCGCTTCGTCGCGATCTTCGCGCCGTACGAGCTGATCGTGTCGCCGTCGTCGTCGTGCGTCGGGACGCTGCGCGAGCTCGAGCCGTCGCTCGATCGGGCGGCTCTTCGAGCTGTCGGAGCTCCTCGCCGGCCCGCTCGGGACGACCGACGTCGGCGCCTCGTTCCCGCACCGGGTCGCGTACCACCCGACCTGCCACTCGCTCCGCGTCACCCGCGTCGGCGACGCGCCGTACGCGCTCCTCCGCGGCGTGCGCGGGCTCGAGCTCGCGGCGCTCGACCGCGCCGACGAGTGCTGCGGCTTCGGCGGCACGTTCGCGCTCAAGAACGCGGACACGTCGAGCGCGATGCTCGCCGACAAGTGCGCCGCGATCGAGGCGAGCGGCGCCGAGGTCTGCACCGCGGTCGACGGCTCGTGCCTCCTCCAGATCGGCGGCGGGCTGTCGCGCCGGGGCGACCGGGTGCGCGCGCTCCACCTCGCCGAGATCCTCGCCTCGACGGAGGGCGGTTGAGCTTCCCGGCCGCCGCGCGCGAGGAGCTCGCGAACGCGCAGCTCCGCGCGAACCTCCGCAACGCGACGGACACGATCCGCGCGAAGCGCGCCGGCGTCGTCGCCGAGCTCCCGGACTGGGAGGAGCTGCGCGAGGCCGGCCGCGCGATCAAGGCCGACGTGCTCGCGCGGCTCGACGAGCTGCTGCTCGAGTTCGAGACTGCGGTCGTCGCCGCCGGCGGGCACGTCCACTGGGCGCGCGACGCGGCCGAGGCGAACGCGGTCGTGGTCGCGGTCGCACGGGCCCACGGCGCAGCCGAGGTCGTGAAGGTCAAGTCGCTGACGACCGACGAGATCCGGCTCAACGACGCGCTCGCCGCGGCGGGGATCCACGCGCTCGAGACCGACCTCGCGGAGCTGATCCTCCAGCTCGACGGCGACTGGTCGTCGCACATCCTCGTCCCGGCGATCCATCGCAACCGGCGCGAGATCCGCGACGTCTTCGCCCGCACGATCGCGCCCGGGCTCGTCTCGGACGACCCGCACGACCTCGCCGAGGCGGCGCGCCTCTACCTCCGCGAGCGGTTCCTCGACGCGCGCGTCGGCGTGAGCGGCGCGAACTTCGGGGTCGCGGAGACCGGGACGCTCGTCGTCGTCGAGTCCGAGGGCAACGGCCGGATGTGCACGACGCTCCCGCCGGTGCTCGTGACCGTGCTCGGGATCGAGAAGCTGCGTGCCGCGGTTCGCCGACCTCGAGGTCTTCCTCCAGCTCCTGCCGCGCTCGTCGACCGGCGAGCGGATGAACCCGTACACGTCGCTCTGGACCGGCGTGACCGACGGCGACGGCCCGCAGGAGCTCCACGTCGTGCTGCTCGACAACGGCCGCACGCGCGTGCTGCGCGACGACGTCGGCCGGCGTGGCGCTGCACTGCATCCGCTGCAGCGCGTGCCTCAACGTCTGCCCGGTGTACTCGCGCACCGGCGGGCACGCGTACGGCTCGGTGTACCCGGGGCCGATCGGAGCGATCCTGACGCCGCAGCTCGTCGGGATCGAGAACGCCGCGTCGCTGCCGTTCGCGTCGAGCCTCTGCGGCGCCTGCTACGAGGTCTGCCCGGTCAAGATCGACATCCCGTCCGTGCTGCTCCACCTGCGCGCGGCGGCGGTCGAGGCGGCCGCGCCGCGGCGGGAGCGGGCAGCGATGCGCGCCGTCGCGTGGGCGTTCCGCGGCCCGCGGCGGTTCGCGCTCGCGACTCGGCTCGGCCGGCTCGCGCAGCGCCCGCTCGTCCGCGCGCGGCCGGATCGCGCCGCGGTGCCCGGGCCGCTCGCCGGCTGGACGCGGAGCCGCGACCTGAAGCCGGTCGCGCGCCGCAGCTTCCGCGAGTGGTGGCGGAGCCGGTGAGCGCCCGCGAGGAGATCCTCGGCCGCGTGCGCTCGGCGATCGGCGGCGCGTCGCCGGCGGGGGACGTCGCACGCGAGTACCGCCGGGCCGGCGAGCGCGACCGCGAGTCGCGCGTCGCGCTCTTCCGCGAGCGTGCCGGCGAGTACCGCGCCGAGGTCCGCAGCGTCGCGACCGGTGAGATCGCGGCGGCGATCGCCGAGCGCTGCGCCGGGCTTCGGGTTGTGATCCCCGCCGGCCTCCCGGCCGCGTGGCGGCCCGACGGCGTCGAGCTCGTCGTCGACGACGGGCCTCGGCCCGCGGGAGCTCGACGCGCTCGACGGGGTAGTGACCGGCTGCACGGTCGCGATCGCGGAGACCGGCACGATCGTCCTCACCGCCGCGCCGCACGAGGGCCGCCGCGCGCTCACGCTCGTCCCCGACCTGCACGTCTGCGTCGTCGAGGAGCACCGGATCGTGGAGCTCGTGCCCGAGGCGATCGCGCTCCTCGACCCCGCGCGCCCGATCACGTTCGTCTCGGGCCCGTCGGCGACCTCGGACATCGAGCTCAACCGCGTCGAGGGCGTCCACGGCCCGCGCACGCTCGTCGTGCTGGTGGCCGGGATGAGCGCGGCCGCCGAGACGATCGACGTGGTCGTGGTCGGCGGCGGCCAGGCCGGTCTCGCGGCGAGCCGCGAGCTCACACGCGCCGACGTCGGGCACGTCGTGCTGGAGCGCGGGCGGGTCGGCGAGACGTGGCGCGGCCGCTGGGACAGCTTCTGCCTCGTCACCCCGAACTGGACGGTGCAGCTCCCGGGCCACCCGTACGACCGCGACGACCCCGACGGGTACATGCCGCGCGACGAGATCGTCGACTACCTCGAGCGCTACGCCGCCGCGGTCGCGCGCGCCGGTCCGCGAGGGCGTCGCCGTGACCTCGCTGACGCCGGAGGACGGCGGCTTCCGGACTCGAGACGCGCGACGGCGCGATCCGCGCGCGCTCGGTCGTCGTCGCGACCGGCGCGTACCAGCGGCCGCACCGACCGGGAGGCGCGGAGAGCCTCCCGGCCGCGCTGCCCGCGCTCGACGTCGAGGACTACCGCCACGAGGGCGGAGCTCCCGTCCGGGCGGGTGCTCGTCGTCGGCAGCGGCCAGTCGGGGTGCCAGGTCGCGGAGGAGCTCGCCGGGGCGGGCCGCGAGGTCGTCCTCGCCTGCGGGCGCGCGCCGTGGGTGCCGCGCCGGATCGGCGACCATGACGTGATCTGGTGGGCGGTCGAGACCGGCTTCGTCGACGTGCCGCTCGCCTCGCTCCCGTCGCCCGCCGAGCGGCTCTTCGCGAACATCCTCGCGAGCGGACGCGACGGAGGCCACGACCTCCACCTGCGGACGCTGCGCGCCGCAGGCGTGACCCTCGCCGGGCACTTCCTCGGCGCCGAGGGCGGGCGTGTGCGCTTCGCGGCCGGACCTCGTCGAGAGCGTCGCGTGGGGCGACGAGCGCTACCGCCGCTTCGGCGGGCTCGTCGCCGGCCTCGCGCGCGAGCGCGGCGTGGCGGTGCCCGAGCTCGCCCGAGCCGGAGCCGTTCGACCCGGCCGCGCCGGAGAGCGTCGAGCTCGCCGGGCTCGGGGCGGTCGTCTTCGCGGGCGGCTTCCGCCCCGACTACGGCTCGTGGGTGCACGTGCCGGGCGCGTTCGACGGGCTCGGCTTCCCGCTCCAGGACGACGGCGCGAGCACGGTCGCGCCCGGCCTCTTCTTCGTCGGCGTCCATTTCCTCCGGAAGCGGAAGTCGTCGCTGCTCTACGGCGTCGGCGAGGACGCGGCGCTCGTCGCCGACGCGGTCGCCCGGCTCAGGCGAGCGCCTCCCGGACGGCCCGGTCGAGCGTGAGCGCGCGGCCGGACTCCACAGCCGCGTCGAACGCGGGTCCCGCCACGTCCGCGAGCGCGCGCTCGTAGCGGAGACGGTCGGTGCGCTGGAGCTGGGTCCCCAGCCGCGCCTCGACCGCTTCGACCGCGCCCCACAGCCGGCCGGCGCGCTCTCCCTGCCGTTCGCGGGCCGCGAGCGCGGCGAACGAGCCAAGACAGACGGTCGTGTAGCGGACGTTCCCGGGGGCGCGCGGATCTGCGCCGACGAGCGACGTGAGGGCGGTGACGTAGAGGTCGCGGGCGGTCGCGAGGTCGCCGCGCTCGAGCGCGGTGTCGCCGAGGCTCTGCCGGGTGGCGGCGATCGCGCCCTGCGCGGAGAGCGCCACCTCGATCTCGAGCGCTCGCGACAGCAGCTCGACCGCCCGGTCGAGATCGCCCGACACGAGCTCGAACTCGCCGAAGTTGTGCAGCGCCCGCGCCAGCCCGAGCGACTCGCCGCCGCGCTCGAACAGCGCCACGCTCTCCGAGAAGAGCGTCCGGGCCTGCGCGGCGTCTCCGGCGATCCCGCGCGCGCCGGCGAGGTCGCGGAGCGCTTCCGCCTCTCCCCGCTCGTCGCCGAGCTCGCGGTATTCCGACAGCGCCGCGGCGCTGGACGCCGACGCCCGCTCGATGTCGTCCGTGAACAGCGCGAGCACGCCGGCCGTCCGGAGCGCGTCGGCACGCAGCTCCCTCGAGGAGCGGGGCGTGCGATCGAGCGCCTCGCCCAGCCAGCGCAGGCCCTCCGCCTGCAGGCCGTGATGGTTCCAGAACGGGAGCAGCACGGTCGCGAGCCGGAGCGCGAGCTCTCCGTCGCCGCGGTCGAGCGAGAACCGAAGCGCGGCGCGGATCTCGCCGAGCTCGACCAGGAGGACGTCCGCCTCGACCCCGTGGGCGGCGCCGCGCAGCCGTGGCGCCTGCACCTCGGCCGTCTCGAGCATGCGCCGGGCATGACGGACGGCGAACGTGTCCGCCTCGCCGCTCTCGTCGAGCCGTTCCCGCGCGAACTCGCGGATCGTCTCGAGCATCGTGAAGCGGTCGCCGTTCCGCTGCACGAGGCTGCTGTCGACGAGGCGCTCGAGGCTCGGGAGGGTCGCGTCGCAGACCTGCTCGGCGGCCTCGAGCGTCCAGCCGCCCGCGAACACCGCGAGCCGCGCGAACAGGGCCTGCTCGTCCGGCTCGAGCAGCGCGTCGCTCCACTCGATCGTCGCGCGAAGCGTGCGGTGCCGGTCGGGCAGGTCGCGCGGGCCGCGCGTCAGGAGCGGGAGCCGCGACTCGAGGCGCTCGACCAGCGCGTCCGGCGTGAGCGTGGCGGCGCGGGCGGCCGCGAGCTCGATCGCGAGCGGCAGGCAGTCGAGCCGGCGGCAGACCTCCTCGACCGGCGATCGAGAGCTCGACGTCGGCGCCCGTCGCCGCCGCGCGCGCCACGAACAGGTCGGCGGCCTCGCTCGAGCGCCAGCGGCGCGACCGCGGTAGCGGTGCTCGCCCGAGAGCTCGAGCGGCGCGCGGCTCGTCGCGAGCACGCGCAGCCCGGGCGCACGCGGCGAGCAGCTCCGAGACGAGCGGCGCCGCCTCGAGGAGGTGCTCGAAGTTGTCGAGGACGAGCAGCACCTCGCGACCGCGAAGCCATTCGACGAGCGTGCTCTCGTCCCGCAGGCCGAGCGCGCCCGCGACGACCGAGCGCACGAGCCCCGGCTCGCGCACCGGCGCGAGCGACACGAACACCGCCTCCGGCCGCGGCTCCGCCACCGCGAGCGCGAGCCGCGTCTTGCCGACCCCGCCCGGGCCGACGAGCGTCAGCAGCCGCAGCCCGGGCCTTCCCAGCAGCTCGCCGACCTCCCCCAGCTCGCGCAGCCGGCCGACGAGCGGCGTCGTCGCGGCCGGCACGAGCCGGCGCGCGACCGGAGCCGGCGCGGCGAGCGACTCGTCCTGCGCGAGGATCGACCGCTCGAGCTCCTGCAGCTCGACCGCGGGCTCGATCCCGAGCTCGTCCACCAGCAGCGAGCGGGTCTCCCGGTACACGGCGAGCGCGTCGGCCTGCCGCCCCGCCCGGTACAGCGCGAGCATCAGCAGCCAGCGCAGCCGCTCCCGCAGCGGGTGGTCGCGGACGAGCGCCTCGAGCTCGCCGACGACCTCCGCCGCGCGGCCGGCCGCGAGGTCGGCGTCGAGCCGGAGCTCGAGCGCGCCGAGCCGCAGCTCCTCGAGCCGCTCGCTCTCGGGCCGCGCGAACGCCTCGTAGCGGAGGTCCGCCAGGGCCGGCCCCCGCCACAGCGCGAGCCCCTCCCGGAGCGTCTCCCCCGCCTCCTCGGGCGCGCCGTCGGCGAGCAGCCGCCGGCCGCGCTCCAGCAGGCGCTCGAACCGGTCGCGATCGAGCGCACCCGGCGCGACCCGCAGCACGTACCCGCCGTGCTGCGTCTCGATCGCGCCCTCGCCGAGCACCTTGCGAAGCTGCGAGACGTACACCTGCACCGTCTTCACCGCCCGCAGCGGCGGCCGCTCGCCCCACAGCTCGTCCACGATCCTCGCCGTCGAGACGACCTCGTTCGCGGCGAGCACCAGCACCGCGAGCAGCCCGCGCTGCCTCGGCCCGCCGAGCGCGAGCTCGCGACCGTCGGCCGAGACGACGAGCGGGCCGAGAACCCCGAACTCCACGTCCTACGCCGGCGCCTCCATCAGCTCGCAGAGCTTCGTCTCGAGCTCGTCGACCGTGAACGGCTTCTGGAGGAAGCTCATCTCCGGCGCGAGGATGCCGCGGGCCGCGATCTCCTCGTCGGAGTAGCCCGAGATGTAGAGCACCCGCAGCTCGGGGTGGAGGTCGTTCACCGCGTGCGCCAGCGCGCGCCCGCTCGTGCCCGGCATCACCAGGTCGGTGACGAGTGCGTCGATCGGGCCGGGGTGCCGCTCGGCGCACGCGAGCGCCTCGTGCGCGCCGTCCGCCGCGAGCACGTCGACGCTGACGCTCCGGAGCATCTCGACGAGGAGCTCGCGCAGCAGCGGCTCGTCCTCGACGACGAGGACGGTCAGCCCGCAGACGGTCTCCGAGGCCGACCGCCGGACCGGCTCGCGCTCGGCCGCCGGGGCGAGCGCGCCGCCGGGCTCCGGGAGCAGGATCGTGACCGTCGTCCCGGCGCCGGGCTCGCTCTCGACGGCGATCGTTCCGCCCGTCTGCGTGACGATCCCGTACGACGTCGCGAGCCCGAGCCCGGTGCCCTCGCCGGGCGCCTTCGTGGTGAAGAACGGCTCGAACGCGCGGACGCGCGTCTCCTCGTCCATGCCCGTGCCGGTATCGCGGACGCGGATCCGCGAGTAGCGGCCGGGCGCGGCTCCGGCGACGGCAGCCCCCTGCTCGTCGAGCTCGACGAGGTCGCACGCGATCGTGAGCTCGCCGCCGCCCGGCATCGCGTCGCGGGCGTTCACGGCCAGGTTGACGAGCACCTGGCCGAGCTGGGCTCGGTCGGCGACGACGCAGAGCCCCGACGAGCCGGGCTCGACGCGCACGCGAATGTCCTCGCCGATCAGGTGGCGGAGCATCTGCTCCACCTCGGCGACGACGTCGTTCAGGTCGAGCAGCACCGGCTCGAGCACCTGCTTGCGGCTGAACGCGAGGAGCTGGCGGACGACGTCCGCCGCCCGCTCGGCCGCGAGGCGCACCTGGACGAGCTCGCGGCGGGCGTGTTCCGGCAGGTCCTGCGAGCGGAGCAGCACGTCGGCGTGCCCGCCGATCACGGTCAGGAGGTTGTTGAAGTCGTGCGCGACGCCGCCCGCGAGCTTGCCGACCGCCTCGAGCCGCGCCGACTGCGCGAGCTGCTGCTCGAGGAGCTTGCGCTCGGACGTGTCGGCCTGGAGGCTGACGTTGGCGACGATCTCGCCGTCCGCGTCCCGGAGCGGGCTCGTCCAGAGCGCGATCGTGATCGGCGTCCCGTCGCGGCGGCGGCGGGCGATCTCGGTGCCGCGGTGCTGCGAGCGGTCCGCGAACTGCGCCTCGAGGTCGCGCGTCAGCTCGGGCCAGTCGTCCGGCGGCACCGTCGGCAGCGGCCGGCCGAGCGCCTCGTCGGCGCGCCAGCCGTACATCGCCTCGGCCGCCTCGTTCCACAGCAGCACGTGCCCGTCGCGGTCGAGGCTGATGATCCCGAGCGGCGAGGTCGCGATCAGGTTGGCGAGCATCTCGTGCGTCGAGCGCCGGTCCTCCTCGAGCCGGTGCCGCTCGGTCACGTCCATGCAGACGCCCGTCATCTGCAGCGCGCCGTCGGCGTCGCGCTCGATCCGGCCGACGGCCTCGACCCACGCGAGCTCGCCGTTCGGGAGCACGAGCCGGTACTCGACGCGGTAGTCGTCGTCCTCCTCGAGCGTGCGCCGGATCGCCTCGGAGACGCGCTCGACGTCGTCGGGGTACACCTCCGCGAGCACGTGCTCGACGCTGCCGCCGAACGCGCCCGGGTCGAGGCCGTGGATCCGCTCGAGGTTCTCCGACCAGCGCACCTCGCCGGTCGCGACCGACCAGGTCCAGATCCCGGCCTGCGCGCCGTCGAGCGCGAGCTTCAGGTCGTCGCGGCTCCGGCGAAGCTCGTCGAGGAGCCGCCGCCGCTCGGTGACGTCGTCGAGGATCGCGAGCAGGTACCGGATGCCGCCGTCGCCGTCCGGGATCGCCGTCAGCCGGACGTCGACGAGGATCGGCGCGCCGTCGCGCCGCTCGAGCCGGCGCTCGTGGCGGAGCTCGCGCCCGTCGCCGCTCGCGTCGCCGCCGGGCGCGGCGAGCTTCTCGAACGTGCGGCCCTTCAGCCCCTGCCGCGTCTCGCCGAGCATCTCCGCGAACGCGGCGTTCGCCTGCACGACCTCGCCGGCCGGGGTGAGCAGCACGATCCCGGAGCCGCTCTCGTGGAAGATCGAGCGGTACCGGCTCTCGCTCTCCCGCAGCGCCTGGTCGAGCTGGTACCGGTCGTCGATGTCCTCGATCAGCGCGAGCAGGTGGCTCGGGCGGCCGCGCTCGTCGCGGATCAGCGTCAGCGACAGCCGCGCCCAGATCGGCGAGCCGTCGCGGCGGAGGTAGCGCTTCTCGATCGAGTACGCCTCGCGCCGGCCCTCGAGCGTCGCCTCGAGGAGCGGCAGCTCGCGGGCGTGGTCCTCCGGGTGCGTGAACGGCGTGCACGAGCGGCCGACGATCTCGTCGCGCTCGCGGCCGAGCAGCCGCTCGATCGCCGGGTTGACGTCGAGGACGAGCCCGTCGAGGTCGAGCAGCGCGATCCCGTGCGGCGCGAGCTCGACCATCCGCCGGTACCGCTCGCCGCGGGCGGCGAACCCGGTGAGCGCACGGTCGCGCGGCGTGCGGGCGAGCGCTCCGCGGACCTTCCCGACGGCGGGGATCACGCGCGGTCCCTCCGCCGCGCGGGAGCCGGGGGCCGGGGCCGCAGCAGCCGCGTGTGCGGGGACAAGAGGTCGCTCTCCTCGATCGGAGCCCTGCCGGGTGCAGAGCTGGCGTAGCGGACTTCTAACACGGGCGTTTCCGGGCGGTCAACGCGGGCGGGCGCGGACGCGGGTTTAGGATCGCCGGCGGTGCACCCGAACTGCGAGCTCCTGTTCGAGGCCTACGCCCGAGAGCGCTTCCGGCCGGGGCTGTCCGTGCTCGAGCTCGGGCCGGACGTCGTGCCGTCGACGTTCCGGACCCTCGTCGGCGACGACTCGATCCGCTGGGACACGCTCGACCTCCCGGGCAGCCCGGTCGAGGAGCAGCTCACGTTCACGGCGAGCTCCGAGTACGCGTTCCCGATCGAGGACGGGGCGTACGACATCGTCCTCTCGGGGAACGTGATCGAGCACGTCCGCGCGATCTGGCGCTGGCTGCCGGAGGTCGCGCGCGTGTGCAAGGTCGGCGGGCTCGTGATCACGGTGAACCCGGTGAGCTGGCCGTACCACGAGGCGCCGGTCGACTGCTGGCGGATCTACCCCGAGGGGATGCGCGCGCTGTACGAGGAGGCGTCGCTGACCGTGCTCGTCTCCCACCTCGACGCGCTCGAGGCGAAGCGGAGCGGGCGCCGCCACTTCCTCCCGGGCCGCTCGCCGGTCTGGCAGCCGTGGCAGCTCAAGCTGTTCTTCCGGCTCGCCGGGCCGTTCGGCTTCCCGGTCGAGGCCGCGTACGACGTGATCACCGTCGGCGAGAAGCGCGCCGGATGATCCGTTCCGTCGCCGCGGCCGAGCTCGCCCTCGACGTCGTCGAGGCGAAGATCCGCGTCCCGGCGCCGCGGCCGGGGAGCATCTCCCGGACCGGGCTCGTCAACCGGCTGCGAGTGCCGGGCACGCACGACGTCGCGGCCCTCGTCGCGCCCGCGGGCTACGGCAAGACCACCGTGCTCGCGCAGTGGGCCGAGCGCGACGAGCGCCCGTTCGCGTGGGTCACGGTCGACGAGCGCGACGACGAGCCGCTCGTCCTCCTCCGGCACGTCGCGGCGGCGCTGCACCGCATCGAGCCGCTCGACCCGGCGGCGCTCGCGTCGCTGCGGCGCTCCCGCTCGGTCTGGACGACGGCCGTGCCGCGGCTCGCGGCCGCGCTCGCGGCGCTCGACGATCCGGCCGTCCTCGTCCTCGACGACGTCTCGCGGCTGCGCTCGCCCGAGTCGCTCGAGGCGATCCTCGTCCTCGCCGACCATCTCTCCCCCGGCTCGCTCCTCGTGCTCGCCGGGCGCGCGCTTCCGCTCCCGGGGCTCGCGTCGCTGCGGGCGAGCGGCCGGCTGCTCGAGGTCGGCACGCCGCGGCTCGCGCTCACGCGGCGTGAGACCGAGCTGCTGCTCCGCGCCGCGGGCGTCGAGTTGCCGCGCGGCGAGCTCGCGGAGCTCTTCGCGACGACCGAGGGCTGGCCGGCCGGGCTGTCGCTCGCCGCGCTCGCGCTCCGCGACCGCGACGCAGTCGGCGCCGACGACCGCTACTTCGCGGACTACCTGCGGTCCGAGTGCCTTGCGGGCCTCACGCGCGAGCGGCTCGCGTTCCTCGAGCGGACGTCGCTGCTCGAGCGCATGTGCGGCGGGCTCTGCGACGCCGTGCTCGACCGCACCGGCTCGGCCGCCGAGCTCGAGGAGCTCGAGGCCGCCGGCCTCCTCCTCGTCCCGCTCGACCGCTCGCGCACCTGGTACCGGTACCACCGGCTGTTCGGCGCGCTGCTGCGCCGCGAGCTCGAGCGGCGCGAGCCCGACCGCACCGCGCTCCACGAGCGCGCGGCCGACTGGCTCGAGGCGAACGGCGAGCCGGACGGCGCGATCGGCCACGCCACCGCCGCGGGCGACCTCGACCGGGTCGCGCGGCTCGTCGGCGCGATCGTCCCGCCGGCGTTCGACGGCGGCCGCGCCGCGACGATCGAGCGCTGGCTCGGCATCTTCGACGACGACGCCGAGCTCGAGCGCCGCCCCGCGGTCGCCCTGCTCGGCGCCTGGGTGCACGCCGTCCGCGGCCGCGCCGCCGACGCCGAGCGCTGGCTGGCGGCGGCCGAGCGGAGCCCCGCCGCGGCCCGGCCGCTCGTCGCGCTCGTCCGCGCGGCCCTCTGCCGGGACGGCGCCGAGCGGATGCGCACGGACGCCGGAACCGCGGTCGAGGAGCTGCCGGCCGAGAGCGCGTGGCTGCCGACGGCGCTCCTGCTGCAGGGCGCCGCGCACGCCCTCGCCGGCGACGGGCCGCGGGCGGAGATCCTGCTCGGGCTCGCAGCCGACGAGGCGGCGAGGATCGGCGCGGAGGAGACGCGCCTCGCCGCGACCGGCGAGCGGGCGCTCGTCGCCGCCGGCCGCGACGACTCCGCGCTCGTCGAGGCGCTCACCTCGCGCGACGGGGCCGACGCCGGCGCGCTCGGCCGGGCTGTGCTGGCGCGCGCGCTCCTCCGGCGCGGCCGCTCGGACGACGCCCGCGCCGAGCTCGCCGCCGCGCGCCGCCTCGCGCCGCTGCTCACGCACGCCCTCCCGTGGCTGGCCGTCCAGGCGCGGCTCGAGCTCGTGCGCGCGTACGTCACCCTCCGCGACGCCGACACGGCGAGCGGGCTGCTCGCCGAGGTCGAGCAGATCCTCCGCCGGCGGCCGCGGCTCGGCGTGCTCGCCGCGCAGGCGCGCGAGCTCGCCCGCGAGGTCGAGACGATGCGGAAGCTCAGGGCCGGCCGGCGCTCGGTGCTCACCGGTGCGGAGCTCCGGCTGCTCCCGCTGCTCGCCACGCACCTCTCGTTCCGCGAGATCGGCGACCGCCTCTGCGTCTCGCGCAACACGATCAAGACGCAGGCGATCTCCGTGTACCGGAAGCTCGGCGTCTCGAGCCGGAGCGAGGCGATCGACGCGGCGGTCCGGCTCGGGCTCGTCGACTCGCAGGACGTCATCCCCACTGGGTGATGCCGGGGCCCCGGGGCTCCGATCCGATGCGGAGCGAGCGTGAAGGACCACGAGGAGATCCTGCGCAAGCTCTCGATCTGCGACTGCGGGCTGGTCGACACGCTCGTCGCGGACGAGCAGGCGAGGCTCGCGGTCTCGACGCTCGACGCCCGGACGTACGCGCTCGCCCGGCTGGCCGCGCTCGTCGCGATCGACGCGGCGCCGCCGTCGTACCTCGACGTGATCGAGTCGGCCCGCGAGGCCGGCGCCGAGGACGACGAGATCGTCGGCGCGCTGATCGCCGCGATCCCGGCCGTCGGCATGAGCCGGGTCGTCTCCGCGGCGCCGAAGCTCGCGCTCGCGCTCGGGTTCGACGTCTCGCTCGCGCTCGAGCGACGGTAGCTACGCGACCGCGACACCGCGCGCGTCGCACGGCACCCGCGCGCTCGAGCCGACGACGCGTTGCCCCTGGGCGAGGATGTCGAGCGTCCGCTCCATCGCGACGGGCTTCAGGCTGCCGAGGCCGCGGTGGTACGGGTGGTTCAGGAACGCGATCACGAGCAGCGTCGCGCACATCACCGACACGACCGAGCCCATCATGAAGCCCTGGACGACGGCGCCCTCGCCGCTGTCGGCGAAGAAGAGGACGAAGACGAAGATCACGGCCGCCGTGAAGAAGAGGACGATCCAGAGCGGCGACGGGATCACGCCCTGCGCGCCGTGGACGCGGTCGCTGCGCCCCTGCTCGCGGTCGGTGGTCAGGTCGAGCCACTTGTCGTACGCGGACTGCTCGGTCGCCGTTGCGGGCCGCGCCGTCTTCAGCGTCCGGAAGAGCGCGGCCGCCCACGGGCTGATCTCGTTTCCGAGCGTGTCGTCCTCCATCCGCGGCCACGACTGCGAGACGACCTCGCGGGCGTAGCAGACGAGCTCCCCCGAGAGCGCCCGCGCGATCGGCGTGGGAAGGAACTGCGCCGTCTCGTACTGCTGGGCGACCGCGGCCGCCTCGGCCTCGGCCCCGCTGCGCGAGTTGTCGTAGTTCTCGAAGGCGAGGAAGACGATGAAGCCGAGCAGGACGGAGAAGCCCGTGGCGAGCACGCCGAAGACGCCCGCGGCGCGGTCGCCGTCCTGGAAGCGGCTCCCCTCCGGGGCGCTCCGGCGGACGAGGAGCATCGCCGCGACGGCGCCGGCGGTGACGACCGCGACGATCGCGATCGCCGGCAGGAGGCCGATCACGCCTGCTTCGCCTGGGAGAGCACCGGCCCGCCGATGCCCTGCCGGTCGCCGACCAGCGCGAGGTCGTGGTCGACGCGGCTCGCGAAGGAGGCCGCTACCGTCGCGTCGAGCCGCTCCAGCTCGCGTTCGAGCGCGGCCTCGTACTCCGGCAGGACGACGGGCCGCAGCTCCTCGAGCAGGATGCGGAGACGGCGCGCGACCTGGATCGCGCTCGCGCCGTAGACGCGGATCTCCGTCACGCCGAGCGCGAGGTAGTCCTCCCACCGCTGCTCCGGCATCAGCACCCGGGGCCGGCCGGCCGCGTCGCGGAGCGTGGCGCGGCCGTCGAGGTTCGGGATCCGCCCGATCGCCGCCAGCGTCTCGCCGAGGTGGTCGAGGACCTGGACCGCGGTCGTCGGGTCGTTCACCGCCGGGGAGAGCGCGCGGATCGCGATGTCGACCATCACGCGGAGCGCGAACGCCGCGTCCTGCTCGATCGTCCGCTCGATCCCGAGCGCCACGTGCGCGCGGAGCTGGCCCGGCGCCGCCGACGGGAGCTCGCCGCCGCCGAACACCTCGACGAGCGTCGTCCCGGTCGAGACGAAGTCGCCCACCGCCTCCGGCAGCACGAGCACGCAGTCGTGCCGCTCGGCCCAGGCGACGAGGCCGCGGCGGTCGATCGCCTGGATCGACCCGGCCGAGGCGGTCCGGACGGCGAGCGTCGGCTCGCCGTCGAGCAGCCCCTCGGCGAGCTCGACCTCGGTCGGCGAGGAGGTGATGTCCGCCGTCGCCGCGGCCGTGCGACGCCCCGCCTCCGCGACGAGCGCGGCGACCTTCACCGGGCGGAGCCGCTGGATCGAGCGGTCGAGGAAGACGAGGAACAGGACGATCGCGGCGCCGAGGAGGAACCCGGCCGTCGTCACGCCGATGTCCGGCACCGAGTCGTTGATCCGCCGGAGCAGCGCGTACGAGAACATCAGCGTGCCGAGGAGCGTCGCGAGGGTCGCCTTGAGGACGGCGTCGCGGTACCAGATCCGCATGTACCGGGCCGAGAACGTCCCGGTCGCCATCTGGACGACGAGCACGCTCACGGTGACGACGAACCCGGTCAGCGCCGCGGTTGCCGCCACGACGGTGGTGAGCACCGACAGCGCCGTGCCCGGCGAGTAGTCCCAGCCCGACGGCACCGAGAGGTCGTTCTCGAGGACGACGCTCCCGTACGACAGCGCGACGCCGAGCCCCGCGCCGACGAGCGGCACGACCCAGAGGCTGCCCTTGAGGTACTGGCGCACCCGGAAGCGCCGCTCCCAGCTCAGGTTCATCGCGCGCATCATCCCGGAGCGATCGGCCGGGCATCGTCCGTTGGGGGTGACGCCGCGAGCGGCCGGCGAGGGCTAGGGTCCCCCGGCGATGGCGCAGCAGAACGACAGCGCGGGGGCGCGCCCGCGCGTGCTCATCCTCGGCGGAGGCTTCGCCGGGATCGGAGCGGCGCGCGCGCTCGCAGGACGCCGAGGTCGACGTCGTGGTCGTGGACAAGCACGACTTCCACACCTTCCAGCCGCTCCTCTACCAGGTCGCGACCGACCTGCTCGAGACGACGGCGGTCGGCCATCCGCTGCGCGACCTCTTCCACGACCAGCCGAACGCCGCGGTGCACCAGGCGACGGTGACGTCGGTCGACCTCGAGAAGCGCGAGGTGCAGTTCGAGGAGATGAAGCCGCTCGCGTACGACTACCTCGTGCTCGCGCTCGGGGCGGTCGTGAACTTCTTCGGCACCGAGGGCGCCGGCGACCACGCGTTCCCGATGTACACGCTCGGCGACGCGGTCAACCTCCGGCGCCACGTGCTCGAGCGCTGGGAGGCCGCCGACCGCGACCCGTCGCTCGTCGAGGACGGCGCGCTCAACGTCGTCGTCGTCGGCGGCGGCGCGACCGGGATCGAGACGGTCGGCGCGCTCGCCGAGCTGTACCGGACGAACTTCTCGGAGGACTACCCGTCGGTGCCGCAGGACGCCGCCCGGCTCGTCCTCGTCGAGGCGGGCCCCGCGCTCTTCTCGATGTTCAAGGCCGACCTCCGCAAGTACACGCACAAGGTGCTCGAGGACCGTGGCGTCGAGGTGGTCCTCGGCCAGGCGGTGAAGACGATCGAGCCGACGCGGATCACGCTCGCGGACGGGACGGTGATCCCGGCGCACACGCTCGTCTGGGGCGCCGGGCTGCAGGCGAGCCCGATCGCGTCGCAGCTCGGCGTCGAGCTCCAGCGCGGCCACCGGGTTCCGGCCGCGCCGGACCTGAGCCTCGCCGGCCACCCGGAGGTGTTCCCGGTCGGCGACGTCGCGTGGATCACCGACACGAAGACCGGCAACGTGCTCCCGCAGCTCGGCTCCGTCGCGCTCCAGGCCGGCGAGCAGGCCGGCGAGAACATCGCGCGCCTCGTCGAGGGCAAGGAGACGGAGCCGTTCGAGTACAAGGACAAGGGCACGATGGCGACCATCGGCCGCAGCGCGGCGGTCGTCCAGTTCAAGGGCGGCCGCACGATGAAGGGCAGGTCGGCGTCGCTCGCGTGGGGTGCCGTGCACCTCGCGCTCCTGTCCACCGGCGAGGACCGCGCGAAGGCGGTCGTCGACTGGACCTGGGCGGGATTCACCCACGACCGGCCCGGCCGGATCACCGTGGAAACGGACGAGAGGAGTTCCGAATGACGACGGGAGCAACAGCCGTGGCCGAGCCGGCCGCGGCGGCCGGGGCGGGCCCGCAGCCGGCGGACGTGTTCGTGGTCTTCGGGATCACGGGCGACCTCGCGAAGGTGATGACGTTCCGGTCGCTGTACCGGCTCGAGGCGCGCGGCCTCCTCGACTGCCCGATCGTCGGCGTCGCGGTCGACGACTGGACGGTCGACCAGCTCGTCGAGCGCGCGCGCGACTCGATCGTCGGCACCGGCGAGACGCTCGACGAGGACGTCTTCAAGCGGTTCGCGGCGCGGCTCTCGTACGTGTCGGGCGACTTCTCGGACGCGGCCACGTACGGGCGCGTCGCCGACGCGATCCCGGGCGCGCAGCAGCCGGTCTTCTACCTCGAGATCCCGCCGTTCCTCTTCGGCCGCGTGATCCAGGGCCTCCACGACGCCGGCCTGACCGCGAACGCGCGCGTCGTCGTCGAGAAGCCGTTCGGCCACGACCTCGTCTCGGCGGGCGCGCTCGCGACCGAGCTGCACCAGTACCTCGACGAGTCGCAGATCTTCCGGATCGACCACTACCTCGGGAAGATGGGCCTCGAGGAGATCCTCCACCTGCGCTTCGCGAACTCGATGCTCGAGCCGCTGTGGAGCCGGAACTACCTCGCGTGCGTGCAGATCACCATGGCCGAGAGCTTCGGCGTCGAGGATCGCGGCCACTTCTACGACCCGGTCGGCGCGCTGCGCGACGTGGTCGTGAACCACCTGATGCAGGTCGTCGCCGCGTGCGCGATGGAGGCGCCGTCGCGCGGCGACCCGCGGACGCTCAAGGACGCGCAGGTCGCGCTCTTCCGGGCGGTGGCCGAGGCCGACCCGGGTCACTACGTCCGCGGCCAGTACGACGGCTACCTCGACATCGACGGCGTCGCGCCGGGCTCGACGACCGAGACGTACGCGGCGCTGCGGCTCGACATCGAGAACTGGCGCTGGGCCGGCGTCCCGTTCTTCATCCGCACCGGCAAGAAGATGCCGGCGACGCAGACCGAGCTCCGGCTCGTGTTCAAGCACCCGCCGAAGCTCGGCTTCGCCGCGTTCGCGAACCGTCACGCCGACGCGCAGCCGAACCAGCTCGTCGTCAAGCTCGACCCGACGACCGGGATCCGGCTGATCGTGGACGCGCACCGCGCCGACGTCGCCGGCGCAACGCCGATCGAGCTCGACATGGAGTTCGCGCTCGAGGGCGGCGAGGGCCCGACCCCGTACGAGGTGCTGCTCCACGCGGCGATGGTCGGCGACACGACGCGCTTCACGCGGCAGGACGGCGTCGAGGAGACGTGGCGGATCATGCAGCCGCTGCTCGACAACCCGTCCCCGATCCACTCCTATGCTCCGGGCTCGTGGGGTCCGGCCGCGGGCGACGACCTCGTCGCGGGCTTCGGCCGCTGGCACGGCCCGTGGCTGGAGGGTTGAGCGTGGACTCCTACGACGTCGTCATCGTCGGGACCGGCGCCGGGGGCGGCACGCTCGCCCGCCACCTCGCGCCGTCCGGGAAGAGGATCCTCCTGCTCGAGCGCGGCGACTGGCTGCCACGCGAGCCGGCGAACTGGCTCGCGCAGGACGTGTTCGTCGACAACAAGTACGTCTCGCCGGAGACGTGGTACGACGAGAAGGGCAAGCCGTTCCAGCCGCAGGTGCACTACTTCGTCGGCGGCGCGACGAAGCTCTACGGCGCGGCGCTGTACCGGCTCCGCCCGGGCGACTTCGGCGAGCTCCGCCACCACGACGGGCTCTCCCCCGCGTGGCCGATCTCGTACGACGAGATCGAGCCGTACTACACGCTGGCCGAGCAGCTCTACGAGGTGCACGGCGCCCACGGCGAGGACCCGACCGAGGGCCACGCGAGCGCGCCGTACCCGTTCCCGGCCGTCTCGCACGAGCCGCGGATCCAGCAGCTCTCGGACGACCTCGCGGCCGCCGGGTACCACCCGTTCCACGCCCCGTGCGGGATCCGGCTCAACGAGCCGAACATGCCGTACAGCGTCTGCGTCCGCTGCCAGAACTGCGACGGCTTCCCGTGCGCCGTGCACGGCAAGTCCGACGCCGAGGTGCTGGGCGTGCGGCCCGCGCTCGAGCATCCGAACGTGACGCTGCTCACGAACGCGCGCGCCGTGAAGCTCGAGACGAACGAGGCCGGCACCGCCGTGACCGCGGTCGTCGTCGAGCGGAACGGCGAGACCGAGCGGTACGCCGGCGACGTCGTCGTCGTCGCGGCCGGCGCCGCGAACAGCGCCGCGCTCCTCCTCGTCGTCCGCGACCGACAAGCACCCGAACGGCCTCGCGAACGGCTCCGACCAGGTCGGCCGCAACTACATGTTCCACGCGAGCCAGGCCGTGCTCGCCCTCTCGCGCGACGAGAACCCGACCGTCTTCCAGAAGACGCTCGGGCTGAACGACTTCTACTTCGGCAGCGACGAGGACGACTTCCCGCTCGGGAACATCCAGATGGTCGGCAAGTCGCAGGCCCCGATGTTCCGCGGCGAGAAGCCGACGCAGACGAAGCTCGCGCCGCACTGGACACTCGAGCGGATCGCGGCCCACGCGATCGACTTCTGGCTCTCGACCGAGGACCTGCCGCTCCCGGAGAACCGCGTCACGGTGGACGGCGAGGGCCGCGTCTCGCTGGCGTACAAGGCGACGAACGACGTCCCGAAGCAGAAGCTCTACGAGAAGCTGCGGTCGCTGCTCGGCAAGCTCGACATGAACCCGGACCACCTGATCCACCGGTTCGCGTACCTGAAGAACGAGATCCCGGTCGCCGGCTGCGCCCACCAGGCGGGAACCGTGCGCTTCGGCTCGGACCCGGCGACGTCGGCGCTGAACGTCGACTGCCGCGCGCACGAGGTCGACAACCTCTACGTCGTCGACACGAGCGTGTTCCCGTCGATCGGCGCGGTCAACCCGGCGCTCACGGCGATGGCGAACTCGCTGCGGGTCGGCGACCATCTGCTCTCGCGGATGAGCTGAGCCGGGGGCGCGCCGGCGCCCGAGTGGGCGCCCGGGCGAGGACGCTCGCGCACCCCAGAGAGTCGCTAGCAGCGCCGCAGAAGCTGCGGCTTGCCGCCGCCGGCCGGCAGGCGCCAGAGGGACGCGCACCGGTTGTGAGCCCGCGGCTGCGTCTTGACGAGCAGTTGTTGTGAGTTCGACGACCACACGACACTCGGCGCGAAGCGGAGCCGCAGCAGCTTGCGCACCTTGCCCGTACCGACGTCGACGACCTCGAGCAGTCCGCCTCGGCGCTGGAACGCGATCTGCTTCCCGTCCGGCGACCAGCCGAAGACGGCGTCGACGTCCTGCCCCACGAGCGTCTTGCTCGCGCCGCCTTGCGGCGGCACGACTCGCAGCGCATTCGACTGCCAGTACGCGATCGTCCCGCCGTCTGGCGACCAGAGCGGCGTGAAGCCCTTCGGCACTAGCCGCCGCAGGCGGCTGCCATCCGCCGACGCGGTCCAGATGCCCTTCGTCCGTCCCGAGCTGTCGGCGTAATCGCGTACGAACACCACCTGCGTGCCGTCCGGCGAAAGGCTCGGAGTGATGTTGTCGAGCTTCTCCCCGCCGACCCTGCCGACAACCCTTCCGGACGGGACGCTGAGGACGGTCACCGGCCCGACGCAGCGGGGGCAGTCCGAGGACCCGGCCGCGACCCGGTCGCCCGCCGAATCGGCGGAGAACTGCTCGAACGAGCCGGGCTCCGTCCCGAGGAGCTCCGGCGTGCCGCCGACGGGGATCGTGAAGATCCGGAAGTCGTCTCCGTAGAGGAGCAGGTTCGGCTGCACCCAGAACAACTGGGTAGGTGAGTCGATCAGGTCGATGCGGCAGCGCCTGGTGCAGACCGTGTGCGGAAGCGGCGCCACACTCTTCCCGTCGGCGGTCGCGACGCAGATCGCGCGCACGGCAAGCGGTCCGTGACCCAGGCGCCGACCGACGAACGCGATCTGCGTCCCATCCGGCGACCATGCCGGCAGGTTGGTCGAGCCACACGCGGGAGCCGCCTGCCGGACGGCAGACGACGCGAGCGGTGCTGCTGCACGCGCGCTCCCCCATTCGGCGACGACGGCGGCCAGCAACATGCCCGCCACGCCAACTGCAAGAACCCTCGATCTGCCGTGCCGGATCATGGCGAACCAAGAGTAGAGCTCCACACCGACGAGGGACCAATGCCCACGGGGCGCCGCATGCATGCTCAGGGTGCATTGTGGAACACGGCCCCAGGCGAGCGCGATCGCGCCTTGCTTTCCGTGTGCGGGTCACGCTGGAGCAAGACCCGGGTCGAGCACGTCGACCCGGAGCTGCGGACGATCGCCGAGTGCTACCGGCGCGGGTGGTTCACGACCGTCGTCCCGGGCGCCGGCTGGCAGCCGTGCTCGCCGGGAACTCCCGGCGCTCTTCCCGATCTGAGCCGGCTCGCCTTCTTCCGCGAGCACGGCTACGACCGCGTCGGCGGCGGCGACCGCTAGCTCGTCAGCCCGGCGATCCCGTTCCGGAGCAGCGCGGCCGCGAGCAGCACGATGATCACCGCGGCGACGTTCCGCGCATTCCGTTCGAGCCAGCCGCGGGTGGCGGCGAGCACGCGCTCGGCCCACTCGCGGGCGACGACCAGCGCGATCAGCGCGAGGCCGAGCGGCAGCGTCGCCATCAGCGTGAAGAAGATCCAGTCCGCGACGTACTGGGCGTGGCTCGGGTCGAGCTCCGAGATCGTCTTCAGCGCGATCGGGATGAACGCGCCCGGGTTCGCGAGCGCGGCTCCCGCACCGAGGACCGCGACGGCGGGCGACGAGGCGACCTTGCTGACCTGCGCGACCGCGCTCGCCGTCCGCTCCGGATTCGGCGGTCGCCGGAGCAGCCAGACCACCCAGCCGAGGATCGCGAGCGCGGCCACGATGTCGAAGATGCAGACCCACGTCTTCGGCGAGGACGGGTCGGACGACGCCGCGGCGTTGCCGAGGATGAAGGCGGCGGCGACGCCGACCGCGAGCGTGGCGGTCACCGCGCCGGCGTAGAACCACGCGCCCGTGCGCAGCGGACGGTCGCTGAGGACGACCACGAGCACCGAGAACGTCAGCGTCGTCGGCGAGAGCATCGCCGCGAGCGAGACGAGCACCAGCTCGGTGTCGACCCAGCCCAACTAGCTCGCTCTCGGCGGCAGCACGATCACGTCGTCCATCATCTCGATCCCCTCGGGCCGGTGCGTGATGAGCAGCACGGAGCGGTCGCCGGCCGCCGCGACGACGTCCTCGATCAGCGCCTGCGCGGTCGGCGGGTCGAGGTGCGCGGTCGGCTCGTCGAGCACGAGCACCGGCGCGTCCGCGAGCAGCGCGCGCGCGAGCGACGAGCCGCTGGCGCTGGCCGCCCGAGAGCTCGCGGCCCTCCTCGCCGACGCGCGTGTCGAGGCCGTCCGGCAGGCCGGCGACCCAGTCCCACAGGCGCGCGCGGCGCAGCGCCTCCTCGAGCTCCGCGTCGGTCGGCGCTCGGGCCGGCCGAGGAGGACGTTCTCGCGGATCGTGGACGAGAAGAGGTGCGAGTCCTGCCCGGCGACCGCGATCGCGCGGCGGACGTCCTCCTGGCCGGTACTCGCGCAGGTCGCGGCCGCCGAGCGTGACGCGGCCCTGCCTCGGGGTCGAGGAAGCGGAGGAGCAGGTTCGTCGACCGTCGTCTTGCCCGCGCCGCTCGGGCCGACGCAGCGCGACCTTCCGCCCCGGCGTCGAGCCGGAGGCTGAAGCCGTCGAGCGCCGGCGGCTCGCCGGGCGCGTAGCGCGCGCGGCACGCCCTCGAGCGCGATCCCGAACTCCGCCGGCGGCGGCGCCGGCTCGGCCGGGTCGCGCACGGCCGGCTCGCGATCGGTGAGCTCGAGGACGCGGCGGCCGGCCGCGAGCGTCTCGGCCAGCTCGCGCGCGCGCCGACGCGAGCGGCTGCACCGCCTCGAACGACGCGAGCGCGAGCAGCGCGAGCGTCGCGATCAGCACGCGGTCGAGGTCGCCGTGCGCATGCGCCGCGACGGCGAGCGCGAGCACGCCGGCAACGGTCGCGCCGGTGACGAGCAGCCGCAGCGCCGTCGGCGAGCGCCGTCGACGAGCGCGTCGCGGCGGGCGAGGCGGACGAGCACGCGGTCGGCCTCGCCGAGCCGGACGAGCGCGCTCGTCCTCGCGGCCGTACACGGCGAGCTCGGGCGCGCCGCCGCAGCAGCTCGACGAGCTCGGCGGTCAGCTCGCCGCGCGCCGCGGCCTGGAGCCGCGCCGTCGCGCCGGGCGAGCGCGCCGCGAGACGGCCGGCACGCGCGATCCCGCCCGCGAGCGAGCCCGGCGGCGAGGACGAGCGCGGCCGGCGGGAGGAGCACCGCCGGCGACGCCGACCGCAGACCGCGCCCGCGAGCAGCGCGACGAGCGGCGGCTCGACGCCGCGCAGGTACAGGTTCTGCAGCGCGTCGACGTCGCCGACCATGCCGCGAGAGCAGGTCGCCGCGCCGGAAGCCCTCGAGCCCGGCCGGGCGCGAGCGGCTCGATCCGCTCGTACACGCGCGACGCGCACGCGGCCGAGCACGCGGAGCGCGAGGTCGTGCGACGCGAGCCGCTCGAAGTAGCGCGCGAGCGGGCGCGTGAGCCCGAAGAAGCGGACGGCCACGATCGTCGACCGTCAGCGAGAGGACGGCCGGGCGCTCGGCCGCGCGCGAGATCAGGTAGCCCGGCGCTGGCCATCAGCCCGACGCCGCAGATCACCGTCAGCCGCGCCGAGCACGACCGAGAGCGCGACCCGCGAACGCGGCGCGTCGGCGAGCGCGAGCAGCCGCCGGAGCGTCGCGATCACGCCGCCTCGCTCTCGGGCGCGACGGTCGCCTTGCCGCGTCGAGGACGCACGACGCGGTCGGCGCGGCGGCACGAGCTCGGGGCGATGTGCGATGAGCGAGCACGGTGCGGCCGCGCGCGCAGCCGCTCGACGGCCTCGGCCGACGAGCGCCGCGCTCTCCGGGTCGAGGTCGGCGGTCGGCTCGTCGAGGACGAGCGAGCGGCGCGTCGCGGAGGAACGCCCGCGCGAGCGCGATCCGCGCCGCTCGCCGGCCGACAGCGGCCGGCCGCCGTCGCCGACGACCGTCTCGTAGCCGTCCGGCAGCGCGCGCGACGAACGCGTCCGCGCCGGCGAGCTCCGCCGCCGCCCGCACGCGCTCGTCGGGCGCGTCCGGCGTCGCCGAGCCGGATGTTGTCGGCGACCGTGCCGCGGAAGATCGTCGGCCGCTGCGGCACCCACGCGACCTGCCGCCGCCACGCCGCGGTGTCGCACTCGGCGAGGTCGACGCCGCCGACGGTCACGCGCCCGGCACCCGGCTCGGCGAGGCGGAGGAGCAGCGCCGCGATCGTGCTCTTCCCGGCGCCGCTCTCGCCGACGAGCGCGACGCGTCTCGCCCGGGCGCGAGCTCGAGGTCGAGCCCGTCGAGGACGGCGCCCGCCCGCGACGGGTACGCGAACGAGACGCCCTCGAAGACGACCGGGCTCGCGGCCGGGCTCGGCGGCGCGAGCGTCCCGCCGCTGCCCGCCTCGGGCGGCGCGTCGAGCAGCGTCGAGCAGCCGCTCGGCGACGGCGAGGCCGTCCGCGCTCGCGTGGAACTGCGCGCCGAGGGTGCGCAGCGGCAGGTACAGCTCGGGCGCGAGCACGAGCACCGTCAGCCCGGCCTGCAGGCCGAGGCGGCCGTCGACGAGCCGCACGCCGACGGTCACCGCGACGAGCGCGACGCCGAGCGTCGCCGCGAGCTCGAGCACCGAGCCCGAGAGGAACGCGACGCGGAGCGTCGCCATCGTCGTGCGCCGGTACTGCTCGCTCGACCGCGGCGATCGACTCGCGCCTGCGCGCGGGCCGCGGTTGAACGCGCGCAGCGTCGGCAGCCCGCGCACGACGTCGAGGAAGTGCGTCGAGAGCAGCCGCAGCGCCTGCCAGCGCTCGCGCGTCCGGCTGCTCGGTGTAGCGGCCGATCAGCCACATGAACACCGGGACGAGCGGCAGCGTGACGAGCATCACGAGCGCCGAGGTCAGGTCGATCGCGCCGACGAGCGCGAGGACCGCGACCGGCACGACGCACGGCGAGCACGACCTGCGGCAGGTAGCGCGCGAAGTACGCCTCGAGCCCGTCGACCCCTGCGACGCCGCGGCCGCGACCTCGCCGCTCTCGGCCCCGTCGAGCGCGGCCGGCTGCGTCGCGGAGGCGCCGCCCGACGAGCTCGAGCCGCAGCTCGGAGAGGACGCTCGCGGCGGCGCGGCTGCCCGGCGACCTCGAAGCCCCACGCGGCGAGGCCGCGGAGCGCGAACGCGAGCCGAGCAGCACGAGCTCGGGTGCGACGTCGCGGAGCGGCGCGCCGTCGAACGCGCGGGCGACGACCCACGCGAGCAGCATCGCCTGGGCGAGGACGAGCAGCGCCGTCGCGACGCCCGAGCCCGACGTCGACGCCGAGGAGCACGCGGACGGCCCGGGCCCGGCGGACGAGGCGCGGGTCGAGCGCGCGCATGCCCTACGCCGCGGGCAGCTCGGCGGCGGCGGCCTCGTCGGGGCCCGGTCGCCGCCGATCCGCTGCCGGAACACGTGGTACGTCCAGGCCTGGTAGAGGAGCACGATCGGCGCCACGATCACCGCGACGACGCGTCATCACGCGAGCGTGTAGTGCGCCGACGAGGCGTTCTGCGACGGTGAGGCTGTTGCCGAAGTTCGGGCTCGAGACCATCACGCGCGGGTAGAGGCCCGTGAAGAGCGTCGCGACGAGCGAGCACCGCGCCCGCCCCGGTCATCGCGAACGCCCGGCCGCTCCGCCCGCGGAGCACGAACACGACCGCGAGCACGAGCGCCGCGATCCCGAGCACCGCCGGCAGGATCGGCGGGAAGAAGCTCTTGTCGTTGCGGTTGATGCGCGACGAGCACGGTCCAGGCGAGGAAGATCGTCGCCGAACGACGGCCGCCGCGATCGACGAGCTGGCGGGCGGTCCGACTCCGCGCGCTCGCAGAGGTCGCCGGTCGTGCGGAGCGTGAGGAACGTCGCGCCGTGGAACGCGAAGAGCAGCACGACCGCGATGCCGGCGAGCGACCGTGTACCCGTTGAACAGATCCCAGAAGGTGCCCGTGAAGTCGCCGTTCGAGTCGAGCGGCGTGCCGTAGAGGAGGTCCGAGAGCCCGACGCCCCAGATCAGCGACGCGCCGAAGCTGCCGATCGTGTTCGCCCACAGTCCAGACGGCGCGCCAGCGCGGCGTCTCGCTCTTCGAGCGCCACTCGAACGAGATCACGCGGACGATCAGGAAGACGAGGACGAGCAGCAACGCGATGTAGAAGCCGGAGAACATCGTCGCGTACCAGTCCGGGAACGCGGCGAACGTCGCGCCGCCGGCGACGACGAGCCAGACCTCGTTCCCGTCCCAGACCGGCCCGATCGTGCTCGAACATCGTCGCGCCGCTCGCCTTCGTTGCGCGGCAGGAACGGCAGCAGCATCCCGACGCCGAAGTCGAAGCCCTCGAGCAGGAAGTAGCCGGCCCAGAAGAAGCCGACGAGGAGGAACCAGAGGATCTGCAGGTCCACGGCTAGTACCCCGGCACCGGCGTCGCGGACGGCGTCGCGCCCTCGCCCAGCTCCGGCTCGCCCGTCGGGTCGATGCCCGGCGTAACGGCGCATCAGCCAGATGTCGACGACGAGCAGCAGCACGTACAGCGAGACGAAGACGCCGAGGCTGATCCCGAGCCAGGTCGTGCTCACGCTCGGCGAGTTCGCGTTCTTCGTCAGGAGCAGGCCCTGCACGATCCACGGCTGCCGCCCGATCTCGGTCAGCACCCAGCCGAACGAGGCGGCGATGAACGGGAGGAACGAGTTCGCGACCGCCGATCCAGAGGAACCAGCGTCAGCCGCTCGAGCTGCCCGCGCCAGTAGAGGAACGCGCCGACGATCGCGACGAGGGCGATCGAGCGAGCCCGCGTACGCCATCCCGCGCATGCTCCAGTAGATCGTCTCGACGTGCGGCAGGTAGTCTGGTTGCGGCCCGTACTGCGCCTGGTACTGCTGCGTTCAGCTGCGTGAGGCCCTGCACCGTGCCGTGGAACGAGCCGGTGGCGAGGAACGAGAGCATGTCCGGGATCTCGATCGAGAAGCTCGGCTTCTGGTCGGACTCGGTGAAGCCGCCGATCTGGAACAGCGAGAACGCGCAGGCTCGAGCAGGTGTCCCACTGGGCCTCGCTCGCCGCGATCTTCATCGGCTGCAGCTCGGTGACGAGGATCCCGAAGTGGCTCCCGAACCAGAGGTTGATCGACGCGATCGGGCACGAGCACGATCAGCGCCACCTTCGCCGCGGGCTTGAACACCTCGAGGTTCCGGCCGCGCGCGAGGTGCCAGCAGCAGACGCCGAAGACGACGGCCGCGCCCGCCGTCAGCCCGGCGAGGATCGTGTGGCCGAAGGCGTACAGCGCCCAGTCGCTCGAGAGCAGCTTCCACACGCTCGTGAGCTGCGCCTGGCCGTCCACGACCTTGTAGCCGACCGGGTCCTGCATGAACGAGTTCGCGACGAGGATGAAGTACGCCGACATCCAGGTCCCCAGCACCGCGATCCACAGCGTCGCGAGGTGGAGCCGCGGCGAGAGCCGGTTCCAGCCGAAGATCCAGACGCCGAGGAACGTCGCCTCGAGGAAGAACGCGGCGAGTCCCTCGATCGCGAGCGGCGCGCCGAACACGTTGCCGACGAAGCGCGAGTACACCGCCCAGTTCATCCCGAACTGGAACTCCTGCACGAGCCCGGTCGCGACGCCGATCGCGAAGTTGATCAGGAACAGCGTCCCGAAGAAGCGCGTCAGGCGCAGCCAGTTCTCGTCCCGCGTCCGGTACCAGAGCGTCTGGAAGGTCGCGACGATCGGCCCGAGCCCGAGCGTCAGCGGGACGAACAGGAAGTGGTAGATCGACGTCGTCGCAAACTGCGCGCGGGCGAGGTCGACCGTCGTGGAGGCGAGGACGCTCATCCGAGCACGGGGGAGCAAACTCGCCGCGGCGGCGACGGGCATCGTCCCGATGGGGTGATGCCGGCCGTGCCGGCGCGGCTTACGGTCGCCTCGCGATGAGCGCTGAGCGCGAACGCGTCGAGACCTTCGGCAAGCTCGAAGACGGCCTCCGGGACGCAGGCGACTGGTACCACTGGGGCCCGTATCTGAGCGAGCGCCAGTGGGGCACCGTGCGCGAGGACTACAGCGAGGGCGGCACGGCGTGGGAGTACCTGCCCCACGACCACGCCCGGTCGCGGGCGTACCGCTGGGGCGAGGACGGGCTGGCGGGCTTCTCGGACGTCGAGGGCCGGCTCTGCCTCGGCCTCGCGCTGTGGAACGGCCGCGACCCGATCCTGAAGGAGCGGATCTTCGGGCTCACCGGCAACCAGGGCAACCACGGCGAGGACGCCAAGGAGTACTGGTGGTACATGGACGCGCTGCCGAGCCACGCCTGGAACCGGTGGCGCTACCACTACCCCCAGGGCGAGTTCCCGTACGGCGACCTCGTCGCCGAGAACGGCCGCCGCGGCAAGCTCGAGCCCGAATACGAGCTGCTCGACACCGGCGCGTTCGACGACGACCGCTACTGGATCGTCGAGGTCCACTACGCCAAGGCCGACCCGCACGACCTGCTGATGTCGATCGAGGTCACGAACAAGGGGCCGGAGGCCGACACGCTTCACGTCCTCCCGACGGCGTGGTACCGCAACACGTGGTCGTGGGACGTGGGCGCCGAGAAGCCCGAGCTCCACCTCGAGGACGGCGGGCGCGTCGTGACGGAGCATCCCTTCCTCGGTCCGCTCGAGCTCGTCGCCGACGGTGACCCGGCCGTCCTCTTCTGCGAGAACGAGACGAACACGGGGCGCCTCTTCGGCTCACCCGGCCCTGCGTTCCCGAAGGACGGGATCAACGACCACGTCGTCGACGGCGCCGCGACGGTGGCCGACGGCTCCGGCACCAAGGTCGCGTTCTGGCGCCAGGTGCTCGTCGAGCCCGGCGAGACGGTCACGCTCCGCGTGCGCCTCCGGCCGCACGGGACGGCGGGCGACCCGTGGGCCGACTTCGACAAGGTCGTCGCGGCCCGGCTCGCCGAGGCCGACGAGTTCTACGAGGAGCTGACGCCGCCGGACGCGTCCGCGGACGAGGCGCTCGTCCTCCGCCAGGCGCTCGCCGGGATGCTCTGGAGCAAGCAGCTGTACGCCTACGACGTCGGCCGCTGGCTCGACGGCGACCCGACCGAGCCGACCCCGCCGGCCTCGCGGCTCGGCGGGCGCAACGCCCGCTGGAGAACGTTCGACGCACTAGACATCATGTCGATGCCGGACAAGTGGGAGTACCCGTGGTTCGCCGCGTGGGACCTCGCCTTCCACTGCGTCGCGCTCGCCCACGTCGATCCCGCGTTCGCGAAGTACCAGCTCGTCCTGCTCCACCGCGAGTGGTTCCAGCACCCGAACGGCGCGCTCGCGGCGTACGAGTGGTCGTTCGACGACGTCAACCCGCCGGTGCAGGCGTGGGCCGCGCTCGAGGTGTTCGCGATCGACGGCGCGCGCGACTTCGAGTTCCTGAACCGCGTCTTCGACAAGATGCTCATCAACTTCACCTGGTGGATCAACCGCCAGGACCCGGACGGGACGAACCTGTTCGAGGGCGGCTTCCTCGGCCTCGACAACATCGGCCCGATCGACCGCTCGCACCTGCCGGCGGGCTACATCCTCGAGCAGTCCGACAGCACCGGCTGGATGGGCTTCTTCACGATCAGCATGGGCACGATCGCGATCCTCCTGAACCGCGGCGGCCGACCGACGCTCGACCTCGTGCTCAAGTTCGTGGAGCAGCTCTCGCTCATCTCCGACGCGCTCAGGACGCAGGACCTCTGGGACGAGGAGGACGGCCTCTTCTACGACCGGCTGCGCGCCCCCGACGGCTCGAGCCAGGCCGTGAAGGTGCGCTCGATCGTCAGCATCCTGCCGCTGCTCGCCGTCGCGGTCGGGGACGACCAGTCGATCGACCTCGCGAGGGCCGTCCACAAGCGGGGCGCCGCGCTGCTCGAGCGCCGCCAGACCGAGATCGAGCAGCTCAAGGAGCAGGGCGTGCTCCCGGACGACGCCGGGCGCGGCAAGCTCCTCCTCGGCGTGGTGGGGATCGAGCGCGTCCTCCGCCTGCTCGACAACCTCTTCGACGAGGACGCATTCCTGTCGCCGTACGGGCTCCGGGCCGTGTCGCGGTACCACGCCGAGCACCCGTTCACGCTCGAGTACGGCGGCACCAGCGCGAGCATCGACTACGAGCCGGCCGAGTCCACGACGGGCATGTTCGGTGGCAACTCGAACTGGCGCGGGCCGATCTGGATGCCGGTCAACTACCTCGTCGTCAACGCGCTCGCGCGGTACGGGCGCTTCCTCGGCCCCGGGGTCACGGTCGAGTACCCGACCGGCTCCGGCAAGCGGCTCCCGCTCGACGAGATCGCCGCCGACCTCCGCGACCGGCTGATCTCGCTCTTCCTCGTCGGCCCGGACGGCCGGCGGCCGTGCTTCGGCTGGGTCGACCGGTTCCAGACCGACCCGGCGTGGAAGGACAACGTCCTCTTCAACGAGTACTTCCACGGCGACAACGGCGCGGGGCTCGGCGCCTCGCACCAGACCGGCTGGACGGGGATCGTCGCCGACCTGATCCTCCGCAGCCGCGGCGCGCACGTCGCGACGCTCGGCGAGCTGATCGAGGAGGGCATGCTCGAGACCGGGACGCCGCCCGAGTCCGGGTCTTGACCGCGATCAGGCTCGGCCCCGAGACGTGCGGGTCGCTCGACGAGGCGGCGGCGCGCGAGTGGCTCGTCGCCGACGGCGTCGGCGGCTATGCGATGGGGACGGCGGCCGGGCTCCGCACCCGTCGGTACCACGGCCTCCTCGTCCCCGCGGTCGCCGGGCCGGCGGCGCGGATGATCGGGCTCGTCGCGCTCGAGCCGGTGCTCGTCGTCGGCGACGCCCGCTTCCGGCTCGCGACCGACGAGTGGGCCGGCGGCGTCGTCAGCCCGCGCGGGCACGAGCTGCTCGTGACCTTCGAGCTCGAGGACGGGCTCCCGCGCTGGCGCTGGCAGGTCGGCGACACGGTGCTCGAGCGCGAGCTCGCGATGACGCACGGCCGCGCGGCCGTCGGCGTCGTCCACCGGCTCCTCCGCGCCGACCGGCCGGTGCGGCTCGAGCTCACTCCGCTCTGCACGTGGCGCAGCGTCCACGGCGAGCGGTTCGCGTTCGGCTCCCCGCGCGTCGAGCAGACCGCCGACGGCTTCGTCTTCGAGGACGCGTTCCGCGTCGCGGGCGCGGGCTGGGAGGCGGGCGGCGACTGGTACCGCGGCGTGCGGGCGCGCGAGGAGGCCGCGCGCGGGCTGAACGACCGCGAGGACGTGTGGGCGGCCGGGGCGTTCCGGGTCGACCTCGCCCCGGGCGAGACGCACGAGACGACCGCGGCGGCGGCGCCGTTCGACGGCGTCCTCCCGGCGGCCGCCTCGATCGTCGCCGCGGCGCGTGCGCGCGCCGCCGAGCTGGTGCGGCGCGCCGGCGCGTCCGACCCGTTCGACGCGCAGCTCGTGCTCGCCGCCGACCAGTTCGCGATCGAGACCGGGGGCCGGCCGACGGCGGTCGCGGGCTATCCGTGGTTCGGCGAGTGGTCGCGCGACCTGATGACCTCGTACGAGGGCCTGTACCTGAGCCCGAACCGCGCCGACGAGGGCCGCGAGGTGCTCCGCACGTCGGCCGCGACCGTCTCCGAAGGCATGCTCGCGAACACGGCCGACACCGGCTCCCTCGAGTACAACACGGTCGACGGGACGCTGTGGTTCCTCCACGCGCTCGGGCGGCACGTCGAGCTGACCGGCGACGCGGACCTCGCCGCCGAGCTCGCGCCGGTCATGGAGGACGTCGTCCGCCACCACGTCGACGGGACGCGCTTCGGGATCGGCGTCGACGCGGCCGACGGCCTGCTCCGGCAGGGCGCCGAGGGCCTCGCGCTCACCTGGATGGACGCGCGGATCAACGGCGTTCCCGTAACGGCCCGGGTCGGCAAGCCGGTCGAGGTGAACGCGCTGTGGATCCGCTCGCTCGCGGTCGTCACGCGGCACGGCGACCTGTCCACGGCGCGCGACGACTGGCCAGCGCTCGCCGCCCGCGCGCGCGCCTCGTTCCTCGCCCGGTTCGTGCGCCCCGACGGCGTCGGCCTCTTCGACGTCGTCGACGGCCCGGCCGGGGACGACGCCTCGGTGCGGCCGAACCAACTCCTCGCGGTGTCGCTCCCGGACGGCCCGCTCGCCGGCGACGACGCCGCCGCGCGTGCGGCGGTCGACGCGTGCCGGCGTTCGCTGCTCACGCCGATCGGCCTGCGCTCGCTCACCCCGGACGACCCCGGCTACAGGCCGTACCACCGCGGCGGTCCGGCCGACCGCGACGCCGCGTACCACCAGGGCACGGTCTGGCCGTGGCTGATCGGGCCGTACGTCGACGCGGCGACCGCGGTCGGCGTCCCGGTCGAAGGCGTGCTCGACGGGCTCGAGGCGCACCTCGGCGAGTGGGGGCTCGGCTCGGTCTCGGAGACCGCGGACGGCGCCGCGCCGCACGAGGCGACCGGCTGCCCGTTCCAGGCGTGGTCGGTCGCCGAGGTGCTCCGGGTCCGCACCGCGGCCCGGGCCGCCGCGACCTGACGGACGACGCTCCGCCGATGGCGGTGTGCCCCGCGTGCGGCTTCGAGTCCGAGCCGGGGTTCAAGTTCTGTCCTGAGTGCGGCACGCCACTCGGGGACGCCCGCCCGCCCCGCGGCGCGCGCGATCGCACTCGTGAAATCGACTCGAAGCTGCGAACATACGTTCCCCGTGGGCGGGGCGACGATCCTCCACGCCGACCTCGACGCCTTCTACGCGTCGGTCGAGCAGCGCGACGATCCGCGGTTGCGCGGGCGGCCGGTGATCGTCGGCGCGGGCGTCGCGCTCGCCGCGAGCTACGAGGCGAAGGCGTGCGGCGTCCGCACCGCGATGGGCCTCGGGCGCGGCGCGGCGGCTCTGCCCCGACGCGGTCGTCGTCCGGCCGCGGTTCGCCGTGTACGCCGAGGCGAGCCGCGCGGTGTTCCGCGTGTTCGAGGACGCCTCGCCGCTCGTCGAGGGGCTCTCGATCGACGAGGCGTTCCTCGACGTGCGCGGGCTCGAGCGGATCGCCGGGTCGCCGGCCGCGATCGCGGCGCGGCTGCGGCACGACGTCCGGTCGCAGGTCGGGCTGCCGATCACGGTCGGCGTCGCGCGGACGAAGTTCCTCGCGAAGGTCGCGAGCGGCGTCGCGAAGCCCGACGGCCTGCTCGTCGTCCCGCCCGACCGCGAGCTCGCGTTCCTCCATCCGCTGCCGGTCGAGCGGCTGTGGGGCGTCGGCCCGGCGACGGCCGCGAAGCTCCACGGCTGCGGCATCGCGACCGTCGGCGAGGTCGCGGTCGTCGACGAGGACGTGCTCGTCGCGATCCTCGGCCGCGCGTCCGGCCGGCACCTTCACGCGCTCGCGCACAACCGCGACCCGCGGCCGGGTGGAGACCGGCCGGCGCCGCCGCTCGATCGGCGCGCAGCGCGCGCTCGGCCGCGCGCCGCGCTCGCCGGGCGCGGTCGACACGGCGCTCGTCGGGCTCGTCGACCGCGTGACGCGGCGGATGCGCGCCGCCGGCCGCGTCGGCCGCACGGTCGTGCTCCGGCTCCGCTTCGACGACTTCTCGCGCGCGACCCGGTCGCACACGCTGCCGCGCGCGACGGCCGAGACGCAGGCGATCCTCGCGACCGCGCGCTGGCTCCTCGCCGCCGCGGCGCCGACGATCGAGCGCCGCGGCCTCACGCTCGTCGGGATCGCGGTCGGCGAGCCTCGAGGACGACGGCGCCCTCCAGCTCGCGCTCCCGCTCGCGCGCGGCGGCGGCGACCTCGACGCGGCGCTCGACGAGATCCGCGCGCGCTTCGGCTCGGCCGCGGTCACGCGCGCGGTGCTGCTCGGCCACGACCCCGGCCTCGTCATGCCGCTGCTTCCGGACTAGAGGGGGCAGATCACGATCGGCCCGGCGCAGAGCATGCGGCTCGGCACCCGCGAGCTCCTGGCGTAGCCGGGCGGCGTGACGTCGACGGTGAACGCGCTCGCGGTGCCGACGGGGTTGACGTCGAGGTCGTCCGAGGTGGCCGCGGCGACCATCGTCTGCGGGCCGTACGCCGTGATCGCGGCCTCGTAGCGGATGACGGCCTGCGCGTTTCCGGCGAGCCAGCCGATGTTGCAGACGATCGTGGTCGTTCCGACGCAGCCGGACCCGTGGTCGTGGTACGGCGCGCCGACGAGGCGCATCCCCTTCGGGAGCCGGACGATGAGCGTGACGTGGTCGGCCGGGCTCGCGCTCCGGTTGTCGAGCGCGACGAGGAAGTTGTGCGGATCGTCGACGGAGAGGAGCGGCGAGTTCAGCTGAAAGCTCGTTCGCAGCACGCCGGGCCGTGCCGGCCTGTACCGGAACGTCTCGAACGTGCCGGCCTCGGTGACCGGCGGACACTGGCGGCATTCGCCGGGTGCGCCGACGACGAGCGCTCCGGCGGGCGGCCGCGAGCTCGGGTCGAGGATCACGATCGACCGCCTCGGGCGGTCGGCGAGCGCACCGTAGAAGAGCGTGTCGATGTACGGCCCGTGCGCGGACCGGAAGGCGTACACGGTGCCGCCCGAACGGAACGCCGAGTCGACGAGCGGACGGGCCTGCGCCTCGAACGAGACGGCCCGCTCGGGGCCGTGCCGCGCGTACACGACCTGCCAGTGGACCTCCTCGGCGACGAAGACCGCGAGCAGCGACACGACGACGGCGGACCGCGTCGCCCGGGGTAGCGAGCCGATCGCCTCCAGCGCCGGCAGCGCGAGCAGCGGGACGTACACCGTGAGGGTGGCCAGCCGCAGGCTCGGGAACGTGCCGCTCGTGAACGCGGCCGCGACCGGGCTCGCGAGCGCCCCGACGAGCACGAATCGCCACCACGGGCTGCTCCGCCTGCGCGCCAGCACGATCGCGATGCCGGCCAGCGCCAGGGCGATCTCGACGAAGAACACGCTCCCTGCGCCCTGCACGTGCTGAAGCTCGTTCGGGTCGCCGCGGGTGAGCCAGTTCCAGACGTTCAGGTCCCGCGCGTAGTGGACGAGGAACTGCTTCGCGACCTCCCAGTGGGACGCCCCGGGCTCGAGGTAGGTCGTCGTGTGGTACCGCGCGGTCAGCGCGCCCGGGTGACCGCGCGACCACGCGACGATCGGCGCGACCGAGGCGAGGAACACCGCCCAGACCAGCGCGAGCTGACGCCACGGCCCGCGGTACCAGCAGACCACGAGCCCGACGGCGAGCAGCGGCGCGAACACGCGCCCGACCTGGTAGGTGTACGCGAGCACGCCGAGCAGCAGCCCGATCGCCAGCGAGTGCCGCCAGCGCCACACGCCCGCCGACGCCCGGTACACCGCGAGCAGGAGGAGCGCGACCACCAGCGGCATCAGCGCGACCTCGTAGACCACACGGCTCGCCTCGAACAACCACGGGGTCAGCCCGGCCAGCATGCGCGACGCCGAGCGCGATCCATCGCCTCCGCGCGATCGCGAACGCGAGCACGTACAGCACGAGGACGGCGGCGAGGCCCAGCACCGCGCTGAACGCGCGAGCGACCTCCGTGCTGATCCCCGTGACGCGATAGACGCCCGCGAGCAGATAGACGTAGAGCGGGCTCTTGTAGTCGCCGAACGACCTGACGAAGAGCGGCAGGCGCGCGCCGTACTCGTCCCTCCCGGTCGTGGCGAGGGAGTACGCGTTGTACGCGATCGCGCTCTCGTCCCTGAAGAACCCCGGCGGATTGTCCGGCGAGACGCGCAGGAACACCACCACGATCGAGGCCAGGACGAGGATCCCGACCACCGCTTCCAGCCGCCGGCGATCCACGCGACGGGCGCGCAAGCGCCTGACCGGACCGCTCTCCTCCGAACCGCCTGCCACCCGACGCCCCATTCAACTGCATTGCCACGAAGCGGCAAAGTCCGGGCCCATGCCCTACGCGAGGTCGAGCGGCCGGATCCGGAGCTCGGGCGGCGGCCGGTCGACGAACCCGCCGACGACGAGCAGCTCGTCGAGGTGCTCCGGCTCGTACGCGCGCCCGTCGTCGCGGGCGGCGCGCGCGGTCGCCGTCCCCGCCTCGAGCTCGAGCCGGCCGTCGCCGGCGAGCGTCCGCCGCGCGGCAACGCGCCCGCCGGCGACGAAGAACGCCTCGCGCCGGCCCGGCTCGAGCGCCGGGACGATCAGGCACAGCTCGAGCCGCCGCAGCCGGTCGAGCCGCCGCAGCTCCGCGAGCACGCGCTCGAGCGACGCGATCCGGTCGCGGAGCCGGCCGGCCTCCTCGTACCGGAGCGAATCGGACGAGGTCCCGCATCCGCGCCTCGAGCCGCGGGAGCGGGCCGCCGTCGAGCAGCCGCTCGAACTCGGCGTCCGTGCAGCCGGCGAGCGCGCGCGCCGCCCGGCGGGCGACGGAGCGGTTGCGGAGCGGGCCGAGCGCGGACACGAGCTTGCTCGCGACGACGTCGTCGCCCTGGCGGCGGAGGTACAGGTACTGCTCGGGGCGCGGCGTGCGGTGGTTCGCGGGCGGGCGCAGCCGGCGGATCAGCCGCACCTCCTCGAGCGCGGCGGCGAGCTCGGAGCCGAGCGGCCGCCACTCGACCCGCTCGACCGCGCCGAGCGCCGCCTCGACCGACGGCCGCTGCCGGCCGCTCTGGAAGTAGGTGCGGAGCCGCGCCCGCAGGTCGCGCGCCTTGCCGACGTACAGCACGTGGTCGAGCCGGTCGCGGAAGAGGTACACGCCGGGCGTCGCCGGCGCGCCGTGCACGAGCCGGCGCTTGCCGTGGACGCGCCGCGGGCGCGGCGCCGCGAGCTCCTCGAGGTCGGCGACCGTCCGCGCGCCGCGCTCCTGCGCCAGGCCGATCAGCGCGAGCAGCACCTCGGCCGTCGCCTGCGCATCGGGCAGGGCGCGGTGGCACGGCGCGACCGACGTGCCGAAGAAGAACGCGAGCGACGCGAGGCTCGTCCGCTGCACCCGGCCGGCGAGCAGGTTCCGCGCGAGCGGCACCGTGTCGACGATCGTCGCCGAGAGCCGCTTGCCCGTCAGCCGCTCGAGCTCGCGGTTCACGAACCCGACGTCGAAGCGCGCGTTGTGCGCGACGAGCACCGCGTCGTCCGCGAACGCCGAGAACCGCCGGAGCGCGGTCGCGACCCGAGGCGCCCGCCGGAGCTCCTCGTCCGAGAGCCCGGTCAGACGTCCGACCGGCGCGGGCAGCGCGACGCCGGGCGCGACGAGCGTCTCGAACGTCGCGCCGAGCTCGAGCCGCTCGACGCGAACCGCGCCGATCTCGCAGATCCGCGCCGACGCGACGGCGAGCCCGGTCGTCTCCAGGTCGAAGACGACGAAGCGCGCGTCCTCGAGCGCCGGCGGGTCGTCCTCGGCGAGCGCGACGAACGCGCCGCGCCAGCCGAGCCGCGCGTCCTCGTCGACAAGCGGCTCGAGCAGCGAGCGCGCGAGCCCCTCGGGCGCTCGCCGGACGGCGAAGAGGAACGCGGCCGCCTCGCTCGCGGGCACCCGCCCGCCGCGCTCCTCTACCAGCTCGACGAGCCGGTCGAGCGAGTCGAACGCGAGCTGCATCGGCCCGATTCAAGCGAACGTCTGTTCGTTTCGCAACTCGTCACGTTCGCGCTCCACGATCGTCCGAGCGATGGGCGACGGCAAGATCGCCGAGTCGTGGGAGGTCTGGGACACGCTCGGCTTCCTCCAGCAGATCGGGGTCGTCCGGAGCTGAGCGGGGCGGTCGGCTCGACGAGCACGGCCCGCCGCGTGGTGGGGCCGTGCGTCGTCGAGCCCTCCGCGGTCATGCGGCGTCCGGACGGTCGGGCCGCGGGGAGCGCCGCGCGTGGCGGCGGGCCTCCCGGCGGACCCGCAGCTCGATCACCTTTGCCGAGCGCTTCTCGCTCTGCGGCGGCGTCGAGCGGACCGGCCGGACCAGGTACAGGCGGTGCATCCTGGTCTCCTTTCGCTCGTCGTGGGTGCGCCCGCGGCGCGCCCGGTCAGAGCGCGCCGCGGGCGAGGTCGGAGACGACGTCGAGCGCCTCCGAGTCGTCCGGGTGGAGCGGCGAAGCAGCGACGCGAGCGTCGCCGCGCGTGCCGGTCCGTCGCGGCCGTTCCGGTCCGTGAACGCGATCAGGCGGTGGACGACAGTCAGCAGCCGACCGGCCCTGGCCGTGCGCTCTTCGCCGGCGACCGGCTCGCCGTGCCAGAGGATCAAGCGTCGATGGTCGTCATCGGACGTTCCTCTCCAGCGGCCTCTGGATGGATGGGTTCCGCGCCGAGGCGGGAGGCGCGAGCCGACGGCAGGCCCGCCCTCCGTCCACCTTCGGGGCTCCGGAGGTCGACGCAGCGGCGAGGCGCACGCGGGGTGGCCGTCTCGAGCTCTGTCACGCCCGCCGTTCCGGCGGACGATGTTGTCCATGCCACTCGCCTACCCTTCGACCCTGGATCGCCGGCCGCCGGTCGCGCGTCACGCGAGCGGTCGTCGTCCTACGTGGAGGAGCATTGGAGCCCGAGCCTCGCGCGCTTCACCGGAAAATGACAGGCTAAAGCCGACGCATATCGCCAGCGTCCCTTTCCGGCGCGAAACGCCGAGGGTCTTTCTCTCTCAGGCGGGGCCTCGATTCGATCTAGCGCTTGTCCATGAGCATCACCTTCGACTTCGACGAACTTCGGAAACGAAAAGGGCGACCCCTCGGGGTCGCCCTCGTCCTGCTCGGTGTGCGGCTAGGAAGCTAGCTCGCACACCTCCCGACGAGGGGCCTTCGTCCCACCGTTCCGCCGGCACGCGGACGGGACTGTCGCGGCCGCGGTCTCGGCGAGGAAGATGTGGGTGTCGTAGGTCGTCTGCATGAGTTCCATGGTCGATTGGCGCGGCGGACGATAGACGAAGATGGCGATCGGCGCAAGGGTTCGCGATGAAGATCGCGTGGCGGCCCGTGCATGCGATCCGATAAATCGTCGCAATTCGACCACATGTCATTTCGCCACGCTCGTCAGGAGCGCCGCGAAGCGGGCCGGGTCGGCGAGGTGCGGGAAGTGGTGCCCGACCGGCCACACGACGACCTCGGCCTGCGGCAGCCGACGCGCCAGCCACGCCCGCTCCGCCGGGTCGACGGGGCTCGTCTGGAGCGCGACGTACGGCGTGCCCGCGCGGCGGAGCTCGGCCCACCCCGCGTCGCGCCAGCGCACGACCTCGTCGAGCGGCCGGTCGAGCAGGTCCGACTGGTAGCGGAGCACGAGGTCGCGGGAGGCACACTCGCCGGCGCGAAGGAGCTTCCGCCGATCGGCCGGAAGTCGGTCGATCCCCCACGTCTCGCGCAGCGCCGACCACACGGTCGGGAACGCCTCGCCCGTGAACTGCGGGCGCAGCGAGCGCAGGAGCTCGGCGAACGGCTCGAGCCGGATCGGCGCGTCGACGCTGACGACGCCGGCGGCCGGATGGCTCGCCGCGTAGATGGCGGCGAGCGGGCCGCCGATCGAGTGCCCGACGACGATCGGCGGCTCGAGGCCGGCGTCGAGCACGCCCTCGTGGATCGCCTCGACGACGGGCGCGAGCCCGGGCCGGTCGAGACCGGCCGACCCGCCGTGGCCGGGGAGGTCGAACGCGATCGCCCGCCGGCCCGACGGCAGCGCGTCGAGCACCGGGTCCCACATGCGGCGGTCGAAGGTCAGCCCGTGCAGGAAGACGACCGGCGCGCCGGTCGCGCTCGCGTCGCCGTGCTCGCGGCCCGCGAGCCCCGCCCAGCGGATGCGGACGAAGCGCGGCGCCTCGCCCGCGACGGTCGTCGGGCCTGTGAGCGTCGGGTTGCTGGTTGTCATCTCTTTTCCTCCTGCCTCTCCGAGTTACGCAACGATGTTGCGTTATAGCAGTAACGGAACGATGTTGCGTTATGCTCTTCGGCATGGGCAGACCGAGACGGCACGGCGAGCGGACCGCGGGCGCACTCCTCGACGCGGCCGAGCGGATCGTCGAGCGCGAGGGCCTCGACGCGCTCACGGTGCGGCGCGTCGCGGACGCCGTCGGCACGACGACGCGCGCGGTCTACAGCGTCTTCGGCTCGAAGAACGGGCTCGTCGTCGCGCTCGGCGAGCGCGCCTTCGAGCTCCTGCGCGTCGAGATCGAGGCGCTGCCGGCGACGGACGACCCGGCGGCCGATCTCGTCGAGGCCGGCGTCACGGTCTTCCGCCCGTTCGCGATCGAGCACCCGGCGCTCTTCCGCATCGGCGTGCAGCACACGCTCCCCGAGCCCGGCCTCGCGGCCGGCTTCAGGGACGTCGCCGGCGAGGCGCTCGCCGGGCTGACGGCACGGGTCGAGCGCCTCGAGGCAGCCGGCCTCCTCGGAGACCGCTCCGTGCGCGACGCCGTCCGCGCGTTCCACGCGCTGTGCGAGGGCCTCGCCGCGATCGAGCTCAGGGGCATGCTCGCGCCGGGGGACGCGGGACGGATCTGGCGGGACGCGCTCGGAGCGCTCGTGCGCGGGTTCGGCGTGCCTCCGCCCCGGCCGCCGGTGAAGCGTCGGACGCGCGCGCGGAGGGTGCTACCCTCGTGACGCTTTCGATGAGAGGCGAGCCGAAGATGAACGCGCGACACCTCGGGCTTCTCATTCTCCTTTCCGCGACCGTCCTCTCGGCCTCGGCCTGCGGCGGCGGCTCGTCGTCGGCGACGGGCGACGCCACGACGACGGTGCCCACGACCGCGTCGAAGCCGATCAACGAGGCCGGCCGCACGTACACGCCGGTCAAGCCCAAGGGGCAGGTCGTGCACGTCACGGAAGGGATCCCCGCCGACACGAGCATCAAGCTCTCGACGAAGCGCGTCCACAAGGGGGTCGTGACGTTCGTGGTGATCAACGAGTCGGACGTCGATCACGGCTTCGCGATCAACGGGAAGGAGACGCCGGCGCTCGGGGTCGAGGAGACGGCGCTGCTGACCGTGACGTTCAAGAAGCCCGGGAAGTACGAGTACATCTCCACGCTCGGCGGGGATCCCGGGATCCTCGTCGTGACGAACTAGGCCGAGCCTCCGCCGACGTAGATCCCCGTGACGGTGGACTCGACGTCCGTGTCGTCGAGGGCGTAGCTCGGGCCCGGCCCGCCGCTCGCGCCCGGGCTCTTCTTCACGATCACGTCGTCTCCGTCGGCCCAGTCGGTGACCGCGCCCTCGTCGTTCGCGTCGGGAATCCTCCACACCGAGCCGTCGGCGAGCGTGAGGACGCTGCCGTCGGCAGTGCCGTTGAAGTACTCGCCGTGGCCGATGCCGCCGAGCGTGTTGTCGCCGGTGTGGGCGTAGACCTTCTGGCCGGCCGTGGTCCCGATCCGCGTCGCCTTCACGTTGTTCGTGTTCGCCGACTCGGCGTTGATCAGCGTGTGCCCGTCCTTGCCGATCTCGACGAGGTTGCTGTCGAGGCTCCAGTGCCGGAGGACGGTGAGCTGGTCGGCGTCCGCGACCGCCCACAGCGAGCCGTCGTCCAGCTCGATCACACTGCCGTCGTCGGTCTCGAGGACCATCTGGTACCGCGTCTGGACCGGGTTGATGTGGGCGAACGACGTCGGAACGTCGGTCGAGCTCCCGCCGCATCCCGCGGCGAGGAGCAGGAGGCCGACGACCGCGCCGACCTGGACGATGCGCGCTGCCGTCACGACCGCAATCGGGCCCGCGCCGCCGGCACCACGATATTTCGCTCGTTCATCGCCCGCCCTGTCAACGATTCCGCGCCGACCCACCGCCGAGCATTCTCGCAACCGGCGCACACACAACCCCGAAAGACACCACCCGAAATTGACCCCGCGGCGACAATAGCACCGGAAGACGAAGGCTCTCACGCCCCGTCCGGCTATTCTCCGCGGGTGACGATCGATCAGGCCGCGGACCAGGCCGACGGGGGCGGCGTCGCGCCGGAGCCGGATTTGACGCGGGCGGTGGAGCTCGCCGCCCGGGTCGCCGAGAACGTCGAGCACGTCGTCCACGGAAAGGCGCACGAGGTCCGGCTCGTCCTCGCGACGCTGATCTCCGGCGGGCACGTGCTCCTCGAGGACATGCCGGGGACGGCGAAGACGGTGCTCTCGCGCGCACTCGCAGCGAGCATCGACGAGGCCAGCTTCTCCCGGATCCAGTGCACCCCCGACCTGCAGCCCACCGACGTGACGGGGCTCTCGATCTTCGATCAGCGCGAGCGCGAGTTCGAGTTCCGGCCCGGCCCGGTGTTCACGCACGTCCTGCTCGTCGACGAGATCAACCGCGCGATGCCGAAGACGCAGTCGGCGCTGCTCGAGGCCATGGCCGAGAAGCAGGTCACGGTCGAGGGCGTGACGCGCCGGCTCGAGGAGCCGTTCCTCGTCGTCGCGACCGAGAACCCGATCGAGCAGGAAGGGACCTTCCCGCTCCCCGAGGCGCAGCTCGACCGGTTCGCGATCAAGACGACGCTCGGCTACCCGAACGCGGTCGAGGAGGTGCGGATCGTCGAGGAGCAGCGGCACGTGCACCCGCTCGAGTCGCTCGCGGCAGTCGTGACGAAGGACGAACTGCTCGAGATCCGCGACGCGGCCGAGCACGTGTACATCGACCCGCTGATCCTGCGCTGGCTCGTCGACCTCGTCCGCGCGACGCGGCAGCTCGACGAGGTGAGCGTCGGGGCGTCGGTTCGCGCGAGCCTCGCGCTCGAGCGCGCCGCGCGCGCGTGGGCGCTCGTGATGGGCAGGTCGTACGTCGACCCGGCCGACATCGAGCAGCTCTTCATCCCCGTCGTCGCGCACCGGCTCGTCTTCGAGCCGTTCGCGCTCGCGACGGAGGGAACCGACGGCTCGCTCCTCGAGCACGTGCGGGCGACGTGCCTCGAGCTCGCGCCGGTGCCCGAGCCCGCCTGGGACAAGGCGCCCGACTCGCCCGCGATCCAGCCGGCCTAAGCGCGACATGGCACGCCAGCGCCGGGCCTTCCCGCTCGTCTCGAGGCGCCGCACGACAGGCGTGGCGTACGGCACCCAGCGGAGCCTCCGGCGCGGCCAGGGCGCAGAGATCGCCGGCTCGCGGCCGTACCGCCCGGGCGACCGGCTCGCGTGGATCGACTGGGCGGCGTCGGCGCGGCTCTCGCGCGCGCAGGACGACGAGGTCTTCGTCGTCCGCGAGTACTACGCCGAGCTCGCGCCGCGCGTGATCGTCGTCGTCGACCGGCGCCCGTCGATGGGGCTGTACTCCCCTGACCTCCCGTACCTGCCGAAGCCCGACGTGCTCCGCGAGGCGACGACCGCGATCGTCGCGGCCGCGCACGCCGCGCGCGCGTACGTCGGGTACCTCGACGTCTCCGCGGGCGAGGCAGGACACGAGGAGGGGTCGCCGCACTGGATCGCGCCGCACCGGCAGAGCGTCGCGAAGATCTTCAACCGCCTCGACGAGGAGTTCGACGCGCCACCGACCAGCCTCGAGCTCGCGCTCGACTACCTGCTCGGACTGCAGCGCGACGTGCCCGCGGGCACCTTCGTGTTCGTGCTCTCGGACTTCCTCCGGCCGCCGCCGCGGCACCTCTGGTCGCGCGTCCGCGGCCGGCGGTGGGACTTCGTGCCCGTGATCGTCCAGGACCCGACGTGGGAGCAGAGCTTCCCGGCGGTGCAGGGCCTTCTCCTCCCCGTCCACGACCCGGCGAGCGGCAAGACGGCCGCGATGCGCCTGAGCGGGCGCGAGGCGACGGAGCGGCGAAGCTCGAACGAGGCGCGGTTCCGCGACCTCATCCGCGACTTCCAGCAGCTCCAGTTCGATCCCGTCGTGCTCGACAGCAGCGACCCGGCCGCGATCGACCTCGCGTTCATCACGTGGGCGACGCGGCGCCGGGTGATCCGGGGCCGCGCGTGACGAGGAGGTTCGCGCTCGTCGCGGCCCTCGCGGCCGTGCTCGCGAACGCCGGGCAGGCGTCGGCCGCGCCCCCGCTGGCGGTCCAGACCTCGTTCTCGCCGGCGTCGATCTTCTTCGCCGACACGGTCACGGCGCGGGTCGACGTGGTCGCCGATCGAGCGGCGCGTGGACGCTGGGAGCATCCTCGTCGAGCCGGCTTTCGGCGACTGGAGCCAGGTCGGCCCGACCCGGACCGCCTCGGACGAGAGCTCGACCGTCGCGCACCGGACGTGGTGGTACACGCTCGCGTGCCTCACGCTCCAGTGCGTCCCGAAGAAGCAGGCGGTGCAGCCGTTCCAGGTCGCGCCGGTGACGGTGACCGCGCGCACGAACGACGGCGCGACGATCCGGATCCGGAAGACGTGGCCGTCGCTGGGCGTCTCCGGCCGGTTCCCCCCGCCCCCAAACACGGACGTCTCGCCGCTCTTCAGGATCGTCGCGACCGTCCCGGCCGCGACCTACCGGGTCGGCCCGAGCTCGCTCGCGCTCGGACTCGACGGCCTCGGCGCGCTCCTCATCGCGGCCGCGCTCGGCTTCGGCGCGTTCGAGCTCGTCCGCTGGTGGGGGCGGCGCGAGCGGAAGGTCGAGACGGCGCCGCCGCTCGCCCGCGCGCTCGCGCTCGTCCGCGACTCGCAGACCCGCGAGGTCGGCGACCGCCGCCGCGCGGCCGGGCTGCTCGCGCGGACGCTGCCGGCGGACGCCGACGAGCTCAGCTCGAACGCGTCGCGCGTCGCCTGGTCGGGGCCCGAGCCGACGCCGACACGGCTCGAGGAGCTCGCGCGCACGGTCGAGGACGAGCTCGAGGAGTCGGGCTGAGCACGACCTCGATCCCGCTCGGCGACGCGCCCGCGCTGCGGACGCCGCGCGACCGCACGCGCGTCATCCGCCTCGGGCTCGCGGCCGCCCTCGTCGCCGTCGCGCTCGGCGCCTTCTTCGCCTCGCGCGGGCCGAGCCTCTCGCCGACGCCGCTCCTCCCCCCCGGCTCGTCGGGCGTGATCGTCCTCGACCTCTCGATCAGCGTCGAGAACGGGACGCTGAACCGCATGTACACCGGGCTGACGCAGCTCGCCTCGACGCACGACCGCTTCGGGCTCGTCCTCTTCTCGAGCCGCGCGTACGAGGCGCTGCCGCCGAACACGCCCGCGAGCGAGCTGCGGCCGTTCGCGCGCTTCTTCCACGGCGCGCATCCCGACCCGGCGGTCGGGGGTGTACCAGGGGCTCGGCGAGCCGCCGCCGAACGGCAACGCGTTCGCGAGCCAGCAGCGGTCGTCGCTCGTCGCGTACCCGGCGAACCCGTGGGCGTGCTGCTTCAGCTTCGGCACGGAGATCTCAGACGGGCTCAAGCTCGCGCAGACGCTCGTCGTCCAGCACGGGGCCGGGCAGCGCGCGGTCTGGCTGATGAGCGACCTCGCCGACGACCCGGCCGACCGCGCCGTCGTCTCGACCGTCGCGCGGTCGTACGCGCACGACGGGATCGCGCTCCACGTGATCGGGCTCAATCCGAAGCCGGCCGACAAGAAGTTCTTCGAGGGCCTGCTCGGCGCGCGCGGGACGATGATCGTCGGGAAGCCGTCGAACAGCGTCCGGCTGTCCACGAAGCACGGCTTCCCGGTCGCGCTCGCGATCGTCGGCGGCGTGCTCGCGCTCCTGCTCACGGTCAACGAGCTCCTCTCGACGCCGCTCCGCTGGGGCGCCGCGGCGATGAGGTTCCGGCTCGCCTACGTGCTCGTCCCGCTCGCGATCGTCGTCGGCGTCGCCGCGCTCCTGCTCGCGAGCGACGTCCGCTCGTGGCGCGACCTCTTCAAGCGCGACGCGCTCGCGTACTCGGCCGCGCCGACGACCACGGTCCGGCTGCAGGCGTCGACGGCGCTCCCGCACGGGCTCTCGAAGTCGCTGCTCGGCGTCGACAAGAACGCCCGAGTGGCTGACCGCGCTGCAGAAGTTCCAGCTCGCCTACGAGGACACGCTCGGCCTGAACTCGCTCGGCCGCAGCGACTACCTCCTCCTCAACCAGGGCGAGGCCGCGCTGCGGAAGGTCACGCAGGACCCGGACCCCGCGCGCGCGTCGCAGGCCTACAACCTGCTCGCGGTGCTCACCTTCCGCGAGGCGCTGCCGGGGACGGGCACCGACCCGAACCTCCTCCAGCAGTCGCTGACCGAGCTGCAGGACGCCGTGCGCCTCGACCCGACCGACGAGCAGGCGAAGGAGAACCTCGAGCTCGGCCTGCGCGTGCTCATCGCGGTCAACAAGATCCAGCAGGGCGAGTCGCCCGGCGACGCAGACGACGAAGAAGAAGCAGGGCGGCTACGGCGGCCCGCCGGGCGAGGGCTACTGACGTGCTCGCGACCCTGACCTTCGTGACGCCGTGGGGCGGCCTCGTCGCGCTCCTCGCGATCCCGCCGGTGCTCGCGTTCGCGTTCATCGCGCGCCGCTCGGCGCGCGGCCGGGCGCTGCTGCGGCTCGGCCCGCCGGCGTCGGATCGCCACCTCACGCTGGCCGCGCTCGTCGCGGTCCCGCTGCTCGTCGGGCTCGCCGCCGCCGGCCCGGCGTGGCGGACGCACGCCGGCCACCCGGTCCGGACCGACGCGCAGGCGCTCTTCATCTTCGACACCTCGCGGTCGATGGCCGCCGCGTCGAGCGCGAGCGCCGCGACCCGGATGGCGCAGGCGCGCGCGGCGGCGATCCAGCTCCGCGACACGGCGATCCCGGAGGTCCCGTCGGGCGTCGCCTCGCTGACGACGCAACTCCTGCCGCACCTGTTCCCCGACCTCGAACCTGGGCGCGTTCGACTCGACGGTCGAGAACGCGATCGGCGTCGAGCGGCCGCCGCCGCCGGCGCTCGAGCTGGGTCTCACGGGCACGTCGTTCCGCCCGCTGATGGAGCTCCGGGACACCGGGTTCTTCAACCCGGACACCGAGCACCGCTTCGCGATCCTGCTCACCGACGGCGAGAGCTCGCAGTTCGACCCGGCGTCGCTCGCCGACTCGCTCTCCGGCGAGAGGGCGGCCAGTTCGGCGGACAGGGCGGCGGGCAGTTCGCCGGCGGCGGCGGAGGTCAGTTCGGCGGCGGCGGGGGCGGCAGGTCGTTCCGCAAGCCCGAGGCCCCGGTCCAGCTCTTCATCGTCCGCCTCGGCGGCACCGGCGACCGCATCTACCAGCCGAACGGGAAGCCCGAGTCCGGGTACCGACCCGATTCGCGGTCGGCCGAGATCGTGAACACGCTCGCGCAGGACACGCGCGGGCACGCCTTCACGTCGGCGTCGGCCGCGGCGGCCGGATTGCGAAAAGCCGTCGCCTCCGGACACGAGTCGTTGCAGGGAGCGAACGTAAAAACGATCCGTCTTGCGCCGTTCGTCGTTGCGCTCGCATTCGTTCCGCTCCTCTTCCTTCTCCGCCGCCGGAACCTCACCGAGGTCTAGCGTGGGAACGGTAAGTGGATCTGCGGATGTGGTAACGTCGAGGTCGATGAGGGTCCGGCACGCGATCGCACTTGCGTTTGCAGCCGTCGTCTGTGGGTGTCTCGCGGTTTCCGCGACCGCCGGCAAGCCGGTGGATCAGTACTACGTGATGACGATCCACGACCTCGGCAACAGCCACTGGGAACTCAGCGTGTTCAACACGAATCCGAACGCGAAGTTCATCGGTTCCTACTGGTGGATCCCGCCGGTCGGGATGAAGATCGTCGCGCTCCAGGGCGTGAAGGGCGGCAAGTGCAGCCTCGGCGGCAACTCGCTCACGTGCAAGGGCAACGTCGCGCCGCCGAACTGCAACACGTGCATCGGCGCGCAGATGACGATGGACTTCACGGCGACCGGCGACGAGCCGACGTTCGTGAAGACGTCGTACGGCGGCTACTGGATCCACTACGGCGTGCTCGGGATCCTGAACGTGACGTCGCTGAACTCCTTCAGCGACGAGCCGATCTGCGCCAAGGGCCAGACGAGCACGAAGGCCAAGCCCTGCCAGGCCGCCGGCGCGTAGCCGTCTAGACCGGGCCCACGCTCAGCGGGTGACCTTCGTGGTCACCACGATCCGGCTGGCCGCGAGGTCGAGCTGGGAGCCGGTGACGGTCACGGTGGTCGTGTAGATCCCGGCCTTCTTCGGGACGAAGACGATGCTCCGCGCGGCCGAAGCGCCTTTCGCGAGCGTGCCGACCGAACAGACGACCTGGCCCGAGCGGGGCGAGCAGTGCGGCGTCGGGACCGCCGAGCTCGAGCCGCCGCCGGTCGAGCTCGAGAGCACGACGTTCGCGTCGCCCATCGGCCCCCTGTTCGCGACGGTCAGCGCGATCGTGACCTTGCCGCCGACGGTCGCGGTCTTCCCGCCGGACGCGCTCACGACGACACCCGCGCCCGGCTTCGTCGAGAAGACCCACGCTGCACCGAGACCCGCGTTGCGCCGGAGCGCCGGCGCGTCGGTGCCCTCGTCGTCGTCCTCGCGCCCGCCGACGAGCGCGATCGCGCCGTCCTGCGAGAGCGCGACGCCCGTCCCGAACAGGCCGTCGCCGACCTCGCCCGTCCCCGCGAGCTTCGAGCTCTGCTTCCACGCGGCGCCCGAGCGGGCGTAGAGCCACGCGTGCCCGACGCGCGCGGCGGCGAACGGCGAGCCGAGCAGCGCGGTGCTCCCGTCGCCGGAGAGCGCGACGCTCGTCCCGGCCGCGGCGCCCTTCTCGCCCGGCGCGAGCTTCGCCCCCTGCTGCGTCCAGCTGCCGTCCGACGAGCGCGTGAACACCCATCCCGCGCCGGCCTCGTTGTCGTCGGCGTACCCCCCGACGAGCGCGGTGTTCCCGTCCCCGGAGAGTGCGACGCCGATCCCGAACAGCGCGCCGCCGGCCTCGCCGCCGCCCGTCAGCTTCGAGCCCTGCTCGGCCCAGACGCCGCCCGAGCTCGTGAAGACCCACGCCGCGCCGGTCGTACCGGCGTCGTTCGTGCCGCCGACGAGCGCGGTCGCCCCGTCCGCCGAGAGCGACACGCTCGTCCCGAACCAGCCCGGGCCCTTCTCGTCGCCGCCGACGAGCTTCTTCCCCTGCTGCGTCCACGCCGACCCCGAGCGGGTGAAGACCCACGCCGCGCCGGCGGCGGTGCTGTCGAGGCGGCCGCCGATCAGCGCGACCGAGCCGTTCGCCGAGAGCGCGACGCTCGAGCCGAACGCGCCGTTGCCGGTCTCGTCGTTCGCCGCGAGCCGCGGGCCGCGCGTCCACTTTCCGCCGCTGCGCGTGTAGACCCACACGTACCCCGGGCCGGCGGCCATGTCGTCGAGCTGCGGCTCGCCGACGAGCGCCGTGTTCCCGTCGGCCGACAGCGCGACGCTCTCGCCGAAGTCGCCCTCGGCGGGCCCGCCCGGCGCGATCAGCTTCGCGCCCTGCTGCGTCCACACGCCGCCGTCGAGCGCGAAGATCCACGCCGCGCCCGTGTCGTTGTCGTCGGTCTGCCCGCCGATCAGCGCGGTCTTCCCGTCTCCCGACAGCGCGACCGTCGAGCCGAACAGCGCCGGCCCCGACTCGTCGCCGGCGACGAGCTTCGATCCGACCTGCGAGAACGGATTGTTCGCGGCGGGGGCAAAACCCGCGGCGGCGAGCACGGCCGCGAAGGCGGCGCCGACAGTCAATCCGGAGCGGCGCCGTCGCAGCGCGCGTTTGCCCTTCACCACCGGTTACCTCCCCTGTTTCACGAGCCGATTGCGTGAGGGTAACGGCTTTTCCCCGGGCGCGCCGGGCTCGCAGATCTGCAACTGCGGTTGCAATGGAAATCCCGCCCGAAATCCGGGCGAGGCGAATACTCACGCCACCGGGCGGGTCGGCACGACGGGCGGTAGGGTCGGGGGATGAGCCTGCGGTCCGTCTCCGTCGCCGCGGCGGTCGCGCTCGGTCTCGCGCTCGGCGCGCGCGGGGCCGCGCCGCCGGGCGAGACGTTCGCGGCCAGCGGGAAGGCCGCGACTGCGACGCTGTTGCAGGTCTTCTACGGGGGGAACGGGATGTGGCGGGCGTGCGACGCCGCCGACTGCCCGCAGGGGAACCAGGACTGGGGCGTCGACTCGCTGACGTACGCGCTCTGGCTCCGGTGGGAGACCGCGCACGACTCGTCGATCGCGCCGGTGATGCAGCAGCTCCTCGCGACGGCGCCGGCGTACCCGCCGCCGTGCACCGCGTCCTGCGGCTCGTGGAGCGACGTGCCGGAGTGGGACGCGATCGCCGCGATGCGCGAGTACGCGGTCCTCGGCGACCCCGCCGCGCTCTCGAAGGCGAAGGCCGCGTTCGCGTCCGTCGAGGGCAGCAACGCGTACCGGCTCGGGGCCTGCCCCGAGATCCGATACCAGCAGCCGTACGGCCGCGACAACCACCTGAAGACGCTCGAGACCGACGCGAACGCGGTCAAGGCGGCGCTCCTCCTCTACCGGGCGACCGGCGACCGCTCGTATCTCGCCGACGCGACGACGACGTACGCGGCCGTCCGGAAATGGTTCTTCGACCGGAGCGCGGGCCTCTACTCCGTGTACGTCTTCGACGACGGCCGGCGCTGCACGCAGCTCCCGCACCGGTTCTTCGCGTCCGTCAACGGCGACATGATCTGGAGCGGCGTCGCCCTCGCCGCCGCGACCGGGAACGCCGAGTACCGTCGCCAGGCGCTCGCGAGCGGCCGGGCCGTCGCCGGGTCGCTCGCCGACCCCGCCGGCGTGTTCGCGGACATGCAGGCGGAGAACGACATCGTCGAGCCGCTCGTCGAGGCGATGTACTCCCTCGCGACCGGCCTCCACGCGACGTTCGCCCGGAGCTGGATCGTCACGAACGCCGCCGCGGCCGTCGGCGCGCGCGCATCCGACGGCGCGTTCGGCCGTTTCTTCGACGGCCCGCCGCCGTCGACGCAGATCACCGCGTGGCAGAGCAACGGCGGGCTCGCGCTCGAGATCGCGGCCGCGGCGCTCGATCCGGCCGGGCGCGCGGCGGAGCCGACCGCATGGGCGCGTGCCGTGCAACTGCCGACCGACGCCGGGCCCGGCGAGTCGATCACGATCGACGGCTCGGCGGTCGCGTTCCTCGGCACGCTCGGCGAGACCTGCTGCGAGGCCGGCCACGCACGCGTCTTCGTCGACGGCCGCCAGACGTTCGACCGGACCGGGATCTGGCAGAACAAGTCGAGCCTCGGCCGGAGCATCCCGAGCACGATCCTCTTCGCCTGGCGGTGGCCGCGCGCCGGCCGGCACACGATCCGGTTCGAGCCCGGGATAGCCAACGGAAAGGAGGGCGGGTCGTTCCTCCACCTCTCGAGCTATCTCGTCGGCTGATCGCGGTCCGAACCGGAAAGGGAACCGGTACCATGGTTCGCCGGGAGGTCGCGCTTGCGATCCGGGCGGAGGAGAAGGGAAGATCATCGGTATTCGCACCCAACGAGTTTCGAGTCTCTTGGTCGCGCTCGCGGGCTGCGTCGCCCTCTCTCTCGCCGTCGCCGCCTGGAGCGCGGCGGCCGGAAAGCCGGCGGTAGCCGTGACCGTCACCGCCGGCAAGCCGACCGAGTACGCCTTCACGATCTCCCCCAGGTCGGTGAAGCACGGGAAGGTGCTCTTCACCGTCGTCAACAAGGGCAAGTACGCGCACGGGTTCTCGATCGACGGTCAGTCGACGAAGGTCATCAAGCCGCACGCGTCGACGACGCTGACCGTCGTGTTCAAGCGCCCCGGCAAGTACGTCTACCAGTGCGTGACCAGCGCCGCCCCGCCCGACTTCGGGCCGGGCTACAACGACGTGCCGTCGCAGTGCGGCGGCGGCGTCTTGACCGTCAAGTAGCCCGATGCCGACGAACACCCGCGCCGGTCGGCTCCTCGCAGTGGCGGTCGCGGCCGCGGCGGTTGCCGTCGGCGCGACCGGGTGCGGCGGCGGAGGCTCGTCGTCGACGCAGGCGAGCACGTCGGTGACGACGGTGCCGCCCGCCGCGAAGGTGCAACTCGGGAAGAAGGCCTACGTGCACAAGATGCAGGTGCTCGGCAATCAGCTCGGAAAAACGGTCAACGGTCTGTATCCGCTCTCCTCCGGCTCGAAGGGGAGCGCGACGGCGAAACAGACCGTGATCAAGCTCCAGAAAGCGCAGGCCGTCATCGACGGCGTGCTCGCGCAGCTGATGCGGATCGTCCCGCCGCCCGCCGTCGCCAAAGAGCACCGCCAGCTCGTGTCGGGCGTGCACACGCTCTCCGATCAGCTCGGCTCGATGATCACGAACACCGAGACAGGCGATATCGGCGACTTCGTCGCGGGCTCGAATTTCACGGCGCCGCTGCGAACTATCAACGCAGCCGCAAGCGCGATGACGAGCCTCGGCTACAACGTCATCGGCAAGGCCTCGCAGACCAATCCGTAGCGGGCGCGTGCCGGCGAACGGGGCGGGGGCTAATTCCCGCCGACGACGTAGCCGCTCTTCCGCAGTCCCTTGAGCCCGCTGTCGAGGTCGATCACACCGGGCAGGGACGAGAGCGTCGCGACCACCGCGTACTGCCCCTTGTGGAGCTTCGCGATGATCGGCGTGAGCTCCGCGCGCAACAGGGTCGCTCCGGTGAGCAGCTGCGCATGCTGCTTCGCGACCGCGACCGGCGGATGGATCGCCTTCAGCCTTGTCGTCGCGTGGCGAAGCTTGCCCTGCACGGTCGTCAGCGCGGCCGCCGCGTCGAGCGCCGCGGTCGGCGGCAGCGGGTAGCGCAGCGACTTCGCCTGCACGTCCGAGATCGCGCCGAGCGAGTCCGAGACGTCGCGGCCGGGCACCTTCATCGCGACCCGGTACTGCCGCGCGTTCCCGGCGCTCGCGCCGTACGCCCCGAGCCGACGAGGCCGAGCACGGCGAGCGCGACGCCCACCGCCAGCAGCTTGCGGGCGTCGATCACCGTCAGAAGACGACGATCGGGAAGCTCGCGCGCACCTTGCCGCGCACGACCTCTTGCATCAGGAACGAGCTCCGGAAGAAGAAGTTGATCTTGAAGTGACGGAGCTTCCCCGGCCGCAGCGGCTTGCCGGCCGGCGTGTACGTCGCGATCGACTTCGAGCCGTTGAAGTTGAGCTTCGAGTCGAGCTTGAGCCGGACGACCACGTCCTGCTTGGTGTTGTTCTTGAGGATGAAGTCGATCAGGGCGCCCCGCGGGTACAGGGCCTTGCCCGTGTTCGAGATGTAGCTGTGGATCTTGATCGAGGTGCCGTTCAGCGTGACCGGCACTGGCGCAGCCGGCGCCGGAGCGGTCGTCCGGTGCGCGGCAAGCGCACCGGACGACCCTACGACTCCGACGAGAATCGCCGCGCCCAGGGGAGCCCACCAGAGCCGCGTCATCGACGCGATCCTGGTCATGACTTCCTCCCCTGAGCTGCGGCGACTCGCATGCCTAGACGCAGCCGTCGCCGTCCGTGGCTCCGCCGCTGTCGTCGTCGTCACCGTCGCCGCCGAAGCCCGCGGTCACGATCGTCGTCCCGGCCGGACACCCGTCCGCGCCGCCACCACCGCCGCCGCCGCCGCCGCCGCCGGTCGTCGTGCCACCGCCTCCGGTGGTCGTCGAGCCGCCGCCGGTCGAGCCGGTGCCGGTCGAGCCCGTGCCGGTCGAGCCCGTGCCCGTTGTCGAGCCGGTGCCGGTCGCCGCGACCTTGGTGCCGACGCCGAGCAGGCCCTTCATCCCGGCGGCCGCGTGCCCGGTGACCGCGCACAGGTACTCGTACGTGCCGGTCTTCGTGAGCGTGACGGTGAGCGTCGCCGACTGCCCCGGCTTGAGGAGCGGCGTCGCCTTGCCGGTGCAGGTGTTCTTCGACGAGTTCGCGCTCGGGCTCGTGCAGATCTTGAAGTTATGGATCCCGTGGCCCAGGTTCTTGACCTTGAACGTGAACGTGCCCGCCGTGAGATTCGACGACTTCGAGAGCTTGAAGCCGAGCTCGGTCGGCTTGCCGACCGAGACGCTGATCACGGTCACCTTCGCCGCCTTCACCTGTCCCGACGCGGGACCCGTGGCGGCGCCGAGCAGCCAAGCCGTGAGGCCTAGACACAAGACCCCCAAAATCATTGCCAAACGTGTCCGGTGCATCGGTTGAAACAACTCCTTTCCCTCCGGGACATCCGGTGTCCCTCTCCGGGTCGAGTGTACCTGCGTCGTTTTCGCTCCGACCCGGCCCACTCTCCAACGTTCGTCTCCCGAACAAACCCCGAACAAATTGAGGGCGGCCGCTGAACACGGCCGCCCCCAATTTTTGCGAGTGGAACTAGAGCGAGAATGCGTAGACGACGCTCGTGCTGTCCTGATAGATCAGCACGTACTGCTTGCCGTTCGCCTCGTACGTCATCGGCAGGGAGGTGAGACCCGAGCCGGAGCCGAGCTGCTGCGACTGCCAGAGCAGCTTGCCGTTGGTCGAGTCGTACGCCTGCATCGCGCCGTGGCTCTCCGTGAAGAGCAGACCGCTGTCGGTCGTCATCGTGCCGGCGCTGAACGCCGCGCTCGGGGTGAACGTCCCGGCCGCGTTCATGTGGTCGTCCTCCCAGACGAGCTTGCCCGTCTGGAGGCTGTACGCACCGAGCCGCGAGCCGTTGACGTTCGGGTCACCGGCCGGGGTGCCGTTCAGCGACGCCGAGATCTCGTTGCTGAACCGGCCGCCCTGGAGCAGCGTGATCTCCGAGGCCGGCGTCGACTCGTACGCGTTGAAGCCCGGGCTCGACTCGTCGAAGAAGAGGCCGCGAGCCGCGTCGACGGATGCCGGCCGCTGGCTCGACGCACCGTGACCGAAGGCCGCGGTGATCGAGTAGTGAGTGGAGACGATCGACGTGAACGAGCACGCAGCGCCGCTGCCGACGTCGAACGCCTTCCCGTCCGGACCGACGAGGCCTGCCCACTGCGCCGCGGTGCCCGGAGGACACTGCTGGACGAGCGGGTCGGACGCCGGAATCGGCTGCGTCTTGTACGAGCTCGACTCGTTGCTCGGCTCCGCGGCGACCTCGGTCACCGGGATGATCGGCTTGCCGGTCAGGCGGTCGAGGACATACCAGAGCCCGTCCTTGCTCGCGAACACGATCGCCTGGCGCGTCTTCCCGCCGACCTTCTCGTTGAACAGGATCGAGCTCTGCGACTGGTCGGCGTCCCACTGGTCGTGGTGGGGCTCCTGGAAGGCCCAGACGAGCTTGCCGGTGTTGGTGTTCAGCGCGACCTCGGAGGTGCTGAAGAGCTCCTCGCCCGGCCCGCGGACGACCGCGGTGTACGGGATCGGGTTCCCCGTGCCGAAGTACGCGATGTGGTTGACCGGGTCGACCGCCGGGGTGCCCCAGACCGCCGCGCCACCGTTGTACGGAAGCGGGTGCGTCCAGGTGTCGTAGCCGGGCTGGCCCTTCTTCGTCGGGATGAAGTTGAAGTGCCAGAGCGGTGCGCCGGTCTTCGCGTTGAGCGCGAACGCGATGCACGAGGCGCCGCGGTCGCCACCGCTCGTCGCGAGGATGACCTTCCCGTTCTCGTAGACCGGAGCGACGCTGATCGAGGAGCCGTCCTTGTTGTTCGCGACGGTCGTGCCCCAGACCTCGGCGCCGGTCTTCGCGTCGAGCCCGTAGACCGTGTCGGTCGTCGACTCGCCGATGAAGACCATGCCGTCACCGAGCGCCGGGCCGCGGGTGGCCGCGACGACCGTGTGCGACGTGATCGCCGAGCAGCCGAGCCCACAGCCGAGGTCCTGCGTCTGGATGTAGGTCGCGGTCGCGACGATGTTCGCGGGCGCGGTCGCCATGTTGATGGGCTTCCCGTTCGGGTAGCACGACGCCGGAACCGAACACGCGCCGGCGTAGTTCGCCGCGTTGTGCGGCTCGAAGACCCAGAGGTAGTTGCCGCTGGTGCCGTCGTAGGCGAAGACCCGGCCGTACTGGTCCTCGGTGTACAGCACTCCGCCGAATGCCTCGGTGATCGACTCGCCACCGTGCTCGACCGGCGGGTCGCCGGGGTTCGGCGCGCTGAGCGTGGCCTGCCACGCCAGCTTGAGGTTGCCCACGTTGCCCGGCGTGATGCTCGCCAGAGACGAGTGCGCCTGGCCGTAGTCATCGCCGTGCGGGGCGACCGAGTTCGCGCCCGGCAACGTCGTGAGATCCTTGGCGGTGAACGCCGGGATCGTCACGTCCGCCTTGGCGGACGACGTCGGCCGAGCAGTCGCGAACGTCGTCAACCCGAGCGTCACGACCGCCACCAGCGCCAAGCTGGCAACAGAAAGAATCGTACGTTTCTTCACGCCTGAGCCCTCCCATTTAGCTCTGGATAAACCTGGACCCACCGAAGCCTGTTCATCAGGAGAAGTGCTTTCCCAACACGCGATATCTCTTGCGATAGGCTCGGTGCAATTACGGGACTAAATTGACCCCCTACACAGGCTGGAATGAACTGCCACCTTCGGCGTCCACACTAGCACTGGAGCCAGGAAGCAGCAAGGAGGGCGATGCTGCAATCGCGGGCCGGCCGCGCAGCTCCGGATTTACCTGTGTAACTACGGTTACACGTTCAACGGATACGTCGATTACCGGCCTCTCCGCATGGGCGGCATAATTGTTCCCGCTGGCGAGGACGCGTCGGGAGGGGTCGGAAAGCGTGGATACGAGAGCGTCGCGTCACCGGGCGATCCTCGCCTCGTTCGCCGCGCTCGCGGTCGGGGTGGCGATATTCTCCGCGCTGCGCTCCGGGCCGCACTCGTGGCGGGTGCTCGGGGCCGAGCACCGAACGTACGCCCGGTACGCCCCGACGGCGGACCGGCATGGGTTTCTCGACGCGCTTTCGGTCGACAGTCAGGCCTTCGACTTCTTCTCGGCGCATCTCGAGAAGGGCGACCGCTTCTTCCTCCAGGTTCCGTTCGGGACCGCCGAGAACATCGACGAGCTGGGCGCCGCCGAGGCGGCCTCGACCTTCTACCTGCTCCCGGCCGTGAGGACGACCGACCTGAAGGACGCGACGGTCGTGCTCTCGTACGACGCCGACCCCGACCGGCTCGGTCTGCGCTTCGCGAGGCGGGCCCGGGACGGCCGCCGTCCGTTCGAGGTCTCGTGGCCGGCGGCGCGATGACGGACCGGCTGCTCGGCCTGCTCGCCGCGAATGTCCTGATGCTCGCGCTCGGCGTCGGCCTCCTGCCGCTGCTCGGCCTCGCTCGGTCGCGCCGCGAGATGCTCGTGCGGCTGCCGCTCGGCTACCTGGTCGGGATCGCCGCGACCGGGATCCTCGCCGCCGACCTCGCCGTCCTCGATGTCCCGGTCGGGCGCGTCGCGCTTTCGAGTCGCCGCGGCCGCGGCGCTCGGCCTGGGCCTGTTCGTCGCCGCGCCGTCGTCCGAGCCGTCGAGCGAGAGGCGAACGCGCGCGGACCTCGTCGCCCTCGCCGTGCTCGCGGCGACGGTCGCGCTCCTCGTGCGCGCCGCGCCCCTCTTCGGGGTGAAGCCGCTCCTCGAGTCCGACGGCTGGATGATCTGGGGGCTCCGGGCGCGCGCGCTCTTCGACTTCGGGCACCCGGTCGGGCCCGTGTTCACGAGCCTCGCGTACCCGGCGCTCCAGCACCCGCTCTGGCTGCCGGCGCTCGAGGCCGTCGACTTCCGCTTCATGGGAAGCTTCGACGGCACGCTCGTGCACCTCCAGCTGCTCGGCCTCGCGGCCGCGTTCGTCGGAGGCGCGTGGGTGCTGCTCCGCCGGCACGTCTCGTCGCTCCTGCTCGCGGCGACGCTGCTCGCGATCGTGACCGCGCCGGCCTTCTTCGCACAGCTCCAGACGAACTTCGCGGACATGCCGCTCGCGATGCTGATGGGGCTCGGCGTCGCGACGCTCGGGGTCTGGCTCTCCGACGGCGGCACGGGGCTGCTCGCGGCCGCGGCCCTCCTCCTCGGCGCCGCGGCGCTGACGAAGAACGAGGGCGAGCTGTTCGCGCTCGCCGCGTACGCGGCCGCCGCGGTCGTCGCGCGGCGGAGCCAGCTCCGGATGCTCGGGGCGGCCGCGCTCGCGACGTTCCTGATCGACCTCCCGTGGCGGCTCTGGCTGCAGCTCGAGCACGTGAAGATCGCCGAGTATTCGCTCGCGAACGTCGTCAACCCCGCGTACCTCCGGCGCGCGAGCTTCCGCGTCGGGCCGTCCGCGCGGGAGCTCCTGGCGCAGATCGCGCACGTGAGCAACTGGAGCTACGTCGTGGCGTTCGGCGTGGTCGGGCTCCTCGGCGCGCTCGCGGCCGGTCGCTTCCGCCCCGCCACGTTCGGCCTCGTCTGGCTCGCGCTCTCCTTCGCCGGGTTGCTCGTCGTCTACTGGATCTCGACGAACCCGCTCGCGGACCACCTCGACTTCTCCTCCGACCGCACGATCGACTCGCTCGTCCTCGGCGCCGCGATGCTCGTCCCTGTGCTGCTGCGGCCCGAGCCGGAGCCCGAGCGGGTCGAGGCGCCGGCGCCGGCGCACTGGGCGCCCGCGAGCGCCCCGGTCCCGATCCGCCAGCCTCAGGGCTGAACGTACCGCGCACCGAGCGCAGCGGCGAGCGTCCGGTGCGCGGGCCCCGCGCCGACAAGGAGCGAGCGCGCGAGGTCGACATCGTGCGCTCGCGCGAACGCGAGTGGAAGCCCCGGGAGCGGCGGCCGGCACCAGCAGCTCGGCGGGCCGCCGCCGTGCGGGCAGAGCGCGGACTCGACCGGGCCTCCGGCCACGGCCTCGAGGACGGCGGCGGCGGGGGCGATCCCGTCGGGGCTCCAGTCGAAGAGCAGGTGCGGCGCTCCGCGGTCGCCGCCCTCGAGCGCGCGCTCCCAGCCCGGACGCCGGAGCGCGGCGGCGGCGACGAGGACGCCCGGCCGGCCTCGCGCGGTCGCGACGCGCTCGAACGGCACGCGCTCGACGGCCGCGAACCCCTCGTCGGCGGCTGGCGGCTCGAGCTCGCGGACGGCTCGCAGCTGCGACGTCGGCGCGAGCACGCCGGGCTCGCGCCGCGCCAGCTCGCGCAGCTCGTCGGGGGCCGGCAGCGAGCCGAGTCGCTCGAGCAGCCGCTCGACGAGGTTGACCTGCGCCTGCGCGAGCGGCGTGTCGAGCCACACGCACCGCACCGGCACGCGGTGCCGGCCCGCCGCCTCGACGACGTGGCTCCGCACGGCGCGCGTGAGGTACGTGTTGTCGAGGACGGCCCGCCGGGCGCCCGATGCCAGCGCCTCGTCGAGCGCGGCGGCGAGCCCGCGGAGCGTCCCTCCGCGCTCGTCGCGGTTGAGCCGGAGGTAGCCGCGCGCGACGTACTCCCCGGCGGCGCGGCTCTTCCCGGCGCCCGGGATGCCCATCACGAGCACGACCTCCGCGCCGTCCGGCGGGCGCGGCCGGGCACGGCGAACGGGGCGCGGGCCGCCGAGTGCAGCGCGGTCGGCGGCGTCGAGCTCGAGCGTCGCGGCGTGCGCGGCGGAGCGCGCGGTCTCCGGGCGGCGTGCTCCCGGGATCGCGACCACGGCGGGGTCGAGCGAGAGCAGCCACGCGAGCGCGACCTCCGCCGGCGTCGCACCGCGGGCCTCGGCGACCTCCGCGAGCCCGGGCCGGCGCGCGAGCCCGCCCGCGCGGCGGGGCCCTCCGAGCGGCGAGTGCGCGATCAGCGCGATGCCCGCGGCGGCACAGCGCTCGACGAGCCCGCCCCGCAGCGCACCGTCGTCGAAGAGGCTGAGCCCGACCTGGACGGCCGCGACCTCGACGAGCCCGGCCGCCTCGTCGAGCTGCGCGCGGTTCACGTTCGCGAGCCCGACGCGGCGCACGAGCCCCTCGTCGGCGAGCCGGGCGAGCGCGCGCACGGACGTCCGCCACGGCGTCCGGAGATCGGGCGCGTGCAGCAGGTACAGGTCGATCGCGAGGCCGTCGAGCGCGGCGAGGCTCGCCTCGCAGTCGGCGCGGATCGCCTTCGCGCGGCCGTCCGGGACCCAGCCGCCGCCGGCGCGGCTCATCCCGCCCTTCGTCACGATTCGCGCGCCCGCGTCGGCGCCGCAGCGCCGGAGCTCCCGGGCGAGGAGCGCCTCGCTGCCGTCGTACGCCCGCGCGGTGTCGAACACAGTGACGCCGGCGCCGGCCGCCGCCGCGATCGTCTCGGCCGCGCGGTCGCCGAGCCGCATGCAGCCGAGCCCGACGCGGAGCTCGGCCGGGTCGAGCCAGCCGCCGGTCAAGAGGCCGACGGGACCGGATCGCGCCCGGTGGCGTCCGTCGTCGACCGCCGCGGGCCTGCGGCGCGCGCGAGCACCGCGAGGCCGAGCGTCGCGAGCACGACGAGCCCGAGCGCGGCGCGGAGCCCGACCACGCTCGCGGCGAAGCCGATCATGGGCGGGCCCGAGAGGAATCCCAGCCAGCCGATCAGCGAGACGGCGGCGACGCCGACACCGGCCGACACGCCCGGCGTCGAGCCGCCCGCGCGGAACAGCACCGGCACGACGACTCCGAGCCCCGCGCCCATCGCGAGGAAGCCGACGAGCGCGGCGGCCGTCGAGCCGCTGACGAGCCCGAGCGTGAGGCCGGCCGCGGCGACCAGCCCTCCCCCGCGCGCGAGCGCGACCGGGCCGAAGCGTCCGTTCAGCCGGTCGCCGACGGTGCGGCTCGCGGCCATCGCGAGCGAGAAGCCCGCGTAGCCGAGCGCGGCCACCGCGGCGGCGGCGCCGAGCGAGCGCGAGAGGTAGACGGCACTCCAGTCCACCGCCGCGCCCTCGGCGAGCAAGGTGCAGAACGCCGCCGCGCCGAGCGTGAGCAGGACCCGCGGCGGACGGACGAACACGGGCAGCCGGGGCTCGTCCGGATCCGGCGGCAGCAACCGCGGGGCGAGCGCGAGGCCGGCGAGCGCGAGCAGGAGCGCGACGCCGCCGAGGTGGACGTGCGTTCCGACGCCGAGGGCCGCCGCGAGCGCGCCGAGGCCGGCGCCGGTCAGGCCGCCGGTGCTGAAGGCCGCGTGGAACGAGGAGAGGATCGGGCGCCCGTACCGGTGCTCGAGCGCGAGCCCCTGGACGTTCGCCGACACGTTCATCGAGCCGAAGCCCGCGCCGAAGCACGCAAGCGCCGCGGCGAGCCCGGCGAGCCCGGTCGCGCGCGAGGCCGCGAAGAGCGCCGCGCTCCCGCCGAGGAGCGCCGCGATCATCACCCGGCGGCTGCCGGCCCGCGCGCAGAGCCAGCCGGCGACGGGCATCGCGGCCATCGCCCCGATCGCGATCGCGAACAGCGCGATGCTCAGCCTCGAGTTCGAGAGGCCGGCCTGGCGCTGCACCGCCGGGACGCGCGCCGCCCACGAGCCGAGCAGCAGCCCGTCGGCGAAGAAGAAGAGCGTGACCGCGATCCGCGTCCCGCGCATCAGGCGAGCACCACCTCGATGCCGAGGCCGCGGTACGGCGCGAGCTGCTCGGCGGGCGCGGACGCCTCGGTCACGAGGTACGTCAGCTCGTCGAGCGGGCCGACGACGTACGGGCCGGCCGAGCCCAGCTTGTCGGCGGAGGAGACCGCGACCACCTCGGCGGCGTTGGCGATCATCGCGCGCTTCACGTACGACTCCTCGAGGTCGGTGACGGTGATCCCGACCTCGGGGTGGAGGCTGCAGACGCCGAGGACGAGGACGTCGGCCCGGACCGTGCGAAGGGCCTCGATCGCGCCGGCGCCGACGAGCGCGCGCGCCTCCTTGTCGAGCATGCCGCCGAGGACGGTCACCTCGACGCTCGGGTGCTCCGCGAGCGCCACCGCGATCGGCGGGCTGTTCGTGATCACGGTCGCCTCGAGGTCGGGCGGGAGGCGGCGGGCGACCTCGAGCGTCGTCGTGCCCGAGTCGAGCAGGATCACCTGGCCGGGGCGCAGCAGGCGACACGCCGCCTGCGCGATCGCGGCCTTCGCGTCCGGCGCGTGCGCGCGACGGGCGGCGTACGTGCGGGCGCCGACCGCGGCGGGGAGCGCACCGCCGTGGACGCGCCGGAGGAGGCCGGCGTCGGCGAGCTCGCGCAGGTCGCGCCGAACCGTGTCCGGGGAGACGGCGAGCGACGAGCTCAGCTCCGCCGCGACGACCTTGCCGTCGCTCCGCAGCCGCTCGAGGATCGCGTGGCGGCGCTCTTCGGCGAGCATCGCGCCATTCAAGCAGAATCGTGCAGAACCGTGCAGGTTCACGCAGGGCACGAACAACCGTTGCGTCACGCAACTCGCTGTGGCATACTACCGCTGCTAGTTTTGTGACGCAACTGAACGAGGAGGGGATCGCCATGTCCGATACCTGCATCGCCGCCGCCGATACCCCGGCCGCGCTCCGTGTCCTGCCGGCCGGCGAGCGCGACGAGCGGCGGACGCTGTCGAGCGGCGCGGCCTACTCCCTCGCCGCTGCCGTGATCGGGCTCGGCCTGTTCGCGTCGGTGACCCCGTCGCCGCTGTACCAGACCTACAGCGAGCTCTGGGGCTTCTCGCCGCTCACGCTGACGCTGATCTTCGCCACCTACGCTTTCGGCGTGCTGGCGACGCTGCTTCTCGCCGGCCGGGTGTCGGACGAGGTCGGCCGCCGGCCGGTCCTGCTCGTCGCGCTCGCGGCGCTCGCGGGCTCGACCGTGCTGTTCATGCTCGCGGACTCGGCCGCGTGGCTGTTCGCCGCGCGCGGCGTGCAGGGCCTCGCGACGGGAGCCGCGCTGAGCGCGGCGAGCGCGGCGCTTCTCGACCTGCACCCGCGCCGCGACCCCGCCGGCGTCGGGCTGACGAACGGCGTCGCGGCGGCAGCCGGTCTCGGCCTCGGCATCCTCGTCTCCTCGACGCTCGTTCAGCTCGGTTCGGCGCCGCGCGTCGCGCCGTACGCGGTCCTGCTCGTCCTCTTCGCGCTCGCGTGGACCGGGGCGTACTTCATGCCCGAGCCGGTCGCGACGCGCGGCCGCTTCCGGCTGACGCTCGAGCGGCCGAGCGTCCCGCACGTCTCCCGGCGCGCGTTCGTCCTCGCCGGCCTCGCGGTGCTCTCCTCGTGGTCGATCGGCGGCCTCTTCTTCTCGCTCGGCCCGGAGCTCTCGGCGCACCTCTTCGACACGACGAACGCGATCGTGGCCGGGATCGGGGGCGTCGCCCTCGCCGGATCCGCGGCGGCGTCGCAGCTCCTGCTCGGGCGCACAGCACCGTGGATCGGCGCCGGAGCGGGCTCGGTCGCGCTCGCCGGCGGGATGCTCCTCATCGTCGCGGCGGCCGCGACGGACTCGGGCGCGACGTTCCTCGCCGGCTCGATCCTCGGCGGCGTCGGCTTCGGGATCGCGTTCCTCGGCGGCCTGCGCGCGCTCGTCGCGACGATCCCGAACGAGCGCCGCGCGGCGGTGATGTCGGCGTTCTTCGTCGTCGCGTACACGTCGCTCTCGGTGCCCGCGGTGCTCGCGGGCGTGGCGGTCACGCACCTCGGGCTGGAGAGGACGTTCGAGAGCTTCGGCAGTATCGTCGCCGGGATCGCGCTGGTCGTCGCCGCGCTCGCCTGGCGGACTCGACCGGCGCGGGTGGCGATCGACCCGACGGAGGCCGTCCATGCTCAAGCGTGACTACGAAGGACAGAACTGCTCGGTGGCCCGCGCGCTCGAGGTCGTCGGCGAGCGCTGGACACTGCTGATCGTCCGCGACGCGTTCCTCGGCCTGCACCGCTTCGAGCAGTTCCAGGAGAACCTCGGGATCGCGCGGAACGTCCTCACCGATCGGCTCAACCGGCTCGTCGACGAGGGGATCCTCGAGCGCGTCCGCTACAGCGAGCGGCCCGAGCGGTACGAGTACCGGCTCACCCGGAAGGGGCGCGACCTCAACCTCGCGCTCGCGGGCCTGCGGCAGTGGGGCGACAGGTACCTGAGCGAGAAGCCGCCTCGCGTCCTGCGCCGGAAGTCCGACGGGAAGCTCGTGGTCGCGGCGCTCGTGCCGAAGGGCTCCGAGGCGCTGCGGGCCGACGAGGTCGAGCTCGCGCCCGGGCCCGGGCTCAGCCCGTAGGCCGGTAGCGCAGCCCGTCGAGCGCGAGGTCGACGAACCCGCGCGGTCGCGTACTACGGCGCCGTCGCGGGCGGCGGAGGCAGCGTCGGGCTCGTCCTCGGCGGCGTGCTCACGACCTGGCTCTCGTGGCGCTGGGGCCTCTTCATCAACGTGCCGATCGGGATCGCGCTGGTCCTGGCCGCGCCCCGGTACCTCCCCGAGACCGAGCGGCGGAGCGGACGCTTCGACCTCGTGGCGCCGCGACCTCGACGCTCGGGATGACCGCGATCGTCTACGGCGTCGTCCGCGCAGCGAGCACCGGGTGGAGCGACCGGCTCACCGTCGCGTCGCTCGTCACGGGCGCGATCATGCTCGCCCTGTTCGTCCTCAACGAGCGCCGGGCCGAGCAGCCGATCACGCCGCTTCGCCTGTTCGCGAGCCGCGAGGGCTCCGGCGCGTACGTCGCGCGGATCCTCTTCGTCGGCGCGATGTTCGGCATGTTCTTCTTCCTCACGCAGTTCCTGCAGGGCGTCGCCGGCTACAGCCCGCTGAAGGCCGGCCTCGCGTTCCTGCCGCTGACCGGCGTGATGTTCGCGATGGTGCTCGTGGTGCCGAGGCTCTCGAAGCGCCTCAGGAACGCCCGCCTGCTCGCGGGCGGCGTGACGATCGCGCTGATCGGAATGGCGTGGCTCAGCCAGCTCTCCGCCGGCACGCCGTACCTGACCGGGATCGCGATCCCGATGGTGATCCTCGGCATCGGCGCCGGGGCCGCGTTCACGCCGCTGACCGCCTCCGGCGTCGCCGGCGTGCCGGCGCAGGACGCGGGCGCGGCGTCGGGCCTCGTGAACGTCGCCCACCAGCTCGGCGGCTCGCTCGGCCTCGGCGTCCTCGTGACCGTCTTCGCCGCAGCCGCACCGAGCGGCCTCGACGCGCGCGAGCTCCTCGCGCACCGGGTCTCGACCTCGCTCACCGCCGGCGCCGTGATGCTCGCGCTCGCGCTCGCCGTCGTGCTCGTCGCGATCCGCCGGCCGCGCGCGGAGCCGTTCGCGGAGGCGCTCACCGAGGAGGCCGCGCTGACGTAGGGTGGCAGTGGGCTCTTCGGTCGGCCGAGGAAAAGGACACGCAGATGACAGAGACATCGCTAGACGAGCTCGGCCCCGTCGACTACGTCGTCGTCGAGTTCCCGGCGGGCGCGACCAACTTCACGGGCGAGATGGCGGCGGAGCTCGTGCGGCTCGTCGAGGCCGGGACGATCCGCGTGATCGACGTGCTGATCCTGACCAAGAACGAGGACGGCACCGTCGACGCGATGGAGCTCTCCGACGTCGCCGAGCTCGGCGAGCTCGAGGCGCTCGAAGCCGAGCTGGCGGAGCTGCTGGCCGCCGACGACGTCGTGCACCTCGCGGCGGCGATGGAGCCGGGAAGCACCGCCGGAGTTCTGATCTGGGAGAACCTCTGGGCCGCGCCGTTCGCAGCGGCCGCACGGCGCTCGGGCGGTCAGCTGATCGCCAACGGGCGGATTCCCATCCAGGCGATCATCGCCTCGATCGAGGCCGATCGAGCACTCGCGACCGAAGGAGACTGACCATGCCTCTCAGACCAGCACGCGTTGGACGGGTCGGCGTCGTCGGCGCGCCCGTCGCCAAGACCGCGGTCGTCGTCGCGGCCGTGACGCCCGGCCCCTCGCCGGTCGCGAAGACCGCCGTCGTGGCCGCAGCGGTGACACCCGGGCGGCCGGGTCGCCGGCGAATCTAACCCCCGTTCTCAGCCCGGGCCGACGCAGAGGGGCTTCGGGACCGGCAGACCGGGCGGTGACGGGACCGGAAGCTTCGGCGGCGTCCGGAGCGGCGTCACCGACTTGTGGACCGACAGCCTCTCCGCGCCCTTGACGGCGATGGAGACGCTGAACGCAGCAGGGTCGTGGGGCGCGAACGTGCTCGTCTCGACTGCCGAGGCGTCCGTCGCCCAGTCGTAGGTGAACGTGGTGACGGTGGCGGAACCGCTCTTGCGGAGAGGGCGGAAGCGCGCGCCGCCGTCGTTCAGCACGTACGCGTCCCCCGTTCCGAGCGGCGATGCGGTGGGGAGCCCCCGCTGCCAGCAACCCTCGGTCGAGGAGTACACCTCGCCTCCCGCCATGAGCACGCGCACGCTGCGAATACGGGGCGCGTGGATCTTCGCGAGGTAGGCGACGATCTTCCCGTCGAGGAGACGCGCGACGATCGTTCCGGTTGCGGGCACGTACCCGGCCGGACGGCCGTTGCCCCACGCGTAGTCGACGGACGTCCCGCCTTCGGGGCGGACGAAGAAGTAGCCGGTCTCGACGATCTCGACGCCCGCGAGGTCTGCGTACGCCGCCGCCCGAGCGTCGTAGAAGCGGATCGCGGTCCGGTCCCCGAGCGGGGGTGCCGCCGAGGCGAGCGCGGCGGCGACGAGCGCCGCGATCACGACCGCGAGCCCCGATGCAGGGGCCGTCGGACGCACAGCCGCGATGAGTGTTCTCATGCTCGGTCCCCCCTTTGCAAGGACAGCCGACGGCGCGCCGGCCAGTCGCGGCCGACGATCTCGAGCCTGCCTCCGGGCTCGAAACGCACATCCGCCCGGTCGCTCGCGACCTCGACGACGAAGCGCGTGCGCCGGGGAGCCCGCCGGAATCGCCAGGACGGCACACGCTCGGCGACCCGGAGCACCGTTCCGTCGCCGCCGACGAACGCGACGTCGATCGGAAAGCGCATCAACGCCGTGTGGATCGACCCGCCGGGTGCGAACAGCATCCCCTGGCCGAGCGGCGGCGCCGCCCGTCCCATCAGCCCGAGAAATCGCTTCGCGAACGAGTCCGCGAGCTCGCAGCGAACGGACGCGCCGCCCGGCAGGCGAAGCTCGATCACGCGTTGAAGAGCCTCGCGGCCTGTTCGAACGCCGGGCCGAGGATGACGATGAACATCACCGGGAGGATGAAGATCACGATCGGGAAGAGCATCTTGATCGGCGCTTTCTGGGCGCGTTCCTCCGCCGCGAGCTGCCGCCGCTGACGGAGATCGCTCGCCTGGTTGCGGAGGATCGCGGCGCGCGAGATGCCGACGCCCTCGGACTGGACGAGCGTCTGGACGAAGTTCCGCATCTCGTCGGAGGGCACGCGCTCGGCGAGCGCCTTGAGCGCCGCGGACCGTTGCTCGCCCATCCGGATCGCCGAGAGCATGATGCGGAACTCGGGGACGAGCGGCGACTTGGCCCGCCGGACGAAGTAGGAGACGGCGGCGTCGAAGCCGAGCCCCGCCTCGAGCGAGATCGCGATCTGGTCGATCGCCTGCGCGAGGTGCGCGGACAGCCGCTGGGCGCGGTCCTGCTGCACCCGCCGGAGCAGGACGTCGGGCAGGAAGAGGGCGCTCGCGATGAGCAGCAGCGCGAGCACGAACCCGCCGAACGAGGCGCCGCCGACGGCGAACCCGAGCGCGACGCCGAGGAGGCCGGCCGTCATCTTGAGCGCGAGAAACTGCTGGGCGTTGACGCGTCTGACCCCGGCGCCGGCGAGCCGGGCCTCGAGCTGACCTGCCCGCGCCCTCGGCGTCAGCCGGAGCGCGGCCCGGCTCAGGAGCGGAACCACCGTCTCGAGGAACCCCGGCCGCTTCACCGTCTGCGTCCGGGGAGCCGCCTGGACCGCGGCGTACGTCGCCACGCGGCGGAGCGAGGCGCGCCGGGATGCGGCCGGCCGAAGGATGGCGTCGAGGACGAGGACGAACGCCACCGCGCAGAGGACCAGCCCGAGTGCGAGGACGATCACGCCCACGTCAGCCCTTCACCGAGGCGATGCGATTGAGGAGGAATGCGCCGATCGCGATCGAGACGACCGAATACGCGATCAGCACGTGACCGAGGTTGCTGCGGAGGAACGGGAGCATGTAGCCGGGGTTGACGATCGACAGGACGATCGCCATCCCGAGCGGCAGCAACGAGAGCACGACCGCCGACGCGCGTCCCGTCGCGGTCAGTGCGTGCACACGAGCCCGATGGTGCTGACGCTGCCGCACCGTCTCGGCGACCGTGGTGAACACGCCCGCGAGCGAGCCCCCGATCTGGCTCTGGATGTCGACCGCGGTCGCGACGTAGAGGAGGTCGTCCGAGGCGAGCCGCTCGCACATCGCGACGAGCGCCTCCTCGAGCGGGCGTCCGAGACGGGCCTCCGCCAGCACGCGCCGCAGCTCGACGCCGGTCGGCGCCACGCCCTCGTCCGCGATCCCCTGCAGCGCGGCCTTCAGCCCGTGTCCCACGCGCAGCGAGCTCGCGACGGTCGCGAGCACCTCCGGCAGCTGCGCCTCGAACTGTCGGACGCGCCTGGTCGCCCGGACCCGCAGGATCGCGAAGGGCGCGATCAGACCGGCGGCGAACGCCAGGACGGCGATGAAGGTCGACCCGGTCGCCAGCCCGAGCACGACCCCAAGCAGGAGCGCGAGCGCAACCGCCGCGACCGGGACCGCCACCGGCGGGACCGGGACCGCGGCCGTCTCGACGAGCTGCTCGATCCGGTCCCAGCGACGCCCGCCGCGGAGTCGCCGGTCGAGCGTCGTGAACATCGCTGCGAGCGTCGGGCGTCGCCGCGCCTCTCGACGAACACGCATCTGGCCGCGCGGGTCCGTGTGCGCCCACACGAGCCTCTTCGCGCGGGCGGCGCGCGGCAATAGCTGCAACTGACGGACTCCGAGAAACGCGAGCAGGCCGACGATGAGCACGAGCACGAGGCTCCACGTCGAGCTTCCGAGCAGCGCGCTCGGCACGAGCGTGTGCCCGCGGCCGGCGCCGTGGCCCGGCAGCACCGTCGACTCTCCGCCGCCCGGCCGCCCGACCGAGATCGCGATCGTGTCTCCGGGCCGCGCCGCGGTCGTGTACGAGATCCGCCAGGTCCGGTCGAGCTCGGCGCCGATCCGCCGGTAGATCGAGTCGAGCGCCTCCGGCGTCGGGCTCGAGTAGAAGGCCCCTCCCGTGGCCGCGGCGAGTCGTCTCAACGGGAACGAGTAGGCGTGGCCGAGCGCGATCGCGTAGGCGACGACGTTCGCGCGGCGCGCGGCCCCGAGCGCCTGTTCGAGCGTCGCGACGCTCCGCACGTTCCGCCCGTCGGTCAGGATCACGAGCACTCTCCCCGGGAGCGGCTGACTGTCGAGCTCGGAGGACGCGACCACGATCGCGTCGTAGAGGGCGGTCCCCTGGCGCGTGTCGCTCGAGAGCCCGCGAAGCGCGGTGTCGGCGTCGATCGTCGCCTGGCCGAGCGGCGACTGGGCGATCGCGGTCGAGCCGAAGGTCACCACGGACACGTAGTCCGAGTGCCGCTTCCGCGCGAGAAACCGCTGCGCCGCCTTGCCCGCCTCCGCGAGGGGCCGGCCCGCCATCGACGTCGATCGGTCGATCGCGAGCACGATCGCCTTGCTCCGGCCGAGGTTCTGCGCCTCGACCCCGGTGACGGCGCGGCCGTTCTCGAACACCGTCGGGGCCGCCGAGACGTCGCTCGACCGGACGACGAGCTGGACGACCGGGTATCCGGCCGTGTCGACCCGGCGCAGGTCGTACCTCGGTCCGGCCGCGAGCGCCTGGCCCGTTGCGAGCAGCACGAGGAGCCCCGCCACCGCACCGGTGAGACGCCGCGCCGTCAGACGAGCGCCTCGTCGAAGGCCTCGTAGGGGATCTCGACGCCTTGCGTGGCGAACTTCGCGAGGAAGTTCGGGCGCAGTCCCGTCGAGCGGAGCGGCCCGAGGAGCGCCGGCCTCCCGCCGTTCATTCCGTCGTCGTCGGCGGAGCGTGTGACGAAGAGGTCCTGGAGCGTGACGATGTCGCCTTCGAGGCCCGGGACCTCGGTGATCCGGTTCACGCGCCGGCTGCCGTCGACGAGGCGGACGAGATGGATGATCAGGTCGAACGCCGACGCGATCTGCTCGCGGACCGCGCGCAGCGGGAGCTCGACGCCCGCCATCAGCACGAGCATCTCGAGCCGGTGGAGCGCGTCGCGCGGCGTGTTCGAGTGGATCGTCGTGAGGGACCCCTCGTGTCCGGTGTTCATCGCCTGCAGCATGTCGAGGGTCTCGGGGCCTCTCACCTCGCCGACGATGATCCGGTCGGGGCGCATGCGCAGCGCGTTGCGCACCAGCTCGCGGATCCGGACCTCGCCCTCGCCCTCGATGTTCGGAGGCCGAGCCTCGAGCGAGACCACGTGCCGCTGCTGGAGCTGGAGCTCGGCGGCGTCCTCGATCGTCACGATCCGCTCGTTGCCCGGGATGAACCCCGAGAGCGCGTTCAGCAGCGTCGTCTTGCCCGAGCCCGTCCCGCCGGAGATGAGCACGTTGACCTTGGCGCGGACGCATGCCGCGAGGAAGGTCGCGGAGGCCGGGGTCAGCGCGCCGAACGCGGCGAGATCCGCGAGGGAGTACGGCTCGCGCGAGAACTTCCGGATCGTCAGCGTCGGGCCGCGGAGCGAGAGCGGCGGGATGATCGCGTTGACGCGGCTCCCGTCCGGGAGCCGCGCGTCGACCATCGGCGAGGCCTCGTCGACGCGCCGACCGACCTGCGAGACGATCCGGTCGATGATCCGGAGCACGTGGGCGTCGTCGGTGAACGTGACGGTCGTCCGCTCGAGCTTGCCCTCCCGCTCGACGTACACGTCCTGCGGGCCGTTGACCATGATCTCGGTCACGGTCTCGTCCCGCAGCACCGGCTCGAGCGGGCCGTAGCCGAGGATGTCGTCGGCGATCTCCTGCTCGACGCGCACGCGCTCTGCCCGGCTGAGCGGCGTCGGGTCGAGGGCGAGCTCCTCGGCGACCGTGTCCTTGACGAGCGTCGCGAGCTCCTGCGACGAGCCGATCGTGTAGAGGGCGCTCCCGAGCTTGGAGATGCAGGCCCGCTGGATCCGGTTCTTCAGCTCGGCATGCGGATCGACCGCCGAGGGCGTCTGCTGGCGCGCGGCGGTGCCGTCGCCGCTCCCGTCGTCGAGGCGCCGGGCGAGCTTTCCGAGCGCGGCGGCGGTCTCGGCCGCCTGGTCGTCGGGCCCCCTCGCGAGCCGGTCGTTGAGGCTGCTCACCGGCTCGTCCCCGGAATCCGCAACCGCCGCTCGCGAGCCGCCGGCGTCGCGGCGCCGACGAGCGCGGTGACGATCTCCTTCATCCCGCGCGAGAACCGGCTCCGCGGCTCGAGCAGCACCGCGGCGATCCCGGTGTTGATGCTCTTCGGCACGGCGGGATCCTCCGGCAGCGTGAAGCGCACGTCCCGCCCGATCGTCTCGCTCATCTCGGCGACCGAGACCCCGCCCGCCATCCCGGTCCGGTTCGCGACGAGCGCGACGCGCTCCGTCGGGAACCCGAGCAGGTCGAGCGTCTGGAGCGCGAGCCGGATGTTCTTCATCGAGGGTACGTCGGGCGTCGAGATGAGCAGCAGCTGGTCGCTCCGATCGAGCGCGGTGAGCATCGGCCCGTCGAAGAGCGGCGCCGTGTCGACGACGATCGCGTCGTACAGGCCGCGCGCGGTCTGGAAGACGCCGGCGATGCGCGCCGCGTCGATGTTCTCGCCCTCCTCGGGCCGGAGGGGCGCCGGCAGGATGTGCAGCTCGCCCTGGCGGACGACGTACCCGCGCAGCTTCTCCGCGTCGAGCACGTCGGCGACGGCGGTGAGGTCCCGCAGCGTCTTCTCGGGCCGGTCGAGCCCGAGCGCGATCCCGACGTCCCCGAACTGCACGTCGAGGTCGATCAGCAGCGTTCGCAGCCGCATCTCGGCGAGCTGGGCGGCGAGGTTGACGGCGATCGAGGTCTTCCCCGTACCGCCCTTGGTCGAGGAGACCATGATCACCCTCGACAGCTTCGTCTGGCCGCCGATGCGCTCGCGCGCGGCCTTGCGCAGCGCGAACGCGATCGTGTCGGCCGGCTGCGGCAGCATCACGATGTCGCTGAGCGCCGACTCCATCGCCTCGTCGACGACGCCCTCGCGCTCGCCGAAGAGACCGAGCACGATCGGCGCGGACGTCTGCTCGCGGAGCGCCGAGACCTCGTTCGCGATCGGCGACTGGCCGGCGGTCGCGTGCAGGACGACGTCGACGCTCTCGATCGGGGTCCGGCTGTCCGCGATCCCGGTGAAGTCGCGCAACACGAGATCGCGCCGGCTCTCGAGCATGTCCCTCGCGCTCTCCCGCCTCGGGCCGCTGAGCAGGACGACGACCCGGCCGCCCCGCGCGGGAGGAGATCCGAAGCTAGTTGCCACTGCCGATGCTCCCCGGGCCGTAGCCGCCGGTGAGTTGCGAGACCCCGCTGCGGGCGATGCCGTCGGACAGGATCGACTGGATCGTCTCGACGCTCTCCGGGCTGTCGACCGGCCGCGCCACCGGCCGGAGCACGAGCCACCAGTCGCCGTTCTTGACGGCGAAGAGCAGCTTCTGCGCCTGCGAATCGGTCAGCGCGAGCGTGATGGACGTCGTGTCCGACGCGCCGATCCCCCCACTCGTGGCGGACCCCGGAGCGCGGAGGACGAGCAGATCGCGGAGGATGATGCGGCTCGCGACGCGCCTGAAGTCGCCCTCCGACGCGGCCGCGCTGTTCCCGGGGGGCCGGACGACGTAGGAGATGTTCGCCAGTACGTCGACGTGGTCGCCGTCCGTGATCACGTTGGAGAGGAGCTGGTTCGGATCGCCCGGGATCGTCATCGCTCGCTCGTTCCCGGAGATGTTCGCGAGCACGCCCTGCTCCGCGGCCGGGTGGAACTGGCGCACGGTGATCTGCTCGCCCTGCAGGATCGTCCCCGAAGCGGCGAGCGTCGCGATCTGACTCGGGTTCGAGATCGCCCCGCCGACGACGTTCCGGCGCAGCACCGACTCCTTCTTCAGGTAGCTGCCCGCCACCGACGCGCCGTCAGTGCCCTCGGGGATGTCGCGTGACGCCGCGTAGACCTGGACGAGGCCCGCGCCCTTCTGGACGTTGTTGCGGTAGCTCACGACGTAGAGCAGGACGAGGATCGCGCCGAGCACGGCCAGCCCGCCTGCGATCGCCGTGTTCCGCCACCGGTACCGCGAGAGTGTTCCGCCGAGCATGAAGCCCCCCTAACCTGTGAGACCGATCGTCTGGATGCCGTACGCCGGCGCGACCCCGGAGGCGTCGAGAGTCGGCTCCGGGGTGTACGGGAGGAACAGGACGTCGATCGACTTCGTCGTCCGCATCGCCGGGTTCCTCCATTGCCCCATGCTCGGGACCCTGGTGATGGCGAGAGCGGCGTACCCGACGACGTGGTACTCGCCGCCGGCCTCGCCGTCGGAGACGGCCGCGATGATCGTGTTCCCGCGCACCGACTGCAGCGCGTTCCTGATCGTGCATTGCCGGGGGCCCATCCCGTTCAGACGCGGACACGCATCGAGCACGTTGACCGGCATGACCGGAAGCTGGCCGCCGACCCCGACGACGCCGGTCAGGCAGGGTCCGCACGTGATCCAGCTCGCGAGCGTCGTCGCGCCCGGGTTCTGGCAGCCGCCGGTCTGGACCGCGCACGAGAGATCGACGATGTTGATGGAGCTCGCGCCGGGGTTGTTCTCGTTGAGCGTCAGCGTCTGGGACGAGCCGAGGCATGTCGTCCACGGCGGAGCCTGGCCGCAGGCGTCATCCGTGACCACGATCGGGGCGACGTACGTCGGCGTCTGCGTGATCGCGTGCAGGTTCTGGTTGTCGAGCGTCGCGGGCGCCTGGGCCGTAGCGGTCGCGTGCGCACCGACCGTCACCGTGCCGAAGGCCTCTCCGATCAGGCTCGTGAAGAACCCCGGCACGGGGTGCCTGACGTGAACCGTGACCGACGTCCCCGCCGGTGGGTCGACGGTCACGGTGCCGTCGTCGGTGAACTGCGGCCAGTTCTTGTCCGCGTAGCAGTCGGCGACCGCCTGCGTGCCGGCGCCCGGGCAGGCTCCGCTCGGGATCTGCGAGGCGACCGCAAGGGCCACCGCGTCGGCGACGTTCTGGGCGCGCCGCTGGGCCTGGAGCCAGAAGCCGACGTTCACGACGAGCGCGAGCAGCAGCACGATCGCGAACATGAAGACCACGACGACCACGAGCGACTGGCCGTCCTCGTTCCGCGAGCCGCGGCCTCGCGGCGCGGCTCATTCGAGCTTCTCCGTCGCCGAGCTCGTGAGCTGGCCGCCGGTCGAGAGCGGGAGCAGCGGCAGGCTGATCGTCCACGGGTAGCTCACGGTCACGGTGAACGGATCGCCCGGGTCGTTCCCACCGCTGCAGGTGACCGTCACCGCGAGCCCGTCGGCGGCGGCCGTCGCGGCGGCGTTCGCCGCGTCGCATGCCGTCGGCTCGCCGTTGAACCTGTAGACGGCCGCCGCCCGTGCCATTGCGCCCGCGGCGTCGTTGACCGTCAGCGCGTGCAGGAGGACGACCGCCAGCTCGAAGATCAGGAAGAGGAGCGTGACCAGCAGCGGCAGGACCAGCACGAACTCGACCGCGGCCTGCCCGCTCGCGCCGGCGATCCCCTCCTCGCGCCGACGGCTGCCCGGGTGGAATCGTTCGATCACCGGTCTCCGCCGCCGCGTGACGGCAGGGGCCACCGACCCGACGGGCCCCTTGACGCTTCGCGGTACCGGAGTCGTCGGTCCCGTTCGCTGCTGTCGATCAGTCGCGAACGGAACGCCGCGCGACGCGACGAGACGCATTGCGCACGTGTCCGACGCTATCGCCGAGCCGTCGATCGCGGACGACACCTTGCCGACCGCGTTGCCGACCGCCGCCGTGAACGTGCCCCACTGCGTCAGGCCAGCGAGGACGACGGCGACTACCAACAGCACGAGCGCGTATTCGACGAAGGCCTGTCCCTCTTCGCGGCGCAGAGAATCGAAGAGCCGGTCCCGGGCCGCAGCCAGAAACCCCACGGCCAGAATGCTGAGCCGGATGGTCACTGCACTTACCCCCCTTCGTAAGTCACATATGGCGCGACAGAAACTCCGCCCGCCGCGCCATCACCTACAGGAGGCGCTTATACATGCTCGCGCACCGGCGACGCAAGATCGCCGCGCAAGGTCCAGACCACGACCGCACAGGCGTCCCGAAGGGCTACGACGGCCCGACGCGGTGACGCGGCGAGACGGGTCGGCGCCGCGTCCGGACATACCGGCCGAAGTCGTCCTCGAACTCGGGCCACCACGGCGGGTCGTCCATGCCGCCGTCCTCGCCCGGCCGATCGTCCCGGTCGTCGCCGAGGATCAGGAGCGCGCCGACGAGGAGCGCCGCGAAGACGACGAGGAAGAGCTCGTCCCGCGGCGACGACGACCCGATCGCCGACGCCGTCATTGCGATTCCGATCGCGCCCACGACGAGCGCGGCACCGACCCGGACCGATCCCGCGACGCGGAGTCGTCGTACGTACAGCGGCGAGAGCGCGATCGCGACGACGACGACGGAACCGGCGAGGACGGTCATCCGGAACGCCAAACCGACGCCGAGTCTACTTCTCCCCTCGGCGGCCCGATCGACCGCGAAGGACCAGACCGATTCGAGACTCTCCAACGCCGAGGTCGCGCGGTATGCTCGCGCCTCGATAGGGGCAAGACCCACAGGCCGAACACGAGGGGGACGTGACGGTATGCGGCAAGCGGCACAACTCAGGACCACGGGTTCATGATTCGCGGGCGCTTCTCACGGGGCCAGCGCGAGACGGAGAACGGCGGCACGTCGACCGCTGACGCGCCGCTCTTCAACCTGGACGAGATCTACGAGCGACGGATCCTGTCGTGGTCACCGGAGCCGGACGAGGAGCCGTACCTCGCCGAGGACGACGCTCCCGCCGATGACGCGCCGCCCGATCCCGGGCCGGAGCGCGTCGCGGCCCGACGCGAGCCCGAAGGGTTCGCGACCCCGGCTCGCGAGCCTCTCGCCCTCGCCACGACTCCCGCCCCGCCGGCACCCGCGGCGCCGGTCGAACGCGCCGCGGTCGCCGTCGATCGGGACCCCGCGCCGGCCGAGCTCGAGGTCGCCGGTCCTTCCGAGGAGAGCGCGCCCGGGCGTCGCCGCGGCAGGCCGCGCGGGCGGCCGCGCCGCCAGGTCCACTTCCACGTCGACCCCGACGAGGAGCGGCTGCTGATGAAGGCCGTCGAGATGTACGGCTCCCAGCAGAAGGCGCTCGTCGCGGCGCTCGAGGCGCTGCAGGAAGCCGACCTGCTCCGCGACCAGATCGACGAGCTCAGGCGCGAGTCGGAGCGCCAACGCGCGCTGCTCGCCAAGGCCGAGTCGCTCTTCAGCAGCCGCTGACCCGCTCCGGCCGCGAGGCTCGTCGCTTTGTGCTCGGTGTATTCCGCGCGGATTTTCGCCTTCGTTGATTGCGGATAACGCGTCGGCTTTTGCCTGTGCTTTGCACGGCGGTTTTCGCCGCTCGCACCCCGCGGCGGATGCGACCGTTCGGATCGGCCTCGGACACGTGACGTTGTCGGGGCGATCGTGCCGCGACGAGCGGCGGCCGAACCGGGCGCATGCGGCGAGGGTCGCGACTCGCGTGCGGGCGCCGCTACCCGGGCGGCCGGCGGAAGTCGTGACCGTGTGAAGTTCGGCGGCTCGTCGCCGCGACTCGCGGCCGGGAAAGAAACCTGCCGTGAGGGTCGGGTTGCGTTCTCGTGTCAACGCCCAGCGCCGCGTGACTCATGACCGAGCTCGTGGCTGCGACCGCCGCTGAAGTGCCGGCGACGGCGTGTCTGCGGTTGCCGACGACGGCCCGCGTTGGTGGGCGTCGGCGGCCGGGCGGCAAGCGCGCCGCGGGCGCCGACTCGCAGCTCGTGTCAGCCGCACCTGCTCGCAACGACGGACCGAGCCCAGGAGAGCCTCACCGGGATCGCAGTCGCCCATCCGGCTACCGGCGTGAGATCGCGAAACAACCGCGGCGCCCCCGCGACCGAGCCATCGCCTCCGCTCGCGGCCCTCGCGCGTCGAACGCGTCAAGGTCGGTCGCGCGACGACGACGACAACGCGATCGAACGATCGTTCGCGCGGCACCCGGCGAACCGGGCGCGCCTTGCGTCCGACCGCGGAGCTCCGCGGTCCGCGACACCGCGATCGAGCGACCGCGACTCGTCTCCGTTCCGGAACGCGAGCGTCCAGGCGATTGCCACTCGGGTGAGGTCCCGCGCTCGCGCGCTCGCGACGCCGGGTTGGTGAACAGGCTCGGCGACCACCCGGCAGCCCGCACGGCGAAGAGCCCCCCGGGGGACTCCCACGCGAACGTCGCGACGTCCGGCCGCTCGTAAGCGACACACGACCCGACCACCTCGGGCGGCCCGCGTCTGCGACGCGCGTGGAGAGGTCCGTCGGTCGAACGGCAGCGGGCGCCGATCCCTGGCGCGTCGACCCGCCGCGTCGGGCGTCGCGCCCGCGTCCGCCGCGCCGCCGGCGGAGGCGGGAACGTTCGTTCGACGTCGCGAGCGACCCATCCCGGCCACGAACGCGACGCGGCCGTCGGGCCGCGGGCCCGGCGCCGGCCGACGACGTCCCGTCGCGAGCAAGGCCGTTCGCTTCCGGCGACGCCGCCCGCGGCCGGGTCCGATCCTGGCAACGAACACGGGTTCCCCTCGCTCCAGCGAACCGCGAGCGCGCCGGCGGGGCTCCGCGGTCGCGTGCCCGCGGACCGGCTCGCCGTACGCTCGACACCCGGGCGAGGCGTGCGGACGACGCGAACGTGCGTCCGCTCGCGGCCCGCACCCTCGCCTGCGGTACGCGCGCACTCGGCGTGACCCGCGGAGGGACACGGCGGGTCCACGCCCCTCTCACCGCGCCGACTCCGAGGCCTCGGCGCGACGGATTGCGGCGATGGTGCCTTCCCGACCTGGTTTTCCTGGTACATCGATGTCTTAAGCTGTACCAACAACAGGCCTGCCGACCTTGGTTGTGTCGTGGCTCACGATCAGCGCGAAGGCCGGCCACCCGCCCGCCAATGGCTCAACGAAGCCATTTGGCGATTTGTTTGTACAAGCTCGTCCCATGTCGCGCCGTACCCGCCAAGCTGTACATGGACACGCTTTGTACCCTTTGTAATTTCTCGGGCTTTTTCGCTCGAATTCCGTTGACGAATACACTCCCGACGGCGACGATTCACGTATGCGGCGGGGTTCTGGGGGGTCTTCGGCTGTCGGCAACTGGTCTGGGAACGCCTTGCGTCCCGTCGACCGAACGCTCGACGCCGTCGCTCTCGAGAGCCTGCCCGAGTCATGGTCGAGCACGCCAGCGCGTGATGACCGGACGCCCCCGAGCCGTGGCGAGAAGCGGCGGACGCGCCAGTCGCAGTACGTCCGTTTCGCAGTCGTGACGGCAGCTCTCGGCATCGCGTTCTCCGTCTCGTCGGAGCTCGCGCTGGCCGATTCTCAGGACAGCGGCAGCCACCGCGGCGTCCCCAGCGCCGGCGGCTACGACCACCACACAATTGCCCGCGTCAGCCTCCACCGACGCTTCCACCGGTAGTGCGGACGACACGACGACGGGTGCCGAGACCGCCGGTGACGACCCCGGTTCCGGCACGGTCGCCGACGCCGATCCGACCTCCCTCGACACGTCGCCCGTGGTCGATCCCACGAGCGTCGAGAACGCGAACTCGCAGGACGCAGAAGCCGACGCGACGGCGTCGCAGAGCAATCCCTCGAACGGCAGTCTCGGCCGTCCGGGTAGACGACTCCGGTGCGACGGGCTCGGTGACCCAGACGAACGACGCATCCTCGACGGCCGGCAGCACGGCGACCGGCGATCCGGCTCCGCCCGCGGGCGGGCAGACCGCGAACGCGTCGGCGTCGACGAGCCAGACGGGACCGCAGAACACGAACGTCGCGGTGCTCGTGGGAAGCCCGGGCGACGTCGGCGCGGTCAGCCAGACGAACACGGCGACGGCGACCGCAGGCAGCCAGGCGAACGCCGGCGGCACCGCCGACGCATCCTCGACGCAGACGGATCCGACGAACGTGAACGTCACCGTCCGCGTCGACAGCCCGGGTGACAACGGGGCAGTGACGCAGACGAACACCTCGGTCGCGACGGCCGGCGGGACGGTGTCCACCACCGCTCCCATGGCACCGCCGGCCACGGCCGGCTCGGCCGGAACCGATCAGACGGTCGCGACCACCGCCTCGGCAGGCGTGACGAACGACGGCTCGCTCGGGCAGGACATCGAGCAGCTCGTCGACGCCACGGGGCCGGAGCCTCCGGCTGCGACCGCCGCGACGACCCCGCCCCCCGGCGCAGCGACGACCGGGACGGCGACGTCGAGCCAGACCGGCGCACTGAACGCGAACGTCTCGGTCCGCGTCGGGAGCCCCGGAGCCGACGGTGCCGTGACTCAAGTCAACGGTGCGACGGCGACCGGGACGAGCCCGGCCGGGAGCATCGTCACGGTGACGCCCGGCACCAACCTCGCCATCTCGGTGGTGCTCCCCCTGGCACCCTCCGTGCCGACCGACGGCTCGTGGCAGTGGAACTGGAGCTGGGACGGGGACTGGGCCCCGCCGACCGACGGCAGCAACCCGACCGCCGCCTCGGATGCGGGCTCGATCTGGAACTGGATCTGGCAGAACGTCGCGCCCGTTCCGGCGCCCGGCACCTCGACGGCGACCACCGCCCCTTCGGGCCTCTGGACCTGGAACTGGACCTGGGTCCTGACCGACGGATCGACCTGGTCGCTGAGCTGGCAGCAGACATGCACTTGCAACTGGACGTGGAACTGGGACTGGGACTGGAGCACGCAGACGCCGGTCTCGATCCCCGCGGCGACTCCGGCCGCCACCCCGGACACGACTCCGGCGGCGAGCTCCGACGCGCCCGTCGTTCGATCCGGCGACCGACAGCGGGCCGGTCGTGCAGACCAACGCGGTGGGCGCGACCGCGACCGCGGCGGTGTCCTTCGACGCGACGCAGCAGCTCGCACAGGACGACGTCGGAGCGGCGCCCGATGCCGGGCTCGAGGCCGGGACCGAGCAGCGGGTCGCGAACGCACAGACCGCCGAGGCCGTCGCCGAGGCCGACCAGACCGACCCGCAGAACCTGAACACGGTGTGGGGCGTTCCGGTCGCGTCGGTGCAGCAGTCGAACGTGATCACCGCCGAGGCGACCGCGACCGCGACCGTGCAGGTCCTGCAGCTCGTCGACCAGCAGCAGGAGACGGACGACTCGGTCGAGCAGTGGGTCGACGCCGGGCAGGCGGCGACGAACGCGCAGACCGCGGAGGCCGTCGCCGAGGCCGGGCAGACGTCTCCGCAGAACCTGAACCTCGTCGCCGCTCCGAGCCCGAACGCGGCGGCCGTCGCGGGCGTCGAGCAGACGAACGCCGGCGCCGCCCGGGCCGCCGCCGCGCTCGACGCGACGATCGGTCAGGAGATCGACCAGAACCAGCTCGTCGGCGGCTCGACCGCGCAGGAGGCGGACGCCGCCCAGGTGCACGCGAACGCGCAGGACGGGCTCGCGGCCGCGACGGTGGGCCAGACCCGGACGACGAACCTCAACGACGTCACCGTCCCGGCGGGAAGCCGGGCGACCAACCCGAGCGTTCGCCAGCAGAACCTCGCCTCCGCGAGCGCGAGCGCGACGGACACGAGCGAGATCGACGCCTGGATCGTCCAGGGACAGGGCGGATCCGGTCTGGTCGAGCTCACGATCGCGAGCCAGCAGGGGTCGGTCCGGCAGTCGGCGGCCACGTACTCGCCGGCGTCGCAGAGCGATCTGCTGAACAGGGCGGCCTGGGCCGGGATCGAGCCGGTGGACGAGCGCGCCGCCGGACACGCCCGCGCCGATCGATGTGACGGACGTGACGGACGCGCCCGCCGTGCAGCAGCAGCTCCGTGCCCGTGTCGATCGCCCCGCCCGCGCTCGTCAAGGGCAGCGCATCGCGGCCGGCCCGCCGCACGTCCGTCACGAGGCGACCGCGACCGGCGCGAAGGCGACGCATCGCCGGTCGCGGTCGCATCCGTCCGTGGTCGTGACGAGCTCCGCGTCCAGGCCCGTGAGCACGGCCCCGTCGCCGGCGCCGTTCGCGCCGCCCGCCGGCCGCCGCGCGAGACGCGACGACGACGCAGATCGTCGCGTCGTCGATCGCGACCGAGCCGGCGAGCGCGGCGATCCTCGCGGCGGTGGCCCGGAGCGACGCGACGGGCCACGGTGGCGGCAACGTCCCGAACGACCGCGAACGCGCCGGCTCGCGGCCGGGGCCCCGACGGACCCCGGTCTGCTGTCCGGGTGACGCGCCGAACCTCGGCGCGACCGGATCGACGCCCCCGCCGGGTGGCGTCGGCGCCGTCGGCGTCGACCCCGGCCTCTACAAGCTTGCGGCCCCAACGCTCATCGGGCCGCGGATGCCCACACCGATCCTTGGGCGGTCGGTGGCCTTTCTCGAGCCGATCGAGCGACCTGGGTAGCGACGCGCCGCGTCGCCTCAACACCGTCGGAGCGCTTGGGACTTCGACGGATACCCAAGTCATTTGATTGCTCGAAAGGAGAAAGTCGTGAATCACAAGGCAAGGTGGCTGGCAGTTGCAGTCACCGCCGCCGCGTTCCTGCTGATGGCACAGGCCGCACTGGCCGACACCATCAGTGGCAACAACAGCGGCAACACCACGGTTGGTGGGAACCAGAGCACCACCACCAACAAGAACCACCTCAAGGTGGACATCATCGCCCAGGTCCAGGCACAGGTCGCATCGCAGACCGCGTCCCTGAGCCAGACGGGCGCAGCCGCGAGCGGAGACGCTTCGTCCAACGGCGGCATCGCCGCGGGCGGCGACGGCGGATCCGGTGGCAGCCCGACGACGACCGTCGACGGGTCCTCGAACGCAGCCGGCGGAGCAGCAGACACCTGCTCCAAGGGCGGGGACTGCACCAGCTCCGCTGACGGCGGCGGCAACACGTCGGACAGCAACGGCAACAGCGTCAGCACCGGGAACACGAACGCCAGCGGCGGGAACGGCGGCCTCTCCGGCTCCGCGTCCGTCGGCGGCAGCGCGGGTTCCGGCTCCGTCCACAGCGGCGGGAACGACGGCGGCACCGCGAACACCGGGCTCAACGGCACCGGCGACGCGACCTCCGGCGACCCGACGAAGTGAACGCCAACGGCACCCTGCAGGGTGCGAGCGGCGGGAGCACGGGTCACAACGACACCAACCCGTCGACGGGTGACGCGTGGGGCGGCAACGCCACTTCCGGCGATGCCTCCACCGGTCATGCCGACAGCGGGAACGCCTCGGGCGGCGACGGAACCGCTCAGGGCGACACCACCAGCGGCTCGACCGGCAGCGGCTCGTCCTCGGGAAGCGGTGGATCCGGCGGTAGCGGCTCCAGCTCCAACGGGAACGCGAGCGGCGGCGGGGCCGGTGGCAGCACCGGTTCGGGAGCCCCGGCAAACGGCGGCGGGTCGAGCGATGGCTCGTCCAGCGCGTCGTCGGCCGGCGGCAACCAGAACAGCTCCGGCAACTCCGGTGCGACGACGGAGAACGGTGGAGCTAGCCCGACGTCCAGCACGGACGGCGGATCGGCTGCCAACGGCGGAACCGGCGGAACCTCCGGGTCCACCGGCCCGCAGACGAACCCGACGAGCAACGCGGGCGGCACGGGCACCGGCGGAGCCGGCGCCGCGGGCAGCGGCGGACCGACCGGGGGCAACGACTCCGGCGACGCCTCGGGCCACGAGGTCATCGGCGGAGACGCCTCCAACGGCGGGAACACCAGCGGTGACGCTTCGACCGGCTCGCCGGACGGCGGCTCCCCGTACTCGGGTAACGCCGGCGCCACCAGCGACACGGGTTCCGCCGACGGCGGCACCAACAACAACGGCACCAGCCAGACCAACGGTCCCGCGACGAGTGGTGCGGCGACCAGCGGCAGCAACAACACTGGTGCGGCCACCGGCGGAGCGGCCGGCGGCAACACGGGCACGACCGGCAACGCCACGGGTGGCGCCGGCGGTTCCTCGTCCGCGAGCAGTGCCGGCGGAGCCGGCGGCTCGATCGACACGGGTGCAACCTCCGCCGACACGCTCGGCGCTGGCGGCGACGGCGGCGTGGGCATCGTCGGTGGTACCGGCGGCAACGCGACGTCCGGCAGCCCGAACATCAGCGGCACGAGCAGCGGCGCAGGCGGAGCCGGTGGCTCCGGCGGCACCGCGTCCGCCAACGGTGGCTCCGCGACCAGCGGCCCCGCCACGGTGAACAACAGCGCGACTCTGCAGCAGTCGATCGCGCAGAGGATCAAGGCCAAGGCCCGGAACTAGCGGGCTGAAGCTGCAGAGAAAGGCACACAGCATGACCGTCGACGGAATGAACAAGAGCACCGCAGCACCCGCCGCCGAGCCGCCCAGGGGCTCGGCCGGTGGGTCGCCGCACGCTCGCGGTCGCTCCGTCGACGGGCTCGACTCGGGCCTGCTGACGAGCAGGCGATCCGATGCACACTCGGCTCCCGAGATCGTCGGTCCTGAGGTCGCCCCAAGAGACCCGGCGCCGCCGTCATCGGAGCGCGAGTGCGAGGAAGCAAGGGTTCGTATGAGTACGAAAACGCATGGCATCGCCGCCGGGGTCGCTTCTCGCGATCCCGGCGGCGACCGTGTGCCCAGCACACGAGCCCATCTCGGGTGGGCGATCCCGCGGCCGACGGATGCATCCGGTTCGGCCGCGGGATCGCAACTCCAGGCGCGGCTGACGGCTCGGGCGGCGGGCGGCGCCGTTCCGGGCCGTCATCGGGTCCACGGCTCGCCCCTTGTGGTGCGGGCCGCGTTGACGGAAGAAGTGGCTGCGATCGACACCGACGCCCGCGACTCCTGTTGCGGAGCGGACCGGCCAAGCCGTCCGCGTGGCGTCGCAACGTTCAGGGAGGAGTGGTCAGGATGAGGAAAACGCGTTTCGCAATGAGAGGACGCGTCGGTTGGCTCGCCGGGCTGGCGGTGCTGGTCGCATCGCTGATGTTCGTCGGCGAGGCGGCGGCGCAGCCGGTCTACGGGATCGCGACCGGCAAGCAGTGCGCCGGCCCGCTGAACGTCGGTGACGCGTACTCCTGCGTCGCGTCGATCAGCAACACGAACTCGACGTCGCTGGGGACGGTGACGACCAATCTGGTCGTCGACCAGGTCTTCCACCCCGACGGAACCACGGCCGGCGCGCCCCAGACGGTCGCGATCAACTCGACCACGGTTGCCTCCGGGGTCGTTCACCTGATCGACGACGGGATCGCTCCGGCGCCGAGCTGCGACGCGACGAAGTGCTCGATTCCGTTCGGCGACGAGATCACGGTCGACCTGTCGCACTACACGGCGCAGCTCCAGGACGTCGGGAGCTCTCTCCTTGGTCAGAACACCCTGAGCGACATCGCGAACTTCAGCTACAGGCAGGTCTGCGACAAGCCGGTCGCCGGGTTCCCCTGCAGCACGGCGCTCAACATCTCCGGCTCCGGCGCGGCGACGGACGTGAATCCGGTTCCGACGACGACCACGACCGAGATCCGCAACAACGCCGGCGACGGCACCGTGACCTCGGTCGCGGCGGGCACGACGGTGCACGACTTCGTCACGGTGTCGGGCCCGGCGAACCAGCCGGCGCCGACCGGGACGGTCGACCTGCAGTGGTTCGCGAACGGGAACTGCACCCAGCCGTTCACCTCGCACAAGATCGAGACACTCGTTCCCGGTGCTGGTGGCGTCAGCACCGTGGACGCGACCGACTTCCCGCAGGGGCCGCTGGCGGCCGGGAACTACTCGTTCATCGCCAACTACCTCGGCGACGGCAACACGCCGAGCGCGTTCACACCCTCGCAGGGAACCTGCGAGCCGTTGACGGTCGTGGACGCGTTCATCCAGATCACGCCGCAGAACGCGACCAACCCGATCGGCACCACGCACGTGCTCACGATCACCGTGAACGCGGTCGGCGGCGGCGTGCTCGCGAGCGGCACGGCGACGGCGAGCATCCTCACGCCGCCGAGCACGACCGGCAGCTTCGTCGGCTCCCCGTCCTGTAACTACACGGGCGGAGCGGCGACGGCGACCTGCACGGTCACCATCACCTCGGCGGTCGCCGGCACGACGACCGTGCAGGCGACGTCGAGCATCGGGTTCACGAACGCCATCGGCGCGGTGACCCGCTCGACCGGGTCGGCCGCGAACGTGCTCGCGGGTTGCACGGCGAACTGCGGGAACGCGAACAAGACCTGGCTGGTGCCGGCTGACGCGTTCATCCAGATCACGCCGCAGAACGCGAACAACCCGGTGGGCACGAACCACGTGTTGACGATCACGGTCACCGCGACGGGCGGCGGGATCCTCGCGGCCGGGACGGCGACGGCGAGCATCATCACGCCGCCGAGCACGACCGGCAGCTTCGTCGGCTCCCCGAGCTGCAGCTACGCGGGCGGCGGTACGACGGCGAGCTGCACGGTCACGATCACCTCCGCGGTGAGCGGCCTGACCCAGGTGCAGGCGACATCCACGATCGGGTTCACGAACTCGGCCGGGACCGTCACCCGCACCACCGGGACGGCCAACAACACGACCGCGGGCTGCACCGCGAACTGCGCCAACGCCACCAAGAACTGGGGCGACGTCACGGTGGCGACGCACGTCCGCGATGCAGCGGGCAACGACATCACGAACAGCACCACGGTCGCCGGAGGCACGGTCGTGCACGACGAGGCCACGGTGACGAGGACGGCCGCAACACCCGCGGCGGTCCCGAACCCGACCGGAACGGTCACCTTCACGCTGTTCAGCTCGCTCACCTGCACCGGCACCGTCGTCGCGACCGACCCGAACAAGCCGCTCAACGGAAGCGGACTCGCGACCTCGGCCACGTTCACGACGCCGGCCGCGGGATCGTTCTCGTACCTGGCGCACTACAACGGGGACGCGAACTACCCGGCCAAGAACGCCGGCTGCGAGCCGTTCACCGTGCCGGGCAGCGGCGGTGGCCAGATCACGAACACGTGCGTCGCGTGCCAGGACTTCCTGGACGGCACGTGGTCCAAGTGGGTGTACAGCTCGATCGACTACCTCACGTACAAGGGGAAGATCAACGGGATCAGCCCGGGTCAGTTCTTCTACTGGACGCAGATCACGACGACGGTGCCGAACCAGGTCGTGACGGTGTCGCAGTCGAACAACAGCACGAACAACGCGGCGCTGTTCCAGCTCGGAAACAACTTCCGGATCTACAGCGGCGGCTGCTCGTCGTACAAGTCAGGGACGGTGAACGCTGCCGGCACCGGCGGGTCGTTCACGGTGGCGACGCCGGGGACGTACCTGATCGGGGCGAGGTACGACACGAACACGATGAACGGCACCCCGGCGCCGGTTCCGGCGACGGTCACGTACACGTTCACCACCTCGCTCGGCGGGGCCGCGACGGTCAAGTTGGCGCCGAAGTGAGCCACGCGCGCTAGCGGTTCCCCGAGACGGAGAGGGCCCGGCAACGACCGGGCCCTCTCTCTTCCCGGAGTGCTTCGTCCTCGATCTACGGAGTGATCGCGGTCGGCCCGCTGACCGTGTTGCCGGTCGCGTGCACGGAGCCGGTGTCGGGCGGCGGCAGCGTTCCGGTCGTGCCGGAGATCGTGAGCGGCCCGCTCACCTGGTTGTCGTTGAACTCGACCCCGCCGCCGTTGTTCGTCAGCCCGACGGGGCCCGACTGCGTGTTCCCGGCGCACGGACCCGTGGCCGCGTCGCCGCCGACGAGCACGAGGCCGGTGCTGCCGGAGACCGACAGCGGCCCGGAGAGCGTGCTCCCGCAGATCCGGACGACGGTCGCGCCCGACGCGCGGAGCGGGCCCGAGACGGTGGCGCCCTCGAGGTCGATCGCACCGCCGGGGCTCACCGTGATCGGCCCGTTCAGCCTCGCGCCCGGCCCGGCGCAGAACGCCTGGCCCGCCGCGATCGTGAGCGGCCCGTTGTGCGTGCCGGTCAGGCACGGGCTCGTCGTGGTGACCGTGAGCGTGCCCGCGACGAACGGCCCGAAGCTGTAGTCCGTCGAGGACAGGCTGCCGACGGTGCACACGATCGGGTAGTCGCCCGGCGGGCTGAACGCGACCGCAGTCGTCGCGCACGACGCCGAGCCGGTCACGTCCGAGGTCGCGGCGGCCTGGCCGAGCACGAAGCCCGTGAGCGTCGCGGTCAGCGCCGGGTTCGACCCGCCGAAGAGCCGCGACTGGGGGTCGGCGGTCACGGTCAGCGGCGCCTTCGTAACCACGATCGTGAACGACGTCGTGCCCACGTTCGTATCGGCGTCCGACACGGTCACGGTCACGGGGTACGTGCCCGGCGGCGCCGAGACCGACCCGGTGACCGTCCACGTCCGCGTCCCCGGCAGCGTCGAGGCGTCCGACGTCGAGGAGACCGAGAGCGCGAGCCCGGCCGGAAGCCCCGACGAGGTGGCGGTCAGGCCCGAGCCGGGCGTGTCCGAGTCGCTCGCCGACACGGTCGGCGGCGGCGAGATCGAGCCGCCGTAGGTCGACGCTGCCCGAGCCGCCACCGAGCGAGTTCGTGACGACCGGCGAGGCCTCGACGCTGAAGTCGACGAACATGCCGCGCGCCTCGTGAGTGCCGACGGAGCAGTAGAGCCTGTACGTGCCGTGAGTGAGCTCGACCGTCTGCGAGACCGTGCCGGTCTGTATCGGGGTCGTGATCGCGGTCGCCGTTCCGAGGGGGTTGTTCGGGTCGCACGGCAACGTGGAGCCCTGGCAGCTCCTGAGCGTGAAGTCGTGCCCGGAGGCGGTGTCGTTGACGGTCAGCGTGTACGTCCCCGGTCGGAGAGCGAGCACGTCGCGGTTCGGGGTGCCGTACGCGATCCCGTCCCATGTCATGGTCATGCAGAACATGCTGGCGTTGAAGGTGCAGAAATCGCCGGTGAGCGTCGGGCTGTCGGCCGACGCGGTCATGGCCGACTGCTGTGCGGCGATCACGCCGACGGTGATCAGCGCCGCGAGCAGAAACGCGAAACGGCGCCCGAGTGAGCTTGCCTTGATCATCGTGACTTCCCTCCACTGATCGACGGGATGCGGCCTGTCGTTGACGTGGGTGTCCGACGACCCGGCTGAACGAGGCCGACCAACGATCTCGTTGCCGGTGGACCTACCTTCGCGACTTCCGGCGGATCGGATTCACCGCGGCGGCAGCGCGGCCGCGCGCTACGACGGCGGGTCGCCCGCGAGGTAGGCGATCGTCGCGCCGTCGGCGGATTCGGGTTCGCGGCGCTCGACGAGCGGGTGGCGGTCGAGCTCGTCGCGCACCGCGAAGCGGACGGCTCCGGTGCCGCGCCCGTGGATCACGCGGACTTGCTGGAGGCCGGCGAGCGCGGCGTCGTCGACGAACGAGCGAACCGACTCGCGGGCTTCCTGCGGACGCGTGCCCCGCAGGTCGAGCTCGTCCGGGACGTCGCTGCGGGCGCTGACGACGACGCGCACGCCGGGCGCGGTCGGCTGCCGGTCCGGGCTGTCGCCGTGCACGTCCGGCTGCAGCCGGTCGATCGCAATGCGCACGCGCTGCCCACTCGCGCCGACGACCTCGGCCTCGTTTCCGTCGATCGCCGCGATCGTGCCGCGGAGGCCGATCGCCGCCGCGACGACGGGATCGCCGACGCCGAGCGGCGCGAGGAGCGGCGGCGGCTCGTCGAGCGCGCGCAGCGCCTCCTCGGCACGGGCGGCCCGGGTCGAGGCCGCGGCGAGATGACGGTCGCGGTCCCGCTCGGCTCGCCCGGAGCTCGCGGGCGGCGTGCGGCGGGCCTCGTTCTCGCGACGGCGGGCGACGCGGATCTCCTCACGCAGCGCCCGCAGCTCGGCACGCGCCTCGGCCAGATCGCGTTCCGCCTCGGCCAGCGCGAGCTCGCGCGCCCGCCCCGCGGATGCCCGCACCTCGCGGATCTGCTCGTCGAGCGCGGCGGCGCGCTCCTCCGCGTGCTCGGCGAGGCGCCGGGCCTCGGCGCGCTCGCCGGCGGCCGCCTCGCGCTCGGCCTCCGCCGCCTGTTCGGCGGCCTCGGCCTCTGCGAGAAGCTCGGCGATCCGCAGCCGCTCGGGCGCGACGCGGCCGCGCGCGTCGGCCACGATCGAGGCGTCGAGACCCAGACGCTCGGCGGTCCGGAGCGCATGAGACGAGCCGGGCCGGCCGAGCACGATGCGATAGAGCGGTGCGTGCGTGATCGGATCGATCCCGGTCGCGGCGTTCGCGGCGCGCGTCGTGGCGCTCGCCCACTCCTTGAGCTCCGGGTGATGCGTCGTCACCACGGTCAGGCGGGCACGGCGCGCGAGCTCGGAGACGACAGCCTGTGCGAGCGCCGAGCCCTCTGCCGGGTCGGTTCCCGAGGCAACCTCGTCGACGAGCACGAGCGAGCGCTCCGTCGCCGTCTCGAGGATCGCGACGAGGCTGCTGACGTGGGCCGAGAACGTCGACAGGCTCATCTCGATCGACTGCCGGTCGCCGATCTCGGCGAGCACCCGGTCGAACACCGGCAGGGCCGCGCTCACGGCCGGCGGGCGCAGCCCCGCCTGGTGGAGCAGCGCCGCGAGGCCGAGCGTCTTCAGGGCGACGGTCTTCCCGCCGGTGTTCGGCCCGCTGATCACGAGCGCCCGCAGCCCGCCGAGGTCGAGATCGAGCGGGACGGCGGTGGACGGGTCGAGCAGCGGGTGCCGGACGCCGAGCAGCCGCACCTCGTCCGAGACCTCGACCTCGGCTCCCCGCCAGCGCCGAGAGACGGTCCCGCATGCAACCGCCACGTCGATCGCACCGGCGATCTCGACCAGCGCGACCACGGCCTCGGCCTGCGCGCCGACCGCCGTCGAGAGACTGCGAAGGATCCGCTCGACCTCGTCGCGCTCGGCCGCCGCGGCCTCGGAGCGGCGGTTGTTCAGCTCCACGACCTCGAGCGGCTCGACGAAGAGCGTCTGCCCCGACGCGGACACGTCGTGGACGATGCCGCGGACGCTCCGGGGCGCGCTCGCCCTGAGCGCCAGCACCGGCCGCCCGGCCCGCTCGGTCACGAAGTCGTCCTGGAGGTGGTCGCGGAGGCCGGGCGCCCGCGCCAGCCGGCGCAGCTCCTCCAGCGCCCGCTGCCGCCCGCCCTGCAGCTCCTTCCGGAGCCGGCGCAGCTCGGGCGACGCGCCGTCGCGCAGATCGGAGCCGTCGTCCTCGACGCAACGGCCGATCTCCGCCGCCAGCGGAGCGAGGCCGCGCTCGACGCCCTCCGCGACCTCGCCGAGCAGCGGAGCCAGCGCGCCTGCGGACTCGAGCGCAGCCCGAACGCGAAGCCCGATCCCGATCGCGGTCCCGATCTCGCTCAGCCGCCGGACCGGGAGGACGCCGCCCCGCGCGGCGAGCCGGGCTGCCTCGCGGACGTCGGCGAGACCCTCGAGCGGCGGCTCGGCCGAGACGTCGAGGAGCGCGATCGCCTCCGCCGTCAGCGCCTGCCGCCGCCCCACCACCCCGGCATCGGCCGACGGCACGAGCGCGAGCAGGAGCTCCTCGCCGTAGGCCGTCGCGGCGGCGGCTGCAAGCCGCTCCACGACCGCGGGAAACTCGAGCGCCGCGAGCGCTTCTCCATCCATGCGGCGAGTGTAGAACGGCCCCGCCGCGGCGCCGTCACCGCCGGGCCGCGGCGAGGAGCGGCGCAGCCGTGACGGTCAGGCGCGCTCGCTCGACGGATCGTCCGGGCCGACCCACTCGCGCACGGGCCCGACGAGCAGGAACGTGCTCTCGAGCGAGCGCCCGTTCGGACCGCCGGGCCGGGGAGCGAGCGGCGACGGCTCGACCGTGGTCGCGAGCCCGAGGAAGACGCCGTCCGCGGCACGGCGGATCTCGTCGACGAGGTCGAGCTTGCCGAACGCGTTGTCGAAGGCGCTGTAGTGCATGAGGATGCAGCCGCGCCCGTCGAGCATCGAGGTGCCGGGGCCCCAGCCGAAGCGCATCTTGCGGATGACGCCGGCGCCGGTGTCCCAGAGGTTGTAGCCGTGCCCGAGCCAGTCGCCGTGCCGCTCGATCCGGTAGCCCTTGCCGAGCCACACCCCGAGCCCGTGGCTGCGGTAGAAGGCGTCGACGTCGCCCTCGGAGAGGTACGCGGCGGCGTGACCGTCGAGCTCGCCGACGAACTCCTCGGCGGCGGGAGACTCGAGGTCGAGGAAGCGCTCGACGAGCTCGTCACGGGAGAGGGCGTTCAGCTCGCCGACGACGGTCGCGCGCGTTTCGACGATGTCGATCATCGGGTCCTCCTCGTCGGGGTGGGAGCAACACTAGACAATGCTCCCGTGAATCTCGGCCGCGTCGGCGTCTGGCTCGGCTCGATCGCGGGTTGGCCGCTCGCGGAGGAACTGGCCGCGGCGCGCGAGCTCGAATCGTGCGGCTACGGCACGATCTGGTTCGGGGAGAGCCCGACCACGCGCGAGGCGTTCGTGCACGCCGCACTCCTGCTCGGGGCGACGGACCGCGTCACCGTCGCGAGCGGGATCGCGAGCATCTGGGCGCGCACGCCGGTCGCGGCGGCGAACGCCGCCTCCACGCTCGAGGAGGCGCATCCCGGACGGTTCGTGCTCGGGCTCGGCGTCAGTCACGCGCCGCTCGTCGCCGCCCTCGGGCTCGAGTACCGGCGACCGCTCTCGGCGCTCCGGCAGTTCCTCGACGGGATGGATGCCGCCCCCTCGGAGCGACCCTCGCCGCCGCGGGTCCTCGCGGCTCTGGCGCCGGGAACGCTCGGGCTCGCGCGTGAGCGCGCCGACGGCGCCCACCCGTACCTCGTCACGCCCCGGCACACCGCGTCGGCGCGAGGGATCCTCGGTGAGCGGGAAGGTGCTCGCGCCGGAGCAGGGATTCGTGCTCGAGCCGGATCCCGGTCGTGCGCGCGCGCTCGCTCGCAGGCACCTCGAGCCGTACCTCGCGATGGAGAACTACCGGCGCAGCTGGCTGCGCGACGGCTTCGACGTCGGCGACCTCGCGGGCGGCGGCAGCGACCGCCTGGTCGACGAGCTCGTCGCGTGGGGCGAGCCGAGCGCCGTCGGGAGCCACATCGGGCGCCACTTCGAGGCGGGCGCCGACCACGTCGCCGTCCAGGCGATCGGCCCCGAGCCGGTCGAGCAGCTGCGCCGGCTCGCCGACGTGCTGTGATCGCGCGGCCGGTCTCCCGCTCTACGCCGCGGCGGTCTCGGCGGCGCGCGGGAATGGGCCGGCCTGCGTGACGCCGGCGGGGAGCTGCCGTCCGAGCAGCGCCCCGAGCCAGCGTGAAGCCTCGACGAGCCGGTCGAGGTCGACGCCGGTGCGGATCCCGTCGCGCTCGAGCATGTAGACGACGTCCTCCGTCGCGACGTTGCCGGTCGCCCCCGGCGCGAACGGGCAACCACCGATGCCGCCGACCGAGGCGTCGACGACGTCGATCCCTTCCTCGACCGCGGCGTAGACGTTCGCGAGGCCGACATTGCGGGTGTTGTGGAGGTGCACGCCGACGGGACGTCCGAGCCCGCGCACGCGGGCGACGAGCCGGCGCACCTGGCCGGGCACGGCGACTCCGATCGTGTCTGCGAGCGACAGCTCGTCCGCGCCCGCGGCCGCGAGCCGTGCGGCGAGGTCGGCGACGCGTCCCTCGTCGACCTCGCCCTCGAACGGACAGCCGAATGCGACCGCGATCCCGGCGGTCGCCGTCCGGCCGTCCGCGTGGGCTCGTTCGACGATCCGCTCGGCGCGCGCGAGTGCCTCGTCCGTCGTCGCGTTCGCGTTGCGCGTGTTGAAGGAGTCGGTCGCCGCGACGACGACCTGAACCCGGGTCAGCTGCGTCGTCGCGAGCCGGTCGTAGCCGCGCTCGTTGAGCACGAGCCCGGTGAAGAGCGCACGGTCGGCCGCCGGCAGCGCTGCGACGACCGCCTCCGCGTCGGCCATCTGCGGCACGGCGCGCGGGCTGACGAAGCTCGCCACCTCGACGCGCGTCAGGCCGGCCGCGACGAGCCGCTCGACCAGCTCGACCCGCGTCGCCACCGGCAGCGTCTCGGACTCGCTCTGCAGCCCGTCCCGCGGCCCGACCTCGCAGACCGTCGTCAGATCACGCCCTCCTCCGCCATCCGGCGGCGCTCGGCCTCCGAGAGCCCGAGCAGCTCGCCGAAGACGGCGTCGTTGTGGCTGCCCGGCTCGCCGCCGGTCCAGCGCACACCGCCGGGTGTCGCCGAGAAGCCCGGGGTGACGCCCGGCCCGACGAACGTCCCGAGCTCCGGGTCGGAGTGCCGGACGAGCATCCCCCGGGCCCAGAAGTGCTCGTCCTCGAACATGTCGGCGACGCTGTAGATCGGCCCGCAGATGACGCCGGCGGCGTTGAGCGTCGCCTCGATCTCGTGGGCGTCGCGCCCGGCCGCCCAGTCGCCGATCAGCGCATCGAGCCGGTCCTGGTTCTCGCCGCGGGCGTCGTGCGCCGCAAAGCGCTCGTCGCCCGCGAGCTCGGGCGACCCCATCGCATCGCACAGCCGTGCGAAGAGACGATCGGTGTTCGCGGCGATGACGAGCCACCGGCCGTCGCGCGACTTGTAGATGTTCGACGGCGCGTTGCCCGACAGGCGCGTGCCGCCGGGGCCGCGCACGATCCCGAAGCGGTCGTACTCGGGCACGGTCGACTCGAGCATCGCGAAGCACGACTCGAGGAGCGAGACGTCGACGACCTGGCCGCGGTCGTGGCCGGCCACGTCCCGGCGGTAGAGCGCCGCGAGCGTCCCCTGCGCCGCGAACATCCCCGCGAGCGAGTCGCCCAGCGAGATGTGGTGGCGCGGCGGAGGCTCACCCTCGAAGCCGTTGATGTGGCGGAGCCCGCCCATCGCCTCGGCGACGGACGCAAAACCGGCCCGCCCGGCATAGGGCCCCGTCTGCCCGTAGCCCGAGATACGGACGATCACGAGGCGCGGGTTCGCCTCCCAGAGCTCGGCCGGCCCGAGGTTCCAGCGCTCGAGAGTTCCCGGCCGGAAGTTCTCGACCAGCGCGTCGGCGTGCTTCGCCAGCTCCCGGAGGAGGCGCTGCCCCTCCTCCTTGCGAAGGTCGAGCGTCACGCAGCGCTTGTTGCGCGACTGCACCGCCCACCAGAGCGTCCGGCCGCTCGGGTCGCCGCCGTGCCCCCAGCGGCGCATCGGGTCGGGCGCGTCCGGCGCCTCGACCTTGATCACGTCGGCGCCGAGATCCGCCAGGAGACGCGTCCCGAACGGGCCCGCGATGAGCGTGCCGAGCTCCAGGATCGTCAGACCGGCAAGCGGCCCGGCGGCCGCGGACGGCGAGCGCGTCGGAGCCGACGCCGCGTTCGTCATCGGCGTGCCTCTTCGCGGACGGCGCCGAGATACGCGACCGCGTCGTCGAACGGGACGACGTCCGCGAGCTTCGCGTTGATGTCGAAGAGGTTCGCCTCGTGCGGCCCGAGCGCGCGGTCGCCGACACACTCGCGCGGCACGATCGCCGGCCAGCCGTACTGGACGAGATCGGTGGCGGTCGCGCGGATGCAGCCGCTGGTCGAGGCTCCGCAGAGCACGACGGTGTCGACCCCGAGGGCGATGAGCTGCGACGCCAGGTTCGTGCCGAAGAACGCCGACTGGCCCTTCTTGAGGATCACCGGCTCCTCCGGCCGCCGCTCGAGGCGCGCGTCGAGCTCGACCCAGGGCCCGTCGAGCTCGAGCTCGGCCAGCGACGGAACCTTCTGCAGCCAGACGTTCTCCGCCTCCGCCGGCAGGTCGAAGCCGATCGTGGTGAAGAGGATCGGAACCGCGTTCGTCCGCGCGACGTCGAGCAGCTGCTTCGTCGCGAGGACCGCCTCGGTCAGGTCGGAGCCGAGCGCGCACGCGGAGTCGGTGAAGCCCCGGCTGAAGTCCACGACGAGCACGCCGGGACGGGCCCCGCGCCGAACGGGGAAGCCGATCTGCGCCGCGGCGTAGATCGCCTCGGCGTCGCGCCGAGACCCCGCCCCGACCGTCACGCCTTCACCTCGCCTGCACCCACTCGACGACCTCGTTGACGTCCTTTGCTGCGACACGGTCGCAGTCCCGCGTCCGCGTCAGCCGGGCCGGCCGACGATACACCGTCCCGGCCCGACCCGAGCACGGGCCTCACCGGAGCCGCCCGTCCTCCCCCGGTGTAGGTTCCGCTCTTGGAACAGTCGGACGTGCCGCACGCGCTCGAACCGGATGTGGTCGAGTTCATCCATGGCGGCGTGGCCGTGGGCGTCGCCACGAGGGACGAGGACCTGCGGCCCACGGTCGCGCGCGGGTGGGGGCCCGAGGTGTCCGCGGACGGTCGAACGCTGAGGCTCTGCGTCGCGGCGCCCGAGGGCTCGCCGGCGCGGGCGAACGTCCGGGCGAACGGGGCGGTCGCGGTCGGGTTCAGCCCGCCGACGATCGCGCGGGCAGTGCAGATCAAGGGTGTCGCCACCTCGGTGGCCGAGCCGGACGCCGACGACCTCGAGCGGGTCGACCGGCATGTCGGCCGGTTCGTCGCCGAGGTTGTACGGATCGGCGGCCCCGAGCACGTCGCGCGACGGATGTTCGTGCCCGTCGGCCTGCTCGCGCTCAGCTTCCGGATCGACGAGGTGTTCGACCAGACGCCGGGGCCGACCGCGGGACGCCGGCTGTGAGCGAGCTCTCGGTTCCGCTCGAGGCGATCCGGCCGTGCCTGCAGGGCGTCCTCCCGTCCTGGATCGCGACCTGCTCGGCCGACGGCGTCCCGAACGCCACGATCCTGTCGATCGTCCGCTACGTCGACTTCGAGCGCGTGGCGCTGACCCGCCAGTTCTTCAACAAGACCCGCGCGAACCTCGACGCGAACCCGCAGGCGCAGGTGGTCGTGGTCGACCCCGGCACCGGCGACCAGTTCGTACTCGACCTGCGATACCTCCACACCGAGAGCGACGGGCCGATCTTCGACGAGGTCGAGGCGAACCTCACCGCAGTCGCGTCCCAGATGGGCATGAGCGACGTCTTCCGGCTACGCGGCGTCGACATCCACCGCGTCCTGCTCTGCGAGCCGTTCGGCGACACCGTCGCGCCCGCGGAAGAGGAGCGCAGCGCCGACCGGGACGTGCTGCCGCTGCTCGACGAGTTCGTCCGCCGGCTCGCGCTCTGCACCGACTACGCCGAGGCAGCCCGGGTCGGGCTCGAGGCCCTCGACGACCTCCTCGGCTTCGCCTACTCGGTGCTCCTCACCGCGGACGAGCGCGGCGACCGGCTGTTCGCGGTCGCGAGCACCGGCTACGTGCCCTCGGGCGTGGGCGCCGAGGTCCCGGTGGGCGTCGGGCTCGTCGGGGTCGCGGCGGAGCGCCGCAGGGTCGTCTGCGTTCCCAGCCTCCCCCGCAGCCGCGCGATGAACGCAGCGGTGCAGGAGAGCATCCGGCGAAGCGGCGCGGATTCCGGAGCGGTCGAGATCGAGCTGCCGGGCCTCGAGCGAGTGCGGAGCGCCGCGGCCGTTCCACTGCTCGCCCGCGGCGAGCTGACCGGGGTGCTCTACCTCGAGAGCGAGCGTGAGGGCGAGTTCAGTCCCGGCAAGGAGCGTCTGCTCCGGATCCTCGGAGCGCAGCTGGCCGCCGCGCTCGCGATCCTGGAGGCGGACCGCGGCGAGAGCGGGCCGGATGAGCCGGCGTCGACGGCGACGCCGCAGGGGGAGCCCCTCGCGGTCGCCTACTACCAGGCCGACGACAGCGTCTTCGTGAACGACGTCTACGTGGTGAAAGGCGTGCCGGGCCGGATCCTGTGGAAGCTCGTGCGCGAGCACGCGGTGGACGGGCGCACGTCGTTCACGAACCGGGAGCTGCGGCTCGACGAGCGCCTCGGGCTGCCGGCCGGCAACGACAACCTCGAGGCGCGGCTGCTCGTCCTGCGTAAACGCCTCGCGGCGCTCGAGTGCGGGATCACGCTCGACCGGGTCGACCGGGGCAGGCTCTCGCTCAGGCTCTCGGTGCCGCTGACGCTGGTCGAGGTTCCGACGACGGGGCCGATGCGCGCCGCTCACCGGCCGCCCGCCGCCGGGTAAGCGCAAACTAAGGGAGGCGTAGCGAACTCCTAGGAGACGTGCGCCGCGCCCGCTCCTACGGTCACGGGACAGATTCCCGACCCGAAGGAGTGGCATGTCGACCGAGACCGCAACCAGGCCCTACCGTGTCCCGTCCGGCGAAGGCCTTGCCGACGTCTGGTGGATGACCGGACGCCTCACCGTCAAGGCGAGCGGCGCCGAGACCGGCGACGCGTTCGCGCAGTTCCTGACCGACGACCCCCGCGGCACCGCCCCGCCGCTGCACTTCCACCACAACGAGGACGAGGCGTTCTACGTCCTCGACGGCGAGGTGACGGTGCTCGTCGGCGACGAGCGCATCGACCTCCGCACCGGCGACTACTGCTTCGCGCCGCGGGGCATCCGTCACACCTGGATCGTCCGCTCGGAGCGCGCCCGCATGCTCGTGACGGTCAGCCCGGCCGGGATCGAGCAGGCCTTCGTCTCCCTCGGCATCCCCGTCACCGGCGCCGAGCCCCCGGCCGAGCCGGTGCTCCCGTCGCCCGACGAGCTGATCCGCATCTTCGCCGGCTACGGCTGCGAGATCGTCGGCCCCCCGCCCTCCCTCGCCGACCTCGCCTAGCGATGGGGACATCCCGCCTCGAGCTCTTCGCCGACGGCATCTTCGCGATCGCCGCGACGCTCCTCGTGATCGACGTCTCCGTGGATGCCCGCGGCGGCGAGCTCGGGGCGGCCCTCCTCCACTCCTGGCCCCAGTACGCCGCGTACGGGATCTCGTTCGTCACGATCGGGATCTGGTGGGTCAACCACCACGCTTTCTTCGCGCTGCTCGGGCGCGCCGACCGCACGTTCCTGTTCGCCAACATCGCGATGCTCGCGTGCATCGCGTTCCTCCCGTTCCCGACGGGGCTCGTGGCCGAGCACTTCCGCGACGACGGCGTCCGCGCGGCGGCGGTCGCATACGGGCTGACGATGACCGCCGCCGCGATCTGCTTCGCGTCCTGCTGGTTCTACGCCGCCCGCGGCCGACGCCTGATCGCCGACCGGGTCGACCAGCGCGCCGTCGTCGGGATGACCCGCTCGGTCCTCCCGGGCGTCCCGATCAACGTCGCCGCCACGCTCGTCGCGCTGTGGAATCCGTACGTCGGGTTCGCACTGTTCGCGGCGCTCTCGTTCTTCTACGTGATCGGAAGCTCGCTGTTCGGACGCGAAGCGGAACCGCACTGCTGACCGGCGCGACTCGCCTGGTCATGCGGAAATTGCCCGGGGGGTCAGGCGATCCTGTTGCAGGTGTTCGTGTGTTGCGCCCGCACGGTGTTCCCGGTTCCAGTGATCTTCGGGTTGTCGCGCTCGAGCTTGCAGTCTCCGGCGGCGGCGTTGTTGGTCAGCGTGCTGCCGACGCCGACCGTGTTGTCGTGAACCTGGATGTCCTGTGCGGCGTTCCCGCTCACGGTGAGCTTGCCGGTGTTGTTCGCGATGGTGAGGTCCCCCTTGACGGTGTTGCCGCCGACCGCCACGTTCCCGGCGGTCGTCGTCAACTGCAGGTCGCCGCCGACCGTCAGGCCCGCTCCGCCGCTGCAGTCGCCGACGCTGCCGATGTCGACCGCCGCACCGGAGCGGCCGTCCTGCACCCGCACGTCGCCGCCGACCTTCGTATTGCACAGCGTGTCGTGGCTGCCGGCCGGGCTGCCCGTGAGCCCCCGCACCTGCAGGTCCCCGCGAATGGTGCCGCCGCCGCCCAGCTTGACCCAGACGGCGTTGCTCGCCGTCAGATCTCCGCCGATCGAGACACCCTGGGCGTTCAAGGAGCCGCCCTTCTGCACCGCGACGTCGCCGGCGACCTGTGTGCCCGGGACGAGCGTGCAGACCGCGCCCGCCGGCACGACCACGTCGGCGCCGCGGCCGCCGAATGTGCCGTTGCAGCTCGTCGTGCCAGGCCCGAGCGGCTTTGCGCCGGTCGCGACCGTGAGCGTGAGCTTCTGGTTCGCCGCCGAGCCGACGCCGTTGGCGGCCTTCAGGCAGAGCGTGTAGGTGCCGGCCGTCCCCGCCGCCGGCGTGCCCGCCAGCGTGGCCGTGTTCCCGTTGGGGGTGAAGCCGACGCCGGTCGGCAGCGCCGATTTCGTGCAGCCGGCGAAGTCGGCGTTGGTGATCGTGTTGGTCGGGAAGCCGGTCGTCGTCACCGTGAACGTGCCCGCCGTGCCGGCGGTGAGCGCGGCGCTGCTCGGGCTCGTGATCGCCGGGGGCTGCCCGACCGTGAGCGTGAACCTCTGCGTTGCCGCCGTGCCGGCGGGGTTCGTGGCGTTCAGGCAGAGCGTGAAGGTGCCGGTTGCGGTCGGGGTGCCGGCGAGCCTTGCCGTGTCGTCCCCGTTGTCGATGAAGGTGAGCGTCGCCGGGAGCGCCGAGCTCGTGCAGCCTGCGAAGCTCGCATTGTCGATCGCGTTCGCGGGCAGGCCGGTCGTCGCGACCGTGAAGCTGCTCGGCGCCCCGACGACGAACGTGGCGTTGCTCGCGCTGGTGATCGCGGGCGCCTTGTAGGTGACCGTCAACGGGACCGACGTGGACTCGCTGCTCGCGTAGACCGGATCGTGATCCCGGGACTCCGGCGCGCTCACGGGGTGGACGAAGCCGAAGAAGGCCACGACCGAATAGCTTCCCGCGGGAAGCTGCGCGGCCAGAAGCTGGTCGACCGTCCCGAGCGAGGCGCGGCCGGTGAGGTCGGTCGTCCGGTCCTGAACGACCGCCGCGCCTCCGTTCACCGGAGTGAGGACGAACGCGACGGGATAGCCGACGAGGGCGACGCCGCCGCTGCTCAGGGTCGCGCCGATGCCCGTGTCCGCCGCCGCCGCGGGGTGGGCGCTCGGCGTGAGTGTCGTGGGGCGCTTGTCGATCGTGAACGCCCTGGAGTCCGAGGCGCCGGCGAGGGTGCCGGTGCCCCCGAAGGTGGCGGTCAACTGGTACTGGCTGCCCGGAAGGTCGACGGGGGTGAGCGTCGCCTGCGCGAGCCCGCTCGCGTTCGTCCGGCCGGCCGCCGTGGCACCGCCGATCGCGAAGGTGACCGGCTCGTCCACGACCGCGCCCTGCGGGTCGGTCACCGTCGCGCTGACGGTGATCGGGGAACCGCCGTCGCCGCTGACGGGCAGAGCGGCCAGCTGGACGGTCGCCGCCTCACGGCTCGACTCGAGGGCGGGGGCGATCCGGCCGGGCCGGTAGTAGCTGCCGATGTTGTCGTCGAGGCTGACCTCGCCGACACCGTTCACCGCCTGGACGACGAACTGGAGCGCATCGATCTGCGTCGGGGTCAGCCCCGTCAGGGTCGCGCTCCAGAGCGTCGAGTCGGCTCCGTCCTGAGTCAGCTCCAGCGATTCCCATTGGCCGGGATCGACGCCGGTGTAGGTGACCCAGACCTGCTGGATCCCGGCCGCGGGATCGCCGACGACGTGCGCCTCGAAGGCGACCGTGCCGCCGGTCGCGGTCGCGTCGACGCGTGCGATCGTCGGGGAGTCGGCGAGCGCCGGCGTGTTGGCCCCGTAGGTCTGACGATTGGCGCTGTAGAAGAGGCGCAGGCCAACGCTCGTGTAGGTGCGCTGGACGTCGGTCAGGCCGGTCCCGTCGTCCTTGTACTGAGCAGGGGTGAGCGACAGCCTCGCCGAGGTGGAGCCGTCGACCAGCCCGCCGAAGTAGTTGACCGTCCACAGTCGACCGGGGAAGAAGGTGCTGGGGGCGAACGTGGAATGCACTCCGTTCAGCTCCGTCGCGGGTGAGCCCGTGAGCGGCGTGATTCCCGACTGATCGGAATAGGTGCCGCTCCAGAACCCGACGCCGCGCAGCACCGCGCCTGCGCCGCTGACGTCGGTGACGTCGCTGGCCGCGAGCGGGAGCGTGGGCGCTCCCGGGCTCGTCACGACCCCGTCCGGGCCGCTGAGCCAGGTGGCGGAGAGCGACGGGACACCGGTCGGTGTGAACAGCTGCTTGGTGTTGGTCGTCAGCGTGGCCGGGGGCTGGTCCGGGGTCTTGTAGCCGTTCGCGGTCGAGAGCGTCACGTTGGCCGAGCTGAGCCCGAGCATCTTGCCCGGCTCCGTCGTGAAGGGCGTCGGCGCGACGACCGACGACCCGGCCGGCGGGTTGAGCCGTCCGGCCGCGGGAAGGTCGACGCTGGTCATCGGGAGCCCGTAGAGGGTCGGCTCGAGCAGCGACTTGAGGTCGACTCCCTTCAGGTTCGTGACCGACTCGAGGTAGGACGCCTTCGCCTCCACGAGTGCGCCGCCGACCGCGACAGGTCCCGAGCCGAGCCGAAGCGCGTGGGCGAAGCCGGCGTACAGCTTCCCGCTGTAGGCGAGGAAGTCGGTGTCGCCGTACTGGTAGCCGGTGCCCGCGATCAGGGTCGCCCGCTTCATCGCGAACGCCTCGGCCCAGTCGACCGGCTGGGTCACGCGCGGGACCGCGTCCTGGTCGACGATGTTGTAGCCGGAGTGGCAGCCCTGGCTGAACACGATCGCGTTCTCGAGGTTGACGTTCGAAGCAGCGAGCTCGGTCGAGTCGAGGTACGTGGCGAAGTCCGCGGCCTCCGCGTTGTTCGCGCTGAAGTGGCCGCCGAGGAAGATCAGGTCGTGGCGTTTTCCGAGCAGCGCCGTCCGGAGCTGATCGGCAGTCCACGAATGCGACGGAGGCGCGCCCGTGTCGGTCGCCGCCACGCCGTTCTTCGTGATCAGAGTGTCGTTCGTCGCGCCGGCGCCGAGCCCGGCGCTCAGATCCGTCTCGATCGCATCTGCCTCGGGGGCCATGAAGTCGTAGCCGGTGGCGAGCGACGAGGTCGGCGTCGGAACGACACCGCCGTGGAGGCCCAGGTAGGCCTGGAGCATGCCGTCGATCTCGTCGGGCGTCTCGACGAGGCGCCCGACCGGCAGGTCCGGGATCGGCAGCTCGAGGCCCTTGACGTCGATCACGCTGTCGGAGCCGTACGCGTCCTGCGAGAGGAACTCGTTCGTCTTCAGGCTCGCCTGGGACGCGCTCGAGTCGATCACCGGCGGCTCGTAGCCTGTCTCGGGCCCGAGCCCGGCCGTGTCCGGGTAGCGGAAGAACGGGATCACCTGATCGTCGCCGACCAGCACGACGTACTTCAGCCCCGAATTCTGCGCGCGCACGAGGCCGACCACGTCTCGGATCGCGTTCGCGGCGAGGTTCTTGGCGTACGGACAGTCGCGATGCGCATCGCCCTGCTGCTCGAGGCTCGCGACCCGCGGACTGACCGTCCCGACGTCCACGATTGCGCCGTTGACCGACGGCAGGCCCGCGAACGTCGCGAGATCGGACGTCATCGGCGAGAGCTGACCGGTCATGCGACCGGTGTCGGTCAGGATCAGGGTGTCGATCGGCGGCCCGGTGTAGCCCGGCGAGCCCGGCCCCGCGTAGCTCGCGGAGAGCAGCGGCTCGTTGCTCGGCACCACGCCGGTGCACGTACCGGCGTCGACGTGGACCTTCAGCGAGAACGGCGCACCCGGCGCGTACGCTCCGTTCCGGCCGTTGACACGGATGTAGAAGTAGCCCGTGTTGTTCCAGACGTCCTGGAACACGTGCTCGTCCGCTGCGCCGTCGTTCCCCGAGACCGCGAGCAGGCTCTGCACCTGCGCCGCCTCGTAGTCCTGCGCTGATGGGCTGAAGATCGCCGGGCTGAAGATCGCCGGGCTGAAGATCGCCGGGCTGAAGATCGCCGGGCTGAAGATCGCCGGGCTGAAGATCGCCGGACTGAAGATCGCCGGGCTGAAGATCGCCGGACTGAAGATCGCCGGGCTGAAGATCGCCGGGCTGAAGATCGCCGGGCTGAAGATCGCCGGACTGAAGATCGCCGGACTGAAGATCGCCGGGCTGAACGCGTCCCCCGGCGTCTGCGCCGCCAGCGTCTGCAGGCCGCTCGGCGAGTTCAGGCTGCTCTCGGCCTGGCCGATGTCGCCGAACAGCGCAAGGTCGTAGTTCGCCGGAAGGTTCGTCAGGTCGACGTCCACGCTCCCCCCGGGAGCGACCGCGACCTTGTACCAGCGCGCCTGACCCGAGAGGTTGAGCGAGCCCGACGCACCTCCCTGGCCCGTGTCGTCGACCGCGATCAGACGCGCGCGCGTCCACGCATCGTTGGAACCTCCGCCGCTCTCGACGGCTCCGAGGCCGCAGCGCCCTCCTGGAGCCTGCGGACGGGGCTCGCCCCGCTGGTCCGACGTGACCGTGGTCCCGCAACCCGCGGTGCCCGAGGGGATCCTGTCGAGTACCGGACTGTCCGGTCCGGGAAGCATCGTCGCGGTCGACCCCCCGTTGTCGCCGAGCGCGCCGAGCATGGGGTCGATCGGCGAGGCGCTCGTGCCGAGCTGGTTGGTCGGGTCGCTCGTGAAGCTCGTCCCGTGACAGCCGACCCACGTCGGTACCGTCGGGTTGTCGGCGTTCCCGATCAGGTTGTATCCGCCGGAGGTGAAGGCGCCCCCCGCGCAGTCGTCCCCACCGTTCCCCGAGACGATCGTCCCCGTGAGCGTCGTCGTGCTGCCGAGGTCGTTGGCGAAGATGCCGCCGTGGGAGCCCAGGAGCGTGTTCCCGCTCACCGTGGCGTAGTTCAGCGTCAGGGTGCCGTCGTTGCTCATGCCGCTGTACAAGCCGGCCCCGTTTCCGGCGACGGTGGAATTGGTGACCGTCATCGTGGCGCCGAAGCTGTTTTCGATCCCGCCGCCGACGTAGCCAGTGAAGTTGTCGCTCACCGTCGAGCCCGTGATCGTCAGCTCACCGGTGTTGAAGATGCCGCCGCCTTTGACGCCGCAGTTGCCCACGATGTTGTTCGTGACGGTGCCGTCCCTCAGCACGAGCGTTCCCGCGTTGTTGATGCCCTCGCCGTCCTGCTCGGAGCACGAGCCGGGACCTGGGTCCCCGGATCCGCCCCGGGTGATCGTGAGCGAATCGACGGTGGCGTCGGCTCCGGCCGCAACCGTGAGAACGCTCGTGCCGTCGAACTGGCCGTCGAGGGTCGCCGTCGGAGTGGCGCCTCGCAGGGTCAGTCCGCCCGAGAAGCGCGGCGGGATCACGAACGCGCCCGTGCAGGTCCCGCTGATCTCCAGGGTGTCCCCGTCGTACGCCGCCGCGATCGCATCCTGCAGGGCCGTGCTCGGGTCTTCGACGCAGTCGACGGGCACCGGTGACAGCGAGAACACCCACGCTGCCCCGACGTCGGAGTTGTCGGCGTGACCGCCGATCAGGGCCGTCCTCGCGTCCGCGGACAACGACGCGCTGAAGCCGAACGCGGCGCCTGCGGTCGTGTCGCTCCCGGTGAGCTTGGAGCCCTGCTGCGTCCAGGCGCCGGCCGAACGCGTGAACACCCAGGCCGCGCCCGCACCGCCACCGTCGCCGTCACCGCCGATCAGCGCGGTGTTCCCGTCCGCGGACAACGACACGCTGGCGCCGAAGTCGCCGGTGCCGGGGCTCGGCGTCAGCTTCCCGCCCTGCGGCGTCCAGACCCCGAGCGAACGCGTGAACACCCACGCTCCGCCCGCACCGGAGGCGTCGCCCGGGCCCCCGATCATGGCCGTGTCGCCGTCCGCCGACAGCGAGACGCTCTCACCGAAGAGGCCGGAACCGCTCTCGCCGGCGCCGGTCAGCTTCGCGCTCTCGGGTGTCCAGACCCCGGCCGAGCGCGTGAACACCCAGACCCCGCCGACGTTGCCGTTGTCCTGCCCCGCGCCGACCAGAGCGGTGTTCCCGTCCGCCGACAGCGCCACGCTCTCGCCGAACAGGCCTCCGCCGATCTCGCCGCTCCCGGTCAGCTTCGGGCCCTGCTGCGTCCAGATCCCGCCCGATTGCGTGAAGACCCACGCCGACCCCACGAAGCCGTTGTCGGCGCAGCCGCCGATGAGAGCCGTGCTCGCATCCGCCGACAGCGCCACGCTGCAGCCGAAGAACGGATACGTGCCGCCGAAGTCGCTGACGGTCAGCTTGGGGCCCGCCTGCGTCCAGGTGCCGGACGAGCGCGTGAACACCCACGCGGCCCCCAGGCCCGACCCGAGCGGGCCCGCGTCCTCCCAGCCGCCGACCATGGCCGTGTTCCCGTCGGCAGACAGCGCGACGCTGATCCCGAACTCGCCCGCTCCCGACTCGTCGCTCCCGGTCAGCTTCGAGCCCTGCCGCGTCCAGACGTCGCCCGAGCGGATGAAGACCCACGCGGCGCCGACGCTCCCGTCGTCGGTGCGGGCGCCGACCAGGGCAGTGCTTCCGTCGGACGAGAGCGCCACGCTCCAGCCGAGGCCGCCGGCCCCGATCTCGGCTCCGTCGGTCAGCTTGGAGCCCTGCTGCGTCCACTCCCCGCCCGAGCGGGTGAATGCCCACGCCGCCCCGGCATTGCCGTTGTCGACGTAGCCACCGATCAGGGCGGTGTCCCCGTCCGCCGACAACGCCACGCTCTGGCCGAACTTGCCCGGGCCGACCTCGCCTGTGCCGGTCACCTTGGTGCCCTGCTGCGCCCAGACACCGGCCGTCCGCGTGAACGCCCACGCCGCCCCCACGCTGCCGTTGTCGTCGTTGCCGCCGATCACGGCGGTATTTCCGTCGGCCGACAACGCCACGCCCTGGCCGAACTGTCCGGCGCCGACCTCGTCGCCGGCGGTCAGCTTGGAGCCCTGCTGGGCCCAGACGCCCGCGGTGCGGGTGAACACCCACGACGCCCCCACACCGCTGGTGTCGGTTTCGCCGCCGATCAGGGCGGTGTTCCCATCTGCCGACAACGCCACCTTGTTGCCGAACCGGCCTGCCCCGGTTTCGCCGCCGCCGGTCAGCTTGGCGCCCTGTTGTGTCCAGATCCCGTTGCTGCGGGTGAACACCCACGCCGCCCCGACCTGGCCGTTGTCGAAGGGGCCGCCGACCAGGGCGGTGTTCCCATCCGCCGACACCGCGATGCTGGCGCCGAACAGGACGAACGTGCCGGTCTCGCCGCTTCCGTTGAGCTTGGCGCCCTGTTGTGTCCAGACCCCGGCCGTCCGGCTGAACACCCACGCCGCCCCGACACCGCCGCTGTCTTCGCTGCCCCCGATCAGGGCGGTGTCCCCGTCGGCGGACAACGCCACGCCGACGCCGAAGAACCCCGTGCCGGTTTCGTCGCTCCCGGTGAGCTTGGCGCCCTGTTGTGTCCACACCCCGGCGCTGCGAGTGAACACCCACGCCGCCCCCACATTGCCGTTGTCGCCGAAGCCGCCGATCAGGGCGGTATCGCCGTCGGCCGACAACGCCACGCTCTGACCGAACTGTCCGGCGCCGACCTCGTCGCCGGCGGTCAGCTTGGGGCCCTGCTGCGCCCAGACGCCGGCTGTGCGGGTGAATACCCGCGCCGCCCCCACATTGCCGTTGTCGAGGTAGCCGCCGATCAGCGCGGTGTTCCCGTCCGTCGAGAGCGCGACGCTGGCGCCGAAGGAGGACGAGGCGAGGTTCTCGGTCAGCTTCGACCCCCGCTGGATCAGCGGGTCGACCGTGAGCGGGTAGCGGGCGCCGGCGTCGTCGACCCGCAGCAGCAGGGTCGCGTCGTGGAGCTCGAGTCGGGCCGGCAGCGAACGCCCCGTCGCGTCCACCGCGCTCAGGCCGCCGTAGCGGAGAACCGTCGCATCGCCTGCCGTGAAGACGATCTCGGAGCCGTGGAGGGTAGGCCGCAGCGGACCGGAGGCGCGCACGCCGATCGTCAGCCGGCCGGACCCGGCCTCAGGCCTACGGAGGATGGTGAAGCCCTGTTCGAGCCCGTCGGGACGGTTGCGATACCACTCCGTCACGCTGCCGCGCCGATATGCGACCGCGTTCGCGGCCGGGGCCGGTGACCCCGTTCCCGGCTTCGACAGCCGCGACCCGTAGCCGATGCCCGCCAGCGACAGGTGAAGGTCGCCGCTGGCGGTGTGCACGGTCGGGCCGCTGTGATCGAAGTCCGACGACACGCCGCCGCTCGCGGTCAGAGACCCGCCGCGACGGCGTACTGCAAAGCGTGAGCTGTCCCCGCCGACCGTCGCCAGCACGGCGGCCTGCAACGCGACCGGCGCCGTCGCCAGGGTCTTGCCGGAGGGCGAGAAGGCAGCCGGCTCGGCAACCGACCGCACCGCGGGTACGGCCGGCCGGCCGGCGACGGCGCCGAGGACGTGCTGACCGGACAGCCGCTGGCCGGAGCCGCCGACGGCGAGGATCGCCACTCCTGCGGCGAGCACGCCGATGACGACGCGCGCGCGAGGCCTGTGGTGCGCCCTCCGCGGGCCCCCGCGTCTCGCCTCATGCGAGGCCGCAGATCACCTCATGTTGGACGGCAGTCACTTCGTCCGATCCTCCAAGGGAAGACTCCGTTGAACGCTCGGAGTTGGGACGGCCTTCGGAATCGGCTACTGCCGACGACTGACCGTACCAGGCGTACGGCGCTGCACCAAATCAGGCAGCTCCGGTCATCGAGAGCGCGGCGCCGATCGCCTGATCGCGGTCGAAGGCCACGGCCGCGAGTCCGGGCGGCCTCCCGTGCGTCGTCGGCCAGCGTCGAGACGGCCGGCTCGATCGCTTCGGCGATCTCCTGCTCGAGCGTCGGGCCGCGCGGCACGCCGATCTCCTCGCGCAGAGCGTCGGCCGCGCCGAGGAGCTCGAGCGCGGGCTCGGGCTCGCCGGTGAGCGCGGCGAGCCGGCCGACGTCCTCGAGCAGGAAGGCGAGCGCCCACCTGTCGTCGCGTTCTCGTGCGCGCGCAGGCTGTCGTGCGTAGTGCTGCCGCGCGGCGGCGTAGTCGCCGAGACCGCGGTAGCGCGTTGCCGAGGTTGTTCTGGTCGATCGCGACCGCATCGAGGTGTCGCCGACCTCCCGGTGGAGGCGCATCGCCTCCTCGAACCGGCCGCGCGCCTCCTCGAATGCGGCCCTGGTCGAGGCGATCATGCCGAGGTTCGTCATCGAGACCGCGATCGCCCAGCGGTCGCCGAGCTCGGTTCGCAGCTCGAGCGCCTGCTCGTGGAACGAGCGCGCCGAGCTCGTAGTCGCCGCTGTACTCGGCGACGATCGCCGAGGTTGCTGAGCACGCTCGCCATCATCTTCCGGTCGCCGAGGCGGCGGCGGATCTCGAGGCTCTGCCTCGTAGCGGGAGCGCGCCTCTGCGTAGAGCCCGCGCTGGGCGGCGAGCGTGCCCTCGAGGTGGAGTACCTGGCCGAGGCCCTGCTCGTCGCCGAGCGCACTGAAGGCGGCGTCGGCCCGGGCGAGCCGGTCGGCCGCTTCGTCGTACCGCGTCTGCTTCCGCGCGACCTCGGCGAGCGCGGCGTCGCACCAGGCGCGCGCCCGCTCGTCGCCGCTCGCCTCGGCCAGCTCGAGCGCCTCCGTCTCCTTCGCGCGCGCGCGGTCCAGCTCACCGACGAGCTCGAGCACCTTGCCCAGCTCGAGCAGCACGTCGACGCGCTCCGCATCCGGGAGGAGCGGGGCCAGGCGCTCGTAGTAGTCGATCGCGGCGACGTTCGCGTAGGAGGCCTGGGCCGCCTCTCCCGCCCGGCGCAGGTAGAGGCGCTTCTTCGCCTCGTCGTCGCTGTGCCAGTAGTGGTGGGCGATCAGGTCGAGCTGCCGCTCGATCGCCTCGGGCCCCTGCTGCTCGAGGTACCTCGCCAACGTCGGCGTGCAGCGTGGCGCGCAGCGCGAAGGGCAGGCTCTCGTAGGCGACCTCCTGCGTCACGGCGTGCTTGAAGAGGTACGACTCGTCCTGCTCGTCGTCCGCGATTCACGAGGTCGACCTCGCCCGAGCGAGTCCAGGTCGGTGCGCACCTCGTCGATCCGTCCCGAGCTCCGGGTGGACGCGGCCGAGCATCGCGCCCGGAAGACGCGGCCGACGACGCTCGCCACCTTGAGCGTGCGCGCGGACGACTCCACGAGCGTGTCGATGCGGCTGAGGATCAGGCTGTGCAGGCTCTCGGGGAGCTCGAGCGAGCCCAGCGCGCGCTCGTCGGACAGGTCGATCCCCTGCGAGTGCACGTAGTTCAGGAGCTCCTCGGCGTAGAACGGGTTCCCCTGCGCGCGGCGTCACGACGAGCTCGAGCAGTGCGGCGCTCGCCTCCGTGTCCTCGCCGAGCAGCTGCGCGAGCTTCCAGCGCGACGACGACGTCCATCTGCCGCCTCGTCGAGGGCCGAGAGCGCGAGCTCGCTCGAGCTGCGGGAGCTGCGCGAGCGCGAGGCCCTGCGGCAGCGCGGCCTCGGGCCGGTAGGCGACCAGCAGCAGCACCGCGCTCGAAGCCGCGGCGCGCGCGAGCACCTCGAGCAGGTCGCGCGAGAGCGGGTCGAGCCAGTGGCAGTCCTCGAGCACCAGCACGAGCGGCTCGCTGCGGGCGCGTGCGCGCAGGCAGTCCGACGAGCAGGTTCTCGAGCGACGTCTTGCGGAGCTTCGGGTCGAACGCGCTCGTGAGCTCGTTGTCGGGGATCGGGAGGCCGAGCACCGGGTCGAGGAGCGGCGCGCGCGCGACGAGGCGCAGGATCGATCTCGTCGAGCGCCCGCTCGAGCTTCGCGACCTGCTCGGCCTGCGGGCTCGTCGTCGTCCAGCTCGAACAGCGTGCGCCAGATCTCGCGCCAGACGAAGTAGGCCGTGCTCGTTCCGTACGACTGGCACTCGCCGAACGCGACGAGCAGCCCGCTTGCCCGTCACGATCTGCGACGAACTCGGCGATCAGGCGCGACTTGCCCATGCCGGCCTCCGCCGAGATGCCGATGACCTTGCCCCGACCCGCGACGGCCGCCTCGAAGCCCGCTGTCGAGCACCGCGAGCTCCTCGGCGCGCCCGACGATCGGCAGCTCGTAGCGGAGCACGCGCCGGTCGACGCCCGCGACGATGCCCGTCAGCGCGTACGCGGCAACGGGAGCGGCGACTTGCCTTTCAGCTCCAGCGGCTCGAGCTCGGTCCAGCGTGAAGCTCTCGACGCGTGCGCCTGCCGGACGAACTCGGAGACGTAGATCTCACCCGCGGGCGCCTTCGACATCAGCCGTGCGGCGAGGTTGACCGCGTCGCCCGAGGCAGCACGAAGGTCCTGCGCCGCGCGTGGCCGTACGTGCCGCTGCGCAGCCGGCCATAGGTGATCCCGATCCGGATGTCGCGCGCCGGCCGTGGAGCCTCGAGCGCGCTCAGCTCCAGCGCGGCGGCGCAGACGCGCTCGGCGTCGTCCTCGTGGGCGAGCGGCGTCCCGAACACGCCGTAGAGATAGGCGCCCTTGTCGCCGAGCGTCAGCTGAGCACGTTCCCGCCGTAACTCGCGAGGATGCGCTGCGTCGCGCGCACGAAGTCGTCGAGCTTCTCGCGGCGCCGAGTCGTCGGCGTCGTAGTCGATGCCGCCGAAGCTGACGAAGATCGGGTAGGCCGGACGGAGCTCGGCCAGGAACTCGCCGTGGCCGCTGGACAGGCGTCTCGTAGACCGCCGGCAGCAGCCACGGGCGCGCGAGCTCGGCCGGGCAGCTCCGGCGTCCTCCTCGGCCGGCGGTCGCCTCGGCGACCGCGCCGAGAAGCCGCTCGATCACGTTGACCGACTCCGGCGCCGGCCGAGGTGCGCGTCTCCCCGAGCGCGACGTGTCCGTTGGAGCGCAGCGAAGCGCCGACTCGTGCAGGACGACCTCGCCCCTCTCGGCGAGGTGCTCGCTCTCGGCGATGCAGGTCGACGAGGCTCCCGGCGAGCACGTCGATCAGCTGGATCTCGGGGTCGCCGACGACGAACCTGCCGCGCCGGTCCCGACCGCGACCGCGACCTTGAGCGCGAGCTGGAAGCGAGAGGCCGCCCGGCGTCGTGATCTCGCCCTCGCGTCGCATCGCCTCCTGCATCGCGAAGCCGGCCGCGGTCGCGCGCGAGCCGTCGTCGCCGTCGAGCCAGCAGGTGATCGCGTCGCCGCTGAAATAGATGACGTCGCCGCCGAAGCGGTCGAGCTCGGCGATCACGGCATGGAAGACGCGGTTGAGGTGGCCGGTGAGAACCTCCGAGGCGCGCTGCGAGCCGAGCTCGTTCGCAAGCGCCTCGGTGAGCGGGGTGAAGCCGGAGATGTCGGCGAACAGCGCGGCGCCGTGGACCCTGGTCGGGAGCGTCGTGCCCGTCGTGAGCGCACGCCGCCGGTCGCCGGGGATGTACGCCGACGGACGGTCGGCGCCGGGCCACCTCGCCAGGCCCGGAACGGACGCCGAGGTGCTCATCGACGACGCCTCGTCGGGTCAGGGAGCGTTGCGGCCGACAACTGCCGAGACCATATCGCGGCGAACGCGGAGAGCTGGGTGATGAGCTTCGGCTCGAACTCGGAGGACCCGCGGGTTTCGGTCAGCGAAGCGGTTTCGCCCGGGACGCTTCCGCTCGCGCGGAAGCGGATCGAGATCTCGTGATGCAAGGGTGATCCACTCCCGAAATAGAAACCCCCGCACTGCGGGGGTTTCCGTAGCAGGCCTGTAAGCCGGAGTACGCCAGAGCTCGCCCCAGCGGGGGCCGGGAGGCTGCCCAAAGGAGGATCGATGAAGGAACTGGCGAGCACGGAACTAGCCGATTTCCTGCGCTTTTGCAGGTCGGAGCGGCGTCTCGCCCCGATGACTTGCGCGGCATACGAGCGGGACGTTTCGGCGTGTCTGGCTTACCTGCAGCGTGAGGGGATCCCGCTGGCAGAGGCGAAGGTGACGCACCTGCGCGCGTTCCTCGCCGACGAGCAGGAGCGCCGGCCGGCGGTCTCGAGTCAGGCGCGGACGACGGCCGCGCTGAAGTGCTTCTTCCGCTTCCTCGTCGAGGAAGAGCGGCTACTGCGCGACCCGGCGCTGCCGCTGCGCACGCCGAAGAAGCGCGAGGTGCTGCCCGACGTGCTCACGATGGGCGAACTCGAGCGCCTGCTCGCCGCGACCGCACGCCACGGCATCTGGCAGCGTCATTTCCCGGGCAAGCCCGAACGCGACCGGCTCCTGCTCGCCGTGATGGCCTACGGCGGCCTGCGGCGAAGCGAGCTGCTCGGACTCGACTGGGACGACGTCGACCTCTCGCGCCGGCTACTGCGGATACGGAAGGCGAAAGGCGGGCGTCAGCGGACGATCCCGATCCACCCGGCGCTCGCCCCGCTCTTCGCCGAGTACTACACAACGCGCGTGCCGATCACCGAGCAGGCGGTCTTCGTCGGCATCCAGGGCGCCCGACTCCACGTCACGCAGCTCGCTCAGACGTTCCGCCATTACGTCGAGGCAAGCGGCGTCAACGAGCGCAAGCACGTCACCCCGCACACTCTCCGCCACGTCTTCGCCTCCGAGCTCCTCCACGCCGGCGCGAACCTGCGCCAGATCCAAGAGCTGCTCGGCCACAAGCATCTCGACTCCACCCAGCGCTACACGCGGGTGAACGCCCACGAGCTGCGTGGGGCGATCAAGCGACTCCGCTGGGTCGGCTGAGAGGATGACGATCATGCCCGGAGAGCGGCGCGAGCCGCGGCGCCGCTGGCGCGACTACCGAACCGCTGCTGGGCGTCGGCCGGTCAAGGACTTCTTCGACCAGCTCTCCGACGCGGACGCGGCTGCAGTCGTCGCCGCGATGCAGGAGGTGCGACAGCTCGGGCTCGTCACCGCGCGTCACCTGCGCGGCGACATCTACGAGGTAAGGGCCGAGGGCGAGCGGCAGATCTACCGCGTCCTGTTCGCGAGCGAGGGCCGCCGTGCTCAGGTTCTCCTCTCGCTCGAGGGCTTCTCGAAGAAAACGCGAAAGACGCCGCCGGAGAAGATCCGCCTCGCGGAACGAAGGCTCGCCGATTGGCGCCGAAGAGCTCGCCACGGATCGTGAGCTATCTCATAGAAGAGATATCGTCGCTGCTATAGTAAGGCCGTGGCCGAGAACGACGACTTCCTCACTGAGATCATCGCCGAGCGCACGGCGCGCAATCCCGAGTTTCCTGGACTCGTCGATGCCGCTGTTCGACGGCGCGAGCTGCTTCGAGAACTCGGTGCGCGACGAGAGAAGCTCGGCATGTCCCAAACGGCGGTCGCAGCGGTGATGGGCACGTCGCAGTCGGCTGTGGCGCGCCTCGAGACGGGCGACGTCGACGCGAAGCTATCGACTGTCGAGCGGTATGCCGCAGCGCTCGGCCACAAGGTCGAGTGGCGTCTCGCCAAGGCGCGCCCGTAGCGCTCCTCGAACCGCGACAAGCACCTCGACTCGACCTGCGTTACGCGCATACGACTCGCCGAGTCCGCCCCGCGTGCCGCTCTGTGGCCGCATCGTTGCCAACTCGCTACGAGGCCTGGAAGACAGCCTCAGAGTGCCAAGCCAGGAGTTCCTGGTCAGGCGCTGCGTCCGCTCGGCTGGGCGCCCGAAGCTGCTCACCTTCGAGGGCGTAGTACGTGTGACCGTTCGCGAATTCGGAGCGCAGGCGCGGGCTGACCAGGAATTTTCCGCTCGGCTTGACCGAAACGTAACCCAGGTCAAAAAGCCGATGTAGATCTCGGCGCAGAGGCAAACCGTTTGGCAGTTCGTGAGTTCCGCCGGCCGCATATGGGCGGATGTGGACTGCCTCGAGAGCCGGCATCGAGTGCTCGCCGGTAATCGCGCACCCTCCACCGTAGGCCTCGAGGACCGCGAGCCTGAACGATCCTTGCCCAAGCCGAGGGATGACAAGCTGCGGCCGACCATGTCGTTGGCGCTCGACTGCGTCTGGCACCCAGGCGGGTAACGACGCCGCCAGAGCGGCTTGTTCGAGGCAGGCTGCCCAGAGCACCCGGCCCTCCGACTGCTCGAGGTCGATAACAGATCCCGACAGGTTCTGCGGCCTGAAGCTCGGGGGTACACCCAGCAAAGCATCGGGCCCAAAGAAGACGCAATCGGTGACCGCAACGCATCCGATGGAGTCGGATATGCCGACCGGACGTCGCGCGAGCCGAGCAAGCCGGTCAAGGAGTTCGCCCTCGTTGAGCGTGCCGTTCGCCTGGCCGAACACCTCCCACGCTCGCCAGACCGGAAGGGAGGCGTCACGGGCAAAGAGTCCGAATCCCCCGATTCGATTGATCGGCGACTTCAAGCGGAAAAAGAACGGCTCGCCCGGGGCCAGGGCGGAAAACCTCGACCGCCAGGCCGCCAAAAATTGACTTCGCGAAGGTCAGAGCGTGGCTGCAGGAACCTCCACCATCCCGGATCCGTGTGCCCGATGTATCCCTTCATCCTGCGCGAGGTCTAACACGGAGGTCACGGCACGACCAAGCCGAGCGCAGCAAGCAGATTCGCCGTCGGCCCGTGTCAGGCTACGTTGCAGAAGGAACGTCACGTGCTTGACATGCAATACCACGGTGAGTATCCTGTCCCGAATGAGGTCATCCGATGCATCTTCTGCAACAGAGGCCACTGACGCGTCGCTCCTCGCGTCTGCCCTGCTGAGTGCGCGTCAGGGTGGAGGCGTCGAGGTCCACGCTGGCCTCTCGATCAGGGAGCTAGCTAGGCGCGCCGGCGTTTCGGCTGCTCAGATCAGTCGGATCGAGTCCGGGCAGGTCCTCAGACCCAGCCGCGAAATCCTCGTCGCGCTCGGGAAGGCGCTCGATCGGAACCCGCTCCCTCTCTTGATCCTCGCGAATTACCTGACTGCTTCTGAGGCGCGAGACGCACTACGACCCCTATTCCGCGATGGGGCTGAGTTGCCAGAAGAGTGGGGTCCTTGGGCAGCTAGGTCGCTCGACGCCGTCCGGGCCATCCTGGAGGACTCGCAAGCATCCGAAGCCGATGTCCGCATGATCGCGGCAGACGTTTTCCGTGTTGCGGAGACGGACGAGACGCTGTGGGACGAGTCGTACGCCCTCGCCCTCGCGCGTGGCAGCGATGCGGCCGAGCTCCGTGAGCTCATGGCCGTCTGGCGGTACATCGGCCCGCGCCGCACTGAGCTTCTCGAGTACGGCCGGAGCCTTCGTCAGCTGGCGGATCTCGAGTACCGAGTTGCGGCCGACGCGATCCGGGTGAAGGCCGAGACGGCGGCGACTTCGAAAATCAACGAGCAGAAGGAGGATTCGTGATGGATGCCTTCGATTGCGAGGGATTGGACTCTCGAGGATTCGAAGGGTTCGTTTCAGTCGACGCACCAGGCGACCTTCCACGGTGATTCCGGCCGCACCAGGGATCTACGTCGTCTGTCGCGAATCTCTCGCGACGCCGGAGTTCCTCCGCCGCAGTGTCGGCGGCTGGTTCAAGAATCGCGACCCTTCCGTCTCAAACCACCGACTGACAACCGAGTGGGTGGACGATTGTTCGATCCTCTACATCGGACGAGCCGCGAGCCTGAGGAACCGGCTCGAGCAACTCGCGCGTTTCGCAGCCGGAGAGCGCGTCGGGCATTGGGGCGGACGACTCTTGTGGCAGCTCACCGACCATGCCGACTTCGTGGTGGCATGGCGGCTCGCCGAGGATCCGGTTACCGCCGAAGCAGTCATGATCGACGAGTTCTGCGAGCACTACGGTGCTCTCCCCTTCGCCAATCTTCAGCGGCCGAGAGCAGGACTCGCCGCCTGACCGATCTGCCAGTCGAGGGAGCAACTCAAAGATCACGCATGTGGCGCGGTGTGCCCGAGCACCGGTAGCCAGAGCCAGCAGTCGACGCGACTACCCGACCGCGGCCGCGAAGGACGTGTAGAGCTCTGCAGGCAGGCGTTGTCGAGCTTCCAGACGAATGCGATCGGACGGTCGCCCTCATGACTCACGTACGACGCCGGCCCGAGGCACCAGAAGGCGCGGTCGGTCGTCCGTAGCCGCGCGAAGAGCACGACGTTCGTCCCATCCTCACGCTGGCGGATGTACCTCTGCCCCGTCGCGCTGTCCGCCGCGGTCGCGGATTGACTCTCCCAGTGGATCAGCTCGGGGCTGATCGCGTAGTCGCGATAGCGCGTCGTCGGCGAGAAGCCGCCGACACTCTTGTCGAGCGTGAAGGCGAAGAGGTCGGTCCGCGACTGCGGGCTCCCACCACACACCCGTCTGCCACGTCGGCGGCTTCGCGCCGTCGCCGACCCCGAACGCCGCGAGGATCTCCGCGCGCGTGTAGCGGGAGTGAAGAGCGAGCGGCACTCCGGGCAACCCGAGCGGATGGTCGAGATAAGGCGACGCGCTCGCGGAGCAACTCGAGCAGCTCGATCAGCTCCGCGCGAACCTGCGGGTGAGCCCAGACCTCCGCCGTCGCGACCGCGACGCTCGCGGAGGCGCTCATGCCCGTCAGCGACGAGACAAGCATTCGGAGGAGCCTCTGCTCGCGCGGACTCAGCGCGTCGAGCAATGGCGGGTTATCTCCGCTGAGCAGCCGCGGATACGCCTCGAGCCGTTCGTCATCATCGACGTGCAGCAGCCGACCGACCGCGCGCAGCAGCGCTGGCTCGACGGGACCTGCCGGCGCGGCCACGAGACCGACCTCGCGGCGCATCTCCGACCAGCTGCGGCCGCCTGCATAGATGTCCTCCAGCTCGAGACCGCTGCTCTCGAGGTAGTCGCCGAGCGCGACGTCTCCGAGCGAGCGAAGCTCGTTGCAGCGCTCGCGCCACGTGCTCGGGATCGCGTCGCGGATGCTGCCGAGCACGATCTCGCGCGCAACCGGGTCGAGGTGGAAGCTGCAGCCGGCGGGCAGGAAGGGGAAGTCGTCGCGGATCTGTCGCTCGACGTCGGCCCGCGACCCGCCGAGCAGTGCGCGCAGACGCCGGTCGAAACGGAACTCCTTGCGGTGCGTCCCGACGAAGTCGAGCACCGTGCACGCGCCCTTCCCCGCCGCCTTTCGCAGTCCGCGCCCGAGCTGCTGCAGAAACAGCGTGGGACTTTCGGTCGGGCGAAGCAGCAGGAGCGTGTCAACGTTCGGGATGTCGATGCCCTCGTTGAAGAGGTCGACCGTGAAGACGACACGCGTCTTCCCGTCGGCCAGGTCGCGTAGCGCTGCCGTCCGTTCGTCCGGGCGACTCGAGGCCGAGAGGGCGACGGCCGTCAGGCCGAGCTCCGTGAAGCGCTGGGCCATGAAGCGGGCGTGGCCGACGCTGACGCAGTAGCCGAGCGCCCGCATGCTCGAGGGGTCGGCGATCTTCCGCCGGATCTCCTCGACGACCAGATGCGCCCACGCGTGGTCCGCAGTGAAGACGTTCTCGAGCGCAGTGACGTCGTAGCCCTGTCCGCGGCGCCACGGGACGCGGCGTAGGTCGAGGCCGTCGTGAACGCCGAAGTAGGCAAACGGCGCAAGGTACTCCTGGTCGATCGCGTCCCACAGGCGCAGCTCCGCCGCGATCCGGCCGTCGAAGTGGCGCAGCACGTCGAGGCCGTCCGCGCGCTCAGGGGTCGCGGTGAGCCCAAGCAACTCGACCGGCTTCAGATGCTCGAGGAGTGCCTCGTATGACGGCGCCGCCGCGTGGTGAAACTCGTCAACGATCACGACGTCGAAGTGCGCGGGGTCGATGTTCCGGACGTCGGCGCTGTTGAGGCTCTGGATCGAGGCGAAGACGTGCTCGAAGCGTGAGGGCCGATGACCGCCGACCCACTTCTCGCCGAAGCTGGCGTCACGCAACGCGTGCCGGAACGTCGCACGGCTCTGATCGAGGATCTCTTCGCGATGAGCGACGAACAGGAGTCGGCCGCGACCGAGCTCCGTCCGCAGACGCGCATAGTCGACTGCGGCCATCACCGTCTTCCCCGTCCCGGTGGCCGCGACGAGCAGGTTGCGATGGTGGCCCTGGTGGCGGGCAAGGACAACGTGCTCGAGCAGCGCCTCCTGGAACGGGCGCAGCTCGAGCTCGATCGGGCTGAGCTGCGTGACGTCGGCCGTCGCGAGCGCCTCCGTTCGCCGCGCGAACTCCGCCGCGTCGTACGCGGCGAAGTCCCTGCTCTCCCAGTAGCTCGCGAAGACCGCCGCCATTTTCGCCACGGCATCCGGATTCCGAGCCGCCGGAGACGCGGACATTCCACTCCAGCCCGAGTACCTGAGCCGAGTGCGTGAGGTTCGACGAACCGATGTAGGCGGTCGAGTAGCCGCTCTCGCGGTGGAAGATCCAGGCCTTGGCGTGAAGTCGCGTCGACGAGGTGTCATAAGACACCCTGATCTGCGCGCCGAGCCGCTCGAGCTCGTCGAGAGCACGCTGCTCCGTGCTGTTGGTGTAGGTCGTCGTCAGGACTCGCAACGGCTTGCCCGCCTCGCAGTGCCGCCGGAGCGCGTCGGCCAGCTGCCGCACGCCGCTCCATCGGACAAACGCCATGACGACGTCGATCGCGTCCGCCGACGGCACCTCGGCCCTGAGCTCGTGCCCGACCGCGGGCTCACCAGGCGCGTTGGTGAAGACCGTCGTGTCGAGCAGGGGCGTGAGCGGGCGCTCGATCGCTTGGGGTCGCCCGTCCGGAAGACGTTGCAGCATGGCGACCAGGACGCGCGCGGGGTCGACCGGTTCGTCGCCGTCGAGATCGTGCTTGCCATCCATGAAGGGCTGGAGGCGACGAATCAGCTCTGCCGCGATTCGTATTGCCTCGTCGCTTCGCCTTCCTTCCGGTACTCGATCGATTGCTCTCGCGACGATGCCCGCGACGTGCCGGGAGACGCGGTCTGAGGCCTCGGCGTCGCGCAGCTCGGCGACGTCGGCAGCAAGTGCGCCGTGAGCGATCTGGGCTAGCAGCTCCTCGAGCCTCCGCGTCAGGAGTGCCTCGTGGAGGCCCGGCTTCAAGAAGTCGTTGGCCACGGACGCCGAGTCTGTCAGTCACTCGGGCAGGCGCCAAGACAGGTGCTGTCGGACGGCCTATCCTCCTCCCGTGGCCATTGACGTCTCAAGACTGCGCCACGGTCGCGTTCGCGGCCGTTACTTTCGCGAGAACTTCGCCCAGGCCGGAATCGATCTCACGCAGATCATTCCGGAGCTGGTGACGAACGCCGACGCGGCGATCGCCGCCGGCGGCCGCGAGCGCGGCCGGATCGAGGTTCGCATCGGCCCCGCCGACCCGGCGTTCCTGCGGTCGTGGAAGGAAGGGGTGCGAAGCCTGCGCCTGCCCGCACTCGGCAGCTGGCGATACGAGCTCGTCTGCACGGACGATGGCGAAGGCGTCGACGCCGACCTCGTCGATCAACGCCTCGGCGCGCTCGGCGTCGTCCCCGAGCACGAGGGCCAGCGAGGCCTCTTCGGGCGCGGACTGCGCGACGTCTGGCTCGCACAGGGCGGCGGTCGAATCCAAGGCGTGCGCGGCGAGCGGGCGGTCGAGTCGTGGTTCCTGCCTGCCGATGGCGACGAGCCCTACGTCTACACCCACATCATCGACAGCCCCGCCACACGCGCGATCCGTGGCGAGCTCGGGATCGTCCACGAGGGCACCCGAGTCACGGTCCCGCTCGCGGACCGACGGCTCCCGTCGAGCGCTCGCTTGCGACGGCTCGTGTCCGACCTCGTGCAGCTTCGCCCGATCCTCGAGGACGAGAACCGAGAGCTGTTCCTCGAGTTGCCTGGCGAGCCACTCCAGCTCGTCCGCTACTCGCCTCCGGAGCCCGACCCGGAGCGTCCGGTGCTCTTCGACGACGAGGTCGAGCTCCAGCGGGGTATTACTGCTCGCGTCGTCATCCGCCGAGCCGCGCAGCCGATCCCGCTCAGTCCCGCACGGGCGACGCGCCGCGGCGGCCTCGTCGTCTTGTCCGGGCGCGCCGCACACGAGACGACGCTCGCCGGCCTCGACGCGCGACCTGGCGCCCGCCACCTCTACGGAGAGGTGCTTTGCGAGGCGATGGAGCAACTGCAACGAGAGGCGCTCGACACGCCGCGGCCGCAGGTCGTCGTCCGCGTGGATCGGAGCGGCCTCAACGACGCACACCCGCTCGTAAGACGCCTCTATGCAGCCCTCGAACAGATCATCCGGCCGATCGTCGACGCCGAGGAGCGCCGAGCCGGCGCGCGCCTCGTGCGCGCAGGGAAGGAGATCGCCGCCCGCGACGAGGTTGGACTGCGGGCGTTGAACGACGCGCTCCGGGCTGCCTTCGACGCGCCCGGGCAGGCCGGTTTCGCACGCGGCGGGGCGAGCGAGCAGCAGCCGGTCGAGGAACCGCAGCGGCCCACTGCCGCACCGCAGCCGCCCGCCGCGAGCACGCCGGCTCTCTCGGTGGGGGCGGCGATGCGCTTCAAGCAGTCGCCGATTCGCCTGCACCCGGGCGAGCAGCGCACGGTCTCGCTCCTCTTCGACCCGACCCAGGTCTCGGCCGGCACTCCGATCGAGATCGCGACCGACCCTGGACTGTCGCTCTCGCTGTGGCGCCAGGACGTGCCTGAGCCCGGGACGCGCGGCTGGTCGCGGGTCAGCGGCAAGGTGCGCGCGCTCGTCTCCGTCGAGCCCGGCTCGCAGCTCTCCGTCTTCGTGTCCGCGGGCGGCCACGACGCCGAGCTCCTCGTCCTCGTCGTCCGCCACCACGCGAGCGGCTGGGTGCGCGAGATCGCGCGGAAAGACGAGGACTCCCACGTCGAGGCCGAGTTCGACCCCGAGACCGGGACCGTCACCGTCTACGAGGGCCGCCGCGAGTTCAAGGCGCTCGAGCGCGCCGCACGCCACGCGGGCCTCGCCCGGTCTCGCGCGCGCGAGTACGTCCCCTACCGGATGCTTGAGGTCGAGGTGGCAGCGAACGCCGTCTACTGGTGGGCGGCCGAGCGGATCCTCGAGCGCCGCCTTCGCAGCGAGCGTCCCGCCGATCCGGCCGAGTACGCGGCTGCAGTCCGCACGGAGGAGCAGATGCTTCGGCATCGAGCCCACGACAAGCTGATGAAGGCGTTCCTCGGGCCTGAGGTCTTCGAAGGCACCGTCGTCGTCGCGCGACCGCACCCAGCGCCGGCCAGCGAGCAGCTCGAGCTCACCTGAGAGCCGCTGAGAGCTGTTCCCGGCTCCGTCAGTCGGGCGGGAACGCCGCCGTTCGCGGCGTCTGACCAGCCATTTCCCTCGCCATGCCCTGAACTGACGATATCCGAGCCGCTGAGAGCCATTCTGTGGCCCTGCGAGTGTGCGGCCATACCAACGAGTCGCCGCGCAATGGTGAATTGGGCCGCTCAACGGCCGCCCCGCCTCCGACGACGACGGCGGCGACGAATTGGCCGATTCGGCTCGCTGCGTGCAGCGCCGGCGTCGCCCGACTCGGCACGCGGTTCAGGCTCGCCTGGATCCCGCGGATCAGCAATTTGCTCGAGCCGCCCCGCTGCGTCGAAGAGCTCGTCGCGGTCGACGTGCGCATAGCGGGAGACAGTCGAGAGGTCGGCGTGGCCGAGGTACTCAGCGACGAGGCGCGTGTCGCCGCGCTCCTGACGTAGCCACGTCGCGGCGGTGTGGCGCAGCGTGTGGGCGGTGACGTGTTTGTCGATCCCGGCGCGAGCCGCGGCGCGGCGGATGATGTCGGCGAGGATCGTCTCCTGCAGCCGTCGGCCGGCGAGGCCGCAGAACACCGGGATCGGTTGGCTCGGGCTGCCGCGTGTCGCGGAGGCTCCGATAGCTCTCGTGCGAGGCCGGCGGGCACGGGCTGACGGCGCGGCTTGCCGCCCTTGCCGCAGCGGACGAGCAGGGAGCGCTTGCGTCCGTCGAGGTCGAGGTCACGCCACTCGAGCGCGCAGAGCTCGGAGCGGCGCAGGCCGGTCGTCACGAGCGCGAGCAGCACGAGCCGGTCTCGCTCGGCAAGGCCTGGCAGGTTCCGCTGCGGGTGACCGGCCGCGTCGAGCAGCTTGTCGGAACTCGTCGGGGGTCAGCCAGTCGCGCTCCTGTCGCGGCTTCGGCGGCGGCTCGAGGTCGAGGAACGGGTCGGGCACGCCCTCCCGCCTGACTCACCCAGCGCAGAAAACGTCGGAGGAGAAGGAAGCGCCGGTAGTACGTCGCGGGCGCGGGATGAGCCCGCTGCTCGTAGGCGCTCAGGTAGTCGACGATCGTTTGCTCGTCGAGCACGTTCTTCGGCATTCGCCTTCGCACCAGTCGAGGAGGTCATCGATCGCGACGCGATACGCGACGAGCGCGCTCTCGCTCTTGTGTGCGGTCTCGAGCCGGCGGAGCCAGTCGTCACGCGCCTGCCGCAGCGACGACGACCGGGACGACGCGTCGGTGCCGGAGGCGAGCCGAGCTGTCCGAGGCAGGAGGCGAGGACGACGAGCGGCGGCCGATCGTCCGCGGCGTCGCGGGCCTCGACGAGCGCCGCCTCGAGTGCCGCGAGCGCTGCCCGGTCCGCCGCCGTGTCGACGTCGCGCTCTGGTCGGACGGCTCGGGCGCCGGCGAGGGCCTCGATCGGTCCAGCTTCCTCGCCGTCCCAAGATCGGCGAAGGAGAGCTGACCGCTCGCCGCCATTCCGGGTAATGTAGCAAATACGGGTCGAAGCATCTAAGTGGGTCGCGCAAGCTTATACTCGCGGCCGAAGTGTGGGGCGCGATCCTCATTCGCGAGGCGCGGCTCCGAGCCGGACTCACGCAGCAGCAGCTTGCCGACCTCAGCGGCCGCAAGCGCTCGGTCATCGCTCGCTGGGAGCGCGGGGCGATCGAGCCGGGCCTCGAGACGTTCCTCGAGATCATCGGCGTCTGCGGCTTCGACCTGCCGCTCGAGCTCGTTCCGCGCGACGACGTTGCTCGCGAGCGACTCGCGAAGAACGCACTTCTCTCGCCCGAGCGGCGCGCTGCAGCGACTGCAAAGGGAGTCGCCGCGAACCGACCGTTCGATCCCGTACGCGATCCTCGCCGCGCTGGAACGTCGACGAGTCGCCTACGTCGTCGTCGGCGCCTTCGCCCGGATCGCCCAGGGAGCTGAGGAGACGGCCGACGGCCTCGAATCGTCCCGTCCCTCACGCGAGGACAACCTCCGCCGGCTGCAGCTCGCGCTCGCCGAGCATCGGCGCGTCAGCCCATCGACGGCCAGCCCGTGCGCGCTCGAAGTCGCAGGCGTCAGCTGACACGCGTTCGCGAGTTCGACAGCACGAAAGGCAGGGTGAAGTCGTACCCGAGCCCGCCGGCACCCGCGGCGGCTACGACGACCTCGGCGCGCGGCCACACGCGAGCCGATCGGCCAAGGGCCTACGCGTCGCCGATCGCATCGAACCGCCGACCTCGCCCGCATGCTCGCCGCGCTCGGCCGCGAGGATGACCTGCCGAAACTCTTCGATCTCCGCCGCCTCCAGGCACTCGAGCAACCCCTCGGTCACCAGCTCGCACTTTGAAGCCAAGCGCAACGCCCCGGTCAGACGACTTCGCGGCACGGTACTCACCTGGATAGCCAGCGAGACACAGATGCATCATTTCGATGCTGTGTGATCGAGCACGACGAGTTGCTGGTGAAACGTCGTGCTCCGGCGACGCCTTCGTGAACTGCGCCTGTGTCTCACTGGCTACCTCCCGACCAGGGCTGTCCGGATCGTTCCATAGTCTCCGATCCCATGGCCGGACGCACACAGGAGGCCCTCTACTCCGAAATCGACCTCGAACTGTCGTGGTCGGAAGCGGAGCTGCCGCAGGTCGAGCGGACGAAGCACGTTCACGGCCTGCACCCCTATCTCGGGAAGTACGTCCCGCAACTGGTGGAGATCTTCCTCGGCCGCTTCTTCCTCCCGGGTCAGCGTATCTACGACCCGTTCGTCGGGTCGGGCACCACACTCGTCGAGGCGAACGTCTTCGGTGTCGACGCCGTCGGCTGCGACATCTCGGCTTTCAACTGCCTCCTCAGTCGCGTCAAGACGACGCCCTACGCGCTCGCCACACTCGAGATGGGCCTGAAGGTCGTGCACGAGGAGGCCCGCCGGGCCGGCCCTGCGCCGCTCGATAACGCCGGTACTTGGCTTCGCACGTGGTACGCGCCGAGGGCCCTCGGCGAGCTGCTTCGCTACTACGAGGTCGCCTCCGAGCGGCTAGATGATCCGGCCTGGGATGTTGCGAAGATCGTTCTCTCCCGAGCGGCTCGATCGGCCCGTTTGACGACACATTTCGACCTGGACTTTCCTCGGGCTCCAACGACAGCACCGTATTTCTGTCACAAACACAAGCGCGTCTGTCGTCCCGTTGAGGAGGCGGAGAAGTTCCTCACGCGGTACACACTCGACACAGTGCGCCGCATTCGTGGGTTCGCGGACGTCCGCACCGATCGACTCGTTGAGGTGCTACACGATGACGCCCGGACGGTGCGCCTCTCACATGAGGCCGACGGAATCATCACGTCACCCCCATATCCCGGTCTGATCGACTACCACGAGCAGCACCGGTACTCGTACGAGCTCCTCAGGCTCTCTGACCGTCACGACGATGAGATCGGCGCCGCCGCGCGAGGGACAAGCCGCCGCGCGGTCGTCGCCTACGTCGCAGACATGACTGCGGTGTTCGCCAACGCGGCCGACCAACTTCGGCCCAACGCACCGATCGTCATCGTCGTCAACGACTCACGGAATCTCTACCCAGAGATCCTGACCGGCGCGGGGCTGCAACTCGAAGACAAGATCATGCGTCACGTCAATCGTCGAACAGGCCGTCGTGCGGGGGAATTCTTCGAGAGCATCCTTGTCTGCCGTGTCCGGACCCGCTGACCGGGCGCAGCTGAGTCGGCAGGTGAAGGCCGTTCTTGGCGTCGCCCCAGCGACAGCCGCCGAAATCGTGCAGGCGTTCGACGATGTCGTCGCGAAGCCACTGCAGGGGAATCTCTCAAAGAAGAAGGGCCGGACCTCGCGAGACGCAACCCGATGATCTATACGGCTCGTGGAACGACGACCGTGGACCAATGGGTCGATCGTGCGCTCGAAGACTGGGAAACCTCTGCCATCGAAGGTCACATAGGGACATGGATGGAAGAGGTCGCAAGGATCGTGAGCGGCGGAGTTAAGCCAGGAAGCGGTGTCGATCTACAGATCGAACGACCGGGAACTCCCCCTGTCACCGAGCTCTACGCGATCCGAGCGGCGCCCAATACCAAGAGCGCGGGCGGAAGCCGCTCCGATGTTGAATCGCTACGCCGCGCCGCAGGTGCCCTTCGCGCTGGTAGGCGGGTCGTTGAGCAGTACGTCGCCGTACTTCATGGACGGAGAAAAAGCGACGTGCTGAAGGCAGACCGCGGTATCACCAAGCTGGCGTCGGACGATTTCTGGGAGAAGGTGAGCGGGATCCCAGACTTCCGACAGCGGTTGCTGAAGGCCTCTACGATCCTCGCCTCGCTCGTCACCGGTCGGGCTGACGTAGAGGTCGCCCGAATCAGGGCCGAGGCGACGGAGATCTTCGGCGACCCGCAGGGCAATCTACGACTCGACGTGCTCGCGAACCCTCCGAGCGGGCGGCGCACGAAGTAGCGCGTCTGTTCACGCCGAGCACGAGCTAACCCGTCGTGGCATGACGTCGCACCCGGCAGACAGGGCCGACGCTCTCGTCGCGGGCGCAGGCGCGAAACGGTCGTCGCCAGTCAACGGCGTTCCATCGAGGCTCGATTCCCGCCGCCATGGTGGAGCTCCGCGAGGAGGGATAGTTGCTCGTCGTGTGTTAGCGTCCGCGCTGCGGAGCGGCTCGTAGCCGGCACAGCCTTCGAGGCGACGCCGGGCGAACGCCCCGAGCGGTTCCACGGAGACCGCAGTCAGCCCGCCGCGGGGCGAGCCTGACGAGTCGCCGGCGAATCGGGTCCATAGAAAAAGCCGTAAGCGTTCAGCCTTTGCGGCGTTAGCTGAGGCTGGGTATTGGGTCGCCGCGGGCGTGGGCGGTGATGACTTGGGTGAGGTAGGCGAAGAGGGATTGGTGGCGGAGCCGGCAGGTGATTGAGGCGGAGAGGAGTCGTTCGATCGTGCGTTCTCCTCGTTCGGATTGAGTGCCGAGTGAGAGCTTGCGGTGGATGACTGCGCCGCGGAGGCCGCGTTCGGCGTGGTTGTTGGTCGGCTCGACGCCGTGGGTGTGGGTGAAGGTCCAGAGGGCGGGCCAGCGTTTGAGCAGGTTGCGGGCGAACTGGCGGTGGTATCTGGTGCGGGCGCTCTTGCGCGAGGCATGCTCGAGTTCCGCGCGGAGTTTCGCCTGGAGCGGCTTGATGCGGCGGCGAAGCCTGGCGTGGTTGTCGTCGTGCTGGAACTGCTGCCAGGCGTTGAAGAGGTCGGTGGCGACAGCGAGGCCGGCGGCTCCGAACTGTGCTTGCTCGCCCATGCCTTCGCTGTGGGCGGTGAAGTCTCTGAGCAGGTGCGCCCAGCAGAGCTGACGGCGGGTCGGGTCGAGGTAGTCGTAGCCGCCGTAGCGGTCGGAACAGACGATCCCCCGGTAGCGCTCGCCGAGCATGGTCTGTGCCTCGGAGGCGTGTCTTCCGGCCGCGATCCGAAACACAGCGGTCTGGCTGGTGAGCGCGCCCCAGAGGGTGCGGCGCTCGCCCTTGGTCTTCCAGCCGGTCTCGTCGATGTTGACGACCGCGGACCGCTTGACCTCCTGCTCCAGCCGCGTGTGCGGCGCGGCCAACGCGTCGCCGGCCCGCTGCACAATCGCGTCGACCGTCCCGGTCGCCAGCTCGACCCCAAAAAGCTCACGAGCGAGCTCGGTCGTCTGGCGGCGCGAGACCCGGTTGCGCACCGCCAGGGTCACGATCGCCGCCTGCAGCCTCGGCCCGAACGCCCATCGTGCTGCGGGCGGCGTGGCCGTCGTGACCGCCGCGCACGCTGGGCAGCAGACCCAGTGCAGCCGATGCTCGCTCACCCTGACCGCGATCGGCGGCAGCTCCGCCAGCTGACGCCGCGACGGCTCCTCCGCGTCGACGAGTTCGCACGCGCTGAACTCGCGCTGACACGATCCGCAGCGATCGGGCCACTGCTCGACGATCTCGTCGACCAACTCAGGCGCAAGCAGCCGCCGATAGCGGCCCTCATGCCCCGGCTGCCCACCGCGCTTTCGACCCGACCCCTTCCCGCGCGGCCGCGGCGGCGCCGACGGCGGATCCAGCGACGGCGGCAGCGACGAGTTCCGCGAACTCCGACCCAGCCGACGCTCCAGCTCGCCGACCCGAGCCTCGAGCCGCTCGTTCGCCCCCACCAGCCGCGCGTTCGCAGCGACCAACTCACCGACCCGAAGCAACAGACCGATCGCCGTCTCGCGATCACCATCAAGGACCGCCTCCGCCTCGCCCCGCTCCACACACAACCATTCGGCGCCCGCACAGAGGTCCTTTCACCACCTGAACACTCACGAAAAAGCCCCGTTTCCAGGGCTTTTTCCGTAGCAGGCCTGTAAGCCGGATTCTTCAGCTACCACAGGACCGGAGCGCGCACGAATCGGACTATTTGCAGGACTTTCTGCTCCAGGATTAGACCCGCTCGCGCCTCAGTCTGGCCGTCAAATGGTGCCGAATGCCGTGGTCGTGATGCACGGGTGATGCAGGACGGCTCGCAGTCCCCAGCTCCAGGCCGGGGACGCAGAAGCGCTGCGCCGCAACTGCGACGCCGCCGTTTGATCCTCGCTCCGAAGCCACCTCGCCCGCGTCCTCGGAGCACCCTCAGCCTGGTACTCAGGGCGACGGCGAGATCGAGGCACCAGCGCGGCGCTTGACCTGTATCGGTCGAGGCGACAGCGGTCAGAGCGCCACATAGCAGCCGGTAGGCGGGCGCTGAGGCAGGACTGGGGTTACGCCTAGGGTTCGCTCCAGTGCGAACCGCGGGTCTAGCCCGCAAGCTGCCTCGATGGCCGACTGCTTGTCCGCACTGACGGTGACGACCTCTGAAGGCGTGACGTGGGCGCGGTGATGAGCTCGCCGCGTCTCCGCCTGGGCGCGGCCGCGGGGAAGACATCCGCGTCCGCGGGCGTCTCGTGGGCGTTGGTTCGGGGGCGCGGGGCTGAGGCTGCCCGGAACGAGGTCGCGGTGCCGCGACGGGGACAGGGCTCCGCCGCGTCAGGGAAGGGCGTGCGGGGGCGGCGGTGGCTGCGCCGTTACCTGCCGGCTGAGGCGGCTGGAACCTCGGCGGCGCTCGCGGCCGCCGTCGTCGCGGCGCACTGGAGCGTCGAGGCCGCCGTCGTTGCCGCGGCCTGGGCCGAGACGGTCGCGTTTTACGTCTTCGTGACGGCGCGTGAGCTGCGCAACCGCGGAGGCTCGCCGCGATCTGCTCGCAGGGTCGCGGGCGCCGCACGCGAGGTCGTGTCGGAGTTCGGTGTCGCCGAGTGCGTCGATACGCTGTTCGCGAGGCCGGTGCTCATGTACGCGTTCGTCGCGCCGCTCGGAAGCCTCGTCGCCGGCATCGCAATCGGCAAGCTTGCCGCGGACATCGTCTTCTATGGCCTCGCGATCCCCGCCTACGAGCTGCGCGAGCGGAGGCGGGCATGAGCGCACAGCGCCAGCCGGACCTCGACGCGCTGGCGCCGGCGGCGCTCGACGCGCTTCCCTACCCGACGCCGTTTCTCGTCCTCGACCACGAGCGGGTGCAAGACGCGTACGCGCGGCTGCGGCGCTCGCTACCGCAAGTCGCGCTGCACTACGCGGTGAAGTGCAACTCGGAAGCCGCACTGCTCGCGCGGCTGCACGCGCTCGGCGCCGGGTTCGAGATCGCCTCGCTGCCGGAGCTCGAAGCGCTCGTTGCGCTCGGGGTCGACCCGCGACAGGTGCTCTACAGCAACCCGGTCAAGCCCTCGACCCACATCGCCGGCGCATGGGATCTCGGTGTCACGAGGTTCGCGGCGGACTCGCGCGGCGAGCTCGAGAAGCTCTCCGTGCTCGCGCCGAGCGCCGAGGTGTACATCCGGCTCGACGCGCAGGACGCGACGAGCCGCGTGCCGCTCGCCGGCAAGTTCGGCGTCGAGCAGGCGACCGCTCTCGCGCTGCTGCTCGAGGCCCGGGCGCTCGGTCTTCGCCCTCACGGCCTGACGTTCCACGTCGGCTCGCAGGCGCTGGACCCCGCCGCCTACACGCGCGCGATCGGGCTTGCGGCCGAGGTGATGCGGGCGGCGCAGACTCACGGCATCCGCCTGGGGCTGCTCGACATCGGCGGCGGGCTCCCGGCGCGCTACGCGGAACCGATCCCGCCGCTCGAAGCCTACGGGCGCGCGATCGCGAAGGGAATCGCCGGCCTGCCGTACCCGGTTCAAGTGGTGGCCGAGCCGGGCCGGGCGCTCGTCGCCGAGGCAGGCGTGCTCGCGACGACAGTCATCGGCGTCGCCGAGCGGCGCCGGCGCCGCTGGCTCCACCTCGACGTCGGCGCGTTCAACGGGATGATGGAAACGCTCGAGACCCGCCGCGAGCTCGTCTACCCGCTCGCCTTCTCGCCCCGCGGCCCCCGCCGGCTCGTCTCTGCGGCCGTCACCGGGCCCACCTGCGACAGCGAGGACACCCTCTTCCTGGACGTGCCGGTGCCCGAGGATCTCGGCTGCGGCGACCGCCTCTACATCCTCACAGCGGGCGCATACACGACCGCCTACGCGTCGCGGTTCAACGGCTTCGACGTCCCTCGCACCTACGACGTGCGAGCCCACTTCGAGCCACCGCCGGTCATCGCCACCGCAGCGAACTCGAGACCACCGTCAGCTCGCTCAGGCTGAGCCCGCCTGCCCCGCTCCCCGGCGCCGCGTTGACAGGTAGCTGGGTTCGAGTGCCAGCTCAGGATGGGCCGCCAGATGAACTCTGAGGCACGCCGGTTCCCGAAGATTGCGACATCGCCGACGTGCGGCTCGCGTGCGGGAAGTGCCGCACGAGGTCGAACTCGACGGGCTCGACGGAGGCCGAAACATGTCCCGCCGTAGTGTCAACCGGGCGTGATGGCGCTCGTATCCTGACCGGCGACGTGCCGGTGACGGTGGACGAGGTTCGGGCCCTTGCGGCTTCGCTGCCGCGCAGCTACGAGGCCCACGTGCGTGGCCGCGTGAAGTTCCGGATCGGCCAGATCGTCTACCTCTCCCTCGCCCCGGACGGCTCGACGATGGGCTGCGGGTTCCCGAAGGAATTCCGCGAGGCGGCCGTCGCGGCCGAGCCGGAAAAGTTCGCGACTGCCCAGCGAGTTCGACATGCGCTTCAACTGGATCCACGTCAGCCTCGCCGCGATCGACCCGGACGAGATGCGCGACCTCGTCGAGGACGCGTGGGCGCGCGTGGTGCCGAGGTACGTGGCGGAGGAGTACGCCGTGGCGCAGGGGTACCTCCGGCCGGAAGGGCGCTAGCCAACCGTCCGGCACGAGCACGTAGGCGAGGGCTCCTGCTCCTTACAGTGGAATAGAAAAGCCCTGCAAAACAGGGTTTGTCCTTAGCACGACCTATAAGCCGGATTCTTCACCTGCCGGGCCGCGAGACGCAGACGAACGGGCATCTTTGCGGCCTTTCTCGGCACGGTGCTGACTGGCTCGCGCCACACTCCTGCCGCCAAAATGGCGCCAAGTGCCCTGGTCGTGGTGCGCGGGTGATGCACAACGGCTTGCTCGACCTCGCCCGTGTGCCCGCGCGAGCACGGTGACACCTCCAACCGGTCATTTGTCCGCCAGCGAACCGCCCCGGCGTTTGGCCGAGGTGGGCCTCAGGGGACAGTGAGGTGGTTCCAGAGGTTCTCGAAGAGGACGGTCGCGACGGGGTTGGTCGCGCCGTCGGAGCCGCCGAAGCCGAGGGTCCCGGCGGCGAACACCTTGGCGCCGGCCGGCGTCTCGTAGTAGGTCATGTCGCCGCGGATCGTCCCGTTCGTGAGCCCCGGCGGATCGACCTCCGCGAGGACGGTCGTTCCCGGCGGGGAGTCCGGGCTGGGCATGTCGAACTCGATCCCGTAGCGCGCCGTGCCGAGCGTGGCGCCGTCGGCGAGCGCGAGTCCCTGGAACAGCCACGGTGCCGCCTCGACGTTCGTGACGACGTACGGGGCGACGTGGCCGCCGCGGTCGTTGCCGCGGTACTGATCGCCGATCAGCGCGGCCTCCGGCCGTCCGAGGTTTCTCCAGAGGTTGATCAGCCAGAGGCGCCCCTGGCTGAGGTCGACCCGGCGGAAGAAGTTGTCTGCCGAGAGGAAGGCGAGATTCCCGCCGAGATCGCGGTACCGCTGGATGAGGTCGTAGACGTGGCCGGTCACGTACTCCTCGTGGCCGGAGAAGATGATCAGGTCGTAGAGCCCCGCGAGTTGATCGCCGCTCTGGAAGCGTTCGAGGTCCTCGTCGGAGAGGTAGTCCGCCTTCTTGCCCGTGTGGATCAGGAAGCGAAGGAACCCTCGTTGCTGGGTGCGGTAGTGCGGCGGCTTGCCGTCACCCGCGTACGGACGCCCGAGCAGCACGCTGTGGCGCTTCACGTTCTCGTACCAGGAGTCGTCGGCTTTCCCGTTGCCGTTGGCGTCGTAGAAGTTGTAGGCCTGCCAGCTGTAGGTCGGGAGGATGACCGCGACCCTGCTCCTGCGTCCGTACACGCCGGGGCGGAGCACGAACGGGGCGAACGCGACCGTCCTTCCGTTCGCGGAGGTGAGTCGGGCGAAGTAGAGGCCGCTGTCCCACGCTCCCATCCGCACGTACTGCCGGTGGAAGTCGCCGCGACCCATCAGCAGCCTCCGCGGCGGACCCCACGGCCGCCCGACCGCAGAGAAGCTGCGCTCGGCCCCCGCGCGAAGGATCTGCAGCTGCAGCGGACCGATCCGGCCGCGCACGACGAGCTCGGCGAGCTGCCCGGGCACGTACGAGGTGTGCGTGAACGTCGCCGACAGGCGCGGCCGCGGCGGCGCGCTCGCACCGGCCGCCGACTGCGCGAGGCACGCCGCGGAAACGACCGCGACTGCGACCACGACGGGCTGCATCGGTGCGCGGACCCCCCAAGCCACTGCGGAGCTGATCGTACGCCCCAGCCCCGACGGAGGACGGACGGCACCCGCATGACCTACCCTGTAACCGCCGCCAAGCCGGAGCCGCAGGAGTCTGCGCGCGGCCGTGGAGCAGTCGGGTCGAGCCGAGCGAGGGGGAAGCCGTGCGCCCGTTCGTCGTCGTGATCGTCGGCCTCAGCGCGAGCGTCGCGCTCGCAGCGTCCGCCCTCGCCGGGCCCGCCGGCCGCACCCGCCACGACGCCCACAGGCTCTCCGCGGTCAACCTGCCCTGGAGCGGTCTCTCCGTGGGTGTCGACGACGACAGCCCGAAGATCGGCTCGCTGGTCGGCTGGTTCTACCCCACGATGAGCGGCGACGGGCTGAAACGAAACGCGCTCACGCTCCGCTGGGACCCCAGCAAGCCGTTCACGATCCCCACGAGGACAGCCGTGCAGAACGCGATCGCCGCGGCGCAGACGAACGGGATCTCGATCCAGCTCGACCTCTACCCGCTCCGCGCGCGCGCCTTCACGGGCGGGAAGAGGTGCGAGCCGTCGGCCGATCCTGAGTCGTGCGGCAACGGCAAGCGGATCGCGCTCTTCGCGGACTGGACCGCGTTCGTCGCGTCCGCGTTCCCGACCGTGCATCAGTTCGCGGTCATGAACGAGTGCAACCAGCCGCTCTTCCTCAATCCGCAATGGTCAGCTCCCGGCGAGAACCAGTCGGCCGCGATCTGCGGGCGCGCGCTCGCCGCCGCCTACGACGCCCTCAAGGCGGAGAGCAACAGGAACTTCGTCTGGGGTCTCGGCCTCTCACCACGCGGAAACGACAACGCCCACGCCGTCAGCAACTCCTCCACGTCACCCGTGCGCTTCCTCGGCTACCTCGGCACGTGGTTCAAGGCCTTCGCGAAGAAGACGCACCGCACCGCGGCGCTCATGGACGGGCTCGACTTCCACCCCTACCCGATGCCGCAGTCACTCCCATTCGCGACCGGATACACCTCGACGAACGACGCGGGCGTGACCAACCTCCCGCGGATCTACCAGGCCTTCTACGACGCCTTCGCAGACTCGCCGCAGCGGACGATCGGGCCGCAACGCCGAGGCGGGCTGCCCGTCAGCCTCGGCGAGACGGGCATCCAGACCGCGTCCCAAGGGAAAGGCTACGACGGCCGCGAGATCAGTGCCACCCCGGCTGGCGGCGTCTTCGGGCAGTGGGCCACCCAGGGCTACCAGGCGAAGTGGTACCTCGCGATGCTGAAGGTCACCGCGTGCGACCCGAACGTCCGCGTCCTCAACATCTTTCACCTTCTCGACGAGACGAACCTCACCGGCTGGCAGAGCGGCCTCTACTTCCCCAACGGGAAACCGAAACTCTCCGCCTCGACGGTCCGGAACTGGATCACCTCCACCGGCGCCGCCTGTCGGACGGCAACTACGCCGTGGAGACCAGGCAGCAAGACGATCACCACCTCAATCGACCTCTCCAAGCTGAAACTCCCGAGCAAACCAAGGGCCAAGCCGACCCGACCCGGCACGACCCCGCAAACCGCGATCCCCGCTCCGAGCACGAGCCCGAACTCACTCGCGATCCCGGGAACCACCGCCGGCGCCGCACCGGCCCCGGGCCCCGACAGCAGTCCGGCCCCGACCGATTCCGCACCTCCCGCCGACACGACACCTCCTGACGACACTCCACCGCCAGAGGCAACGCCACCGCCCGACCCCCCACCGCCCGGCGGCTGACCTCGCCGCTCGGCATCGCGCTCGGCGACGCGATCCGGTGTACCAATGGCCGCGCAACCCCTCCATCTCCACCTCGGCGCTGGCGGCGTAATGGGTGGGGGCAACCAGCTGCGGCGCGACGCGCCACCGTGCCGAGGCCGGGTGTTTACATTGCGTTTACGTGTCCAGAACCGTGCGGTAATGCCGCGTCGGGATGATGACGGCGATGAGCGGCCCGGCATCAAGGGTTGGGTGCGCAGCCGTGGCGGCGCTGGCTACCGCCGGGCTGGCGCTGGTTCTGGCGGTTTCCCCGGCAGACGCTGCGCGGCATGACGTGGGCGGGGGACGCGATACACGCGAAGGGCACGGCGCGTCTGTGAAGGGGAGGCCCGTGGGCAACCCACAGGGGCAGGGCGCCATCGTGCAGCCTGCTGGCACCGGACAGGGGATCGTGCAGACCGTGGCCGGCCGCGCGGTCGTGCTCAGAGAGCTCGACGGGAGTACGGTCACCGTGCCGGTCAACTCCTCGACCAAAGTGTTCGTCGACGGTGTCCGTGCGTCGCTGGCCAATGTGACGCCCGGATTCGTCGCCTCGGCATCTTGGAAGGCGGGCGAGGCCGCGGGAAGGCTGCAGGCGTTCGATCCGTCTGCGACCGTCGCAGTCGTCGAATCGGTGTCGGCGCGCGCGCTCATGGTCCGGAACGCAGCCGGAGAGACCGTCACGGTTCGGGTCACGCCAACGACGCGGGTCTTGGTCGACGGGAAGCCCGCCACGCTCGCACGTGTCGCCGTCGGCGACACGCTGGTCATGAACGCGGCCGGTCAGGGGCGCAAGACCGCGACCGAGTTGCGGTTCTTGCAGCCCGGTTAACATCGGCCGATGCGCGGTAGCGTTCTGCTCGTCGAGGACGAGGAGAACCTCGCCTCTCTTGTCCAGGCCTACCTCGAGCAGGAGGGATACCGGGTCGTGTCTGCCGCATCGGGCGCAGACGCGCTTCGGGTATTCGACAGCGAGCCTGTGCGCCTGGTGGTGCTCGACCTCGCTCTACCGGACATGGACGGACTCGAGGTCTGTCGGCGGATCAGGCTCCGGTCACAGGTACCGGTCGTGATGCTCACCGCGCGCGACGAGGAGACCGACAGGCTCGCAGGCCTCGAGAGCGGCGCCGACGACTACATAGGCAAGCCGTTCTCGCCTCGCGAACTCGTCGCCAGGATGAAAGCGGTCCTCCGCCGCGCCGCGTCGTACGAGGGCGATGATCTGCTGGTGCTCGGCGACGTCGTGGTTCGCCGCTCGGCGCGCGAGGTCGCCGTCGCCGGGACGGTCGTGGAGCTGCGGCGGAAGGAGTTCGATCTACTCGCATACTTGATGCAGAACCGGGGCGCGGTTCTTTCGCGCGACTTGTTGCTCGAGCGGGTCTGGGGATTGGACTATGGCGGCGGTTCTCGAACTGTCGACGTCCATGTGGCGATGATCCGGCGCAAGCTCCGGCGGCCGGATCTGATCCGCACAGTCCGCGGTTCGGGCTACAAGGCGGTGTCGCCGTGATGCGCCTCCGTCCGAGCAAACCGCGATGAAGTCTCTGCGCGCTCGGGAGTTCGGCGCGATCGCGGTCGCGGTCGTCGCGGCGGTTGCGGTGACGCTGGTCGTTGCCGCGGTGCTCGTGCGCCGCTCCGTGCAACACGACGCGTTGAAAGCGCTCGCCCGTCAGGCCGCTCTCGTCGCGGCCCAAGAGCAAGCGAGGCCCGCAGTGGGCGGCGGCCTGAAGAACCTGGGCGTCTTTTTCGAGACCCAGCAGGAGCGGCTGGCGATCATCTCGCTCCCGCAGGCAAGCCTGCTCCTCCCGCAAACGGGCGCGGCCGAGCTCCGCAGAGGACAGCCTGCGGAGGGCTCCGTCGAAGTCGGCGACCGCCGCTACCTCTACGCCGCACGTCCGAGCCAGGGCCGGGCGATCGTGTTGCTTCGCTCGGCCAAGCTCGAGGCGTCGGACTGGCGGCCGTTCACGATCGCGTTCGTTCTGGCCGCCGTGGTCGGCGCCGGGATCGCCGCAGCCGCAGCATTTCTGCTCGCCGGTGCGATCGCGCGGCCGATCAGACGAGTCGCAGACGCCAGCCGCGGCCTCGCCGCCGGCGAGAGTCACGGCCCGCTGCCGGTCGAGGGCCCCGACGAGGTCGCGGCGCTCGCGACCGCGTTCAACCAGATGGAAGAAGAACTCGATCGCGCCAAAGACGCCGAACGATCGTTCCTGCTCTCGGTGAGCCACGAGCTGAAGACACCCCTCGCCTCCATTCGCGGCCACGGAGAGGCCCTGCTCGACCACGTGATCGATGTGCCCAAGGCCGCCGGCGTCGTCGTCCAGGAGGCAAAGCGGCTCGAGCGACTCGTCCGCGACCTCCTCGACCTCGCGCGACTCAACCAGCACGCATTCACGGTGAACCCCGAATCGGTCGACCTCGCACAACTGGCCGAGGAAGCCGTCGCACGACACGAAGACGACGCCCGGCGGCTCGGCATCCTGCTCGCCGCCGAGACGACGAGCGCCCCGGCTACGGCAGACCCCGACCGTGTCCTCCAGCTGCTCTCGAATCTGATCGAGAACGCCATCCGGTCGACGCCGCCCGGAGGCAACGTGACGGTCACCGCCGAGCCGGGCCGGCTACGCGTCGCCGATACAGGACCCGGTCTCGAAGCCGATGACCTGCCGCACGCTTTCGAGCGCTTCTTTCTCTACGACCGCTACTCGACAAACCGTGCCGTCGGCACCGGCCTCGGCCTCGCGATCGTCAAGGAGCTCACCGACGCCATGGACGGCTCGGTCACCGTCACGAGCAACCCCCGCGTGGGAACGACATTCGAAGTCCTTCTGCCGAACACGCATGTCGAGCAACCCTCGCCCCTCGCCCGTCACTGACCGTCTCGCATCACCTGACCTCGGGGCTTTCGTGACCGTTCGATTCACCGCCGGCCAGCGCCAACTCGTCTTCCTCAGCGCCGCCGGCCGCCTCCACAGGGCCTGAACACGCTCCATCAGCTCCTCCAGCAGATGTTCCCACGCACCCTCGAGCGGACTTGACGGCAGCCACAACCATCCGAGAGAGCCCCCGCCTGCTCAAGTCTCTGGGTCTTCGGGTCCGCAAGACTCGGCATTGAGGGCTCATCACGCTGTAGGGGAGATGAGCTGGCTACTAGACGCTCGCGATCGTCTCTCCGAGCTTCCGGAGGGGTGCCACTCTTGAGAGGGGAACGCTGACAAGCCTAGGGTGACGGGACCCGTTCTTCGTTCAGTTTGTCAATACGCCGGCGTCCCTCGCGTTTGTGTGGGCGGTCAGGGAAGCGGCGGCGGGGGCGCGACCGGGGCGACCGCGGGCGCGACTTGGCTCGCGACCTGGCTTGTTGCTGATTGCGTGTCGGAGATGACTGTGGTCGGGTCCGGGATCGTGGGGGGCGCGGGAATGTCGACGGGAGTCGGTGGATCGAGGGGCGGGGGCGCGACGTCGATGGTCGGCACCGCGGACGGGACGGGCAGTGCCGGGGTCGCGGCGGCTGCATTCGCGGCGACGGATTGCGCGGTGGCCGCAACGGGGGCGGTCGGCACGGAGGCGGCTGGCGGCAGGGAGGGGGCGGGCGGCGGAGTGGCTGCGGGGGGCGGGGCAGCGGTCGGCGGCTGGGGCGGCTCGAGCGCGGCGGCCGGCTGCGGGGCGGGAGACGCGGGCGGCGGGTTCGCGGCGGTCTCCGGCGAGGTGGGGGCGGGTCGGCCGCTCGGCGTGGGCGGCCGCGCAACCGGAGCCGCTGGCGACGGTGCGGTGACCGTCGCTTGGGACCATGGGGGAGTCGGCGTGGGCCGAGGCGGCTCGAGGTGCGCGGGAGCGGGCCGATCCTCGATCGTCTGCGATTCGGGTCGGCGTACCGCGGCCGCGACGCGCGCGACCGGGGCCGCCAGGACGGGGTGTTGGCGGCGTCGGCACCGAGACGTGGCCTTCGGCCGTCCGAGCGGGAGTCGCCGCCTCGACGACGACGCGCGGAGGCGGCGCGGCGGCCGCACGGACGACGGGGCGGTCGATGAAGCCCGGTGCCGCCGCGGACATCACGACCGCTGAGGTCGCGACGGCCGAGAGCTTCACAGCCGCCGTGTCGCGGAAGAGCGCACGGATGCCGGCGAGCGGGCCCAGCCCGATGAGGTCGCGCACGCGCCGTACGGGCTGGCGGAGTAGGTGGGCGAGCTCGCGGCGCGCCCGGAAGAGCAGTGTTTCGACGGCGGGCTGTGTGGCGCCGAGCTCGGCGGCGAGCTCGCGGTAGGAGAGCCCCTGCCACTCGCGCAGGAGCAGGACGCGCCGCAGGCGCGGCGGCATCGCGGCGAGTGCCTCCTCAAGCCCGACGAGCTCGTCCGCCTCCTGCGGCCTGCGTGCAAGGAGCGCCTCGGGCATGGCCGCGAGGTCGCGCGGCGTCTCGACCCGGCCGCGCCGGAGCGCGGCCAGCCGCCTCGACCGGCAGACGTTCCGAGCGATCGTGAAGAGCCACGCAGACGCGAGCGCCGGACGCACGCCGCCGCGCAGCGCGGCGTGCGCGCGCAGAAACGTGCTCTGTACCGCGTCCTCAGCCTCCTCCCGCGAGCCCAGCCGGCTGAGGCAGAAGCGATAGACGGGCGCCCGGTACAGCTCGTACAGGCCACGGGTCGCCTCTGCCGGCGCCCCCGGCCCGTCCACCCGTTCGGAGCGGCCGGCCCCGGCCGGCATCCCAGACACACGCCCGGGTTTCCCGCCCGCGCATGCGTGAAACGCGGCCGGGTCGCGTGCAAGTTTTCGGCACTTACGGGGTCTCCAACCTTGATGCAGCACTGGAGCCCCGAGTCCCAGACCGCACGCGATCGCACGGCGTTGCGACGCGCGAACGAGCGGCAACTCGAGCGCCTCGCGGATGCCGGCAAGCTCGACGCCGACGCGCACTTCGTCTGCGAGTGCGGCGCGCCCGGCTGCAACCGTCGCATGCGTCTCAACGGGCACGAGTTCCGGCGACTGCTGCTGCGGCCCGCGAGTTCCGTTCTCGTACCGGGACACCAACGCGCAGGCGACCGGGTCGTCGTCCGGCGACGCCACTACGCCGTCGTCGTCAGCGGGGGCGGCGGCGGCGTCTTCCGACTCTCCGAGGCCAAGTTCTGAGCTGCGGAACGCGGGTGTCACCTGAACGACCCAAGATTCGTGGCGCGGCTTATGCGCCGCAAGGAGGGCTGCCGGTTTTCCTCCGTGGCGCGCTACCTTGCGCGGCGCGGCTCGGACGGGCCGCGAACATCGACGTCATTGGGAGGAAACTGAGATGGGCAAATGGTTGCTGGGTGGCACTGCGGCCGCCTGTGCGGCTCTCGCCGCGTTTGGGGCGAGCGCTGCGATGGCGTCCACCCACGCGGGTGGGGTGACGATCAAGGTCACAGACAAGGGACAGACCTACGTGATCAACAAGAGCGCCACGGACAGCATGTACTTCAGCCCGCGGACCGCCTCGGTGAAGAGCGGTCAGACGCTCACGTTCACCTACGAGGGCAAGCCGGCAGACGAGCCGCACACGATCTCCGTCGTCGCTGAGAAGGACCTGCCGACAACCAACGCGCAGATCAACGCCTGCTCCAACGGCGGCGACAGGGTCTGCAACGTGATCGTGGCCGGGCACATCAAGAACCCGAAGGCGCCGCCCGGACCGACCAACGACATCGTCCACTGGACGATCGACAGGGGCCAGCCGGGCCTCGACGGACCCGGCGACAGCATCGCGATCGAGGGCGCCAAGCACAAGACGATCTCGATCAAGGTCACGGCGCCCGCCGGGACGACGCTGTACTTCTTCTGCGTCGTGCACCCCTGGATGCACGGCGAACTCAAAGTCACGTAGCTCAAATCTGCGGCGGAGCCGCCCCCGCCGGGGCGGCTCCGCTTGGATCACGCCCGATAGCCCAGACGAGCCGCGACGGGGCCGGGCCGCGGTGCCACCGGATTTTGGCCTGAGCCGGCCTCGCGGCGAGGCAATTCCCCATCAACCGTCCTAGAACTGATCCGGTGAATCGACCGCCTCCGTGATGTCGACTTCCGGCTCGCCCTGCGCGCCCATCTCGCCTATCACCGCAACGACCGCGTCGCTGCTGATGAAGCGCTGGAACGACTCGGCACTGTCCCACTCGTCGATCACGACGACGAAACCCTCGCCGACGCCGAAGCGGTGGTGAATGGCTCCCGCATCTCGAGCCGACTGAGCGACCTCGCGCAACCGGTCGCCCTCTGACCCGATGAACCGCCGGAACTGATCCGTGTCGCCCTTCACCTTCATCGTCACCAGAACACTCATCTCCTCGCTCCTTCGTCGTCGGGGTTCGCGCGAGAGCGTAACTCGGTCCTGGAAGGCCGCAGAACGCGTCCAAACTCCGGCACGCCCCAGCGCGAGTCGTCGACCCAGCGTCCACCAGCGAGGCGTGTGACGACCCGCGAAGCATGCGCCAGTGTTGAAGGTGAAAGTGTTGCGTGCTCTCGCGTCCAGGGCAGGGACTGAGCCGATCAGGGCACAGCGTTCGCGCGCGACCGGCTCCAGGTTAGAAGATGAACGGCGCGAGCATCTTGGTCGAGCGCTTGTACGCCGGGTAGTTGTCCGGGAACTGCTCCGCCATGAAGCGCTCCTCGACCGTCGCGCTGTAGAGGAAGTAGACGCCGGCGAGGACGACGACTGTCAGCCAGAGCCAGTTCAGTGCCACCGCGGTGCCGGCGCCCGCGACTAAGAACTCCTTTCACAATGAGGCAGGGACCTGTCCGCTGATGACGAACGCCGGCGGTATCCGTCGTCAAGCTGGGAGGGGTGCCGATGGCCGTCGCGCCGTGGATTGTCTCGGACGAGTTGTGGGAGCTGATCGAGCCGCTCTTGCCGGTGAAGGAGCGGCGCTTCCGCTATCCGGGCCGCAAGCGGTTGCCGGACCGGGAGGCGCTGCAGGGGATCTTGTTTGTGCTGCACACGGGGATCTCATGGACGTATCTGCCGGCTGAGCTCGGCTTCGGCTCCGGGGTGACCTGCTGGCGGCGTCTTGATGAGTGGCAGAAGGCGGGTGTGTGGGAGCGGCTGCACGCGTTGCTGCTGGCCCGCTTGCGCGCTGCGGGTGAGATCGAGTGGTCGCGAGCGGTGGTCGACGCCAGCCATGTGCAGGCGAAAAGGGGGGCTCCGAGACGGGCCCCAGCCCGGTTGATAGAGCCAGAAACGGCAGCAAGCATCACCTCCTCGTCGAGGGCGGCGGGATCCCGCTCGCGTGGGCGCTCACCGGCGGCAACCGCCACGACAGCACCCAGCTGATCCCGCTCCTCGACCGCGTGCCGCCCGTGCGCGGCAAGGTCGGCCGGCCGCGGCGGCGGCCTGACCGAGTCACCGGCGATCGCGCCTACGACTACCCGAGCCGCCGCCGCGAGCTCCGCGAGCGCGGCATCAGACCGGAGATCGCACGACGCAACACCGAGCACGGCTCCGGGCTCGGCCGCTACCGCTGGGTCGTCGAGCGCACCTTCGCCTGGCTGCACCAATTCAAACGGCTGCTCGTCCGCTACGAGCGTCGGGCGGACATCCACGAAGCCTTCCTCGCCATCGGCTGCTGCCTCGTCTGCTACCGCCGACTCAGGACCACCTCATTGTGAAAGGCGCTCTAAGAGGCCCGAGTAGATCGGATGACGAACCAGGCGGTAAGGGCCGCTGGTCACCAACTCCGGCTCGTCCTTCTGCGTCATCGGGGAGCCCCAGTTGCGCCCGATGTGCACCCGGCCCCAGACCGCGAACCCCAACCCCAGGGCGAAGAGGACGAGCCCGACGCCAGCGCGCCACGGATCGTTGTTGAGGCCATGACTCCGAAACGCTCCCAAGCGAAACAAGAGGATCACGACGAAAACGATCACCGCCCTGATCCGCAGCTCTCGCGACCACGGCACGCGGCCCCTCTTCATAGAAAACGCGGCCACGAACCAGGACAGCCAGAACACGACCCATCCAACAGCGAAGACGAGCTCGACCGCTCTCACCGCGACTCATACTTCCAGGTCGCTGTCGAGGCCCCGCAGAATCGTCGTCTGTCTGAACAACAGACAACGCAGCGCGGGTACGAGACGGGTACACGAGAAAGAGCACGAGCAGTCACGCGCGGGCACTAACGACACGCTACGAACGCTCGATTCCAGGACAAACGCGCTCGCGAATGCCGCGCGTGCGCGCCGTTACCGTCTCAGAACCTCCACGGTAGAGAGGGGGTCGACGGTTCGAGTCCGCCAGAGGGCTTGAAAATCCCCGCTAAAGCGGTTTTGTTGCCCAAGTCTGGAACAGCGGAGCACCTCCTTGTCAAGGAGGGAGTCACTCACTCATGCGACGCCGTGATTTGGCTTGAACAGGCGCCTATCGCGACGCGCTCAACCAGCCCCGCGCGGAGCAACTCTTCCTGGGGACAGCTCTTGGGGACGCACCGGTCGCGAGAGGGCGGTCGAATCAGACGACTTAGAGATCGAATCGGAATGAAGGGACCCGTTCCCTGACGACGAACGCCGTCGGTATCTGTCGTCAAGCTCGGGAGGGGTGCCGATGGCCATCTGCGCCGTGGGTGGTGTCGGACGAGTTGTGGGAGCGGGTCGAGCCGCTGTTGCCGAGGGTCGAGCGGCGGTTCCGCTATCCGGGTCGCAAGCGGCTGCCTGATCGGGCAGGCGCTGCAGGGGATCTTGTTCGTGCTGCACACGGGGATCGCGTGGCGGCATCTGCCGCTCGAGCTCGGGTTCGGGTCGGGGCTCGACCTGTTACCGGCGGATGGATGAGTGGCAGCAGGCCGGTGTGTGGGAGCGGCTGCACGAGCTGCTGCTTGCGGAGTTGCGGGCTGCGGGTGAGATCGAGTGGTCGCGGGCGGTCGCGGACTCCAGTCACGTGCAGGCGAAAAAGGGGGCTCCGCGACGGGCCCGAGCCCGGTTGATAGAGCCAGAAACGGCTCCAAGCACCACCTCCTCGTAGACGCGAGCGGGATCCCGCTCGCCTGGACGCTCACCGGCGGCAACCGCAACGACGTCACCCAACTGATCCCGCTGGTCGACCGGGTGCCGCCGGTGCGCGGCAAGGTCGGCCGGCCGCGCCGACGTCCCGACCGCGTCACCGCCGACCGCGGCTACGACCACGACAAGTACCGCCGCCAACTCCGCAGCCGCGGCATCAAACCCGAGATCGCCCGCCGCCAGACCGAGCACGGCTCCGGGCTCGGCCGCTACCGCTGGGTCGTCGAGCGCGTGCGCCACGAGGCGCCATTGAACCGTGAGGAGGTGTGAGGCCTTTTCCTTCGGGTTGTCGTAGCGGCCCGTTGAAGCTGGGGGCAGCCTGAGCTGGGAGACGCCAGGGAGGGTGGGAGCAGCCCCGACAACGACGGGACGGGTCGGTACTGCCAGACGGCCCGGGCCCGGCAAGCAAGACGGAGAGGTGTACGGATGCAGGAACCAGTGGTGGAACCCCCTCAAGCGACCCGCCGGCTCGAAACCTGGTGGATCGGGGCCGGGTCAGCAGTGCACGCTCGTCTCGGGTGTTGGGATGGGCGACTTGGTGTCTGACGTACGTTCCGTCGGCATTGAGGCCACGGGGAAGGTCTGCGGCGTACCCGTGGCGAGGCTGCAGGGGAATAGCTGGGCGCCGATCCCGTCGAACGGTTCGTGGTGAACGTGGGAACCGTCCCGAGATCCCCCTTCCCACCGGCCGTTGGGGTCGGTGGCGGGAAGGCCCGTCGTCGGCTGACGGTCTCGGGGCGGGGCGGAGCCCTCGTAGTAGTCGGAGGCCGGGAAAGCCGGCCACAGGGCGAAGGGGGGCAGCGTGTCCGCAGTGCTGGGGCTGGGATGCCAGGAGGTCGTTGGTGAACACCGACGCGCCGTGGCCGAGCCTGGAAGAGGCTCGAGCGGCGGGTACTGGGGATCCAGACCAAGCTGCACCGATGGGCAAACGACGACCCCGATCGTCGGTTTGATGATCTGTTCAACCTCGTCTGTGACCCGGCGTTCCTGCTGGTGGCATGGACGCGGGTCAAGGGGCAACAAGGGAGCGCGCACCGCGGGAGTGGACGGCTGGACCGCCCGCTCCATCACGGCGGTGCGAGGCGAAGAGGTCTTCCTCGCCGAGCTGCGGGCCGATCTAAAGGCCTGCCGGTTCGTTCCCTTGGCCGTACGAGAGCGGATGATCCCGAAGGCGAGCGGCAAGCTGCGCCGGCTGGGCATCCCGACCGTGCGTGACCGCGTGGTGCAAGCCGCGCTGAAGCTGGTGCTCGAGCCGATCTGCGAGGCGGACTTTCGACCCGTGCTCCTACGGCTTTCGCCCGAACCGGAGAGCGCACGACGCGATCGCCGAGATCCACCTGCTGGCCTCCAACTCCTACGAGTGGGTGGTCGACGCAGACATCGAGGCGTGCTTCGACGAAATCTCGCATGTCGGCTCTGATGGACAGAGTGCGGGCCAGAGTCGGAGACAAGCGCGTCCTGGGCTTGGTGAAGGCGTTTCTGAAGGCCGGTGTCCTCACCGACGGAGGGCACCGAACAAGAGACGATCACCGGCACCCCGCAAGGAGGGATCCTCTCGCCGCTGCTGGCCAACATCGCCCTGTCCACGCTCGACGATCACTTCGAAGCAGCGTGGCAGGCGATGGGCTCCTCCTCCCAACGCGAGCTACCGGCGCCGCAAGGGACTGGCCACCTACCGACTCGTCCGCTACGCGGACGACTTCGTCGTCCTGGTGTCCGGCACCCGAGCAGACGCCGAAGCGCTGAGAGAAGAGGCGGCAGCGGTGCTCGCGCCGATCGGTCTGCGCCTATCGGCAGAGAAGACGAGGATCACTCACATCGACGAGGGCTTCGACTTCCTCGGCTTCCGCATCCAGCGGCAGCCAAAGCGAGGCACCAACGGCAAGCGCGTGATCTACACCTACCCGGCCAAGAAGGCGGTTGCCGCCATCACGGCCAAGGTGCGCGCGCTGACCCGACAGGTCACAACCAGCCACTGGCCGTCCTCCTGCACCAGCTCAACCGGGCGCTGCGAGGATGGACCAACTACTTCCGGCACGGGGTGTCCAAGGCAACGTTCGACTACGTCGGGCAATACACCTGGCGCCGCGTGATCCGGTGGCTTCGCCGCAAGCACTACCGGGCCGGATGGAAATGGCTCCGACGTCGCTACCTCCCGAGGTGGTGGCCAACGGACGGCGAGACCACACTGCTGCGACCCTCAACGGTAACGGTCACCCGCTACCGCTACAGAGGCCGAAGCATCCCCTCACCGTGGACGACAACCGAATGAGTCGTAACACCCGACGCGACGCGTGGAGAGCCGGATGCGCGGGAACGCGCACGTCCGGTTCGGAGGGCGGGCCGGGGAAACGGACGCTCCGAAAGGAGCACACCGCGCCCCGGCCCGACCCCTACACCTTCGCCTGGCTCCACCAATTCAAACGACTGCTCGTCCGCTACGACCGCCGCGCCGAGATCCACGAAGCCTTCCTCGCACTCGCCTGCTGCCTCGTCTGCTGGCGACGCCTGCAGACTCATTGTGATTCGATACTTAAGCGCCTGCGCACGAGCCACGACGTTGGTCATGTGGATGCCGCGACGCTGGCGAAGCCTGGCTCACCCGACGGCGTTTGCGCGATTCCAGCTTCTCTCTACGCGTCGCCGGCGGCGACTTCGAGTTGTTGGCGTATCGCGGCCAGTCGTGGCGGTCCGGTGAGAGTGTTGAGCAAAGCCTGGGCACGTCGCCGGTTGCCCTGGATCGAGAGGTTGCCGGCTTGTTCGATTTCGGTGGCGCTCGCGCCGAGAATGAGTGCCCTCATTCCGGAGCGGGTGAGATCGATCGTGGTGTCCGGCTCGCTGGCGGGGGCAGCGTGGATCTCTCCCGCATCGACCTCGACCCGGACGGTCTCCTCTGCGATACGAACCTCATACCCGCCGTTTGCCTGGCGCGGATAGGGCGCGCCGCCGAGCAGGAGCGAGGTAAGCGGGACGCGCGTCGGGATCTCGGACGGGTCGGCGGGGAGCACGAGCCGGTCGGCACCCCAGCGGCCGAGCTCCCTGAGCACCGGGCCTAGCGCCTGCCCGGACTCGGTCAGTTCATAACGCTGGGCGCGCCCTGTCCCAACCTGTCTCACGATTCGCCCCTCCTGGAGGGTTCGTAGCCGTGCGGCGAGGATGTCGGTTGGGATGCCGCCGAGGCCCTTCAGCAGTTCGGAGTAGCGGCGCGGGCCAAGGAACAGATCACGGACGATCAGAAGCGTCCAGCGCTCGCCGACGACGTTGAGCGCTGCCCCCACGGGACAAAAGGCCTGGTATCCGACCGGAGCGGCCATGCCTCTCAGTGTACCGGACTTGACTTGGATAGTCCAAGCTTGTTATTACTTGGATCTTCCAAGCTCAGGGAGGAAGGGATGTTCGAGGTCTTCGCATCATTCATCTATCGGAACAGGCGCCGGGTGTTGCTGGTCGCCCTGCTCGGGATCGCCGTAGCCGGCGTCTTCGGCCTCGGCGTCGCGAAGCGCCTGAGCCCGTACGGGGACACTGACCCTTCGACCCAGTCGGTCCAGGCGACGAATCGCTACCAGGCTGCGACCGGACGGCAGATCGACCCTGGAGTCGTCGCGCTCCTGACCGTCGGCGACGTCCACAGCGCCGCAGCCGAGCGGCGCGTGCGCGACGTCGAGGCGGAACTGCGCTCGAGTCGCGACGTCGCGTCGGTTTCGAGCTACTACGAAAGCCACGACGCGGCCATGGTCTCGCGTGACGGGCGGTCGACCTACGTCCTCGTGTATTTCCGGCCGAAGTCGGACCTGAGAATCCAGAACGACGCGGCGCGCTTGGAGAGCGAGTTCTCCGGCCGGCGCGACGTGAAGCTCGGCGGCGGCGCGATTGCTTCTGCGCAGATCAACACGCAGGTCGGCAACGACCTCGCGCGGGCCGAGCTGTTCGCGTTCCCGATCATCTTCGTGCTCTCGCTGCTGTTCTTCCGCTCGCTGGTCGCCTCGCTGCTGCCGCCCTTCCTTGGCGGCCTCGCGATCCTCGTCACCTTCTTCGCGCTGCGTGTCGTCTCGAGCTTCACCGACCTGTCGGTGTTCGCCCAGAGCATCGTCACCGGCCTCGGCCTTGGTCTTGCCATCGACTACAGCCTGTTCATGGTCTCGCGCTACCGAGAGGAGGCCGCTCGGACAGGCTTCGGTGTCGATGCTCTTCGCCGGACGGTCGCTACGTCTGGCCGGACGATCGCGTTCAGCTCGCTGACGGTCGCGGCGGCGTTGGCCACGCTCATGGTCTTCCCGCAGAACTTCCTGTTCTCGATGGGCCTCGCGGGTGCCCTCGTCGCGCTCGCCGCCGCCACGCTCGGGCTCGTGGTGTTGCCGGCGCTGCTCGCGCTGCTCGGGCCGCGCGTCAACGCCCTCGCGCCCAAGTGGCTGCAGCGCGCTGCCGACCGTGACGCGCGAGCCGAAGAGTCGGGCTTCTGGTATCGGCTGTCTCGGTTCGTGATCGCGCGCCCGGGCAGGATCGCGCTGCTAACCGCAGCCGGGCTGATTGCGCTCGGAGTGCCGTTCGCGTCGATCAAGTTCCTCCCCGCCAACGCCAGCGAACTCCCAGGCAGCGCGAGCGCGTATCGCGTCGACGCGGCCCTGCGCAGCGACTTCCCACCCGGCCGCACCGCACCGCTCGAAGTCGTCGTCGACGCCCCGGCCGGTTCGCACCAGGTAACCGCCCTCGCCGCACGCATCCGCGCCCTCCCCGACGTGTCTGCGGTCGCCCCTGCCAAGCGCGCCGGGCACCAGCTCTCGCTCATCGACGTCGCGCCGTCGACACCGACCTACAGCGGAGCCAGCCGACAGCTCGTGCATGAGGTGCGCTCGCTGCAAGTGCCGTTCTACCTGGGTGTCGCGGGCGATACAGCCGGATACGTCGACCTCGAACACAGCCTCCGGACGCACCTTCCCCTCGTGCTCGCGCTCGTCATCGCCTCAACTTTGGCCGTCCTCTTCCTGATGACCGGCTCGCTCGTGCTCGGAGTGAAGGCAGTCCTGATGAACGCGCTCAGCCTCAGCGCCGTGTTCGGAATCCTCGTCCTGATCTTCCAACACGGCAGCCTGCAAGGCCTGCTCGCCTACCGGAGCACGGGCGCCCTCGACGCCACCCAACCGATCCTGCTCTTCGCGGTCGCCTTCGGGCTCGCAACCGACTACGGCGTCTTCCTGATCTCGCGCATCAAGGAAGCGCACGACAGCGGTATGCCAGACAACCGCGCCGTCGCGATCGGAATCGAGCGAACCGGGCGGATCGTGACCGCGGCCGCGCTCCTGTTCTCCGTCGCGATCGGCGCGTTCGTGACCTCGAACCTCGTCTTCATCAAAGAACTCGGCCTCGGCATCGCGCTCGCAGTGCTCATCGACGCATTCGTAATCCGTGCACTGCTCGTTCCCTCACTCATGGCACTGCTCGGCAAGTGGAACTGGTGGGCCCCACGCCCCCTCAGGCGACTGTACGAGCACTCCTCGAACCACACGCCCGAGCCCGCCCTGGAAACCACAAAATGAGCGTCGTCGAAGCATCCGAGCGCCTCCTGCCGCGACACAGAGACGAGAAGCGACGGCGGCACCACCCGCTACACGATCCGATTCCGCCCGGCGGCACCTGACGTGGCTGTGCTGTGGTTCGACCTGGAGTCGGACGCGGACCTGAGGCTGCCCGATTCGAGCATGCCCGCAACGGTAGCCTCGGCGGGTGTTCGATCACGTCGCAATTGCCGTCGCGGACCTCGCCGCGTCCGAGCGCTTCTACCGCACAGTCTCTCCGCGCTGGGTGCCGAGCCGAGTCACGCGGACGCCGAGCTCGTCGAGTGGGACGACTGGGACATCCGGGCAATGAGTCCGGGGGACAGTCTCTCCGGCTGGCGGTGGGCTTGACCTTGACCTTGGGGGAAGCGGCAGACTTGTCCGGCGGCTGTCACGTCGATAAGGAGCGAACACGTGGATCAGATGAGCATCGGAGAGTTCGCCAGACGCTCGCGGCTATCGGCCAAGGCGTTGCGGCTCTATGACGAGCTGGGTCTGCTGCCGCCGGCTCGAGTGGATGAGGACTCGGGCTACCGCTTGTACGAGCCCGGCCAGCTCAAGCAGGCAGGCCTGATCGCGGCGCTACGCCAGCTCCAGGTCCCGCTGGCGGAGATCAAGGCGATCCTGCCGCTTGAGCATGTCCAGGCGGCGGAGCGTGTCCGCGAGCTCTGGGCTGCAACCGAGGCCGAGCATACGGCCCGCCGCGCGCTCGCCGCGTACGTGATCGACGATCTGAACGGAAAGAGGTCCGTCATGTACGAGGTCAGCACGAGGGACGTTCCGGATCGCGCGCTGCTTTGTCTGAAGCGCAACGTCGTCGGAGATCAGGCATGGTCGTTCGGCAAGGAGTTCATCGCCCTGCTTCGGCACTACCAGCTGCCGCAGATACAGGGACGCGCCGGAGCGTTCTTCTGTGTCTACTGGGGTGAGGTCAGCGAGGACAGCGACGGTCCGCTGGAGTGGTGCCGTCCTGTCCCACCAGACGAGGCGGAAGCGCTCGCCGCCCGCTGCCCGGAGCTGACCCTGCGTGCCGAGCCCGCCCACCAGGAGGCGTTCGTGAAGCTCGGTGCCAATGGGCAGATCGACGGCGCCGAGTGGCAGCTCGTGGAGCAATCGCTGCACGCTTGGAGCGAGCAACAGCCAGACGTACGCTTGACCAATCTGGGCTTGCGAATCACGTATCTACCCAGCGAAGCGGCGCAGGAGACCTACAGCGACGCTGCGGTCCCGTTCAACGGTCAGTCACGCGGATGACGGCGGTCGTCAAAGCCGAGTCGTTGACCAAGCGCTTTGGTGAAGTCTCAGCGGCCACGGATCTGTCATTTGTGTTGGAGTCTGGGACGATCACGGGCTTTCTCGGCCCGAACGGGGCCGGAAAGACGACGACGCTGCGGATGCTGCTCGGACTCGCCAAGCCGAGCGCCGGCAGCGCGCTGATCTTCGGGCGCCCGTACGCCGCGCTCAACGGGGCGGCGTTGCGGGTCGGCGCGGTGCTCGAGGCGACCGACTTCCACCCGGGCCGCTCCGGCCGCGACCACCTGCGGACGTTGAGCCGAGCAGTCCGGCTGCCGGACTCGCGCGTGGACGAGGTCCTGCGCTTGGTCGAACTCGACGGCGCAGCTCACCGCCGCGTCAAGGGTTACTCCCTCGGAATGCGGCAGCGGCTGGGACTCGCGGCCGCATTGCTCGGCGACCCCGAGCTGTTGATCCTCGACGAGCCGGCGAACGGGCTCGATCCCGAGGGCGTGCGCTGGCTGCGCGACTTCCTGCGGGCCTTCGCTGCCGGCAAGAAGACGGTGCTGATCTCCAGCCACGTCCTGGCGGAGGTCGCGCAGACCGTCGATCAGGTGCTGATCATCAACCGCGGCAAGCTCGTCGTCGAAACCTCGCTAGAACAGTTGACCGCGCGTGTCGGTGGCTCGGTTCGCGTCCGCACCCCGGAACGATCGAAGCTGCAGGAGGCCCTGATGCGCGAGCGGATCGAGGCAACAACCGTGAACGAACAGGGATTGCAGGTGCATGGGGTGAGCAGCGAGAGAGTCGGCGATCTCGCGTTCGCGGCCGGCGTGCCGCTTCACGAGCTCGTCGCCGAAGGCTCGTCGCTCGAAGACATCTTCCTCGAGCTCACGTCGGAGCCGCAGCCGTGATGTCGCAGGTAACAGCCGAACTGTTGAAGATTCGCACGACCCGCACCACGATCGGGATCGTGCTCGGGATGGTCGCGCTGGTCCTCCTCTTCTCCCTGCTCTCCGGGCTTCTGACGAAAGCGCCGAACCTCACGAGCACCGAGGATCAACGCGGCCTTTTGAGCGTCGGGAGTCTCGCCGGGGTCTTCTCCGCGCTCGCGGGGATCATGCTCGTGACCAGCGAGTACCGCCACGGAACGATCCGCCCCACCTTCCTCTTCACGCCCCGCCGGTCGCGCGTGGTCGATGCAAAGCTCGCCGCCGGCCTGCTCGCCGGAATCGTGTTCGGCGTCGTCGGCGAAGGGCTCGGCTTCGCGATCGGCTACGCCTGCCTCGCCGGCCGCAGCATCGACTACGCCTTGAACGGCGGCCAGACGACGCTACTGCTGCTTGGGACGCTCGCCGGGGTCGCGCTCTGGGGCGCGCTCGGAGTCGGGATCGGCACGGTCGTCCGCAACCAAGTCGGATCGATCATCGGCCTGCTCGCCTGGGGCTTCATCGCCGAGAACCTCCTCTTCGCCTTCGTCCCCTCCGTCGGCCGCTTCGCACCCGCCCACGCCTCAGACGCCCTCATCGGACTCACCAGCAACCACCTTCTCCCCGCCGCAGCCGGCGGCGCAATCCTGCTCGCCTGGACAATCGCGTTCGCACTCATCGCCAACGCCCTCGCCGCACGCCGCGACGTCACGTAGCGTCACCGCCGACGACACCGCACGCCAAACCGGCAGAGGTTCAATCGCGGTGACTAGTTGTCGGCCTGCGTGGACGACGTTGAGTGGGATGCGAAGAGGTCGACGGTGCGACTACATGTAGGCGGCGAGCGACACGTTCTTGCTCGAGGTCTGGATAAGGCTCGGCAGCCAGCGCTTCGACCGACATGAGCTTCTCCGGCCAGCCGTCCTGCATGGCCTCGAACTGCTCGCCTCTGCGAACGTCCAGATCGGAGCCGCCGCTTGACGTGGCGTGGGTGGCCGTTCAGACTTCCGTTGCGGGCGGCGGCCAGCCTGTCGAACATGGTCGTTCGATATGGGAGTGAGGTCGCGATGGAGTCGAATGTCCGGGCTCGTTTCTGGCTCGAGTCCGCCCTCGCGTTGCTGTGTGGCGTTCTCGCCGTAATCACGCTCGTCTGGCGAGACTGGATCGAAGCGCTCACCGGCTTTGACCCCGACCACCACAGCGGTGCGCTCGAATGGACGATCGTTGTCGTTCTGCTCGTGCTGTTTGTGGTGATCACCCGCGCCGCCCGCATCGAGTGGCGCCGGTTGCGGGCAGTCCCGGTCCAGCCGCGCTGAAAGGACGGACGATGCCGAATCAGAGGAAGAAGCCGACCGTTGCGCCGGCGCCGAAGCCGCCGCCGAAGAAGTGGCCGCCGAGCAAGCCGGCGACCGGCCTGTTCAGCAAGGCGCTGATGCAGAACTTGAAGAGCATGCCGCCGGGCACACCGGGGCGGACGATCGTGCTGGAGTCTCTTAGGGCGGTGTCGCCCGCGAAGATCAAGGCCGCGCTCGCGACCGCGTCCCCGAAGGAGCGCAATCTCCTGTTTGGTGCGGTTCCGGCCGACCAGGTTCGGGCGCTGCTCGGCTCGGCTTCGGAGGCGACGCTCGGGCCCGCCTCGCCGCCCCCGCCGGCGCCGTCTCCGGCCGGGGGCCCGCCGTCGTCGATCCTGACTACGACGTACGAGAACGTGCCCTACGCGCCCGCCGCTCACGACATCGACTGGTCGAAGAAGCTCACCGGCGGAAAGACGGTTCACGACGTCACGATCCCGCCGGTGTACGAGTGGACTCCCGTCTACGACCAGCGCTTCGAGAAGGAAGGCTCGCTCAACAACCCGGCGGTGGGACTGACCGGTTGGGTCGTTCCTGCGAAGAACCCGGGCGGGCTGTCGGGCGGCGACGTCTGGTTCACGCATCCGTTCGGGTTCGACTGGGAGTTCTATGTCGTCCCCGATCCGCAGTACCAGAGCCTGCTTGCCTCGACGAACACGGGCGTCGACCCGCACACGAAAAAGCAGAGCGACCTCGACTACGACGACGCGACGCAGTTCGCCCGCAACGTGCTGAAGATGAAGGCCCCGGCCGGCGTGCTCGGCGTTGAGATCGATCAGGGCCTCGTGCCGGCGTCGTTCCGCAACCAGGTGACCCCGGGAGCGCGGATAGCGACCTTCGGCCGCTGGATCGTCGACTCCGGGCACCCGGACTTCCACACCGAGATTCACCCGCCGCTGCTCATGGCCGTCGCCAAGCCCGAGCCGCCGCTCCGCGGCGTCGCCGGCGCCGGCGAGCGAACGCACGTCGACTTCATGACGCGGCCCTACACAGTCAGCCAGCGCTTCTCGGAAGGGAACTTCGTCGACCACCTGATCGAGGAAGTCGTGAAGGTCGAAACGACGATCTTCGGGATCCCGCTCTCGTTCCGGGTCGAGGCGCACCCGACCGTGTACACCACGCCCTACGACGGACGGCCGTTCATCAAGCTGCTCGTGAAGCCGCCGGTGCCGCGCAACCCGCTCCGGCCGCAGCAGCTCACGGTCGGCTTCCACTTCACCTACCGCAACGGGGTCGCCGTGAGGGTGTACGACGCCGGCAACGACACCGTCGGGATCATCATCGTGCTCGGAGACCTGCAACCCTCGACGCTCCCGCACAAGAACGACTGGAACATCCCCTTCAACCTGCTCGGACAGGACGAGGCCTACGTCATCGACGCCCTCCAGGTACTCGATCTCCTGTTCGACCCCTTCGGCACCTACATCCTCAGCCTCGGGATCCTCACCGACCTCTACGACGCCCCCGTCGCCTCCAGCCCCGGCGACCTCCAGAACGTCGCCGGACCGGTCGGGATCGACCAACTGGTACCGACCGCCGGCCTCTACGAAGACGACCAGCAGCCCTTCCCCCTCTACGGCTGGCTCGACGTCTACTGGCAAGACCCACAAATAGTCATCCAATAGACACTGCGCGGCCGGACTTCCCAGGTGTCGCGAGCACACGTGCATCCTTCACGGCTCGGTGCTCGACCCGCAGGTGGTTTGGTCTCTCAACTGCTTGCAAGGGGCCGGAGCGCGGACGATCCGCTCAACCTGCTCAGACCGCGCGAGCGGGAGGTGATCGAGCTCGTCGCCGAAGGACGCTCCAACAAAGGCATCGGCGAACGGCTCGTGATCACCGAGCGCGCCGTACAAAAACACGTGACGTCGATCTTCATCAAGCTCGACCTGTCGCAAAGCGACGACGACCAAGGGTGCATCCTCGCCGATCGTCAACAGGCGCACGCGAGGGTCACCTTGGCGGAATGGACGGCGATATTCGCCCACTGGTATGCAGGCGGCCGGATCGACGGGTTCTATTCCTGCGCGGTCGTGCTCTCCTCGGGTGCGTTGATCGGTCGTGGATACAGACTGGAATCCACGGAACGACTCATCGCGGTTTGACCCGGTGAGGCGGCCCCGATCAGGCAGTCACGCGACCTGTCATGAGTAACGACGCTTGGCTGTCCCAGCGTTGCTAGATGTTCCCTGAGGCAATCCTGATGAGAGGAGTGGCTGCGATGCCGCCCACACTGGCCCCCGGCAAGATTTCCTACGTCCAGATTCCGGCCCTCGATGTCGGTCGTTCGGCAGACTTCTACGAGACGGTCTTCGGTTGGAACATCCGGCGAAATAACGACGGAGAGGTCGCGTTCGACGACACGGTCGGAGAGGTCAGCGGGACATGGATCACCGGACGCCCACCGTCATCGGAATCTGGAGTGCTGGTCTACATGATGGTTGAGAGCGTCGCGGAGACGTTGGAGAAGATCACCGACGCCGGAGGCGAGACGGTCACGCCGCTCACGGTGCAAGGGGAGGGTGAGGCTTTCGCAACATTCCGTGACCCGGCGGGAAATGTCCTCGGCGTCGGCCAGCAACCGTACGCACGCGGTATCCTCGAAGCGTGAGCGATCTCGAGAAGCGCGGGAGTTACACACCGCGACGGGTTCGGGAGCGACGGCTGTACCAGTTCGCGATCGTAGGATTCGTCACGGGGCTGATCGGCGTCGTCGGGCTCGTGTTGGCCGTCGTTGGTGTAATCGGCGCAACGCTGCCGATCATCGCGCTCCTCGCCGCAGCAGGCTGCGTCTTCATGGCCCGCCGCGTCATCGCCGGCTGACGACGCCAACAAGCGACATCGGGACTGGAGAGGGCGAGTCGATCGGCGCGCTCCTTGCGCAGGGGCCGCCCACTCCGGCGCTGTGTGACTGCGGTGATCTTCGTGTGCCCGTGAGGGTGACCTTGAGCGTGTCGCGGCGGGTCTTCCGGGCCTTCGTCGGTCTCGCGAGCTTGAATCCCTACGCCGCGACCCAGGTCGATCCGAATACGGCGTTCAGCCCGACCGACGACGAGATCACCCGAAGCGCGATCATGCCAGACGACGCAGCCTCAGTGGCGTCGCGCCGCTCGAAGCGAGCTCAGGCCGGATCCAGCGCCACTGGCTCGATCGCAGCGGCAACGGCCAACTCAACTCGGCGCTCTACCGGATCGCGATCACCAAGGCCCGCATCCACGAGCCCGCACGGACACCTTGAACGCAAGCGAGCAGAGGGCAAGAGTCGCCGCGAAGCGATCTGGTGCCTCAAACGAATCCTCGTCCGAGTCGTCTCCAGACCCTGAAGGCGAACCCCACCTTGACACAGGAGCAACACTCGCAACCGACCTCTTCCTTCTCTAACGCCCGAATACGCGAGATTGACCTCGGGACAGTTCCGGGAACGGGTTCAGCGTTGACGGGCGAGGCTGTCTGCTTGGGCTAGCCAGTCGTTGACGGCGGCGATGGTTTCCTGCCGCGGCGGGATTCCGTCCGGGAAGAGCGCACGCAGCAACGCGTCGTGATCCACCGCGCCGCCGCCGGCACTCGTGCCCGTCGCGGCAGCCGCCTTTGCCTGCCCGCGTGTGCGCGTGCCGGCTGCCTTGCGCGTCGCGCCCCGTCTGGACTGGGCGTTTTGGGAGCTGCCTGCGACGCCGTGCACGCGCTGACGGTGCGCCCCAAGCGACGCCGGCCGCGTGAACGTCTTCCCGCACTCAGGACACGTCAACACGCCGCTCGCGGCGGCCTCGGTCACACTCGCGCTCTTCGCCGCGCTCTTGGGTTTGGCAGAACGAGCAGCAGTCGCCATCACGAATCACGCTCCTCCCCTAGGCGCACCGTGATTGGCGCGCTCCCACATCGTAGGTGTCACCAGGACGCCGACTCCACAACAACCAACGCACGCCGTTGACAATCGAACTACAGGATCCGTGATGTGGTCACGAGGAAGGCGGCGCGAGCTTGAAGCCGGGGGAATGACGATCCCGAAGTGAGCGAGGTTCGCACGGACGCGAGGGAACCACGTGGAGTCGTTGCTCACCGTGATCGTCGGGCCGACGGGACGCGCGTGCAGGCGATCGCCGGCGCGTCGGTGACGAAGTGGAGATGAAGCGTTGACCGCCCGTCGATGGTCTCGCGACCGAGGAGCGAGACCGGCGGGACGGGCCCGAAGTTCGTGAATGGAGCGAAATCGCAGCTGCAAGCCGTAGAGGGGTCTGGAGGTCATGGGCACCGGCCCGCCGGACAGCCGACGGAGCCTGTTTGCACCGACCACGTCTTCGACGGCTACTCGACCGTCGGTGCCCACAGGCGTGACCAGCGGAGCCAGGTCTGCCAACGCCGGAAGCGAATGTCTAGCCCGCACCGGGCATCAGCGGCAGCACGGCGCGGTCCGATCCAGAGCCTGGATCTGCGACTTCTCATCGACGCAGAGCACGACCGCGGCCTCCGGGGGGTTCAGGTACAGCCGACGATGTCGCGCGTCTTGTCGATGAACTGCGGATCGGGCGACAGCTTGAACGTCTCGTCTGCTGCGGCTTCAGCCGAACGCCGCAGATCCGGCTGACGGCGCTCTGGCTCATCCAGGTCGCCGCCGCCATCGAACGCGTCGACCAGTGCGTCGCTGTCCGCGGCTGCTCCTCCAATGTCTTCACGACCACCCGCTCGACGTCCTCGTCACTGATCGTGCGCGGCTTCCCCGGGCGCGGCTCGTCATGAAGCCCATCCAGCCCCTGCCGCGCGAACGGGCCACGCCACTTCCCCACAGTTGTGAGAGCGCAGCCCAACTCGGCCGCGATCTCCGTACTCGACCTCCCCTCCGCCGCTGCCAGAACCACCCGGCAGCGGAAGGGACTGTAGTAGGAGAGTGGTGAGGCTGTCCGCGAGCCAGGCGCGGTAGCGTGAGCGATTCCAGCGACGGACGCGGACGAGGAGTTGGTGGAGTTCCGGGCTCGTGAGCGCCCAGAGTCGTCTCGAGCGCCTCCTTCTCAGGGAGTCGGAGCGTGCCGTTTCTTAGGAGTGAGTCCACGACCACCTGTAGGTTCCCGAGCCGCTCGGCGTGGAGGCGCTCGAGCAGTTCCGTGAGCTCTGGCTCGGCTCTCGCGGCGCCGATGAGCGCGACGAGCGGCGCGGCACGTTCGAGCCGTTCTGCGATGTCTGCTGCGAAGAGACGTAATTGCTCGCGCTGGTCGCTCGCTGCGGCTAGTGAACGCGGGCCCTCCTGCTGGGGGACCGGGCGAGGGTCTGCGCCGCGGACGGCCCGTGCAACGAGCTCGCCGAGCAGTGCGCGCTTGTTTCCGAAGCGGGCGTAGATGGTTTCCTGCGAGACGCCGGCCGCGGCGGCGATCGCGGCGACGCTCGTACCCTCGTACCCCCGCTCCTCGAAGAGAGCTCCGGCAGCGTCCAGCACCTTCGTGCGCGTCTCCTCCGCCTGTTCTCGCCGCCGCTCCGAGCGGTACGGCCGGCGCTTGACATCGCCTTCCATTCCGATACTGTACCACCTTATTCGATACAGTGATGGTTTATCCAAAGGAGGAATGGCCATGACTCAGACACCAGAGGCGCTCGTCCGCCGCTTGATCGAGGAGGGGTTCAATGAGGGGAATCTCGAGGTCGCCGACGAGCTGATCGCGGACGAGCTCATCGAGCACCAGTGGTACGGCCCAAACCACGCACCGGGATCCGAGGGCGTCAAGGCGGTCATGCAGTCGCTACGCCGCGCCTTCTCCGACTTCCGCCTCGAGATCGAGGACGCCACAGTGGCAGACGACACCGTCTGGCTTCGCATGACGGGCTCCGGCGACCAACGACGGCCCCTACATGGGCAACGAGCCGACCGGCCGAACGATGCGCACACCGGTCTTCGACTCATTGCGCGTGAAAGACGGGAAGATCGTCGAGCACTGGGGCGTCCCCGACCGCCTCTACGCCATGATCCAGCTCGGACTGCTCCAGCCCCCGACACCGCGCACCGCAACCTAACCGAGAGCCGTGCGGCGAGGGGCCGCGCAGAGCCGTCCCCGCCGCACGACTCCCTCCCCGTCTACCGCTTAATCGCGTTGAGGACATCGAAGATCTCTGGTTCGGCGGAAAACCTGATTCCGAAGCCAGCGAGTATCGGCATCAACCGCTCACCGAACGCCTCGAACTGCTCACGGGTGTCCCAGACCTCGCTGACCTCGAGGTTCGGGTCAGAACCGTAGGTGACGTGGTACTCGAGTCCTTGCGGAGGCCATTCGCCGGTCGCTTTGAGGCGGCGCATGCTCTCGACGTACCTCTCGGTGGTTGCGGCATCGGGCCTGAAGTGGACAAGGATTGGCATTGTGAGATCCTCCAGCTCGGGGTGTCGCTCGGGTCGTCGATTCGCGAGTCGAGGCGGTTCAAGTGAAGGCACGTCGATGGCGATGTCTTCGACGGTCGCGATATGCGCAACACATGTCCGTTGTCGGCAAAGAGAGATCTGTTCGTCTCGACGAGGATGCACACGTGCGAGATTGACGTTCGTGACGGTGCCGGTCGATGACATCGAACCCGCCGAGAAGCCTCACGCCGCTCGCCGGCGGAGGGGCCGCCGCGGCGACTCCGCCCATGCGTCTGGTGCCTGACACATGGGGCAGCGTCGGGGTGCTGTCGCCTGCGCGATGCCGTACCCGCAGATCGAGCAGACGAGGTCGCTCGCGCGGGCGTCTCGGCGCCGTGGAGAAGAGGAGATCCTGGCTGCGGGCGGCACGGGCATCGAGGTCCTCCGTTCATCGTCGTCACGATCGAGGTTGCCCGTGGGGCGAGGCCGCCGCCATGGGGTCGAGCCTCTATCTGTCTCGGCGTGCCGGGATCTACGGTTGGATCAGCCCGCGGCGGATGGCGTAGCGGGTGAGCTCGACGCGGTCGCTCATGCCGAGCTTGTCGAGGATGTTCTGGCGGTGCCGCTCGACGGTCTTGATGCTGATGACGAGCTCTGCCGCGATCTCCTTGGAGGGATGGGCTTCGGCGATCAGCTTCAGCACCTGGAGCTCGCGTGGGGTGAGGACGTCGAAGTGGGCGTCGTCGGGACGGCCGCGCTCGACGTAGTCGCGCACGAGCGTCGTGACCGCGGACGGATAGAGGAAGGACTGGCCGCGCATCGTTCGGCGGCAGGCCTCGACGATGTCGTGATCGGCGTCGGACTTGCGCACGTACCCGGAAGCGCCGGCGCGGAGCGACTCGAACAGGAACTGCTCGCTGTCGTACATGGACAGCATCAAGAGCTTGAGCCCGGGCTTTCGCTTGTGCAGCTCGGCCGCGGCCTGTATCCCGGTCAGCTTCGGCATCGAGACGTCGAGGATCGCCAGGTCGATGTCCACGGCGAGCCCGTTCTTCACGGCAGCGGCGCCGTCCTCCGCTTCTGCGACGACCTCGAGGTCTGGCTGGGCGTCGAGGAGCGTTTTCAGTCCGGCGCGGACGATCGGATGGTCGTCGGCGACGAGGATTCGCGTGACGAGCGGGATCGGCATCAGGCTCTCTCCGCGGGAACCTCGAACCGGATCTCGACGCCACCGTGACGCCCCGGCTTGACGGCGAACGCGCCTCCGACCAGGACGGCACGCTCCCGCATCCCGCGGAGACCGCCGCGCCCGTTCAGGGACGCCGCCTCGGTCATCCCGCGGCCGTCGTCGATCACCCGAAGAACGACGCTCTCGGCTCCGGGCTCGAGCGTCAGCTCGACGCGGCTCGCCTGCGCGTGGCGGGCAACGTTCGTCAGGCCCTCCTGGGTGACGCGGTAGATCGCGAGCTCGCCTTCCGCAGAGAGGCCGGGAAGGTCGCCGACGAAACGCCGCTCGACGACGAGTCCGCTCTGCCTCGCGAACGTGCGCGAGAGCTCGGTCAGCGCGCTGACGAGCCCGAGGTGCTCGAGCAGCTCCGGCCGCAGCTCCTGCGCGATCCTGCGCACCTCCTCCAACGCGTGCCGGATCGCGTTCTTCGCCTCATCGACGCGCTCGCGGCGGCTGTCGGGATCCGCCTCCGCGAGCGCGTCAAGTTGGAGCAGGACGCCCGTCAGCACCTGGCCGACCTCATCGTGGAGGCCGCGGGCGATCCGGAGCCGCTCGGCCTCCTGGGCCGCGAGCGCGCGGCGGCTGCTCTCGCGGCGCTCCTCCTCCAGCCGGTCGAGCATCTGATTGAAGGCGCGGACGACCTCCACGACCTCGGTTCCGCCCCGCTCGGCCAGGCGCTGACCCGGCCGGAGCAGATCGACCGTCCGCATCCGCTCGACCAGACGGTCGACCGGAGCAAGCGTCGGCCGCAACAGCAGCAGGTTGGCGGCCAGCATCACCGCCAGGCCGACGACGAGGTCGAGCGTCTCGACGACCGCGATCGACGTGTGGAGCCGTCCCTCCGCCAGGACGAGCACGAGCGTCCCGACGAGCAGAAGCCCCGCGTTGATCGCGAAGACGCGCCAGAGCAGCGGTAGCCGTGAGAAGCCCATCGTCCAGGATCGCCCGGGTCCAGTTCTAGCTTCCGGCGGCGGCTTCGACCAGCGCCAGCCGCCGACCGCTGCGCTCGCGCGTCGCCGGAGGCGCGACCAGCACCGGCACGTCCGTCGCGGCCTCGAGCTCGCACGCGAGCGCGCAACGCAGCTGACGGCCTCGCGCGCCACGCAGCCGCGAGCCAAGAACGATCACGTCCGCGCCTTCCTCGGCCGCGGTCCGCACCAGCCCGTCGACCCGGTTCCCGCGCACGATCCGGACCTCCACGGCACCGCCGACCTCACGCGCGATCGCCTCCAGCGTCGGCCTGATACCCCCGGCCGCGGGCCTCTCGGTCCCGTCGCGTGCGACCTCCACCGGGCCGGCGACGACATGCACGAGCACCAGCCGCAACCCGAGCCGCGCCGCCAGGGCAGCCGCGAGCTGGGCCGCCGCCCGGCCCTCGGCGCCGTCGGTAACTCCGCACACGATCGTCCCGTACATCCTCCCTCCAGCATCGCCGGGGACGCCCGTCGCCGCGATGGACGCCAGACCCCACTTTGGACTCCGGCCGGCCCGCATCCTTCACCTTCGTGCGCGAGTCGGCAGCCGAAGATGGGCTTCAGACCCGATGGTTGTCGAAGCCGGTGGTCGGCAGCCTACGCCGACACCAGCGCTCCGCGCAGGCGCGGCGCCCACGACGAGGAGGGTCGATGAAAGAGACGATGATCACCCCGGGCGGCCTCGCGCGGCTCACCGGCGAGCTCGACCGCCTGAAGGCCTCCGGCCGGGACGAAGCCGCGCGGCGGATTCGCGAAGCGTTCGCGAGAGACGCAGACCCGACGGCGAACACCGACTACCTCGCCGCCCGCGATGAGCAGGCGCTGCTCGAAGCGAGAATCGCCCGGCTCGAAGAGCGGCTCGCCGCGGCGCATGTCGCCGAACCGGACGCGGCAAACGACATCGTCGACCTCGGCGAGCTTGTGCGCCTGCGCGACCTCGACACCGGTGCCCGCCTCGAATACGAGCTCGTCGGCTCGTTCGAGGCCGACCCCGCAGCAAGCCGGATCTCGGCCGACTCGCCGCTCGGCCAGGCCCTCATCGGACGCCGGAGGGGTGAGATCGCCGTCGTCCAGGCGCCGAAGGGACAGTTCCGCCTCGAAATCCTCGCCATCGACCTTCCCGGAGAGCCGGCCGAAGATGGGGTCTAGCACCGATGGGCGCCGCCGCCGCCGACGCGCACGCTGCCACCGTGGGGTCAGCGCACACCACAGCACGAGGAGCGGGTGGGCTGCGGCGCCCTCCGGTCCGCGTGACGTCGGGAACCCTGCTGGGGCGACCTGAGCGCCCCAGCAGGCGCCGGCGAGGAACCCGCGTCCGGGGCACGCGAAAGCTTCGATGAGCCTCGACGTGTATTCGCACGCGATCGTCCCTGATGAGGTCGACCCCGAAGCGTTGAAGGCGATCCTTCTGCGCGGCAGCACGGCGCCAGCAGTCGTCGCGGTGATGCACCCGTGATGCACGGGCGCACTCCCCAAATGGGAAAACCCCGCATTAGCGGGGTTTTCCTGTAGCAGGCCTGTAAGCCGGATTCTGTCGGGGGTGACCATCCTTCTTTGCAGCTACCCGGGCCCTGGGCGGGCTGCCTCGTGACGGGCCCTGTTCGCCTTGCACCGGATGGGGTTTGGCTAGCCGCCGCGTCGCCGCGGTCGCTGGTGGGCTCTTACCCCACCGTTTCACCCTTACCTCGCCGTGTCTCCGGAGATACGCGGGAGGCGGTCTCCTTTCTGTGCCACTTTCCGTCGGCTTTCGCCGCCTGGCTTGCGCCAGCATCCTGCCCTGCGGTGTCCGGACTTTCCTCGACGCCCGGAGGCGCCGCGGTCACCCGGCCTGCGCCGGCGATGTTAGCGGCGGGCGGCCTTCGATCGGACCGGCGGCGCGGAGCTCGCGGGGGCGACCGTGCCGACCCAGTCGGTCGAGAGCACGGCGGTGCCGCCCGCGTTCGTCGCGGATGCGCGGCACGAGAGGACGTCGCCGGCGTTCCGGGCGCCGAGCCGGAACACGCTGCTCGGGCCTTGCTGCAGCACCCGGCCGCGCGCGCTCAGGAACGCGTACGTGATCGTCGGGTTCCCGTCCCACCGGTCGGAGAAGCAGACGAGCGCCCCGCCGGCGGCGAGCGGGTGGTCCCAGAAGAGGCGAACGTAGGTCGCGGACGTCCGGCGCGGCGCGGCCGGGGGCTGGTCGTCGCCCTCGACGAAGCGGAGGATCTCGGGCGGCCACACCGCGGTGAAGATCGTGCGCGCGCCGGTGGCGCACCCGACCTGCCCGAGGATCTGACCGGCGCTGACGACGCCGACGAGGACGCGGCTCGGCCCGGACGTGACGAGCCCGCTGCCGCTGTCGCCGCTGCAGACCGCGCTCCACGGCGCGAACGCGCAGAACGAGACGGCGTCGGCGTCGCGGATCACCGCCGTCGTGAAGCCGCCGCAGGTGCCCTGCTCGTCGACCCGCCCCGTGAGCCAGTTCAGCGTTCCAGTCGCGGGGAGGGCCGCGCTCTCGCGCCCGAAGCCCGCGAAGCCGACGTCGGTGTCGGCGGACGGGAAGCCGGCGCCCGGCGCCGGGAGCGCGATCGGCTGGACCGCCGGCCCGTTCAGATCGAGCGGCGCGGCGAGCGTGAGCACCGCGACGTCGTCGCTCGACCCGGTCGTCGGGCCGGTGAACCCGGGATGGACCCGGAACGAGGCGACGGATCGGTCCTGCTCGGCGTCGCTGCGGAGCGGCCGCGAGGAGCTCGAGATCCCGGTCCGCACAGTGATCGCGCCGGGATCGGCGAGCGTGCCGTCCGGCACGTACATGCAGTGGGCGGCGGTGAGCACGTGGAGCGAGTCGAGGATCGAGCCGCTGCAGTACGTCCCGGTCGACCCGTTCGAGATCCTCATGTACACCGCCCACGGCGCAGATTGCACGAGAACCGCCGTGCCGCCGACGACGCGGCCGCTCGACTGCCCGCCGGCCGCCGTCGCGAGGGCGACGAGCGCCGCGAGCGAGGCGAGCACCGTGGCGCGGGAGCCGAGCTTCACCGGCCAACTCTGCCAAGCTCCGGGCCGTGCTGGCAAGGCCGGCGCCGAAGTCGCGTTCCGAGAGCTCCTAGTGCACGCGTCCGTAAGTTCGGTGTCAGCTGCGAGTCTGAGTTCGGGTTCGTGGGCGTCGATGCGGGCGAGGAGGCGGTCGAGGTCGGCGCGGGTGAATGTCCACTCGAACGGCCGGGCGATCTGGCGGTAGTGGTCGGCGAACGCGAGTAGTCGTTCGGCGAGCGCGTCGAGTGAGTTGAACTCGTTGGGGGTGAGCGCTTTGCGTTGGACGATCGAGAAGTAGAGCTCGATCTGGTTGACCCAGGAGGCGTGGACAGGGAGATGGATCAGCCGGGCGTTCGGCCAGGCCTCCTCGATCCGCCGGATCGAGGTCTTGCCCGCGTGGGAGCTGCCGTTGTCAACGATCCAGTACACCGTTCGCGCGGAGGCGTACGGCTCGACGGTCATCACCTGTTCGACGAGCCGGCCGAACGGCTCGATCCCGTTCTTGGCCTCGACTCGGTCGAACAGGTTGGCGTGGTGGACATCCCAAGCGGCGAGGTAGGCGAGGGTGCCGTTGCGTTCGTATTCGAACTCGACCGGGCTGACCGCCCGGGCTGCGGCGGCAGCGTCGGATGGCGACGACCGAGCGCCTGCAACTGGGTCTTCTCGTCGGCGCAGATCACGTACTCGTCGGGCCTGAGCCTGCGGCCCTCGAAGCGGCGTTGATAGAGGTCGAGCACCCGGCCGGCCTTCTCGCGGAACCGTGGGTAGCGGATGAAGATCCAGGAGCGCTGCTGCCACGGCTTCAGCGCGTCGTCGTGCAGCCAACGCCAGATCGTCGAGGCCGACGCCTTGCTGAGGCCGCGCTCGATCACGAGGCGGTGCAGCTCAGTACGAGAGAAACGGCCGAGCGGGAGCCCGTGTGTCGCCGGAAGCTCGCACGCGAGTGCCTTCACCTCGGCGACTTGCTCCGGGGGGAAAACGGCGCGGGCGGCCCGTGCGTTCTCGATCATCGAGTCCAGCCAGGCGCTCCTCGAAGAACGCTTCCGCCACTGCGCGACGACCCTGGGCGCCGTCTCGAGCCGCCGCGCGATCTCCGTTGTCGGCTGACCCTCGGCCGCGTACAGGATCATCTTCGCCCGCACCACAACGATGTGCGGAAACGTGTAACACGCAACCCGACGCTCCAACTCGACGCGCTCATCGTCGCTCAACTCGATCACGTACCTGCGCCGACCCGCCATCACGACCACGTTCGACACCACCGCCCCGGTCCCTTCAACGATCACGGACCGAACTTCGGGACGCGTCTCCTAGTCACCTGAAGCGTTAATTCGTTTCTAGGTTGCAGGGACCTGGGGTTCCACGGCGAATGCCGTCGTCGTCAACGACGAGGATGGGAGGCGTCATGGGGCAGCGTGCGGAGGTCGTGGTCGGTGCGGAGGAGCGGGAGGTGCTCGAGCGGTGGGCTCGGCGGCCGTCGAGCGCGCAGGCGCTCGCGTTCCGCTGCCGGGTGGTTCTGGCGGCGGCGGAGGGGAGGTCGAGTACGGAGATCGCGGCCGAGTTGGGCTGCGCTCTCACAACTGTGGGGAAGTGGCGTGGCCGGTTCGCGCGGCAGGGGCTGGATGGGCTTCATGACGAGCCGCGCCCGGGGAAGCCGCGCACGATCAGTGACGAGGACGTCGAGCGGGTGGTCGTGAAGACATTGGAGGAGCAGCCGCGGACAGCGACGCACTGGTCGACGCGTTCGATGGCGGCGGCGACCGGGATGAGCCAGAGCGCCGTCAGCCGGATCTGGCGGGCGTTCGGGCTGAAGCCGCAGCAGACGGAGACGTTCAAGCTGTCGCCCGATCCGCAGTTCATCGACAAGACGCGCGACATCGTCGGGCTGTACCTGAACCCCCCGGAGGCCGCGGTCGTGCTCTGCGTCGATGAGAAGTCGCAGATCCAGGCTCTGGATCGGACCGCGCCGGTGCTGCCGCTGATGCCCGGGGTGCCCGAGCGGCGCACACACGACTATCGCCGTAACGGCACCACCAACCTCTACGCCGCCCTCGATGTTGCCTCCGGACAGGTGATCTCGGAGATGACGCCCCGGCAGCGCGCCGAGGAGTTCCGGCGCTTCCTCAACCTGATCGACAAGACCGTCCCGGCCGACCTTGACGTCCACGTCGTGCTCGACAACTCCTCAACGCACAAGACGCCGGCGATCCAGCGCTGGCTCGTGCGCCACCCGCGGTTCACGTTCCACTTCACCCCGACCTACAGCTCCTGGCTCAACCTGGTCGAGCGCTGGTTCGCCGAGCTGACGACCAAGTGGATCAAGCGCGGCAGCCACCGCAACGTCCGCGACCTCGTCGCCTCGATCCGCACCTGGATCACGAACTGGAACGACGAGCCCAGACCGTTTGTTTGGCACAAGAGCGCCGACGAGATCCTCGACAGCATCGCCGCCTACTGCCAACGGATTAACGACTCAGGACACTAGCCCGTCTCGCCGACGGGGGCGGCGGCCGCGGCGACCGCTTCGTCGGCGAGCTGCGTCCCGCACTCCGGGCAGAACACGACGCCGGCGCGGGCGTGCATCACGAACTCGCCGCAGGCGAGGCACTCGAGCGACGCGCCGCGGAGGAGCGCGAGCAGCTCCTGGTCGAGCGTGCGGGCGAACGGCGCGACGGTCACAGCTCGCGGAACACCCCCACGACGCGGCCCATGATCTCGACGTGCGCCGGGTACTGAGGCTCGAGCGCCGGGTTCTCCGGCTGGAGGCGGATGCGCCAGCCGTCGTCGAGGTAGAAGGTCTTGACGGTCGCCTCGTCCGCGGACTCGTCGTCGCCCGCGAGCGCGACCACGATCTCGCCGTTCCGCGCGTCGGGGCCGCGCTGCACGATCACGAGGTCGCCGTCGAGGATCCCCGCGCCGATCATCGACTCGCCGCGCACGCGCAGCAGGAAGTCTCCCTTCGTCTGCTTCGGCATCACAAGGTAGTCCTCGATGTTCTGCTCCGCGAGGAGCGGCGACCCGGCGGCGATCTCGCCGACGAGCGGCAGCCGGACGCCGTCGGCGTCGCCCGAGGCCGGCGCGGCCGCGGACTCGGCGCGCTCGCGCCCGATCAGCTCGAGCGCGCGCGGCTTCGTGGGATCGCGGCGGAGGAGCCCGGCGCGCTCGAGGTTCGCGAGGTGCGCGTGCACGGTCGACGGCGAGGCGAGCCCGACGTGCTCCCCGATCTCCCGCACGGTCGGCGGATACCCGTGGCCGTCGACGTACTCGACGAGGAAGTTCCAGATCTGCTGCTGCCGCTCGGTGAGCATCGCGCCTCCGCGGAGAAGTTGACGAACGTGTGTTCGGGAACACGGTAGAGAATCCTCCGGACGTCGTCAAACTCGCGGGTGCGCGCCCGCCCGCCGGGACGCGGCTAGAATGGCGCTCCCTCGACGCGCTGGTGGCGGAATTGGTAGACGCGCAAGGTTGAGGGCCTTGTGCCCTTAGGGGCGTGGAGGTTCAAGTCCTCTCCAGCGCATCATCCGGCGCGTGGGGGAACTCCGGTTCTCCCCGCGCCGGGCTACTGCAGCAGGTGGAAGAGCGCGATCGTGTTCACGAAGAAGAGAACCGCGACCACGACCGTGAGCCGGGTCAGGTTCCGCTCCACGATGTGCGTCCCGCCCTGCGAGGCCGGCGTGAATCCCATCCCGCCGAGGCCCGTGTCGCGCCCCGAGTGCATCAGGATCAAGGCGACGAGGCCGGCGCAGATCAGCACCTGGAGGACGGAGAGCGCGGCGAGCATCCCCGGAGGGTAGCCGCTACGGGCCCCCGGCCTCCAGGATCGCCCGTACGAGATCGTCGGCGATCTGGTCCTTCGTGAGGTAGCCGTCGGCGCCCGCCTCGCGCGCGCGTGCGACATCGGTCGTCACCGCCGAGCCGGTGAGGACGAGGATGTGCGCCTGCGCGTGCGCCTCCCGGATCGCTCGCGTGGCGGCGAAGCCGTCGGCGCGCGGCATGCTCAGGTCCATGAGCACGACGTCGGGCTCCAGCTCGCGGGCGAGCCCGACCGCCTGCTCGCCGTCGCCCGCGCGGCCGACGACCTCGATCCGCCCGTCGAGCGAGAGGATCGCCTCGAGCGCCTCGGCGAACAGCAGATGGTCGTCGACGATCAGGACCCGGACCACGTCGGGCGTAAGGTACGCGCGTGGGCGAGGAAGATCCAAGCGAGCGCATCCAGAAGCTGCTCGTCACCGGCGACAACCGCCTGAAGCAGGGGGTCGATCCGGCGAAGGTGCGGGCGAGCTACGAGGAGGCGCTCGCGGTCGCGCGCGAGGCCGGGCTCGAGGATCGCGTCCGGCCGCTCGTCGAGGTCAGGCTCGCCGACCTCGAGCGGCTCGGCTGAGGATCGCCTCCACCCGCTCGGCCTGGAGCCTCACGTCGTGCGTCGCGGCCGCCGCCCGGGCGGCCTCGTTCGGGCGCGGGAGCGCGGCGGCGGCCTCGAGCGCGCGGGCGAGCGCGGCCTCGTCGAGCGGGTCGACGAGGATCCCCGCCTCGGGCGGGACGAACTCGGGCGGGCCGCCGATCCGCGTCGCGACGACCGTCCGGCCGCACGCCATCGCCTCGAGGATCGCCTGGCCGAACGGCTCGAGCAGCGACGGCGCGCAGACGACGTCCGCGGCCGCGAGGTGGCCCGGCACCTCGTCGTGCGCGACGCGGCCCGTGACGCGGACGCCGGGCCGGCCCTCGAGGGCGCCGCGCAGCGGGCCGTCACCGACGAACGTGAGGCTCCCGCGCCCGAGCCGGGCGAAGGCGTCCGCGAGCCGGACGACGTTCTTGCGCTCGGTCAGGCTCCCGACCGCGACGAAGCGCGGGCCGTCCCCGGCAGGCGACGAGCCGTCGGGGTTGAAGAGGTCGAGGTCGACGCCCGAGTCGACCACCTCTGTCTTGCCGCGCGCGTCGGGGAGCTTCGTCTCGAGCTCGCGACGCAGGTAGTCCGAGACCGCGATCACGGCGCTCGCGCGGCGGACGACGCGGCGCGTGAGCGCGGCGATCCCCGGGATCGCGCCGACGTTGCGGACGTCGCGGCCGTGCGCGGTGACGACGAGCGGCGCGTCCACGCTCGCGGCGATCAGGCCCGACGGGACGAGGAAGTGCGCCCAGACGACGTCGGGCCGCGCCGCCGCCGCGACGCGGCGGCGCAGCTCGAGGAAGCGCCGCTTCCCACCGCCGCGCCGATCGAGCACCGCGAGCTCGAGCTCGTGGCCGCGGTCGCGGAGCGCCCGCTCCATCTGCGCCACGAACACGCCCAGGTCCGGGTCGGCCGGCCCGGGGTACATCTGGGACACGAGCAGGATCCGCACGGGCCGACCGTAGCGGGGCGTCAGCCGCTGTGCCGTACGCAGAGAGCCGCGAGGTCGATCCCGTAGACCGGCTGGTACACGCGGCAGCCCATCCGCGACGAGAGGAACGCGACGCTCGGCCGGTTCGCGTACGCGACCCAGGGCGCGGCGTCGCGGGCTAGAGCTCGCCGTCGAGCCGGCCGTACGCGAGGTGGCGCGGCGTCGCGGGCGAGCTCGCCGTCGAGCCGGCCGTACGCGAGGTAGCGCTCCGGCCCCGAGAGGCGCCCGGCGCGCGCGAGCCGCGCCCGCCAGACGGGGTCGTCGAATGGCGGCACCGCGCCCGAGGCGAGCAGCACGTCGAGCGTGTCGTCCGGGTCGGGGTAGTCCGCGACCCAGCCGGCCCAGCCGAGGTCGAACGGCTCGCCCGGCCGGCCCATCCGGGTGAACAGCTCCGCCATCCCGAACGTCCTGACGACGACGTCGATCCCGATCCGGGCGAGGTCGGTCCGGACGATCTGCGCGATCCGGTCGCAGGGCGGCTGGTCGCACGTGTACATCACCGCCGTCCCGGTCCGGTCGGCGGCGAGGCGCCGGGCGCGCGCGAGGTCGGGATGGGACGGATAGACGTCGACGTCACGGAACCCCGGCATCACCGGCGCCAGGTACTGGTCGGTCGTCCGGCCCGGGATCGGCGACCACGGATCGCCGAGCGCGGCGAGGGCGGTGCGGTCGATCGCGAAGTTCACCGCCTGCCGCAGCCGCACGTCGGCGAAGAGCCGGCGGTGCGTGTTCAGCACGACCATGTCGAGCTGCGGGAACGCGTTCACGGTCAGCCCCGGCTTCGCGTCGTCCCCCGCGGGACGTTGAAGGCGTAGTCGGCGTTCCCGTTCTGGACGTCGCGCATCTGCTGCGCCGGCGCGACGCCCGGCGTGAACACGATCCGCCGCAGCCGGTGCGGCCTGCTGCCGCGGTAGTACGGGTTCCGCTCGAGCACGACGCCCTGGCCCGGCGTGTACGCGGCGACGAAGTACGGCCCGGCGCCCGGGATCGTCCGCACCGACTGCGGAACGAGCGGCGTGCCGAGCGGCACGGCGCAGAAGAACGGCAGCGCGAGCCGCGTCGGCAGGTCCGGCTCCGGCGCCACGAGCCTGACCGTCAGCGTGGAGCCGCGGGCCTCGATCCCCGAGACGCGCACGGCGCGGCCGGCCATGAACGCGCGCGCGCCGACGACGTCGCCGAGGTACACGCGTCCCGGGCCGTCCAGCGACTTGCTGAGGCTGCGCTCGATCGAGTACGCGAACGTCGCGGCGGTGACGGGCTCGCCCGAGGAGAAACGGAACCCGGGCCGGATCGTGAACCTGTACGTGAGGCCGCGGTCCGAGACCCGAGGCAGCGACGCGGCCACCTCCGGCTCGAGCTGCGAGCCGGCCGGCGCCGGCCGGTCCGGGTAGTTGAGGAGCTTGGCGCACGTGGCGTCGAGGAGCTGCCAGGCGTGCGGGTCGTACACGGTCGCCGGGTCCATCCCCTGGACGTCGTCGACCGCCTCGATCCGCGCGACCCCGCCCGTGGCGGGCGCCTGCGGGAGCGCGGCGTCGACCGTGACCCAGAGGCGCCCGCCCGCGACCGCGAGCGACTGCGGGCTGCCGCCGACGCGGATCGTCTCGACCTTCCGCGTCGCCGGGTCGACGCGGCTCACGGTTCCGTCGCGCGCGTTCGCGACCCAGACCGAGCCGAGCCCGACCGTGACGCCGTCCGGGAACCGACCGACGCCGATCGAGCCGACGACGGCGTGCGTGGTCGGGTTGATCCGGACGAGCGTGTCGTCGAGCGCGTCGACGACCCAGACGCCGCCGAGCCCGACCGCGACCGCCGCCGGCCTGCGGCCCACCGGAATCGTGGTGCGGAGCCCGGTCGCGTCCACGCGGGTGACCGTGTCGGCGTAGGCGTTCGGGAGCCAGACCGCGCCGGCGCCCGCCGCGATGTCGGTCGGCGAGGTGCCCGGGTCGACCCGGCCGCGGACGCGCCCGCTCGCAGCGTCGAAGCGGGTCAGCAGCCCCGACGACGGCGCGACCCACACCACGTCGCGGCCGGCGGCGACGGCGCCGGGCCCGCCTGCGACGACGTTGCCGACCCGGCGCGGCGGCGTCACGGTGTCGAAGCGCGCGTCGATCCGCTCGACCGATACCGCCGCCGCGGACGGATCGGCCCCGACGACCCACAGCTCGCGACCGGCCGCGGCGAGGCCGGTCGGCTCCGCGCCGACCGGCAGCGTCCGGAGCACGGCGAGGCTCGACGGCGCGACGCGCGAGACCGTCCCGTCGTCGCGGTTCCCGACCCAGATCGCGCCGGCGCCGGCCGCGACCGCGCCCGGCCGCGCGCCGACCGGGACCTCGCCGACGATCCGGTTCGTCGCCGGGTCGATCACCGCGACCGAGTTCGGGGTCACCGATGCGATCCCGGCGCTCCCGCGCGTGAGCTCGACCGTGCCGGCGCCGACCGCCGCGGCGAGCAGGAGCGCCGCCGCAGCGAGGACGACGAGGCCCGGCCGGCGCGCCGGACGAGGCGCAGGCCGGCCGGGCGCGAGGCCGGGGTCGTGCCGGAGGGTCGCCTGCTCGAGCTCGCGCAGCTCGGGCCCCGGCTCGAGCCCGAGCTCGCGGACGAGGACGCTCCGCCCGTCGCGGTAGACGCCGAGCGCGTCGGCCTGGCGCCCCGAGCGGTAAGAGCGCGAGCATCAGCCGGCCGCGCGCGCGCTCGGGCAGCGGATGCTCCCGCACGAGCTCCTCGAGCCCGGGCACGAGCTCCGCAGCGGCGCCGAGCGCGAGCTCCGCCTCGGCCCGGTCCTCGAGCGCGACGACCCGCTCCTCCTCGAGCCGCGCAATCTCGCCCGCCGCGAAGGGCGCGTACACGAAGTCCGCGAGCGCCGGGCCGCGCCACAGCTCGAGTCCCTCGGCGAACGCCGCCACCGCGCCGGCCGCATCCCCCGCGGCGAGCCGGGCGCGGCCCTCGGCGGCGAGACGCTCGAAGCGGCGGCTGTCGAGCTCGTCGTCCCCGACCTCGAGCGCGTAGCCGCCCGGCGCGGTGACGAGACGGCCGTCGCCGAGCGCCCGGCGGAGCTGCGAGACGTAGACGTGGACGCTGTTCGCGGCGCTCGCCGGCGGACGGGCGTCCCAGAGCGCCTCGATCAGCCGGTCGCTCGACACGGTCTCGCCGCCGTGGACCAGGAGCATCGCGAGCAGCGCCCGCTGCTTGCCCCGGCCGAGCGGGATCGCCCGGCCCGCTTCGCGCACCTCGAGCGCGCCGAGCAGGCAGAAGTCCATGGCGGTGCGCCGACAGTAATCCCCGCTGCCATGGGTGTCCAGCGCCGGCGGGCCGCGAGGGAGACCGGCGGCCGGCCGGCGCTGGACGGCCTCCGGCTAGCCCGGGATCGCGACCCGGAGGATCTCCCCCTGGCCGGGCGCGCCGGCGAAGCCCCAGTTCGAGATGTACAGGGCCCTGTCGGGCCCGAGCGCGATCGCGGACGGGAAGTCGAGCCCGTCGACGATCGTCGTCTGCGTGCCGTCGGGGTCGATGCGGACGACCTTTCCGGTGGCGACCTGGCTCGGGCCGGGGAAGTCCGGGGCGGTCATCGACTCGAGCGCGTAGAGGCGGCCGCGGTCGTCCCAGGTCGTCCCGAGGACCACCGTCAGCCCGTCCGCGTAGACGCTGAGCTGCCCGTGCCGAGTCAGCTTCCACACCTGCTCGTGACCGACGTCGATCGGGAACGGGCCGAGCGCGCCGAAGTAGAGGTCGCCGTCGTGGACGGACAGCGACGCCGGCCCGATCCACTCGGGCTTCGGCGTCTTCGCGAGCGAGTTCTGCGACATGTCGAGGACCCGGGTGACGTCGCCGTGCGTCGTGACGCGCTCGATCACCTGGTGGTTCGGCTCGGTCGTGTAGAGCCTGTGGCCGAGGGCGACCATGCTGTACCACGTCCCGTCCGGCTCCCAGTCGTCCCGCTCGAACGTGTCGTCCTGCGGTCTGTGCCCCATCAGGTACGCGCTCAGGTCGACGAGCTCGTGGGTCCTCCCGTTGGGCTCGACGCGGAACATGCCGTTGTGCGTGTTCGCGAGGCCGTGCGAGCAGCCGGCCCCGGCCTCGACGGCGTACAGCTGCCCGCCGACGAACGTCACGGCGGCGACGCCGCTGACGAGCGAGCCCGCCGCGGCCGAGGTCTGGCTCGACGGCAGGTGGCCGACGACGGTCTCGACGACGCCGCGCCGGTCGATGCGAACGATGGCGGCGTCGTTGTTGCCGGCCGTGTACGGACCGGCGGCCGGGACCTGGCGGCACGGCTCGGTCTCGGAGTCGGCCGTGGTCGGCAGGTCGTCTCCGCCCGTGGGCTTGTCGGTGCCTCCCGTGCCGCCCTCGGCGACATAGAGCTCGCCGTCGGGCGAGAACGCGAGCCCGCGCGGGTTGCTCAGGCCGTGCGCGAAGACGGTCACGGCGCCCGGCGGCGAGGGCGGGCCGGGCTTGGCGGCGGCGGAGGCGCCGCCGGCGAGGACGATCGCGAGCACGGCGGCCGCGGCACTGGCTGGACGAAGGTTCATCTCTCCCCTTTCGCTCTGCGGGTCGTGAGGACGAACCCGAGGACGAGCAGCACGACGCCGAGCGCGGCGAGCGCGCCGATCCCGGCGTCGAGCCAGCGGAACCCGTCGTCGACGCGGACGACGACGGGCGCCCGGGTTCGCGGGTCGGCGTGCAGCGCGGCCGACGCGGCGAGGAGTGGTCGGAGAACGGGCTGCACGTCGCCCGCAAACGCTGCGGCCGTCCGCTTGAGCGGGGCTGAACCGGGTCTTGCTGTTCGCTTGAGGCGCGCTCAGGCGCGGTCGAACGTGCCCCACTCCTCGCGGAGCACGCCGCACACCTCGCCCACCGTGCACCTCGCCCCGAGCGCGTCGCGGAGCGGCGGGAGCACGTTCTCCGTCCCGCGCGCGGCCTCGCGCACCCGCGCGAGCGCCCGCTCCGCCGCGCCCGCGTCCCGCCCGGCGCGCACCGCCTGCGTCCGCTCGACCTGGCGCCGCTCGGCCTCCGGGTCGATGCGGTGCAGCTCGATCCCCTGCCCGCCCTCGTCCACGAACGCGTTCACGCCGACGATCGTCCGCTCGCCGGCCTCGACCGCGGCCGTCCACCGGTACGCCGCGGCCTCGATCTCGCCCTGCACCCAGCCCGACTCGATCGCCGCGACCGCGCCGCCGAGCTCGTCCACGCGCTCGATCAGCTCCCACGCGCGCGCCTCGAGCTCGTCGGTGAGCGACTCGATGTAGAACGAGCCGCCGAGCGGGTCGGCCGTGTCCGTCCCGCCCGCCTCGGCCGCGAGGATCTGCTGCGTGCGGAGCGCGATCCGCGCCGCGCGCTCGGATGGCAGCGCGAGCGCCTCGTCGAACGAGTTCGTGTGCAGCGACTGCGCGCCGCCGCACACCGCCGCGAGCGCCTGGATCGCGACGCGGACGACATTGTTCTCCGGCTGCTGCGCGGTCAGCGTCGAGCCTCCGGTCTGAGCGTGGAACCGCAGCGCCAGCGCGCGCGGGTCCGTGGCGCCGAACCGCTCGGACATCACCCGCGACCACACGCGGCGCGCTGCCCGGTATTTCGCCACCTCCTGGAAGAAGTCGTTGTGCGCGTTGAAGAAGAACGAGAGCCGCCGGCCGAGCTCGTCGGGCGAGAGCCCCGCCGCGACCGCCGCCTCGACGTACGCGATCCCGTTCGCGACCGTGAACGCGAGCTCCTGGACCGCCGTCGAGCCCGCCTCGCGGATGTGGTACCCGGAGATCGAGATCGGGTTCCAGCGCGGGAGCCGCTCGCCGCAGTAGGCGAACAGGTCGGTCGCGAGCCGCATCGACGGCCGCGGCGGGAAGATGTAGTTGCCGCGCGCGACGTACTCCTTCAGCACGTCGTTCTGCACGGTGCCGCGGAGCATTGCGGCCTCGACGCCCTGCCGCTCGGCGACGAGCTCGTACAGCAGGAGAAGCAGCGCGGCCGGCGCGTTGATCGTCATCGAGGTCGAGACCTCGCCGAGCGGGATCGCGTCGAAGAGCGCCTCCATGTCGGCGAGCGAGTCGATCGCGACGCCGGTCCGCCCCACCTCGCCCTCGGCGCGCGGGTCGTCGGAGTCGTAGCCGAGCTGCGTCGGCAGGTCGAACGCGACCGAGAGCCCGGTCTGCCCGCCCGCGAGCAGGTACCGGAAGCGCTCGTTCGTCTCGTCTGCCGAGCCGAAGCCGGCGTACTGGCGGATCGTCCACGGCCGGCCGCGGTACATGTCCGGGTACGGCCCGCGGGTGAACGGCGGCTCGCCCGGAGCCTCGAGCTCGCGCGGCGCGTCGGCCGCGGTGTAGACCGGCTCGATCTCGATCCCGGACTCGGTCTCGCGCCGGTCGGTGGCCGCCATCCTTCCGAAGTATCGCGGCGGGCGGGCGCGGCGGCGCTACGCCGACTCGACGAGGGCGACCATCAGCTCGACGGCCTCCGCGTTCGAGAGGCCCCGGCGTCGGACGAGCGAGCGCCACGTCTCGAACTCCAGCGCGTGCCCGACCGCGGCCGCGACGGGCTTCCGGCGTCCGAACGGCCCGGCGAGGGAGGCGGCGATCGAGCGCATCCGGCTCTCCCACGCGAGCCCGAACGACGGATAGAGGTGCTCGTCGCGCCGGATCAGCGCCCAGTCGGACTCGACGGCCTCGTACCACGCGTAGAGGTCGCGCAGCGCGCGGCGAAGCCGCCGCCTCGGGTCGCCGATCGCCTCCCAGCCCCCGGGATCCGGGAACGGGTGCAGCTCGCGCCAGTGGCTGCTGCACGCCGCGAACAGGGCCCCGTCGTCGGGGAAGTGCGCGTAGACCGTGTGGCGCTGGACGCCCGCGCGCTCGGCGATCGCGCTGATCGAGGTCCGGGCCGGCCCGAGCGTCGTGTGGAGCTCGACCGCGGCCTCGACGATCCGCCGCCGGGTCTCGGCCTGCCGCTCGGCTCTCGCCTTCATCCGGTACGGGCGCTTTTCCATTGCACAACAATGTACTACGAATTTGACAGCAGGATCGCTCGGCTCCATAATCGCTGAACACGACTGTCTATTGAAAGGAGCCGTCATGTTGAAGGTCGACCTTGCCGCCATGTCCCCGCCGGAGCGCTTCGAGGGGCTCCGGGCGGACTTCCCGATCTCGAGCGCCGAGGGGACGGCGGCCACCGCGCTCGTGTACATCGAGCTCGAGCCCGGAGCCGAGCTGCCCGAGCACCGCGACAGCGCGGAGGAGCTGCTGCTCGTGCTCGAGGGAGAGGTCGAGGCGTCTGTCGGCGAGGAGTCCGGGCCGCTTCGCACCGGCGAGCTCGCGGTCGTGCCGGCGATGACGCCGCACGGGCTGCGCAACCTCGGCCACCGCCGAGCGCGCGTCGTCGGCTTCTTCGGCGGCTCGACGAACGTCGCGACCTTCGCCGAGATGGTCTTCGTGATCGGCGCGCCGATCCCGATCGTCGTGCCGCTCGGCGCGGAGGCGGCCGTCGCCGCGTAGGCGCGGCAGTATGCTCGGCGCGGTGCGTGTCGCCGCCGTCGCGCTCGTCTCGATCCTCCTCGGCGTCGAGGGAGCGGCCGCCCGCTCGCCCGGCCCGAGGGTCGCGTTCCTCGACGGTGCGACGCTCGTCGTCGCCGACGCCGCGAGCGGCCGGGCACACCTCGAGGCAAGGCGCGCCGACCGCATGCCGCGCTGGAGCGGCGACGGACGCGTACTCTCGGCGGGCGGCCGGATCGTCGGCGGCCCGACGCTCGGGTCGGGCGCGCTCGCGTGGGCGCCGACCGGCGATACAGCCGCCTTCCAGACGGCGAGCGGCGCCGTGTACACGTGGACTCCCGGCGCCGGGAGGCGGCTGGTCGTGCCGGCGTCGTGGGGCGCGACCAGCTTCGCGTGGGGGCCCGGCGGCGTGCTCGCGCTCGGCCGCTCCGTGTGCCGCGCCCCGTGCGGCGCGCCCGCGCACCAGGAGGTGTGGGTGCGCCGGGCCGGCCGGCTCCGGCGGGTGGCCGGACCGCTGGCCGGCGTGCAGCGCCCGCTCGTCGCCGCGGTGACCGCGTCGGGCACGCCGCTCTGGTGGAGCGACCTCGACGATTCGAGCTCGATCGCGGCCGACGGCCTGCCGCTGTACGAGGGCGCCGGGCGGCGCGTCGCGGTCACGCTCGTCTACCCCGACTACGTGACCGTGTGCGGGCCGCACCTCGCGGTCGCCGCCGGCCGCGACCGCTATGCGATGGACGCGAAGCGGATCGTGTTCGACGGCCGCGACGCCTCGCGCGACCCGTCGCGCTCGTGGGTCTCGCCGTCGTGCAGCGCCGACGGGCGCACGCTCGTCGCCGCCGCGAGCGCGAATACGGTTCCCCACCGGATCGGCCGCGAGCACCGCGCGATCTGGCAGCTCCTCCCCGTTCGCCGGCAGCTCACGAGCCCGCCGGCCGGCGCGACCGACGAGCTCCCGCGCGTCCTCTCCGACGGCTCGATCCTCTTCGTCCGCACCCACACCATCTCGAAGCCGACCGAGCTGTACGGCGTCGGAACCGTCGAGGTGCTCCGCGGCGGCAGGCTGCACGCGCTCGGCGAGGCGTCGCGGGCCGACGACTACTACGGGCACTACGACTGGCCGGGGATCGTGGCGGTCGCGCCGTGACCGTCCGGGTCCGCCTCTTCGCCGGGCTCCGCGAGCGCGCCGGCTGGTCGGAGCGCGAGCTCGACGCGGCGACCGTTGCCGACGTGTGGCCGGCCCTCGGCCTCGGCGACGAGCCCGACGGGCTCCTCTATGCCGTGAACCGCGAGTACGCGAAGCCCGAGCGCGCGCTCGCCGACGGCGACGAGGTCGCGCTGATCCCGCCCGTCTCGGGCGGTGCCTTCCTGCTCTCGGGGGAGCCGCTCTCGCTCGAGCGCGCCGTCGACGAGGTGCGCGACGCGCACGCCGGCGCGATCGCGACCTTCTCCGGCACGACGCGCGCGAGCTCCCGGGGCCGCGACGTCGTGCGGCTCGAGTACGAGGCGTACGAGGGCATGGCCGAGGCGGTGATGGCCGAGATCGCCGACGGCCTGCGCGCCCGCCACGACCTCGTCGCGGTCGCGATTCACCATCGCGTCGGCGTCGTCGCGATCGGCGAGACCTCGGTCGTGATCGCGGTCTCGGCCGCTCACCGCCACGCCGCGCTCGCCGCGTGCCACGAGGCGATCGACGAGCTGAAGGAGCGCGTGCCGCTCTGGAAGAAGGAGGTCTACGACGGCGGCGAGGAATGGATCGGCCGCGGCTCGTGAGCGGGGAACCCGGTCGACCCCGAGCCCCCCGTAGTCACGCTCGCGGCGCACGGCTACTGTGAGCTCGTGGAGCCGTACGAACCAGGGGACTTCGCACACCGCGACTACGAGCCGGTACAGCCGCGCGGCACGGACTGGCGGCGCGGGCTGCGCAGGCTCGTGGCGCCGATCGCCGCGGCCTTCGGGCTGCTGCTGAAGCTCGGCGCGGTCGCGAAGTTCGGGTTCATCTTCCTCGCCTTCGGCGGCTACGCGCTGATCTGGGGCTGGAAGTTCGGGCTCGGCGTCGTCTTCCTGATCTTCGTGCACGAGATGGGCCACTTCCTCGAGGCGCGGCGCGAGGGGCTGCACCCGTCCTGGCCCGTGTTCATCCCGTTCCTCGGTGCGTACGTGAAGCACACGCGCGGGAACCCGTGGCAGACCGCGCGCGTCGCGATCGCCGGGCCGATCCTCGGCGGCGTCGCCGCGCTCGCCTGCTACCTCGTCGGCCAGTCCGAGGGCTCGGACGTGCTCGTCGCGCTCGCGTACTTCGGCTTCTTCCTGAACCTGGTGAACCTGCTCCCGTTCTGGATCCTCGACGGCGCGTCGGTGTGGCGCTCGACGCGCTTCCTCTGGTACGGAGGCGGCCGCGAGAAGGCGATCGTCAGCGGCGCGCTCTACTTCGGCACGGCGTTTCTCCTCGCCGTCGGCGCCTGGCTCGCGTACCTGCCGCAGCACCGGCTGTAGCGATGGCCTGGGACGAGCGGCGGCTCCTCGACACGGCGCAGGCCGATCCGCCCGACGCGGTGGATCGGATCGCGCGGGAGTTCGAGCGCGGGTTCGCGGCGGTCGCACGGATCGACCGACCGGCGGTCGCGGTCTTCGGCTCCGCGCGCGTCGGCGAGGACCATCCGGCATATGCGGCGGCGCGGGCGGTCGGCCGCGGCTTCGCCGGGCGCGGCTGGGCGGTCGTCACCGGCGGCGGCCCGGGCGTGATGGAGGGCGCGAACCGCGGCGCGCGCGAGGGCGGCGGGCTCTCGGTCGGGTTCAACATCGAGCTGCCGCACGAGCAGGGCACGAACCCGTACCTCGACCTCGAGGTCACGTTCGAGCACTTCTACGCGCGCAAGGTCTGCTTCGTGAAGCCGTCGGAGGGCTTCGTGATCTTCCCCGGCGGGATCGGGACGCTCGACGAGCTGTTCGAGTCGCTGACGCTGATCCAGACCGGCAAGGTCGCGGACTTCCCGGTCGTGCTCTTCGACTCGGGGTACTGGGGCGGGCTGCTCGACTGGCTGCGCGCCGGACCGCTCGCGGCGGGGACGATCTCGCCGTCGGACCTCGAGCTGCTCGAGGTGACCGACGACCCCGCGCAGGTCGTCGAGCTCGTCGCCGGGAGCTAGCTCCGCAGCCCGAGCCGGCGGCCGAGCGCGGCGAACCCGGCGACGACGAGCGTCGCCTCCACGACCGCGTTCCGCGCGCCTTCGGCGCTGTCGGCCGCACCGAGCGTGACGAACGCGGCGAGCGCGGCGAGCCCGAGGCAGAGCAGCCACGGCCGGCGCGGCAGCCGCACCGGCAGGTCGTCGAACACGTCGCCCGCGGCGCCCGGCACGGCCGGCCGGAGCCGGGCGAGCGGGACGATCGTCGCCGCCACGAACGCGAGCGGCACGGTGAGGACGACGCCGCCGATCCCGGCGCCGAGGACGTACCAGCCGGCGAGCTGGCCGCGGCTCTCGAGCGCGAAGAGCGAGATCGAGAGCGTCGCCGCCGCGCCGAACGCGAGCGCGGCAACGGTCCGCCGGAGGAGCAGCGCGACCTCGGCCGCCGGCGCGGCGCGCCGGCGCCGGATCCGCAGCGCCTGGAGGCCCGCGAGCAGGCCGGCGGCGAGCGAGACCTGCGAGCAGACGAGCATCCCGACGCCGGCCGCGACGGCGAGCGGGACCTCGGGCGCGGCGGTCAGGTCGGTCCAGCCGCCGGCCGGCACGACGAGCAGCCACGCGGCCGCGAACCCGATCCCGGCCGCGGCCAGCGCCGCGAACGCACGGAACGCCGAGCGGGTGACGCCGGCGGTCGCGAGCTCGTCGGCGAACGTCTGCGCGATCTCCCGCGGATCGCCGAAGCACTCCGGGTCGCCCTCGGCGAGGTGGTCGGCCGCCTCGGCGAGGATCCGCGCGCGGCGGCGGCCGCGGATCCCGACCCGGCCGAGCTCGCGGTCGAGGTCGCCGAGCGTCACGCGAGCACCGCCTCGACCGCCTCGGCGAAGCGCCGCCAGTCGCGCTCCCGTGTCGAGAGCGCAGCCCGGCCGCTGCGGGTGAGCCGGTACACGCGCCGCCGCCGCCCGGCCGCGTCCGACCACGCGCTCGCGAGCAGGCCGGCCGCCTCGAGCCGGTGGAGCACCGGGTAAACGGTTCCCTCGGCGAGGTCGAACGCCCCGTCGCTCCGGGTCCGGAGCGCGTCGATCACCGCGTACCCGTGCGCCGGCCCGTCGCGGAGCGCCGCTAGGACGAGGACGTCGAGATGACCCTTGAGCGTGTCGGCTCTCAAAGCCTCGCCAGGCTATACCTAGTCTCGCTAGGTGTCAAAGCGAGCGGCGCCCGGCGCGAGGCGCGCGCCGATCCCGAGCGCCACGAGCCCGAGCCCGAGCGCGGCGAGCGCGAACGCCGTCCCGAGCGTCCCGAACGACGTGTCGAGGTAGTGCGCTGCCGCCGCGAAGAAGCCCGCGACGCCGAAGAGCCCCCACGTCGCGCGCCGCAGCACGATCGCGACCGCGAGGAAGAGCGCGCCGGTCGCGAGGATCAGCGCCCAGCCCCACGACGCGTTCCGGAAGGCGTGGTAGGCGAGCCCGAGCGCGAACGTGGAGAGGCCGAAGACGGTCCACCAGAACGCTGCCCGGCGCGCGCCGCGGAGGTCGAGCGCGACGCCCGCCGCGACGAGCGCGACGCCGATCGCGAGCTCGCCGTTCGCGTGATCGGCCGGGCCGGGCCGCGCGACGAAGATCGGGAGCAGAAGCTGCGCGCCGATCGTCGCGGCCGCAGCGACGATCGCGAGGACGAACGGGAAGTCGACGAGCGCGTACGCCGCGAGCCCCGCGAGCGCCGTCGCGCACGCGACGGCGACGAGCGGCCCCTCGTACTCCTGGAGCGGCGCGATCCCGGGCGCGTCGTGCCAGAAGCCGACGAGCCGCAGGAGGCCGACGGCGGCCGGCGCGACGAACGTGACCGCCATCGCCGCGAGCACGCCACCGGGCACCGTCCACCCCGCGCGGAGGAGCGCCGCCGAGAGCGCGGCGAAGACGGCGAGGAACGCGAGCGCCGCGAGCAGGATCCACAGCCCCCGCGCTGACGGGTGCACCCGCGAGACGACCGCGTTGCCCGCCGCCGCCGCCGTCAGCCCGCCGAAGAACCAGAGGATGTTCGGAGGGTCGAGCCGCGGGCGCTCAGCGGCGTCGGCGGTCGTCGCCATCGGCGCCGATCATCCCACCGCTCCCGGCTGTCGCCGGCTACGCGAGCTCGCCGAGCGCGCGGCGGGCGCGCTCGTGCACGTCGGCGCGGCGACCGCCAAGCTCGCTCTGCGCCGGCTCCGGCTCGGGCGCCGGCGCCTCGACGCGCGTCGCCTCCTCGGCGGCGCGGGCCTCGGCGAGCCTCGCGCGGAGCTCGTCGGCCTCGGAGCTCGCGACCGGCGCCGGAGCCGCAGCTGGCCGCCGGAGGCGCCGGCCGAGCAGGAGCCCGAGCCCGAAAACGACCGCCGCAAGGGCGAGAAGGCGCTGCACGGGGGCGATGCTACACTGCCGCGACTTCTCGCCACGCCCGTCGTGACGTCACCCGAAGCGGCACTCCGGGGCGGGGCCGATTCAGTCCATGAGAAGGGAGATTCGGGACTTTGAACGACTACGAGATTCTGCTCCTGCTCGACCCCGAGCTGCCCGAGGAACGCCAGGGCGAGGTCCTCACGCGCATGCAGGAGCGCCTCGAGGCCGACGGCGGGACCTGGGAGGCGCACGAGCCGTGGGGCCGGCGCAAGCTCGCGTACGAGATCGACCACAAGGCCGAGGGCGTGTACCACCTGATCCTCTTCAGCTCGACGGCGGAGACGCTCGCGGAGATCTCGCGGGTGCTCAAGATCACCGACGGGGTCGTGCGCCACCTCGCCGTCCGCCGCGTCAAGGGCGGCTCGACCGCCGCGCCGGCGCCGATCGCGCCGCTTGCGGCCGTGGCCCCGCGGGCCGATGACGCCGACGGGACCTCCGAGTAGCCTGGGTCCCCCACGAAGGAGAGGAGCGGAGTCATGGCCAACATCAACCGCGTCGTGCTCGTCGGCAACCTGACGCGCGACCCCGAGCTCCGGCACACGCCCGGCGGCACCGCGGTCTGCAGCCTGCGCATCGCCGTGAACACGCGCCGGAAGGACGCCGCCACGGGCGAGTGGACCGAGAAGCCGAACTACTTCGACGTCACGGTCTGGGGCAACCAGGGCGAGAGCTGCGCGCAGTACCTCGCGAAGGGCCGCCCGGTCGCGATCGACGGCCGGCTCGAGTGGCGCGAGTGGGAGGCCCAGGACGGCACGAAGCGGCAGGCGGTCGAGGTCGTCGCCGACTCGGTGCAGTTCCTCGGCGGCCGCGACGCCCCCGGCGAGGGCGGCCAGGGCGGCAACCAGTTCGTCCCGGCGGCCGCAGCAGCGGCGTCGGACGCCGACTTCGGCGGCGGCGCCGACGACGACATCCCGTTCTGAGTAGGAGGAGCACGTGGCCCAGAAGACCGAACAGCGGAGCAGGAAGCGCCCGGCGCCGACCACCGGCGGCCGGCGGAAGTCCTGCTTCTTCTGCAAGAGCAAGGTCGACGAGATCGACTACAAGAACGTGGGCGAGCTGCGGCGCTACATCTCCGAGCGCGGGAAGATCCGCTCCCGGCGGATCAGCGGCGCGTGCCGCCGCCACCAGCGGCAGGTCGCCGTCGCCGTGAAGCGGGCCCGCGAGATGGCGCTGCTCCCGTACGTGGCCGACGGCCGCGACGAGCGCGGGCGCGACGGCCGCGACCGCGACAGAGACCGCGACAGGGACCGCGACCGCTGATGGAGGTCGTGCTCCGGCAGGACGTCGACAAGCTCGGCCTCCGCGGCGAGGTGGTGTCGGTCGCGCGCGGGTACGCGCGGAACTACCTGCTCCCGCGCGGGATGGCCGAGCTCGCGACGCCGGCGCTCCGCCGCGAGCTCGAGAAGCGCGACGCGCAGCGGGCCCGGCAGGAGGCGAAGACCGTCGGCGAGGCGCAGGCGATCGTCGCGCGCCTCGAGGCGATCGAGCTCCGCTTCGACGCGAATGCCGGCCCGACCGGCTCGCTCTTCGGCTCGGTCACGGCGACGAACGTCGCCGACCGGCTCTGGGAGTCCGAGCGGATCCGGATCGACCGCCGCAAGCTGCAGCTCGAGACGATCAAGCGCATCGGGCGCTACACGGTCCCGGTCGAGGTGTTCCCCGAGGTGACCGCCTCGCTCCGGCTCGTCGTCGCTCCCGAGGGCGTCGAGCTGCCGACCGAGGAGGAGCTCGCGGCGGCCGAGGCCGCCGCGGCGGCGGCGGAGGTCGAAGCCGAGGCCACGCCGGCGGCGGAGGTCGAGGCCGCACCGGCGGTCGAAGCCGAGGTCGAGGTCGAGGCCGAGGCTGCACCGGCGGTCGAGCTCGAGGCCGAGGCCGAGGCAGCTCCGGTCGAGTCCGAGCTTCCGGAGCCCGAGGCGGCCGAACCGCCCGAGCCGGCCGAACCGCCCGCGGCACCGGCCGCCGAGGCCGAGCCCGACGCCGAGCCGTCCGCCGAGGACGAGCTCCCGCCGCCGGCCGCGTAGCTCCGTCGCATCCGGCGGTTCTCCACAGCCTGTGGAGAAATCGTTCCACTTTTTTCTCCACAACCCTGTGGATTTCCGTTCGAAGTTCATGCTCCGAGCGCGGTTTTCGTCCACCGCCCCGGCCGGTCGATCTGCGAACATACGTTCCATGATGCGCTGCAAACCCGCCCTCTCAGGGCATGTCCGAAAGGGCCTATCCACAGCGTTGCGGCGCTGCGGCCGGGCCTCTTGACTACCGCGTGATGGCCCAGCCTGCCCAGGCCCTCGCCACCGCCCCGATCCCGCCGCAGAATCTGGATGCCGAGGAATCCGTCCTCGGCGCGATGATGCTCTCGGCGGCGGCGATCGAGGCGGTGAGCGAGCTCGTCGATGCCGGCGACTTCTATCGCCAGTCGCACGCGCGGATCTACCTCGCGGCGCTCGACCTGTACCAGCACGGCCAGCCGGTCGACGCGATCACGATCGCCGACAAGCTCGACGAGCGGGGCGAGCTCGGCGAGGTCGGCGGCAAGGAGCGCGTCCACGAGCTGGCGGCGCTCGTCCCGGCGAGCTCGAATGCGCGGCACTACGCGCGCATCGTCCGCGAGATGGCGACGCTCCGAGGGCTGACGATCGTCGGCGAGCAGATCCAGCGGCTCGGCTGGGACCGCCCGGGCGAGACGACCGAGCTCGTCGACCAGGCCGAGCGGCTGGTCTTCGACCTCGCGCAGCACCGCATCCGCGGCAGCTTCGACCACGTCGAGGTGATCGTCCGGGAGAGCTTCGAGCAGATCACGAAGATGTACGAGTCGGGCGGCGAGATGACCGGCACGCCGACCGGGTTCCGCGGCGTCGACCCGATGACGTCCGGCCTGCAGCCGGGCAACCTCGTCGTCGTCGCCGGCCGGCCGAGCATGGGCAAGTCGGCCTTCGCGCTCGGCGTCGCGTCGAACCTCGGCATCCGCCTCGACGTCCCGGTCGCGGATCTTCACGCTCGAGATGTCGAAGATCGAGGTCGTGCAGCGATTCATGTGCGCCGATGCGCACGTGGAGCTCCAGCGCCTCCGCGCCGGTCAGCTCACGCAGGAGGACTGGTCGCGGCTCGTCAAGGCGTGCGACACGCTCACGAAGGCCCCGATCTACGTGGACGACACGCGCATGACGACGATGCTCGAGATCCGCGCGAAGGCCCGGCGGCTGAAGGCGCGCGAGCCGAAGCCTCGGCCTGATCGTGGTCGACTACCTCCAGCTCCTCGGCAGCGGCTCGATCGAGCACCGCGTGCAGGAGGTCTCCGAGATCTCCCGCTCGCTGAAGATGCTCGCGGGCGACCTCGACGTCCCGGTGATGGCGCTCTCCCAGCTCTCGCGTGCCGTCGAGTCGCGCGCGGACAAGCGGCCGATCCTGTCGGATCTTCGTGAAAGCGGCAGCATCGAGCAGGACGCCGACCTCGTCATGTTCCTGTACCGCGACGAGTACTACAACGAGGAGTCGGAGGACCAGGGCCTCGCCGAGGTGATCCTCGCGAAGCACCGCAACGGGCCCGTCGGCTCCGAGAAGCTGAACTTCCTCAAGCGGTACGCGAAGTTCTCCGACTCCGCCCCGCGCCACGACGCAAAGGCCGCGGCATGAATCGAACGGCGGCTCGAACGTCGTCTGGCTCTCGCAGAGCGCGACCACGTTCTCGTGCCTCTGCGAGGCGTGTCTCGAGACGGCGCGGGCGCGCGGGAGCTCGTTCACCGAGGCGATCCACGACGCGAGCGTGCGCGGGGCGGTCGAGCCGGACGCGTCGATCGCGTTCGCCCGCTGCCGCGCGGGCCACAACCTCGTCCTGCGACGGGTCGAGCGACCGCCCGCCCTGGCGAGGGCCGACGAGAGGCAGCTCCAGCTCGGATGAGCCTGGCGCGCCAGCACGTCTGGGTCGGGCCCGAGGCGACGAGCTTCGAGGCCGACTGCGAGGCGTGCCAGGCGCGGCGGGACGAGTGGTCGGTGGCGGTGCACGCGGCCCACGTCGTCGGGACGCTGCGGCGCGAGGCCGACGTGGGCTTCATGACCTGCCGGCGCGGCCACCGGATCGTCGTCCACCGCGTCGGCCGCTCCAGCCCGCGCTTCCCGTTCGCCACTGTGCAGTCGGTCGCGAGCGCCGAGCGCGGCCCGATGCACGTCTAGCGCGGCGATGGAGCTCCGGCGCGCGGAGCCCCGCGACGCCGACGCCGTGGCCGATGCGTTCCTCGCGGCGCGGGCGGGGATGACGTACCTGCCGCGCGTCCACGGCGACGACGACGTCCGCGCGTGGATCCGCGACGTGCTGCTCCCGACCCGCGAGGTCTGGGTCGCCGACGAGGACGGCCGCGCGGTCGGGTTCGCCGCGCTCGGCGGGGACGAGCTCGAGCACCTCTACGTCCACCCCCGCGCGCAGGGCCGCGGCGCCGGCTCGAGCCTGCTCGCGCTCGCGAAGGAGCGCCGCCCGCGCGGCCTCGGGCTGTGGGTGTTCCAGCGCAACGACGGCGCGCGCCGGTTCTACGAGCGATACGGCTTCGAGCTCGTGCGCGAGACCGACGGCGCCGGCAACGAGGAGCACGAGCCGGACGCGCGCTACCACTGGCGACCGCGCTGAGCGGCCTCAGGCAAGATGCGCGGCGTGCCTGCGACGGTCGTCGTCGGTGCGCAGTGGGGCGACGAGGGCAAGGGCAAGATCGTCGACCTGCTCGCGCAGCGCTCGGATGTGGTCTGCCGCTACCAGGGCGGGCCGAACGCCGGGCACACGATCATCGTCGGCGACGAGACGTTCAAGATCCGCCAGACGCCGAGCGGTGTCATCTCCGGCAAGACGTCGGTGATCGGCGCGGGCTGCGTGATCGACCCGGAGGTGCTGCTCGCGGAGCTCGACGAGCTCGAGGCGCGCGGGCTCGACACGTCGGTCGTGGTGCTCTCCGGGAACGCGCACCTGATCATGCCGTGGCACATCGCGATCGACCAGGCCTCGGAGCGGCGGCTCGGGAAGCTCCAGATCGGGACGACCCGCCGCGGCATCGGCCCGGCGTACGCCGACAAGGCCTCGCGGCTCGGGATCCGCGTTCAGGACGTGCTCGACCCGAAGATCCTGCGCCAGAAGATCGAGGTCGCGCTCGCCGAGAAGAACGTGTGGCTCGAGCGTGTCTACGAGCTCGAGCCGATCGAGCTGGAGGAGGTCGCGGCGCGCTACGAAGGCTATGCGCAGCGGCTGCGGCCGATCGTCGGCGACACGTCGCTGCTCGTCGACGAGGCGCTCCGCGCCGGCAAGGAAGTGCTGTTCGAGGGCGCGCAGGGAACGCTGCTCGACCTCGACCACGGCACGTATCCGTTCGTGACCTCGTCGAACCCGGTCGCGTCCGGCGCGGCGACCGGCGTCGGGATCGGCCCGAACCGGATCGACCGGGTGCTCGGCGTCGCGAAGGCGTACGTGACCCGCGTCGGCGAGGGCCCCTTCCCGTCGGAGATCGAGGGCCCCGACCAGGCGCGCGTGCAGGAGCTCGGCGGCGAGTTCGGCACGGTCACCGGCCGAGTCCGCCGCTGCGGCTGGCTCGACCTCGTCGCGCTCCGCTACGCGGTGCGCGTGAACGGGATCACCTCGCTCGCGCTGACGAAGCTCGACGTCCTCTCCGCGTTCGCCGAGCTGCCGGTCTGCGTCGCCTACGGCCTGCGCGACGGCAGCGAGTCGAAACACTTCCCGGCGCACCAGAGCGACTTCCACCACGCGCGCCCGGTGTGGCAGACGCTGCCGGGCTGGGAGACGCCGCTCGACGGCGCCGCCTCGCGCGAGGCGCTCCCGGAGCCGGCCCGGCGGTACGTCGAGTTCGTCGAGGCGGAGCTCGAGGTTCCGGTCGAGCTCGTCGGCGTCGGCGCCGCGCGCGAGCGCGTCCTCGCCTGACGGCGCAAGCCTTGTCGCGGACGGCGCGTCGTGCGGGACCGCGAGCCCGGGGAGGCTCCGGGCTAGACCCGCCGCGGCGGCATGATCCCGCCGATGATCCAGAAGATCGGGAGAGGGAAGCCGAGGATGAACATGACCCAGTGGCCCTTGCGGAGGGTCATGATCCCGAGCGTGACGAGCAGGACGATGTACAGGATGGCCAGGAGGCCGCCGCCGACGTACCACATGTGTGCTCCTTCGTAGGGAGCGCGGATCATCGCGTATCGGCGCGGCGGCCGTCCCTCTCCGAGGATTCCCCGATGCGCCACCGGGCGGGGCAGCGCGACACTCGAGGCATGAGGCTGCACCGGATCGCTCTCGCCCTTGCCGCGCTCGGCGTTCTCTACCCCCTCCTGCTCCGGCGGCCGATCCTCACGTGGGGTACGACTGCCGCGGAGGCCGACGGGCGGCTCCCGGGCGACGAGCTGCTCGAGGACGCCGACGGGGTCTCCACGCGCGCGATCGCGATCGACGCGCCCCCGGCCGCGGTGTGGCCGTGGCTCGCGCAGATGGGACCGTCGCCCCGCGGCGGCGCGTACACCTACGACTGGATCGAGAACCTCCTCGGCCTCGACATGCACAGCGCCGACCGCGTGCTCGCGGACTTCCAGCACCCGCAGGTCGGCGAGACGATCGGGTTCGGCGCGAACCGGATGCGGCTCGAGCGCGTCGAGCCCGGGCGCGTGCTCGCATGGCGCAGCGAGGACGGCAACTGGGTCTGGACGTTCGTGCTCGAAGAGCGCGGCGGGACGACGCGCCTCGTCAGCCGCAACCGCTTCCGCCTCCCGACGCTCGCGGCGCGCGTCGGCATGCTGCCGATGGAACCGGGCTCGCTCGTGATGGAGCGGAAGATGCTGCGCGGAATCAGGGCGCGCGCCGAGGCGCTCACCCGGACGGGCTGACCCGGCCGCGGACGAACCACGCGCGCGCCGGGAGGCGGAACGCGCCGGCCGGCTCGCCGAGCCGGCGGAAGCAGGCGAGCCGCAGCGCCTCGCGGCGCGCGTCGTCGAGCGAGGCGCAGTACGCGCCCGACGGGGCGATGCCCTCGGGGAACGGCGACCACCAGTCGTCGAAGCCCGCGTAGTCGGCCTCGACCACGAGCTCGCCCGTCTCGACGCCGGCAAGGCCGGCCGCGGCCCAGAGGCCGGCGAGCTCGTCGCGGCTCGCGAACCGCATCGTCGCGCCCTCGTCGGGCGCGTCCGCGTCGAGCTCGAGCGCCGCGTCCCAGAACGCGCGCAGCATCGTCATCCCGTCGGCGTAGTCCCACACGCACGCCGCGACCGTGCCGCGCCCGACCCGCCGCATCTCGGACGCGCCCGCGACCGGATCGGCGAGGAAGTTCACGACGAGCTGCGAGAGCACCGCGTCGAAGGCGGCGTCGTCGAACGGGAGCGACTCCGACCGGCCGAGGCGGACGTCGGCGCCGGGAACGGCCTCGCGGCACAGCGCGACGAACGGCTCCGACGGGTCGACGCCCGCGACGCGCTCGGCGCCGAGGCGGCCGGCGAGCTCGGCGAGGAGCGCGCCCGGGCCGCAGCCGACGTCGAGCGCGGTCGCCTCCCCGGGCTCGACGCCGGCGGCGTCGGCGAGCGCGGTCGCGAGCGCGGCGCTGTACCGGCCGACGTGGCGGGCGTACGCACCGGTGCCGGTCGAGAACGAGATGGCGCCGATTATGCTCGCCGGCGTGAGGGTGCTGGTCGTCGGCTCGGGGGCGCGCGAGCACGCGCTCGCGTGGGCGCTGGCGCGGAGCCCGTCGCTCTCCGAGCTGCACGCCGCGCCCGGCAACCCCGGGATCGCGGCGCTCGGCACGTGCCACCCGGTGCACGCCGACGACGGCGAGGGGCTGCTCGCGCTCGCCGCGACGGTCGCCGCCGACCTCGTCGTCGTCGGGCCGGAGGCGCCGCTCGTCGCGGGCGTCGCGGACCAACTTCGTCACGCCGGCGTCGCCGTCTTCGGCCCGAGCGCGGCGGCCGCGCGGATCGAGGGCTCGAAGACGTTCGCGAAGGAGGTGATGGCCTCCGCCGGCGTTCCGATCGCGGCGACGCTCGACGAGCCGCGAGCGCCGTGCGTCGTGAAGGCCGACGGGCTCGCCGCCGGGAAGGGCGTCTTCGTCTGCCGCACCGCGGCCGAGCTCGACGAGGGCCTCCGCGCCGCGGCCGCGCTCGGCGGGCCCGTCGTGGTCGAGGAGCTGCTCGAGGGGCGCGAGGCGTCGGTCTTCGCGCTCTGCGACGGCCGGCGCGCGGTCGCGCTCGGCGCGGCACAGGACTTCAAGCGGATCGGCGACGGCGACACCGGCCCGAACACCGGCGGGATGGGCGCGTTCTCGCCGGTCGGCTGGCTCGGCGACGCGGACGCACTCGTGGAGGCGATCCACCAGCCGGTGCTCGACGAGCTCGCGCGCCGCGGCACGCCGTTCGTCGGCTGCCTCTTCGCCGGGCTGATGGTGACCGAGGACGGCCCGCGCGTGCTGGAGTTCAACGCGCGCTTCGGCGACCCGGAGACGCAGGCGCTCGATGCCGCGGCTCGAGGGCGACCTGCTCGAGGCGCTCGCGGCGGCGGCCGCGGGCCACGCGGCCGGCGCGTCGCTCCGGGCCGGTCCGGACGCGGCCGTGACCGTCGTTCTCGCCGGGCCCGAGTACCCGGCGCGCAGCGACTACGCGGGCGCCGCGATCGAGGGCGTCGAGGCGGCCGAGGCCGCGGGCGCGCTGGTGTTCCACGGCGGCACCGCGGTGCGGGACGGCGAGCTCGTCACGAACGGCGGTCGCATCCTCTCGGTGACCGCGGTCGGGCCGACCGTCGCGGACGCGCGGTCGCGTGTGTACGCCGCCGTGGAGAAGGTCGGGTTCGCCGGAGCGCAGTTCCGCCGCGACATCGCGGCGACGGCCGCGGAGTAGTGTCGGCGCGTGCCGCGGGACAGCTCAGGTCGCGACGGCGGCCGACGGACGGCGGCTCGGCTTCGCCGAGTGGGGCGACCCGGACGGCTTCCCCGTCCTCGGGCTGCACGGGACGCCGAACTCGCGACTCGCGCGGCACTGGGACGAGAACGTGTTCGTCGAGGCCGGCGCGAGGCTGGTGACCTACGACCGCCCCGGGTACGGCCGCTCCGACCGGCACGCGGGGCGGCGCATCGTCGACTGCGTCGACGACGTCGTCGCGATCGCGGACGCGCTCGAGCTCGAGCGCTTCGCGGTCACGGGGACCTCCGGCGGCGGGCCGCATGCGCTGGCGGTCGCGGCGCGCGCGCCGGAGCGGGTGAGCCGCGCCGTGTGCACGGTGTCGCCGGCACCTTTCGACGCCCCCGGCCTCGACTGGTTCGACGGCATGGACCCGCTCAACGTGCGCGAGATCCGCTGGGCGCTCGCGGGCGAGGCGACGCTCGTGCCGGAGCTCGAGCGCGAATCCGCCGCGATGCTCGCGCGCGTCGCCGGCGATCCCTCGAAGGTCCTCGGCGACGAGTGGGAGCTCTCGGACGCCGACCGCACGGAGCTCGCCCGGCCGGAGCGCGGGGACGTCATCCGCCAGGACGTCGCCGAGTCGTTCCGGGCCGGCGTGTGGGGCTGGGTCGACGACGACCTCGCGATGGTGCAGCCGTGGGGCTTCGACGTCGCCGAGATTCGTGTCCCGGCCCGCGTCGTCTTCGGTGCGACGGACGTCCTCGTGCCGGCGCAGCACGGCCGGTGGCTCGCCGGGAACGTCCCGGGCGCCGAGGTCGTGGTCGACGAGGCGCGCGGCCACCTCGCCTCGCCCGCGCTCGTCGTCGAGCGGCTGCGCTGGCTCGTCGGCGCGGCGTGATCGTCAACGGTCGACGAGCCGGAACCGCTCCAGCACGATCGGCGTGTCGTCGCCGACGCTGAAGTCGGGCCGTCCGAGCTCGGCGCGCATCCGCTCGCTCTCCCAGAAGCGGATGTGCGCGGCGCGCCAGTCGGCGACCGACTCGAATCCCTCGCCCTCGTCGCGCGCGAACGCGAGGCGCACCTCCGCGAACGGCGCGACACGGACGTCCGTCGTCTCGATCACCGCGACGCGCCGGCCGTCGGAGTCGACGACCGCTCTCCGCTCGCCGACCGCCGGCATCGGGTCGAGCCCCGGCGCGTACTCCTCCAGCAGCGAGGCCGTCGCGGTCTTCGCGCCGTCTAGGATCGCGCGGACGAGCCGGTCTCTCAGCTCGCCGGGAAACCCGAACTCCGTCACCCGCAGCGACTCGATCCCGTCCACCGCCATGAGCCTACGCAACCCGTGACCGAACCCCTCGTCGGCATCCTCGTCGGCTCCGAGTCCGACCGCGCGCGGATGCAGGCCGCGCTCGACGAGCTCGACGCCCGCGGGATCGCGTGGGAGTTCGAGGTGCGCTCGGCGCACCGCACGCCGGACGCCGTCGCCGAGTACGCGCGGTCGGCCGCGGGCCGCGGCATCCGCGTACTGATCTGCGGCGCCGGCCTCGCGGCGGCGCTGCCCGGCGTCGTCGCGGCGCACACGGAGCTGCCGGTGATCGGCGTCCCGCTTCGCTCCTCGATGAGCCTGCTCGACGGCCTCGACGCGCTGCTCTCGATCGTGCAGATGCCGCCCGGCGTGCCGGTGGCGACGGTCGGCGTCGACAACGCGAAGAACGCCGCGGTACTCGCAGCGCGCATCCTCGCGATCTCGGCGCCGTCGTAGAAGGCTCGACCGAGGGTGCGTATTTCGGTCGGCGGCGGACGCGCCGGCAAGCGGGCAAAGGCGCTCGGACACACATCTTCGAGCTACGGCCGGAACCGCGCCTAGACTCTCGATCGTGATCGACCGTTACTCCCGGCCCGAGATGAGCCGGATCTGGTCGGACGAGGGGCGGCTCGCGCGGTGGCTGGACGTGGAGCTTGCGGCACTCGACGGCTGGGCCGAGGTCGGCGACGTGCCCGCCGCGGACGTCGCCGAGATCCGCTCGCGGGCGCTCCCGCCGACGCCGCAGCGTGTGGCCGAGCTGGAGCTGACGACCGACCATGACCTCGCGGCGTTCGTCGACGCGGTGGCGGAGCGGCTCGGGCCCGAGGGGCGCTGGCTTCACTACGGGCTGACGTCGTCCGACGTCGTCGACACGGCGCTCGCACTCCAGATCGGCGATGCCGGCCGGCTCGTCCTCGTCGGGATCGAACGCGCGCTCGAGGCGGTCGTCGCCCGCGCCGAGGAGCACCGCGCACTCGATCTGCATCGGCCGCTCGCACGGAATCCACGCGGAGCCGACCACCTTCGGCTGGAAGCTCGCGGGCTGGGCCTTCGAGCTCGACCGGAACCGGACGCGCGTCGCGAACGCGCTCGAGACGAACCGGGTCGGTCAGCTCTCCGGCACGGTCGGGACGTACGGCGCGCTCGAGCCGGAGGTCGAGCGGATCGCCTGCGAGCGGCTCGGGCTCGAGCCGGACCCGCTCTCGACGCAGGTGATCTCGCGCGACCGGCACGCCGAACTGCTGGCGGCGCTCGCGATCGCGGCGACGTCGCTCGACCGGTTCGCGACGGAGATCCGGCACCTCGCGCGCACCGAGGTGCGCGAGGTCGAGGAGCCGTTCGCGACCGGAATGAAAGGATCGTCGGCGATGCCGCACAAGCGCAACCCGAAGGTGGCCGAGCGGATCTCCGGGCTCGCGCGGGTCGTGCGAGCGAACGCGATCGTCGGCCTCGAGAACATGCCGCTGTGGCACGAGCGCGACATCTCGCACTCGTCGGCCGAGCGGGTCGTGATCCCCGACTCGTTCCTCGCGCTGGACTACATGCTCGACCGGTTCCACTGGCTCGTGTCCGGGCTCGTCGTGTATCCCGAGCGCATGCTCGCGAACCTGAGCGCGTCGCACGGACTCGTCTTCTCGCACCGACTGCTGCTCGCGCTCGTCGAGTCGGGTCTCGAGCGGGACGAGGCGTACCGGCTCGTGCAGCGGCACGCGATGCGCGCGTGGGACGAGGAGCGCGACTTCGGCGAGCTGGTGCGCGGCGACGCCGAGATCGTGTCGCGTCTCGACGCCGACCGGCTCGCGGCCGTGTTCGACCTGCAGTCGACCGTGCGGCACGTCGACGTCGCGTTCGAGCGTCTGCGGCCCCTCGTCGCCCGCGGAGCGGTCCATGTCTGAGACGCCGACGCATGTCGCGAGCGGCAAGGTCCGCGAGCTCTACCGGCTCGACGACGAGCGCCTGCTCCTCGTCGCGAGCGACCGCATCTCGACGTTCGACGTGGTGCTCCCGACGGAGATCCCGGACAAGGGGCGTGTCCTGACGGGCCTCTCGGGCTTCTGGTTCGCACGGACGAGCTCGCTCGTCCCGAACCACCTGCTCGCGCTGCGCGACGACGGCCGCTCGACGGAGTGCAGGCGGCTCGAGATGCTCCCGATCGAATGCGTCGTCCGCGGCTACCTCGCCGGCTCGGGCTGGAAGGACTACCTCGCGACCGGCGAGGTCTGCGGGCACAAGCTCCCGGGCGGGCTGGTCGAGTCCGACCGGCTGCCGGAGCCGATCTTCACGCCGGCGACGAAGGCGCAGACCGGGCACGACGAGAACATCGACCGCGCCGCCGCGTCCGCGCTCGTCGGCGAGGAGCGCTTCGACGAGGTCGAGCGGCTGTCCCTCGAGCTCTATCGCCATGCGTCCGAGCATGCCGCCGCGCGCGGGATCATCCTCGCCGACACGAAGCTCGAGTTCGGCGTCGACGAGCAGGGCCGGCTCGTGCTGGCCGACGAGGCGTTCACGCCGGACTCGTCCCGGTTCTGGCCCGCCGACGAGTACGTCCCGGGCAAGCCGCAGCCGTCGTTCGACAAGCAGTTCGTCCGCGACTACTGCGAGTCGCTCGGCTGGGACAAGACGTATCCGGGCCCGGAACTGCCCGAGGGCGTCGTCGCCGGCACGCGCAGCCGGTACGTCGAGGCGTTCGAGCGGCTGACCGGTCTCTCGTTCGACGAGTACGTCGCGCGACCCGGGATCGTGCTGGGATGAGAGCGACGGTGCTCGTGCGGCCGAAGCACGGCATCCTCGACCCGCAGGGGCAGGCCGTGGAGAGCTCCCTCCGCCATCTCGGGTTCAGCGTCGGCGAGGCGCGCGTCGGACGCGTGGTCGAGCTCGTGCTCGCGGTCGACGACGCGGCCGAGGCGCGCGCGCAGGTCGAGCGGATGTGCGAGCAGCTCCTCGCGAACCCGCTGATCGAGAGCTACGAGATCGAGCTCGACGCGGACGGCGGTGCGGAGGGTGCCGAGAGCGAGTCCCGTCGCGGCGGCTCCGCGGCGTGACCGACGGCGACCGCCCGAGAATCGCCGTCGCGGTCTTCCCGGGCTCGAACGACGACCGCGACGCGGCGCTCGCCCTCACGCGCCTCGGCGCCGAGGCCGTGCTCGTCTGGCACGCCGAGGACGAGCTTCCTCCCCGCACGACCGCCGTCGTCCTCCCCGGAGGTTTCTCGTACGGCGACTACCTCCGCTGCGGCGCGATCGCCCGGTTCTCGCCGGTCATGCGCGCCGTCACGCGGTTCGCTGCCGACGGAGGGCTCGTCCTCGGGATCTGCAACGGGTTCCAGATCCTCACCGAGGCGGGGCTGCTCCCGGGCGTGCTCCGCCCGAACAGGTCGCTCGAGTTCATCTGCCGTGACGTCACTGTTCGCGTCGAGGGCTCGGGCACCGCGTTCACGTCGCGGTGCGAGGCTGGCCAGTCGCTCACGATCCCGGTCAAGCACGGCGAGGGGTGCTGGTTCGCCGACCCCGAACTCGCTCGCGGAACTCGAGGCGTCGGACCAGATCGTCCTCAGGTACGCAGCCGGCGAGAATCCGAACGGCGCCGTCGGCGACGTCGCCGGCGTCGCGAACGCCGACGGGAACGTGCTCGGGCTGATGCCCCACCCGGAGCATGCCGTCGACCCGCTGCTCGGCTCGACCGACGGTGCGCTGCTGCTCGGCTCGCTCGTGGACGCAGCTCGATTGTCGTCCCCGGTTCCCGTCTAGGCGTCCCTTCCCTCCCAGCCGAGGACGCGCGCGAGCCTCGGGTGGTCGTCGAGCGCGGCCCGCAGGCGCTCGACGTCTCTCGCCCGGAGCGTGACCGGCCCGCGCCGCGCGACGCCGCCGGTCGAGTATGCGAAGCGCACGAGCACCTCGCCGCGCTCGTTCTCGAGGAGCTGGAGGATCGAGGAGAAGCGCTTCTCGCCCGCGCGCTGCGCGATCCTGACCTCGTCGACCATGGTCGCCGTCCCCCACGGAGTCGCTGTCTTGATCGCCATGAGACGACCGTAGCGAGCCGTCGCAACAGATGGTGAACGGAACTGTGACGAAAGTGAAACTCTTTCCCGGCCCGCGACGCGGCGGGCTGCGAGGGTCGCGGCGGGAGCCCGGAGCTGTGGAGCGATCGTTGCGAATTCGGCACTCGCGGACACTGGTGGCCGCGACTCGACGGCGATAGGCTCGAGCCATTGGGGAGGGAGGTGGGGTGCCCTGGTTGACGGTGGAAGGGCACCTCCCGGGGCGAATCGCCCCGAGGCGCGAGCGGCGCCGGCAACCGATCGCCGCACCGAGAAAGGCCCATCTGGACCCGCCGCTAGACTGGCCCCCTGACCGCGGTCGCGCAGCAGCCCCTCCATCGAGCGCTCGGTCTGACGGACTGGGAGTTCGCTCGCATCCAGGAGCTGCTCGAGCGGTCGCCGAACGACTTCGAGCTCGCGGTCTTCTCCGTGCTCTGGTCGGAGCACTGCGGCTACAAGCACTCGGCGCCGCTCCTCGGCCGGCTGCCGTCGGCCGGAGCGCGCGTGCTCCAGGGGCCCGGAGAGAACGCCGGTGTCGTCGACCTCGGCGGCGGCGTCGCGGTCGCGTTCAAGGTCGAGTCGCACAACCATCCGAGCGCGGTCGAGCCGTTCCAGGGCGCGGCGACCGGCGTCGGCGGGATCCTCCGCGACGTCGTCGCGATGGGCGCCCGCCCGATCGCGCTGCTCGACGGGCTTCGCTTCGGCGCGCCCGACTGGCACTTCCGGCGCGCGGTCGCCGGGATCGGCCACTACGGCAACTGCGTCGGCGTGCCGAACGTCGGCGGCGAGACGGTCTTCGACGAGGCCTACGCCGCGAACCCGCTCGTGAACGCGATGTGCGTCGGCCTGCTGCCGACCGAGCGCGTGCTGCAGGCGAAGGCGACGGGCGTCGGCAACCCGATCGTGCTCTACGGCGCGCTCACCGGCCGCGACGGGATCGGCGGCGCCTCCGTGCTCGCGAGCCAGGACCTCGAGGGCTCGGACGAGAAGCGGCCGTCCGTCCAGATCGGCGACCCGTTCCGCGGCAAGGCGCTGATCGAGGTCTCGATGGAGCTCGTCGAGCGCGGCCTCGTGCTCGGCCTGCAGGACTGCGGCGCGGCCGGGCTCGCGTCGTCGCTCGCCGAGATGGCGCGCGACGGCGCCGGCGTCGACGTCCACCTCGACCGTGTGCCGCTGCGCGAGCCCGACCTCGAGCCGTGGGAGATCACGATCTCCGAGTCGCAGGAGCGGATGGTCGCGGTCGTCGCGCCCGAGCGGCTCGACGACGTCCGCGCGGTCTGCGGGCGCTGGGAGCTCCCGTGCACAGTGATCGGCGAGGTCACCGAGCACGGCGAGCTGCGCGCGTTCGCCGACGGCGAGCTCGTCGGCGCGATCCCGGCGCGGCTCCTCACCGACGACTGCCCGCGCTACGAGGTCGAGCAGCGCCCGCGCGATCCGGCGCCCGTCGCGGACCGCGCGCCGGTCGACCCGGCGAACGACGAGTCGAAGGCGTGGGTGTTCGAGCAGTACGACCACCTCGTCGGCTCGCGCACCGTCCGCCGGCCCGGCTTCGACGCCGCGGTGCTCCGGATCGACGGGACGCGCGGGATCGCCGTCTCGCTCGACGGCCCGCCGCTCGGCGAGCGCGACCCGTTCCGCGCCGGCTGGGCCGCCGCGATGGAGAGCGCGCTCAACGTCGCGTGCGCCGGCGGCGAGCCGCTGGCCTTCACCGACTGCCTCAACTTCGGCAACCCGGAGCGCGCCGAGATCGGCTTCGAGCTCGCCCGCGCGATCGACGGCATCGCCGCCGCGGCGCGCGAGCTCGGCGTCCCGGTCGTCTCCGGCAACGTCTCGCTCTACAACGAGACCGGCGGCGTCCCGATCCCGCCGACGCCGGTCGTCGGCTGCGTCGGCCTCGTCGCCGACGTCACGCGCATCCCGTCGCGCTGGCGGCGCGGCGACCGCGTCGTGCTGCTCCGCGGCGACGGCGCCGCGCTCGTCCGGTTCGTCTGGACGAACGCGCCGCGCTTCTCGCTCGCGCACGACGTCTCCGACGGCGGGCTCGAGCTCGCCCTCCGGGAGGCGGCGGACTGGTCCGGATTGGACGGCGGCCCATGTGTACACATGGGCCAGTTCTCCGACCTGCCAGCCCGCGGTGTCATCGTGGCCACCGCGCCCGACACCGACCTCGCCTGGCCCGACGTCGTGGAGCTCGGGACCGTCTGATGTGCGGCGTCTTCGGCCTCCGCGCGACCGGCCGCGACGTCGCGCGGCTCACGTACTTCGGGCTGCACGCGCTCCAGCACCGCGGGCAGGAGTCGGCCGGGATCGCCGTCTCCGAGAACGGGCGGCTGACGACGCTCCGCGACCTCGGGCTCGTCACCCAGGTCTTCGACGAGCAGAAGCTGTCGGGACTCCGCGGCGAGCTCGCGATCGGGCACACGCGCTACTCGACCACCGGCTCGAACGCGTGGGCGAACGCGCAGCCGGTCCTCCACCACGGCCGCGCGCGCACCGTCGCGCTCGGGCACAACGGCAACCTGATCAACGCGGCCGAGCTCCGCGGCACCTCCGGCTCGACGCCCGCGTCGAGCTCCGACAGCGAGGCGATCGCGGCGCTGATCGCGAACGACGAGCGCCCGCTCGAGGAGGCGATCGCCGCGGCGATGCGGCGGCTCGAGGGCGCGGCCTCGGTCGTCGGCCTCGCCGAGGGGACGCTGTTCGCGTTCCGCGACGCGCACGGATTCCGCCCGCTGGTGCTCGGCCGGCTCGGCGACGACCCGGTGGTCGCGTCGGAGACCTGCGCGCTCGACCTCCTCGGCGCGACCTTCGAGCGCGAGGTCCGCCCCGGCGAGCTCGTGCTCGCCGACGAGCGCGGCACGCATTTCCGCCAGGTGCTGCCCGAGGCCGAGCGCGGCTCGCTCTGCATCTTCGAGTTCTTCTACCTCGCGCGCCCGGACACGCGGCTCGCCGGCGTCGAGGTGCACGGCGCACGCGTGCGGATGGGCGAGCGGCTCGCCGAGGAGTCGCCGGTCGAGGCCGACCTCGTGATGCCGATCCCGGACTCGGGCACCCCGGCCGCGATCGGCTTCTCGCGCGCGACCGGGATCCCGTTCAGCGAGGGGCTGATCAAGAACCGCTACGTCCACCGGACGTTCATCCAGCCCGAGCAGGGCATGCGCGAGCAGGGGATCCGGATGAAGTTCAACCCGCTCGCGGAGGTGGCCGGGAAGCGGCTCGTGGTCGTCGACGACTCGATCGTCCGCGGCTCGACGACGAAGCAGATCGTGCAGATGCTCTTCGACGCGGGCGCGGTCGAGGTGCACGTGCGGATCTCGTCGCCGCCGGTGATCTCGCCGTGCTTCTACGGGATCGACCTCGCGAGCACGGACGAGATGATCGCGGCGCACGCGACGGTCGACGAGGTGCGCGAGGCGATCGGCGCGACCTCGCTCGCGTACATCTCGCTCGAAGGCCTGCAGGCGGCGACACGCCGGCCGGAGTCCGCGCTGTGCCGCGCGTGCCTGACCGGCGACTATCCGACGCGTGTCCCGACCGAGACGGCGAAGCTGCGCTTCGAGCCGAAGCTCAGGGTGTGACGCGCCGGCCCGGGTCGACCGGGCCGGCAGCGGTCACTGTTCGAGCACGCGCGAGGCCTTCGCGATCCCGCGCGAGATGAGGTAGGCGAACGTGACGATCGCGGTGGCGGTGACGAAGCCGCTCGCGTCCACGGCGTCGCTCGACGCCCAGATGATCGCGAACAGGATCTCGACGATGAACCACAGCGCCCACTCGGCGTTGCCGGGGATCGGCATCCGCGCGCCGGCGGGCCAGTTCATCATTCCCGGCGGGCCGTATCCGCCGTACCCGCCCTTCCACGGCTGCGCCCCGGGCACGGACGGCGACTCCTCGGTCGGCGGCAGGGGCGGCGGCTCCTCGGCCGGCGGCGGGGTCTCGGGGTTGTCGGGAGTGTCCATCGGAAGCTCCTCTCTCTGCGACGTGACGCGTCGCGCTACGAGTTCAGCGAGCCGCCCGTCTCTCCTCCGGCGCGCTCGCCCTCGAGCTGGAGCTGGAGCTCGCGCCCGCGCCCGTACCGGATCGCGCGGGAGACCTGCGCCGGATCGGCGCCCTGCTCGATCAGCTGCTGGCGCAGCTCGCCCTCCGACGCCATCTTCAGGAACAGCCACACGATCGCCCCGAAGGTCACGAACGAGCCCTCGAGCATCATCACCACGCCGGCGAAGTTCTCGTCGTGGACGGCGCCGATCCCCCAGATCTCGGTCGCGTGCACGTACGTCGGGTAGAACGGGTGGCTCGCCCAGATGAAGACGTTGCCGAGGATCGCCTCGACCACGCGGACGACTGCGATGTACCCGAGCTTCGCGCCGGTGCCGAACCAGCGCGGCGCCGGCAGCGTCTCGACGACCGGCGACCACATCAGCGCGCCGCACGTGAAGAAGAGGAAGTGCTCGAGCGCGTGGATCCCGTTGTGGTGCAGCGCCCCCTCGTAGAACACGGGCAGGTGCCAGACGTAGAGGTTCACGGCCCAGACCGGCAGCGCCACGAACGGGTGCGTCGAGGATCCGCAGCCGCTCGACGGTGCGGTACTTCAGGATCGGCCGCAGCACCGGACCGGTCAGCCCGACGACGAAGCAGAGCGGCGCCAGGTCGCCGATCAGGATGTGCTGGACCATGTGCACGAAGAAGAAGTCGTGCTCCCCGATCGAGTCGACCGGCGAGTTCAGCGCGATCACGACGAGCGCGATCCCGAGCCAGAAGACGAGCCGCCGCCACAGCGGCACCGGCGTCCCGCGCAGCGCGAGCGTCCGCGTGCGCCGCGCGTACAGCAGCGCGACGACGAGGGTCGGGACGAGCTGCAGCGGCTCGAGGTTCCACGTCAGCGAGACGGCGGCGGCGACCGGCACGGCCGAAGTGTCGCGTACGGGCGGCGCTCGCCGTTCGGGGTCGGAACCTCCACAATCCCGGGATGCACCTCTTCCACTACCACCTCGTCACGAGCGAGGTGCGGGACCTCGAGGCGCGGTACGTCGGCAAGCTCGGCTTCGAGCTCGTCGCGCGGCACGGGCGGATCGGCGAGAGCAGCGTCACCGTCGAGGCGGGGGTCGGCTGGGACGAACTCGACGCGCAGGGCTTCGTGCTCCGCCTCAGCGAGCTCGAGCGCGGCGCGGTCAACGTCGTCCTCCAGCCCGGCCACTGGCGGCTGCCGCGCGTCGACCACCTCGGAGTCGCGCTCGACGACGACGACTTCGAGGCGGTGCTGATGCGCGCCGCCGGGTGGAACCTCCCGGTGCAGGAGCGGAACAACCGCCGGACGTTCGTCTCCACGAACGCGGGCTACCGGGTCGAGCTGCACCCGCGCACCGACTGGGTCCACGGGCTGCTCGAGGCCGGCGACGAGCTGAGGATCGCGGAGCTCCAGCTCGCGACCGACAAGCCCGAGGCGAAGTCGGTCGCGCTCGCGGACATCCTCGGCCTGCTCTCCGAGGGCGACTCGGTCGCGGTCGGCGAGACGGTGGTGCGGTTCGTGCCCGAGGGCCCCGAGGGTCGGCCCGAGCTCTTCGCCGAGCGCTTCGAGCGGAGCGCGGCCGGCGCGTCGCGGCCCGGCCGCCCGTAGCCGCCGCGGGCCGTAGACTCGACCGTCTGAACGCCGAGCCGCACAGCTACGCCCGCGCCGGAGTCTCGCTCGAGGTGGCGGGCTCGGTCGTCGAGCGACTGCGGGCCGCGGTCGAGTCGACCGGGGCGACCGGGTTCGGCGGCTTCGCGGGCCTCCATCCGCTCGACGAGCGGCGGCTGCTCGCGGCCTCGACCGACGGCGTCGGCACGAAGCTGATCCTCGCCCGCGCCCGCCGCGCGCTCCGCGCATGCGGCGCCGACCTCGCCGCGCACTGCATCAACGACGTGCTCACGACCGGCGCGACGCCGCTCCTCCTGCTCGACTACGTCGCCGCCGCGGAGGTCCGGCTCGACGAGGTCGCCGAGCTCGTCGAGGGCGCCGCCGAGGTCTGCCGCGCGGCCGGCGTCGCGCTCGTCGGCGGCGAGACCGCCGAGCTGCCGGGCGTGTACCGCGACGGCGAGCTCGACTTCGCCGGCACGTGCGTCGGGATCGTCGACCGCGACGAGCTCGTCGACGGCTCGGCGGTCGAGGCGGGCGATGCCGTGATCGGGTTCGCGTCGGCCGGCGTGCACGCGAACGGGTTCACGCTCGTCCGCCGCGTGCTCGAGGACGAGGACTACGTCGGCCCCGACCTGCTCGCGCCGACCCGGCTGTACCTCGCCGAGGCGCGCGCGCTCCTCGGCCGTGCGAAGGCGTTCGCGCACGTGACCGGCGGCGGGATCGCCGGCAACCTCGCGCGGGTCGTCCCGTCCGGGCTCGAGGCCGAGCTCGACTGGGACTCGTGGCCGCGGCCGCCGGTGTTCGGCTGGCTCGCCCGCCACGTCGACGAGGACGAGCTGCGCCGTGTCTTCAACCTCGGGATCGGCTGGTGCGCGGTCGTCGCCGAGCCGGCGCCGGGCGAGCTCGTGATCGGGCGGATCGCGTGATCGGAGTCCTCGTGAGCGGGCGCGGCACGAACCTGCAGGCGCTGCTCGACGCGGGCCTCCCGGTCGTCGCGGTCGCGTCGAACGTGCGGAGCGCGCCCGCACTCGAGCGGGCGCGGGCCGCGGGAGTCCCGACCGCCACGTTCTCCCTCGACTGCCACCCCGACCGCGAGGAGCGCGACCTCCTGATGGCCACGTGGCTCGAGGAGCACGGCGTCGAGCTCGTCGTGCTCGCGGGGTACATGCACCTCCTCACGACGCCGTTCCTCGACCGCTTCCCGGAACGGATCGTGAACGTCCACCCCTCGCTGCTTCCGAGCTTCCCGGGCGCGCACGCGATCGAGGACGCGCTCGCCGCCGGCGTCGCGGACACGGGCGTGACCGTGCACGTCGTCGACGAGGGCATCGACACCGGGCCGGTGCTCGCGCAGGAGGCGCTCCCGGTCGAGCCGCGCGAGACCCTCGAGGAGCGCATCCACGAGGTCGAGCACCGACTCCTCCCGGCCGTCGTCCGCGAGCTGCTGGAGGATCCGAGCAACACCGTGCTGCTCGGGAGGTTCGGAGCGCGATGAGAGCGCTGCTCTCGGTCTGGGACAAGAACGGGCTCGAGGAGTTCGCGCACGGGCTCGCCTCGCTCGGGTGGGAGCTCGTCTCGTCGGGGGGCACCGCCGACCTGCTCGAGGAGGAGGGGCTCGCCGTGACCCGCGTCGAGGTGGTGACCGGCTCGCCGGAGATGCTCGGCGGACGGGTCAAGACGCTCCATCCGCGGATCCACGCCGGCATCCTCGCCCGCCGCGACGTCGAGGAGGACGTCGCCACGCTCGCCGAGCACGGGATCGAGCCGTTCGACCTCGTCTGCGTCAACCTCTATCCGTTCACGTTCGTCGCGGCGCGGCTCGGCGTCACGGACGCGGAGGCGGTCGAGATGATCGACGTCGGCGGCCCCGCGATGCTGCGCGGCGCGGCGAAGAACTTCGCCCACGTCGCGTCGGTCTGCCGGCCGGAGCAGTACGAGCCGGTGCTCGAGGAGCTGCGCGCGCGGGGCGGGCTGTCGCTCGAGCTGCGACGCTCGCTCGCGAACGAGGCGTTCGCGACCACGGCCGCGTACGACGCCGCGATCGCGCGCTGGTTCGGCGAGACCGAGGCCTTCCCCGACCAGCTCACGCTCAGCTTCCAGAAGGTCGCCGACCTCCGTTACGGCGAGAACCCGCACCAGCGCGGGGCCTACTACCGCGAGCTCGGCGCGCGCCGCCACCTGCTCTCGAACGTCGACCAGCTCGGCGGGCGCGAGCTCTCGTACAACAACCTCGCCGACCTCGAGGCCGCGCGGCGGCTCGCGCGGCGGTTCGCCGGACCGGCCGCCGTCGTCGTGAAGCATGCGAACCCGTGCGGCGTCGCGTGCGCGGAGACGATCGAGCACGCGTACGCCCGCGCGCTGGCCGCCGACCCGGTCTCGGCGTTCGGCTGCGTGCTCGTGCTCAACCGGCCGGTCTCGTCCGAGCTCGCGCGCACGGTCTCCGAGCGGTTCGTCGAGGTGCTGCTCGCGCCCGGCTTCGACGACGGCGCGCTGGAGACGCTGCGCGCGAAGCCGGCGCTGCGCATCCTCGCCGACCGCGAGCGGCGCGTGGAGCCGCTGAGCGAGCTCGACTACCGGCGCGTGCTCGGCGGGCTGCTGATCCAGGAGCGTGACGCCGAGATGGCCGGCGACGAGACGTTCGAGCTCGTCGCGGGCGCGGTCGACGACGCGCAGCGGCTCGACCTCGAGTTCGCCTGGCAGGTGTGCAAGCACGTGAGCTCGAACGCGATCGTGCTCGCGAAGGGACAGCAGACGATCGGGATCGGCGCCGGGCAGATGAGCCGCGTCGACGCCGTGCGGATCGCGGTCGAGAAGGCGCAGGAGCTCGGCCACGACCCGGCGGGCGCGTCGCTCGCGAGCGACGCGTTCTTCCCGTTCGCGGACGGGCCGCAGCTCGCGCTCGACGCGGGCGTGACCGCGATCGTCCAGCCGGGCGGGGCGAAGCGCGACGACGAGGTGATCGCGGCGGTCGCGACCGCCGGCGCGTCGATGGCCTTCACCGGCCGGCGCCACTTCCGCCACTGACATTCCGAGGTTCGTAACGGATGCTTTACGGAATCCAGGGTTGCCACACCGCCGCGCGGGGTAGTTAATGTGGCCAAGCGAACCGACGGAGGTCATCTGATGAAGAAGCTCCTCGTGGTCGGCGCACTCTTCCTCGCCGTCGCGCCAGCCCTCGCCAATGCGGGTACGACGAGCGTCGCGACGAACGCGTCGAAGCACTGCACGTCACTTCGGACCCAGATCGGGGCGACGGCGTTCGGCAAGACGTTCTCGTCGTTCGGCGCCTGCGTCTCGAGCGTCACGCCGCTCGAGCGCCTGAACGCGAGCACCGCGTCCGCGTCGTGCCTCGCAGAGCGCGCCGACGCCAGCTTCGCGGCGACGCACGGCGGCAAGACGTTCGCGCGCTTCTACGGCAAGGGCGCGAAGGGCGTGCACGCGCTCGCCAACTGCATCTCGCGCAAGACGCAGGGCTCGGCGACGACCGAGTGGCGCGTCGTCGTCGGAAAGACGACGGCCCCCGCGCTGATCGCGGCCCAGATCACGGCGGCCTCGTCGTGCGTGTCGCTTCGCGTCGACCCGGGCTTCGCGGCCGCGCACGGCGGCAAGTCGTTCGCGCAGTGGTACGGCACGACCGCCGACCTCGCGAACGCCTTCGGCAAGTGCGTCGTCGCGACCACGCTCGTCCCGAGCGCGCAGCTCCCGACGCAGACGACCACGACGCCGGGCCAGTCGGGGACGACCACGACCTCGACCACCGGCTGTGACCCCGCCGGCACGGGCGGCGGGATCCCGCACATCGACGGCGTGAAGGCCTGCGTCGCGTAGGCCGGCCTGAGCGACCATCGCGCGGAGATCGCGGCGCGGAGCGAGTACGCTTCGCGCCGCGATGCCGCGCGAGTACCCGAGCGTCCTCGACCTGGTCGGGTCGACGCCGATCGTCCGGCTCGACCGCATCTCGCGGGACGTGCCAGGGACGATCCTCGCGAAGCTCGAGTACATGAACCCCGGCGGCTCGGTGAAGGACCGCATCGGGCTCGCGATGATCGAGGCTGCGGAGCGCGACGGGCGCCTGCGGCCGGGCGGGACGATCGTCGAGCCGACCTCCGGCAACACGGGCGTCGGCCTCGCGATCGCGGCGGCGCTGAAGGGCTACCGGTGCATCTTCGTGATGCCCGACAAGATGAGCCAGGAGAAGATCGCGATCCTCCGCGCGTACGGCGCCGAGGTCGTGATCACGCCGACCGCGGTCGAGCCGGACTCGCCCGAGTCGTACTACTCGGTCTCGTCACGGCTCGCCGAGGAGATCCCGGGCGGCTTCAAGCCCGACCAGTACTCGAATCGCGCGAACCCGGACGCGCACTACACCGGCACCGGCCCGGAGCTGTGGGAGCAGACCGGCGGCGAGGTCGACGCGCTCGTGATCTCGGTCGGCACCGGCGGCACGATCAGCGGCGTCGGCCGCTACTTCAAGGAGCGCCGGCCCGAGGTGCTGATCGTCGGCGCCGACCCCGAGGGCTCGATCTACACGGCCCGCGACGGCGGCGACCTGCACCCGTACTTCGTCGAGGGGATCGGCAAGGACTCGTGGCCCGCGACGATGGACCCGACGGTCGTCGACGAGTGGATCCGCGTCTCCGACCGCGACTCGTTCGTCCTCGCGCGCCGGCTCGCCCGCGAGGAGGGGCTCCTCGCCGGGGGCTCGTCTGGCACGACGGTCGCGGCCGCATTGCAGGTCGCCTCACGGCTCGGCCCGGACGCGCAGGTGCTCGCGATGCTGCCCGACTCCGGGCGCTCGTACCTGTCGAAGGTCTTCGACGACAACTGGATGCTCGAGCACGGCTTCCTCGAGCGGACGGCGCCCGCGCCGACCGTCGGCGAGCTCCTCCGCGCACGCCGCGCCGAGGCCGCCGACGTGCCGGCGCTCGTCACGATCTCGGCGCACCAGAAGGTCGGACGAGGCAATCGACGCGATGCAGCGGTACTCGATCTCGCAGCTCCCGGTCGTGCGCGACGGCTCGCTCGGCACGCTCGCCGACGTGATCGGGTCGCTGCAGGATCGCGACCTGCTCGAGCGCGTGTTCCGCGACGACGACGCGCTGCACGAGGACGTCGCGGCCGCGATGCAGCCGCCGCTCGCGACGATCGATGCGAGCGCGTCGGTCGACGAGATCGTCGCCGCGCTCACCGGCCGCACGAACGCGGTCGTCGTCGCCGAGGAGGGCCGGCCCGTCGGCGTCGTCACCCGCTCCGACCTGCTCGAATACCTCGCGCGCCGCTAGCACTTGCGGGCGAAGACGAGCTGGTACCCGAGCTTGGCCGTCTCGCTCAACGCCTGCAGCGGCAGCTTCCAGACCTGCTGCGGCGCGCCGACCATCCGGAGCTCGCCGTGGTAGCAGCGGCGGACGAGGATGCCGGCGCGGAAGATGTGGAACTGCGAGGTGACGACGTCGACGCGGTGGACGCCGCGGGTCTTCGCGAGGCGGCCGATGAACTCCGCCTCGCCCTGCGTCGAGGACGGATCGGCGTCGAAGCAGAGGACGGTCACGCGGGCGATGCGCTCGCGGCCGCTGCAGAGCCGCGCCTCGAGCTGCTTGCGGTCGCCGCGGGAGATCACGAGCAGCGGCGCGTAGCCCTCCCGGACGAGCTTCAGCCCGAGCGGCAGCCGCGTCTTCGAGCCCTGGAGGACGACGACGGCGTCGGCCTTCACGGGATCGCGGCCGTGGTACAGCGCGAACACGATCGCGGCGGCCGCCGCCCACACGAGCACGACGGTGACGAGGACGACCGCGATCGTGCGAGCCATTCGGAGCCCAGCCTATGCGCGTGACCGTGGACGCGCTGCGGCGCTACGTCGTCGCGCACCAGGGCTACGCGGGCCGGTTCCGGCGCGCGACCGCCGACGCCGTCGCCGCCGAGATCGGTCGCCTCCAGGCTGTACAGCTCGACTCGATCGCGACCGTCGACCGGGCCCACCGGCTCACCCTCGGAGCGCGCGTCGGCGCGTATCCGGAGGCCGAGCTCTCGCGCCTCCTGCGCGAGGGACGCGTGTTCGAGTACTGGTCGCACGAGGCGTGCCTGCTCGCGATCGAGGACTACGTGCTCTTCAAGCGGCGGATGGTCGAGCTCCGCGACCGCCACTGGTGGGGCCGCGAGCGCTCGGCCGAGCTGCGGCCGGTCGAGGAGCACGTGCTCGCCCGGATCCGCGACGAGGGCGCGCTCCCGGCGCGCGCGTTCGAGGGGCGGAGCGGCCCGATGTGGGGCTGGAAGCCGGCGAAGCGCGCGCTCGAGCATCTCTTCGCCGCGGGCGAGATCGCGGTCGCCGGCCGGCAGGGGTTCCAGCGGCTGTACGAGTTGCCCGAGCGCGTGATCCCGCGCGCCGCGCTCGAGGCGGACGTCCCGTCCACCGACGAGTTCCACCGGGGGCTCGCACTTCGCGCCGTCGAGGGCCGTGGCGCGCTGACGGAGGCCGGGATCGCGGAGCACTGCCGCTTCCGCGGCGGCGCACGCGAGGTGCGGCCGTACGTCGACGCGCTCGTCCGCGACGGCGCCGTCCGGCGCGTCGAGGTCGAGGACGGCGGCCCGCCGGTCGTCGTCCCGGCCGCGGCGGAGCTCGACGGCGAGCCGGCGGCGGCCGTGCTCCTCTGCCCGTTCGACAACCTCGTCTGGGACCGCGCGTTCCTCCGCCGCCTGTTCGGCTTCGACCACGTGATCGAGGTCTACAAGCGCGAGCCGGAGCGCGTGTACGGCTACTACGTGCTCCCGCTCCTCGTCGGCGACCGCTTGGTCGGCCGCGCCGACCTGAAGTCCGACCGCGACCGCGGCGCGTTGCGCATCAAGCGCTTCACCCCGGAGCCGGGGATCCGGCGCGGCCTCGAGGGCCCGCTCGAACGCGCCGCAGCGCGGCTCGCGCGCACGCTCGGGCTCGAGGCGGTCGAGCGCGACTAGCGCGAGCGCTTGCCGAGCACGTGCTCGATGGTGAGGACATCGGCGTCAACCACATCATCGGCCTCGTCTCCTCGCGGGTCAGACCGCCTCCGGCTCCTTCCCCCGACCATCGTGGAGCGTCGCCGGCTCCGCAAGTGGCTCTTTCGGACGGCCTGTAGCATCGCCCCGATGGAGTTCGAGACACGCGCGATCCACGTCGGACAGGATCCGGACCCGGCGACCGGGGCTGCGATCACGCCGATCTACCAGACGTCCACCTTCGTGCAGGACGCGGTCGGCGAGAACAAGGGCTACGACTACTCGCGCGGCGCGAACCCGACCCGGACGGCGCTGCAGGAGGCGCTCGCGAGCCTCGAGGGCGCCGCGCACGGGATCGCGTTCGCATCGGGGCTCGCGGCGACCGACACGATCATGCACCTCGTGAACCCGGGTGAGCGCGTCGTCCTGATCGCCGACGTGTACGGCGGCGTCTATCGGATGACCTCGAAGGTCTACGAGCCGAAGGGCTACCGCTTCACGTACGTCCCGCCCGAGCACTTCGACGACAGGCTCGCCTCGCACCTCGGCGACGACGTCCGGCTCGTCTGGGTCGAGACGCCGTCGAACCCGCTCCTCAACGTGATCGACATCCGGCGCGCCGCCGACGCCGCGCACGCGGCGGGCGCGCTGCTCGCGGTCGACAACACGTTCGCGACGCCGTACCTCCAGCAGCCGCTGTCGCTCGGCGCCGACCTCGTCGTGCACTCGACGACGAAGTACCTCGGCGGCCACTCGGACGTGGTCGGAGGCTTCGTCGCGACCGACGACCCGGCGCTCGCGGAGCGGCTGTACTTCCTGCAGAAGTCGCTCGGCGCCGTGCCCGGCCCGTTCGACTCGTGGCTCGTCCTGCGCGGGCTGAAGACGCTCGCCGTCCGCATGCGCCAGCACTGCGAGAACGCTCGCCGCGTCGCAGAGTTCCTCGAGGGGCAGCCGGCGGTCGAGCGCGTCCTCTACCCCGGGCTCCCGTCGCACCCGAGCCACGAGATCGCGCGCGCGCAGATGCGCGACTTCGGCGGCATGGTCTCGTTCCTCGTCGGCTCCGAGGAGGAGGCGGTCGCGATCTGCGGCCGGACGAAGCTGTTCTTGCTCGCCGAGTCGCTCGGCGGCGTCGAGAGCCTGATCGAGCACCCGTCGCGGATGACGCACGCCTCGTCGGCGGAGGCGCCGTTCGCGGCGCCGACCAACCTCGTCCGCCTCTCGGTCGGGATCGAGGCGGTCGACGACCTCGTCGCCGACCTCGCACGCGCGCTCGTGCCGTCGGCCGCGCCCGTCCGGGGCTAGCGCGCCGGCCCGTGCAGTCGCTCGACCCGGTCGACCTCCGGTTCGGCGGCCGCGAGCGGGCGATCGGCGTCTACGTCGTCGACTCGCGCGAGGGGCCTGCGCTCTTCGACTGTGGCCCGACGACGACCCTCCCGCGGTTGAAGGAGGGCCTGCGCGAGCGCGGCCTCGAGCTCGGGGACGTACGCCACCTGCTGCTCTCGCACGTCCACCTCGACCACGCGGGCGCGGCCGGCGCGATCGTCCGCGAAAATCCCGGACTGACGGTGTGGGTCTCCGAGATCGGGGCGCCGCACCTCGTCGACCCCTCGCGCCTCGAACGCTCGGCGCGCCGGCTCTACGGCGAGGCGTTCGACGAGCTGTGGGGCGAGCTCGCGCCGGTGCCGCAGGCGAACGTGCGCGTCGCGGCCGGCGACGTGCTCGGCTGGGAGGCGTTCCCGGCGCCGGGCCATGCCTCGCACCACGTCTGCTACTTCGCGCGACGGGACGCTGCTCGCGGGCGACGCGTGCGGCGTCCGGATCCAGCCGGCGCGCACGATCGTCCCGGTCTCGCCGCCGCCCGACATCGACCTCGAGGCATGGCACGCGACGATCGCGGCGATCGGGCGCCGCGAGCCGGAGCGGCTGGCGCTGATCCACTTCGGCGTCGAGACCGACCCCGCCGACCATCTCGACCGCCTGGGCGAGGAGCTCGACCGCTGGGCGGCCCGCGTCGCCGACGGGATGACGATCGAGCAGTTCACCGCCGCCGGTCTCGCCGACGCCGGCGAGGACGCGGCCCTTTACGACCGGGTCGCCCCGTACTGGCAGTCGTGGCACGGCCTGCGCCGCTACTGGGAGAAGCGCGAGGGCTAGTAGAGGCCGCGCGTCTGGCTCGTGTCGCACTTGCCGGACCTGTAGAGGTCGAACGTCGCGGGCAGCCACACGGCCGTCCACTTCCCCTTCGAGTTCAGCCAGTACGCGTACTCGAGCGCGGCCTGCTCGCTGCTCGACGCCGGCGACGTGAACAGCACCTGCAGGGTGACCATCCGGAGCTTGACCTTCCCGAACGGCGAGAGCGAGATCGGCACCGGCCTCGAGTCGGCGACCCGCACGCTCTTGATCTTCACGTTCTTCGACGAGAGCGGATAGCGCTTCTGGCACGCCTGCCACTTCTTCTGCGAGACCGCGGTCTGCAGCGACGGGTTCAGGTACGACCAGACCGTGCCGTAGTCGTGCGTGAACGCCGCCTTCGCGACGATCGCGGAGAAGTTGCTCGGGTCCTTCGGCCACGCGTCGACCACACACCCGCCGAGCGTCGCGATCGTGCCCTTCTGGCAGTTCAGCCGGGCGGTCGACCCTGACGCGGACGCCGATACGGCGACCACGGCCGCCGTGACCGCGACCGCGAGCAACGTCCCGAACGTCGAAAAACCCCTCACCGCCCCGCGGATGATACACCGCCTTCGAGCATCGTCCCGTACGCCGCGAGGTAGTCGCGCACCATCCGCGCCGGCGCGAACCACTGCTCGGCGTAGGCGCGGCACGACTCCGGCGAGATCGCGTCGGCCTCCTCGAGCGCGGCGCCGGCCTGCGACCAGTGGTCGACGATCACGCCCGAGAGGCCGTGCTCGACGACCTCCGGGACGGCGCCGTGCCGCGTCGCGACGACCGGCGTGCCGCACGCCATCGACTCGATCATCACGAGCCCGAACGGCTCCTCCCACTCGATCGGGAAGAGCGTCGCGCGCGCGTGCTGCAGCAGCTCGACCTTCTCGCCGTGCGAGACCTCGCCGACGTACTCGATCTGGGAGCTGAGATGCGGGCGCACGTACGCGTCGAAGTACTGCTTCTCGAGCGGCTCCCGCATCTTCCCGGCGAGCTTCAGCGGCAGCCCCGTCTCGATCGCGGTCATCACCGCGCGGTGCGCGCCCTTGTCCGGGCTCATCCGGCCGAGGAAGAACAGGTAGTCGCCGGTGTACGGCGCGAACGGGTACAGCTCGAAGTCGAGCGCGTTCGGGCAGTTCGCGATCCAGTTCAGGTTCGGCTTCGGGCGGCGCTGGTTCATCGAGATCGAGATCAGCCCGACGCCGGGCGCGACCGCCTTCAGCTGCTCGTACAACGCGCCGGGGATCCCGTCGAGCGGCCCGTGGACGGTGTGCGCGAGCGGCGTCCGCAGCGCGCCGCCGACCGCCGCGCCGAGCATGCCCGTGTGGTCGTTGATCAGGTCGAACTCGTCCTGCTGGGCGTAGCAGCGGAGGACGTGGCGCAGCTCCGGGAACGAGTGGCCGATCTCGTCGCTCGGCGCCTCCTCGTACACGTAGTCGAGCCTCGCCTTCGTCCGCGACTGCCCCGCGGCGAACAGCGTCACCTCGTGGCCGGCGTCGACGAGCCCGTCGGCGAGGAGCCACACGACCCATTCGATCCCGCCGTAGCCGGTCGGCGGCACCGGGAACCAGACCGGCGCGAGGATCGCGATCCTCAACCGACGGCCTCGATCCGGACGGTGCCCCGCTCGACGAAGGCGTCCCACTGCCGGTCGAACGCGCGCACGCCCGAGAGCCGGACCTCGCCCGCCCACGACGGCAGCTCGGGCGCGCGCGTCTCGAGCTCGTGGTGCTCGCGGTCGGGCTCGATCCCGAGCAGGAGCTGGAGCAGCAGCACCGGCGCGCCCGCGGCCCACGCCTGCGGGCGCGCGGCGGTCGGATACGCGATCGGGAACGGCGTCTCCGCGCGCCGGAGGCCGGAGAACACCTCCGGGAGCTGCCAGCCGAAGTGGCCGGCCGCCTCGAGGAGCCGGCGGACGATGCGCTGGCACTCGGGCCAGCGCCCCTCACGCGCGAGGCCCCACGCGATCAGGGAGTTGTCGTGGGGCCAGACCGTGCCGTTGTGGTAGCTGAGCGGGTTGAAGCCCGCGTCGTCGGCCGACATCGTGCGCACGCCCCAGCCCGACCACAGCGGCTCGCTCATCAGCCGGTCGACGATCGCGTCGACGCGCGACGGGAGGACGATCCCCGACCAGAGCAGGTGCCCGACGTTCGACGTGAGCGAGTCGACCTGCCGCTTGTCGCGGTCGAGCGCGAGCGCGAAGAAGCCGCCGCGCTCGTCGACCCAGAACGCCTCGTCGAAGCGGGCGCGCAGCTCGGCCGCCTCGCGCTCGAGCCGGTCGGCGAGCGCGCGGTCGCGCCACACCTCGCGCGCGATCGCGGCCACGCGCCGCTTCGCGTCGTACACGTAGCCCTGCACCTCGCACGGCGCGATCGGCGCCTCGGCGATCCGGCCGTCGTGGAAGCGCTGCGAGTCGCCCGAGTCCTTCCACGACTGGACGACGAGCCCGTTCGGCGCGCGGCGCTCGAACTCGACGAAGCCGTCGCCGTCGCGGTCGCCCCACTCGTCGATCCAGCGCAGCGCGGCGAGCGCCGGCTCCTGCAGGTCGGTCACGAGCGCGGCGTCGTCCGTCCACTGCCACACCTCGGAGAGCAGGATCAGGAAGAGCGGCGTCGCGTCCACCGTGCCGTAGTAGCGGTCGAACCAGCGCTCCGCGGCCTTCCCGCGGCGCACCTCGTGGACGATCTTCCCGGGCTCGGCGTCGCGCGACGGGTCGTCCTCGCGCGACTGGAGCGCCGCGAGCGCGTACAGCGCGGTCCGCGCGAGCTCGGGCCCGAAGAGGAGCGTCTGCAGGCACGTGATGATCGTGTCGCGGCCGAACACGGTCATGAACCACGGCATCCCGGCCGCGGGCAGCTTCCCGAGGTCGCCGCCCGCGCCCATCCGCAGCGAGGCGAGGTCGTTCACCGACTGCGCGAACGAGTGGTCGAGCGCCTCCCAGCTCGCGCGGATCTGCGGGACGCGGAGCTGCCACGCGGTGAGCGAGTCGCGGACGCGCGCGAGCTCCTCGCCGAAGCGGCGCTCCGCCCGCCGGTGGTCGACCCCGTCGGCTTTCGGCTGGACGTCGACGACGAGCTCCCAGCCCTCGCGCGGGGCGAGCTCGACCTCCCACGAGCAGCTCCCGCCGTTCGCGTGCGGTCCGAGCGAGAAGTCGACGACCGTCCGATCGTCGCCGTCGACGAAGCTGACCGACGCGCCGGCGTCGAGCCAGCTCGCCGGGACGGGCGGCGGCAGCGGCCGCGCGTTCTCCGGGTCGCCGAGCGTGAAGTCGTGGTCCTTCACCGTGAAGATGTCCGCGAAATCGCAGGCGACGTCGAGCCCGACCGTGAACCGCTGCGGCGCCATCGACTCGTTGCGGATCGAGATCCGGTCCTGCATCGCCTCGCCGACGAAGCGCGAGCGGACGATCGAGAGGGCGTCCTGCTCGAGCCCGGCCGCGAGCGGGTTGCGGAGGTAGAACGCGGCCGAGAAGTACTCGACCCGGCCGGACGAGAGCAGCAGCGGCCGCTTCCCGTTGATCGTGAGCGCGAGGCGTGAGAGGCAGCGCGTGTCGTCCGCGTACAGCCCGCCCGTCTCGCCCGCGACGTCCCCGTGCTCGTCGCAGATGCAGAACGTCGAGCCCTCGAGGATCGTCAGCACGGCGGTCGGGTCACCGGCGGTGGATCCGCGCTCCGCTCGACTGGTCGATCGACATCAGCACGAGCTCGTCGACGACCACGTGGCCGGGCAGCGTGAGCGCGAAGAGGACGCACCGGGCGACGTCCTCGGCGTGGAGCGGCCGCGTGCCTTCGTACACGGCTTTCACCTGCTCGGTGTCCCCGCGGAAGCGGACGAGCGAGAACTCCGTCTCCGCGACGAGCCCGGCGTCGACGGTCGTGACGCGGATGTCACGGCCGAGCAGGTCCTCGCGGAGCGCGCGCGTGAACCCGCGGACGGCGAACTTCGAGGCGATGTACGTCGCGCCGTTCGCGTACGCCCAGCGGCCGGCGATCGAGCCGATGTTGACGATGTCCCCCGGCTCGCGCAGCGAGCGCTGGAGGACGAGCCGGGTCATCCGCACGAGCCCGTCCACGTTCGTCCCGAAGACGGCGTTCTCGTCCTCCTCGGTCGACTCGTCGATCGGCGCGCGGCCGAGCGCGAGCCCGGCCGCGTTCACGAGCACGTCCACGGGGCCGGCCGCGTCGACGAAGCGCTCGCAGCTCGCCGGGTCGGTGACGTCGAGCTCGAGCGCGACGTCGGCCTCGATCCGCTCGACCCGGCGCGCGCCGCCGACGACCCGCGCGCCCTCGGCCGCGAGCGCCCGCGCCGTCGCCGCCCCGATCCCGCTCGAGGCGCCCGTGACGATCGCCGACTTCCCCGCGAGTGCCCCCACGGCGGCGGACGTTACCCGCGAAGTTACGTCGCGGGGAGGAGCGCGAGCGTGCGCACCACGTGCTGGCCGTTATCGTCGCCGACGTCTACGTTCGCCGTGTACTGCTTGCCCTTCGCCGGCTTGAACTTCGCGACGAACGAGACGGTGGCCATCTTCGTGAGCTTCGTCCGCAACTGCTGCACGGCGATGAGCTTCTTCCGGTCGTACACGCGGTAGGTGACGCCGACGCTCGTGCCTGACCGGTCGCTGTACGCGAGCAGCGGCACGTCGACGCTCAACGTCGGGTTCTTGCCCGCCTTCACGAACTGCGTCTGGCCGTCGACCTGGTGCGCCACCTTCGCGAACGCCGGGTAGCCGGGCTTCTTGTGCCCGCTGCTCGTGAAGAAGCCGCTCTGCCACGTGCCCGCGCTGTCCTTGAGCGTGAACCACGCGAACATCTCGACGTACGGGCTCGCGGCCGCCATCCGCAGTGCCGTCTGCGCGTCGCGCGCCTGCTGGGCGTACGAGACGCCGAACGGTGAACTGCGGCTTGGTCTGCTCGCCGTACTCGGTGATCCAGATCGGAACGCGGCGGTGGTACCACTTCTCCAGCGATTCCCCGAACTGCGTGATCCGCGTCATCGTCACGTTCGGCCACTTGACCTTCTGCGTCGGGCCGAGGAACGGGTCGGTCGGGTACGGGTGCGTCGCCCACGCGTCGAACTTCAGCTTCGGGTCGAGCTTCGCGAGCAGGTACGCGAAGTTGCCGGGCGAGACCGAGTCGGACTGGAGGGCCGACGGCTTGTCGCGGCCGCGGTTCGAGGTCTCGCCGACCGCGACGAGCGCGTTCGGGTTGCCGGCCTTGATCCCCGCGTACGCCGCCTTGTAGATCCGCAGGTACGCCTGCGGGCTGACGATCTTGCCGTTGGCGTCGAACTGCGGCGCCAGGAAGAGCTCGAGGTTCGGCTCGTTCCAGATCGACCAGCGCGTGACGAGTCCCCGCGACGTCGAGCCGTTGTACCGCTTGGCGAGCATCTGCGCGAAGTCGCGGATCGTGTTCACGTTCTTCGGCGGGTGGTTCGCCGTCTGGCCGCCGTTCGTCCACTTCGGCGCGCCCGAGATGTTCACCATCACCTGCATCCCGTAGCTCCCCGCCTTCGCGATCAGCTGGTCGAGGTCGCTGATGTGGTACGCCGGGTCGTTGCCGTTGAGCGGCGAGGCGGGCTTCGTGGGCGCGATCGCGGCCCAGTCGGCCGTCACGTGGAGGATCGAGGCGCTGGCGTCCTGCGCGCGCTTCAGGTTCTGCTGCGCGTTCGGATCCCAGCGGAAGCTGTTGTCGTCGAAGAAGCCGACCGGCATTCGCGGCGTCGCGAGGGCGGCGGCCGCCGGGAGGGCTGCGAGAACGATCGTGGCGACCAGGACCACGCGGGCGAGACGCTGCACGTGCACGACCTCCTTGAGACGCGGTGACACGAATAGACCCGAGACCTCTCCAAGCTAAACGAGGAGCGTGAGGGCAGTGTTAAGAGCTGCGCCCCGCCCGGAACAGCCGGGGCGCCACGAGGATACGCACGCCGCCGGTCAGCGCCCCGCTCGACCCGCCGCCTCGGTCGCCGCCCGCAGCCGCGCGGCGAGCGGCGCGTCGAGCGCGCCCGGCTCGAGCCGGAACGACCAGTTGCCGCCCTCCGTCCCCGGCGTGTTCATGCGCGCGTCGCTCCCGAGCCCGAGCACGTCCTGGACGGGGAGGACGGCGAGGCGCGCGGAGGACGCGAGCGCGCACTCGACGAGGAGCCAGTGCGGCTCGGCCGCCTCGATCCCCCTCGCCGCCGCGACGCGGAGGACCCGCTCGCGAACGTGGTCGCCGCACGTCGCCCACCAGCCGGCGGCGGTGTCGTTGTCGTGCGTGCCCGTGTAGAACGCGCGGTTCTCGGGCGTCGCGAGCGGATCGGGGTCGTGCGGGTCGAGGAACGCGAACTGGAGCACGACCGTCCCGGGCAGGCCGAGCCGGTCGCGGAGCCGGCGCACGGCGGGCGTGATCACGCCGAGGTCCTCGGCGATGAGCGGCAGCGGGCCGAGCTCGGCGGCGGCCGCGTCGAACACGTCGCGCCCCGGCCCGCGCCGCCAGCGCCCGTGCAGCGCGTTCGCCGCGCCGTCGGGCACCGCCCAGAAGGCGACGAAGCCGCGGAAGTGGTCGATCCGCGCCACGTCGACGAGCTCGAACGTCCGCCGGAAGCGCTCGATCCACCAGCGGTAGCCCGTGTGGCGGAGGGCCGTCCAGTCGTAGAGCGGGTTGCGCCAGAGCTGCCCGACCGCGCTCCAGTCGTCGGGCGGGGCACCGGCGACCGCGCCCTCCTCGAAGAGCTCCGGGTGCGCGAGGTGGTCGGCCGAGTCGGGCGCGACGTAGATCGGGACGTCGCCGATCAGCCGCACGCCGCGCTCCGCCGCGTAGCTCCGGAGTGCGGTCCACTCGCGCTCGAAGCGGACCTGGTCGGCGAGCGCGCCGTTGCCGGCGAACGCCGCCCAGCCGTCCGCCCAGTACGCGTGCGCCGCCGCGAAGCGATCTGCCTCCGCGGCGGTCACGCGGGCGTCCGGGTCCGCGAGCAGCGCCGGTGAGGATGCGAACGCGGACGCGGCCTTGTACGGCGAGCCGTGCTCGTCCGGCGGCCCGAGCGGGAGGAGCTGCCACCACGACTGCCCGGCCGCGGCGAGCCAGTCGACGAACCGGTACGCCTCGTCGCCGAGCCGCCCACCGGTGAGCGAGGTCGGGTGCAGCAGAACGCCGCTCGACCGCTGCGGCACTAGAAGGATTCTCCGGCACGCGGATCGGGCATCCTGTCCACCCATCATGCCCGCCCCCAGCTCGAAGAGCCACCCCGCCCGGATCCGGATCGAGGACGTCTCGCCGGTGCTCGACTGCGGCCGCTTTCCCGTGAAGCGGACGGTCGGCGAGACCGTCGAGGTCGAGGCGACGATCTTCCGCGACGGCCACGACACGGTCGCCGGCCGGATCCGCTTCCGCGGGCCGGGCCAGCGCCGCTGGTCGTCGGCGCCGCTCGAGCCGCTCGGGAACGATCGCTTCGCGGGCTCGTTCGAGGTGACCGAGCTCGGCCGCTGGCAGTACACGGTCGAGGCGTGGACGGACCGCGCCGAGACGTGGCGGGACGAGCTCCGCCGTCGCGTCGCCGGCGGGCAGGCCGATGTCTCGAGCGAGCTCCTCGAGGGCGAGGCGCTGCTCGGGATCTCGCCGCTCGACGCCGAGACCGCGCTCGCCTCGACCGCCGCCGACGTGTACGGGCCGGTCACCCTCGAGCGCCCGCTCGAGGTCGAGGTCGACCGCGTGCGCGGCCGTTTCGGCGCGTGGTACGAGCTCTTCCCGCGCTCGTTCGGCGGCTTCGCCGGCGTCGAGAAGGCGCTGCCGGAGCTGGCCCGACTCGGCTTCGACGTCCTGTACTTCCCGCCGATCCATCCGATCGGGCGCACCGATCGGAAGGGGAGGAACAACACGCTGCCGGCGAAGCGCGCCGACCCGGGCAGCCCGTGGGCGATCGGCGGCCCGGAGGGCGGGCACACGGCCGTCCATCCCGACCTCGGCACGCTCGCGGATTTCGACCGGCTCGTCGCGCGGGCGGCCGAGCTCGACCTCGAGATCGCGCTCGACCTCGCGATCCAGTGCTCGCCCGACCACCCGTGGCTGACCGAGCACCCCGGCTGGTTCCGGCACCGACCGGACGGGACGATCAAGTACGCCGAGAACCCGCCGAAGCGCTACCAGGACATCGTCAACGTCGACTTCGACTGCGAGGACTGGCGCGGGCTGTGGGAGGCGCTCCTCGACGTCTTCCTCTTCTGGGTCGGCCACGGCGTCCGGATCTTCCGGGTCGACAACCCGCACACGAAGCCGCTCGCGTTCTGGGAATGGCTGATCGGGAAGGTGCACGACATGCACCCCGACACGATCTTCCTCGCGGAGGCGTTCACGCGGCCGGCGATGATGCACGCGCTCGGCAAGGTCGGGTTCGACCAGTCGTACACGTACTTCACGTGGCGGAACGTGCGCTGGGAGCTCGAGCAGTACGTGGACGAGCTCGCGTACGAGACCGCCGAGTACTTCCGCCCGAACTTCTTCGTCAACACGCCGGACATCCTCCACGCGTACCTCCAGGACGGCGGGCCGCCGGCGTTCGAGGCGCGGCTCGTGCTCGCGGCGACGCTCTCCCCGAGCTACGGGATCTACTCCGGCTTCGAGAGCTTCGAGAACGCGCCGCTGCACGCCGGCAGCGAGGAGTACCTCGGCTCCGAGAAGTACGAGCTGAAGAAGCGGAAGCTCGACGGGCCGCTGCTGCCGCTCGTCGGCCGGCTGAATGCGATCCGGCGCGCGCACCCGGCGTTCCAGCACCTCGACAACGTGACCTTCCTCCCGACCGAGAACGAGGAGCTGATCGCGTACGCGAAGACGACCGACACCGACGTCCTCGTCGTGGTCGTGAACCTCGACCCGCTCGCGGCGCAGGAGGGGCTCGCGATCGTCCCGGACGCGGTGCACCTCCCGGAGACGTTCCCGGTCCGCGACCTGCTCGTCGACGCGGACTACGTGTGGGCGACCGGCCGCAACTACGTCCGGCTCGAGCCCGGGAAGGCGCACGTGATGCAGGCGCTCGTCGCGCGCCGGCCGCCGCCCGAGGAACTGGACGAGGAGGAGATCAAGCCGTGACCGTCGCCGAGGAGCTCGAGCGCGTCGTCCGGCGGGAGCACACCGACCCGCACCACGTCCTCGGCGCGCACGCGGAGAACGGCGGCGTGGTCGTCCGCGCCTACCGCCCGAACGCCGACGGCGTGCGCGTCCTCGTCGAGGGCCGCGACCCGGTCGCGCTCGAGCTGCGCCACCCGGCGGGCGTCTTCGAGGGCGCCGTCCCGAAGGCGACGCTCCCGCTCCGCTACCGGCTCGAGGTCGCGTATCCCGGCGGCGAGGTGTACGAGCTCGACGACCCGTACGCGTTCCTGCCGACGCTCGGCGAGCTCGACCTCCACCTCGCGCGCGAGGGCCGGCACGAGGAGCTGTACGAGAAGCTCGGCGCGCACGTGCGCGAGGTCGACGGCGTCACCGGCACCGCCTTCGCCGTGTGGGCGCCGAACGCGCGCTCGATCAGCGTCGTCGGCGACTTCAACAACTGGGACGGCCGCCTCCACGCGATGCGGACGCTCGGCCAGACCGGGATCTGGGAGCTGTTCGTCCCGGGCTTCGCCGAGGGCTCGAACTACAAGCTCGACGTCCGCCGTCAGGACGGCGGCACGCAGCTCCGCGCCGACCCGCTCGCGTTCGCGACCGAGCTGCCGCCGAAGACTGCGTCGGTCGTCTACACGCCGCACCACGAGTGGGGCGACGAGGAGTGGCTCGCGGAGCGCCGCGCCGCGCCGCCGTACGGCCGGCCGATCTCGATCTACGAGATGCACCTCGGCTCGTGGCGTGCGGGCCTGAGCTACGCGCGAGCTCGGCGAGCACCTCGGCGGCTACATCGCCGACCTCGGCTTCACGCACGTCGAGCTCCTGCCGGTGATGGAGCACCCGTTCGGCGGGTCGTGGGGCTACCAGGTGACGAGCTTCTTCGCGCCGACCTCGCGCTTCGGGACGCCCGACGACTTCCGCGCGTTCGTGGACGCGCTCCACCGGCAGGGCATCGGCGTGATCCTCGACTGGGTGCCCGCGCACTTCCCGCGCGACGAGTGGGCGCTCGCGCGCTTCGACGGCACGGCGCTGTACGAGCACGCCGACCCGAAGCGCGGCGCGCACCCCGACTGGGGCACGCTCGTCTTCAACCTCGGGCGCAACGAGGTGCGGAACTTCCTGCTCGCGAGCGCGCTCTACTGGCTCGAGGAGTGCCACGCCGACGGGCTCCGCGTCGACGCCGTCGCCTCGATGCTGTACCTCGACTACTCGCGTCCGCCCGGCGAGTGGATCCCGAACCGGTACGGCGGCCGCGAGGACCTCGAGTCGATCTCGTTCCTCCGCGAGCTGAACGCGATCGTCCTCGGCCGCGAGCCGGGCGCGATCTCGGCCGCCGAGGAGTCGACGTCGTGGCCCGGCGTCTCGCGACCGACGTACCTCGGCGGGCTCGGCTTCGGCTTCAAGTGGAACATGGGCTGGATGCACGACACGCTCGGGTACTTCGAGCACGACCCGGTGTACCGGCGGTACCACCACAACGAGCTGACGTTCTCGATGATCTACGCGTACACGGAGAACTTCGTGCTCCCGCTCTCGCACGACGAGGTCGTGTACGGGAAGGGCTCGCTGCTCCGGAAGATGCCCGGCGACCGCTGGCAGCAGCTCGCGAACCTGCGCTCGCTGTACGCGTACATGTGGGCGCACCCGGGGAAGAAGCTCCTCTTCATGGGCGGCGAGCTCGCGCAGGAGGACGAGTGGAACCACGACACGGAGCTCGACTGGTGGCTGCTCGGCCGGCCCGAGCACGCGGGGATCCACGCGCTCGTGAAGGACCTCAACTGGGTCTACCGCGGTCAGCCGGCGCTGTACGAGCTCGACTTCGACCAGGCCGGGCACCGGTGGCTCGACGCGAACGACGTCGCGCAGAACGTGTTCGCGTTCGTGCGCTTCGCGGCCGGCGGCGGGCGCCCGCTCGTGTGCGTCTGCAACTTCTCGCCGGTGCCGCGCGAGGGCTACCGCGTCGGGCTCCCGCACGGCGGGCGCTGGCGCGAGGCGCTCAACACGGACTCGGAGCACTACGGCGGCTCGAACGTCGGCAACTACGGGACGATCGTCGCCGAGGACTCCGGGTGGCAGGGCCAGCCGTGCTCGGCCGTGATCACGCTGCCGCCGCTCGGCGTGCTCTGGCTCGTCGCGGAGAGCGAGTGAGGAAGCTCGGAGCGACGCCCGTCGAGGCGGGCCTCGTCGAGTTCCGGGTGTGGGCCCCGGCCGCGGAGACGGTGACGGTCGGCGGGCGCGCGCTCGAGCCCGAGGGCGACGGCTGCTTCGCGGCGGCGCTGCCCGCGCGGCCCGGCGACGACTACGGCTTCGAGCTCGACGGCGGGCGGGCGCTCGCCGACCCGTGCTCGAGCTGGCAGCCGGGCGGCCTCCGCGGGCTCTCGCGCGTCCTCGACACCGGCGCGTTCGAGTGGGCCGCGGCGCCGCCAGGAGTCTCGCTCGCCGACCTCGTCGTCTACGAGCTGCACGTCGGCACATTCACACCGGAGGGCACGTTCGACGCGGCGATCCCGCGCCTGCCGGAGCTCGCCGAGCTGGGCGTGACCGCGATCGAGCTGATGCCGGTCGCGACCTTCCCGGGCGAGCGGGGCTGGGGCTACGACGGCGTCTTCACCTCCGCCCCGCACCGCGCGTACGGCGGTCCGCACGGGCTCGCGCGGCTCGTCGACGCCGCGCACGCGGCGGGGCTCGGGGTCGTGCTCGACGTCGTCTACAACCACATCGGCCCGGGCTCCGAGCTCGTCGGCGCGTTCGGCCCGTACTTCACGAAGCGGCACCGCACGTTCTGGGGCGAGGCGCTCGACTACGCGCGGCCCGGCGTCCGCGAGTGGGCGATCCAGAACGCCGAGCTGTGGGTCTCGGCATACAGGATCGACGCGCTCCGGCTCGACGCCGTCCACGCGATCTTCGACGACACGACGCCCCACGTGATGGCCGAACTCGCGGCGCGCGTCCACGCCGCGAACCCGGCCGCGCTCGTGATCTCCGAAATGGAGATCGGAAACCGCGCGCCGGTCGAGAAGTGGGGCCACGACGCGCAGTGGGCCGACGAGTTCCACCATGCGCTGCACGTGCTCCTCACCGGCGAGCGCGAGGGCTACTACCGGCCGTACGGCAAGGTCGCCGACCTCGCCCGCGCGTTCGAGGACCCGGCGGCGGAGCGCCTCGTCGTCTGCGCGCAGGATCACGACCAGATCGGGAATCGCGCGCTCGGCGACCGGCTCCCGCCCGAGACGCGGCGGCTCGCGGCGGCCTGCTGCCTCTTCGCCCCGCACGTGCCGCTCCTCTTCATGGGGGAGGAGTACGGCGAGACCGCGCCCTTTCGGTTCTTCACCGACCACGACGACCCGGCGATCGCCGAGGCGACGCGCGCCGGCCGCCGCAAGGAGTTCAAGCGCTTCGCCGCGTTCGCCGGAGAGGACGTGCCCGACCCGCAGGCGCTCGAGACGTTCGAGCGCTCGCGCCTCGACCCGGCCGCGGGCGACGACGACCTCCGCGCGTTCTACGCCGAGCTGATCGCGCTCCGGCGCGGGCTCCCGCTCGAGGTCGAGACCGACGTCGACGAGAAGCGGCGCGTCCTCCGCGTCCGCCGCGGCGAGGTCGAGCTCGTCGCCGACTTCGCGCACCTCACCGCGGAGCTCCGAACATGACCGACGTCTGGCCCGGCACCCCGTTCCCGCTCGGCGCGCACTGGGACGGGCGCGGCACGAACTTCTCGGTCTTCTCCGAGCACGCCGAGCGCGTCCAGCTCTGCCTCTTCCACGACGACGGCACGGAGGAGCGCGTCGAGCTGACCGAGCGGAACCTGTTCAACTGGCACTGCTACATCCCGGGCGTCGGGCCGGGCCAGCGCTACGGCTACCGGGTGCACGGGCCGTACGAGCCCGAGCACGGGCGGCGGTTCAACTCGACGAAGCTGCTGATCGACCCGTACGCGAAGGCGATCGAGGGCCCGGTCGACTACGAGGCGGCGAACGTCTTCCCGTACGTGCCGGACGGCGGTGACGCCGACCTGTACGCCGACGACGAGGACGACGCGGACGCGATCCCGAAGTGCGTCGTCGTCGACCTCGCCTTCGACTGGGAGGACGACCGCCCGCCCGCGCGCCCGTGGAGCGAGACGATCATCTACGAGCTGCACGTGAAGGGCTTCACGAAGCTCAACGAGCACATCCGCGAGGAGCTCCGCGGGACGTACGCGGGGCTCGCGTCGGAGCCGGCGATCGAGTACCTCACCTCGCTCGGCGTGACCGCGGTCGAGCTGCTCCCGATCCACCACATCGCCGACGAGTCGCACCTCGCCGAGCGCGGGCTCGCGAACTACTGGGGCTACAGCTCGGTCGGGTTCCTCGCCCCGCACGCGCTGTATGCCGCGACCGGGACGCGCGGCGAGCAGCTCGACGAGTTCAAGGGGATGGTGAAGGCGCTCCACCGCGCCGGGATCGAGGTGATCCTCGACGTCGTCTACAACCACACCGCCGAGGGCAACCACCTCGGCCCGATGCTGAGCCTGCGCGGGATCGACAACCAGGCGTACTACCGCCTCGACCCGGCCGACCCGCGCTTCTACAAGGACTACACCGGCACCGGCAACAGCCTGAACCCGCTCCACCCCACGGTGCTGCGGCTCGTGATGGACTCGCTGCGGTACTTCGCCGGCGACTGCCACGTGGACGGCTTCCGCTTCGATCTCGCCTCGTCGCTCGCCCGCGAGTTCCACGAGGTCGATCGGCTCTCGGCCTTCTTCGACATCATCTACCAGGATCCGAACCTCTCCCAGGTGAAGCTGATCGCCGAGCCGTGGGACGTCGGCGAGGGCGGCTACCAGGTCGGGAACTTCCCGGTCAACTGGACGGAGTGGAACGGGATCTACCGCGACGTCGTCCGGGACTTCTGGCGGGGCGAGGCCGGCGCGGGCGACTTCGCGTTCCGCTTCACCGGCTCGGCCGACCTGTACGAGCGCGACGGCCGCAAGCCGTTCGCGTCGATCAACTTCGTCACCGCCCACGACGGCTTCACGCTCAACGACCTCGTCTCGTACAACGGCAAGCACAACGACGCGAACCTCGAGGACAACCGCGACGGCACCGACGACAACCGGAGCTGGAACTGCGGCGCGGAGGGGCCGACCGACGACCCGGAGGTGCTCGAGCTACGGCGCCGGCAGCAGCGGAACTTCCTCGCCACGCTCTTCCTCTCGCAGGGCGTCCCGATGCTGCTCGCGGGCGACGAGCGGGGCCGCACGCAGCACGGGAACAACAACGCGTACTGCCAGGACAACGAGCTCTCCTGGCTCGACTGGGGGCTCGACGGCGAGCGCGAGGAGCTGCTCGAGTTCACCCAGCGGCTGGTCGCGCTGCGGCGCGATCATCCTGTCTTCCGGCGCACGACCTTCCTCGCCGGCGACAGCGGCAGCTCGACGCTGCCGGACGTGTGGTGGTTCCGGCCCGACGGCCGCAAGATGACGCGCCGCGACTGGCAGGGCGCGCAGGGCCCGCGGCTCGGCGTGTTCCTGAACGGCGACGAGATCGAGGCGCGGACGGCCGAGGGCGAGCCCGTGCGCGACGACTCCTTCATCGTCCTGTTCAACGCCGCCCCCGAGAGCGTCGTCTTCAAGCTGCCGCCGCGCCGCTTCGGGCTGCACTGGCACGTCGAGCTCTCGACCGCCGACCCGGCCGCCCGCGACGGGCGCCTCGACGCGCGGGCCGACGTCGACGTCGAGGCGCGCTCGCTCGTCCTCCTCCGGCGCGTGCCGTGACGGACGGCGCCGCCCCGCTCGCGACCTATCGACTCCAGCTCGGCCCCGACCTCTCGCTCGCCGGGGCGCGCTCGCTCGTCCCGTATCTGCGCGAGCTCGGCGTCAGCCACCTGTACCTCTCGCCGGTGCTCCAGGCGCGGCGCGGCACGACGCACGGCTACGACGTCACCGACCCGCGGCGCGTCCACGACGAGCTCGGCGGCGAGGCCGAGCTGCGCGCGCTCTGCGAGGCGGGGCTCGGCGTCGTCCTCGACGTCGTCCCGAACCACATGGCCGCACACCCCGAGCAGAACCCGTTCTGGCGCGATCCCGCACTGCGCCGGCGCTTCTTCGACGTCGACGAGCACACCGGCCGGCACCGGCGCTTCTTCGACGCCGACGAGCTCGCGGGCGTCCGCGTCGAGGACCCGGAGGTGTTCGAGGCGACGCACGAGCTCACGCTCCGGCTCGTCGCCGAGGGACTCGTCGACGGCCTCCGCGTCGACCATCCCGACGGCCTCGCCGACCCGCGCGGGTACCTCCAGCGGCTGCGCGACGAGGGCGTCGAGCGCGTGTGGGTCGAGAAGATCCTCGAGCCCGGCGAGCCGCTCCGGGACTGGCCGGTCGAGGGCACCACCGGCTACGACTTCGCCGCCGACGCGGACGCGCTCTTCGTCGACCCGGCCGGCGAGGAGGTGCTGACGGAGCTCGCGGGCGAGGCGCGCGCGTGGCACGTCGTCGCGGCGGAGGCGAAGCTCGAGCAGGCGACGACGACGTTCGAGCCCGAGGCCGCGCGGCTGCGGCGGCTGCTCGACGTGCCGGAGCTCGAGGCCGCGCTCGCGTCGCTGCCGGTCTACCGCACGTACGTCGAACCGGGGACCGGCCGCGTCGAGGACGCCGACCGCGCCGCGCTGGCCGGCCTGCCGGAGGAGCTGCGGCGCGTGCTGCTCCTCGAGGACCGGGGCCACGACGAGTTCGTGACGCGGTTCCAGCAGACGACCGGCGCCGTGATGGCGAAGGGCGTCGAGGACACGGCGTACTACCGCTACGTGCGGCTGCTCGCGCTGAACGAGGTCGGCGCGGATCCGGCGCGCTTCGGAATCTCCGTCGACGAGTTCCACCGAGCGAACGCCGAGCGCGCCGCGCGCTTCCCCCGCTCGCTGCTCGCGGGCTCGACGCACGACTCGAAGCGCAGCGCCGACGTCCGTGCGCGGATCGGCGCGCTCGCCGGGATCGCGGAGCGGTGGGCCGCGCGCGCGCGGCGCTGGCACGACCTGAACGCGCCGCTCCGGACGGGCGACGCGCCCGACTGGACGGAGGAGCTGCTCGTGTACCAGACCCTCGTCGGCGCGTGGCCGCTCGAGCCGGCGCGGCTGACGGCGTACGTCCGCAAGGCGCTCCGCGAGGCGAAGCGCAACACGACGTGGATCGACCCGGACGAGGCCTGGGAGGGCGCGGTGCTCGCGTTCTGCGAGCGGCTCTACGAGCACGAGCCGTTCCGGGCCGACTTCGAGCCGTTCGCCGCCGAGGTGGCCGCGCTCGGCGAGCGCTCGTCGGTCGGCCAGCTCGTCCTCCGCCTCACCGCGCCGGGGATCCCGGACGTGTACCAGGGCGACGAGCTGTGGTTCCTCGCGCTCGTCGACCCCGACAACCGCCGGCCCGTCGACTGGCGGCGCCGCCGCGAGGCGCTCGCCGCCGGCCCGACGCGCGAGACCGTGAAGCAGTGGGTCATCCGCGAGGCGCTCGCGCTCCGCGCCCGCCGGCCCGAGGCGTTCGCCGGCGGCTACGAGCCGCTCGCCGCGGGGCCGGGAACGTGCGCGTACCTCCGGGGCGCCGACGTCGCCGTCGCGGTCCCGGTGCGCGGCGACGAGCCCGACGTCGAGCTCCCGCCGGGCCGGTGGCGCGACGTCCTCGACGGGATCGGCGCCTGCCTCGGCGGCTACCGGCCGGCGCTCTTCGAGCGCTTCTAGCCGTCGAGCTCGATCGAGACGAGCTCCGGCAGCGCCGGATCGACGATCGTCCGGTACCGGCCGGGCTCGGCCTCGTCGGCGAGCCAGCGCCCCTCGAGGAGGCCGTTGACGACGACGGCCGGGTCGCGGTCCCACTCGATCACGTGCCGGCCCGGCTCGCCGCGGCGGACGTCGACGAGCGCCTGCTCGAAGCGGGCGACCGACGCGATCACGCCGCCCTCGGCGTCCGCGACGCCGTCGAGGAAGACCGTGACGCGCTCGTCGAGGAAGGAGCTGCTCGCCTCGAAGCGGACCGCGCCGACCGCCTCTTCGAAGCGACCGCTCCGCTCGAGCGCGGTCGCGGTCAGCGGGCACGCGCGGCGGACGTCGTACGCCTCCCAGTGGGCGACGATCTCGCGGAGCACGCGCAGTCCGTCGGACGACGAGACGGCCCGGAGGTACTCGTCGTCCGCGGCGGCCGGGGCCGGACCGCCCTCGATCAGCCCCAGCAGCGCCCGCTGGTGCGCGGCGAGGTCCACCGCTACGCGACGAGCGCCGAGGAGATGCGGTCGAGCTCGGCCGAGATCCCCTCGACGCCGAGCACCGGGACGGCCTCGGGCAGGAGCTCGTACGTGACGCCGTCGACCGTCGGCGTCAGGTCGAGCACCCGCCGCGCGAGCGCGAGCGTCGAGGGCTGTGTCGCGCGGGAGTGGACGTCGACCTGCAGCCCGCCGAGCTCGACGCCGCCCGCGACGTGCAGCTCCCCGACGGCGTCGAGGTCGAGCTCGTCGAGGAACGCGTCGATGTCGACCCCGTTGTTCGCGGCGTCGCACTCGAGGTTGTAGACGTCGAGCAGGAGCCCGCACCCCGTCCGCGCGACGAGCTCGTTCAGGAACGCGGCGTCGCTGTAGTCGCCGGGGTAGTCGGGCAGCAGGTGGACGATGTTCTCGAGCAGGAAGCGCAGGTCGAACCGCGCCTGGATCTCGCCGACACGCTGCACGAGCAGCTCGAGCACGTCGTGCGTCTTCGGCATCGCGAGCATCGTCCCGAGGCTCGAACCGTCGACGCGGGTGTAGCCGAGATGCTCGCTGTGCCACGCGACGGGGAAGCGCGCGAGGAACTGCTCGACCAGCTCGAGGTACTGCTCGGAGTACCCGTCGGCCGAGCCGATCGAGAGCCCGACCCCGTGGACGACGAAGTCGACGTCGCCGGCGACGGCGTCGAGCTCGTCGAGGATCGCCGGGTCGAGCCGGACGCCGCCGCGAACGCCCCCGTGTTGGGGCCGCGCGATCGAGTCGGGCGTGATCTCGAGGTAGTCGACGAGCGGGACGACCCGCTCGAGCAGTCCCGCGTCGCCGCCTTCGTACGTGAAGCCGAGGCGCACCGCGCCCGGCTAGCCGCTGATGATGACGCCCTCGAACCCCGGCGCCCCCTGCAGCTCCTTGTTGAGCGCGAGCTCCGGGCCGGGATCGACCACGAAGTGCAGGTCGAAGCCGCCGAGACCGCACGTGCGGCAGCCCGACGGGCCGACGATGCGCTCGATCATCGTGTTGAGATCCTTGAGCTGGATCCCGTTCTTGACCTGGATGCGAACAGTCGATCTCGCCGCCACAATGAACCTCCCTCATTTGGCATTTCAACTCGGATGCCGCAGCGTCCGTGCTGGACGGGGCGCGAGTGTACGGCCTCCCCTCTCGAGGGTCAAGCACGGCGACGGCGCACCGTGCCGCTACGCTGCGGACACGGTCGCCGCCGGTGCGGCCGGCAGCGACGGCGCTGCGGAGCGAGATGCTCCCGGCGCCTTTTTCGTGGTCCGAGGACGGAGGCGAGCGAGTGGCAGAGGCAGCGAGGATCCTGGTCGCCGAGGACGAGCCGATCGTCAGGCTCGACCTCTGCAGCCTGCTCGAGAACCGGGGGTTCGACGTCTGCGCGCAGGCGAGCGACGGGGTCGAGGCGGTCGAGCTCGCGCGCTCGACGGCGCCCGACCTCGCGATCCTCGACGTCAAGATGCCGCGGCTGAACGGGATCGAGGCGGCCCGCGCGATCATCGCGGAGCGGCCGATCCCGATCGTGATCGTGACCGCGTACGGCCGCGACGAGCTCGTGGCGCGCGCGGTCGACGCCGGCGTCTTCGGGTACCTCACGAAGCCGTTCCGGGAGGACGACCTGATCGCGGCGATCCGCACCGCGCGCGGCCGAACGGACGCCGAGCCGCCCGCCCCGCGGCTGCAGGTCGCCCTCGTCGCGCACGACGGCAAGAAGGACGAGCTGCTCTCGCTCGTGGGCGAGCAGCTCGAGCTCCTGCGCGGGCTCGACCTGTTCGCCACCGACACGACCGGGCGGCTGATCGAGGAGCGCTTCGCGCTCGAGACGTGCCGCTCCGCGTCCGGGCCCGAGGGCGGCGACCTCCAGATCGGCGCGCGCGTCGCGCGCGGCGGATTCGACCTCGTCGTCTTCCTGCGCGACCCGCTCGCGGCGCACCCGCACGAGCCCGACATCCAGGCGCTGATGAAGGTCTGCGACGTCTACCGCGTCCCGCTCGCGACGAACGCGGCGACGGCGGCGCTCTGCCTCGAGAGCCTCGCGCGGCGCGTGGCCGCCTAGCCGACGGTCTCGATGATCCGGATCAGCTCGTCGAGCCGGTAGCCGTGCCGGCGGGCGAGCCGGACGAGCTCCCGCGCCTGCTCGACGACCGCGCCGTCCTGCGGCGTGCCGGCGACGGTGATCCCGCGGCCGCGGCGGAACTCGAGCAGGCCCTCGTCGCGCAGCGTGCGGAGCGCGCGGAGGACGGTGTTGGCGTTGACGCCGAGCACGGCGGCGAGGTCCCGCGCCGGCGGGAGGCGCTCGCCGGGCGCCGCCTCACCGTCCGCGATCGCGCGGCGGATCTCCGCCGCGACCTGCTCGTGCAGCTCGGTCGGCTCGTCGCGATCGACCTTGACGCGAAACATGGTGCTAGTCATACTAGCTTCATCGTGGAAGGGCCGTCACAGTGACCGTCGCCGCGCCGCCGCGTCCGCCGCGGGAGAAGGCGCCGGAGACCGACGCTCTCTTCGAGGAGGCGCGGGCGCACCGCCGGCAGCGCCGTGTGCGGGCGTTCGCGCTCGCCGTCGCGGCGATCGCGATCGGGGCCGCCGCATACGGGGTGCTCGCCCACGGCGCCGGCGTCGTCGGCGCGAGCGGCGGCGCCGGCCGCGCCGCCGCCGTGCCGAAGACGCGGGCGGTCGTGCTGCTCGTCGACGTCTCCGGCTCGATGGCCGCGAAGGACGTGCGGCCGACTCGGCTCGAGGCGACGGTCGCAGCAATGCGGACGTTCCTCGACCGGCTACCGAAGAGCGTCCAGGTCGGGATCGTCGCGTTCAGCACGCAGTGCGAACGTCGCACTGCCGCCGACGACCGACCGGGCGGCGGCGATCGACGCGCTGAACGAGCTCCAGGCGGAGGCCGGGACGTCGCTCGGCGACGGCCTCGCCGCGGCGACGAGCCTCGCCGCCGACACGCTGCGCCGCGACGGCGTGCGACGCGTCCCCGGCCACTTCCTCCCCGCCGCGATCGTGCTCGAGTCCGACGGCGCCCAGAACCGCGGCGCGACGACGCCGGCGCAGGCCGCGCTGGCGGCGAAGAAGGCGGGCATCCGGGTCTACGGCGTCGCGCTCGGGACGGCGGCAGGCTCCGTCACCTTCGGCTCGGGCAACTTCACGAGCTCGATCCCGGTGCCGCCGGATCCGGTGACGGTCCAGACGATCGCGCGGACGACCCACGGCGAGGCGTTCACGGCGCAGAGCGCGGCCGAGCTCACGACCGTCTTCGGCAGGCTCGCGACGACGTTCGGCGGCTAGGCCGCGCGGGCCGGCCGCGCGGCCTCGGGCTCGAGCCGGACGAGGAACGCCGGCCTCGACGAGCGGAGGTACTCGACCACGGCGCGCTCCTCCTTCGCGGCCGGGAGCAGCGTCTTCCACGTCGCGAGGTGGGCCGGCTCGTGGAAGTCGCCGGACGCCACTGCAGGGAGGCCGGCCGCCGCGACCCACCCGAACAGCGTGTCGCGGTTGAAGAGCTCGAAGCGGTCGACGAGCGGCGCCCACCGCGCCGGCTCGCACGCGAACGCGGCAGTCGGCCGGTCGGCGGCCCGCAGGTCGTCGAGCTCGTACGGGTGGGCGGCGACGAGCGCCGCCCCGCGCGTGCGCGCGAGGCGCACGGCGTTCTCCATCCCCTCGGCGACGCCCACGAACGAGCGGAGCCCGACCGCGACCGCGTGCGCAGCGCGCCTCGGGTCCGGGTCGTCGTCGGTCAGCTCGAGGCCGGGGATCACGAGGAGGTCGTAGAGCCGGCGCGCACGCTCGGCCTCGCGCTCGAGCTCGGCGAGGTAGAACGGGAAGCTCGCGTCCTGCACGAACCCGCTCGCGGTCGTGTGGTCGGTGATCGCGAGCACGTCGAACCCGAAGCGGCCGTAGACGTCGCAGAGCTCGCGCGGGGTGAGCGCGCCGTCGCTCCAGGTCGTATGCGCGTGGAGCTCGCAGAGGAGCGGGCTCTGCTTCGTCGGCATCGCCCCCATGTTCCCCGTCCGCGCGCGGCTCCGGCGCGGCGTCGCCGCCCTGTCACCGGAGCGACACGAGAACGGCACGAGCGGGCCGGAAGTCGGTCGGGTTGCGATCGGGAGGCGGTCCGGTGACGCCCCTTGCGCCTCGCCGCGACCGCGCCGACACTCCGGCCGAGCTTTCGCAGGGACGACAAGGAGCACGTCCTCCGGACCGAGAGCCCTTCCCGGACGGGGCGGCGCAAGCCGCCCCGTCTCTTCCTCAGGAGGGAATCGGCTGAAGCTCGAGCGGAAGCGCCGACGGGACGCGCGCGGCGAGCTGGGCGACGCCCGGGTAGACGAGGCCCACGACGGCGTCCTCGAACACGTTCCGCACGCCGTTCGAGTACTCGGCGTTGAAGTCGACGCAGCCGTTCAGCTCGATCACGTCGTACCCGTCGGGGCCGGGCAGCAGGTCGACGCCGACGAGCTCGACTCCGACTGCCTGGGCCGCCGCAAGCGCGAGCGCCCGCGCTTCGAGCGAGGGCGTCGCGCGCTTGCGACGACCGCCGAGGGCGACGTTCGTGCGCCACTCGTGCGGTGCAGCGAGTCGGTTAACAGCCCCCACGACCGTGCCGCTCGCGACCACCAGGCGCAGATCGATGCCGCCGTTCGGCACCAGCTCCTGGACGAGCACCCCCTGCTCGCCGAACCAGGAGCATCCTTGAAGCTTTGCGACCGTGCGCCGGAGCGCCCGCTCGGACTCGCAGCGCTCGACGCCCTTCCCCCAGCTCCCGAACCGCGGCTTGACCACGTAGGGAGGGCCGAAGTCCGGCTCGGGCCGCTCGCCGGGGAGCACGTGCACGGTGCTCGGGTGCGGGAGCCCCGCCGCCCGCAGCGCGCGCGCCGTCTCGAGCTTGTCGTGGGCGCGGAGCAGCGCGTCCGCCCGGTTGAGGACGACGGCGCCCGCCGCCTCCAGATCGCGGAGCGCGTCCAGCCCGGGCTCGGGCCCGTCGAGGCTCGGCTCGAGGTCGACCCGCCCGAGCACGAGCTCGCCGGGAAGGACACGCCGCAGCGCGACCTCGGGCGGAAGCAGGCGCGAGCGGACGCCGATCCGCCCGCACGCCGCGTGGAGCGCGACGTTCGTGGGCGTGAGCCGGCCGGCGATGAGGAGCCCTGACACACCCCCAGGGTGCGCGGTCGGGATCAGCGACGGGTCAGTCGCCTGTCAAGGTTCCCTAACCGGGCCTGCCGGCCGCCACCGTCCCGGGCGATACTGGAACGCATGAGGCGAAACGTGGCGGTGAGCATGCGGTGGTGGCTCGCGCTCGCCTTCGCGGCGATCGCCGCGCTGACCGCCCTCTCGGTCGCCGAGGTCTTCAACAACCGCGCCGAGCGGGCGCTGCGCTCGCAGGGCGAGAACCTCGCCGTCGGCCAGACGAGCTCGGCCGCACACACGCTCTCGGTCGCGATGGCGGCGAAGGCGAGCCCGTACGAGCTCTCGACGATCGCGACCCGCATCCCGTTTGCGCTCTGGATCGTCGCCCGCGACGGGACGCTGCTCACGAGCGACGTCTCCCGCGGGGCCGTGTTCGAGAACGCCGCCCAGGCGCGCAACGTCCTCCGCGCGACCTTCACGCACGGACGGCAGGTGCGGACCGTCAACGACGGCGAGGCGTACGTCGTCGGGCTCCCGGTACGGAATCGCGACGCCGCGGTGGTCGCGTTCATCCGCCGCCCCGAGCTCCAGGCGCAGCTCGGGATCGTGCACGACCAGATCGTCCGCGCCGCGCTCCTGGCCGTGCTGATCGGCGCTCTCGTCGGCCTGCTCGTCGCGAGCCTGATCGCGGCGCGCCTGCGCCGGATCGCGCGGGCCGCCGCGGAGATCGAGGGCGGCGCGTTCGACACACCGCTGCGGTCCGGCTTCCGCGACGAGCTCGGCTCGCTGGCCGGGACGATCGACGGGATGCGCATCCACCTGCGCAGCTCGTTCCGCGACCTCGAGGCGCAGCGCGACCGGCTCCGGCAGCTCCTCGAGGGGCTGCACGAGGGCGTGATCGCGCTCGACAGCGAGCTGCGGATCGTGTTCTGGAACGCGGCCGCGCGCTCGCTCCTCCAGGAGCACCCGCTCGAGGCGGGCGAGCCGCTCCCGGACCCGTGGCGCGGCTTCCCGCTGCGGACGTTCGCCGGCGGGCTCTTCGACGGCACCGCCGTGCTGCAGGCGCGGGTCGTCGCCGACGACCACATCTTCGCGCTCACCGGCATCCCCGCCCGACCCGGGACGAGCGACGCGATCCTCGTCGTCGCCGACATCTCGGAGCGCGAGCGCCGCGAGCGTGCCGAGCGCGAGTTCGTCACGAACGCGGCGCACGAGCTCGGCACGCCGCTGACCGCGATCCAGGCCTCGCTCGAGGTGCTGCAGGCCGGCGCGAAGGACGACGCGGTCGAGCGCGACCGGTTCCTCTCGCTGATCGAGCGACAGGCGCTCCGGCTCGGGCGGCTGCGGCGCGCGCTGCTCGCGCTCGCGCGGGCGCAGACGCGGCACGAGCCTCTTCAGCTCGAGGCCGTCCCGCTCGCCGAGCTGCTGCACCGCGTCGCCGACGAGGTCGCGACCGGCGACGTCGAGCTGCACGTCGAGGCCGACGACGACGCGGCGGCGTTCGCGCACCCCGAGCTGCTCGAGCAGATCGTCTTCAACCTCGTGGAGAACGCGCTGCGCCACGCGGAGGCGACCGAGATCGACCTCGTCGCCTCGCGGCTCGACTCCGGCCTCGTCTCGATCGAGGTCCGCGACGACGGCAAGGGGATCGGCCTCGACGAGCGCGAGCGGCTCTTCGACCGCTTCTACCGCGGGAACGCCAACGGCGAGGGCGGCTTCGGCCTCGGCCTCGCGATCGTGCGCGAGGCGGTCCGCGCGGTCGGAGGCACGATCCGGATCGAGCCCGGAAGCGGGCGCGGCACCGTCGTCTCGGTCGTGCTCTCGGCCGTCGAGGTGCCGGTCGCATGACACCCCGGCGGGTCCGGGACGGTCGGAACCACTCCCGGCCGGACTCGCTGCCGCCGCTCAACGGCAGACGGGCTGCACGGGGGCGGCTGTGAGTCCCCGTATCCTCCTCGCCGACGACGAGCCGGACATCCTCGCGCCGGTCAGCTACGCGCTGCGGGCCGAGGGCTTCGAGGTCGAGACCGCCGGCGACGGCCAGGAGGCGCTCGACGCGGCCCGGGGCGGCGGGTTCGACCTCGTCGTGCTGGACATCATGATGCCGCGGCTCTCGGGGACCGAGGTCTGCAAGCGCCTGCGGGCCGAGAGCATCGTCCCGATCATCATGCTCACGGCCAAGGACGCCGAGGTCGACCGCGTGCTCGGCCTCGAGCTCGGCGCCGACGACTACGTGACGAAGCCGTTCTCGTCCCGCGAGCTCGCGAGCCGGATCCGGGCGGTGCTCCGGCGTGGCGAGCTCGAGCGCTCGGCCGGCACGTCGAGCGTGGCGGCCGGCGACGTCCGCATCGACCTCGCCTCGCACCGCGTCACCGTCGCCGGAGACGAGGTGCGGCTGACGCCGTCGGAGTTCAAGGTGCTCGCGCTGCTCGCGGCCGAGCCGAACCGCGTCTTCAGCCGGTGGCAGATCATGGAGCGCCTGTGGGACGCGCCGTACGTCGGCACCGCGCGCGCGGCCGACGTGCACGTCTCCAACCTGCGGCGGAAGATCGAGGACGACCCGGCCGACCCGCGGCGGCTCGTGACCGTGCGCGAGGCCGGGTACAAGCTCGTCGTCGAGTGACACGGGTCGCTGTCAGCGATTCTTGACACGGACCTCGCGCGACGTTGACGCCGCCCGCCTACGGTGAGCCGGAGATGATCGGCGACCCGGAGACGACGATGCTGCTCGCCGGCTCGGCAGGCTTCGAGGCTGTCGCGCGGGACGGTGCCATCGGCACCGTCGAGACGCCGCTCTTCCCGCCGGACGCGCGCGAGCCCGACTTCCTCGTCCTCCGCGTCGGCGGCTGGGCGGGGACGCGACGGCCGATCGTGTCGACGGCGCTCGTCGAGAGCGTCGACGCCGACCGGCGGGTCGTCCGGCTCGCCGGTTCGCGGAAGGAGATCGCCGGACTCCCGGAGCACGTCCCGATCGCGACCTAGGAGGAACCAAATGGCCGTCGCGCTTCCGCTTCCCGAGATGAGCGTCCTCACCCTCGCCGGCCAGCCCGACGAGTGGAACGCGGTGCTCGACGCGGAGCTCGCGCGGCTCGACGGCAGGCCGGCGTTCCTCGTCCTCGACCTGAGCACGGCGGACGCGCTCGACGGGACCGCGCTCGGCCGGCTCGTGCTCGCCCAGAAGCGGCTGCAGCGCGCCGGCGGCCGGCTCGCTCTCGTCTCCGACCGGTCGGAGCCGCTCGAGCTCCTCCGGCGCACCGGGCTCGACCGGCTGCTCGACGTCACGGTGCGGTGAGCGGCACGGACGCTTGCGGCCGTCCGCGCCTCGCCGCACCATTGGCGCGATGTACGCGCACTTCGACGCGGACGACGTGGCCCGCGACTACGTCGACCTCCTCCGCCGCGGTTCGGTCATGCGGCGGCTCGCGCCCGCACAGCACGCGGCCTGGCGGCGGGCGATCAGGGCGAGCGCGCGGAGCGACGAGCTGAGGATCCGCACCTGGTCGCGCGGCGGGCAGCCGGCGACCGTCTGGGCGGTGCTGCCCGACTGGACGCTGACGCGCGAGGAGCGCGAGCTGCTGATGCGCCGGCTCGAGTGGCAGCGCGAAGGCTGAAGGGGCACGCGGCGCGGATCGCGCGGAGGACCGGGCCGCGCTCGGGCAGCGTCGCGAGCAGCAGGCCGTCCACGGCTCGGACGGCACGGTCGACCGTAGGGCGGGCCGCCGGACGACGCCTCCCCCTTTCGGGCCTGCGCCCGCAGGATCACCCATACGGGTTACAAACAGGCCTGTGCGATCATGCTGCGCGTACCTCGTCGCGCCGGTTCGCGAAAGAAGGGGGTTTTGTTGCGCCGGAAGCTCCTCAGCGCACTCGCGGCCTCGTGCCTGGCCGTCCCGGTCGCCGCGACCGCGGCGAGCGCCTCCACGGGCCCGGCGACGATCCGGATCACGAACGTCCAGACCAAGCTGACGACGGTCGATCTCGGCGCGCACGGTCCGAGCCCGGGCGACCTCGAGATCATCGCGCAGTCGCTCTACAACACGCGCGTCACGCCGTCGCCGATCGGCCGCGCGGACATCCTCTGCACCCTGCTCACGACGACGACCCGGAACTGCACGGCGACCTACGTGCTCCCGAAGGGCCGGATCGTGACGAGCGGCGTGATCGGCTCGCGCCTCATCTACGAGCTCGCGATCACCGGTGGCACCGAGCTGTTCGACAACGCCCGCGGGTCGCTCGTCGTCACGACGACGGCGCTGAACCCGAGACGCCAGGTCCTCGTCTTCCGGCTGACGGGATGACGTCGCCGCTCGTCCTCATCTGCGACGACGAGCCGCCGCTCCGCGAGCTGATCCGCGTCACCCTCGGGGACGGCTACCGGTTCCGCGAGGCCGCCACCGTCGCGGACTCGATCGACGCGGTTCGCGCCGAGCCGCCGGACGTCGTCCTCCTCGACCTGATGCTGCCCGGCGGCTCCGGGCTCGACGTCCTCCGCGCGATCCGCTCGGAGCGGGCGCTCGACGGGACGCGCGTCATGGTCGTCTCCGCGTGGAGCGACGAGACGAACCGCTCGGCCGCCGGGAGCGCCGGCGCCGACGAGTTCCTCGGCAAGCCGTTCACGCCCGATCACCTCGCGGCCGAGGTGGAGAGGCTGCTCGCGCCCTGATGGGCAGGCTCATGCCGCGGACGCTCGTCGGGCGCATCGTCGGCGGCACCCTGCTCGCGGCCGCGCTCGCGGCCGGGGCGCTCGCGCGTGCTCCTCATCTCGCTGCTCGGCCTGCGGAGCTCGATCGACCACGAGGCGCACTCGAAGGACACGGTCGCAGCGGCACTCGTCCTCCAGAACAAGGTCAGCGACTACGAGAACGCGCTCCGCAGCTACCTGCTGACCTCGAACGGCCGCTTCCTCACCTCGCTCGAGGAGGCGCGCGTCGCGATCGGGCCGGCGCACGCGCAGCTCGCGTCGCTCGTCGCCCGCGATCCCGAGGCGCGGGGGCGCGTCGACACCGCGTGGTCCGGGGTGCAGTCGTACATCCAGGACTACGCGGGCCCGCTGGTCGAGATCGCCGGGATCAGCCCGGGCGCCGCCCGCGGCTTCGACTCCCTCACGGAGGCGAAGCGCCGCTCGGACGAGATCCGCAGCTCGTTCAACTCCGTGATCGCGCTCGAGCAGGCGCGCGCGCTCCGGCGGCGCAGCTCCGTCCAGACCGACACGGGGCGCGCGATCGCCGCGGCCCTCGCGGCGGCGGTCGTCGCGGTGCTGCTGATCGTCGCGCTCGGCGTGTGGGTCGCCCGCCACGTCTCGGCGCGCCTCGCGCGCGCGACCGCCGCCGCGAGCGAGGTCGCGACCGGCGACCTGACCGCGCGCCTCGACGAGCAGGGCCCGGTCGAGCTCGCGGAGCTCGCGCGCGCGTTCAACGGGATGGCCCGGTCGCTCGAGCACGGCCGGCGCGAGCTCCTCAGCCAGAACGCGCAGCTCGTCGAGAGCGAACGGCAGAAGTCGGAGCTGATCACGATGGTCTCGCACGAGCTGCGCACGCCGCTCACGAGCCTGCTCGGGTTCACGAACCTCCTGCTCACCCGCCCGTTCGAGGAGGAAGACCGCAGGCACTACCTCGAGATCGTCCACCGCGAGAGCCGCCGGCTGTCCGCGATCGTCGACACGTTCCTCGACCTGCGCTCGATCGAGGAGGGCCGCCTCGAGCTCGACCGCCAGCCCGTCGACCTCGCGACGCTCGCGCGCGAGCAGGCGACGTTCCTCCTCTCGCACGCGCCCGACCACTCGCTCGCGCTCCGGCTTCCCGACGAGCCCGCGCTCGTCGTCGCCGACGAGGACAGGCTCTCGCAGGTCGTCGCGAACCTGATCAGCAACGCGGTGAAGTACTCGCCGGACGGCGGCCCGGTCGAGCTCGTCGTGCTCGACACCGACGGCCGGGTGCGGCTCGAGGTCACCGACCACGGGCTCGGGATCCCGATCGACGACCAGCCGCGCGTGTTCACGAAGTTCTTCCGCGGCCGCGCCACCGACAGCGGCATCCCGGGAACGGGCCTCGGCCTCGCCGTCTCGCGCGAGATCGTCGAGGCGCACGAGGGCACGATCGGGTTCGTCAGCGCGAGCGGCCGCGGCTCGACCTTCTGGATCGAGCTGCCGCGCCACGCGCCGCGCGCGCCGCGGCAGGACGTGCGGAACGGCGCCCACGTCGCGGTGCGCGGCCCGATCGTCTAGGGTCGCGCTCGTGCGCGCCTCGAGAGTCCTGCTGGCGGTCGGCCTCGGAGCGCTGGTGCTCGCGGCCGCGGGCTGCGGCGGTGGCGGCGGCGGCTCGAGCGCGACGACCACGACGGAGCCGCCGATCCAGGGCACGAGCTCGACCACGACCACGACGAGCGCGTCCGGCGTCTCCGGGCTCGCGTCCGCGTCGAACTGCAGGCAGCTCGCGGAGCTCTCGGGCAAGCTCGGCCAGATCTTCGGCGGCACGCCGAGCGGCAACTCGAAGCAGTACGCGGCGTTCCTGCACGCGTTCGCCGACCGCGCGCCGAAGGAGATCCGCCCCGACTTCCAGACGCTCGCGAACGCGTACGGCAAGCTCGCCGACGCGCTCGGCAACTACAACGCGAGCTCCGGCCAGCAGCCGTCGCCGGCGCAGCTCCTGAAGCTGATGAAGGCCGTCCAGGACATGGACCAGCAGAAGCTCGACCGGGCCGGCCTGAACATCTCGGCCTGGGCGAAGAAGAACTGCACGCACCCGTAGCACTACGGCTAGCCGTATAGCCGCCCGGCGCGCGCTTTGCGACGATGCGCCCGTGCCGAGGACAGTGCTGGTCGTCGACGACCACCCGAGCTTCCGGGCGACCGCGCAGGCGGTGCTCGAGGCCGAGGGGTTCGTCGTGGTCGGCGAGGCGTCGAGCGGGCCCGAGGCGCTCGAGCGGGCGGCCGAGCTCCGGCCGGACGTCGTCCTGCTGGACGTGCAGCTTCCCGGCCTCGACGGGTTCGAGGTCGCGGCGCGGCTCGGCGCCAACGGCAGCCGCCCCTCGGTCGTGCTCGTCTCGAGCCGGGATGCGACCGACTACGGCGACCTGATCGCGCGCTCCGGCGCCTGCGGCTTCATCCCGAAGGCCGAGCTCTCCGGCGCGAGCATCCGCGCGCTCCTCCCGTGAGCCGCCGCGTGCTCGCGGCCGCGGCCGCCGTCGCCGTGGTCGAGGCGACGGCCGCGCTCGCGATCGTGGCCGACAGCCGCTACGAGCCGCACAAGGCGGTCGTCGCCGCGCTCGCGCTCACGGCCGGGATCTCGTTCGTCGTCGCCGGACTGATCGCGCGCCGGCGCCGGCCGGACAACCGCACCGGCATCTACCTCGCCGCCGTCGGGTACCTCTGGTTCCTCGGCGCGCTCCAGGACGCGAACAGCAGGACGGCCTACACCGCCGGGACGCTGCTCGCGAACCTCGCGTTCATCGCCTTCGCCGCGCTCGTGCTCGCGTTCCCGACGGGCCGGCTCGCGCCGCGGCCGGACCGGCTGATCGTCTTCGCCACGGCCGCGTTCGTGCTGATCGGGCCGCCGCTCCTGCTGATGTTCGCCCGGCACCCGTCCGGTTGCACGAGCGGCCCGACCGACTGCGCCGGGAGCGCGATCGTCGTCGTCGAGTCGCCGACGACCGAGACGATCGTCGACACGGTCGGCACCGTGTTCACCGTCGGCCTCGTCCTCGCCGTCGTCGCGGTGCTCGTGCGCCGCTGGCGGCGGTCGTCGACCGCGCTCCGCCGCGTGCTGCTGCCCGTGTACCTCGCAGGGGTCGGCGCGCTCGCGATCCTGCTCGTCTCGAACGTCGTCTCGCAGCTCTCGACCGGTGTCTCCGACGCGCTCGCCCCGCTCTTCCTCGCGCTCTTCGCGGCCGTCCCGTTCGCCTTCCTGCTCGGCATCCTCCGCAGCCGGCTCGCACCCGGCCGCGTCGCAGGCCTCGTCGTCGCGATCGGCGAGGGGACGCCGCTCCGCGACGCGATCGCCGACGCGCTCGGCGACCCGACGCTCGAGCTCGCGTACTGGCTCGAGGAGGGCCGGCGGTTCGCCGACCGCGACGGGCGCCGCTTCGACCTTCCCGAGCCGGGCGGCGGGCGCACCGCGACGATCGTCGAGCACGACGGACGGCGGATCGGCGCGCTCGTCCACGACGGCTCGCTCGACGACGAGCCCGACCTGCTCGACAGCGTCTCGGCGGCGGTCGCGCTCGCGCTCGACAACGAACGGCTCGAGACGGAGCTCCGCGCCCAGTACGAGTTCCTCACCACGATCGTGGACACCGCGCCGAGCCTGCTCGTCAGCATCGACTCCGAGGGCGTGATCCGGAACCTGAACCCTGCGACGGTCGCGGCGACCGGCCGCGGGGGCGAGGAGGAGGTGCGCGGCCGCTTCTTCTGGGACGTCTTCATCGACGACGACGAGCGCGAGGCGATGGTCGGCCGGTTCCGCGCCGCGGCGCCGGGCCATCCGCCGGCCGAGTACGAGAACGTGTTCACGAACGCGCGCGGCGAGCGGCTCGTGATCGCGTGGCGGAGCGCGCCGGTGCTCGACGACGCGGGCCGCGTCGTGCGGATCGTCGCCGGCGGCCTCGACATCACCGAGCGCAAGCGCCAGGAGGAGGAGCTGCGCGCGTCGCGGGCGCGGATCGTCGCCGCCGGCGACGACGAGCGGCGGCGGCTCGAGCGGAACCTCCACGACGGCGCGCAGCAGCGGCTCGTCTCGCTCGCGCTCGCGCTGCGGCTCGCCGAGTCGCGGGTCGCGATCGACCCGGACGGCGCGGCGGCGATCCTCTCCTCCGCCGGCGAGGAGCTCGCGCACGCGCTCGCGGAGCTGCGCGAGCTCGCCCGCGGGATCCATCCGGCGGTGCTGACCGACCGCGGCCTGAACGCGGCGCTCGAGGGGCTCGCGGCGCGGACGCCGCTGCCGGTCGAGCTCGAGCTCCTCGACGGGCGACTGCCCGAGCCGGTCGAGGCGGCCGCGTACTACGTCGTCGCCGAGGCGGTCGCGAACGTCGTCAAGCACGCGCAGGCCTCCGCGGTCGAGGTGCGGACGGCGGCGGTCGACGGCACGGTCGTGGTCGAGATCGCCGACGACGGCGTCGGCGGCGCGGACGCGGCCGGCTCCGGCCTGCGCGGGCTCGCCGACCGCGTCGCGGTCCTCGACGGCCGGCTGCGGATCGAGAGCCCCACCGGCGGCGGCACGCGCGTCGTCGCCGAGATCCCGGTCCGGGGTCGTCAGGCGCGCGCGAGGTAGCTCTGGCCCGCCCGCACGAGGACCGTGCGGCCGAGCCGGAAGTCGCGCACCGCGACGACGCCGCGGACGACGGTCACGAACGTCCCGTCGCAGCGGTCCTCGACGCGCCACTTCGTGCCGCGGACGGTCGCCGCCGCGTAGCGGCCGCGCGTCTGGAAGCGACCCTTGCCGTCGCCCCACAGCTGCCGGAGCTCCTTCGTCGAACCGGCCGTGCACGAGCGCGGCTTCCCGCCGGCGAGGAAGAGCTGCGTCACGTGCTGGGTCTTCGGCTCGCGGACGACGAACGCGCCGCCGTGGAAGTCCGCCGCGCCGTTCACGCTCGTGAGGCCCATCTGGCCGTTCGTTGCGTCGACGATCGTGTTCACCGGGACCTGGATCTCCGTCGTCAGCCGCGAGCGGCGCGCCTGGCCCGGCTCGCGGTAGAACGTCCGGCCCGAGGTCGGCTCGATGTTCACGGTCGCGCCCTGCTGCGGCGGCGGCACGGCCGCCCGTGCCGGCCCCGCCGCGACGACCAGCAGGAACACGATCCCGAGCGCGCGCACCGCCCGAGGCTACCGTCAGTCGTCGGTCGCGAGCGGGTAGCGCCGCCGCATGAAGCCGGCGAAGTGCGGCACGGTGAAGTCGACCGTCCCGTGTCCGGGGACGTAGACGAGGCCCTTGCGGATCAGCGCCTGGCGCGCCTTCCCCGACGAGGCGCGCTTCTTGTAGCCGGCGCGCGCGGTCACCTCGCCGGTGCGCTGCGGCCCGTCGCCGAGGTCGGCCATCGCGGCCATGTAGCGGCGCTCCTCGTTCGTCGCCTCCTCGACGCGGTTGTCGAAGAACTCCTCGTCGAGGATCTCCTCCGCGACGGGCAGCGCGTCGCGGACCGCGGCGGCCGTGATCGGCGAGACGGCGGCCTCCTCCCACACGACGCGGCCGACCTCCTGGATGAAGTACGGGTACCCGTCGGCCGCCTCGAGGATCAGCTCGACCGCGCCGTCCTCGTAGCTCCGCGCCCTTCCGCGTCGCCGGCGTGACGAGCGCCGACCGCGCGGCCGCCTCGGGCAGCCGGCCGAGCGGGAAGTACTCGAACAGCCGCTCGGCGTACGGCTTGGCCGACCGGAGCTGGGCGGGAAGCGGCGGCAGCCCGGCGCCGGCGAGCGCGACCGGGAGCTGACGCTGCGCGAGCTTGTGGAACGCCATGCAGAGCGCTCCCATCGCGACCGGCTCGAGGTTCTGCATCTCGTCGACGAGGTACACGACGCCCTTGCCTCCGGCGCGCGCCGCCTCGCCGACCTCGACGAGGAGCTCGGTCAGGTCCTCCTCGATGTCGCCGCTGTCGGCGCTGCCGGTGAGCGCCGCGGCGTCGATCGTGAGCCGGAAGCCGCCCGGCGCGACCACGCTGAACGCCTTCAGCACCCCGAGCGCGCGCGTGACGCGGTCGAGGATCGCGTGCTTACGGGAGAGGCCGCGCAGGAGCCGGTGCGTCATGCGGCCGATCGAGGTGCGGAAGTCGGTGGTCGCGCCGATCTCGACCACGCCGGTGCAGTCCCAGCCGCGCGCGACCGCGAGCTTCTCGAGCTCGAGGAGGAGCACCGTCTTGCCGACGCCCCGCAGGCCCGAATAGACGACGCTCCGTCCCTGCTCGCCCGCCTCGAGCCGCGCGAGCAGCGTGTCGAACCGCTCCACGTCGGCGTCGCGGCCGGCGAGGAACGGCGGCATCGTGCCGGCGCCGGCGCTGTACGGGTTCGTCGCGCGCGTGAGCTCCACGGACGGAGCGTACCGACGCTGTGGGACGATGTGGCGATTTCCCCACATGGCGCCACACGGGAATGTGGAGATTTCGCCACACGCCCCCACAAGAGAGAGACTGGGCCGATGCGCGTCGTGATCGCCGACGATTCCGTCCTCCTCCGCGAGGGGATCGCGCGGCTCCTCGAGGAAGCCGGCTTCGACGTCGTCGGCCAGGCGGACACGGCCGACCAGCTCCTCCTGAAGGTGCGCTCGTACAGCCCCGAGGTCGCGATCGTGGACATCCGGATGCCGCCGACGCACACCGACGAGGGCCTCGTCGCGGCGCGCGAGATCCGCGCGACGTACCCGGGGACGGGCGTGCTCGTGCTCTCGCAGTACGTCGAGCCCGAGTACGCGCTCGACCTCCTCGCCGAGAGCGCCGAGGGCGTCGGCTACCTGCTCAAGGACCGCGTCGCCGACATCGACGAGTTCACCGCCGCGGTGCGGCGCGTCGGCGAGGGCGGCTCGGCGCTCGACCCGACGGTCGTCTCGCAGCTCGTCGGCCGCCGCCGCGCCGACGATCCGGTCGGGAGCCTCACCCCGCGCGAGCGCGACGTGCTCGAGCTGATGGCGGAGGGCCGGTCGAACCAGGCGATCGCGCAGCGCCTCGTCGTCACCGAGCGCGCGGTCGAGAAGCACGTGACGAGCATCTTCACGAAGCTGCGCCTCCCGGCCGACTCCGCCGACCACCGGCGCGTGCTCGCCGTGCTCACGTATCTGCGCCGCTGAGAAGCTCAGCGCGGCGACGGGCGGACGAGCGTCAGTCCGGTGGTGTCCCAGCGCCAGGTGTTGTCGGGGGTGATGTGGGTGCCGCCGATCCAGCGGTCGATGCCGAGGAGCTCGACCCGGTCGACTTCGGCGCGGAGCGTGGCTTCTCCGGTTGCCGTCAGCCGCAGCTGGAGGCGTGCGAAGAGCTGGCTGTCGCCGAGCGGAGGAGGCGGAGGTAGCGGCGTGCCGTCGTCGGTTTCGAGGAGCCTCGTCTCTCCCTGCCCGAGCCCCGACACGGCTCGGTAGAACCAGGCGTCGCCCAGGAAGGGCGCCTCCTCGAGTCGTTGCGCCGCGACGAAGGCGGCGGGAGGTGTGTGCGCGCCGGCGGCGACCGCGTGGAGCGCCCGTCGTTCCGTCCCCGAGAGCCCGTCTGCCGGCGCGGGCAGCTCCTCCAGGAGCCGCCGCAGAGCGGGGGCGAGAAACGGCAGCTGCGCGGTCTCGCGCGTCGCCCACTCGGCCAGCGCGGTGGGCTCCGGTGCCCGGAGGGCGGCCCAGGCGCCCGCGGCCGCCGCGAGCGCGGCCGGTGTCGCGCGGGCGCGGGAGGGCCAGAGCGTCTCGAGCTCGCTCGCCGTCAGCTCGCCCAGACCGGCGAACGACGGCCTGCCGGGGAAGGAGCCGACGACGATCAGCTCGGGCGCGGCCTCCTCGTCGTGGGCCAGCGCGAGCGCGTCGAGGAGTTGGAGCTGGTCGTAGAGGTCGTGCTCGAACCAGAGCACGACCTGAAGCCCGTCGCGGAGCGCCGCGAGCAGCTGCCGGTCGCGCCGCTCGAGCGCGGAGAGCAGCGCCTGCCGGCTGCCCCAGCCGCACTCGGCGAGGAAGCGGGCTCGTGCCCGCAGCAGCTCCCGCCGTGGCAGCGCCGGCACCGGCCCCTCGTGGAGCGTGTCCTGCCAGGACAGCACGGCGCCGCCGAGCGCGGTCTGTCGCAGGGTGTTGCCGGCGCTCTCGCCGTTGGTGACGTGGAGGAGCGAAGGCGGCGACGTCGGCGCCCCGCCGCGGCGGGCGAGGTAGGCGGCGCCGCAGGTGCAATGGTCGAGCGAGGTGCAGGCGCAGCCGACGACGCGTGCGAGCTCGTCGCGCATCCGCCGCAGCGCCGCGATCCGCGCGTCGATCTGGTCGATCTTCGCCGCCATCCGCACCCGCAGCGCCTCCGACGGCGCGGTCGAGCGCCGCGCCGCGCGCAGGTACTCGGCGATCTCCGCCAGCGTGAAACCGACCGCCTGTGCCTCCTTGATCGCGCCGAGGAAGCGCACCGTCTCCTCGTCGTAACGGCGATGTCCGCTCGGCGCGCGATCGGGCGTCGGCAACAGACCCCGCCGCTCGTAGTAGCGCAGCGTCTCGACGTTCACTCCCGCACGTTCCGCGACCTCGCCGACTCTCACGCCACGACTATAGACCCGTACCTAGGTACGGAAATCAAGCGCGCATCGGCAGCGCGTCCAGGACGCCGCGGCGCGACCTCTACGATTGCGCGATGGCCACGGCGGAGCTCCCCGGCGATCTCGCCCTGCTGGAACGCGACGCCGAGCTGACCGCGCTCGACTCGCTCACGGACGCCGCGCGCGGCGGCGACGGCAACCTCGTGGTGATCGAGGGCACCGCCGGGATCGGCAAGTCGCGGCTCCTCGCCGCCGTCCGCGGAACGGCCGCCGGCGGGATGCGCGTCCTCTCCGCGCGGGGCGGCGAGCTCGAGGGCGACTTCGCGTTCGGCGTCGTGCGGCAGCTCTTCGAGCCGCTGATCGCGACCGCGCCGGCCGCGCGGCGCGAGGAGCTCTTCGCGGGCGCGGCGACGCTCGCGGCGCCGCTGTTCGAGGCGGCGAGCCTCGTCGAGCGGCCGGGCGACGAGGTCGACGCGTCGTTCGCGACGCTGCACGGCCTCTACTGGCTCGCGGCGAACGTCGCGTACGAGCAGCCGACGGTGCTCGCGATCGACGACCTCCACTGGGCCGACAGCCCCTCGCTCCGCTGGCTCTGCTACCTCGCCCGCCGGCTCGAGGGGCTGCCGCTTCTCGTCGCGGTCGCGACGCGGCCGCCCGAGCAGGGACGCGATCCCGGGCTCCTGACCGAGCTGCTGACCGACCCCGCGGCGACGGCGATCCGGCCGGAGCCGCTGACGGTCGCGTCGATCGCCGCGCTCGCGCGGCAGCGGTTCGAGGACGAGGCGGACGCCGAGTTCTGCGCCGCCGTCGAGGCGGCCACGCGCGGCAACCCGCTCTTCGTGCTCGCGCTCCTCGACACGGTCGCACGCGAGGGCGTCCGGCCGCGCTCCGACCAGGCGCACGTGCTGCTCGAGCTCGGCCCGCTCGTCGTCGGCCGCGCCGTCGCGCTGCGCCTCGCGCGGCTGCCGGACGAGGCGACCGCGCTCCTCGGGGCGGCCGCGATCCTCGGCGACGGCACCGACCTCCGGCACGTCGCCGCGCTCGCGGCGCTCGGGCCGGCGCCGGCGGCTCGGGCGGCGCAGCAGCTCGTCCGCTCCGACCTGCTCGTCCGCGACGACCCGGTCGAGTTCTTCCACCCGGTCGTGCGGACGGCGATCTACGAGGGTCTCGACGCGGACGCGCGCAGCAACGGGCACGGGCGCGCGGCCGCGCTGCTCATGCGAGGCCGGGGCACCGCCCGAGCAGGCAGCCGCGCACCTGCTCGCGACCGCACCGGGCGACGACCCGTTCGTCGTCGTGACGCTGCGGGAGGCGGCGCGCCGCTCGCTCGGCCAGGGCGCGGCCGACGCCGCGGCCGGGTACCTGGCCCGCGCGCTGCAGGAAGGGCTCGACGGCTCCGCGCGCGCGGAGGTGCTCGTCGAGCTCGGGCTCGCGAAGCGGCTGATCGACGGGCCGGCCGCCGCCGGCCATCTGGCCGAGGGGCTCGAGCTGCTCGCCGACCCGGAGCGCCGCGCGGCCGTCTCGGTCGAGCTCGGGAGCGCGCTCTTCTACATGAACCGGATCCCGGAGGCGATCGGCGTTTTCCAGGCCGCGCTCGACGGGATCGGCCCGGACGGGCCGCCCGACCTGCACGAGCGGCTCGAGGCCGAGCTGATCGCGTCCGCGTGGTGGACGCCCGACACGCTCCCGCTCGCGGTCGACCGGCTCGAGCGGCTCGAGGTCGGCGCGCTTCACGGCGGCTTCGGCAGCGACCTCCTGCTCGCGGACCTCGCCTTCTACCAGGGCCGCCTCGCCGCGGACCGCAACGCGGCGATCGCGGCCGCGCGGCGCGCGCTCGCGTCCGGGAACCTCGTCGCGAGCGGCGCGGTCGGCTTCAACTTCGCCGCGTTCGCGCTCTCGAGCGCCGGCCTCTTCGCCGAGGCGATGACCGCGTACGACGCGGCCCTCACGGCGGCCCGGCGACGCGGCGACATGTTCCGGCTCGGGACGCTGCACAGCTTCCGCGGCCGGCTGAAGATGGTCCGCGGCGACCTCGAGGCCGCGCTCGCCGACCTGCGGGAGGGCCTCGACCTCACGGTCTCGCAGGGCGTCCGCACCGCCATCCCGTACTCGGTCAGCTTCCTCGCCCAGGCGCTCGTCGAGCGCGGCGACGTCGACGAGGCCGCGGCGGTCGTCGACGCCGCCGGCTTCCCGGAGGCGCTCCCGGTCACTGGCCACCTCTTCTTCTTCCAGCTCGCCCGCGCCCGCGTGCGGATCGAGGGCGGCGCGGTCGAGCGCGGCCTCGAGGACATGCTCGACCTCGGCGCCCGCGCGCGGCTCGTCGTCTTCGACAACCCGGCGACGTACCCGTGGCGCCGCTTCGCCGCCGAGGCCCTGCTCCGGGGCGGCCGGCGCGACGAGGCGCTGCCGCTCGTGGACGAGAACCTCGAGCTCGCGCGCCGCTGGGGCGCGCCGTACGCGATCGGCGCCGCGCTGCGGACGAGCGGCGTCGTGCGCGGCGGCGCCGAGGGCGAGGCGCTCCTCCGCGAGGCGGTCGAGATCCTCGCCGGCGCGGACGTGCGCGTCGAGCACGCGCGGGCGCTCGTCGACCTCGGCGCGCACCTCCGCCGCGGCAACCGGCGCGCCGACGCCCGCGAGCTGCTCCGCGACGGGGCCGAGCTCGCCCACCGCGGCGGCGCGACCGCGCTCGTCGAGCGCGCGAACGAGGAGCTCGCCGCGACGGGCGCGCGCCCGCGGAGCGTCGTCCGCAGCGGGATCGAGTCACTGACGGCGAGCGAGCGCCGCGTGGCCGAGATCGCGGCGCGCGACCACAGCAACAAGGAGATCGCGCAGGAGCTCTTCGTGACCGTGAAGACGGTCGAGCTGCACCTCTCGAACGTGTACCGCAAGCTGCAGATCGGCTCGCGCCGGCAGCTCGCGGCCGCCCTGGCCGAGGGTCAGGGCGAGCACGCCGCCCCCTGAGCTCGGCGCTCTTCTCCGCGGCGCGGGCCGGAGGCGAAGACGAAGTGCCCGTTCGACGTCGCGCCGGCGTCGAGCTGCCAGCCGAGCGCCGCGAGCTCGCGCTCGAGCTCGGCCGGGTCCCAGAAGCGCTTCACGATCTCGAACTCGCGGCCGTCGGACAGGCTCCGTCGGACCATCTCGCCGCTCGCGCTGACGGTGTGACGCGGATCGCCGAGGTGCGCGTTGTCGACGAGGAACACCCGGCCGCCCGGTTTCAGCGCTCGCTCGACGAGCCGCCAGAAGGCCTCCACGCGCCCGCTCGGGACATGCGAGAGCCAGAACCCGAAGAAGCACACGTCGAACGCGCGCGGCGGCTCCCACGCGAAGACGTCCGCGAGCACGTAGTCGACGGCTTCGCCCAGCTTCGCGCGGTTGAGCTCGAGCACCTCCGGCGCCCCGTCGACCGCGGTGACCCGATCGGCGTACCGCACGAGGTGGCGCGTCCAGTTCCCCGTGCCGGCGGCGAGCTCGAGCACGTCGCCGCGAGGGGCGAAGCGCTCCAGCTCCGCCTCGAGCTCGGCCACGTCCGCGAACCATCCCTCCGCGGCCTCGCCGTCGAGGGTGTAGCGCGCCCGCCGGAACCACCAGTCGTCGTACTCCGGCGCGCGAGCGCTGTAGTACCGGCGCTGCTCGGCGAGCACGCGCTCCACCGCGGTCTCGTCCACGCCGGCGACTCTAGCTCCGAGGCGCCGGCGGAAAACACTGGGGTCAGGTCCAGGGGTCGTCCCCGAGGCGAGCTGGTGGTCGCGGGCCGCATGCTGGCCCCGCAACCGAGAGATGCAGGAGGCAGACGATGAAGACGCTCAAGCCCATCACCACGATCCTCGAGACGGCGCGCCGGCCGCTGCGGCGCGAGGCGCTCCGCCGCGAGCGGATCGAGAGCCAGATCGACCGGTACGCGCCGCCGAAGACAGGACCCGGCCGCCGCGAAGCGCGCCCGCGAGGCGACCCGCCGGCAGTTCGCGGCCTGGGGCTAGCGGCGTCCTCACCGCCGGTCCGAACGAGTCAGGGAGGGAAAACGAGATGAAGATTGCGTTCATCACCATCGTCGGCGCGGCGCTGCTCGTCCTCGCGACGGGCGCGTGGGTCGCCGACGGGCTGCGGGCCGTCCGCGGCACGGGCCGCCGCCGGCGCGCCGAGCGGGCCGCCGAGCACCAGGCGCCCGCCGAGGCCCGGCGCCGCCGCGGCCCCGGCCGTTTCGTGCCGGAGGACCCCGATCGCTTCGCGGTCGCCTAGTTCGGTTTACCCCACCGTCAAGACACCGGCCTGCCCCATCGCCGTCGCACGACCACGCTGAGACGCTGCCGACGACAGCAAGCCCAACGGAGAAACAGGAGAGAGAAGGCCAGCCATGTCACCCCTGAAGCAGTCCAACAACATCGCGGCCCGCATGGGCCGGTGGAGCGCGAGCCACTGGAAGACCGCGGTCTTCGGCTGGCTCGCCTTCGTGATCGCCGCCGTGGCGATCGGCGCCGTCGTCGGCACCAAGCAGATCGACCAGAACAACTCGAACGTCGGCCAGGCTCATCGCGCCGACCAGATGCTGCGCGACGCCGGCTTCCAGTCGGACCCGCAGACCGAGATCGTCCTCGTCCAGAGCACGAGCCACACGGCGACCGACCCGGCGTTCCGCGCCGCCGTGAACGACGTCGTCTCCACCGTGAAGCCGTTCCCGACCATCGAGAACCTCCGCTCGCCGTACGACGCGGGACGCTCGGATCAGATCTCCGCCGACGGCCACACCGTGCTCGTCGAGTGGGACATGAAGGGCGACAACAAGGTCGCGACGAGCCACATCGACGCGATCACCACGGCGACCGGCAAGCTCGCCGCGGCCCACCCGGGCTTCTACGTCGGCGAGGCCGGCTCGATCAGCTCCGGCAAGGCGCTGAACAAGGCATTCAACGAGCAGCTCGCGCAGGCCGGCGAGCGGTCGATCCCGCTCACGCTGCTCATCCTGCTGCTCGTCTTCGGCGCGATCGTCGCCGCGGGCGTGCCGCTGCTGCTCGCGCTGACCGCCGTGATCGGCACGATCGGCATCGTCGCGCTGCCGAGCCACCTCGTCCCGATGGATCCCAACGTCAGCGCCGTGATCCTGCTCGTCGGGCTTGCGGTCGGAGTCGACTACTCGCTCTTCTACCTCAAGCGCGAGCGCGAGGAGCGGGCCGCGGGCAAGAGCCACGAGGCGGCGCTCGAGGCCGCCGCCGCGACCTCGGGCCGCTCGGTGCTGATCTCGGGCGTGACCGTGATGATCGCGATGGCCGGGATGCTCTTCTCCGGCGACAAGACCTACCTGTCGTTCGGAATCGCCACGATGATCGTCGTCGCGGTCGCGATGCTCGGCTCGCTCACGGTGCTGCCGGCGCTGCTCTCGAGGCTCGGCGACCGGGTCGAGAAGGGCCGCATCCCGTTCCTCAACCGGCTGCGCCGCCCGAGCGGCGAGAACCGCTTCTGGTCGGCGATCCTCACCCCCGCCCTGAAGCACCCGCTCGTCTCGGCGGTCGCGTCCGCAGCCGTGCTCGTCGTGCTCGCGTTCCCGGCGCTCCACATCCACACCGCGCAGACCGGGCTCGACGCGCTGCCGAAGGGCATCGCGACGGTCGGCACGATCCAGAAGATCCAGAAGTCGTTCCCCGGCGGCGCCGACCCGGCGATCGTCGCGATCACGGCCGACACCGACTCGTCCGCGACGAAAGCGGCGATCGCCGAGCTCCGCAAGGAGGCCCTCGCGACCGGCCAGATGCGCGGCCCGATCGAGGTCGACGTCAACGCGGCGCACTCCGTCGCTCGCGTCGCGATCCCGCTCGTCGGCAACGGCACGGACGCCAGGTCGAACGCGGCCCTCGCCACGCTCCGGAACACGGTCCTGCCGGCGACCGTCGGCAAGCTCCTCCCTGACGCGAGCTACGCGGTCACCGGCGGGACGGCGGCATCGGTGGACGCGAACGCGCTCCTCAAGCACTCGTGGCCGCTCGTGTTCGGCTTCGTGCTCACGTTCGCGTTCCTGCTCCTGCTGATCTCGTTCCGCTCGCTCGTGATCGCGGGCAAGGCGATCGTCCTCAACCTGCTCTCGGTCGGCGCCGCGTACGGCGTGCTCGTGGCCGTGTTCCAGTACGGCTGGGGCGAGAACCTCCTGAACTTCCGGTCGAACGGCGGGATCGCCTTCTGGCTCCCGATCTTCATGTTCGTGATCCTGTTCGGCCTCTCGATGGACTACCACGTGTTCATCCTGAGCCGGATCCGCGAGGCGTACGACCGGGGCATGTCGACCGGCGACGCGATCGAGCACGGGATCAAGACCACGGCCGGCGTCGTCTCGAGCGCAGCGCTCGTGATGGTCGGCGTGTTCTCGATCTTCGCGACGCTCCCGATCCTGGACATGAAGGAGCTCGGGATCGGCCTCGCCGCCGCGGTGCTGATCGACGCGACCATCGTCCGCGCGGTGCTCCTGCCGGCGTCGATGAAGCTCCTCGGCGACTGGAACTGGTACCTCCCGAGCTGGCTCGGATGGCTGCCGCGGGTCGAGAACCACGGCGACCCGCGCATCGAGCCCGCGCCGAGCGCCGCGTAACGCGCGCGCTCGTGCCCACGCGAGAGGCCCGGGTCCGGGGGAACCGGGCCTCTCGTCGTTCTCTCAGCGCTCCCAGCCGCGCGCGGTGCGCGTGAGCTCGCGGAAGCCGGCGGCCTCGAGGAATGCGCGGCACGCGCCGTCCTCGAGCGCCGCGTAGTCGAGCAGGCGCGCGACACCGGCGAGCCGGAGCCATTCGGCCGCCTCGCCGAGGAGCCAGGTGGCGACGCCGCGCCGACGGTACGACTCGGCGACGTGGAGGTTCCCGACGTCGGCGAGCCCTCCGCCGCGCGGGACGCGCTGGGCGTCCTCGAGCGTCTCGACCTCGACGAACCCGGCGACCTCCTCGCCGGCCACGGCCGAGAGCCGCGTGCCGTTCGTCCCGACAGAGCGCCGGAGCGCGAGGCCCGCGGGCGGCGCCGGCCGCGGCAGCCCGCTCACCTCGCGCGAGGAACACGATCTCCGTCCGGCCCGCGTGGACGAACCCGGCGCGCTCGTACAGCGCGCGGACGTGCGGCCACTGCGCCGGGACGCCGTACACGCCGGGCGCGGGCACCGCGCCGTCCGCGTACCGCCGCGCGACGCCCCAGCGGTCGAGCTGCGCGAGGCTCGCGGCGGCGAGCGCGTCGGCGGCGTCGACCGCATCGGGCCGGAAGACGAGCCAGCGGATCTCGCCGGCGTCCCGGTACGACTCACCGACGCGCTCCTCGGCCGAGTACCGGAGCAGCTGGGCGGCAGCGTCGACGCGCCCGTCGCGGCCGGCGACGAGCGTCGCGCGATCGGCGACCCACGGGTCGACGACGAGCTCGCCGGGCTCGCGCTCGAGCCGCGCGAGCACCGTGTTGACGGAGACGGAGACCCCGGGCACGACGGCGGCGACGTGGGCGTTGACGAGCGCCGTCAGCTGCTCCCGGTCGCTGCGCCGGAACGGGCGCACCTCGATCGACGACATCGGCGAACCTCCTCGGGTACGGGCGCGAATCGCGCGAGAGACGGAGGCCGCTACCGGTGCGGCACGCCGGAAAGCTACCGGCCGCGCTCGAAGACGACGAGCACGCTGAGCTGCTCGTACGCACTGAAGCGGTGATCGGCGCCCGCCGGGACGAAGACCGCGTGGCCCACGCGGAGCGGCACCTCCACGCCCTCGACCTCGAGCGTGCCGTTCCCCTCGAGGACGACGTAGACCTCGTCGTCGGCGTGCGGCTGCTGGCGGTCGGGCTCCGGCGCGACGAGCACGTACACGCCGAGCTCGAGGCCCGGCGAGGAGTGCACGACCTCGTAGCCGCCTCCGGCCGCGGCGAGCCGCTCGCGCGCGGCGGCGACGTCGAACGGGTGCGCCGCCACGAGCGGCGCCGGCGGGACGTTCGCGTCGGGCTCGGCCATCGCCCCGCGAGCATACGCCCGCGAGAAGTGGCCCATGTGTACACATGGGCCAGCGTGGTCGACCTGCCCGAAAACGCCGCCCCGGCATTGCTGGTCGATCTGTACGAGCTGACGATGGGCGAGAGCTACGTCGCCCGGGGGCTCTCCGAGCGGCCGGCGACGTTCGAGCTCTTCTGCCGCAGCCTGCCCGACGGCTGGGGCTACCTCCTCGCCGCCGGGATCGACGACGCGCTCGCCGCGCTCGAGGACCTGCGCTTCACCGGCGACGACCTCGCGTTCCTCGAAGGCACCGGCCTCTTCACCGCCGCGTTCCTCGACCGGCTCGCGCGGCTCCGCTTCTCCGGCGACGTGCGCGCGCTGCCCGAGGGCACGGCGTTCTTCCCGCGGGAGCCGGTGCTCGAGGTGACCGCGCCGCTCCTCGAGGCGCAGCTCGTGGAGACGCTCCTGCTGAACCGCGTCCACGCGGCGACGCTGCTCGCCAGCAAGGCCGCGCGCTCGGTCGACGCCGCCGCCGGGCGCCGGCTCGTCGACTTCGGCCTCCGCCGCGCGCACGGCGCCGACGCCGGGTTGACGGTTGCGCGCTCGAGCTGGCTCGCCGGCTTCGACGCGACGAGCAACGTGCTCGCCGGGAAGCTGTACGGGATCCCGCTCGCCGGCACGATGGCCCACTCGTACGTCGAGAGCTTCCCGGACGAGGCCGCCGCGTTCGAGGCGTTCGCGAGCTCGTACCCGGACGGGAGCACGCTCCTGATCGACACGTACGACACGGTCGAGGGCGCGCGGCGGGCGGCGCGGGTCGCGCACGCGCTGGCCGGGCGCGGAGGCCGGCTCGGCGCCGTGCGGATCGACTCGGGCGACCTCGTCGAGCTCAGCCGCGTGGTCCGCGCCGTGCTCGACGGCGAGGGGCTGTCGGACGTGACGATCTTCGCGAGCGGCAACCTCGACGAGCGGGAGCTCGACCGCCTGCTCACGGCGGGCGCCGCGATCGACGGCTTCGGGATCGGCTCGCGACTCGCCGTGTCGGCCGACGCGCCGTACCTCGACGCGGTCTACAAGCTCGTCGCGGTCGACGGCCGTCCGGTGCTGAAGCTCTCGCCGGGGAAGGCGACGCTGCCGGGCGCGAAGCAGGTCTGGCGCCGGCCCGGCGGCGGCGACACCATCGCGCTCGCCGACGAGCCTGGCCCCGAAGGCGCGACGCCGCTCCTCGGGCCGGCGATGGCGGGCGGCCTCCGCGTCCGGCACGAGCCGCTCGCCGCGGCGCGCGAGCGCGCGGCGGCGCAGCGCGCGGCGCTTGCGCCTCAGCACCGGCGACTCGACGCGGAGCCGTACCCGGTCGAGGTCGGTCCCGGGCTCGCGCGGCTCGAGGGCGAGCTCCGCGAGCGAGCGCGCTAGACGGTCGACGTCGAGCCCGCGAGCCGGTACCGACGTTGCGACGCGGGCTGAAGGTGGCTCCGGAGCCCGAGGATCAACGTCGCCGCGGCGCCGTCCGGATACGTCTTCGTCCAGACGTCCGCGAAGCCGAGCCCGTTCCGTGCGGCCGTCGGCCTCCAGCCGGCCGCGGCGGCCCGCCGGGCGTAGAAGCCGTAGACCTCCGCGGGCGGCGCGGAGTCCGCGAACGAGACGAGGACGGCGGGGCCGTCCCAGCCGCTGCTCTGGAACGCGGGATGGCGGCGGACGGCCGGAACGCGCGAGACGACCACACTCCGCGCGCCGGGCGGTGTCGCGGCGAAGACGCGGTCGGCGGCGAGCTCGTGCAGGCGCCGCCCGCCGGGATCGCCGCCCGCCGGGGTGCCGCAGCCCGTCACGAGCACCGCGACGATCGCGGCGGGGGCCGCCCGCGCGAGCGTCCGGCGCGTCACCGGCGCGAGGCTACAACGACGAACGAAGCTGCGGCGCGCCGGTCACCACTTCGACCAGCACACGTCGTCCGCGACGCGGGGGATCGCACGGACCCGCCGGAGGAGGCGGAGCGAGCGCAGCGGCCCCCGACCGCGCTCGCCGCCCGCCGCCCGGGCGATCGCCCCCGGCCGTCCGGCAGCCGGGAGTGGCGTCACCCAAATCTGAGCCGAGCTCGTCGGAAACACGACCATGCCCTTGCATGAGCGCGGCCACGCGAAAAAGGTTCGGTGGATTTCGGAGGGTCGACTCGGGCTTCCGGCGACGAAGATGGACATGTCCCGAACGGGAGGTGCTGATGCTCGGGCGGTCGCTCGTGGCGCTGCTCGTCGCCATCGTCCTCCGCGGCGCGTCGAGCGCCGCCGTCGCCGCGCCCCTCCACCGGAGCGGAACGTGCTCGCACCACGGCTGCGTCGCGGCCTGGTACTGACGGCGGCCGCTGTCGGCGATGGGCGGTGACGGGATCGAACCGCCGACCTCCTGGGTGTAAACCAGGCGCTCTCCCAGCTGAGCTAACCGCCCGCGGCCGCCATCGTGCCTGACCGCGTCAGCCGAGGCTGAGCCGGTAGGCGAGCGCGGAGGTGCAGACGCCGGTCGGCTGCTCCTCGGCGTACGTGCGGTCGCCGGGCGCGACTCGGGCGTCGATCGAGGCTCGCGAGATCGGGACGAGCGGCGCGGTCGCGAGCACGCACGCGTAGCCGAGCCGGCCGCGCTCGTCCCGGTACTCGCACGCGTACGAGTCCGCGAGCTGCGTCGAGCGCACGCAGCGGCTGAACGAGCCCTCCCACTCGTGGGCGCCGCCGTCGCCGAGCTCGCGCGACGGGAGCGACGTGAAGGTCGGCCAGAGCTCGGCGACGCTCGCGTCCGGCCAGCGGCCGGGATCGTCCGCCGCCGTCGCGCTGACGCTCGCGACCACCGCGGCGGCGGCGACGAACGCGATCGTCCTCGCAAGAGCGGCCCCGCGCGAGCGGCCTCCCCGACCCATCGCGGCAGTGTCGCACAGGGCGGGCGGCCGAACCGCCCGCCGGACGCTCAGATCACGGGCCCCGCAATCGTCGTGGTCGTCGTCGGCTTCGGCTTCGGCTTCGGCGTGCCCTTCTTCGGCGTCGTCACCTTCACCGCCACGAGCGGCTGCGCGTGGTCGGTGATCCAGACGACCGACGAGGCCTGGCCCGGGAACCCGGTGAACGGGCCGAAGATCACGCGCGCGAACACCCTGCCCGTGCCGTTCGGGACGCCGGTGCCGCTGATCACGCCGCTCCAGTAGTCGCCCGGCCGGAGCACCGCCGGCACCTTCGTCGAGAACCTCGTCACCGGCGCGAGCCCGATCGCCTTCGTGAAGTCGGTCGACTTGCCGTTCGTCCAGAACCCGATCCCGAACTTGTTTCCGACCTGGATCGGCTTGTGGGAGAGGTTCCGGAACGAGACGACCGCGCGCCAGCCCGTCCGCGAGAACGTGATCGAGACGACGCTGTAGCTCATCACCGGCTTGCCCGCGTACTTCGCCTTCTCGTTCCAGTTCACACGCGCGGCGGCCGCGACCGGCGCCGTCGCGAGCAGGGCGACCGCGGCGACGGCGAGGGCGAGGCGTCCGGCGAGCGAGCTCACGGCGGAATTTGAGCACACGAAGCTGAGAGCGGCTTGAAAGCTGGGGCCGGCCGCGCGCGCCGCGCGACCAGCCAGCCCTCCTCGGTCACGCGCAGCACGCGCCAGTCGGCCGCGCACGCGAGCGGCCTCACGCCGGGCGCGGCGACGAGCCAGCCGGCGCGCGGGTCGACCGGCTCGCGCCGCTCCGTCAGGTACACGTGGCGGCCGAGGTCGCGGCCGAAGTACGGCGAGACGAAGTCGTTCTCGAACGGGGCGAGCGCGATCGACGCGTGGGGCGGGACGTTCCGCGCGACGACCTCGAGCACGGCGCGGTCGTCCTCGTCCGCGCGGAGGATCGACTGCGTCCACCAGTCCGGCTTCCCCCACACCGAGGGCACCGCCGCCCCCGCGAACGCGTGCAGCCCGGACGGCTTCGCCTGCGCGTTCACGAGCGCGAGCGCGATCGTCGACTGCGCCGATCGCCGTCGTCGCCCACGCGAGCCAGCGGTGGCGGAGGAACAGTCCCCACGACGCGGCGGCGAGCGCGAACCCGAAGATCAGGAAGCGGCCGCGCGACGGGTCCCACACGATCGTCAGCGCGAGCAGGAGCGCGAACGCGACCGGCGCGGAGGCGAGCGCGAGCGTCGCGCGCGGCGCCGCCCGTCGCCGCACCTCGCGCGCGGCGACGGCGATCCCGGCCACGAGCCCGATCGCGCCGAGCGGGCCGTACCACGACGCGGCGCCGTTCGCGAGCAGGTTCGGCGCATGGAAGACCGTCGCGCCGCCGGGCCGGCCGGCGCGCGCAAAAAGGCTGTACGCGAGCGCGACGAGAGCCGGCGCCGCGGCCACGAGCAGGCCGGCGCCCGCGAGCGCCGCCGCGCCGCGCCGCCGGCCCAGAGCGAGTGCCGCGGCGACCGCGAGGAGGACGAGCCCGGCCGTCCGGTAGAGGGCGCCGCCCGCGCCGTGGAGGTGGTCGAGCCGCCAGTCGGCCGACGGCGAGCCCGAGAGGTCGAGCACGTCGAAGAGGAAGCGATGGAGCGTGCCGAGGATCGAACCGACGGTGTCCGGCGTCTGGCCCGCGCTGCTCGCGAGCCCGCCGTCGACCTTGCCGGTCTCGGCGAGGTTGAGCACGTACCAGACCGAGCCGGCGGCGACGCCCGCGACGAGCGGCCAGGCGAGCCGCGCCGCGCCCTTCGTCCCGCGCACGGCGAGGACGGCGCCGGCGAGGATCGGCAGCGCGAGCAGCGCGGTGAACTTCGTCCCGACGGCGAGCGCGGTCGCGAGCCCGCCGAGCGCCGGCTCGACACGGCCGCTCCCGAGCAGGAAGTACACCGCGGTCACGAGGAACGACGCGACGACGAGGTCGTTCAGCGCCGTCCATTCCTGCGTCGTCACGACCGGCAGCGTGAGCAGCACGAGCCCGCCGAACGCGGCCGGCGCCGGGCCGAGGCCGACGCGGCGCGCGACGCCGGCGGTCGCGAGCGCGAGCGTGATCGCGGCGCCGAGCTGCACGAGGCCGGCGAAGCGCTGCGTCCCGGAGACGAGCATCGTGAACAGGTCGGCGATCTCGGCGTTCGGCGGCGTCACGTTCAGCCGCCGGTCGACCGCGTGCCCGATCCAGCCGACGCCGTGGCGCTGGTACCAGAACGCCGCGCGGGCCAGGTGGTAGGCGAGCGCGTCGCCCTCGTTCTCCGGCGTCGCGACCGCGAGCGCTCCCGCGTACGCGAGGCCGACCGCGGCGAGCGCCGCGAGGACCGCGACGGCCGGGTCGCGGAGCGCGGCGCGCGCCGACGAGCCGGCGCCGGCGAGGGGCGGGCGCGGCCGCCCGCCGGCGAGCCACGCGCCGACGGCGAGCGCGAGCGCCGCGCCGAGCCACGCCCACGTCGTCGCCGGGCGCACCGCGCCGAAGGGCGAGAGCACGAGGATGAACGCGACCGCGATCGTCCACGCGAGCAGGCCCGCCGCGAGCACGAACCCGAGCGGCGAGGAGAGCCGCAGGAGGCTTGCGAGCAGCGCGGCCGCCGCGAGCAGCGCTCCGGCGCCCGCCGCGAGCTCCAGGGCCTGCGCCATCAGCGGATCTTAGGGTTGGCACCGCCGGGGATCGGTGTTACCGTTCCTGCGTGCGCCGCGGAGCATTGATCCCGGTCTTCTTCCTCCTCGCGGCCCTCGCAGCAGGGGGCGCATCGGGAGCCCAGAGCGGGCGCGCGATCACGAAGATCTGCATCGTCACCGCGACCGGAGCGCTCGGCGACAACAAGAACGGCGTCGCGGGCGGCATCGCCCAGACGAGCGGCGCGAAGGCGTCCCTCGCGCTCGTCTGCAACTTCCTCTCGAGCGGCGTGCAGATCAAGATCCCGTCGCACACGGTCGCGATGAAGACCTTCGTCCACGGCCTCCCGGGGGCGTGCACGCAGGCGGGCGACACGGTCAGCTGCAAGCTCGACGTCAAGCTGCAGAAGACGGGTCTCTCGTACGGCGGCTGGAAGGACACGTTCGCGTGGAAGTTCTCGCCGGACGACTCGACCTCGAAGAACACCGTCGACGGCTCGTGCCACGTGCCGATGACGATCACGCTCACGAACGGCAGCGCCGTCGCGTACACGAAGAAGACGCAGACGGTCTGCGAGTTCGCGCTCGGCGACGTGCTGCGCTGACGCGCGGCGCCGCCTCTTCCTAGCTCTCGCGTCGTCAGCTCCGGCGACGGATCCCTCGTTCGAGGGTCGGCGCGCCGCGCGGTCGCACCGATGGGGATGCGGCCCCACTACTCGATCTGAAGGAGCGGCAACCCCCATGAAGAAGCAGATCGTCCTCGCGGCGCTGGTGTCGCTGCTCGCCGTGGCAGCGGTGCCGTCGGCGATCGCTGCGGACTCCGGCGTCACCCCTGCGAACGGCAACGACTACATCGTCCCGACCGGCGACGTCTACCAGCTCGGCGACGACGGCACCTACCACCTGATCCCGGACGTCGCGACGGCGAACGCGATGGGGCTCGACTGGAACGCGCTCGTGATCGTCGACACGCTCGACGCCGCGGTCGGCGACCCGTTCTCGCCCGTCGTCGTCCTCTCGAACGCGCGCGTCTCGACGACGGCGCCGGCGGCCTCCCCCGCCGCGAGCCCCGCGAAGCACGTCGACGTCACGCCGGCGAACGGCTACGACGTGATCGTCCCGACCGGCGACGTCTACCAGCTCGGCGACGACGGCACCTACCACCTGATCCCGGACGTCGCGACGGCGAACGCCATGAAGCTCGCGTGGGATCAGCTCACCCTCCTCGACACGCTCGACGCGCCCGTCGGCGACGCGTTCCCGAGCGTCGTCGGCTAGGGCCACGCCGCACCCGGGGGCCCGAGGTCGAGCGGCCCCCGGGAGCGGCAATCGGCCGACCAGTACTGCGGCGCCGCTGCCCGCTCCCGCGGGTAGATCGTCTCCCAGAAATACGTCGCGACCGCCTGCGCGTCGTCGGCCGTGTCGCCGAGCCGCTGCGCCACGTACGGGATCCACTGCATCCCGAAGCAGTCCGCCTTCGCCTCGGCGAGCGGGTCGCCCACGGCGAGGCCGCTCGGGAGGCGGCCGCCGACCGTCCCGCCCGCGTGGATCGACTCGTGCGCGAGCGTGAGGATCGCGGTCGCGTAGCCCGCGTAGTCGGCCCAGAAGGCGGCGCTCATCGGCGCCGCGGTCCGTCCGCCGCCGAGGTAGCACGGACCCGGCGCGACGGCCTGCGTCCGGCGGAGCGCGGCGCGCCGGGCGACCGGGCGGCGCGGCGGCGGACGGAACGGCGCGGCGCACCTCGTCGGCTTCACGACGGCCGCCGCGAACCGCTGCAGCGGCAGGCAGACCGCTCCGCCGGCGAGCTCGATCGTGCTCGAGACGGCGACGAGCTGGCCGGTGCCGCCGTTCCACGACGAGGCGACGTAGCCCTCCTCGTCGCCCGCGGCGCCGCCGACGAGGCCCGCCCAGTCGGTGTCGCCCTCGCAGCGGACGGCGACCGGCCGGCCCGCGATGTGGGAGGCGATCTGACCCGCGAGCAGCTCGAGCGGGGTCTGGTGCGCGGGGTCGCTCCACGGGAGCGCGGTCGTGGCCGGGACGGCGGCGACGTCGGCCAGCGCGCCCGCGGTCAACGCGAACGCGCTCGCCGCGGCCGCGAGCAGCGCGGCGCACCGCCCCGTTCTCCGGCCTGTTCCGTTCCCCACCGACTGACGGTACGCGGCTCCGCGGGCGGCTGCGCCGACCGATCAGCCAGGGTCGCCTACCCCAACGGTCAGACGTTGCCGTGGTGCCGCTGGCCCGCGCGCGTCGAGGGCACGAGGTACGGCACGGGCGTCATCGCGTCGATCGTGAGGTGCCCGCCGGTCGTCGAGTGGTACACGCGGTAGCCGTTGACGATCGCGTACGACTTCGCGTCCGCGGTGAACAGGACCGAGACCGTGCCGCCGGTTCGCGTGCAGAGGCACTTCGGCGGCTGCAGGGTGCCCGAGCACGCGATCGTCCCGTCGTCGGCGAGCTCGCAGTCGCCGCCGGTGGCGCTCTTGATCCCGGTGACCTTCCAGCCCTCCGGCGCCGTCCACTTGAACTTGTCGATCGAGCCGATCCCGCTGGTGTTCACGACGTCGAGCCGGTAGCTGTGGGCGCCGACCTGGCGGAGGAGCGTCGAGGCGTCCGCGGTCCCGCCCTGCTCGCGGCTCGAGTCCTCCTCGTTCACGACCTGCTCCGCCGGCCCGGCGAGGACGTTGATGTTCCAGCCGAACTGGATCCGGCTCGTCCCCCGGCGGCAGACGCCGGAGTAGGCGTGCGCGTTCTTGTCCGGGTAGCCGGCGCACGTGAACCCGGCCGGGCCGGCGAGCGGGCTCGGCATCCCGACGCGCTTGTCCTTGAGCGTCCGGCCGCTGAGCGCCTTCGTCCACGAGGCGGCTTCGCCGCACTCGACGCCGGTCGCGAACGACTCGTACTTGTCGCTCGACATCGCGATCCGGCCCGGGTACGACCAGCGCGGCCCGTCCACCGGCGGGCACTCGGTGACGACGACCTGCTTGCCGCCCGTCGCCGGGCTCGAGACCGCGATCGGCCCCGGCGTCGTGGTCGCCGACGAGGACCCGCCGCCGCTCGAGAGCACGACCCCGGCGGCAATCCCCGCGCCGACGAGCACGGCCACGCCGATCCCGATGGCGATCCACGTTCGCCGCTGCATCCGCGCAGAGTAACGCGGCTGGACGCTCGAATGCACGGGCCGTCCGACGGCTCAGGCACGATCGGGCGGTGCGAGGACCGGCGAAGCTCGTGGCCCTGCTCGCGGTCTTCGCGGCCGGCTTGCTCCTCGCGTGGACGGTCGCGGCGGGCGGCCTCGCGGCCGACCTGACGACGACCGACACGACCGCCGCCGTCACGACCACGGACTCGACCGCGACGACGACGGCTCCGGCGGAGACGACGACCACCGAGACCGCGCCCGCCACCACGGTCTTCACGACGACCACGGTCGAGCAGACGACGACGAGGGTCCTCCCCGTGCCGGTCACGGGCACGACGACGACGTCGTCGACCTCGAGCGACGACGAAACCCCCGCGTGGGTGTGGGTGCTGCTCGCGATCCTCGCGGTCGCGCTCGTCACCCTGATCGTGCTCCTCGCCCGCCGCGGCGGAGGAGGGGCATCGGCCGAGGAGCGGCAGCGCCTGCTCGACGCCGCGGTCGGCAGCTGGGCGGCGCAGGGCTGGGCGGTCGAGAGCGCGACCGCCGACTCGACGGTGCTGCGGCGCGGGGACGAGGCGATGCTCGTGAGCGTCGACCGGGCCGGCCACGTGACCACCCGGCCGCTCGGCCCCTCGTAAGCCGAGAGCCGCAGGGCTACGAGAGCTCGCGCCTCCGGATCCACTTGCCCGTCTCCACGACGAGCGGCAGGAGCGCCGCGAGCCCGAGGCAGGCCAGCCACTCCTTGCCGGTGAGCGAGGTCGTGAGCAGACCCTTCTGGAGGCCGGGCAGCTCGGTCGCGAGCGCGATCATCATCAGGGGCACGAGCGCGATCGCGAGCCCCTTCAGGAGCGGCGGCGAGAGTCCGCTCGCCGGGTCGCGCCGGTTCGTGAGCGCGTTGAAGACGGTGCCGAGGCCCATCACGACGAACGTCATCGTCAGCGAGGCGGTGGGCGTGTCGGGGCTCGGGTCGTCCGGCCCGGCGACGAGCGGGATCAGCGCGGCCAGGAACAGGGTCACGGCGTAGACGACCCAGAGCGTGACCGCCGCGCGGTTCGTGATCGTCACCTTCGGGTCGCGCGGCGGCCGGTGCATGACGTCGGCAGCCCCCGGGTCGACCGCGATCACGACGACGCCGGCGGCGGTCACGAACACGAGCAGGTACAGCACCATCAGCGGGGTCAGCGCGACGCCCTGGTTGATGTCGAACGCCGACGCGGCGACGAAGAGCAGCACCAGCGAGAGCAGCTGGGTCATCTGGTAGCGGACGTACGAGACGATCTTCTCGTAGACGCGGCGGCCGATCTCGACGGCGTGCACGAGCGTGCCGAAGTTGTCGTCGGTGAGGATCATCCGGCCCGCCTGCTTGGTCACCTCGCTGCCGCTGCCCATCGCCACGCCGATGTCGGCCTGCTTGAGCGCCGCGGCGTCGTTGACGGCGTCGCCGGTCATCGCCACGATCAGGCCCTGCTCCTGCATCAGCCGCGCGAGGCGCAGCTTGTCCTCCGGCGAGACGCGGCCGAAGACGTGCAGCTCCGGGAGCCTGCGGGCGACCTCCTCGTCGGAGAGCGCCTGCAGCTCGGCGCCGCTGATCGCTCCCGGACCCAGCCCGAGCGTCTCGCCGATCGCCTGCGCGGTGACGGCGTGGTCGCCGGTGATCATGCGCACGTCGATGCCGGCGGCGAGGGCCGTCTGCACCGCTCCCTTCGCCTCGACGCGGAGCGGGTCGATGATCCCGACCATGCCCACGAACGCGAGGTCGCGGGTGAGCGACATCGGATCCTCGGCCATCGCGCCGAGCTCGTCCTCCTCGACGAACCGGGCCGCGAAGGCCAGGACGCGCAGGCCCTTCTCCCCCATCCGCTCGTTGGCGGCGTCGATCCCCGCGCGTGCGTCGGCGATCGGCACCTGCGAGCCGCTCAGCGGGCCTCCCGCCACGCTGCAGCGTGCGAGCACGACGTCCGGGCCGCCCTTGACGAGCTGGGCCACGCGCTCGGTCCCGTCGAGCGGTCACCCGGTGGAAGGTGGCCATGAACTTGTAGTCGGAGTCGAACGGCACCTCGGCGAGCCGCGGATACGCACGCCGTGTCTCCTCCGCGTCGACGCCGAGCTTGGCGGCGAGCACGACGAGCGCCGCCTCGGTCGGGTCGCCGACCACGGACCCGTCGTCGCTGACCGTCGCGTCGCTGTCGAGCACGAGCCCCCACGCGAGCCGCGTGAAGTCGGGCACCGGAACGCCGGCGACCGACGTGATCGCGCCGGTCTTGCGGTAGCCCTCGCCCTCCACCGCGAACCACGTGCCGGCGGTGTACATGGTCGAGACCATCATCTCGTTCATCGTCAGCGTCCCGGTCTTGTCCGTGTTGATCGCGCTCGTCGCCCCGAGGGTCTCGACGTCGGTGAGGTTCTTGACCACGGCCTTCGCGTCGGCGAGCTGCTTGGCGCCCATCGACAGCAGACCGGAGACGAACGCGGGCATGCCCGTCGGGATCGCCGAGATGGCCATCGCGGTGCCGAGCAGCAGCACGTCGCTGAAGTTCTCGCCCCGGGCGACGCCGACGATCACGATGAACGCGACGGCGCCCCACGCGATCAACCCGAGCACCTTGGTCAGCGAGCCGAGCTCCTTCTGGAGCGGCGAGCGGGTTCGGGTGACCGAGGTCAGCATCGTCGCGATCTGCCCCATCTGGGTCCGCATCCCGGTCGCCGTCACGACCATCGCGGCGGTGCCCCTCGTCACGGCCGTGTTCTGGAAGAGCATGTTCGAGCGGTCGCCGAGCGGAACGTCCGCGCCCGCGAGGACGCCGGCGTCCTTCGGGATCGGGGCGCTCTCGCCGGTCAGCGCCGCCTCCTGCGTCTCGAGCGTCGCGGCGCGGAGGATCCGCCCGTCGGCGGGGACGATGTCGCCGGCCTCCACCTCGACGATGTCGCCCGGAACGAGGTCGACCGCCGCGACGAGCGCCAGCGAGCCGTCGCGCACCACCTTCGCCTGCGGCACCTGCAGGCTCGAGAGCGCGTCGATACTGGCCCTCGCCTTCAGCTCCTGCCGCGAGCCGAGGACGACGTTCAGGAGGATGAGCAGCGCGACGATGACGCCGGTCGAGACCTCGCCGATCGCGAGGCTGACCGCCGTGACGGCGACGAGCATGATGTTCATCGGGTCGCGGAGCTGCTGCAGCGCGACGGCCCACACCGACGGCGGCTGCTCGCGGTCGATCGCGTTCGGGCCGTAGCGCCCGAGCCGCGCCGCCGCCTCGCCGCCGGCCAGGCCCGAGGCCGGGTCCGACCCCAGCCCGGCGACGACCTCCGGGGCGTCGCGGGCGTACGGCGGCAGCTCCGCGGCGTCGGCGGGCTCGAGCGGCATCTCTCCGTCGGCGGCCATGTGTGCCTCGTACCTTGACGGATCGCGCGTGCCCGTCGCGGCCGTACGCCCGCCGGCTACGGACCGCCCGCCCGGCGATCGGCCGCGATCTGCGCCTCGACGGCCCGGTGGACGTTGCCGTGCACGCGTTCCCCGCCGAGACGCTCGAGGACTCCGTCCCGCCCGAGCACGCTCGCGACGGCGGGCTTCAGCCGGGCGAGGCGCAGCTCGATCCCGGCGCTCTCGGCGAAGTCGAGGATCTCCGCGACCTTCGCCGCGCCCTGGGAGTCGACGAAGTCGACGCCCTCGAGATCGAGCACCACCGCCCGGAGAGGCGGGTCGGCGTGCAGCGCCAGCCCGCGGACGCGCTCCTCGAGGGCCTCCCCGGTGGCGAAGAACAGCCCGCCGTCCAGGCGCACGACCGCGTAGCCGGGGAACGTCTCGTCGTCGGGGTTCTCGCGCACGTCGCGGAACACCTGCGTTCCCGGCTCGCGACCGAGGAGAGGCATGCCCGGCGAGGTGGTGATGTAGACGAGCCAGACGAGCGAGAGCGCGATGCCGATCACGACGCCGGCCAGGACGCCGGCCGAGAGCACGGCGACCGCCGCCGCGGCGGCCACCCAGAAGTCGAAGCGCTTGACGCGGAGGAGCCGCCGGAACTCGGGGATGTCGATCATCCCGAAGACGACGGCGTCGATGATGATCGCGGCGAGGACGGCCTTCGGCAGCTGCGAGAAGAGCGGCGCGAGCGCGACCAGCGTCAGCAGGACGAGGCCGCCGGTCGCGAGCGACGCGACGGGGGTGCGCGCGCCGGCCGACTCGTTGAGCGAGCTCGCGGAGAGGCTCGTCGAGACCGGCATCCCCTGGAACGCCCCGGACGCGAGGTTGGCCATCCCCTGCGCGACCGACTCCTGGTTGACGTCGATGCGGTACCGGTGCCGGACCGCGAACGCGCGCGCATCGCCGGCGGTCTGCGAGAAGCCGATCAGGAGCAGCCCCGTCGCGGCCGCGAGGATGGTCGCGTAGTGCTGCTCGAAGACGTCGCGGCCGGGGAGCACCGGGGCAGGCAGGCCGCGCGGCACGTGGCCGACGAGCGCGACGCCGTGTCCGCCGAGGTCGAGCAGCCACGTCGCGAGGAGCCCGCCGACGACGAGCACGAGCGCGCCCGGCACGCGCGGGGCCCGGAAGCGCAGGCCGAGAATGACCGCGAGCGCAACCACGCCGACGAGGACGGTCGCCCAGCTCACGTCCCCGAGCGACCGGATCCACGACGCGAGCTCTCCCCATGCGGTGTCGCCCGACGTCGACGTCCCGGTCAGCTTCGGCAGCTCGCCGATGACGACGTCGACCGCGGCGCCCGCGAGGAAGCCCGTGACGACCGCGCGGGAGAGGAACCGCGCGACCCAGCCGAGGCGAAGCACCGCCACCAGGAGGAAGAACGCCCCGGCCACGAGCGTGATCGCGGCCACGAGCTCCGCCGCGTTCGTGCCGGTGACCCCCGTGAAGAGCACGGCGCCGCCGGCGACGGCGGCCAGCGACGAGCTCGGTCCCGTCGAGATGTGGCGCGACGTGCAGAACAGCGCGTAGACGATCGCGCCGGCCGCCGCGGCGTAGAGCCCGTTCTGCACCGGCACGCCCGCGATCCCCGCGTAACCGAGGTCCTTCGGCACGATCATCGCCGCCACCGCGACCCCGGCAAGCACGTCGCCGCGGAGCAGCCCGCGGTCGTACCGCGGCAGCCAGTCCACGATCGGCACCAGGCGACCTACCCGCCGGTGCCGGGTGTGATCGACGCTCCCCACGGCCCGCCTATCCTCCCAGCTCTCGGCGGCACTCCGGCGCACGAGCCGCGCCGTCGACTCGGCTGCCGCCTCGTCAGATCATCGCGCCTCACCACTCCGAGCGAGCGAGAGGAGGAGCATGACCAGCAGACACGTGGTCATCGCGGCCGCGGCGCCGACGGCGCTCGGCGTCGCCTTCAACATCCGCGCGACGGCGATCCTCCGAACGCCGGCCCAGCCCAGCCTCCCCCGGCTGAAGCGTTCAGCTGCCGGAAAACGGAGGAGGAGATCCAGGCGCAGCCGGCTTGGAGAGAGTGGGCACCGTCGGGTACGAGCCGCCGCCCTTCACCTCGCCGGCCTTGTCGTCCGTGAGCTCGAGGTCGTCCTCGAGCGGTTCCTCCTGGACACCGGCCTCGAACCCCTCCCCCGCCACTGCCTCGTCGTCACTCATCGTCACCATCTTCGCCTCCCTTGCGTCGATCGGGATCGAATCGCCCCGAACCAGGCGAACCCTACTTCGGGACGGGCAACGCCCGGCTGAGGCAGCGGCCGTCGCCGACTGCGCGCGAGCGGTTCGCACTCGCAGAGACGGAACGACGGTCGCGGCACTTCCAGCGCCCGATTGACCGGGTCGGATTGTAGGTTGGAGGCGCGCGATGGTGGATCTCGACACGCGACTTCTGCGCGCCTTCGTCACGGTGGCGGAGGAGCTGAACTTCACCCGGGCCGCGGTGCGGCTGCACGTTGCGCAGCAGGGGCTTTCCGCGCAGATCCAGCAGCTCGAATCGCGCCTCGGGGTCAGGCTGTTCGAGCGCACGACGCGCAGAGTCAGCCTGACGGAGGAGGGCGAGCGGCTGCTGCCGCACGCGGTCGCGGCGCTCGCTGCACTCGACGCCGGCACCGGCGAGCTCGAGGCCGCGCTGCGCTCGCAACGCGCGACGCTGCGGGTCGGCCTCTCGGGGACGGCGGCGGTGCCGCTGGTGAGCGAGACGATGCGGCTGTTCGCGGAGCGCCGGCCCGACGTCGAGCTCCGGGCCTCGAACGCGGGCCTCGATCAGCCGGCGGCGGGGCTCAAGGAAGGGACGGTCGACGTGGCGTTCGTGCGACCGCCATTCCTCGACGACGGGCTCTCGATGGTGACCGTGCTGACCGAGGAGCGATACGCGGTGCTCCGCAGCGATCATCCGCTGGCCTCGCGTGAGTTCGTGCGGCCCGAGGACGTGGTGCGCGAGCCGTGGATCTGGGTGGAAGGCGGCGATCCGAGAGCGCGAGCCTTCTGGTCGCTGGAGGAGTTCCGCGGCGGCGAGCCGCTGCGGACGGGAACGCGCATCAACTCCTTCGAGGAGGCCTTCGGCGCCGTCGCGGCCGGCCTCGCGATCACGTGCCAGGCCGAGTCCGCGGTGCGCGCCGTGGGCGCCGGGTTCCCGGAGCTGCGGTTCGTCCCGCTGCGGGGCGCGCCGCCCGCGCAGGTCGCCGTCGCGTGGCGAACCGCGCACGAGACGAGCCTCGCGCGTGCGTTCGTCCGCACCGCGCTCGAACTCGCCCAGCTCGCCGATTGACAACCGCCGCCGGTCACCGGCCCCCGAAATCCGTGTTTCCCTTCGGCGCCGCGGCAGCGCACAGTCGGCTGCATGACAACCATCACCCACACCCACGGCGCCGTCGAGCCCTACCTCGCCCACCAGGGCGAGGCGCGCTGGTACGGCGACAGCCTGTTCGAGTTCCTCATCCCGAGCGAGGCCACCGGCGAGACGCTGTCGGTCTTCCGCGCGACGCTCACGGAGGGCTTCAGCCCGCCGCGGCACATCCACACGCACGAGGACGAGGTCTTCGTCGTTCTCGACGGCGACGTCTGCTTCGAGCTCGACGGCCGCCGGCTCCTCGCCGGGGCCGGCACGAGCGTCTTCATGCCCCGAGGGATCCCGCACACGTTCCGGATCCAGTCCGCGACGGCGGTCATGCTCGGAGTGATCGCCCCCGGCGCATTCGAGCAGCTCTTCCGCAACCTGAGCGTCCCCGCGAACGAGCGTGCGCTCCCCACGCCCGGAACCGTGCCGCTCGACATTCCCGCAGTCATGGCCGAGCAGGAGCGGCTCGGCACGACCGTCGTCGGCCCGCCGATGACACTCGAGGAATCGCTCTCGCTCTGAGCCACGCCGATGCCCGCCGCCGGCGATCCCGTCTCTACGGGATCTCGGCGGCGGGACCTCGGCCGTCGAGTTCGCACGCGACGAGAGACGCATGTTCAGCAGGGAGCAGCGCGGCCCGACGCGACGCCTGTGAAGCTGCACGCAGCGGGTATCCCGGCAACCTCGACACGCATGCACTGGAACAGCCCGCCGCCGCGTTGAGTCGCCGGCGTCGAAACGCTGTCGAAAACCGTCGGCCAGAAGGCCAAAGAACTGCTCGCGCAGGTCGACGCCTAGGGCGAACAGTCCTCGTCGCAACTGAGATGAGTGGTTCCACGGGGTCAGGCCGTGTAGTCGGCGAGGGCGCGTGGTGGTCGGCCGAGGCGGTGGTTGAGGCTGATCGCGGCGGCGAGGGCGAGGAAGCGTGTTCTGATGCGGGTTCCGAGGCCGTTGAGGGTGCGGGCGCCGTGGCGTTCGAGGGTGAGCAGGTCTTTGCAGGTCTGGAAGATCGACTCGATCCGTTGCCGGACCGGCGCGAGGTGAGGGCCGCCTGCGGGCTCGTCTTTGCGGCGTGGACGCACGATGGTGGCGTCGAGCTCGGCGGCAAGCTGTTCGAACTCGCGCCCGGCGTAGCCTTTGTCGCCGACCACGAACAGGTGCCCGTCGCGCTGGCAGCGTTGGAGCAGGGTGAGGCAGACGTCGCGTTCCGGGGTCTTGGGCGAGGTCAAAAGCAGCGCTCGCGGGGTCCCGTCGAGGGCGAACAGGCCGTGGAGGCGGAAGCCCCAGAAGTAGCGGCTGTGGCTGGCGCAGTATCCGTAGTCGGCCGCGTCGGCGAGCTGGCTGCGCCGCGTCGTCTCGACGCTTCGAGCGCACTCAACCGGGGTCGAGTCGACCAGCACGAGGTCGTCGTGGAAGCCGGGGCTGTCGCTCGCGAACACGACCGTCAACCACTCGATCGTGTCGCTGAGCCGTTCACGCCGCTTCAAGTATCCCGTCCGGTTGGGCAGCTTCGGGAACAGGTGGGCGAGCTGCTTCCGCGCCCGCTTCAGAAAACGCGCGTCGGACGGGATCCCCATGATCGCCTGCGCGACACAAAGAGTGACGACCTCCGCGTCGGTCAGGATCCGTCTGGCGTTCTTCGCCGGCTCAGGCAGGAGATCGTCGGCAGTACAGAACACAGCGATCAGCAACAGGTCGAGGTCGGCGAGCATCGTGGCCCCCTTGGGTCGACGGCGCGAAAAGGCACCGCCGACTTCGACCCGACTGCCGCCAGCGCCTACCCCCGAGCCGCAGCCTCGGCCGTGGAACTACTCATCTAGTAGTGGTCGAGGTTGGCCCGGAGTAGTTCGGCGACTTCTCGGCCGGGTGGTCGAGGGTGATCTTGTCGGTGGAGGTGCCTCGTTCGATCAGGGCGCTGACGGTCTTGACCCACCGCGGCGGCCCTTGTTCGCTCGGAGTCTTGACGTTGTCGTGGCGCGTGAGGGGCGCCGCCCATCTTCGTATTCACGTCGGAGCCGGTGTTCGTGTGAAGAGAAGAGCGCGTCGTCGCCCGGGGCAGGCCGTGCGCCGTCAGGGTGGCATTGCCGAAAGCGTTGGGGTGCCTCGAGTGCCTTGAATCGCGTAGCGACTGGCATGCCGCCGAGTGTCGTCCGTTACGGGCGCGGGAGCGTGCCGGCGACGAAGGTGAGGTGGCCTTCGCCGTGGGTTGCGGGCAGCCCGTTCGCCACCTTCCGGACAGTGCACACCGTCGTGCAAGTGACCGCGACGGTCGTCCCACCTGCTTCCGTTGCCGCCAGGAGCTCGCCGCCGTGAACAGACGCGTTCGTCATGTCCTGGCCGCGCAGGACGAGCAGGCTGTCGTCCCCCAGTGTCGGCGCCCCGGGCACGGAGCGCGGGTCGGAGAAGTAGGCGGCCGCGCCGCGGCCAATTCGACTCGGTATGAATCCCAGTGCCTCGACCCCCGTGTCGCCGCCCGCCGGTAGCCCCGAGTCGGCAACAAGCTGCACGGCGCCGTCCCGGCCGAAGGCGTAGATCCGGCCGTTGAGCTCGTCGGCTGCGATCAGTCTGCCACCGAAACGGCCGAAGGACGGCGGCGCGACCACGATCCCGCCTTCCACCTGCGGCCCGCCCTGAGCGATCACGGTGACATGACCCAGGCAGTCGATCGCGTAGAGGCTAGCTTCGTTGTTGGTCCCGGAGGTGCCGGTCACAAGCAGCCGGTAGCCGAAACGACCGAAGCGGTCGAACGTGATCCCCGAGGGGAAGACACCGGACGGAAAATCGACGAAACGCGATGCCTGGCCGCTCGGCTGCACGCGGACGACGCCGGGCGTCGAGCCGGCGTCGAGCACGTAGACGTCGTCCCGCGCGAACGAGCACCCGGACACGCCCCAGACCCGCGAACCGGTCGCGAGCGCGAGGTACGGCTCGCCGCCCCCGGCCGTGTACTCGCCGGGTCCGTTCGCGAACGGCTGCGCGGCCCCGCCCGGACGGAGGAGGAAGAGACCGTTCTTCGTCGAGAGCACGAGTTGCCCGTCCGACCGCGGCCCGGCGACATCGTCGATCGCCGGCACCTTGAGCAGCACACGCCACTGCCCCACCGTCGGCGCCGCGGCACCGCCGAGCACGGGAACCGAGAACACCAAGAGCGCACCGGCAATCGCCGCAACGCGACTACGCGACATCGTGCTCTTAGATATCCAGGCGGTCACCAAACAAACCCAGCAGACCCTCCGGTTCCCGAGCGGACCAGCGTCGCCGGCACGAGATCGACCACGAGATCAAAGTCAAACGATTCGGAAACCCTGCTCTTGTGAAGCAGAACAAATCCAAGCCCCACGCAAGTAACCACCAGCCGGTGGGCACCGAGGGAAGGCATTCGGTGCCCACCGGCCGTTCTCGGGGAGGTGGCTCATGCAAGCAGAACCATATCCCACGGCTGTTCGCTCGACAAGCCTAATCTCCCTCGAATGTATATGACGCCATCCACCGACGGATGACGAACCAGCTACCGAATTGGGCGCAAGCGACTGCAAAGCCGGAATGGCGCGGCGCTACCGACGAGGGCGCCGAGTCCTGCGAACTCAAGTCGCTATCCGTGGGGCGCAATGTACTGCCCCCGTTTCGGATGGGCGCGGAAATACTCACACAAGCCGCGTTCCACGGTCGAGTGCCGCGTGGGCCTGCGTCTCGTTCCGAACGGCTCAGGTCAAAAGAGGTCCGGGCCCTGTGGCGTCACGTAGCACTTCCCGTCCTTATACGCCGAGTACTCCGCGGCGGGCCATACCGCGAGCCACTTACCCTTCTGCTTGATCAGGAAGGCGTATTCGAGCGCGTACTGCGTGCCGCTTGCGGTCCCGGTTGTGAACTGGATCTGGAGTTGTACCTCCTGCACGGTCTGTTGGCCGAGCAGCGGCAGGCGGATCGGGACAGCCGCTGAGCTGGCGATGCTGATTTTCCTGATCGTCACGCTCGGGGGCGCTGTGGGATGCGCGCGCTTGCAGTTCTGCCAGCGCAACTCTGAGATTCCCTTCTGGTAGCTCGGATGGAGGTAGCTCCAGAGCACGCTGTACGTGCGCGCGAAGGAGGCTTTCGCGACGTTCTTCGCAAGTTCGCTCGCCGCTGGTGGCCACGGTGAAACGAGGTACCCGCCGTTGCTATTAGGGGTCGGTTGCGGGCCCGGGCTCTTGGAGGTCGCGGCTCCGGCGAACATCAGTGCTGTCAGAGCGGCCCCGAAGAAGATGCTCAATGCGCGCATGTGTCAACCTGAGTCATGAGTGTCCGACTGCTTCCCGCCGATTGGCGCAAGCGGAGGGACACTCGCGCTTGGGATCAGAACTTGGTGAACCCGCGGAGCTGGCCGCGGTGCCGAATGCCGTCGTAGCCGTGACGCTACCGGATTTCGCTTTCGCCGGGCGTGGGAAGCGCACCAGGTCACGCCGGGCAAGCTCAGCCGCAAGCGCTTGCCAATCGAGACGCTTCCGGCTCAGATCCAACTCGACGCACACGGAGTCTCCCCGGCCAGCCGCAGCCCGTTCTTCATGGGATTCATTCCGAGCCGCGTCTTCGCCGTTCCCGAGCGCAACGGCAGCATCGGCCGGCGCCGCTCGGTCGCCCGTCCCGACCGTAAACCGGAGTCGCTGCGGGCGCTCGCCAAGCGGCTGCCCCAACGCGTCTGGAAGACGCTGCCCTGCCGCACGACCCCGGCCGGCGAGGACGTCAGCAGCCGCTTCGCTTCGTGCGTGTCGTTGCCACGAACCCGGTGCGGAACAAGCACGAGCCGCCGCGCTGGGAGTGGCTGATCATCGAGTGGCCGCCGGCGGCGGAGGCGCCGAGCGACTACTGGCTTTCCAACCTCGGCGAGGACGAGCCGCGCGAACGACTTGCCCGCCTCGCTCGTCTCCGCTGGACGATCGAGCTCGATTACCGGCAGCTGAAAGGCGAGCTCGGCCTCGACCACTACGAGGGCCGAAAGGACCCCGGCTTCCACCACCACACCGCGCTCGTTACCTGCGCGCACGCGTTCCTCACGCTCGAGCGGCTCGACCCAAAAGCCCCGCGGCCGGTCTAACGCTGCCGTAGAAGGTGCTGCTGCTGCAGCCATCCTGCGCTGCTGGGCCGGCCGCTGCCGAACCTGCCACCAGCTCGTCGACCTCGACCAACTCGCCCTCTTCCCCCGCCGTGCTAGGGCGGTGAAGAGAATCGCGGCTCAGGACTGCGGGATCGAGGTTCTCCCAAAGTACGACGAAAGCCTGATCAGCTGGGACGGCGGGAACGGCAGCTCGTAGTAGTTGAACGCGGCGTAGATAGGCAGGAGCCAGATATCCCGCAACGAGCGGATGACTGGGTTCGCTCTCGAAACACGCGGCAGCGGAATCGCCTCGCGGAACGACACCGTGGCATGCGCAGCGACCTTGCCCTTGCGTGGATAGTCCACGATCGGCGTCTCGAAGGCATGCACCAACCGTCCCCAGTCGCCCTTCGGGAGAGGGCCACACGTCTCGAGGGTGCAACGCGTCGGATTCGTCCCGAGCGTGAACGCGTAGCCCGCGGTCCAATAGGTCGGCTGGGTCGTCAGGTTCTGGTAATCCCCCTCGATCACCAGGAGATCGCCGAGCGCCTTCTTGCCGCGGATGACGACGCTCGAGACCCTGGTGACACGATTCAACTTGAGCCGACCGACGACGTCCTGGTGAGGGATCTCCTGAGCATAGGTTTCGCCGAATTGATGGTTCAGCGCCGAGGATCGCACGGTGATCCACGCCGGCTCGTTGCCAGATGCGCCCGTGCTCGCCGTGCCGAGCGCTGCCAGCACAAGCATCTCTAGCACCGTGGCGCCGAACACGCTGACTCTCATCGACCGTCCTCGCATCGGCCTAGGTTAGCGCCGGCGTTTGCGCGGCGCCGCGATAGCATTCGGTCTGCGTCTTACCTGCGAACCGTGGAAGAGGACCACATGCGAACTCGCGACGTGAAGCTCGTTGCCATCGCCGTTGCGCTCGTCGGTCTGGCGGTGGGCATCTCTCTTTGGCTCACGTTGGGCTCGACATCGACGCCAAAGCCTCTTACCCAGGCCGGCTACGTCCAGCTGCTCCGTGCCACCGCGATCGGAAGGACGAGCATCAAGACCGTGGAGTCGACATGGCCCAAGCCGCCATACCAGGACTTCCACGACGGAAACGGCAACCACTGTCTGGAGTGGATCGACCAGACGCAGACGCTCTACGACCTCTGCTTCGACAAGGCTGGGCTCCTGATCAGCAGGCAGACTCCGTGAACGGACCGTCTGCTAGCTTGGTGCTCGGTCGGTGAAGCTGAAGACGTTCCTTGTGGCGAGTTTGGCGGGTCTGATGCTCGCGGCCGACTCGGCCGCGGGCGTGAAGACGACCGGCCCGGGTCAGCGCGTTACGATCATGGTCGTCGTCAGCGACCATGGGCTCTTCGTCTACGACCAGGCGCAGATGGCGCGTGGAGCGATCGTGACCTTTCAGGTCTTCAACTCAGGTAAGAAGACCCACGGCTACTCGGTGCTCGGTAGGCAGACCGGCGCGATCAAGTCGAGGCATTGGCGCCATTTCACAGTCACCCTCCTCACGCGTGGCCGCTTCCCGGATGGGAGCCCGTTCGACAAGGGTCCCGCTTTCCACGGTTTCTTCAACGTTTACTAGAACGAGCCGCGAGTGCCCTCCGGACGGTGCAGGCCGCACCGGCGCGCGCTCCAGCGCCGATCGCTCACGCCGGAATGACGGGGTTGCTAGTAGAAGAATTGGATACGCGTCTGCGCCTTGCCGCGGAGAAACGTCCGGCCGCAGACGGCAAGCCGTACCGAAGGAGCCGTCGTGATCGTCAGCGTGCCGGTCTTGCCGACGCCGCACGTGGGCACCTGCGAGGCAACCACGCGGATGCGCAGGCGAACTCGGCCGGCAGCTGTGCGCGCGGGCGGGGAGGTAGTCGATCCCACGCACCACCCTGATCATCAGCGGGTGCCTGGGGCCGGACGTCCGGACGTGTAGCGTGATCGCGACGCCCGTGACTCGATCGACACGCGCGGCGGTCGTCTGCTTCGGCCTGAGTGCCACCCAAAACGAACCAGAGCCTCCCCCGGCGGCGACCTGGAACGAGTAGTGGAAGTTCGAGGTCAAGAGCGTCGGTACGGTGTTCAGCGAACACGGGTGGCCGTATCCTTCGGCGTTCGCCAGCAGCTGCCTCGTGATGTGCTCGAACTTCGGCACCTCGGCCTGCGTCAGGTAGCCACCGATGTCGGAAAACGCGGCGATCGCCCACTGGTTCTGGCTCATCACGCGGAACACCCGGTCGCTCGGATTCCACGTTGTAACGCTGCTGCTGCATCCCCAGTAGAAGTCATTCTGCGGGTTGATGTCGTCAGGAACCGCGTAGTTGACGCTCACCAAGATGTGCTTCCGCGGTGCGAAATAGTCGCACGCGATGTCGATTTGGTCCGACGCTCCTAGCGCGGCGATGTTCTCGTTGATCTGCGGGCTCTCGACCGTCTTCCCGGTCCCGGGAGGGTTCGACCAGCCAGCGGGAGGTGCCGGACAGGCGATCGTGTGCGGGTCCCTGACCGGCGCCGCTGACTTCGCCGCCGTCGGGGCCAACGCAGCGAGGAGGCCGCAGCCGATCAGCGTCGCGAGCGCCTGTCGTGATCCTGACGTCACCTGGCGGCCACTATATCCCTGTCCCGAAGCCCGGTTCGCGACGGCCGCTGAGCTATATTGCAGCGAATGCGCTCGGCTCTCTTGCCGCGGCACCAGGCCCGTTTTTGGCTGTGGGTCGGGGGCCTCGTTTCCGTCCTCGTCCTCGTCGCCGTCGCACCGTCGGCTGCTTCTGCTAGGACGGCCGTGAAGGACCCGAACGCGATCGCGTGCCCGGCGGCGCCGGCCGGATGGGACAAATTGCCCGTGCGCAAGGACGTCGCAACACCACAGAGCGTCCCGGAGCCTGATGCGGAGGAGCATTTCGCCACCGGCGGCAACCAGGTCACGGTCTCGTGCACCTACTTCGCCTCACTGGTCAAGCAGGTCACGCTCAGAGTGAGTTACGCGCTCCCGACCGATATCAACCCGGTCACCGACTTCTACTGGGGTTGCGGCACTGGCGAGTTGCCCTGGAACGACAGCGAACGCGTCTACCGCGTCGTGAGCGTCGAGCAGTGGGCGAACGCCTCGCTGATCGACCTCCTCGGCGCCGTTCCGCATGCAAATGTCCCGATGTTTGAGGCGGTCACGCGCCAGCTTCTCAAGAACGCCGAGGGCTACGGACATCCCTGCCGGATCGTCTCGAAGCCGACCGCGCTGACGTCCAGGTACTCCTTCGACATCCACGTCGCGGGGGGCAATCTCAAGAGCGTGTTCTGGACATCCGAGTCGCAGGCGAAGGGAGGCGTCCAGCCGGTCGTGCAAGCCGACGTGTCGACCTCCTTGCTGAGGGTCAAAGCGGACGGGAAGCTGCGCCCGCTCGCAATCGAGCTGACTCACGGGATCGACTACCGCTCGACGCGCTTCCACACGGCGGATACGGTCAGATACGCGGTGCGGGTGCTGAGCACGAAGGTTCCCGCGTGCAAACGAGAAGCGACGGGCATCCTCACGATCTCGAACCGGCCGTCACTTCTCCTTCGAGTCTGCGGCCAGAGCTTCCTTCGGAACGAGACTCCGCGCCGGATCCGCTTCTTCGGCTAGGTCGGGTCGGACCGCTCTCGGGCAGGAATTTACCCATCACGCGCACGCAGGGTGCGAAAACGATAACGCTGTTTTGCAGGTGCGCGGCTTTGTAGTATAAACGCCATTCCATGGGTGGGCGCGGATCGTCACTATGCCGCCGGTTGTCGTTCCGGCGCGGGCGCTGCGGATCGTGCACTCCCACGGCAAAGCAGGCGTCCATCGGACGCCGAACCGAGAACCGGCGCTGGGCCGGCTTGAGCGGGCCGCCGGGCAGGTAGACGGCTGGGACGAGAACAACCGAAGGAGGGGGTTCGTGCGTAGACTGCTGATCCTGCTGGCCCTGACCGGGCTTACCGCCACCGCACTGGTGGGGTTCGCCTCCGCGTCGGGAGCGGCCAAACATGTGACGCCTTCGGCTGAGACAGCGAACGCGTACCTTCAATCCGGCGACAAGCCGTGTGTGAACGACTGGATGACATACGGCTGCGACACCGGAGGAACGAACTTCTCGCAGCTGAAGCAGATCACCAAGAGCAACGTCGGCCAGTTGAAGGTCGCCTGGGACCAGGGCTACGCGTCGTCGCAGTACACCGGCCCGGTACAGGTCACACCGCTTTGCTGCGCGAACGGCCTGATGTACATCCCCTCGGCGAACACCGACTTGGCGGTCAACCCGGCGACCGGTGACGTGGTCTGGAAGTACCAGGGCGCGAAGTACGACACGACCTCCGGCGGCGCGAACTCGACGAGGTTGCAGATCATCTCGCGGACGATCGCGTACGACCCGATCGACAACTTCATCTTCGCGGGGCAGCAGGACAGCTCGCTGGTGGCGCTGCGGGCGAAGACGGGACAGCCGGTCTGGAGCGTGCAGGTCGCCGGCGCGGGCGCCGGAACCTACGGCACCTCGACGGGCTCCGAGTCCGAGCCGTTCGCCTATTACGTCAACGACGGCAAGGACGGGCTCGTTCTCTCCGCGCCGAACGGTGGCGAGAGCCCGATGCGCGGCTCGCTCTCTGCGTTTGACGCGAAGACCGGCAAGCTCGTGTGGCGGACGTTCATGACGCCCGATCCGACGCAGCTGCCGTACATCACGACGTGGGCAAATCCCGCCGAGGCGGCCGTCGGCGGCGCGCCGATCTGGTCGACGCCGACGTTCGACATCAAGGACCGCCTCGTGTTCCAGGGCACGGGGAACACGTATCCCTATCTCGGCCGCTCGCCGGGCAAGAACCTGTGGGCCAACAGCCTCGTGGCGATCCACGTCGACACGGGTCAGCTCGCGTGGTACTTCCAGACAACGCACCACGACGAGTGGGACTACGACTGCCCGCACAGCCCGCAGTTGTTTAACGCGATCGTCAAGGGCAAAATGACACCGGTCCTCGCCGACGCGTGCAAGAACTCGTACCTCTACTTCTTCACCCCCAAGAACGGCCACTGCATCTTCGGCTGCCCGGAGGTCGCGAACTCGACGTTGCCCGGCTACACCCAGGCCGGCGAGGCGCTCAACAACGCCTACCCGACGCAGCCACGCCCGGTAGGCGCCCAGGGCCAACTGATCCAGCACTGTCCGTCGGTCGACTTCGTAAAGGAGCAGTTCCCGTCCTATCCCACTGGTCCTGACGGAGCCCCGATCGTCCTGTCGTGCGACATGATGGCTCCGAACGCGTCGCAGTGGCTCGCGAAGCCGTACTACATCTCGAACGGCGTCGGGATAGGCAGCCGCGCGAGCTACGACCCGCAAACGAACATGCTGTACATCAACGCCACGGCATCGTTGATGATCGAGAAGAACAATTCGCCCACCGACTACCACACGACAATCATCAATTCCGGTCGGGTCAACTACACCGGCCGGGTCGGGACGCTGACGGCCGTCAACTTGAACACCAATACGGTCGCCTGGCAGAAATGGTTGACGGCCGACGTCGGGAACATCTACTCCGGTGAGCTGACGACGGCGGGCGGCCTCCTCTTCTACGCCACGAAAGGCGCGACGAGTGGCGCCGGGACGGGCCGCAACCCCGACTACACCGCCCTGCGGAACGCGGGTGCGACGGTCGGGGGTCAGCTCTGGGCCGCCGATCCGGCGACTGGGAACATTGTCTGGTCGTTCCAGAACCCCCACGGCGACCTCATCGAGTCGCCGCCGATCACGTACACGTACAAGGGAACTCAGTACATCGCCGAGTTCATGGAGTGCCCGGTCGGTACGGGTACGCAAGGCAAGTACCAGCTCTGCAACAGCCACGACCGGCTAGTGGTGTTCTCCTTGAAGTAAACAGCCCTCAGCGGGTGCGGTTGCTCGGAATGAGCAGCCGCACCCGCTCGCGACGATTCCGACAAACGAGAGGAAGTGACTTGATGCGCGCAGGTTCGTATCGGGTGGGTGTAACCGCCGCGATTCTCGTCCTGTCCCTGTTCGTCGCAGGGCAGGCGTTCGCCGCCACCATCACGAACTACACACCGGCCGCCGACCTCATCCCGGAGGTCGCCAACACTTGCGTCGGCACGTCGGTCGTGATCAACGGGAGCGGGTTCGTCAACGACGGCGGCCCGGTCTCGGTTGCTTTCAACGGCGCGCCGGCCGTCAACGTGACGATCGGCTCCGACGCCGTGATATACGCGAAGATGCCCGGAAATGCGACGCCGGGGAACATCACCGTCACGACGGCGAAGGGCACAGCGACGAGCCCGATCCCGTTTACGGTCTTCCCGTGCGCTGCCTCGGCGGGCGCGACGCTGCTGCCGACGACGACGACCGCTTCGACGGGAGGTTCGTCTACGACCAAAGCCTCGGTCTCGAGCTTCGCGCCGAGGAAGGGCAAGGCCGGCGCAAAGATCCTGATAACCGGGAAGAACTTCACCGGTGCGACGGCGGTCAAGATCGGCGGAGCCGCAGCGATCTTCAAGGTCGTCTCGGCTACAAAGATCACGGCGACAGTCCCGTTGAGAGCAAAGTCCGGCAAGGTCTCGGTCACGACACCTGCCGGCACCGCGACGAGCTCGACGAGCTTCACGCGGCTCTGACAATCGGTATGAGCTCCGGCTGCCTTCCGCCGCTCGGCGGAGGCAGTCGGACGCTCTTGACGCCGCATCGGCCGACCTGCGACGCGGGTTTACTCCACTGTGCGGCTCGGGCTTTAGACGCCTGCCTGGGTGAGCATGCCTGGGTGAGCGCGGCTCGGTTGCGGCGGGCTTAGTCGTAGAGCGGCGCCGGGGCCATGTCGAGGCCGCCAAGCCAGGTGATCGTTCCGGCTTCAGGGTCGACTTCGACGCGTGCGGAAATTTACGGGATCCGGAGGCGGGAATGTCGGGTTCTCCGCGAGCACGTCACCGGGGTTGGAAACGTCGTGCTGCGTTTGTCCGGCTCGCCGCATATATGCGTGATGACCGCGTACGTCATCCCGTCGCCGCTCAACGAGCGTCCACTCGGAGCCGACCTGCCAGCCTGCAGAAGGGAGAAAGAAGCCGAACCCGTGCATCCCCTGATGCCAAACAGGCCACTCGGTCGATAGAGACTCCGGAGGCGGGAATGGTCTCTGTCGCAGGATGCCCTTCCACGCGCGCCGTCTCGATCTGGTCTGTGCCGCGGTCGCGGCCGTTCACCGTTCCCTCCGCGTGGCGGGAAATGACACAGTCGACCCGGGTACCATGGGTAAGTGCACGCGGACAGGTTGGGGCGTCTAGCGGGGCCAATCCTGGCGGTCGTCTTCGCCGCCGTGATTCCTCCGGCCGCGCTTTCGATGAGAGCGCCGTTGACGGTTTACAGCGTCGCCACGGGTGTTCAGTTCATCAATACCGCGGACGACCGAGCGCGAGGTGCGATCAACAATCCGTTCGACATCGCGTTAGGCAAACTCAAGCCTCGCTCGAACTACGCCGGCCAAGGGCCCTTTCCTGGTGATGTAGCGGTCTACAGTCTGCAACTCTACAGGCACCCTGATAGCAAGGACTCGGCTGGCTCTGCCGTGTACACGTGTTATTTCAACTACGCAAGATACGCATTCTGTCAGGCCTATTACACTCTCGAAGGCTTCGGAACGGTGGTGGCCTCGGGCCCAGTGAACTTCAACACCAAAGGGTTTACGATCGTGATCACCGGCGGCACGAAGAAGTATCTCGGCGCTCGTGGCGAGGTGGTTGTCGTTCCGGCGAAAGGTAACGCGCAGCGAGTCGCCTTCGGGTTGATCAAATGAACGTTGCGATCCGTCACCATGTCCACATCGTCGCAGCGGCGGTGCTTGTCGTCGCAGCCGTTGGAGGCGCGGCACGTGCTGGCACCAACAAGGCGATACTCAACGTCTACGCCGTCCCGGCGACTGTCCAGTTCATGAATCACGCAGATGACAGGCTACGCGGCATGAGCACCAATCCATTCAACGTCTCCGAGGCGAAGGTGATCGACGTCACCAACGGCAAAGAGAAGGGCAACGGACCTTTTCCGGGCGACGACGTCCTGTACACGTTCCATCTGTACGCGGACCCAGCTCGTCGGCAGGAGATCGGTTCCGCCATCTTCACGTGTTACTACAACTTCATCAAACACGCGATCTGCGATGCCTACTTCGATCTCGGCCGTGACATCGTTCTGGCATCCGGGTCAGTCGCATTCAATAGTCCGCGATTCACGCTGAGCGTCACGGGCGGCACTCGGGCGTACCTCGGGGCCCTTGGGCAAGTGGATGCGACTCCCTCGGTGAAGTCCACGCAACGGTTCTCGATCCACCTGATCGACCTTCGCAAATGAGCGCGAAACTCGCCATGACGCTCGGCGTCGCTGCTACGGCGGCGGCCGTTGCGGGTGCGGGCTCATACGGCGCTCCGGCCACGAGGGAAACGCACTCGATCGTCCTCTACGCGAAGGTGATTCGTGTGCAGTTCATCAACCACGCCGACGATCGACAGCGCGGGGGTCTGACAAATCCGTTCAACGCAGACGCGCGGCTTCCGCCACCCCCGAATGCGAACGTCGGCAAGAAGGGAGCTCGGGCCGGCGACAACGCACTGTTCAGCTTCAAGCTCTACTCAGACGCCAAGCTGGCCAAGCGCGTCGGTTCCGTGGTGTACTCGTGCACATTCAACGTCGCCCATCAAGCGATTTGCGAAGCCGACTTCGAGTTGAAAGGCGGCACGATGTTCGCATCCGGCCCAGCCGATCTCGATACAGCGGAGTTCACGTTACCTGTGAACGGCGGCACGGGTGCATACCTTGGAGCTCGTGGAGAATTCACATCTCGTCCGGCGGCGCAAAAGAACACACATAGGCTTACCTTCCTGCTTCTTCACTAGGCGGACACTGGAGATCGAGCGTTCTGAGCGACAGTAGACGGACGGGCAAGATGCATAGAGGTGACACTCGGATACGGCTGGCTGCAATCACCCTCCTAGTCGTTCTCCTGGCGGGCGCCGGGGTCGCCGTGGCGATGACTCACTTCTCATCGGGCAGCAAGAGTGGAAGCACACAGTTGCCAACAACGGGGGAATACGCTCCGCTGACTATCCCGCATGCGAAACTGTATTTCGCTGGCGGGGTAGTCGTAAACGAACCGGACGCGGGAGCGGAGAGCTGGGTCTCGGCGTCGCTCTCAGCCCTGGCGGGCAAACACCGGTATCAAGTGCGCATTGCCAACACATCGAATCTCGGGTCAGTCAACTCCATCCAGTGGTACCCCCCTCAAGGGGCTCGCGTCCTAAGAGTGATCGGAAGCAGCACCGGACACTGCTCCATTTCTGGCCTAACCGGCTTTGGCGGTGACCAGTTCAGTAATGTCCTCTTGTACCCGAACATCTTCTGCAACAGGCTTAGCCTGAAGCCTCCGAGTTGTACATGCGAAGGAGATGGCGGCTCGATGACGATCTCCTTCATCTCGGACACCGACGTGAGCCTTCCCGGAGCGGTTCAAGTGTTGTCTGCGACCCCGGTGCTTCGAGTCATTCCTTCGTTTTTGAGCCACTGACCGATGAGAACGCCGACCGGCCACCGCATCGCAGGCCGATGAATTACCTCGCTCGGATCGGCTCGACCGGTGCGGTTACCACCGTCTGCACAGTTCTACTGATGGGCTGCGGGACGACGTCGGTCGATTCAGGCGGCCTGTCCGCCAAGGACCGAGACACGGCGCAGGGCACGCTGAACACCCTTCACGGCTCGAACATCGCGGCGCAACTCGTCGGGATCTCAGAGACCGTGCAGGAGCTACCTGCAGCCTGCCGCGTCCATCTTGTGTCCGGAGACCCCACGAAGCTGAAGGTGTATGTCTTCTGGATCCCGTACACGGGCGGGAACAACTACACCTGGCTCGACATGACGGTCACGCCGGACCCGTCGGATGACAGATTCCATCTCGGCGCTGCTCACCCGGTACTTCCCGGGGGCTCGCTGAATCCGAACGGACAAGGCGTCAACCCGTACTCGGTCGATACAACCGTGCTGTCCGCCTATGGACGCCAGCAACGAATCAGGAATCACGCCTTGCTCATCGCTCACGCCGGCGACACCCTCTCGGCGCCGGGAGCGAACTGTCAGGTACTCAGAAACGGGGATCTGAGACTGCTACCGAACCAACCGAGAGGCCACGACAAGTCGAAGCACAGCTAGTGCGCGGGGCTGACGGTCCTCAGGGCTCGACTATCCACGGCGAACTCGCGCCCGGCGCCGCCGCCATCGCCTCCTTCGAGGGAACCGACACACGCCTCTAGGACGGGCGTGCCGTCGAGAAAGCTCGAGTCCGCGCCTCGCTCGCCGGCGCAGCGTCTTCGCTTCTGCGACCTGACCAACTGATTCCGGCCGGCCTGCTCATAGCTGTACCGCGGGTCACTCCTCGCGTCGGTGCGCCGGCGCGCTCTCCTCGCCGAGCCGTTGCGGGCGTGGGCTACTCCATCGTCGCGAGCGCCCAGCAGTGTTCCCGGCGAGCTCGCGCGCGATAGCGACCGCGACGATCGTGCGTCGCTTGCCGCGCCCTTCGAGCGCCTGCCAGCGGGCGTGGATGTGACGGCGGGCGCTCTGGTCGGCGCGGGCGCGGACCACGGCCGGCTGACCCTGACGGCGCCGCTCGAGCGACCGGCTCGAACGGAGGGGTCGTCGCTGATGCCAGGCCGCTTCAACGAGCAATCGGCGCGCATGCACGTTGCCGGTCTTGGTGATCGCGCCCTGGCGCCGCCGCTCGCCGGTCGAGTCCTCGCTCGGCGTCAGCCCAAGGAAGGGGCCGAGCGACTGCGGCCGGAAGCGACTGCAGTCGCCTACCTCGACGCTCAGGCCGAGCGCGGTCAGCGTCGAGACACCACGTAGACAGCAGAGCCGCCCCACGATCTCAACGAACGGCGGCTCGGCGGCGAGCTCGACGATCGCGGCGTCGAGTGTGTCCCGGCGAGCCTTTGCTTGCAGCACCGCGCCGTAGCAGTCGTCGAACGCGAGCACGAGCGGGCGGCTCTCGAATCGCTGCCGACGCAGCCACGCGTCGTGGGCAAGCGTCCACGCGGCGGCGTCGTAGACCAGCCCGTGACGTAACAACAGCTTCGAGAGCCGGTGCCGTGCTCGCATCAGGTCGCCTCTGACGTCCTCGCGCGCTCGGATCAGGTCGCGCGCGGCTTCCTCGTGCGGCTCAGGGACGCGCACCGACACCAACTCGCCCAGCCGCAGCAACCGCGCCAGCCGCTCGGCATCACGACATCGGTCTTCAACTTGTCGCCAGCCGCGCGCGGGATCTTCGACGGCGCCGCAACCGTGCACGCGATCCCCGCCCTCGCGCACGCGCGTGCCAAGCCGTACCCGGTCGGCCCGGCCTCCTACGCAACCCGAACCGGCCCCGGCAACCCGAGCAGCCAAGCCACCATCTCCTCACCCCGCGGCGAAACTCGCACCGTGCGCAACTCGCCGCTCCCAGCGCCCGACACGCCCGCGACGACCTTCCGCGCGTGCACATCCGACCCGACCCACGTACCCTCGACCATACCGGCGCCTCCCGTAACTGCGGCTCTACCGCCGCGCCAATCACGACGGCAACCCGCGCCAACCTACGAGCAAGGCGCCGGGCACCCCATACGGTCTAGCCCGCTCACGAGCAGGATCACGTAGCGGCCCGGTCCCGCCAGCCAGGCGGCCGCGCCCGGCAAGTGCGCCCAGGTCAGGAGCTGCGGCAGCCCCCATTGCCGATACCGACTCCCGGTGTAACCGAGGACCTGCGCCCCGGAAAGCGTCCCAGCGGGTGACAATCACCGGCACCCACAGCAGCCAGAACACGATCGTGCCGCCTCCGACGAAGGCAGCGAGCCGGCGCCACCCCAGCCGGACGAGCACAACCAGCAGCACGGGCGCCAAGACTGCCGGGACGAGTTTGATGCTCACGGCGATCCCGAAGGCAGCGCCGGCTGCGAGCGCCCAGCCTCGGACAACCAAGAGGTACGTGCTGAGCAGGGCGAACATCACGAAGACGGGATCGGTGTTCCCGTGAAACCCGGAGATGACGAACAGCAAGGGACTGCAGCCGACGAGAACCGCGGCAATCGCGGCCTCCTTGACCGGCCGTACGACTCGCACAAGCTCGAACAGAAGTAGGGCCGTGACAAAGTCGGCCAGACAGGCGGGCACACGGATGAGGAACTCAAAGCTCGCGATTCCGCGATCGAGCAGCCAGTTGATCGCTCCGAGCATCCAGCCCGCGAGTGGCCCGTGGTTGTACACAGGCGCCCGGAAACGGTGGCCATAGATGCCGACCGGGCCGAAACGGCGCACGCCGTCGGCGAATATTCCCTAGTAGTAGACGTCGTTGCTGCCGAACGTCCGTGCTGCGATCTCGAGCTTCAGCAGCGTCGCCACGCTAGCCGCCACGATCACGCCCAGCCGCGACCGACCCACCGCAGAATCGGGGAGACATCGTCTCACCCAGTCCACGTGACTAGCGTAAGGGACGTGACGGGGGCCGCGGTGGCCTATGAGGTGCGTTAACGCGATCTCCCCGCAAACCCGACAATTTCGCCGACGCGATGACGTTTACGCACCCCACGGGCAGCGATGGAGCGAGCGAGGCTCGGATCCGCGATGCTGGGAGCGCTCGTCAGCGAGCGCCAGGAGTTGCGGTGGGCGAGGGTCGATCGTGCGGCCTTCGAGGCGAACCGGCTTGCGATCGTCTACCGGCAGCAGGCACTCACGGCGCGCCTGGGCCTAGATCATCTCGCGATCGGATGATTGGGGTCGCTGTCCTAGCCGCTGCCTGCGGTGCAGGCGGAGCGCCCGTTGGGCCGGAGGCTGTAGAGGGAGACGCCGCGAATGTCTGCCGGTGTGGTCACGGGCGCGAGCAGTGTCGTCCAGTGCTGGCCGTGACCGTCTGCGAGGAGGATCATCGTCGCGCCCTGGTCGCGTGCGAGCTTGACGAGGGGTCGCCAGTCGGTGCCCGGCAGGTTCGTGTTCGCGAGCTGGCTGAGGTACGCAGGGTCGGGCAGGCCTGTCGGGATTGTGCTGATGTAGGCGTCTGCCATGCGGAACGCGAACCCGCTTTCGGCCTGCCAGAGCATGGCGCCGGACCAGAATGGGAACGGCAGCACGAGCACGGTCTCGTTCGGCGCGAGGCAGGTGCGGTAGGTGCCGTGCGGTGAAGAAGGCCGGACGCGCGGGATGCTCGTGCCAGTTTGGGTTCCAGAGGCTGGGCACGGTCGCGATCACGGCGAGCGCGGGCAGTGTCGCCCGTGCGAGTCTCGGCGTGTCGTGGGCGGCCGTCCAGCATGCCACCGCGACCGCGGCCCCGAGCACGACGAAGATTCCGTAGCGAACGGGGAGCAGGTTGTTGAACACCGGTAGGCTCGCGACCGCAGCGAAGGGCAGCGGGAAGTACGACGTGCCGGCGACGTGCAGGCGCGTGCCAAGCTCGATTATGAGTCCGAGCCCGAGCATGACGGCGAGAAAGCGGACGGCCGCGCTGCGGCGTCTGAGCCAGAGGTACCAGGCCACGATCGCGACTGTCGGGAGTCCGAGGTACGAGCCGCTCTCGAAGTTGTTGCCGAGGAAGTGCGCAGAGATCGCGTCCGTCCAATGCCAGCTCAGCCAGGTGAGCGGCGTGGGTATCACGAGGTTTGCGAGATCGGCCGGAGACCCGGCCGGTGAGGCAACTCCGCCCGACTGGAAGTGCAGCAGGAACGAGACGAGCAATGGCGAGGTGAGCAACCCCGCGATCACGTACCCCCCGGCCAGCGGCCGCAGCAGCACAGCAGACGTTGCCGTAAAGCTGGAACGAGCGCGAACGCGACCGCGATCGCGAGCGCGAGCGTCAGGGTCAGCGTGAACTCGATCTCCAGCGAGAACGTCAACTGGACCGCGAGCGCGAGGCCGAGGAGGAGCGCGGTGCGGCGACTCGAGAGCGAGCCGTCGAGGAAGCGAAGCACGACGAGCGCCACGAGCGGAATCAGGAAGACCGACGTCATCTGAAGGTGCCCCGGCATCTGGTCGAGCACGAACGCCGAGAACCCGAACAGGTAGCCGCCGACAAGCGACGCCCAGAACGACCTGGTCAGGTACCGGCAGAGCAAGTACGCCGTCCACGCCGCCAGCGCCGGCAGCGCGATCGCGACGACGTTGTAGGCGAGCGCAGGTCCGCCGATCAGGGTGACCGGCGCGGCCAGGAACGCCAGCCCGGGGATCGACGGCGCCCAAGCGAGGTCGATGCCGACGGGCGCCCAGATCGCGTGTGTGTAGATCGGATTCTCCCAGTGCAGCACCGCGTGCGGCCACCAGGCGAGCGACCACACCTGGTTTGTCGCATCGGTGCCGTTCGCGATCAGGTCGCGGCCCGGATGCGACGCGATCGGCACGCCGAAGTAAAGAAACGAGAGGCCGACGTAGACAGCGAGACCGACCCAGGCCTGGCTCGCCGACGAGGCCGCGCGCCCCGACCAACCGGCCAGAGGGCGGCCCGCGTCCCGTGCGGCGCCGATCGACGTCGCCATCCAGCCACATTGTCGCACCTATGATGCGACGGTTGAGTCGCCCGCGCATCGGCATCCTGGTCGTGGCGTACAACGCGGTTTCGACGCTCGGCGAGGTCCTCGACCGGATTCCCGGCCACTTCCTCGACTCCATCGACGTCGTGCTCGTCAGCGACGACCACTCGACCGACCGTACGTACGAGGCGGCGCTCGAGTACCAAAGCAGACACGACGCGTTCCCGCTCGCCGTGGTGCGTCAGCGGCGAAATCTTGGCTACGGCGGGAACCAAAAGTTCGGCTATCGCTGGCTGGCGGCGCGCGGCTGCGACATCGCCGTGCTCCTTCACGGCGACGGCCAGTACGCGCCCGAGGTGCTGCCGGAGCTGGTCGCGCCGCTCCTCGACGGTCGTGCAGATGTCGTGCTCGGGTCGAGGATGCTCGTTCCGAAGGGTGCGCTCGAGGGCGGGATGCCGCTGTACAAGTACGTGGGCAACAAGATCCTGACCCGTTTCCAGAACCGGGTCTCTGGCCTCGTCCTCTCCGAATGGCACTCGGGTTATCGCGGCTTCCGTCTCGATGCGCTGGCGAGGGTCCCGTTCGAGGAGAACAGCGACGGGTTCGACTTCGACACCGAGATCCTGTTGCAGCTGTTCGATTCCGGTGCGCGGATCGTGGAGGTGCCGATCCCGACCTACTACGGCGACGAGATCTGCCGGGTGAACGGTCTGGCTTACGCGAGAGACGTCTGCGTCGACGTCGTGCGCTACCGCTTCGCACGGCTCGGCTTCGGCGCCTCGCCTCTTGCGCGCTGGGCGAGCGCGTACGGGTGGAAGGACGCGGCGGATGCGAGCCATCGGGTTGTGCTCGCGGCGGCGGACGAGCTTCGGCTCCGGCCCGGGCGGGTGCTCGACCTCGGCTGCGCCGGCGGGCTGCTCGGCGCCGAGTTGCGCGAGCGCGGCCATGTCGTCACGGGTGTGGACGGGAGCCCGCCGCCGGGTGCCGCCGACAACCTCGACCGGCTCGTCGTGGCCGACCTCGATGCGGGGCTGCCGGACGACGTGGCCGAGGACGGCCCGTTCGACGTGGTGCTGGCCGTGGACGTGCTCGAGCACCTCCGCGATCCCGCGCGGCTTCTGCGTCAGCTGCACAAGGTGACCTCGGCGGAGACGGTGCTCGTCTCGAGCGTGCCGAATATCGCTCACTGGTACCCGCGGCTGCGGATCGGGTTCGGCCGGTTCGACTACGACCGGCGCGGCATCCTCGATGCGACGCATCTGCGTTTCTTCACCTGGCGGAGCTTCGCCGCGATGGCGGCGCGCGCCGGCTGGCGGGTCGAGCAGCGTCGCCTGACGGGCCTTCCGCTCGAAGTTCTCGGCTTCGAGGACGAGACGTCCGGCCGCCCGGGGCTTCGCCGGGCGCTCGCGCGCGTCGACCGTGCCGGACGCGCGGCCTGGCCTTCCCTCTTCGCCTACCAGTACGTCGCCGTCATGCGCCCAGATCCGGCCTTCGTCTCGCTCCCCGAGCTCACGGCACGCGGACGCACCGAGCGCATCGCCGGGTAACCGCCGAATGCCGTTGGAACGGCGATGCGCAACGCCTCCGGCGGCCGTTGGCGCCTGAGCTCGAGAGGAACCGGGGTGTCGAACGTGCATCGGTGCGAGCCGCGGTGCTGACGCCCAATCGGGCAGCCGTGCTCGTGATCGTCGTGGTCGTCCTGACGGCGAACGCTCTTGTGCTGGTCGGGGGGTTCGACCCCAACCCGATGGGGACGCGGAGCGGGCTCGCGAGCAGCCTGACGGCTGGGGCGCTTCCGGGCGAGACGACGATCGATCCGAACGACGGCTTCATCTCTCAGGCGCTTGGGCACCGAGCAGCGCTCGACGTGCTGCACCTGCGGATGCCGTGGTGGGACTCGGAGGAGGGCACCGGCGCGCCGCTCGCGGCGGGGATGACCTCGGGGGCGCTCTACCCGCCGACGTTGTTGAACGCGTTCGCGAACGGACTGATCTACGAACGCGTGCTGCTCGAGCTCGTCGCCGGGATCTCGCTCTATCTCCTGCTTCGGCGGCTTGCGCTCGCCCGCGCGGCCTGCGTGGCGGCCGCGATCGCATTCGCGCTCGACGGCACGTTCGCCTGGTTCGCGATCACGCCGATCAATCCGATCCCGCTGTTGCCGGTGCTGCTGCTCGGTCTCGAGGCGGCGTACACCCGCAGCGTCGCCGGCGCGCGCGGCGGCTGGTGGCTGATCGCCGTCGCGGGAGCACTGTCACTTTACGCCGGCTTCCCCGAGGTCGCGTACATCGACGGGCTGCTCGCCGTCGGCTGGTTCGCGTGGCGCGCCGCCGGCCTGCGCGGAGGCGTGCGCCGGGCATTCGCCGCCAAGGCGGTGGCCGGCACGGGCGCCGCCGTTCTCCTCAGCGCGCCGCTTCTCGTTCCGTTCGCGGAGTACCTCGGGCGCGGCGCCCTCGGGGGCCATGTAGACGGCGTCGTCGGCCGCGTCCACCTCGCGACGCCGGCGCTCTCGCAGCTTCTGCTCCCGTACGTCTACGGCCCGATCTTCGCGTTCGGCGACACGGGGCTGACGCTGACGACGATCTGGTTCGACGTCGGCGGCTTCCTCTCCGCATCACTGCTCTTCTTCGGCCTGCTCGGCGTGCTCGGCCCGGGCCGCCGCGGGTTGAAGCTCGTCCTGCTCGGCTGGATCGTGGTTGCGCTCGCGCGCGTGTACCGCGAGCCGCCGCTCCTCGGCGACGTGCTCGGGGTGCTCCCCGGGATGTCGCGAATGGCGTTCTTCCGCTACGCGTTTCCGTCCGTCGAGTTCGCGCTCGTCGTTCTCGCCGCATTCGGGCTGGACGGGCTCGCGCGCGCGGCTCCGGCGAGGAGACGCGTGGCGGCGGCGGCCGGGGTCTCGCTCGCTCTCGTCCTTGCCGCCACCCTCGAGGCGCGCCCGCTCGCGCACCGTCTCGGCAGCGGCTTCTACGACCATCCGTACTTCTGGGGGTCGGTCGGCTGGGCGGTCGCGATCGTGCTGGCGGGAACGGCGGCCGCGCTCGCGAAACCGCGGCGCGTCCGCGTCGCGCTCGCCGCGCTGCTCGTCGCCGGCGACGCGTTCGTCCTCTTCGCGCTTCCGGAAACCGCCGCTCCCCGCGACGTCCGGCTCGACCTCGCGCCGGTTCGGTACCTGCAGCAGCATCTCGGCACCCAACGCTTCTTCACGCTCGGGCCGCTTCAGCCCAACTACGGCTCGTACTTCGGGATCTCCGAACTGAACATCAACGAGCTGCCGGTGCCGCAGACCTTCGCCGACTACGTCCACCGGCGCATCGACAGATTCGTCGAGCCGAGCGCCCTCGTCGGGAACCTCGGCGGCGGCCGGCCCGCCGGCGCCCCGCCTGCAGTCCATGAGCTCGCCCGGAACCTCGACGGCTACCGCGCCGCGGCGGTCGCGTACGTTCTCGCGCCGACCGACCAGTCGCTGCCTGGACCCGCCTTCACCCCCGTCCTCCGCAGCCCGACCACCCGCATCTACCGGCTCGCCGGCGCCGCACCCTACCTCGACGCACCAGGCTGCACGGTCGACGCCCCGACCAGGACCACCGCCCGCGTCGACTGCCCCGCACCGACGCGCCTCGTTCGACGAGAGACCGACTATCCCGGTTGGACCGCACGCGTCGACGGCAACACCACCCCGATCCGACCGGTCGACGGCCTCTTCCAGGCAATCACCGTTCCCGCCGGCGCCCACCATGTCACCTTCGCCTATACGCCGAGTCACATCGAGTGGGCATACGCCGCCTTCGCCGTCGGCGTCCTCTCCCTCTTCGTCCCACTCCTACTCACCACGCTTGTGGCGCCGGAAACCACGGCGCAGAGTTGACATGACTCGCTCGCGTGGGCGAGTAGGTCAGCCCACCTCCGGCTCTCCGACAACGAGATCACCTCGCTCTCCGAGACACGACACTGACCTCGGAGCCGACCAGCGGGCTGAGCGCGGGGCCAAGCTGACCGCTGCGCAGGCGGCCACGCTCGGAAGCGCGGTCGTGGAGCTCGAGGGCGTGCTGGGCTGCTGACGCGCGTCAGGCCCGGGCGGGTCTGGCGGAGGCCGCCCGGGTTGCGACCGCGGCGGCGTGGGCATACGGTCGGCGTGGGGTTCAGGGCGGCGTGGGCTCTTTGGGTGGTCGTGCTCGCGGTCGGGACGGCTGCCGCCGGGGCCGTTGCCGCGCCGCGCCCCCTCCAGACGGCGTTCGTCGACCCCGAGGTCTTCACGGGCCCGGACGCGGATCTGGGCCTCGCGCGCGCGAGGGCCGCCGGCGCGAGCGCGATCAAGGTGCCGCTCTTCTGGGACGGCGTCGCGCCGGCGACGCGGCCAGCGGGGTTCCGGCCGTCCGATCCATCCGATGCCGCCTACAACTGGTCCGGAATCGACGCGCAGCTCCGGAAGGTGCGCGCCCACGGGCTCGAGCCGATCGTGTACATCGCCGGGCCGCCGGCCTGGGCGATCGGTTCGGTCGACGGCTTCGCCCGCACCGACCCGAAGCAGTACCGGGCCTTCGCACTCGCGGCCGTCCGCCGCTACTCGGGCGCGGACGGCCGGCCGCGCGTGCGCTACTGGGAGGCGTGGAACGAGCCGAACAAGGTCCCGAACCCGACGTACAAGCCCGGCGCGCCCGGCTGGTACCGCACGCTCGTGAACGGGTTCGCGGCGAGCGTGCACACGCTGCCGGGCAACCAGGTGATCGCCGGCGGGCTGGCCCCGTTCGGGATCTCGACCGCGGTCGCGCCCCTCGCGTTCATGCGCGCCGTGCTCTGCCTCCGCCCAAAGTGCTCGACGCCCGTCCACTTCGACGTCTGGTCGACCGACCCGTACACGGCCGGCGGGCCGACGCATCAGGCGAGCCGGGCCAACGACGTCTCGATCGGCGACCTCCCCGAGATGAAGGCCGTCCTCGACGCGGGGGTCGCCGCCGGCCACGTCGTCTCGACGGGGCCCGTCCGCTTCTGGGTGACCGAGTTCTCGTGGGACTCGAACCCGCCGGACCCGAAAGGGGTGCCGGCCGCGCTCGAGGGCCGCTGGGTAGCCGAGGCGCTGTACCGGATGTGGTCCGCGGGCGTGAGCCTCGTGACCTGGTTCACGCTCCGCGACCAGCCGGTGCGGACGAGCCCGTACCAGTCGGGGCTCTACTTCCAGGGGCCGACGATGGCCGCCGACCGGCCGAAGCCGGCGCTGACCGCGTTCCGGTTCCCGTTCGTCGCGTTCCGGCACGGGCGCGACGTGTCCGTCTGGGGCCGGACTCCGACCGGCCGGCGCGGAACGATCGTCGTCGAGCAGCGCGGGGCGTCCGGATGGCGGCGGCTCGCGAGCCTCGAGGCGAACCGCGTCGGGATCTTCACGTCCGAGCTGCAGACGCGCGGACGCGGGCCGCTCCGAGCGCGCATCGCGGGGGCAGGAACGTCGCTTCCCTTCTCGCTCGTACGGCCGCCGGACCGGGTCTATCAGCCGTTCGGAACCTGACGCCGCCGGATCGCGGCGGCCACGAGCGCGAAGGCGACGGCTGCGAGTGCGAGCCCGGTGCCGGCGATCCCGGCGATCATCCTGGGCAGATCCGTCGTTCCGGGGGCGAGCGCTGCGACCGCGAGCGAGAGAACGAGGGTCGCTTCGACGTAGACCGCGAGCGTGAGCTCACGCTCGCGCCCATCAGCGCGCACCCGCTGCCGGCATCCCAGCTGGCGGCAGAGATCGCGAAGCGCGCCAGTGCGAGTACCGGCGAGTGCGAGCGCGTCGTGGCCGACGCCCCAGTTGGGCGCCGCCGGCCGCGAGTTCGAACAGCTCGCCCCCGAACTCGACGCTACCATCGTTCGGCCCCGACGCAAGGACGAACCGGCCGGCGGCTCTCACCTCGCGCCGATCCGGCAGCGGGTGAGTCGATGTTTCAGACCTGTAAAGACCTCCTCACCCTCGAACGCCACGGCGCCCGCACCTCCACGGCCTCGGCACCCGGATGCGAATGCGCTTCCTCCGCTCGCCGCCGCGATCGCGCTCAACCACCGCCTCGGCCGACCCCCACGCGCGCTCGCCGACTACACAGCCTGAACCATGGAACTACTCATCTAGAGGGTGCAGCTTGTGGCGATAATCGTGCATCGACAAGCTCGCCGAGGCTGTTGCTGGACGGGGAGGAGCCGACGAGGGTTCTCGAATCGGGTTGACGCGGGAGAGGCGGGTCGGGCTCGTCTGCGCCGCGATCGCGCTCGCGACCGCGGGTGTCGCGGTCGTGGCGTCGCTCGCGTGGAACGGCTGGAAGACAAGCGCGCTCGTACGCATGTCGTCGCAGGACCCGATCGCGGCTTACGCGCTCCGAAGCGATCCCGGCTTCGCGCTTGGTTCCGCCGGGGAGCATTATGACGGCGTCTACTACTACGCGATCGCGCGCGACCCGCTCGCACGCGGCGTCGCGCACGGCCTGATCGACCGGCCTGCGTACCGCTACGGCCATGCTGGCTACGGCTGGCTTGCCTGGGCGCTCAGCGGCGGCCGTGGCCGCGATGTGCCGTTGGCGCTGCTCGAGATCAACCTCGTCGCGATCGCCCTCGCCGCGTTCGGCGCGAGCGCGCTTTCGTGTGCATACGGTTGGTCGCCGTGGGGCGGACTCGTGGTCGCGTTCAACCCCGGCGTCGTCTACGCGACCACGATCGACACGAGTGAGGCGCTCGGGATCGCAGTGCTCGTCTGGGCGCTGCTTGCGTGGACGCGTCGCCGCTGGACGCAGGCAGCCGTCGCTCTGACCGCGCTCTGCCTCGTGAAGGAGGCGTTCGTGCTCGTGCCGGTCGGGCTGGCAGTTTGGGAGCTGGTCGAGGTTCTGCGCGGCCATGGCGCAGCCGACCTCCGCCGCCGGCTCACCCTGCTTGCGATCGGACCGGCTGTGTTCACGGGCTGGTACCTCTACCTGCGCGAGCAGTTCGGGCACTTCCCGTACCAAGAAGCGCGCGACCTGACGACCTGGCCCTTCCGCGGCTGGTACGACAGCTTCAGCACGGCCGCCACGTACGGAACGCAGGGGGATTACCCGTACCCTCAAATCGGGCAGGCCGCAATCCCGCTGATGGCGACAATCGGCGGCGTTCTCCTTTTTGCCCTCGTCCTCTCACTCCGCCTCCGCACGCGGCTCGACCCAGTCTTCGCGCTGCTCGCAACCGTCGGCTTCTGCCTCACTTGGCTCGGCGTGCTCTTCCCGAAGGACCTGATCCGAGAGCTAGCGATGCCACTCGCACTCGCGCCCGCCGTGTTCGCCGGCGCAGTCCGCCCGCCGCAGCCCGCTACGGTCGTTCCCAACCCCCAACCGGCGAAGCACGATGCGTGAGTCGTACATATCCAGGAAAAGGCGCTCGCCTGCGCGAGACCGTATGGAGCGCCCGGCGCCTTGCTCGTAGGTTGGCGCGGAACAAGACCGGCGCGTGGTTATCACCATCATCCACTGAGTCACCACCTAGCCCGGAGCACCTCCGCTGACACGGCGGCGGGGAGACACACCGCTGCGCACCGGGCGTCCGAGGGCCACGTTGACGGCTCGGCCGGTGAGAGTCCGCGCGCCGGGGGCACCCGCCCGTCGGGGTCGCACCAGGGTCGCACCACGCTGCAAGACAGGGTCATCAGCGCTGACGGGCGACACTCGTGTGCGGCTTCGTTGTGCGGAATCTGAGCGCAGGACTCGAGCCGCGGCGTCCCTCGTACTGAAGGGGCGTGCATTCGCCCCGAGCGCGTCGTACTTCCAAGAGACGTTCACGCGCTGGCGCAGTCCGCTGGCGCCCGCTGTCGACCCCGGGCTCTTCCTACGCCAGGCAACCTCCGACCCTCCTTATGCCTGTCACTTCGTGGGAGCACATGTGGGAGCATCCGCTGAGCTCGAGCGGCATCCCTGACACGCCTGACCCGTCTATTCAAGCCAAATCAGCTCAGCCGAAACGCCGAAAATACCCCCAGCGGGATTCGAACCCGCGCTACCGGCGTGAAAGGCCGGCGTCCTGGGCCACTAGACGATGGGGGCTCGGGAGCAGCGTAGCCGCCGGGGCGCGAGAATCCTCTCGTGGAGATCCGGCCCGCGAGCTGGGACGACGTCGGGGCGCTCCTCGAGCGGCCGCCGCCGACAGGGGCGTCCGCCGCGACGCTGCAGCGCGTTCTCGACGAGTGGCAGCCGGCCGGTCTCGACGCCTGGGTCGCCGACGGACCCGGGGCGCCGCTCGGCCTCGCGGTGCTCACCCGCGCGGGCGAGCTTCTGTGCGTGGCGGGCGACTCGGGCATCGCCGGCGCGCTGCTCGAGCGCGCGGCGGCGCGAGGCCGCGAACGCGGGCTGGGCGCGATTCACGTGAGGACGGCGAGCGACGACGACCCGGTTCGCGAGCTCGCCGACCATCGCGGGCTCGCGGTCGAGCGCGAGGTGCTGTGCATGTGGCGGGCTCTCGACGGCGACGAGCCGGATCCCGTCTGGCCCGACGGCGTCCGCGTCCGGACGTTCGAGCCCGACGACGCAGAGCCGGTTCACGCCCTGCTCGACTCGGCGTACTCGGCGTGGGACCGCCGCTACGCGCCGGTGTCCCACGAGCGCTGGCTCGCCCAGATGACGGGCGACGCCGAGTTCGATCCGGCGGTGTGGTGGCTCGCGGAGTCCGGCGACGAGCTCGCCGGCTGCGCGCTCCACTGGCGCACGGGCTGGGTGAAGGACATCGCGGTGCGGGAGCAGCACCGCGGCCGCGGCGTCGCCGAGTCCCTCCTCCGGCAGGGCTTCGCCGAGTTCGCGCGGCGAGGCGTCGCTCGCGTCGGCCTCAAGGTCGACGCCGCCAACCCGACGGGCGCGATCCGGCTCTACGAGCGGCTCGGGTTCGTCGTCGAACGGCGCGAGGAGACCCGCGCGCTCCGGCTGTGACGCGCGCGACGCAGGTCAGCCTCCTCCGCTGGCTGCGGCGGCAGCTGCGCCAGCCGGAGCCGCTGCGCGAGCACCTCGAGGCGGCGATCGAGAACGACGATCCGGCGGAGGCGCGGCGGATCGTCGGCGCGTTCGCGTTCTCCGACGAGCAGCGCCGCCACGTCGACCGCCTGCTGGACGAGTGGCAGCGGGAGCTAGACCCGCCGCCGGACGACCTGGATCCCCCAGGCCCGCCCTGAGGCGAAGAGCTCGTCCGCGTCGATCTCGTCGGCCCACCCGACGAAGTGCCGCTCGGGCTCGGCGTCGGTGCACGCGTACACCGCGGCCCGCCCGGCGTCGAGCCCCGCCGCCCCGTCGTCGCCGCGCTCGAGCGCCGCGAGCCGCTCCTCGACCGCCGACCCTTCCGCGTACCCTTTCCCCACCCCGGGGAGTATCGCGGGCCGGTAGCTCAGTCGGTAGAGCAGGGGACTTTTAATCCCAAGGTCGCGGGTTCGAATCCCGCCCGGCCCATGATGATTTGCAGGCATTTCTTCATGCGGCACAACGGGATGAGCCCAAGTGTCTGTACGTCATGGCCTCGAGAACAGAGCGTCGCTCTTCCGCCCTCGCGCTATCCGACGGGCTCGGGCACGTGCGGCCGGCGCCAGCCGATCGCCGGCGCGATCTCGCGGGCGATCGTCTCGAGCATCGCGACGTTGTAGTCGACGCCGAGCTGACTCGGGATGGTGACGAGTAGCGTGTCGGCGGCCTGGACGGCGGCGTCCTGGGCGAGCTCCTGGGCGATGCGGTCGGGCTCGCCGGTGTAGCTGCGGCCGAAACGGCTGATCGCGCCGTCGAGCCAGCCGACCTGGTCCTCGCTGGCGACGGAGCCGAAGAGGCGCCGGTCGAGGTCGGAGGTGATCGGGACGACGGTGCGGCTCACCGAGACGCGCGGCTCCCGCGCATGCCCGGCGCTCGACCACGCGTCCCGGAACAGCTGGATCTGCTCGGCCTGAAGCTGATCGAACGGGACGTGGGTGTCTTCGAGGAGGAGGGTGGAGCTCATCAGGTTCATGCCCTGCTCGCCGGCCCAGGCGGCGGTGTCGCGAGAGCCGGACCCCCACCAGATCCGGTCGGCGAGTCCGGGTGACTGCGGCTGGACGGGGAGCATCGCGTCCCCGGGGTGGCCGCCCGCGTCGCCGGGGACGACGCCGGCGCCGGCGATTGCCGCGCGGAAGAGCGCCGTCTTCTGGCGGGCCTCGGCGGGGTCGACGGAGTAGCCGAAAGCCTCGGCGCCGTGCCAGGCCGGCTCGGGCGAGCCGCGGCTGACGCCCAGCTGGAGCCGGCCGCCCGCGAGCAGGTCCGCAGCCGCGGCGGCCTCGGCCATGTAGAGCGGGTTTTCGTAGCGCATGTCGATCACGCCGGTGCCGATCTCGATCCGGCTCGTCTTGACGCCGATCGCGGCGAGGAGCGGGAACGGCGAGGAGAGCTGGCGCGCGAAGTGGTGGACGCGGACGAACGCGCCGTCGATCCCGATCTCCTCGGCTGCGACGGCGAGCTCGACCGTCTGACGAAGCGCGGCGCCGGCGGTGTGCGTCATCCCGCCGCCCGGGTGCCAGGTGCAGAACGAGAGGAAGCCGATCTTCTTGGTGGCCGTCATTGCATGAGCGGTGACGGCGGGCTGAGCTCGCGGACGGTGATCTCGTCCGGGTGGGTGCGAGGCGACGTCGCTCAACGTGTCGGCTCGACGGTCGCGGTCCGGGCGGGGTGGCTGTGGACGAGCCGCACCGCCATCGAACCTTCGCCGACGGCGGTGGGCGTACCGTCCCGTTTTCGTCGTGTGTGCGCCATCATCTTGGCGCCGCACAGCGGGCCTATCGCGTTGACGACCCTGCCGAACCTGGGTGCCGTCGACCCAAGCGCCTGCCCGCGTCGATCGGCCGAGCCCGCGTGTCCGAGCCGGCAAAGCGCCTCACGTGCCGCTGCACTCCTTGATCGACTTGGCGATGCCGTCCCAGAGCTGACCTTCGGGGATCACGAAGGGTTTGTGCGTGAGCGTGTAGGTGACCGACTGGGTGGATTCGTCGTAGGCGAACTCCATCCGCAGCTCGCCCACGGGCGTCGGGGATACCGAGGTTCCCTCCGTTGCCGGCGGGGGCGGCGTGAATACGGTGTGGTACTGCGCGACGCTGGCCTCCTGCATGCACTTCCAACACTCCGGGCTCACGCCCTCGAATGTCCTCGACGACGGCATGGGATCTCACTTTCTGCCGTGCGAGACGGCGGCTGAACGCTCTCGACCAATGAGGAACTCTGCGGCCAGATGATAATCCCGGCTGTCGAGGGAGGTCGGGACTCGGAATCGCGGATTCACGGTCACGACCGCTTTCGTTACGTCCGGCACACGCGAACGTCGCTCGACAAGAGACACCAGAGTTCCGAGGACGACCCGTCCTAGTGGCCGTTCCCGAGAACGATCGTGCCGTCGAACACACCAGTCTCGGCGCCGCCGGCCGTACCGTCAACTGCGATCAGACCCCCGCCACTCGCGCCGGTGAATCGGCCCGTCCCGCCGGTGATCGTGAACGTGCCGCGCGGATGGATCTGGAAGTTCGCGTCCGGGAACGGCGTCGTCATGTCGTAGTGAATCAGCAGCTCGTCGCCGCTCGCGGCGGTAAGCACACCGTCCCCGACGACGTGGACGTTCGGGGCCTGCGAGCACGGATCGAGCGTCTCGCTATCCGACCACAACGCGGTCCCGACGTGCGTGCCCAACGCCGTGCCCGACGCGGTCACGTCGATCGCGCAGACGTTCATGCCGACCACCCTTGCACTGAAGCTCGTCTCTACGCGGAAACGCCCGCCCGCGCCGTGATCCGCAGCGAGCCCCTGCGCGCTGCCGACACACGCCGACGCCGCAGCGACCCCAAAAGCGGCCAGCATCCGCCGAAACCCCGACCCGCTCATCTCAGCCTCCTCGTAAGGTGACCTTCGCATTCTCCAGGCCCGTCGGCGCGGAGGTCAAGCTCCCGTTCGAATCGAGCGGGCCGCGCCCGTAATTCCAGCGGCCGGTTCCTAGCGGAGCCGCCCCTGCGCCCTGGCTCGTTCGAGGAGGCCGGGCGGCAGGGGCACGCCCGGAGGCCGTCCGTCGACGAGGTGGTGCACGAACACGTAGAGCAGCGGCGCCCAGGCCGACTCGAGGCGGAGCAACGGCTGGCCTGCGGGCTGGAACTGCACGGCGGGAACGCCGCCCGCTCCGGCCGCCAGCTGCAGCGGACCGGCCTCCGCGTACCAGAACGACCCGGTCTGCCCGTTCCCGGTCGCAACCAGACGCTGGTTCGTGACCACGATGTCCGCCGTGCCGAGCCGGTGCCAGCGCGGGACGGCGGCTCGCTGCGCCTCGGCCTTCTTCGACGCGTTGTGGGCGAGGCTGGCCGCGCCCGTCAGAGCGAGGCCGACCGGCCCACCGACGAGGAAGAACGACCGCCGGTACTCCTTGTCCTCGCCGAAGTACCCCGCGACTCCGACCGGCGCGAAGCGGGCGTGCGCGACCTCGCCGGGGCCGAGCTGGGTCGGCGAAGCCTCCACCGGCAGCGATGCACCGCCGGCGAGAGCGCCCGACCACTCGTACGCTCGGAGGTACCCGTCGTCGTACACCGTCCACGGAGCGGCGCTCACGGCGACGGACGTTAGCAACGTCCTCCCCCGCGCCCCTCACGCCGGGCCTTGCGCCGACCGCGCCCTCCTCGTTGCCTCCACGGCGGGGCGGTGTTACGTTCGGCCGGACCGGTTCCGCGAGTCGAAGGACGCACTCCATGGCAGTCGACGTGCCGCAGCTCTCGGCGATGTCGCAGGACGAGCTGGACTCCCTCTACTCGAGCAGCGAGGCGGGCGAGATCCCGCGCGGCGAGGGTGCGGGAACCGCCCTGATCGCACCCGGGACGCGGCTGGAGGAGTCGGCCGAGAAGCTCGTCCACCTCCTCGCCTGGCAGGGGAAGGTCTTCGACCCCGACAAGGGCGAGCTCCGGAACGAGATCCTCCCCTTCGGCCTGAAGGCGATCCGGGCCAGGGTCTACAAGCAGGCGAGCTGGCTCGACGAGAAGGAGACGATCGTCCTCGACTACTCGGAGACCTCCGTCGTCGCGCACTGGATCCGGACGAATCCGCGAGGTCTCGCCCGGCGTCTACCTCGGGCTCGTCTACTGGGGCCGGCGCCGGATCCTCCACTTCGCGTTGAAGTTCCCGACCTGAGTCGGCGGCGCGCGACCCCGGCTCCCGCGTCGAGCCAGGGTCGCTCCGGCCTCGGCCTTCGTCAGTTCGCGCGTCCGTAGACCGCAACGCCGACGTTCGAGATCGCGCCCGCGTTGTTGTTCTGGAGCTGGACGGCGAGCAACGCGCCCATCACGTCGTACGTGCGTGACTGCGCGAGGAAGTTCCCCATCACGAACTGGTCGAGCAGATAGCTCCGGCCGCCCACGATCGAGTAGACGTTGACGTCGATGTTCGCGCACGCGGCACCGGAGAAGCAGTTCGTCAACACGCGCACCGTCCGGTCGTGCGACACGTCGGCGTCGACGGCCTCGGTGAACGCACCACCGCCGGCGGGCGCGCCGACGAAGCTCCCGGCGAGCGTCGTCACGTCCGCGCTCGTCGCATCGGCCGTTCCGTCGACCGAGACGTGCCAGGCACCCGACTGCGCGGCCGGGACCGTGCCCTGCTCGTGCACCGGCAGCTGGGCGTTGACGACGTTCACCTTCGCCGTCCCCTGCTCGTGAACCGCGACGTTCCCTCCCGCGTCGAGCGGGCCGACGATCGTCGCGGAGACCGTCTGCGCCGCCTGTGCGATCGGGTCGCTGAGCACGGTCGCCCCCAACACCATGGCGAGCAGAAGACCGCCGGCGACCACCAGGTACTTCGACATCGTCCCTCCCTTTTCCGAGGACGGCCCGCCGCCAGGACGGGCCGATCCGATCGGCGGGTCCTACAACCGAGCGGGGGAGGGTGCAACCGCCGCGCCTTGACTGGGCCGAGCGTCCGTGACGACAATCGGTCCCGGCCGATGCTGCACCTGCCCGACATCTCCGAGTTTCAGCCGAACGTCGACTGGGCGAAGGTCGTGAAGCAGAACGGCGGCGCCGCAGTCATCCGCGCGATGTACGGCGCGAACCACGTCGACAAGGCATGGTACAACGGCGCCCGCCGCGCCGACGCCCACGCGAAGGGGATGCGCGCGCTCGGGATCTACCAGTACCTCGTGAAGAGCCAGGACCCGGTCCAGCAGGCGCAGAAGTTCGTCGCGCTCGTCGGCGCGCTGCAGCCGGGCGAGTTCGCCGTGCTCGACCTCGAGGAGGGCGACGGCGACCAGTCCTCCCGCGCCGAGGCGTGGTTCGAGGTCGTCGACGCGAAGCTGACGTACCCGGGGTACGCGGGCGCCTGGCTCTACTCCGGGCAGGCCTTCTTCAAGGCGCACGGCCTGATGGGGATCGCGAACTCGAGCCGCCACACGTGGGTCGCCGCGTACGCGCCGAGCGCGCCCGCCGACGTGCCGCACACGCTCTGGCAGCACACCGACAAGGAGGCGTGGGCCGGGGTCGGCACCTGCGACTGCTCGATCTTCAGCGGCGACGTCGACGGCCTGCTCGCGAAGATCTCGGCGCCCGCTCCGGCGCCGCCGGCGTAGCCCGGCGCGGTTCCCGCTTGTAACGAACCGGCGCGTCGCGGTTCGATAGCGACATGAAAGCCATCGCCGTTCATCCAGGCAAGCCCAACTCGATGCACCTCCGCGAGATCGCGGAGCCGAGCGTCGAGGACGTTCCGGACGGCCGCGGCGTGAAGGTGAAGGTGCTTCGCGTCGGCGTCGACGGAACCGACAAGGAGATCAACGCGGCCGAGTACGGGGCCGCACCGCCCGGCGACGACTTCCTCGTCACGGGCCACGAGAGCTTCGGCCAGGTCGTCGAGGTCGGGCCGGACGTGCCGTCGACGATCCGGCCCGGGACGTTCGTGGTCGCGTCCGTGCGCCGGCCCGGCACGTCGATCTACGGGAAGATCGGCCTCCAGGACTTCACCACCGACGACGTCTACTTCGAGCGCGGGATCAACCTCCTGCACGGGTACCTGACCGAGTACTACGTCGAGGACCACCGCTTCGTCTTCCCGCTCCCCGCCAACCTCGTCCAGGTCGGCGTGCTGCTCGAGCCGACGACCGTGGCCGAGAAGGGCATCAACCACGCCTTCGAGATCCAGCGCCGGATCCTCGTCTGGGAGCCTCGCCGCGCGTGCATCCTCGGCTCGGGGACCGTCGGCCTTCTCGCCGCGCTCGTCGCGCGGCTGCGCGGGCTCGAGGTCACCGTCTACTCGCTGCCGCGCAAGCCGAACCGGAACGCCGGCCTGATCGAGGAGCTCGGGGGCGCGTACGTCTCCTCGCAGGACGCGACGCTCGCGGAGGCGAGCGCGGAGCACGGCCCGTTCGACCTCATGTTCGACGCGACCGGGTTCAGCCCGATCGTGTGGGAGGCGGCCGAGGTGCTCGGCAAGAACGGCGTGCTCGTGCTCGCGTCGATCACCGGCGGGGACCGCAAGGTCGAGATCGAGTCGGACCGGATCAACCAGAGCTTCGTGCTCGGCAACAAGGTCATGGTCGGGACCGTGAACGCGGCGCCCGCGGACTTCCGCAGCGGCGTCGACGACCTGATCAAGGCCGAGGCGATCTATCCGGGCTGGCTCTCGCAGCTGCTGACGACGCCGATCCAGGGGCTCGAGAACTTCGAGCAGATGATCCGCGCGCTGACCGACGACCGCGATGCGATCAAGGTCTACGTCGAGGTCGCGGAGACGGCGCCGGCCTGATGTCGATCGAGCTGTTCGACGCGATCGTGATCGGCGCCGGCCCGGCGGGCGAGGTCTGCGCGGGGCGGCTCGGATCGGCCGGGCTCAGCGTCGCGATCGTCGAGAAGCATCTCGTCGGCGGCGAGTGCTCGTTCTACGGGTGCATGCCGTCGAAGGCGCTGCTGCGCCCGGCCGAGGCGATCGCCGAGGCGCGGCGGATCCCCGGCGCGGCCGAGGCCGTGACCGGCGAGCTCGACGTCGGCGCCGTGCTGCGGCGCCGCGACGAGGTGATCCACGGGCTCGACGACGCCGTGCAGCTGCCGTGGCTCGAGACTCGCGGCGTCACTGTCGTGCGCGGCGACGCGCGGATCGTCGCCGAGCGCCGCGTGGACGTGGGCGGCCGGAAGCTCGAGGCGCGGACGGCGGTCGTGGTCGCGACCGGGAGCGAGGCGGCCGTGCCGCCGATCCCGGGGCTCGCCGAGGCGAGCCCGTGGACGAACCGCGAGGCGACGACGTCCGAGGAGGTTCCCGGGCGGCTGCTCGTGCTCGGCGGCGGCGTCGTCGGCGTCGAGCTCGGCCAGGCGTGGTTCACGCTCGGATCGAAGGTGACGATCGTCGAGGCGTTCCCGCGGCTTCTCGGCCGCGAGGAGGAGTTCGCCGCGACGCTCGTCCACGACTCGCTCGTCGAGCGCGGTGTCGAGGTTCGCGTCGGCTCGCCGGCGGTCGAGGTCTCGCGCGGCGCGGACGGCGTCACGGTGAGGCTCGAGTCGGGCGAGGAGCTCACGGGCGACGAGCTCCTCGTCGGCGTCGGGCGCCGCGCGGCGACACGCGACCTCGGCGTCGAGATCGCGGGGCTCGAGCCGGGCCGGCCGATCGAGGTCGACGAGCAGCTCCGCGTCCCGGGCGCCGACTGGCTGTTCGCGATCGGCGACGCCAACGGCCGCGCGCAGCTCACGCACATGGGCAAGTACCACGGCCGGATTGCGGCGGACGTGATCCTCGGCCGGGACGCGCAACTCGACGAGACGGCCGGCGGGCCGCTCTCGCCGCGCGTCGTCTTCACCGATCCGCAGGTCGCCGCGGTCGGGCACACGCTCGCCTCGGCGCTCGACGCGAAGATCGACGCGCGCGCGGTCGACACGGAGACGTCGGGCACCGCGGGCGGCTCGTTCTACGGCCGCAAGGCGCCCGGGACGTCGCGGCTCGTCGTCGACCAGGCGCGGCGCGTGCTCGTGGGTGCGACGTTCGTCGGCGCCGACGTCTCGGAGTTCGTCCACGCGGCGACGATCGCGGTCGTCGGCGAGGTGCCGATCGACCGCCTCTGGCATGCGGTCCCGCCGTTTCCGACCCGCAGCGAGATCTGGCTGCGGCTGCTCGAGGCGTACGGCCTGTGAGCGCGGAGCGCGACCGGCTCGCCGAGGTTCCGAAGGGCCGCGCGCCGTGGCGGCACTGGGGGCCGTACCTGAGCGAGCGTTCGTGGGGCACGGTCCGCGAGGACTACTCCGCCGACGGCAGCGCGTGGGACTTCTTCCCGCACGAGCACGCGCGCTCGCGCGCGTACCGCTGGAGCGAGGACGGCCTCGGCGGGATCTGCGACGACCGGCAGACGCTCTGCCTCGCGCTCGCGTTCTGGAACGGCCGCGACCCGATCCTGAAGGAGCGGGTCTTCGGCCTGACGGGGCCCGAGGGCAACCACGGCGAGGACGCGAAGGAGTACTGGTGGTACCTCGACTCGAGCCCGACGCACTCGTGGATGCGCTGGCGGTACATGTACCCGCAGGCCGAGTTCCCGTACGACCGGCTCGTGGCCGAGAACGGCGCGCGCGGCTTCGACGAGCCGGAGCTCGAGCTCGTCGACACCGGCGTCTTCGACGACGGCCGCTACTGGGAGATCACCGCCGACTACGCGAAGGCCTCGCCGGAGGAGATCCTGCTCCGCGTCTCGGTCCGGAACGCCGGTCCCGAGGCGGCGGCGATCGACGTGCTGCCGACGCTCTGGTTCCGCAACACGTGGTCGTGGGGCGACGAGGGCGCGACCCGGCCGTCGATCCGGGTCGAGGGCGGCGCGCTCGTCGCCGAGCACGAGACGCTCGGCACGCGGTACCTCTCGGCGTCCGGCGACCCGGAGCCGCTCTTCTGCGAGAACGAGTCGAACGCGCCGCGCCTCTGGGGAGAGCCGGCCGCGACGCCGTTCCCGAAGGACGGGATCGGGGACCACGTCCTCCACGGCGCAGCGACGGTGAACCCGGAGCGCACGGGCACGAAGGCCGCGCTCCGCTACCGGCTCGAGGTCGCCGCGGGCGAGACCGCGACGGTCGAGCTGCGGCTCGGCGAGAGGCCCGGCCTCGGCAAGGACTTCGCCCGGGTCGCGACCGCGCGGGAGCGCGAGGCCGACGAGTTCTACGCCGAGCTGACCCCGGCCGGCGCCTCGGCCGGCGAGGCGCTCGTGCTCCGGCAGGCGCTCGCCGGGATGCTCTGGGCCAAGCAGTTCTTCCACTACGACGTGCTCCGCTGGCTCGAGGGCGACCCGGCCGGGCCGCGGCCGCCGGACGCGCGCTGGGCCGGCCGCAACCGCGACTGGACGCACGTGAACACGATGGACGTGATCTCGATGCCCGACCCGTGGGAGTACCCGTGGTTCGCGGCGTGGGATCTCGCGTTCCACTGCGTGCCGCTCGCGTACGTCGACCCGGAGTTCGCGAAGTCGCAGCTGATCCTGCTCTGCCGCGAGTGGTACATGCACCCGAACGGCCAGCTCCCCGCGTACGAGTGGTCGTTCTCCGACGTGAACCCGCCCGTCCACGCGTGGGCCGCGCTGCGCGTGTACGAGATCGCCGGCGACGACGACGTCGAGTTCCTCGAGCGCGTCTTCCACAAGCTGCTCCTCAACTTCACGTGGTGGGTGAACCGCAAGGACGCGTCCGGCAACAACCTCTTCGAGGGCGGCTTTCTGGGGCTCGACAACATCGGCCCGTTCGACCGCTCGTCGCTGCCGGTGAGCGGCCGCCTCGAGCAGTCGGACGGCACGGCGTGGATGGCGATGTACTGCCAGAACCTGCTCGAGCTCGCGCTGCTCCTCGCGAAGCACGACCCGGCGTACGAGGACCTCGCGACGAAGTTCTTCGAGCACTTCGCGCTGATCGCGAACGCGCTCAACGAGAAGGGTCTGTGGAACGAGCAGGACGGCTTCTACTACGACCAGCTCCACACGAACGGGACGATGGTGCCGCTGCGCGCACGCTCGGTCGTGGGCCTGCTGCCGCTCGCGGCCGTGACCACGCTCGGCCCGGAGACGATGGCGCGCCTCCCCGACTTCATGACGCGCGTCACGTGGTTCATGGCGAACCGTCCGGAGGCACGCGCGGTCGTGCAGCACATGGAGGACGACAACACCGCCGGCTGGCGGATGCTCTCGATCGTGGACGAGGACCGGCTCCGCCGGATCCTCGCCGCGATGCTCGACCCGGACGAGTTCCTCTCGGATCACGGCCTGCGGGCCCTCTCGCGGTACCACGACGCGAACCCGCTGCACATCTCCGTGGACGGTGTCTCGGCGACGCTCGACTACGAGCCGGGGGAGTCGACGTGCGGTCTGTTCGGCGGCAACTCGAACTGGCGCGGCCCGATCTGGTTCCCGGTCAACTACCTGCTCCTCGACTCGCTCCGCGTCTACCACCGCTACCTCGGCGAGGCCTTCACCGTCGAGTACCCGACCGGCTCCGGCCGCGAGCTGGACCTCGGCCAGGTCGCGGACGACCTCTCCGCCCGGCTGACCGCGATCTTCCTCGACGGCGACGACGGCCGCCGCCCCGTCTTCGCCGGCTACGAGCTCTTCCAGCAAGACCCTGCGTGGCACGACCTGATCCCGTTCCACGAGTACTTCCACGCCGACACCGGCGCGGGCCTCGGCGCGTCGCACCAGACCGGCTGGACGGGCCTCGTCGCCGACCTGATCATCCGCCGCGGCCGGACATAGCCTCGACACCCCGCGGCGGCTGTGGGAGAGTCGCGGGGTCGTGGGCCCGCAACCCCGGAAGGTGGTGGAGGATGAGCACCTCGCAGCTCCAGGAGGCCCGGCGGCTCGCCGGCCTCGAGTTGAACGCACTCAGATTCGTCGACGCGATCCCGGCCGAGCAGTTCGAGGGGGCGCGGATCGCCGCGGCGGGGACGCCGATCTACGACCTGAACGGCGAGCTCCTCCTCTACCGCTTCCCGGTCAAGAAGGCAGGCGCGGCGCCGGGGTTCGTGGACATCGCCGCCCATCCGGCGCTCGGCGCTCCGCTCGTCGCGGTGTCGCTCGGATTCGAGTGGAACGAGAAGGAGCTCCTCGGCCGGGCCAGGCGGCCGCGAGGAAGCAGCAGCGGAAACTCGAGTTCGACGAGGCGCGCTTCGTCGCGTACAGCTTCCCGAAGGTTGGCGTGCAGTTCCTCTCCACCGGCGCGGAGGTGCTGCTGCTCGAGCTCGGGACGTGGCATCCGATCCCGCCGGACCGGAAGGAGAAGCGGCCGCCGCTCACGCCGTCGAACTTCGAGCGCTGGTCTCTGCTCGACGAGCTCTCGGCCGCGCGGAAGAAGTCCGCGTCGGCGCGGTACGCCACGCGCACGAAGGCGTGGACGTCCGTGAGGCGGCTGCGGGACGTCGACGCGACCATCGTCAGCCAGAAGGTCTTCGCGGGGGCCGGGATCGCGATCCGCCTCTCCACCTCGCGCGAGCTCCACTACACGACCGACGACGCGACGCACTCGACCTGTTACGAGCTGTACGGCCAGCTCACGAACGTGTGGTGCGTCGCCGCCTCGACGCAGATGCTGCTCGCGTTCTACCGGTACCAGTACACGCAGGACCGGATCGCGACGGCGCTCGGCCTCGGGACGCGCGCGAACCCGAGCGGGCTGCCGTACTCGCGCGACGGCGACGTGGTCACGCAGCTCGAGGCGCTCTCCTCGAACGCGCTCACCGCGACGATGGTCTCGAGCCCGTCGTTCACGTTCTTCCGCAACGAGATCCAGGCGAACCGGCCGCTGATCAGCTTCATCCCCGGCCACTCGCGGAGCGTCGCCGGCTTCATCCAGTACACCCTCAGCCCGGTCGGGATGACGCCGTTCCGCGGCCTGCTCGTGTACGACCCGTGGCCGCCGACCGGCGGTGTGATCACGCGCTGGGAGAACTTCGACGCGCAGACCTACCGGGTCGGGTTCAGCGCGCACGTGACGACCGTGCCGTGACCGGCGCGGAGGAGGCGCGGCGCCGCGCCGCCGAGCTGCTGGACGCGGGGCTGCTCGGCGGCGCGGCGCCCAGCGCCGCGATCCTCGAGCCGATCCCGGTCGTGGACCCGGCGGACGGGCGGCTGCGCTCGTGGTTCGTGCCGGTCGCGGTCGAGGACGGGCTCGCCGGGTTCGCGGAGCTGCGGCCGGACCTCGAGCTCCTGCGCTACTCGAGCTTCCCGCGACCCGCCGACCTCGGTGCGTGGACCGACCCCGGCGCGGTCCGGCGGCGGGCGGCGGAGCTCGCGCGCGGCGACGAGACGCTCGGCGAGCCGGTCCTGAGCTTCGACCGCGAGCCGAGCCGCATCGCGTGGCTCGTCACGGCGACCGACCCGGAGGGCCGCTCGCGGCGGCTCTTCGTCGCCGGCGACTTCGTGTACGAGGAGTCCGGCTAGCCGGTCCTCGATCGGCGCGATGGACTCGGCGCGCGCCGCGGAGTATGGTCGCGCTCGAGCCACGCGGGGGGTGCCGCGGAGATGGCAGACGAGCCGGGGCGCGACGCGCCCGAGCCCGGAATCGACGGCGACGACGACGAGATCGTGATCGCGCCGGGAGGGCCGCGGCGGAAGAGCACGGTCCGGAAGGTCGAGCCCGGCGAGACCGTCCGGCGGAACCCCGACGGCACCTACACCGTCGTTCCGGCGAAGCCGCCCGACCGGGCGCCGGACCAAGCGCCCGACTAGCGAAAGGACAGCCGCAGATGTCCGAACAGCTCGTCCTCACCCCAGGTGGATTCCGGCCCAGGTCGCTCGTGAGCCATGTCGAGCCGGGCCATGTCGTCGACGGCACGGGCGGCGCGCTGCGCAAGCTCGATGCCCACGGCGCGGTCCTCCGCGACTTCGGCCCGGTCGTCGAGCGCCACGCGAACACGCCGCTGATGCCGCTCAACGTCTCGCACCTCCACGCCGCCGAGGCGGCCGGCCCCGTGCCGGCGTTCGGCACCGGCTGGATCGTCTACGCCGGCTGGACGAACACGACCGGCCATCCGATCACGTCGTTCTCGACGACGTGGACGGTGCCGCCGGCGCCGTCGACGAGCTCGGGCCAGACGATCTTCCTGTTCAACGGGATCCAGAACTCGACGATGATCTACCAGCCCGTGCTGCAGTGGGGCTCGTCCGCCGCGGGCGGCGGTGCGTACTGGTCGGTCGCGTGCTGGTACGCCGACGGGCAGGGCGGCGTCTCGTTCCACACGAACCTCGTGCGCGTCAACTCCGGCGACGTGCTGATCGGCGTGATGGCGCAGACGGGCGTGAGCGGGTCGAACCACAGCTACAGCGCGGACTTCCAGGGGATCGCGAACACGACGCTGCCGATCACGAACGTCCAGGAGCTGACGTGGGCGAACGAGACGCTCGAGGCGTACGGGATCACGAGGTGCTCCGACTACCCGAACACCGACGCCACGACGATGCGCGCGATCTCGATCCAGACCGGGACGACGCATCCGACGCTCGCCTGGTCGCCGCAGCATCCCGTCACCGACTGCGGGCAGAGCGTCACCGTCGTCAGCAACTCGTCCACGAACGGCGAGGTCGACCTGCACTACCGCGTCTCCAACCGCTGGGAGTCGCTCGGCGGCGTGATCGTCGGGCCGCCGACGCCGGTCTCGTGGGCGGCGCACCGGCTCGACGTCTTCGTGCGCGGCACCGACAACACGCTCTGGCACAAGTGGTTGGACGGCTCGCACTGGGGGCCGTCGGTCTCCGGCTGGGAGTCGCTCCACGGCGTGGTCACGGACCAGCCGAGCGCGATCGCGTGGGGGCCGAACCGGCTCGACGCGTTCGTGCTGGAGACCGGCACGGCGATCGGGCACAAGTGGTGGGACGGCTCGCACTGGGGCCCGTCGCCGGCGGGGCTCGAGGCGATGGGCGGCGGCGTGCTCGGCCCGGTCTCCGTCGAGTCGTGGGGGCCGAACCGGCTCGACCTGTTCGTGCACGGAACGCCCGACAACGCGGTCTGCCACAAGTGGTGGGACGGCGCTCACTGGGGCCCGTCGGTCACCGGCTGGGAGAACCTCTTCGGCCAGATCGTCGGCCCGGTCTCGGTCGTCTCGTGGGGGCCCAACCGGCTCGACCTGTTCGTGCACGGCACCGACAACGCGGTCTGGCACAAGTGGTGGGACGGCTCGCACTGGGGCCCGTCGATCACCGGCTGGGAGTCGCTCGGCGGCGGGATCGTCGGCCCGATCTCCGCGGTCTCCTGGGCCGCGAACCGGCTCGACCTGTTCGTCCGCGGCACCGACAACGCCGTCTACCACAAGTGGTGGGACGGCTCGCACTGGGGTCCCTCGCTCACCGGCTGGGAGTCGCTCGGCGGCACGATCACCGACCGTCCGGCCGCGGTCTCGTGGGGGCCGAACCGCCTCGACGTCTTCGTCCGCGGCACGGACCACGGCGTCTGGCACAAGTGGTGCGACGGCTCGCACTGGGGCCCGTCGATCACCGGCTGGGAGAACCTCGGCGGCCAGATCGTCGGCCCGGTCGCGCCCGTCTCGTGGGGCCCGAACCGGCTCGACCTCTTCGTCCGCGGCACGGACGGCGCGGTGTGGCACCGCTTCTGGGACGGGTCGCACTGGGGGCCCTGAGTCTGCGCCCTCCCGCGGGCGAATGGGCTCCGGACACGCCCCGCAACCGCGATCAGACACTCGAATCGGGGGCATCACGAGCCGCTGTGGTGTCCGGCCCTCCTCACCGCCACCATGTCTTCACGCAAAGGGAGACGGACAGAGGAGGCGACCGTGTACCAGCAGATCATGTACGACGTGCACCGCCAGTGGCTCGAGGAGTTCGACCGCGAGGCCGCGATCCGGCGCCAGGCGGTTTCCCGACGGCGGCGGCGCCGCTCGGAGCCGCGCCGCTGGCGCCTCGCGCTCGCGTTCCGCCGGACGCGCCCGGCCGCGGATCGCTCCGCGGCCGTGGCGCGCGGCCTGGCGCAGGCGTCACAATGCAGCTGATGAGCGCACCGGCCGAACGGAGCGAGCACGATCTCTGGCTCGGCGTCGAGGTCCGGCACCTCGCGGCGCTGCGGGCGGTCGCGGACGAGGGCACGTTCGGCGCGGCCGCGCTCCGGCTCGGGTACGCGCAGTCGGCGATCAGCCAGCAGATCGCGGCGCTCGAGCGCTACGTCGGCCACCGGCTCTTCGACCGGCCGGGCGGGTCGCGGCCGGTCCAGCTCACGCGCGCCGGCGAGCTGCTGCTCGGCCACGCCGAGTCGATCATGACGCGGCTCTCCGCCGCCCGCGCCGACCTCGGCTCGCTCGCCGAGGAGACCGACTGCGGCACCGCGATCCGTATCGGCGCGTACCAGAGCGTCGCGCGGACGATCCTGCCGCTGATGCTGCAGGAGCTCGGCGGCGACTCGTCCGAGGTCGCGTTCGAGCTGAAGGAGTCGAGCGACTACGGCGTCCTGCTCGAACTCGTCGAGCGGGGCGAGCTCGACCTCGCGTTCACGGAGCTGCCGCTCCCGGACGGGTCGCTCGAGAGCGCGAAGCTGCTCGACGACCCGTACGTGCTGATCGTCCCCGAGGACCATCCGTTCGCCGAGCTCGACCGCCCGCTCACGCTCGAGGAGATCGCGGACGAGCAGCTGATCATGTTCAAGTGCGGCTCGCGGCCGAGGCTCCTCGACACGTTCGACCTGCACGGCCTCTCGCCGCGGCTCGGCCGGCTGGTGGAGGACGGCGGCACGCTGCACGGCCTCGTCTCGGCGGGGCTCGGCGTCGGCCTCGTGCCTCGTCTCGCCGCCGACGTCGAGGGCAAGCCGCTCGTCGCGGTCCCGATCGAGTCGAAGCTGCCGCCGCGGATCGTCGCGATCGCGTGGCACCGCGACCGGCTCCGCACGTGCACCGCCGGCCTCTTCGTCGACCTCGCGATCGAGGTCGCGTCCAAGGTCGACCGCAGCGCCGTCCCGGCGTAGTTCTCAGTCGCCGGCGACGGCGACGGCCGGCTCGAGCTCCTCGCGCGGCCTCCCGAGCAGCACGAGCGCGGCGACCGCTCCGACGGCGGCCATCACGCCGCAGGCGAGGAACGCCGTCTGGAAGCCCTCCGTCAGCCCGGCGAGCGGGCCTGCGTGGACGTTCGCGGCGAGGAAGTCCTTCGTGCGCGTGACCGAGACCGTGGCGACGATCGCGACGCCGAGCGCCGCGCCGATCTGGAAGGACGTGTTCGAGAGGCCGGACGCGAGCCCGGCTTCGTGGTTCGGCACGCCGGCGAGCGCCGCGATCGACGCCGTGACGAACGCGAACCCGACGCCGGGCCCGAAGACGAGCAGCCCGAAGAACACGTCGCCGAAGTACGTCCCGTCCACCGACACCTGGGTGAGCAGGAGCGCGCCGACGCTCATCAGGGCCATCCCGACGGTGGCGACCGGCCGGAAGCCGACCCGGAGCACGATCGCCTGCCCGGAGATCGACCCGATCGCGGCGCCGATCGGGAAGACGATCGACGTGAGCCCGAACTTCACCGGCGAGTAGCCGAGCACCTGCTGCGTGTACAGCGTGAGGATGAACGGCATCCCGTAGACGACCGCGCCGAAGAAGAGCATCACGCTGTTCGCGCCGACGAGCGTGCGCGAGCGGAAGATCCGCAACGGCACGAGCGGCGCACGGTGGCGGAGCTCGATGAAGACGAACGCGACGAGCAGCACGCCGGAGACGACGAGGAGCCCGATCGTCTGCGCGCTCGCCCAGCCCTTCGTCGGCGCCTCGACGACGGCGTACACGAGCAGCGTCAGCGCGCCGGTGATCGTCAGGGCGCCGGCCGGGTCGAAGCTCCGGGCGACCGAGTCGTCGCGGCTCTCGTGGAGGAGCACCGGGCAGAGCGCGAGCGCGGCCACGCCGACCGGGATGTTGATGAAGAAGATCCACTGCCAGCCCGGGCCGGAGACGAGCGGGCCGCCGATCAGCCACGCGGCCGTCGCGCCGATCCCGCCGAGCGAGCCCCAGATCCCCAGCGCCTTGTTGCGCTCGGGGCCCTCCTCGAAGGTGGTCATGATGATCGAGAGCGCGGTCGGGGTCATGATCGCCGCGCCGACGCCCTGCAGCGCCCGCGCCCCGATCAGCGCGCCGGGTGACCACGCGAGCCCGCAGAGGAGCGAGGCGCACGTGAAGACGACGAGCCCGACCATGAACACGCGGCGGCGGCCGAGCAGGTCGGCGGCGCGACCGCCGAGGAGGAGCAGTCCCGCGAACGTGAGCGCGTACGCGCTCACGACCCACTGCAGGCTCTCCGCGGAGAAGTGGAGGTCCCGCTGGATCGACGGCAGCGCGACCGTCACGATCGCGGCGTCGAGGATGACCATGAAGAAGGCGCCGCAGAGGAGCGCGAGCGCGTACCAGCGGCGGGGATCCGGGTGTCGCGGCGGTCACGGGCGCTGAGTATACGGAAGTGAGCTTGTTTTTTGCAAGCTCGATAGAATTTCCGTATGACTGACCGGCGGTACGGCCAGTACTGCGGCCTCGCCTACGCGCTCGATCTCGTCGGCGAGCGCTGGGCCCTCCTGATCGTTCGCGACCTGATCCTCGCGCCGAAGCGCTTCACCGACCTCCACCGCGGGCTGCCCGGGATCCCGAGCAACGTGCTCGCGGCACGGCTGAAGGAGCTCGAGCAGAACGGGATCGTGCTCCGGCGCGTGCTCCCGCGGCCCGAGAGCGCGATCGTCTACGACCTGACCGGGTACGGCCGCGAGCTGGAGGAGATCGTGCTTCGCTTCGGGCTGTGGGGCGCCCGGGCGCTGGGCGAGCCGCAACCCGGCGATGCCGTCACGGCCGCCGCGCTCGAGCTCGCGCTCCGCGCGAGCTTCCGGCCCGAGGCCGCGCGCGGGCTCCGGGCGACATTCGAGATCCGCGTCGGCACGGTCGTGGCCCACGCCCGCGTCGGCCGCGGCCGCGCTCGAGGTCGGAGAAGGGCCGGCGCCCGAGGCGGACCTCGTCCTCGACACGGACGCGACGCTGAAGCGCGTGATGGCCGGCGAGCTGACCATGGACGAGGCGGTCGCGAGCGGCCGCCTGCGCGCCGAGGGAGAGCGAGAGCTGCTCGACCGCTTCGCCGAGGTCTTCCGGCTCCCGCCCCCACGGACAGTGGCCGTTTCGAACGAGCGCTGATACGGTCCCGCCCGCGGATGGGGGCTGTGCACGGTCGCGACGAGCGTCGCGGCGGGCCAGGCGGTCTCGGGTCGGTCGCGGTTGGACTCGTGCTCCTCGCCCTCGCTCTCGGCTCGGGAGCGACGGCGGGAACGACCGACTCCGGCCCCACGGGTGCCGCGCCGGCGCCGAACATCGTCTTCGTCCTCACCGACGACCTCGCGTGGAACCTCGTCACGCAGCGGTACATGCCGCACGTGCTGAAGCTCGAGCGCGACGGCGAGACGTTCGACCACTACGTCGTCGCCGACTCGCTGTGCTGCCCCTCGCGCTCGTCGATCTTCACCGGCATGTTCCCGCACGACACCGGCGTCTTCCGGAACAAGGGCAAGGACGGCGGGTACTTCGCGTTCACGCACCACAAGCCGAGCCTCGAGAACCTGACGTACGCCGTCGCGATGCAGCCGTACGGCTACCTCACCTCGATGATGGGCAAGTACCTGAACGGCTACGGCGAGCCGACGATGACGACGACCGTGCCGCCGGGATGGAGCGACTGGAACGTCGCGGGCAACGGGTACGGCGAGTTCGACTACGACCTGAACTCGAACGGCAAGGTCGTCCACTACGGCGGGTCGACCGGCTCGTGCGGCTCGCCCGGGACGCCGGACAACTACGGCGTCGACGTGCTCGCCGGCAAGGCGACGGCGTTCATCGACCGGGCGGCGAAGGTCGGCAAGCCGTTCGTGATGGAGGTCGGCACGTTCGCGCCCCACTCGCCGTACGTGCCCGCGCCGATCGACGCGTGCGACTTCCCGGGCCTGAAGGAGCCGCGCGACCCTTCGTTCGACACGAACAACACGAACCCGCCGGCGTGGCTCGGGACGCGCGCGAAGCTCACCTCGACGGAGGTCTCCACGATCGACACGGACTTCCGGATGCGCGCGCAGGCGGTCGAGTCCGTGGACAGGCTCATCGCCGACGTCGAGTCCACCCTCGCGGCGCGCGGGCTCTCGAACGACACGTACATCGTCTTCAGCAGCGACAACGGCTACCACATGGGCCAGCACCGGCTCCTGCCGGGGAAGCAGACCGCGTTCGACACCGACATCCGCGTCCCGCTGATCGTCGACGGCCCGGGCGTGCCGCGCGACCAGGTCGTGACGAAGATGGTGCAGAACATCGACCTCTACCCGACGTTCGTGCAGCTGGCCGGCCTGAAGCCGCGGGCGAAGATCGACGGCAGCAGCCTCGTCGAGCTCCTCCACCCGCCGGGCGGGATCACGAAGGTGACGTGGCCCACCGTCGCGCTGATCGAGCATCACGGCCCCGGCACGAGCGCGGCCGGCGACCCGGACTTCGAGAACGGCGCGAAGGGCGGCAACCCGCCGAGCTACGAGGCGATCCGGATCGACGACGCGGAGTTCGGCAACGCCGTGTACGTCGAGTACACCACGACCGGCGAGCGCGAGTACTACGACATCGACAAGGACCGGTTCGAGCAGGACAACATCTACTCGACCCTGACCATGGCCCAGCAGAACCGGCTGCACACGCTCCTCGTCGGGCTCGAGGACTGCCACGACGCGGCTGCGTGCTGGACCGCCGGCGAGCCGAAGCCCTGAACGGCCTCCGCGCGCTCGTCGCGACCGCCGTCGTCGCGCTCGTGACGGCCGCGGCGGTCGGCGCGGGCGGGCCGGCCGCCCCGCCGGACGACGTCCTCCCGGTCGGAACGGCGCAGAAGGTCTGCCAGCTCACCGGTGAGGCGGACCACGAGTACCACCCACCGCAGCCGACCGTCAGCCGCACCGAGACCGACGCCGGCCTCATCGGCACCGACAACGGCTACTCGTTCGCCTTCGACAGGAAGCTGTGGTTCCTGTTCGGCGACTCGATGCCGATCGCGACGTTCGGCGGGAAGCCGAACGGCCAGGACGACCCGCCGCGGACGGCGGCCGACAACGACTCGATCGCGTCGGCGGCCGAGCAGGCGCCCGCGGGCGGGGTCTGCCCGAAGCTGACGTTCGTCCCGGACTCGATCGGCGCGTACGCGAACCCGGTGGTGACGACGTCCGGCGACCAGAAGCCGGTGCCGCTCGGGCCGGACGAGGTCCCGCTCGCCGGGATCGGCGAGGCCGGCCACATGTACGTCCTCTTCGACACCGACAACACGTCGAAGGCCGGGCCGAGGTCGGTGCTGGGCGAGCTCGACAGCTCGTCCACGCTCCGGTTCTCGGACCTCTACGACTTCTCCGACCCCCCCGGCGCGCTCTTCATCCCGACCTCGATCGCACAGGGCCTCGACGGCTACCTCTACTTCTGGGGCGCGGAGGGCGGGACGGGCTACCGGCACAGCGCGCTCTACCTCGCCCGCAAGCGTCCGGCCGCGATCGGCAAGCCGGGACTCTCGTACTTCGCCGGCTTCCGGCCGAACGGCAAGCCGAAGTGGATGAAGGACGACCCGTCGGCGGCGGTCGCGACCGTCTCCGACAGCCCCGCGTGCATCGGCGAGCACTCGGTGCAGTGGAACCCGTACGTCTCGCGCTGGATCCTGCTCTACAACTGCGCGGACGACACCGCGTCGAACCCGCGCGGGATCTGGATCCGGACGGCCGACGAGCCGTGGGGGCCGTGGACGCCGCCGCACACGCTCTTCCCGACGACCGCCGGGCTCTGCGTCTTCATCCACCGCGCGGTCGAGCCCGGCCAGCCGAAGTGCGACGACCTGAGCGCGCCGTCGCGGCTCGGGACGCAGGGCGGCGACTACTCGCCGTTCATCCTCCCCACGTACACGAGCGGCACGTACGAGACGCTGCACGCGCCGGCGCGCTCGACCCTCTACTTCACGATGTCGACCTGGAACCCGTACGAGGTCGTGCTCATGACGGCGACGATCGCGGGGCCCGCGCCGCCGGTGACGACGACCACGACGATCTGCAAGCCGCCCCCGCCGCCGGCGGCGAACCCCTGCCGCTAGACCGGCGGGTTCTCGTTCACGAAGGTCACGATCAGCGCCTTCCGGGTCTTGTTGCCGCGGACGTCGGCGGCCTCCACCTCGAGCCGGTACTTCCGGTCCGAGTGCGCGCGCGTGTCGAACCCGCGGACGAGCCAGAAGCGGAAGAGGCCCGGCTCGTTCGGGTGGTTCTGCCGCGTGCCCGGAGCGAACACGTCGTGGAAGCGGACGTCCGAGTTGTCGACGACGTCGGGCGTGAACGAGACGCGGGCGTCGGTCGCCACCGTCCACGGCACGACGGCCTTCGAGTTGTGGACGAGCCGCCAGCGGACGAGCGCCGGCGAGACCGGGATCCCGTCCCACGGCGGCGGCGCCGAGATCGGCGTCCGGTCGAACGCCTCGACGCTGAAGTCGACGCGGCCGAGGAGCTCGTTCGCCGGAAGCGAGGTCTCGATCTTCGAGACGACCGGCGCGCCGAAGTCCGCGAACGGGGTCATCCCGCCCCGCCGCAGCGGGTTCCAGTAGCTCCCGTGCGGCCCGGGCGAGGGGGTGCGCTCGGCGAGGTGGACGTGCCCCCAGCCCGGCCCGACGTGGCCGAGCAGGTCGTGCACCTCGACGTGGGCGCCCTGCCGCACCGCCGGCAGGATGTGCCAGTAGCCGAAGTCGCGGCCGGCCGAGACGACCGAGACGATCTGCGGCCCCTCGATCGTGACGCGGCCCGCCGTGACCGCGTGCACGGCCGTGCCGTCGGGAGCGGAGACGTCGACCCCGGTGTGGAACGACGAGCCTCCGTGGTCGCCGATCCGCGGATCGTGGAAGAACCCGCGCACCGGGTGCTGCCGGTCGAACGGCTCGACCGGCCACGGGTACGGCGCCAGCGCCATCGCGGAAGCATGCCCGGAACGGCCGGTTTCGAGTCCGACGTTTCCGCCCGCGCCAGCGGGGAACGATGCGGCGATGGGCGACGCGCCGGAGACCCTCGTGGCCCACGCCGACCGTGTTCGGCTGTCGGTCCCTGCCGGGCCGAGCTTCCGCGGCGCGCTGCGGCTCCTGCTCGGCGGGCTCGGCAACAGCTCGGGCCTCTCGTACGACGACGTGAACGAGCTGCAGCTCGCCGTCGAGGCGCTCGTCGCGAGCCGCACGCTCGCAGGCGAGTCGGTGCTCGTCGAGGCCGACCTCGACGACGGCGCGGTCTCGCTCGCGGTCGGGCCGTTCGTGCCCGGGGACGACGACCCCGGCGGCCGGCGCGTGCTCGACCGGCTCGTCCGCCGGGCGCGCGCGCAGAGCCGCGACGACGGCGATTGGATCGAGCTCGTCTCGGGCGTCCCGGCGGAGGGCGTGCCCGCGTGGTGAGCACGGAGGTCCGGCTCGAGCGCCGGCGGCTCCTCGAAGCCTTCAAGCGCGACGGCGACCTGGCGGCGCGCGACCGGCTCATCGCCGACCTGATGCCCCTCGTCCGCTCGCTCGCGCTCCGGTACACGGGCCGCGGCGAGTCGCTCGAGGACCTCGTCCAGGTCGGGAGCATCGGGCTGATCAAGGCCGTCGACCGCTTCGACCCCGACCGCGGCGTCGAGCTGACGACGTACGCCGTCCCGACGATCCTCGGCGAGATCCAGCGCCACTTCCGCGACAAGGCGTGGGCGGTGCACGTGCCGCGAAGCGTCAAGGAGCTGCGGCTCCGGCTCGCGCGGCTGCTCGACGTCCTCTCCGCCGAGCTCGGCCGGTCGCCCACGATCGAGGAGCTCGCGAAGGCGGCCGACTCCGACGAGGAGTCCGTGATCGAGGCGCTCGAGTCCGACCAGGCGTACACCGCCCGGAGCCTCTCCGCGCCGATCGACGACGAGGCCGGCGGCACGCTGTCCGATCTCGTGGGCGAGGCCGACGACGGCTACGCGCACGTCGAGGTCGACTCCCTCGTCGTCGCCGGGCTCGACGCGCTCGAGCCCCGCGAGCGCCGGATCGTCGAGCTGCGCTTCTTCGCCGGCCTGACCCAGTCCCAGATCGCGGCCGAGATCGGCATCTCGCAGATGCACGTCTCGCGGCTGCTGCGGGCGGCGCTCCAGACGATGCGCGGCCGGATCGAGGACGACGACGGCGGCGGAGGAGAGCTGTGAGCGCACAGGCGCTCGAGCTCGTCTTCCCGGCGCACGCGCGGTACCTCACGCTCGCGCGGCTCGGGCTCACGGGCGTCGCGCCCGTCGCGCGGCTCGACGCGACCGAGCTCGCGGATCTGAAGCTCGCGGTCACCGAGGCCTGCGCGAACGTCATCCGGCACGCGTACCCCGACGGCTCCGGCGGCGATGTGCGGGTCACGATCGCGGTCGGCGACGGCACGGTCACCGTTGAGATCGCCGACTCGGGCCGCGGGATCGACGCCGCCCGGCTCGCCGAGTGGGACCCCGGCGAGATGCCCGAGGAGGGCATGGGCCTCGCGATCATCCACGCGGTCGTGGACGAGGTCGAATTCGTCGCGGCCGACGGCGGCGGGACGGTCGTCCGGCTCACGAAACGCGTCGCCGCGTTTCCCGCCTGAGCCCCCGGGTAGCCCGGGTCACCGCGTTCGTCCGCGAGACCCGACTTCAAGGAGGAAAATCACATGGGCATCTCGGCAAGCCTGCTTCTCAGCGCCGCCGGAGCGATCCTGATCTGGGGCGTCAACGCAACCGTCAGCGGGATCGACATCCAGACGATCGGGGCGATCCTGCTCGTGATCGGGATCGTCGGCTTCGTGATCTCGCTCTTCTTCTGGTCGACCTGGGGCGGCTTCGGCACCCGCGGCGCCCGGCGCACCACGACCGTGGTCCGCGAGGACGACGGAGTGCAGTACTAGACCTCGCGACCACCACTCGACGAGACGGAAAAGGAGGCTCCAGATGCTCTTGCTGGTTCTGCTCGCGCTCCTCGCGATCATCGCGTTCGGCGTGGGCTTCACGGTGCACTGGCTGTTCGTCGTCGCCGTCGTGCTCGCCCTCGTGTGGCTGATCTCCCTGTTCATGGGAGGCGCCGGCGGGCGCACGCGCAGCACCTGGTGGTAACGGCCGTTCGGGCCGGCGGGGCACCGGGCCCCGCCGGCACAGCCCCGGCCGCGGAGACCGGCGCGTGTTTCCGCCGGGTCGTCCCGGGTAGCACGAACCCCATGACCACACCCCTGAACACTCCGACGAAGAGCGACACGGCGACGCCGCTGCTCCTCTTCTTCTACTCCCCGACGTCCGGCCCGTCGCGCCGTCTCGACGGCCTCGTCTCGTGCCTCTACGTGCGCGAGCGCGCGCGGCTGCGGCTGCGGAAGGTCGACGTCAGCGAGCGCAGCGACGTCGCCGAGCGGATGCGCATCACGACCGTGCCGACGCTCGTGCTCGTCAAGGGCAAGCGGATCGTGGCCCAGCTCGAGGGCAAGGTCACGGGCCAGCAGATCCGCGACACCGTCCTGCCGCATCTCGAGCCCGAGAGCGCCGCCGCGTAAGGAAAGTGTTCGGCTTCGTTTCCCGGTCGAGGCCCGGAGAGGACCGGTGGCCAACGACCAAGGAGATGCCGAATGTCCAAGGGACGTGGACGGGCTCGCCGACGTTCGCGTACGACTGGCTCCGCTGCGACAGGGACGGCGGCAGCTGCTCGACGATCTCGGGCGCGAACGACGAGACGTACGTGCTCGAGAGTGTCGACGACGCCAACACGCTCCGCGCGCGCGTGACCGCGAAGAACGCCGACGGCTCGAACGCGGCGACGACGGTTCCGACCGCGGTCGTGACCCCGGCGGCCGCGCCGCCCACGACCTCGTGCACGCCGGGCAGCGGCTCCGTGCCGGTCGCGAACCTGTCGCTCCCGACGCGACTCGTGCTCGACCGCTTCGCGGCCACGATCACGATGCGCAAGCTCAAAGGCTTCCCCACCGCGAAGAGCCAGCGCCTCGGTGGGATCTCGATCCGCCGGCTCGTCTCGACGCGGGTCAACATCAGCCTGTAGCCGGACCGAGCGCGCGGGAGGGCGGCGCGGGCCGCCCTCCCGTGTAGGTTCCGGAGACGACAGCCGCCCTCGTTCACCAGCAGTACCTGCTCCAGGCGCGGCAGCTGCAGGCGCTGTCGTTCGCGGCGCACATCCCCCTCGTCTGCTTCGGGGTCGCGTTCCCGGCGCTCGTGCTCTTCGTCGAGTGGCTGTACCTGCGGACGGGCGACGAGCTGTACCGCACCCTCGCGCGGCGCTGGTCGCGGGTGATGGCGGCGCTGTTCGCGGTCGGCGTCGTCACCGGCACGATCCTCAGCTTCGAGATGGGCCTCCTCTGGCCCGTGTTCACGGCGCGGTTCGGGTCGGTGTTCGGCCTCGGCTTCGCGATCGAGGGCTTCTCGTTCTTCGCGGAGGCGATCTTCGTCGGGATCTATGTGTACGGCTGGGACAGGCTCTCGCCGCGCTGGCACTTCGCGAGCGGGATCCCGGTCGTGCTCGCGGGCGTGGCCGGGTCGCTGATGGTGATCGCCGTCAACGGCTGGATGAACCACCCGGGCGGCTTCGAGATCGTGGGCGGCAAGGTCGTCGACGTGCATCCGCTGACGGCGCTCTTCGGCAACACGTACTTCTGGCACGAGTTCGTGCACATGTACATCGCCGGGTACATGGTCACGGGCTTCCTCGTCGCGGGCGCGTACGCGCTCGCGCGGATGCGCGGGCGCTGGGGCCGCTACGAGCGCACCGCGCTCGCGATCCCGCTCACGGTCGCGGCGCTCGCCTCGCCGATCCAGATCCTCGTCGGCGACCTGAACGGCCGCGTCGTCGCCGAGAACCAGCCCGTGAAGCTCGCCGCGTTCGAGGGCCTCGGCAAGACGACCGCCGGCGCACCGGTGCACATCCTCGGCTGGTACTCCGACGGCAGGGTCGAGTACGGGATCAGGATCCCGAAGCTGCTCTCGGTGCTCGCGTTCCACGACCCGAACGCGACCGTGCTCGGGCTGAACACCGTCCCGCCCGACGAGCGCCCGCCGGTGAACGTCGTCCGCTTCGCGTTCCAGACGATGGTCGGGATCGGGACGATGCTCGGCCTGCTCGGCGTGGTGTTCCTCTTCGTCCGCGTGCGCCGGCGGCGGCTGCCCGAGTCGAAGTGGTTCTACCGTGCGGTCGTCCTCGCCGGGCCGCTCTCGCTCGTCGCCCTGATCGCCGGCTGGACGACGACCGAGGTCGGCCGGCAGCCGTGGGTCGTCTACCGGGTGATGCGCACGTCGGCGGCCGTGACCGCCGCGCAGGGGATCCCGGTCGGGCTGACGACGCTCTCTCTCGTCTACCTCGGGCTCGTCCTCGCCGTCGTCTGGATCCTCCGCAAGCTCGAGCGGATGCCGCTCCCGGAGACATGATCGCGCTCTACCAGCTCCCGCTCGTCTTCGCGCTCGCCGGGCTCGCGTTCTACGTCGTGCTCGGCGGCGCCGACTTCGGCGCCGGCTTCTGGCAGCTCACCGCGCGGCGCGACCCGAAGGTCCGAGGGCTGGCGTACCGCGCGATCGGCCCGGTGTGGGAGGCGAACCACGTGTGGCTCGTGTTCGTGCTCACGGTCGTCTGGACCGCGTACCCGCTCGCGTTCGGCTCGATCGCCTCGACGCTCTCGATCCCGCTCTTCGTCGCAGCGGTCGGGATCGTCTTCCGCGGCACGGCGTACGCGCTCCACTCGGGCGCGCGGTCGCGGCGCCCGTCGGGCGCGGTCGACACGGCCTTCTCGCTCTCGTCGATCCTGACGCCGTTCGCGCTCGGGGCGGTCGTCGGCGGGATCGCGTCGCTGCGGGTGCCCGCCGGCAATGCCGCCGGCAACCACGTCACGAGCTGGCTCAACCCGACCTCGATGCTGATCGGGACGCTCGCGGTGGTCACGGCCGCGTACCTCGCCGCCGTCTTCCTGAGCGGCGACGCGGTGCGGATCGGCGACGCCGAGCTCGAGGAGTCGTTCCGCCGGCGCGCGCTCGGCTCCGGGATCGCGGCCGGCGCGATCGCGATCGCGGGCCTCCCGATCGTCCGCTCGGACGCGCCCGAGCTCTACCACGGGCTCGTCCACGGGCGGGGGCTCGCCGCGATGGTCGTCTCCGCGCTCGCCGGCACGTTCACGCTCGCGCTCGTGTGGAGCCGCCGCTACGAGCCCGCCCGGTACGGCGCCTCGGTCGCGGTCGCGGCGATCATCGCCGGCTGGGCGCTCGCGCAGTCGCCGCTCTTCCTCCGCGACCTGACGGTGCGGCAGGCCGCCGCGCCGCACGACACGCTCGTCGCCGTCGTCGTCGCGGTCGTCGTCGGCGGGCTCCTCCTCTTCCCGTCGCTCGCGCTCCTCTTCGGGCTCGTGCTCCGCGGGAGGTTCGAGGCCGCCGGCCGCGGCACCGTCGCGCCCGACAGCCGCGAGGTCCTCGCGGCCTCCGCATCCGGGCTCCTCGGCCGCGCGGCCGTCGCGTGTCTCGTCGCCGGCACCGGCTTCACGGTCCTCGCCGACTCGTCGTGGGCGCACGCGATCGGCCTCACGCTGCTCGTCGGGTTCGTCGTGCTCGGCTTCCCGGCCGCGCTCCCGCCGGAGATCCTCGCGGGCGAGCCGCCGCGGCGCGACCGGAACGGCAGACCGTGAGCGTGGTCGCCCGGGTCCGCGCGATGCGCGCGGGGGCGGTCACCGAGAGCGGCCGGCTCGACCACCAGGGCCTCGCAGCGATGCGACTCGAGGCGGCGGGGGTCGTCGGCCTGCTGATGCTCGGCGTCAAGGCCGCGGCGGGCGCGTCGTGGACGGTCGCGGTGTCGTCCGCGTGGGCCGCCGCGGGCGTGGTCTTCCTCGCCCTCGTCTGGACGAGCATCTACGGGAAGGACGCCGCCGAGACGGCCGCCCACGCGCGCGCCGAGGACTTCTCCCGCGGGACCTCCGACCTCGTCCTCCTCTCGGCCGCGGTCGCGAGCCTGATCGCCGTCGCCTTCGACCTCGCCGCGGCCGGCAGGCACACCGGGTGGGACAAGGGCCTGCTGATCTGGCTGGTCGTCCTGAGCGTCGCCCTCGCCTGGGCGTCGGTCCACACCGTCTTCCTGCTCCGGTACGCGCGCCTCTACTACGACCCGCCGGCGGGCGGGATCGACTTCAACGACGACGACCCTCCCGACTACCACGACTTCGCCTACCTCGCGCTCACGGTCGGGATGACCTACCAGGTCTCGGACACCGATCTGACCGCGCGGCCGATCCGCCGCACCGCGATCCGGCACGCCCTGCTCTCGTTCCTCTTCGGCTCGGTGATCGTCGCGATCACGATCAACGTGGTCGCCAGCCTGCTGAACCACTAGGAGAACGCGCCGCGGGCGCGAAAGAGGCCTCGCTTTCAGCGCTCGCTTTTCCTGGGAGAGAGGAGACACGGAATGCCATCGAAAAATGCATGGGCGGGGTGGATCGCTTTCGCCGGCCTGCTCATGATCGTGATCGGGTTCATCGACTTCTTCGAGGGCCTGATCGCGGTGATCCGCAAGGAGTACTACGTCGCCACGCCGAGCCAGATCATCGTCTTCAACGTCTCGACGTGGGGGTGGCTGACGCTGCTCTGGGGCGTGGTCATCGCGTTCGTCGGGCTCGGGCTGCTGTCGGGCGCAGGGTGGGCGCGCTGGGTCGCGATCGTCGTGGTCAGCCTGACGTTCCTCGAGCAGCTCGCCTTCGTCGGCAGCTCCTCGTACCCGCTCATGGCGCTCGCGGTGCTGACGCTGACCGTGATCGTCCTCTACGCCCTGATCGTGCGCTGGGGCGACCGCCTACCGGACGCCGAGTACTAACCGGCCCGGCCCGGCTCCCCTCCGCGCGAGGGGAGCCCGGCCGGCGTCGCGTAGCTTTCGCCGCGTGGAGCTCGCCGCGTACCGCGATCGGTTCCCGATCCTCGCGGAGACGACCTACCTGATCAACCACTCGCTCGGCGCGATGCCCGCCGCCGCGGCGGAGCGGCTCGCCGAGTACGCGCACACGTGGGCGACGCGCGGTATCCGCGCGTGGGGCGAGGGCTGGTGGACGATGCCCGTCGAGGTCGGCGAGCAGGTCGGCCGGATCGTCGGCGCCGCGCCCGGGACGACGGTGATGCACCAGAACGTGACCGTCGCCGAGGCGATCGTCCTCTCGTGCTTCCGGCCGGTCGACCCGCGGCGCAACCGGGTCGTGTACGAGGCCGCGAACTTCCCCTCGGTGCGCTACCTGTACCAGGCCCAGCCCGACCTCGAGCCGGTCGTCTGCGAGGACGGCGAGGCGATCATCGACGCGATCGACGAGCGAACGCTCCTCGTCCCGATCAGCCACGTCCTCTTCCGCTCGGGCGAGATCCAGGACGTCGCGGCGATCACGGCCCGCGCGCACGAGGCGGGCGCGCACGTCGTGCTCGACTGCTACCAGTCGGCCGGGATCATGCCGGTCGGCGTCGCCGGGCTCGGCGTCGACTTCGCGGTCGGCGGCTCGGTGAAATGGCTCTGCGGCGGGCCCGGCAACGGCTGGCTCTCGGTGCGGCCGGACCTGGTCGAGCGGCTCGAGCCGACGCTCGTCGGCTGGCAGGCGCACGCGGCGCCGTTCGCGTTCGAGCCGGAGCTGCGCTACGCCGACGGCATCGAGCGGTTCCTCACCGGCACGCCGAACGTGCCCGCGCTGTACGCCGCGACGGCCGGCTACGACCTGGTCGAGGAGATCGGCGTCGAGAGGATCCGCGAGCACTCGCTGCGGCAGACCGACCTGCTGATCCGGCTCGCGGACGAGGCCGGGTTCGAGGTGCGCTCGCCGCGCGAGCCGGCGCGCCGCGGCGGCACGGTCACCGTCTTCGTCCCCGGCTTCGAGGAGGTGCACCGCGAGCTCGGCGAGCGCGGGATCCTCTGCGACTTCCGCCCCGGCGCGGGGATCCGGCTCGGGCCGCACTTCTTCACCACCGACGAGGAGCTCGAGCGCACGGTCGCGGCGATGGCCGCAATCGTCGCCGGCGCCCACGAGCGCGGGTTCGAATCCGGCGCGGTGTGGTAGAAGACCCCGATGGCGAGCTCGCGGAAGGGCGGCGGCGGCAAGGAAGGGCAGAGCCTCGAGGGCGCGGCGGCGAGCGCCTCGGCCGCGGTGCGGCAGGCCGCGTCGGTGCTCGAGCGCGAGCTGGCCGCCGGCCTCGCCGGTGTCCGCAAGGTCGAGACGCGCTTCGCCGAGGAGCGGCGGGTCGACCCGGCCGAGTTCGACCAGGTGCTCGAGCGGTTCCGCTCGAACGCGCACGAGCTGATCGACGTCGCCTCCGCGCGCGTGTCCGAGCTCGGCTCCGACGACGTGCTCGACCTCTCGAAGCGGCTCACGCGCGACGCGCACGACCTGTTCGACGGCGTCCTCGACCTCTTCCGGCTCGCGCCCGACATGATCAACCGCGTCGCCGCGCTGACCGAGCGGCTCGCGCCCGAGCCGCCGCCCGTCGACGCGCCGCCGCAGAAGCCGCCGCGGTCGACGCGATCGGGCGGCCAGCGCCAGCGCGTCCGCTGACCGTGCGGTCGGCGGCGGCCGTGACCGGATCCGCGGTCGAGGCGTACCTCGAGGCGCACCGCGACGCCGTCGTCTCCCGGCTCCTCGACGGCCTGCCCGAGGGCGAGCCGGCGTCCCTGTACCAGCTCGTCGGCGAGTACCCGGGCCGGCCCGCGAAGGGCCTCCGCCCCGCGCTCCTCCTCTCCGTGTGCCGCGCGCTCGGCGGCGAGCCGGCGCTCGCGCTCGACTCCGCGGTCGCGATCGAGCTCTTCCACAACGCGTTCCTGATCCACGACGACGTCCAGGACGAGAGCGATCGGCGCCGCGGCGGCCCGACGCTGCACGTCGAGCACGGCGTCGGCGTGGCGCTGAACGTCGGGAACATGACGAACCTGCTCGCGCTCCGCCGTCTGCTGGAGAATCGCCGACTGCTCGGCGCGGACGCGAGCTGGCGGATCGTCCAGGAGACCGAGCTGATGATGCGCCACACGCTCGAGGGCCAGGCGCTCGAGCTCGGGTGGATCCGCGACAACGTCTGCGACCTCGCCGACGCCGACTACCTGCGCATGTGCCTGAAGAAGACGTCGTGGTACACGTGCATCTACCCCTGCCGGGTGGGCGCGATCGTCGCCCGCGGCGGCGCGGCGGACGCCGCCGAGCTCGACCGGTACGGCTGGTTCCTCGGCGCCGCGTTCCAGATCCAGGACGACATCCTCAACCTCGTCGGCGAGTACGGCGCGTACGGGAAGGAGATCGGCGGCGACCTGTGGGAGGGGAAGCGGACGCTGATGCTGATCGGCCTGCTGCGGACGCTCCGGGGCGCCGAGCGCCGGCGCGTCGAGGCGTTCCTCGCCCGGCCGCGCGCCGAGCGCGAGGCGGACGACGTCGCGTGGCTCCACGACCGGATCGTCGAGACGGGCGGCCTCGACCGCGCCGCGGCGCTCGCCCGGCACCTCGCGGACGCCGCGCACACCCGCGGCGAGGAGGCGCTCGACGCGGTACCCGACTCGGCCGCCCGCGAGTTCCTGCTCGCGCTGCCGGCCTACGTCGTCGAGCGCGACCGCTGACCGACCCTTAACAAACCGTGGCTAGGCTCGCCCGGGTCGATGAGGGGCACACTCGCAGTCGCGGTCGTCGTGGCGGTGGGCTGGCTCGGCGCGCCGGGTGTCGCGCGGGCCGCCCAGGCCGGCGTCTGCGGGCTGCCGGACGTCACGCCGCAGTGGTTCGACTTCGCCGACGGCACCGTGCCGTTTCGCGGCGAGCTCTCGAAGCCGGGCGTGATCGTGGCGACGAGCGGCGGCCCGATCCCGGCGGCGATCCGGCGCGCGGGCGCGCAGACCGTGTACTGGGAGATGCACTTCGAGGCCGACGTCGGCACGCCGTCGGCGCCCGCGCCGCCCGACTCGGTCGTGCCGCGCGCGGATGCGCTCGCCGCGCAGGCCGCGACCTCGTCCGGCTGCGCGACGCCGGTGATCGCGCTGAACGAGCTGCAGGGCGTGACCGCGGCGGCGCCGCTCTCGGCGAGCGCGACCCAGTACCGCGTGAACGTGATCACGTTCGTGCAGGAGCTCGTGAGCCGCGGCGCGATCCCGTACGTCCTGCTCGCGTCGAGCCCGAACGCGGCCGGCGACACGATCGAGTGGTGGCAGCAGCTCTCGGCGCTCGCGATCCTCGTCCGCGAGGTCTACTGGCCGGCGCCGCGGATCGACGACCTCGGTCCCGACCTCGGCAGCCGGCGGCTCCGGGTCGACCTCCGCACCGCGATCCAGAAGCTCCAGGCGATCGGCGTCTCCCCCTCGCGCGCCGGACTCATGCTCGGCTTCCAGTCCGGCTCGTCGACCGGCCGCGTCGGGCTGCAGCCGACCTCGTCGTGGCTCGAGTTCGTGAAGCTCGCGACGCTCGCGGCGAAGCAGGTCGCGGGCGAGCTCGGCGTCGGGAGCATCTGGGACTGGGGCTGGGGCACGCTCTCGTCCGCGGGCGCCGACGGCGACAAGGCGGGCGCCGCGTGCGTCGCGCTGTGGACGCGCGACCCGACGCTCTGCGACGCGCCGGCGGTCGCGTCGTTCGACCCGTCGCTCACCGACGGGCAGCTTTCGACGCTGCCGGCGTATGCGCAGTGCGTGATCGGCGGGCGGGTGCTCGCGACGGGCCAGCTCGCGCAGGCGCAGCAGCTCCTCGGCAGCCGCAGCGCGGCGCTGACCGCGCTCTTCGGCCGCCTCGCCGCGACCGCGCTCGTGCCGGTGACCCGCGCGGACGAGCAGCAGGCCGAGCGGGCGCTCTTCCCGAAGCTCGGCCGCTTCCTCGCCGCGACGCGCGTCTCCGGCGTCACGCCCGGGTTCGCGCGCGGCGTGATCGTCGATCAGCTCCGGCTGAAGCAGCTCACCTCCGCCGCGCTGATCGCCGAGGAGCGCCTCGAGCTCTCGACCGCGATCTGCCGCGACGACGTGCTCCCGACGGTCGGCGACGTCCGGCTCGCGGCGAAGCTCCCGTTCCTATCGGGGTAATCCGAGCCGGTCCGCGGCGCGGTTCGTGCCGACGAACGCGGCGAGCGCGAACAGGTCGCCGACCACGATGTCGACGACGTAGTGGTTCCCGGTGTAGACGACCGCGAACGACTGGGCCAGCGGGTACGCGAAGCACAGCGCGGCGAGCGGCCAGCGGAGGCGCCCGCCGTACCGGAGCGCGAGGCTCGCGACGGTGAGGAAGACGAGGAAGGCGTAGCCCGCATGGAGCGACGGGATCGCGGCGTACGGGTTCCCGGGGACGATGCTCCCGAGCGAGCTGTGCGCGTTGATGCCGGCGGCGGGCGCCTGCGCGAACGGGTGCGGGAGCTTCACGACGCCGGGCAGGAGGCCGGCCTGCGCGGCGGCCCACGGCGGCGCCGCCGGGAACGCGGCGAACACGACCGCCGCCGCGAACGAGAGCGCGATCATGCTCGCGGCGAAGCGGAAGAACCGCGCACGGCTCCCCACCCACAGCAGGAACGCGAGCAGCGGCGGCGCGACGTAGTGCACGCGCAGCAGCCCGTCGGCGAGCGTGTCGTACCAGCGCGTCGTCCCGTCCCACAGCCGCGCCTGGAGCCACTGCGCCGGGACGGCCCCGAAGAGCGCGTGCTCGAGCCGGAGCTGCGGGCTGTAGAACGGGTGCGGCGCGACGACGTGCGCGAGCCCGCGCAGCTCGGCGTACGCGAAGATCAGCAGCGCGAACGGGACGAAGTCGCGCAGGTACCGCACCGCCCCGCGCAGCACGAGCGCCGGCACGAGGAAGACGAGCAGCATCCGGTCGGGCGTCCAGTCGAGCCCGTCCACCCGCGTCACGAGCGCCGCCGACGCGACGAGCGCGAGCGCCGCGGCGACCGCCCGCGCGCGGGTCGGCGAGACCGGCGCACCCCAGTCGCCCGGCAGCGCGACGCGGCGGCGCGGCCGCTCGGCGCGGACGAGCCCGGGCAGCCCGACGGCGGCCTCGCCGCCCGGCCCGAGTGTGTGCTCGCTGTCGACCGGCTTCAGGTCCATCGGCCGTCGAAGCCTACGGAAAGGGCAGCGCGGTAGCCGCCCGGTAGCGGCCCGGTAGCGGAGGCCGAGACGATCCGCCCGCGCTCTCCCTCTCGGAAAGGAGGCTCACGATGGGAAGGCTGCTGCTGGCGGTTCTCGTCGCTGCGGCGCTCGTGCCGGCGGCGACCGGCGCGACCGCGCGGTACCCGGGCTCGATCGTCGTCCTCGGGCACTCCGGCGCGACGGGCTTCGGCTCGGATCCCGCCCACCCGTACGGCGACGCGCCCGCGAACTCGTGGGCGACCGGGTCGAACCCGGCGGTCGACAGCCTGTACTCGAGAATCCTCGCCGTGAATCCGGCCGTCCGCGGGCACGCCGTCAACTTCGCGCAGGACGGCGCGACGCTGACCGAGCTCGCGGCGCAGATCAAGAGGGCAGTCGCGCTGAAGCCGAAGCCCGAGCTCGCCGTGATCCAGATCGGCGACGACGACATCCTCTGCGACGGCAACGACGCGAGCCGCCTCGGCGACTTCCGGACGGGGTTCGCCGCCGCACTTGCGCAGCTCGCCCAGGGGCTGCCGCAGGCGCGCATCCTCGTCGTCGGCTCGTGGGGATCGTTCGCCTCGTACACGAGGACGCTCGAGGGGATGCCGGTCGGCGCCCGCCTGAAGCACGCCGGCAAGGGCCCGTGCTCGATCTTCGCACCGGCCTCCGCGGCCTCGCCGGGGAGCCTCGTCCCCGCCCACCTCGCGTACCTCGAGAAGACCGTGAAGGGCTATGAGGCCCAGCTCGCGGCCGCGTGCGCGGCGGTGGCGCAGTGCCGGTACGACGGCGGCGCGGCCGCTCGGCTCGCCATCACCGCGGCCGACCTGAGCGTCGACCTGAACCACCTCTCGATTCCCGGCCAGGCCAAGCTCGCAGCGGCGGAATGGGCCGCGTTCTCGGGCTTCGTCCGCTGATCACGACGGCCGGCCGGGCACGAAGCGGTCGTCGATCGACGCGAGGCCGGCGATCGCGACCCCCGCGCCGATCACCGAGGCGACCACGCCCTCGACGCCCGGCAACGCGAGCGCGAAGAAGTCGCGCGTGGCCGGGAAGACGAGCACGGCGACGTACGCGCCGAGCAGCGACAGGCAGAGGGTCGAGATCACCGCACTCCGCGTCGTCCCCACGGCCTCGAGCGCGAGGATCAGATACAGGCCGACGAGCACGAGCACGGTCACCGCGACCGTCCGCGAGACGTCGAGCTTCAGGTCGAGCACGTTCAGCGCGAACAGGTAGCTCGAGACGACGCCGAGGCCGGCGGCCGTGCCGGCCGGGATCGCGAAGCGGCCGGTCTCGCGGAGGAAGCCGCGCGGGCTCGAGTCGCCCGAGCTCGGCCCGAGCGCGAGGAAGAACCCGGGGATGCCGATCGTCAGCGCCGCGACGAGGCTGAGCTGCCGCGGGAGGAGCGGGTACGCGGTCGGCGTCAGGCCGATCGAGAGCACGAGGAACGCCGCGAACGCCGACTTCGTCACGAACAGCTTCGAGACGCGCTGCACGTTGCGGAGGATCTTCCGCCCCTCCTCGACCATCGCCGGGATCGCGGCGAAGTCGCCGGAGACGAGCACGACGTCGGCGACGCTCCGCGCCATCTGCGTGCCGCTCCCCTGCGCGATCGCGAGGCGCGACGCCTTCAGCGCGGGAACGTCGTTGACGCCGTCGCCGATCATCGCGACGTACAGGCCGCCGGCGGTGAGCGCCTCGACGACGCGCCGCTTCCCCTCGGGCGAGATGCGGCCGAGCACGGCGTTGCCGAGCGCGATCCGGCGCACCTCCTCGGGGTCGTCGGGCAGCTCCGACGCGTCGTGCGCGGGGCCGGGGATGCCGGCGTCGCGCGCGATCCCGGCCACCGTCTCGGGCCGGTCGCCCGAGAGGACGCGGAGCTCGACGCCCTGCCGGCGCAGCCACTCGACGGTGTCGCGCGCCTCGGGCCGCAGCTGCTCGGCGAGCAGCACGAGCCCGCGCGCCGGCGGGCGCTCCGCGTCGAGCTCGTCGCTCGTCCCGAACGCGAGCACGCGCCGGCCCTCGCGCGCGGCGTCGTCGGCGGTGCGGGCGAGGCCGTCGAGCCCGAAGTGCTCGGGCGCGCCGAGCACGTACCCGACGCCGCCGATCCGCTGGCCGCCGAAGCGCCGCGCCGACGAGAACGGCAGCTCCTCCTCGACCGGCGCCGCGTCGGCCGGGAACGCCTCGGCGATCGCGCGCAGCGTCGCGTTGTGCGCCGAGGCCGAGGCGGCGTAGCGGCCGAGCTCCTCGTCGAGGCCGTCCGGCCCGACGACGTCGACGACGCGGAGCGACGGCTCGGTCAGCGTGCCGGTCTTGTCGAGGCACACGAGGTCGACCGACGCGAACGACTCGATCGCGTTCAGCTGCTGGACGAGCGCGCCGCGGCGGGCCATGCCGAGCGCGGAGATCGCGAACGTGAGGCTCGCGAGGAGGATGAGGCCCTCGGGGATGAGCGTGACGACCGCCGCGACCGCGATCGGCACCGCCTGGTGGATCCCCGCGTGGCGGTGCCAGAGCGCGTAGCCGAGGATCAGCCCGAGCGGGATCAGCACGCCGACGAGCACGAGCAGGAGCTGGTTCAGGGCGCGCTCGAGCGGCGAGCGCGGATGGCGGAACGAGCGCGCCTCGCCGGTGATCCGCGCCGCGTAGCTCTGCTCGCCGACCGCGGTCACCGTGTAGGCGCCCGTGCCCTCGACCGCGAACGAGCCGGAGCGCACCTCGTCGCCGGCCGCGCGGTCGACCGGGTCCGACTCGCCGGTCAGGATCGACTCGTCGACGCGGAGCGACCGTGCCTCGCCGAGCGTCCCGTCGGCGACGACCTGGTCGCCCGGGCCGAGTCGGACGAGGTCGCCGGGGACGAGCTCCTCGACCGCGAGCTCGCGCGGCTCGCCGTCGCGGACGGCCGTCGCGCGCGGTGCGACGAGCGCGGAGAGCCGGTCGAGCGCCTGCTTCGCGCGGATCTCCTGCACGGAGCCGATCAGCGCGTTCGCGACGAGCACGCCGAGGAAGAGCGCGTCCTGCGGCTCGCCGAACGCGAGCGTCATCCCGCCCGCGACCGCGAGGATCAGGTTGAAGACGGTGAAGACGTTGGCCCGGACGATGCTCGCGTACGAGCGGCTCGTCGACGGCGGGGGCACCGGACCCCGCCGGGCGAGGAGGCGTTCGGCCTCGGCCTGGCTCAGACCCGCGGCGTTCGGGTTCGCGGCCACCTCGGCGGTTGTACCAACCGCCCGGCGTCCGGGGTTACTTCCCGGCGGACCGCGAGACGAACGCGGCGACGTCCTGGATCTGCTGCGCCGTGAGCGAGCCGACGAACGCGGGCATCACGCCGAGGTTGTCGGTGTTCCCGTTCGTCACGCGGTCGAGGATGAACGCGACCGAATGGTCGCCCTTGTCGAGGCTCGGCCCGACGGTCCCGGACGCCCCCGCCGCGGCGAGCGTGTGGCATCCGGCGCACGTGCTCGAGAAGATCGCCTTCCCGTCGGCGAGGTCGACGGCGGCCGTCGTCGTGGTCGTCGAGGTCGCGGGCGGCGGGCTCGTCGCCTTCCCGCCCGAACCGCCGCAGGCCGCGCACTCGAGCGCGAGCGCGGCGGCGACCGCGACGGCGGCGAGCCGACGCGCGTTCACCGGCGGGGGGCGGCGAGGGTCACGAAGCCTGTTCATATCAGCCCCCGGGCTCGGTGGTTTCCCGCAGCCGAGGCTCAGCGGCGCCGCCGATGCCGGCCCGGACGCCGCGCACGACCATCGAGGTATGACGACCCCGAGCGGAGGCACCGCGCGGCTCTGCCGGATCGCGGCTGCGATCGGCCGGGCGGAGCCGTGCTCCGAGAACGGCTGCCCGTTCTGGGAGCCGGGCGGCGCTGCGCTCGAGGGGCGCTGCGCGGTCGAGCGCCTCGACCTCCACGGGCGCGACGACGTGCCCGAGCTGCTGCTCCGGCTCCGCGCCCGGCTCGGCGAGGCGGTGACGACCGCCGACGCCGAGCGGGCGCGCCGCGAGCTGTACGCGCTGATCGACACCGGCGACGCCGACGGCGGCTGACCGGGCGGAACTCCCGCGACAGGCTCCCGGTTCAGGTGACGCGGGCCGGCGGCGACCACGGAGAGAATGGGCCGAGTCGAGAAAAGGAGGACGCCATGAAGACGATCGTCGTCGGAGTCGACGGCTCCGGGGGCGCGGCGGCGGCGCTCCGCTTCGCGCTCGACGAGGCACGGCTGCGCGGCTGCGGGCTCAGGCTCGTCAGCGTGTGGCACGTCCCCGCGGGGGCCTACGAGTCGGGGTACGTCACGGTGCCCGTCGACCGTACGGACTACGAAGCGCTCGGGACGATCGTGCTCGACAAGACGCTCGCCGACGTGGGCGCCGCCGAGGCCGAGGCCGGGGTCGAGATCGCGAAGGTCGTCCGCCAGGGCCAGGCCGCGGACGTGCTCGTCGAGGAGTCGCGCGAGGCAGAGCTCCTCGTCGTGGGCTCGCGCGGGCTCGGCGGCTTCCGCGGGCTCCTGCTCGGGTCGGTCGGCCAGCAGTGCGCGCACTACGCAGCGTGTCCGGTCGTGATCGTCCCGCACGCGCCGGATTCGTAGAAGCCCGCAACGTCTCTGCGGGCAAATTGCGGGGCGGCCGGCGCCGTCCCGCGCGATGCTTCGGTCATGTCGGCGATCCGGGTGCTGATCTGCGACGACCACGCTCTGCTCCGGTCGGGCCTGCGGCGGCTGCTCGAGGCGGAGGACGACTTCGAGGTCGTGACCGAGGCCGCGAACGCGGCGGAGGCGATCGAGCTCGTCGCGACGACGCGGCCCGACGTGCTTCTCCTCGACGTCGTCATGCCCGGCCGCAACGGGATCGAGGCGCTGCCGGACCTCCGCGCCGCCGCGCCCGAAACGAAGGTGCTCGTGCTCTCGATGCAGGACGACCCGGCGTACGTCCGCCGCGCGTTCGCCGCCGGCGCGAGCGGCTACATGCTGAAGGAGGCGGCCGACGCGGAGCTCGTCCAGGCGCTGCACGAGGTTGCGGCCGGCCGGCACTACGTCCACCCGCTGCTCGGCGCGCGGCTCGCCGCGGCCGAGACCGAGAGCGGCGGGCGCCCCGGAGCCGACCCGCTCTCGGACCGCGAGCAGGAGGTGCTGCGCCTGCTCGCGCTCGGGCACACGAACCAGGAGATCGCGACGATGCTCTTCATCTCGGTCCGGACCGCCGAGACGCACCGGGCGCACATCATGCGCAAGCTCGGGCTCGCGACCCGCGCGGAGATCGTCCGCTACGCGCTCGCGACCGGGCGGCTCGAGCCGCGGCCCGCCCCGACGCTCCGCACCTGAACCGTCGCGGTCATCGGTGGGCGCGCACGAAAAAATGCACCGAGCTGGTTCGCTTTCGTCCACTGCCCCAGCGAACCTTTCGCGCCGCCCCGAAGGACTTTGCGTCTTGCCCACCGGGACGGCTTCGACCTACTCGCGTCCCTGCTCGGTGCTCCGCGCACGCTATAGGGAGCGGCCCCGGCCGCGCAAGGGGCCGCCGGACGAAAACGTCCGCAGCGAGCGGCAATTCGACGGCTACGGTATCGGCTCGATGAGGAGAGCGACCTGGTCGGGCCGTGCGGCCGGCCCGCGCCTCGCGGGCCGGCTGCTCGTCGCGGCCGTGGTCGGCGCGACCGTCGCGGCGCTCGCCGGCTGCGGCTCGTCGCAGAGCCCCGCGGGCCGGGTCGCGTCGGCGGCGGCGAAGAGCGAGCGCGCCGGCGGCGTCCACGTCGCGATCGCCGTCTCGATCGACTTCCCCGGCGACGGCGAGGGCGAGATCAGCGGCGCGGGCGCGTTCGACGGGCAGTCCGGCGAGCTCGCGGTCGACCTGTCGAACCTGCTGCAGAACACGTCGCTCCCGCTCGGCAGCGGCCGTGGCGTCGAGGCCCGCTACCTGACCGAGGGCGGCGACCCGGTCGTCTACCTCCGCATGCCGTACCTCGACTCGCAGCTTCCCCCGGGGAAGCGCTGGATCCGGCTCGACCTGCGGCGGGCGGGGAGCGCGATGGGCGTCAACTTCAACCAGCTCCTCGGCCAGGACGGGCAGAGCCCGGCGCAGATGCTCGACCTGCTGCGCGCGAGCGGGCACGTGAAGGAGATCGGGCCCGACATCGTCGGCGGCGCGAAGGTGACGAAGTACCACGGCGTCGTCGACCTGCGCCGGGCGGTGAAGCTCGGGGGCGCGTCGGCCGTCGGGATCGAGCAGCTGCTCGCGGACGGCCAGCCGGCGACGATCCCGGTCGACGTCTGGATCGGCGACAGCGACGGCCTCGTCCACCAGATCCGCGCGACCTCGAGCACCGACATCGGCGGCGAGAAGGTCACGAGCGCGACGCTCACGACGATGAGCCGGTGGGGGACGCACATCGCGGTCGTGGCCCCGCCCGCCCGCGAGGTCTACGACGCGAGCGCCCCGGCGAGTCCGGTCGGCAGCGCGTAGGCCCGGCGAGGCAAGATAGGCCGAGATGAAGCGAGCACTCGCCGCCCTCGCGCTCCTCGCCGCCGCCGTCGGCCTCGCCGGCTGCGGTGCGAGCGGCCTCGTCGACCCGGTCGCGTCGGCCGCCTCGAAGAGCCGCGACGCGGGCGGCGTGCGGGTGACGCTGCGCGTCGAGGTCGGCTCGCCGGCGCTCGGCGACTCGGTCGTCACCGGGACTGGCCTCTTCCAGCAGGATCAGGGCCGGCTGGACCTCGACCTCTCGGACGTCGCCGGGAAGCTGCCCGTGAAGCTCGGCGACCTGAGCGACGTCGAGGTGCTCTACGACACCGAGAACGGCGACCCGGTCGTGTACGCGCACGCGCCGTTCCTCGCGGGGCTGCTCCCCGGCGGCAAGGAGTGGATCCGCGCCGACCTGCAGCGCGCGGCGAGCAAGGCGGGCGTCGACCTGAGCGGCGTGCTCGGCCAGGCCGCGGGCAACCCGGTCCAGATCCTCGACCTGCTCCGCGCGAACGGCGACGTGACCGAGGTCGGGCCGGAGACGGTCGACGGCGTCGCGACGACGCGGTACCACGCGTCCGTCGACCTCGAGAAGGCGCTGACGCAGAAGGGCGTCCCGGCCGCGACCGTCCAGCAGCTCCTCGACGCGGGCGCGCCGGCGCAGCTCCCGGTCGACGTGTGGATCGGCGACGGCGACGGCCTCGTCCACGAGGTGCAGTCCACGCTCGACGTGCCCTCGGCCGGCGGGGACGTGAGCACGGTCACGACCGTGAAGCTGAGCGACTGGGGCACGCCGGTGTCCGTCGAGGCCCCGCCGAGCGACCAGGTCTTCGCCGCGAACTGAACGGCCGGATGCGCATGCCGTTCGGAGCGCAGCTCCTGTTCGCGTGGGCGCTGAACGCGCTCGCGCTCTGGATCGCGAACGGCCTCTTCACCGGCGTCGACATCCAGGGCTGGTCCGGCTACCTGATCGGCTCGGCCGTGCTCGGGATCGCGAACGCGATCGTGAAGCCGATCCTCGCGATCCTGACCCTGCCGCTGATCATCTTCACGCTCGGCTTCTTCTACCTCCTGATCAACGTGGGGATGATCGCCCTCGCCGAGTGGATCGCGCCGAACTTCTCGGTCGACGGGTTCTGGACGTACGTCGGGATCGTGTTCATCGTCTGGCTCGTGAACTGGGCCGGGAACGCGTTCGTCGAGCGCTCGCTGCGCCCGCGCCCCGTCTAGCGGAGCAGCCCGACGAGGCGGAGGCTCAGCCGTCGACGAGGAGCCCGTTGAGCGGACCGCGGAGCGCTCCGACCCGCCGTGACACGCCCGGAAGCTCGACGAGGCGGTGCGTGAGCGGCAGCCCCGCCCGGAGGCGGCGGAGCTGCTCGGCGGCGAGCGGCCGCCACACCCCGTCGACGAGCCCGGTCGGGTCGCCCTCGAGCTCGGCCGGGTCGCGCTCGAGGTGCTCGCTCCAGAGCCGCAGCCTCGCCGCACGCGCGACGGCCCCCTCCCGGCAGACGACGTTCAGCTCGGTGTCGTTGAAGAGCGAGTGCTCGTTCAGGTTCGCCGAGCCGAGGGTCAGCCAGCGGTCGTCGACGACGGCGACCTTCGCGTGCACGTACACGGGGCGGGGCCGCTCGCCGAGCTGGAGGAGCGTGCACGCGAGGAACCGGCCGGCGCCGCCGTCGGCCTCGGCGAGCACCCCGAGCTGGCCGCGCGTGTCGTCCTGCCCGTTGTTCGGTTTGGTCGGGAGCAGGACGAGCAAGCGGAAGCCGTCGTCGGGCGGCCGCCGGAGCTTGTCGGCGAGCACGGCCACGAGCTCGGGCGACCAGAGGAACTGGTTCTCGAGGTAGACGAGCCGCTCCGCCGAGCGGAGCGCGCGGAGGTACGACTCGAGGATCGAGAACTCGCCGCGCGGCAGCCGGCGGTAGATCCGCTCCGGGACGGTGCGCACGACCTGGAGCTCGACCTCCCCGTTCGGCGACGGCACGGCGACCGGCGCGGGCGGCGTGCCGGTCACCTCCGCCCACCGGAGGGCGAAGTGCGCGGCGACGTCCGCGACCGCCGGCCCCCGCAGCCGAACGGCGGCGTCGTGCCACCCGATCGCGCCGCGGCTCGGGTGCTCGCGCGTGTCGAGCCTGTCCCCGCCGAGGTCGGTGAGGTCGATCCCGCCGACGAACGCGGTCTCGCCGTCGACGATCACGAGCTTCTCGTGGTGGCAGTGGAGCGGGCGCTCGCGGTCGTCGAGCGCGACGGTCACGTCCGTGCCGCGCGCGAGCGACTCGATCGCGGCGCGCACCTGGCGCCGATCGGGGTGGAAGAGCGGCAATGGCGCGCCGGCCCACGCGAGCACGCGCACCTCCACCCGCGCCGCCGCCTCCGCGAGGAGCTCGCGCAGGGTCTCGCCGCCGTGCTCGAGCCGGAAGCCCGGCGAGAAGAACCAGCCCGCGAGCCACACCGACGAGCGCGCCGAGGCGATCGCCGCCGCGATCGCGGGCAGCGCCGCGGCGCCGTCCACGAGGAGCTCGAGCTCGTTGCCGCCCCGCGGCGGGGGCGCGCTCGCGGCCCAGCCGCCGGCCGGAGCGTCGAGCGCCCGCTGGCCGAGCCGCGCGAGCCGCCGCCGGTGATGCGAGACGACGAGTCGCTCGAGGCGCGCGCCCGCCGCCGCGTCGACCCGAGCCCGCCTCCATCCGCTCTCGCCGTCCATGCAACCGACCGTACCCACCCTGCGCGTTTGTGCGCACGGCCGCCGCAGGTCAAGATGCGCCGGTGCCCGATCCCGCACACGCGAGGCTCCAGCGGCGGCGGCGGCCGGCTCTTCGCCGACCCGCAGCCGGGTGCGGACGAGACCTCGTTCCAGGTCGACAACACGAGCGACGCGTACTACGACAGCGTCTACTACGCCGGGCACGCGAACTCGCTCCAGGAGGTGCCGAAGCCGCGCGTGAGCCCGCCGCGGATGGAGCTCGCCGACGTGCTCGGCGCCGACCTCGTCGCCTCGATCGAGGCGGCGAAGCAGATCAGCTTCCACGCGGTCGGCGACACGGGCGCCGCGAAGGTCAACAGCTTCCAGACGGCGAAGAAGGCGCTCGCGAACGAGGCGAGCGTCGCGGACGCGATGGTCCACGACCTCGCGAAGGGCGGCCCGGCGGCGCCGTCGTTCTTCTTCCACCTCGGCGACGTCGTCTACAACTTCGGCGAGGCGCAGTACTACTACGACCAGTTCTACGAGCCGTTCCGCGCCTACGACCGTCCGATCTTCGCGATCCCCGGCAACCACGACGGGATGGTCTACGGGGACGACCCGACCACGCCGAGGATCCCGACGCTGCTCGCGTTCCTGCGCAACTTCGTCGCGGCGAAGCCAGGCCCGTCGCCGGACTCCGGCTCGCTCGTCCGCAGCACGATGGACCAGCCGGGCGTCTACTTCACGCTCGACGCGCCGTTCGTCTCGATCGTCGGGCTCTACACGAACGTGCTCGAGGGCCCCGGGGTGATCTCCTCGCAGGGCGGCAAGTACCCGACCGTCCCGGACGACCAGCGCCACTTCCTCGAGACGGAGCTGCAGCGGCTCGCGCCGGCTCGGAAGGCCGGCGAGCGCGCGGTGATCGTCGCCTGCCACCACCCGCCGGCCTCGGTCGACTCGAGCCACGGCGGCACGAAGGGCCTCGCCGACGACATCGACGCGGCCGCGCGGAGCGCCGGCTTCTGGCCGGACGCCGTCCTCTCCGGCCACGCGCACCTCTACCAGCGCTTCACGCGGAAGGTCGACGGCCGCGAGATCCCGTACGTCGTCGCGGGCAGCGGCGGCTTCTCGGCGACCCCGCCGCAGTTCGGCCTCCCGAAGACGGTGCCGATCACGCGCGGCGAGTACACGCTCGAGAAGGAGCCGCTCGTCGAGTTCGGGTACCTGACGGTGACGATCGACTTCTCGCTCGCGTCGCCGCGGCTCACGATCGCGTTCAACGACCGGACGAACACGAAGGTCCACGACACGCTGAGGCTCGACCTCGCCACCGGCAAGATCAAGTAGCGACCCGCCCTGGTTCTCGATCCCGCCGGGCTGGACGGTCAGCTCCGTGCGCCGCGTCGGCCCGTTCGTCACGCACGCGCGGCTCGCGCCCGCGGACGGCCCGCCGGTCGAGTGGAGCTCGCGCCGGCACCGGAAGGGGTTCCGTCTCCGCGGGCTCGAGGAGCGGGCAGCCGGCCACAGCCACGTGAACCGGTGGATCGGCGCGTTGTTCATGGTCGGCTCGGCCTGCTTCGCGGTCGGCTCTGCGCCGTTCTACGCGGAGCTCGTCCCGCCGAAGGCCGTCGGGGTCACCTACTTCGTCGGCTCGATCTTCTTCACGAGCGCGGCGCTGCTCCAGTTCCTCCAGGCCGCCGGAGCGGAGCGCGCCGTCGGCGGCGCGAGCGGCGGCCGCCGACTGCGCCTCCCGCGCCTCGAGCCGCACCGCATCGACTGGTGCGCGACCGCCGTGCAGCTCCTCGGGACGCTCTTCTTCAACGCCACGACCTACGCGGCGCTGAACACGGCGCTCTCGACGAGGCAGGAGAACGTCCGCGTCTGGGCTCCGGACGCGCTCGGGTCGATCTGCTTCCTCGTCGCGAGCCAGCTCGCCCTGATCGAGGTCTGCGGCCGGTGGGTGTGCCTGCGCGGCCGCGACGTCTCGTGGCGGATCGGCGCACTGAACATGCTCGGCTCGATCTTCTTCGGGATCTCGGCGGTGACGTCGTTCGTCGTCCCCGACACGGGCGAGCTCGTGAACACGGAGGCGACCGCGGCGTTCACGTTCCTCGGCGCTGTGTGCTTCTTCGCCGGGGCCTGGCTCCTCTTCCCGGAGGACGCCGCCGGCTGAGGTCGCTCAGTGGTGGAACGCGGCGGCGTCCTGCTCGTGCTGCGGCTCGGGCTGCGCCTCGAGCCGCGGCAGCTTGCGCTTCAGGTCGGCGACGAGCAGGTCGGCGAGGTCGTGCGTGAACCCGGTGCGGACGACGACGCGGAGCACCGCGAGGTCGGTGCGGTCGGCCGGGAACGTGTACGCCGGCACCTGCCAGCCGCGCTCGCGGAGCGCGCTCGAGACGTCGAAGACCGTGTAGTTGTCGATCCCGTCGGCGAGCGTGAACGCGAACACCGGCAGCTCGTCGCCGCGCGTCAGGAGCCGGAACGGGCCGAGCTCCTCGATCTGGCCGGCGAGCCTCGTCGCGACCTCGCGCGCGTAGCCGTGCACCTTCGCGTAGCCGTCGAACCCGAGCCGGAGGAAGTTGTAGTACTGCGCCACGACCTGCGCGCCCGGCCGCGAGAAGTTGAGCGCGAAGGTCGGCATGTTGTCGCCGAGGTAGTTGACCCAGAAGATCAGGTCGGCCGGCAGCGAGGCCGAGTCGCGCCAGACGATCCAGCCGACGCCGGGGTACACGAGCCCGTACTTGTGGCCCGAGGTGTTGATCGACGCGACGCGCGGGAGGCGGAAGTCCCACACGAGCTCCGGGTCGAGGAACGGCGCGACGAACGCGCCGGACGCGCCGTCGACGTGCACCGGCACGTCGAGCCCGGTCCGCGCCTGCAGGTCGTCGAGCGCGGCGCAGATCTCGGCGACCGGCTCGTACGAGCCGTCGAACGTCGAGCCGAGGATCGCGATCACGCCGATCGTGTTCTCGTCGCAGAGCGCGACCGCCTCCGCGGCGCCGAGGTGGAAGCGGTCGCCCTCCATCGGCACGAGGCGCATCTCGACGTCCCAGTAGTTCGCGAGCTTCTCCCAGCAGACCTGGACGTTGTTGCCCATCACGAGGTTCGGCCGGTCGGCCGGCTTCCCCTCCGCGCGGCGGCGCTGCTGCCAGCGCCGCTTGAGCGCGAGCCCGCCGAGCATCGACGCCTCGCTCGAGCCGGTCGTCGAGCAACCGGTCGCGTCGCCCGCGTCGGGCGCGTTCCAGAGCCGCGAGAGGATGTTCACGCAGCGCATCTCGAGCTCCGCGGTCTGCGGGTACTCGTCCTTGTCGATCATGTTCTTGTCGAGGCACTCGGCCATGAGCCGGACGGCCTGCGGCTCCATCCACGTCGTGACGAACGTGGCCAGGTTGAGGCGCGCGTTCCCGTCGAGCATCAGCTCGTCGTGGATGATCTGGTAGGCGACCTCGGGGTCGAGCGTGTCGGGTCGCAGCCGGTGGCGCGGGATCTGGTCGGACTCGAGCGTGAAGAGCGGCGGCGGCGCGAGGTCGTGCGTCGGCACCGACGGGCCCTGCGGATGCTTCAACGCCATCGCTCGTACCTCCTGGCTGGGACGTGTCGCCGTGATGCGCCGGCTCGCCGCGGACCGTAGTCGATTCCGGCGGGGTTGCACGCCGGCGGGCACCGGCTCGTCGGCGCCCGCCGCAGCGGCTCAGGTCGCGGCGAAGCGCGCGAAGCGGATGGCGAGTTGCTCCCGGTCGGGCCGCCACGCGCGCTTCGCCGGAAGCACGATCGGCCGCGCGTGCGAGGTCTTCAGAAGCTCGAGCATCGGACCGTCCTCGTCCTCGAGCAGCCGGCGGGATACGTGCACCTCGTAGTCGGGCGAGATCCCGACGAGGTCCTGGTCGAACGCGCGGTGGTGGATCGAGCAGAGACTGAGCCCGTTCGAGACGACCGGCTCGCCGGCGGGGAGAGCGTCGCCGACGATGTGGGCGGCGTCGAGGAGCCGCAGCTCCTTCAGCCGGCAGATCGCGCAGGAGTCCGCATACGCGGCGAGCACGCGACCGCGGAAGCGGCGTTGATGGACACGAACCTTCGTCTCGCGGACGGCGTAGCGGCGCTCGATCGGGTCGTCGATCGGTGCGGGCTCGCGCTCGTCGAGCGGTCCGATCATGCGTCCCGGTGAAACAACGACGCTTCGGGCGAGCAGGGTCGTCTTCGAGCACGAAGCACGGGTAGAGCGGCGTGTACCAGCCGGGACGGCCCGACGAAATGAAGTAGACGAGGGGCACGCCGAGCTCGTGTGCGGTCCGGAGCGCGCGGTTGTCGGCCTGGTCCACCGAGCCGGCGCGATAGGCGTAGCGGAACCCGGTCTCGATCTCACCGTCGTCGTAAGGCGACTTGGCAGACGTCTGGATTGCGAGCGCTGCGGGCCCGCGCTGCGCAGCGGCGCGGAAGATGCCCTTCTGGGTCGAGAGGAAGGGCACTCGAAGCCCGCGGAACGGGAAACCGGCGTCGAGCCCGCCGCGGTACGGGACGTCGCCGCCGAACGTCGCACAGATCACGTCGAGCGAGGCGAAGCAGGAGGCGCGAACGTCGTCGTCCCGGTGCACCGGTCGATCCTACGACCGCTGCGGAACGTCCGAAAGACCCAATTGACGGCAGCGAACGCGGATGGTCGCCGCACAGCGGCGAGCGTGCGCGCGTGACCGTCCGCGCTGCGTGACGGAGACGCTGCCGGCGGTCACGCCGCACGAGCTCATCCGTGTCCTCGAGCGACGGGGCTGGGAGGTCGATCGCGTCCGCGGAAGCCATCACGTCCTCGTCCACCCCGAGCAACGGCGCGTCATCGTCGTCCCGGGCCACAATCGCGACCTCCGTGTCGGAACGCTCGTCGCAATCCTGCGCGGCGCAGCGATGACTCGCGACGAGCTCCGAGATCTCCTCTGAGCTCGCCGCACCGAGCGAGCGCTCAGCGACGCGCCGGCGGCCACGGGACGAGCGGCTTGCCGATCTCCCACTGGTGGCCGAACGGGTCCTCGATCCGGCCGAGGAGCCAGCCGTGCGACTCGCTGACGGCCGCGCGCTCCGTCGCGCCGGCGCCCACCGCGCGGGCGACGACGGCGTGCGGGTCGTCGACGACGAGGAGCAGCCGCACGCTGCTCCCGCCGAGCGACTCGGGACTCGAGCTCCCGTGCTCCGGCGCCTCGTCGGAGACCCAGAACGTCGCGCCGCCGATCGCGAGCTGAGCGACGACCGGCTCGTGCTCGTCGGTGCCGCCGACCCGGTACAGCTCGACCGCGCCGAAGGCGGCCTCGTAGAACTCGACGGCCACGCGGCCGCGCCGGACCGCGAGCTCGGGAGCGATCGAGACGCTCGGCATCGCGTCGATCCTACGGGCCGCCCGCACGTGACCGACCCCGCCCGGCCCTGTCCGCCGAGGCCGGCCGAGCCCGCAGAGCGAGGACGCAGGCGGCCCGGGCTCTCGCCCGGGCCGCCTCGCCGCCTATCCGCAGCCCGTGCTCGTCCCGCAGTCGCGGCACGTGTAGCACGTGCCCGCGCGCACCATCCGGCCGCCGCAGCGGGAGCACTCGACCGCGTCCTCGTGCGTGTTGAAGAGCGCCGTCTGGCCCGGGGTCGGGTGCTCGAACTCGGGCGACGACCGGGGCGCCGCGTCGCGTACGCCGCGGCCATGCGCGCGCGCACCTCGGGCGAGAGGATGCCGATCTCCTCCTGCTGGTCGACCGTGAGGAACTTCTTGCCCATCCAGCGGAACACGTAGTCGACGATCGACTTCGCGACGCGGATGTCCGGGTCGTTCGTCGGCGCCGCTCGGCTCGAAGCGCATGTGCGCGAACTTCGAGACGTACACCTCGAGCGGCACGCCGTACTGGAGGCCGAGCGAGACCGAGATCATGAACGAGTTCATCAGGCCGGCGAGGGTCGTGCCCTCCTTCGCGATGTCGACGAAGATGTCGCCGGGCGTCCCGTCGTCGAAGAGGCCGACGTGGATGTAGCCCTCGTACTCGCCGACGCGGAACTTGCGGCCGATCTCGGTGCGGTCGTCCGGCAGGCGGCGGCGGCGCGGCGCGGCGACCACCGTGCCGACCGGCGCGAGCGTCGCCTGGCCCTTCTCGCCCTTGCCGGAGAGCGGCTGCGCGACCTTGCAGTTGTCGCGGTAGATCGCGATCGCCTTCACGCCGAGCTTCCACGCGTCGACGTAGACGCCCGCGACGTCGTCGATCGTCACCGCCTCCGGCATGTTCACCGTCTTCGAGATCGCGCCCGAGATGAACGGCTGGATCGCGCCCATCATCTTCACGTGGCCGGTGTAGTGGATCGGCCCGCTCGCCGATCGCGCAGTCGAAGACCGGGTAGTGCTCCGTCTTCACGTACGGCGCGCCGACGACCGTGTTGCGCTCGTCGATGTACGCGACGATCTCGTCGACCTCGTTCGGCGCGTAGCCGAGCTTCTCGAGCCCGAGCGGCACCGTCTTGTTCACGATCGTGATCTCGCCGCCGCCGACGAGCTTCTTCGACTTCACGAGCGAGAAGTCCGGCTCGACCCCGGTCGTGTCGCAATCCATCATGAAGCTGATCGTCCCGGTCGGCGCGAGCACCGTCGCCTGCGCGTTGCGGTAGCCGTGCACCTCGCCGAGGTCGAGCGCCTCGTCCCACGCGCGGCGTGCGCGCCGAGAGCAGGTCGGACGGCACCGTCTCGGGCGAGCTCGATGTTCCCGACCGCCGCGCGGTGCTTCGCGATCACGCCGATCATCGCGGCGGCGTTCGGCCGGTAGCCCGCGAACGCGCCCATCCGCGCCGGCGATCTCGGCCGACTTGCGGTACGCGCGGCCGGTCATGAGCGCCGTGATCGCGGCTGCGTACGCGCGGCCCTCGTCGGAGTCGTACGGGAGCCCGCGCGCCATCAGCAGCGCGCCGAGGTTCGCGTAGCCGAGCCCGAGCTGCCGGTAGGCCTTCGCGTTCTGCTCGATCTCGGGCGTCGGGTACGACGAGTAGCCGACGAGGATCTCCTGCGCGAGGAACATCACGTCGACCGCGTGCTCGAGCGCCTCGACGTCGAGCTCGCCGTCCTCGCGGCGGAACTTCATCAGGTTCAGCGACGCGAGGTTGCACGCCGAGTCGTCGATCGACATGTACTCCGAGCACGGGTTCGACGCGTTGATGCGCCCCGAGTTCGGGAGCGTGTGCCACGAGTTGATCGTCGTGTCGTACTGCACGCCCGGGTCGGCGCAGCGCCACGCCGCCTCGGCGATGTCGTGGAGGAGCTTCCGCGCCTTCAGCGTCTCGACGACCGAGCCGTCGGTGCGCGCGGTCAGGTTCCAGTCGCCGTCGGCCTCGACCGCGGCCATGAACGCGTCGGAGACGCGCACCGAGTTGTTCGCGTTCTGGTACTGGATCGAGGCCCAGTCGGGCGAGTCGAGCGACATGTCGTAGCCCGCCGCCTCGAGCACGCGCGCCTTCTCCTCCTCGTGCGCCTTGCACCAGATGAACTCCTCGATGTCCGGATGGTCGACGTCGAGCACGACCATCTTCGCCGCGCGCCGCGTCTTGCCGCCCGACTTGATCGTGCCGGCGGACGCGTCGGCGCCGCGCATGAACGAGACCGGGCCGGACGCGTAGCCGCCCTTCGAGAGCTGCTCCTTCGAGGAGCGCAGCCGCGAGAGGTTGACGCCCGAGCCGGAGCCGCCGCGGAAGATGATGCCCTCGCGCCGGATCCAGTCGAGGATCGACTCCATCGAGTCCTCGATCGAGAGGATGAAGCACGCCGAGCACTGCGGCTTCTCCTCGAAGCCGACGTTGAACCAGACCGGGGAGTTGAACGCGGCGAGCTGGTTGACGAGGATCGCCTTCAGCTCGTCCTCGAACGTCTGCGCCTCCTCCTCGTCCGCGAAGTAGCCGCCCTGGCGGCCCCACAGGCCGACGGTCGTGACGATGCGGCCGATCATCTGCTTGCACCGAGCGCTCGCGCTCCGGCGAGGACATGCGGCCGCGGAAGTACTTCTGGGCGACGATGTTCGTCGCCGTCTGCGACCAGAACTTCGGGAACTCGACGCCCTTCTGCTCGAAGACGGGCTTGTCCTTGCCCGGGATGAACGCCGTGCGGGTCTCCCACTCGATCTCGTCGAACGGGTCGCGGCCGGCGATCGTGAAGTAGCGGCGGACGGCGAGGCTGGCGTCCTCGCTGGCGACGGTGTTGACGAGCTCGTCGGGACGGATCTCGACCTGTTTGTCTGTTACGGACGCCATCTCCTCTTCCTTTCGGTCCGGTCTCTCGCGGACCGAGCAGGCTAGGGCCCTCGTCGGACGGACTGGCGTCCTACGAGAGGTGAAATGCCTGCAAAATCCGGATTTCGAGCCTCATCGCGCGCCCCACCATCCTACCGGTGGAGGACGGCTCTAGGACGTGGCGGGAGGACCGCCGCCGTCGCCGCGGTTCTGCATGCGGCGGACGACGAGCCCGACGGCGCCCGCCGCGAGCAGGAAGAGGGCGAGGCCGCCGAGGATGAGGAGCGGCAGCGGGAACGACGTCGCGCCGCCGGGCGAGCTCGAGTCGATCGCGCTCGGGATCGGGCCGGAGCTCGTCGTCCGTCCCGGCGGGACCTGCGCGTTCGGGTTCTTCTGGTGGGCGACCGCGAGCTGGAGCGCGCGCTCGATGTCGTCGGCCGCGCTCGAGTACTGCTTGACGTCGGTCGGGAGGTGGTTGATCGCCTGCGTGTAGCACTTGACCGGATAGACGTTGTCGATCCGGCCGTCGTACCAGTCGTTCAGGAGCCGGACCCAGCACGGCGACGCGGAGACGGCCGCGGGCGCCGACGAGACGGCGAGCCCGGCGAGGACCGCGCACGCGAACGCGAGCGCGCCGACCGCGCGCAGGGGCTGGACGAGCGGAGATCGGAGAGCGGCGATAAGACGGATGCTGACGAGTCTTTCGGACGTGCGTGTGGGGGCGGTGCGAACCCTGTAAGGCGTTTGTTAGCCCGTCGAGAGCTTCGTAAACCAATGTTACTGTCGCGCCGGATGGAGGTGAGACGGCAACCGATCTCGCCTCTCCTCCCCGGCCTCGCGCTTCTCGCGGCGGCGCTCTTCCTCGGTCGCGGCGCGGGCGGCGGGCCGCTTCCGTGGCTCGGGGCGGCCGCGGTCGTGCTCGTCGTCGTGCTCGTCTGGCGCCGCGGCGTGCCGGCCGGAGCCGTCGCGCTCGTCCCGCTCGCGGCGCTCGCCGCGTGGTGCGCGCTCTCGGTCGCGTGGTCGATCCAGCCGGACCGGAGCTGGGAGTACGCGAACCGGACGCTCGTCTACCTCGCGTTCGCGTTCGTCGGCCTGTACCTCGGCGGGCGGACGCGGTCGCTCGCGCTCTGGCTCGCCGCGCTCCTCGGCGCGGTCTGCATCTGGTCGCTCGCCGGCGAAGGCGCTGCCGTTCCTGTACGAGGACTACGGCCGGATCGCGCGGCTGCGCGGGCCGGTCGGCTACTGGAACGCGCTCGCGCTGCTCGGCGACATCGCGCTGCCGCTCGGGCTCTGGCTCGCGCTCTCGCGGCGCACGTCGGGGACGCTGCTCGTCTACGGCTGGCTCGTCGCGATCGCGCTCACGTTCTCGCGCGGCGGCGCCGTCGTCGCGCTCGCCGTCGTCGCCGCGTGGATCGTGCTCTCGCGGAAGTGGGTCGAGGCGGCGTCGACCCTCGTCGCGGCCGGCATCCCCGCCGCCGCCGCGATCGCGGTGGCGTTCGCGCTCCCGGGCGTGACGAACGACGGGCAGTCGCACGCGACGCGTGTGCGCGACGGCGCGTTCTTCGCCGTCGCCGTGCTCGCCGGCGCGGCGCTGGCGGCGGCGCTCGCCCGCCTGCCGCGGCCGGAGCCGACGCGCACGCTGCGCCGCGTCGCCCTCGGGCTCGCGGCGGCCGTGGTCGTCGCCGCGCTCGCGGTCGCCGCCGTGAACGCGGGCTCGTGGTGGGACTCGTTCACGAGCCCGGCCGCGACCGAGGTCTCGAACTCGAAGGGCCGTTTCGTCCAGGCCGGCTCGAACCACCGCTGGGTCTGGTGGAAGGAGGCGTGGGACGGCTTCCGCCACCACGTCGTCGCGGGCACCGGCGCGGGCTCGTTCGACTTCACGAACCTCCGCTACCGCACGACGAGCCTCGACTCCGCGACCGAGCCGCACGACCTGCCGCTGCAGTTCCTCTCGGAGACCGGTCTCGTCGGCGGCGCGCTGTTCCTCGTCGCCGCATTCACGCTCGTCTTCGCGGGACGGCCGCGCGACGACGCGGAGCTCGCCCTCGCGCTCGCGCTGCCCGCGTACCTGCTGCACGGGCTGATCGACATCGACTGGGACTTCGTCGCCGTCTCCGGCGTCGTCTTCCTCGTCGCGGGCGCGCTCGCGGCGCGGCCGCCGACCGAGCGGGTCGAGCGCGCCGGCTCGGCCGCCGCGATCCTCGTCGCCGCCGGCGCCGGCCTCGCCGTCGTCTCGTCGCTCTTCGCCGTCTGGCTCGGCGACCGCTGGAGCGGCCAGGCCGGCGAGGCGCTGACGACGCCGCGGCACGCGCTCACGCTCGCGCGGCGCGCGCGCTCGATCGACCCGCTGATGGTCGACCCGGTCGTCGTGCAGGCGCTCGCGGAGGAGGCGCTCGGCTACGGCGGCAGCGCCCGCCGCCTCTTCGTGAAGGCAACGGAGCTCCAGCCCGAGAACGCGGAGACGTGGTACGCGCTCGGCTCGTTCGACCTCCGGCGCGGCTGCGCGCGGGCGGCGCTCGTCTCGTTCAACCGCTTCTACGAGCTGAACTCGCAGGACGCCGGCGGGCTCGCCCAGAAGGACCAGGCGCTGAAGCTGGTCAACTCCGGCACCCCGACCTGCTGAAGGCGACTACGCGCCGAGGATCACGGCGAGCTGCCCGCCGTGGAGCGCCGCCGGCGCCTTGCCGTCGAGCGGGCCGATCACCTTCACGCCCAGGTCGTGCGCGAGCCGCGACGCCTCGGGCCCGAAGCCCGGCCGGTAGAGGACGACCGTCGTCGCGTAGTCCTGCCGCCGTGCGTTGCCGGTGCTCGCGATCCGGTAGCCGAACGAGTGGAGCCGCGCGGCCGCCGCCGCGGCGGCGCCGTCCTTGCCGTTCCCGTTCAGGACGGCCACGGCCGTCTTGCTCCGGGCGAGCGTCGGAGCCGCGTGCCGGACGACCTTCTTCGCCACGGGCGCGGGCTTCGGCGCCGGCTTCGTCGCCGGCGCGGTCGCGGTCGCGGTCGCGTGGCTGCGGATCATGTGCGAGAGCGGCCGCGCGAGCAGCATCGCGGCGCCGCCGAGCAGCAGCACGAGCTCGACCGACGCGACGAGGCTCGCGACGATGGTCGCGGTCCGCCACGGGCGGACGAGCTCGTCGGGTGAGAGAGGCGCCTCCACGGCAGGGGCGAGTTTCCACGGGCGCGGGCCCACTCCTTCCGGTCCCGCGAAACGCGGGTGGCGGCCCCGCGAACGGGACCGCCACCCGACGGGCCGTTAGGTTTTTTCACTCCGGACGTCAGCCGAGCTGCGGCTCCCCGACCCGGACATCCGTTGACACGAGTTATCGGCTGGTGCCGCGGAGGGCTTCTCCCCCGAAGGGGTGATCAGCGGCGGAGCCAGTCCCAGGTCCGGCGCAGGCCGTCGTCGAGGCCGACCGCCGGCGCGCCAGCCGAGCTCGCGCGCGGCGCTCGACGCGTCGAGGAGCGCGCTGCGGACGTCGCCGAGCCGCGCCGGCTCGAGCACCGGCTCGGCCTCGCTCCCGGCGACCGCGGCGCACGCGCGGTGCAGGTCGAGCACCGTCGTCGCGACGCCGGTGCCGGCGTTGAAGACGCCGCCGCCGCCGTTGCCGTACTCGGCGGCGGCGAGCAGCGCGGCGACCACGTCGCCGACGTACACGAAGTCGCGCTGCTGGAGCCCGTCGCCGAAGATCGTCGTCGGCTCGCCGCGGAGCATCCGCTCGAGGAAGATCGAGACGACCCCGCCCTCGAGGCTCGAGTCCTGGCGCGGCCCGTACACGTTCGCGAGCCGGAGCACGACGTGGCCCGAGCCGTGGATCCGGTTCCAGCCGAGCAGGTACTCCTCGCCGCAGAGCTTCGCGATCCCGTACGGCGCGAGCGGCCGCCGCGGCGCGTCCTCGGTCGCGGGCGCCTCGCACTCGCCGTAGATCGCGCCGCCGGTCGAGGTGAAGACGACGCGGGCGCCGGCCGCGCGCGCGGCCTCGAGCACCTGCACGGTGCCGACGACGTTCACGGCCGCGTCGTGGTCGGGCCGCCGGACGGAGGTCTGCACGTCGGCCTGCGCGGCGAGGTGGAAGACGGCGGTCGCGCCCGCCAGCGTCGATCCCCTTCGCGGATGTCGCCCTCGACGAACGCCGCACCCGGGTTCAGGTTCTCGCGCTTTCCCGACGAGAGGTCGTCGACGACGGTCACCTCGTCGCCGCGCTCGACGAGCGCGTCCACGAGGTGCGAGCCGACGAACCCCGCGCCTCCGGTCACGACCGCGCGCATCGACGTATCGTAGGCGCGTGTCGCTGTTCGTCACGTTCGAAGGGATCGACGGCTCCGGGAAGACGACCCAGGCGGCGCTGCTCGCGGAGTGGCTGCGCCGCGGACGGGCGGCGAGACGCTGCTGCTCCGCGAGCCCGGCGGGACGCCGCTCGGCGAGCGCATCCGGGAGCTGCTCCTCGACGGGCCGGCGATGACCCCGTGGGCCGAGGCCGCGCTCTTCGCCGCGGCGCGCGCCGAGCTCGTCGAGGACGTGATCCGGCCGGCGCTCGCGCGCGGCGCGACGCGTCGTGTGCGACCGCTACGTCGACTCGTCGGTCGCCTACCAGGGCGCCGCGCGCGGGCTCGGGATCGACGTCGTGCTCGAGCTGAACGCCGCCGCGACCGACGGGCTGCATGCCCGACCTGACGTTCGTCCTCCTCCTCGACCCGGACGCGTCGACGGGGCGCCGGCCCGGCCGCGCCCGACCGGATCGAGCGCGAGGACGCCGCCTTCGGCCGCCGGGTCGACGCCGGCTACCGGCGGATCGTGGCCGCGTTCCCCGAGCGGTGCGTGGCGCTCGACGCGACGAGGCCCGTCGACGAGCTCGCGGAGGAGGTGCGTGATGCGCTTGCAGTCAGCCGTGCAGGAACAGCCCGAGGCCAAGCGCCTGCTCGAAGCCGCGCTCGCCGAGGGCCCGGCGCACGCGTACCTCTTCCACGGGCCGCCCGGCGTCGGCAAGCGGACGCTCGCCCGCGCGTTCGCGCGCGAGCTGCTCGGGACGACACGTCGCGTCCACCCCGACCTGTACGAGCTCGAGGCGCTCGGCGAGATGATCCGGATCGGCGCGATCCGCGAGCTGCGCCGCGACCTGCACATGCGCCCGTTCGAGGCCGACCGGCGCGTGTACCTGATCCTCAGCGCGCACCTGCTCGGCGACGACGCGGCCGACGCGCTGCTGAAGGACCTCGAGGAGCCGCCGCCGTACGCGGTGATCGTGCTCGTCGCCGACGACCTCGGCCCGATCGCCGGAGACGATCCGCTCGCGCTGCCAGCTCGTCCCGTTCCGGCGGCTCTCCGAGCGGGCGGTGCGCGAGGTCGTCGACGCGCGGGCGCCGGAGCTCGCGGAGGAGCGGCGCGTCGCGCTCGCGCGCGTCGCCGCGGGCCGGCTCGACCGGCTCGAGCGGCTGCTCGACCCGCAGGCCGCGACGCGGCGCGAGACGCTGCTCGAGCAGGCGCGCGCGGCGTACCGCGAGCCCGCGTTCGAGCCGGCCGACGGGCGCCGCGGCGCTCGTCGAGTGCGCGCGCGAGCGGGGCGCCGAGGCGAAGGGCGTCGAGGAGGCGAACGTCGCCGGCCTCGAGCTGCCCGACGCGCGAGGCCGAGCAGCGCGTCCGCCGCGCGCAGCGCGGGGCCGAGCGCGAGGAGCTGCTCGCGCAGCTCGAGGAGCTCGAGGCGTGGTACCGCGACCTCGTCGTCGTCGCGGTCGGCGCCGAGAGCGCGGCGGCGCACGTCGACCGGATCGAGGAGCTCCGCGCGGACGCGAGCCGCGAGCGCCTCGTCGGCGCGGGCCGCGCCGCCGAGGCCGTCCGCGAGACGTGGCGGCGGCTCGAGGAGTTCAACCTCGCGCCGCAGCTCGCGCTCGAGGCGCTCTTCGTTCAGGTCGCGGCCGAGCTCCGCGCCTGATCGGGCGCCGGCGCGCTCGCGCGGTTCGCGAGCACGGAGCCGGCGAGCACGAGCGCGAACCCGACCGCCATCCCGGCGGTGAACGTCTCGCCGAGGACGGCGACCCCGAGCAGCGCGGCGACCGCCGGGTTCACGTACGTGATCACCGTCGCGCGCACGGGCCCGGCCTCGGCGATCAGCGCGAAGAAGACGACGAAGCCGAGCGCCGTGCAGACGAGCGCGAGCGCCACGACCGACGCGATCACGTTCCCCGACGGCGTCGACGAGGGCCACTCGATCGCCGCGACCGGCGCGTACACGAGCGCGGTGATCGCGAGCGAGGCAGCGATCACGCCGAGGCTCGGAAGGCCGCTCATGTACCGGCTGAGGATGAACGGGCCGAGCGCGTAGCAGACGACGACGACCGCGATCTCGGCGAGCCCGAGCACGCTCGTCCCGCCGAGGTCGAGCCCGACGATCGCCGCGACGCCCACGATCCCGAGCCCGAACCCGGCGAGCCGGCGCGTGTCGAACCGCTCCCCGCCGAACGCGACCGCGAGCGCGACGCTGACGAGCGGCACCGCCGCCACGAGGAGCGCCGCGAGCGAGCTCGAGATCCGGCGCTCCGCGCTCGAGAGGAGCAGCCACGGAACAGCCACCTCGACCGCGGCGAAGAGGAGCACGAGCCGCCAGCCAGGCAGCAGCGGCCGGAACTCGCCGCGCCGCGGCTGCGAGCGGGACGAGGATCAGCGCACGCGAACGCCGTGCGGAGGAAGACGAGCGTCCCCGGCGTGACCTCGCGGACGGCGACGCGGATCAGGAGGTACGGCAGGCCCCAGATCACGCACATCGCTCCGAAGAGCAGCCAGCCGCGCCGGGTCACCGGGCGCGGTGTACCAGACGGAGCCGCAACGAGCGCACGATCGTCGTAACGCCGCCCGGCGCCCGAATGTGAGACGGCGGCGTGCGAAGCGTGCCGACGTACCTCAGAGCGAACTGAACGAGACGACGAGCGCGGTACACTTCCTCGCCCCGCCGACGTAGCTCAGCTGGTAGAGCACTTCACTCGTAATGAAGGGGTCCGCGGTTCGAATCCGCGCGTCGGCTTCTTGGCGCAATGGCGTCTCTCTTGGCTACGTCCGAACACCAGCCGTACACCAGCCGAACGCATTCGGCCTCTTGAGTCTTGGGGTCACGACGACCTCGCGTGACCGCGGATTGTCGGGAAACGAATTACAGGTCAGTGCGGAACTTCGTGTAACTGGTGTGGGGCGACCGACGCCTTTCGGCGGGCACGGTCGAACATCATCAGGCACCCACCTCCGAGCGTCGAACCGTCGACCTATGGCTCCATGGCGGCCAAGGCGAAGGATGCGGATTGGAGGCACGTCCGTCCGAACACCAGCCGAACACCGTTATGTATCCGTGCGCTCCTCGCTGTCCTCCCGAGTCCCTTGGTTTGGCTTGTCGGCGGGGCCTGGAGGGACTACAGGGGACGGCTGTTTCAGGGATACCACCGACGCGGGGACAGGAGCACAATCCACCCCGGGAAGAGTCGGTTGCTGCGCTGTTTTCGCTTCGTGGTCGGGCTGCTTGGGGGAGCGGCACTGGCGCTCGGAGTGTTCGCGGCCCCGCACCGCGGAGGCGACGTGGACCGTCCGCGGGTTCGGAATGAGGATGTCCCTCGGCGGTGGCGCAAGCGAGCTTTGAGGCGCGCTAGTGGCGATCTCGTTCGGCAAGAACGCCGGCTCGGAGCCCCGAGAATTCTGGCTGACGTCGGGTGTTAGGATGCGCTATGGGTTTTAGGACGATCCTGGGACTGGTGTGTCTGGTGGCCTTCTGTGGGTTCGTGGTTACGACTTCGACGGCTGCGACGTTCTGACGTGCGCGAAGGGCCAGGTGAGCACGAAGGCTAGGCCGTGTACTGCCTCGCCGGCGGCAGTAGTGCCTGCTCCAGTTGTTTCGGCCCCGGACCCGGAACCTTCGGGCGCTCGGACCGGCGCGCCTGATGCGCTCACGATCCTCAGGATCCTCGACCGGACGCAGCACAAGTACCAGATCGAGATCGAGAACACGAGCGGCATCGGCTATATCAACACCTTCAACTGGCTACCGCCGAACCAGATGACGATCGTCGCCATCACGAGCACTGAGGGCGGTCACTGCACGCTGATCAACAATGCGATTTCTTGCAGGGGCGGCAAGAAAGGCATCGCGCCCCCGGTGTGTACGTGTTTGGCGGGCGGAAGCATGTTGGTCAACTTCATCGCGTCAGGCATGGAGCCGACGTACAACGGCGACTATTGGACGTCCTACTTGAACATCGGGAGCTATACCCAGATCACGTCCATGACTCCGGTGCCTTACCACATCCCGTCTGTGCTCCCGTCGGAGCTGAGCGACCTGCCGCTCTGCGCGAAGGGCCAGACGAGTACAACGGCCAAGCCCTGCTCCACGCAGTAGCTCAGCTGGCGGGCGAGAAGGGGTGCCGTCGAGAGCCATTCGCGATGCGTCAGGTCGCGCGCGCCTGTCTTCGATCGGGGAGGGGGTCTTGTTAGGGGCAGTAGGTTTGTGGAGACCCGGACTGCTCGCTCTCAGCGTTGCGGTCGTGTTTTCGGTGCTTATTTCGGAGGCGCCTTGGTCTGGTGCTCGTGATGTGCGTGCGTCCTCGTCTGCCGACAGGACTCGTGTCGCCGGGTCGGCCGGCGGGTTTCCCGCTGAGCGCTCTCGGACTGTCGACGCGGCGATGAACGGATTCTCGGTGGAGCGGCGCCGCGGCGCGTTGTTCAGCCGCGGCGGCGGGGTCTCGACGGTCTTCGGGCGTTCTGGTCCGACTGTCGAGGCAGGCCCCGGTGTCGTGTCGCTCCAGCTGATCGGCGTGGGCTACGGCCACTTGTTGAGCTCGCCCGGCCGGTCCGTCCCGGTTGCTGCCGGAGCCACCGTGTCATATCGACGAAGCGGGCTGACCGAGTGGTATCGGAACGGCCCTCTGGGCCTGGAACAGGGCTTCACGCTTCAACACCCCCCACGGCCCAAGGTGGCCGACGGCGCGTTGACGGTCGCCGTCCGGGTGTCCGGGTCGCTCAATCCCAGGCGCTCTCGGCCGGGGGTCGTGTTCGTGAGCGCGACGGGCGGAGCGCCCGTTCTGCGCTATGGGGGCGTTCATGCGGTCGATGCGACGGGCCGCTCGCTTCCGGCTTGGCTGGGGTTGGTCGGGAGGACGCTGTTGTTGCGGGTGCGTGATCGCGGCGCGCACTACCCGCTGACGATCGACCCGTTCATCCAGGAGGGCTCGAAGCTCACCGTGAGCAACCAGATCTCGTCCGTCGAAGTCGGTAAGGCCCAGTTTGGCTTCAGCGTCGCGCTCTCGGCGAACGGCAACATCGCGGTGGTCGGCGGCTACGGAGACAAGGCCGAAACAGGGGCGGCCTGGGTGTTCAACCGCTCGGGCTCGACCTGGAGACAAGGCCCTAAGCTGACGGCGAAGGGCGAGAGCCCGAAGAACCTTCCAGGCTTCGGCTTCGGCAAGTTCGGTTACAGCGTGGCGCTCTCCGCAAACGGCAAGACGGCCCTGATCAGCGCGTTCGGTGTGGAGGCGGTGTGGGTGTTCGCACGCGCCGGCTCGACCTGGAAGCAGGGCCAGAAGTTGGTGAAGAGCAGGCAGGGGCCCGAAGGGCCCACGCTCCAGGAGGGCTTCGGTGTCAGCGTGGCGATCTCCGCGGACGGAAACACTGCCTTGATCGGCGGCTCTGGAGACGACAACCCCTCGGGTGCGGCGTACATATTCGAGCGGTCCGGTCCGACCTGGGCGCGGCAGGGCGCCGCCCTGATCGGGAAGGGCGCGGTTGGCTCACCTCACCTCGGCGACGCTTTGGCGCTATCGGGCGACGGCAACACCGCCGCGATCGGCGGCCCGATCGACGCCGGAGGCAAGGGAGCCGTGTGGGTGTTCACCCGTTCCGGTTCGACCTGGACGCAGCAAGGCTCGAAACTGACGGCGCGCGGCGAGCGTGGCCCGGCGCAGTTCGGCAGCTCTGTGGCGCTTGCCTCAGATGGGAACACCGCGCTGGTCGGCGGCTACCAGGACCGCAACGGGGCCGGTGCGGTGTGGGTGTTCACGCGCTCCGGCTCGACGTGGAAGCAGGGTCCGAAGCTGAGGATCGCGAAGGGCGAGAGCCCGACAGGCCTCTTCGGCTTCCGCACCGCGCTCTCGTCAAACGGAAAGACCGCCGTGGTAAGTGGCCCAGGCGACAACGGCGGCACGGGGGCGGCATGGATCTTCACCCGCACCGGCTCGACCTGGACGCAACAAGGGCCGGAATTGAAGCCAATTGGCGCCACCGGCCCCGCGAGCTTCGGTTACGGCCTGGCGCTAGCGCCGGACGGGACGACCGCGATGCTCGGCGGCCCAGCCGACAACGGTGGGGCCGGTGCAGTGTGGGTGAAGGTCCAGCACTCGTGAGCATCACCGCCGCGACCGACGGGCCCTTCGGGCCCAAACTGCGGAGCTAGGCATGCGCAAGCGACCGGTGAGGATCGCCCTCGGCGCAGGGGCTGTCGCGATCATCGCACTCTTCGTCACAATCGGGGCCTGGCGCTCATCGGGCAGCAAGAAACCTGCCTTGACCGACGCTGCCTACGCGCAGCTCTTCAGAGAAGCGGTCGTCCACACGACGGGGATCGGCGTTCTCGATCAGTGGCCAAAGCCGCCATATCAGACCTTCCGCGACAATCTCCACGACCGATGCTTCCAGTGGTTCGACAAGCGACCGAAGGCCCTCTACACGCTGTGCTTCAGAAACGGGCTCCTCGCGATCAAGGCCACCGACTGACGGGTTGGAGTGGCCTCGTACCAAATGTCACTTGCGACGATCCGATGCTAATCTTTGCCCTCGTTGCAGATGACTCAACAAGATCGGCTCTTGCGATGAGGACGACCATATTGGCCGTCGCGGTCACCTTTGCGGTGGCCTTCTCGGCGGTCTCGCTCGCCAGCCCGAAAACAACCACGCCGAGCAAGAAGGTCACGGTCGTGGTCTTGATCACCGACCGGGGAATCAAGGTCTCCTTGTTCGCGGAAGCACTCGGCGTTGACGGCCAACCCGAGCCAAACACGTCGATGGCCGTCACTCGGGTGCCCCGTGGCGGCTACGTGAGCTTCAACGTGTTCAACCGCGGAAAGAAGATGCACAACTTCACGGTCTTCGGCAAGACGACTGCGCCGATCAAGCCGGGGGGTAAGGCACATCTATTCTCGCCCGCCAACACCAGAGGGGCCTTCGCCTACAAGAGCACGTTCGACAAGGGTGCGGCTTTTCGTGGGGTGCTCACGGTCTACTGAGCGAGCGGCAAGGCCCTTCTGAGGCCGCCGGCGGTGTTGGCTGAACCTTCCACTCGTGGAGACAGGGCGTGGGGCGTCTGAAGAAACGACGGAGGCGCATCCGCGTGTGGACTCGTGCAGATCTTCCTGTGAGTCTTGCCGCAGTCACTCGAGCACGCGCTCGCATGGGCTCCCGACAGACACGGTGATGACAGTCATCCTGTCTCCGAGCATCCGGGAGGTGAGTACTACACCTCGGGCGTTCGAACGGCAGCGGCCTTCCCTGACGTGCCATTACCACTCGTAGCGCACGTGCGCCGACGTGTGTGATTCGGGCTGGATGCGCGGGAGCGGCGGGGCTCTCGCGCATCCAGCCCGTGTCAACAATGCTCGCTACAAAGAGAACACGGTCATGAGGTCGCGCTGCCCGGAGTTGACCGGGCCGTTAACCATGAGCGCGACGTACTGCTTGCCGTTCACCATGTAGGTGATTGGCGAAGAGTAGATCACGTCCGGGGCAATCCATGACCAGAGGTTCTTCCCGGTCTTCGAATCGTACGCATGGAATGTTCCGCCGTGTCGGCCGGGGGTGCCTGCGGCGTATCCCTGGCTGCCAGTGAAGGTGAGGCCGCTGGCGGTTGTGACAACGCCGCTGTAGCCGACGCCGTCCGGGCCGGTGTACTTGTCCTGCCAGGCCAACGTGTTCGTCGACATGTTGATCGCTGACGTCGAGCCAATCCATCCCTCCTGCAGACCGCTGATGACTGACTGGTGGTAGTCGGTCGGCGACAGGTTCTCGTACCCTCTGATGCGTGACCTCGAGGTGACGATCAGGTAGTTCGTCGTCGGGTCGTAGCTCATCTCCTGGTAGTCCGTCCCATCCGCCCACATGTAGTACTGCGTGTTGGTGGGGGACGCCCACGGACAGGTCGGCACCATCGGAGTCCCGTTCGGGGCAACAGGGTAGCTCGGGAACGCGGTCGCCACCTCGGCCGCGGTCGGGCAATGGATCCCGAGCTGCGCGACGCCGCCTGTCGGGATCGGCTGCGTCGGCCAGGCCGTGTTCAATGCGGCTCCCTTGCCGCCGTTCAGGTCGGGAACCGGCACCTCCGGAATCGGGAAGACCGGAACCTTGGCGCCGTTCGCGCGGTTGAGCACGTAGACGTACCCAGTCTTACAACCCCATGCAACCAGCTTCGCCACCTTGCCCGCGATCAGCGTGTTCATGAGTACCGGCGGCGTGGGGCAGTCGTAGTCGTACTCGTCATGATGCGCGACCTGGAAGTACCACTTCAGCACCCCGGTCTTGATGCTGAGCGCGACGATGCTGTCCGACCAGAGGCTCTCCCCTGGCGCCCTTCCCGTTTCCGGATAGGCGTTTCCCGTGCCGATGTACATAAGTCCGAGCTTCGGGTCGAACGCGGGAGGCGTCCAGATCGCTACTCCCCCGTAAGCCGCATTCGCCGCGCCGCCCCATGACAAGATTGCAGGGAACTGCGTCGGATCGGGCGTGTTCCAGAACCGCCACAGGAGCTTGCCCGTCTTCGCGTTGAACGCATCCTCGTGCCCGCGGAGGGGGCCGTCTCCGCTGTTGTTGGCCGAGATCACGATGCCGTCTTTGCCGTCGTTGTAAAACATGGCGAACCCGGGCCCGTTCTGGTGTGAGTCAGGGAACGTTCCCACACTGCTGAGCTGGTTGGTCCAGATCACGTTCCCCGTCTTCGCGTCCAGCGCGACGAGCGAGCGGTCAAGCTGGACGTCAAACAGCATCCCGTTCCCATAAGCCACCCGATCACGGAACGAGGGAGCTGGCGCGCCGGTCAGGTTGTCCACCTGCGGTCCCGTGAACCTCCAAAGGATCTTGCCGTTCTGGGGATCGAGCGCAAGCAGTCCACCCTGGATGTCCAAGAACATCGTGCCGCTGTCGAGGGGCAGGTTCTTGTGTGCGCCGCTGACGACGATCGGCTGGCTCTCGGTGTTGCCGTTCCAGCTCGGGCCGTTGTACGACTGCTGCCAGGCCACCTTCAGGCCGCCGACGTTCGCGGGGGTGATCTGACGGAGCGGTGAGTGCCGCGAGCCCGCCAGATCACAGGCAGGGTTCGGCCAGTCGGTGCCGCAAGGAACGGTACCGCCCGGCTGCCAGGTGCCCGAGGCTTCCGAAATAGGCGATGTCGCCGCCGACGCCAACGCAAGCGTTGCGCCGGCAAGAAGCCCCGCCGCAACGATCGCGACCAACAAGTTGCGTTTGGAACTCATTCGAACTCCCTCCCTCTGAAACCTTCGACCCAGACGACGGACGACAACGGATCCAGGCTCATTTCGTCACCGAGAACTGCTTGTAACTGATCACGCTCCCGTCCCTCGTGGTCACCGAGACCGAGACCACGCCCGTCTTTGCCTTCTTCGGGACGGTCGCGGTGATCTTCGAATTGGAAACCACCGTATGAGCTGCTGCAGCGCCACCAATGTGCACCCGCGTCACGTCGCTGACGAGCGAGCCGGTGATCGTGATCGTCACCTTTGCACCGACCTTGCCCTTCGATGGTGAAACGGCCGAGATCGACGCGGGAACCGGGTTGCGCGCCGCTGGCGTAGCGAACTCGCACCCTGAAACGACGAAGGCTCCCGGGCCGAGATTGTTGATTCCGTTGCCGTGAGTCGAGATCCCGGCACTCGTAGCGGTGCCGGCGGCCGTCGTTACGGTGATGGGGCCGCTCGTCGCGTTGGCCGGTATGACTGTGGTGAGACTGCTGTCCGAGCCGACCTGGACCGCGGGCGCCGGCACACCGTTGAACTTCACAACGACAGGCCCACCGTCGGAAACGAAGCCAGAGCCGGTGACAGTGATCGGAGTGCCGTCGCAGTAGGGCAACATCTGCGCGGTCCCGGACACCGGGCTGTAGCCAGTCACCGTTGCGCCGAGAGCAGGCGCCACGAAGACGAGGAAGGCGAACGCAGCGCCGAAGAAGAACCCCGTCCGGCCGAAGAGTTTCCGCGCTCGCGCGCCTGCGGTTGAAACGCTGCCTGTGTCGCTCCTAACGAGCTCGTCCATACCCAGCCCTCCCTACCGCGTGCTCCACGCGGCGCGTTCGAATGAAAGTAACGAGCTAGGGGCAAGAGAACGGTTGGCGCAAGTAACAAAAGCTACCAGAGAGACTTTCACGAATTCAACCGCAGGCGAGGCCCGACGCGCGCTGGCCCTATTCGCCGGGGTGAACTCATCTAAGCGAGGCGATGCTGGCGGTCGCTCGCCCGCGGAGGAAGCGTTGCCCGCATACATCGAGCGACACCGAAGGTGCAGTCGAGACTGTCAACTTCCCGGACGCGCCCTTCCGGCAGGAAGGAACTGTCGAATTGACAACCTTGATTGCGAACGTCACGCGAGAGGTTGGAGCTGCGCTTGAGGACGGGCGCGTCTCAACGAAGTGGAAGTCGTGGTAGCTGATGCCGCGCCTGACCTCGATGGCCAGTATGTATCTGGCGCCGTTCGTCGTTACGCTCAGCTTGATATTCGGCACGTGCACTTGAATGACCGGCACCGTTGAAGCACGAGGATCGCCGTTTGGGGTGGCCCGCACCAAGAACGAACCCGCGGCGTGACCCGCCGGGACCTCGAACCTGAACGCGTAACTTGATGCGACGGGAGTCGGCGCCACGTGTAGCGAGCAGTCGTGGGCGTATCCCTCAGCGTTCTGAAGGAGCCGTCGCGTGACGTTCTCGAACATGGCTACCTCGCTGTTCTTCAGTTGGAAAAGGGAATCGTAGAAGACAGCGATCGCCCACTGGTCGCGACTCGTCACCCGAAACACCCTGTCGGTCGCATTCCACAGGGTTACTGTGCTGCTACAGCCATAGTAGAAGTCGTTGATCGGATTCGGATCGGCTGGCAGCGCGTACTGCACATAGACCAGGACATGCTTGCCGCCACCAGTGAAGTAGTTGCAATTCACAGTCACCGCATCGGAAGGTCGATAGTGGACATCCGTCTCTCCGTCCTCGATCTGCTTACCCCCAGCGGCGGCTGGAACCGACCAACCCGGCGGGCCAATCGGGCAGGAGATGGCGTTCGCGTCCTTTGCGACTGGGACAGCGGCACTACTCGAACTCACCGTTAGTGACGCGAAAAGCATTCCATACGCCAGCACTGCAGGAAGTCTTGTCTGCGTGGGCGAACCCCGACGAAGTGCTTTCCTCTTCGCTCTAATCGGGAACCTGTCCTCCCGTGCTGATCAGACAAGCGGCCATAGTGCGCGTTGCTTGTTGCAGACTCTACATGCGCCCATAGGCATTCGTCTCGTTCGGATCGGCTTCGCGGTCGCTATCGAGCGAGTGTGCGAGCGCGACGGCGAGATCGGTTGAGTTCGCGAGGGTTTCGCCGACGGGTCGCTCAGCACTCGGAGCGGCTGATCCAGGCGAAGCGTGAGACGGGCCGCATCTCGACTCGCCTCACGCCGGCGTCTTTCTGGAACGGTGACACGACCGGCGACGACCTCGGCCCGTCGAGGATCCCGTTCACGTGTAAGGGGCGGACCCGCCAGTTGCAGATCCGCCCCTGCTATCGCTGCTCTACGGGCCTTGTAGGTATGGCGCGAGGACGTCGCAGAAGAGGCTGTCGTCCAGGAGATCGGGATGTGGCCCATGTAGCCCAGCGAACGTCTCGGAGATGTGGTCACCCACCGGATTGCTTGGATCCCCGGTGTACTCGTAGACATCGACCAAGGTGACAATCCCAGCATCACGAGTCAACGGCGGACCACCGGTGATCGACAACTTCTCAAACAGACCCCCGGCGGTAGTCATGATCGTGACCGTCCCCGCCTGCTCGTCGATCACGGGCGGCGACGTTTGCCTGACCGGCCCGGCGAAGGAGAGCGTGGCTGACTTTCCAGTGTCGGCAGCCGTGAAGACGCCGAACCAGTTGCCGCTCATGAAGTACGTGCCGTTGCCCGTGTCGCGGAAGACCGACGTGCCGTGAACGACGGCCGTTCCCAAGATGCCGCACTCGTGGTGGGGGGGGCCGTGAACGAGAAGTGCGTGACCTGCGTCGATCCCGCCGCGAGACCTGTCGCCGCGGTGACGCACGCCAGCACCGTCGCGATGGCTAGCGGTAGAAGCCTCCTTCGCATGACCTTGCCCCCTCCCTCTCGGATCGTGACATGAAGCGCCCCAACCGGCGAACGTAGCGTTCGCATTCGATCTCCTCTCCGCGCCCACGCGCTGACCACGGATCGATCGCCGCCGGCCACTCGTGGCTTGTGAAAAAGCATGTCGCGGGCAATACTCCGCGTGGGCGGCTAGAAACCCGCTAGTCCAGCGCTAGCGCGCCGCTAGGAGGGTTGGGAGGAGACGGGCTGAGCGTTCGAATCTCGATGACGGAGCGTCTCGCGGTCGAGGCGAACGGCACGAAGCTGGACGAGCCGCGCTTCCCGGGCCGGCAAGGTCGGATCCTGTTCGCCTACCTGGCGGCCGAGCACGGGCGATCTGTCCCTCGCCACGAGCTGGCCGAGTTGTTATGGGGCGAGAACCTTCCGGCCACGTGGGAAAAGGCACTCCGGGTGCTGATGACGAAGCTACGTGCGCTGCTCGAGGAGTGCGGCCTCGAGGGCTCGAGCGTGCTGAGGAGCGCCTTCGGCTGCTACCAGCTCACGCTGCCCGCCGACGCCTGGATCGATGTCGACGCGGCGGCGAGCGCGGTCGAGCGGGGAGAGGCGGCACTCGCCGCGGAGGATCTCGACGAGGCTCGGGCGCAGGCCTCGACAGGAGCCGAGCTTGCTCGGCGGGTGTTTCTGCCCGGCGAGGACGGACGGTGGGTCGAGGATCAGCGGCGCGACCTCCGTGACGTTCTCGTGCGTGCGCTCGAATGCCTACGCGATGCGGCGCTTGCCGAGGGGGGGTTCGGGAACGCAGTCCGATATGCGGCCGAGATCACCGAGCTCGAGCCGTTCCGCGAGACCAGCAACCGTGCGCTGATGCAGGCGCATGTCGCGGCCGGCAACCCGGCCGAGGCACTCCGCGTGTACGAGCGCTGCCGGCGCTTCCTCGCCGACGAGCTCGGCGCCTACCCTTCGCCGGAGTCGGAGGCCGTCTATCTCGAGATCCTCCGCAGCTCGCCCGGTGGCTCGGACTCCGAGATCACGGGCCTCGCAACTGATGGTCGCCGCCGTGAGTCGCCGCCGAAGAACGACGAGCTGCCCCGGAGAGGTCGCGGCAAGGTCGGGCCCGTCATCGCCGGCGCCTTGCTCGTCGGCGGCAAGTGCGACGATTGCGGAGCGACCCTGCCCCAGTACTCCAAGTTCTGCCAGGAGTGTGGGCATGCCGTCGAGGCGACCCCTTCCCCGTCGACCTACACGCCCGGCCATCTGCGTGACCAGATTCTCGCCATCCGCAGCGCGATCGAGGGCGAACGGAAACAGGTGAGCGTCGTCTTCTGCGACATCGTCCGCTCGCCCGAGCTGGCGGCGCAGGCTGGGCCCGAGGAATATCACCGGGTCGTCGACAGCTTCTTCGCGCTCGCCCTGGCCGAGGTCCACCGCTACGAGGGCATCGTCAACCAGTTCCTCGGCGACGGCTTCATGGCCCTCTTCGGCGCCCCAATCGCCCACGAGGACCACGCACGCCGCGCCGCGCTTGCCGCACTCGCGATCAAGGAGCGATCCGAGATCGACGTCCGGATCGGGATCAACTCCGGTTCGGTAGTCGTGGGCGCGATCGGCGACGACCTTCGGATGGATTACACCGCCTCGGGTGACACGACTGTGCTTGCAGCTCGTCTGCATGGGGCGGCTCGCCCCGGAGATGTGCTGGTGAGCACCGCGGCCGCGGGCTACCTGCGTGGTTACTTCGATCTCCAGGAGACAGAGCCGGTGACGGTCAACGAGCGCACGGTCCAGGCATTGCGTGTCATCGGGCGCGGCCCGCGCACGTCCCCGATCGACGAGGCACACCAGCAGCTGACTCCCTTCTCGGGACGACACGAGGAACTCGAGTCGCTGCGGCAAGCCCTTTGCTCCGCGGCCGGGGGCCAAGGACGGGTCATCGGCATTTCCGGCGAACCCGGCCTCGGCAAGTCGCGACTGGCCCACGAGCTGCGGCTCGCGGCCGAGGAGGACACCGTTGCGCTTCAAGGTCGCTGCTTGCCGTTCGGGACCGCCGTTCCCTATCTCCCGATCCTCGATCTGGTGCGGGAAGCGTGCGGGATCGCACCGGAAGACGACCGTGAGAGCGTCGCCGCGAAGATCAGCGCGACGCTCGAGGAGCTGCGTCTGGATCCGGATTCCCGTCGTTACCTCCATCACGCGCTCGACGTCACCTCCGGTGACGCTCAGCTGGTCGCGCTCGAGCCGGCAACGCTGAAGGGCCGAACATTCGAGGCGCTGCGCAGGCTGCTGCTCGCGAAAGCCAGTCGGCCGCTACTCGTGGTGATCGAAGACGCGCATTGGATCGACCGCACGTCGGAGGAGTTCCTGACCGAGCTCGTCGATGAGCTGCCCTCCGTCCCGGCTCTCTTGCTGGCGACGTACCGCCCTGGTTACAACCCCCCATGGCTGGGCAAGTCGTTCGTAACCCAGATCGCCCTCCGGCCGCTCTCGAGGGAGGCCGGCGAACAGATCGTCGCAGCGATCCTCGGCGACGCAAACGACGCGACCGAGAGGATCGTCGGTCGGGGCGAGGGAAACCCCTTCTTCCTGGAAGAACTCGCTCGAGCCGCACAACAGGAGACCGGCAGCCGCTCTGACGGCTCGATCCCGACAACCGTGCAGGACGTTCTGGCCGCACGAATCGACGGGCTCGACGCCGGAGGCAAGAGCGCCGTCCGCGTCGCGTCCGTACTCGGACGCGAGTTCTCGCTCGACCTCATCGAGAGCGTCTGGGACGGTGACGGAGCGCTGCTCCCGGCCCTGGACGAGCTCAAGCGGCGCGAGTTTTTGCACGAACAGCATGGAGGGACTGAGCGGACGTTCGTGTTCAAGCACGCGCTGACCCGCGACGTTGCCTACGACGGCCTACTGAAAGACCGGCGCCAGTCTCTCCACGCGCGCGCCGGCGCAGCGGTCGAGCGCTCCTATGCGGGCAGACTCCACGAGAAGTACGAGCTCCTCGCATTCCACTACTCGCGGAGCTCCGAGCGGGAACGCGCCGCAGACTACCTCGAGCTTGCCAATCGCAAGGCCTCAGCACAGCATGCGATGGAGGAGGCTCTCGGCTACTTCTACGAGGCGCTCGCGATCCTCGAAGACCTACCCGACTCCGAGGACAACCGCAGGCGCAGGCTCACGCTCGTGCTCGACCAGACAGGTGGATTCCACTACCTCCATCGTCACGAGGACTACTACGAGCTGCTGCTCCGCCACGAGCCGCTTGCGCTGGAGCAGAGCGATTCCGGCCTCCTCGGGGCATTCTACGGTCGCTTGGCGCACCGTCAGATGGTCTTCGGCGAATACGAGCAGGGGAGAGAGACCGCGAGCCAGGCACTCGAGCTCTGCGAGCGGTCCGGCAACCACGAGCACGCGGCACACGCATGCAACCAAGTGCAATGGGCGCACATGCTGCTCGGCGAGTACGGGCGCGCCCACCGTTACGCGGAGCGGGCGCTCAAGCACCTCGCCGTCAGCTTCGACCCGATGGCGTACATGTACGCACAAGCCGGCGCCGCGCTCACCCACATGATGGCCGGGCGCTGGGAAGCCGCGCTGCACGAGGTCGACGAAGCTGTGGCGACAGGCACGGAGCGTTCCGACGCCGGCATGGTCTCGTTCTGCAACGCGATCGGCGCACAGGTCTGCGTCGAGAAACGGGACTGGGCGACCGCGATCGACTACGGCAACGCCGCGAAGGAGACCGCCCCGACCGTGTACTTCCGCGGTTTCGCCTTCGGCTTCACGGCGCCAGCGCTCTGTCATACGGGGGCCGTTGACGAAGGCCTGGCGATCCTCGAGCAAATCGTCCCGATGGCCAAGGCGGCGCGCCATGAGATGGCGTGGAGCTTCCTCGCGCCGCGGCTGGCCGACGCGTACGTGACCGCCGGCGACTACGTGCGGGCGCACCAGACGCTCCTGGAGATCCACGGCGCGGCCACGAGGAGCGGGGCGAACTTCTTCCTCGGCGCCAGCGGGAGGCGCCTGGGAGAGGTGGCCCTGGCTCAGGGCGACGCCGAGGAGGCGGTACGGTGGCTCGAGCCGGCGATCCAGACATTGCGAACGAGCGGCTCCGAGAACGAACTCGGACTCGCGTTGGGAGCACTGGGCCACGCCAAACGGCTCACGGGTAACGACATGGAGGCCGCGGCGATCGCGCAGGAGGCGCTCGCCATCCTCGATCGCCTTGGCACCCTCGAGGAACCCGATCGTTTGCGGCACGAGCTCGCGGCTGAACCGGTCTGACGGACACGAAGGCCATCTTGAGGCCCTGAGCGACGAACGCTGCCGACGCGCTGGAAGAC
>CAVSMT010000011.1:0-194457 GCA_963729135.1 uncultured Actinomycetes bacterium
CATCCTCGGTGCCGCGCTGAGGTCGAAGGTAGGTTCGCGCCCGTCAGGCGGCCGCGACGTCGGGCGGCGGTCGCGACGTCGCCGAATCAGGAGGAGCGCATCGTGCAGAAACTTCGGCGCCTGGGCGTCTCGGGTCGGATCTTGGTCGGGTTCGTCGCCGCGGGGTGTGTGTGTTCGGGATCGCGACCGCGATCCAGGCGGCGATCCCGTCCTCATCCCGTGTGCTCACGGGGTGCTACGACTCGGGCGGGAACGTCAAGTTCATCGACACGGACAAGACCTCGACGTGCCCGAAGGGCTTCGCGAGCCCGGTCTCGTGGAACCAGATCGGCCCGACGGGGCCGCAGGGACAGACTGGCGCCACCGGGCGAAATTCGTCGACCGTGGCATTGAATCGGGCGTGGCCGAGCCAGGCGTGAGCGATCTCGTGCGCGACGACTGACTCGCGTGTTTCACCCTCTTGAATGACGATCAGCCAACGCGGGTCGTCGGGAGGGAGCGTCTGACTCTGCACGTCGGGTCCGACGGCGACGAACCGGCAGCCCGCCATCGCAAACTAACGCGCGTTCTGCCGTAGCCGCTCACCGGTTCGTACGACCGTCCGCTCGAACTCATGCGGGCCTGAACCACCTAACCATGCGGGTTTCCGCTTGGCTGCATGGGTTCTTATGGGCCCGCCAGGATTCGAACCTGGGACCGACGGATTATGAGTCCCGGCAGATTCGACGCTAGGAGCCGCAACCCGTTGCAACAAGCTGAATCGAGCCGTGCAACAAGCTGCAACGAACTACGCAAACAGCGGGAACGCAGAGACGAACCTTTACGCGCATCCTTACGCGCAGAATGCTGTCCGCTGTGGCAACAACACCTCGAGCCGGCAAAACGAGACTGTTGAGACGTCAGCCGCAGTACGAGCCTGCGGGAATCGCGCCGCTCGAGCGAAGCGAACTTCGCGTCCGGGGTTGTGTCCGGCGAGGATCGCGGCTGCGTTGTTCCACGGCTTCGACACGCCCAGCCTCCGAAGAGGCCCGGATGAACAACCTCCTCAGAACTACACCTAGCCGACGACGTACTGCACAGTCTTCTGCGTCGTCACCTCGTGCTGGACTGGGTCGACTGCGAGCTCTGTGAGCTTCGCGGTGGCCGCACCACGTCTTCGTCAGCCAGGACTTCAAGGTCACGGCGCCAATTGAGCAGTGACTTGCCTTTCAGTGTGCGAGCCACGCTGTCTGGATCGGATAGGTCGCCAGGGCGACCGCGATGCCAACCGCGAGGGATCCCACGAGGAGACGGCGCCGCAGGGAAGCCCCCTCGGCTGATCGGGTCACGGCCCGCCAGTCGGCAAGTCCGAGGTGAAGGGCGCGTCTGAGGTAGACGAGTATGTGCACGATCGTGAGCACGCCCCAGACTCCGAAGCTGACGGCGTGGATCGTGAGCAGTGTTCCGCCGCGGTCGCCGGTGACGAGGAAGGCGACGCCGCTGCCGAAGAGGACCAGGGTCGCGGCGACGAGAAGGGGAGCGAGCAGCCGCATCACGAGCAGCGGCGGGCCGAGTACCCGGTATCGCCTGCTGCCCGAGTAGTAGCGGAGGGCGCGCCAGCCGGTGCTCGCAAGCTTGAGCGAGATTGCGGGCAGGAGCAGGAGCCCGAGGAAGACGTGGACGTTCAGGTAGGTGGAGAGGGAGATGGTCGTGGCCGCCTCGACCGCGAGTAGCGCGAGGAGCGCGAGCCCGATTGTAGAGGTCAGTCGCTCGTTGCCTTCGGGCCCTCCGCTGAGGATCTTCATCGGCCGGCAGCTATGAGGCCGGCGAGGACGGTGTCGATGAGGTCGCGGAGGAAGCGTTCGTTGAGGGGTGCGTGGCCGTGGAGGAGGCGGTGGTAGAGCGGCCCGTAGAGCAGGTCGAGCGCGAGCTCGATCTCGGTGGCGGCCGGCAGCTCGCCGCGTTCGATCGCGCGTTCGAGGATCGGGCGGGCCTGAGCGCGGCGCGGCTCGACGAAGCGTTCACGGTACTGCTCGGCGAAGACCGGGTCGGCCTGCGCCTCGGCGACGAGGCCGGCGATCACGCGTCCGTACGGCCTCTTGCCGACCAGGCGTACCCAGGGACGCAGGAGCGAGAGCAGGTCGCCGCGCACCGAGCCCGTCTCCCGGGCGGACGGGCCTGCCGCTGCCCACTCGTGGTAGAGCGCGTCGAGGGCGAGCGTCTCCTTGGTCGGCCACCAGCGGTAGATGGTGGCCTTGCTGACGCCGGCCTGTTCGGCGACCGCATCCATGCTGACCGCTCCGAGACCGCGTGCGAGGAGCAGCTCGGCCGCGGCGGCGAGGATCGCCTCGCGGGCCTTCTCGCTGCGCGGGCGGCCGCGCCGCTGCGGCGGAGTGCTCGCCTCGGGGGTCATGCGCCAGGCCGGGTCGCGCTTGTCTCCGCGAGAACGGCGAAGAGCGACGCGACGTCGCGGTGGCCGTATCCGAGCGCTGTCGCCTTGGTGAACCATTCGTCGGCGAGCCCGGCCGAGGGAAGCGGGACGTGCTCGCTCGTTCCGGTCGCGAGCGCGAGCCGGATGTCCTTGTGGGCGAGCTCGACGTCGAACCAGGCCTCGTCGGGGAGGTCGAGGACGAGCGGAGCCCGGCCGTGCAGGAACGGTGAGCCGATCGAGCTTCCGGCCATCACCTCGACGGCCAGCTCGCGCGCGATGCCGCCGCGCTCGGCGAGCAGGACGCCCTCGCTGAAGGCGAGCATCTGCGCGGCGAGGCTGATGTTGACTGCGAGCTTCAGCAGCAGGCCCTGGCCGTTCGGCCCGATGTGGCGGACGGTTGAGCCGAGCTCGTGCAGCAGCGACTCGACCGCGGCGAAGGCCTGGCTCGTCGCCGCCGACCATGATCGTCAGCGTTCCGCTCTCGGCCTCGTGGACGCTGCCCGAGACGGGTGCGTCGAGCATCGCCGCCCCGAGCGCGCGGGCCTGCTCGGCCAGCGCGCGGCTTGCGCCGGGGCTGACGGTGCTCATGTCGACCCAGATCTTCCCGGCCGTGAGGCCGGCAAGAAGCCCGTCCGAGCCGGCGGCGATCGTCTCCAGCGCTGCGTCGTCGGTGACCATGCTGAACACGACCTCGGCGGTTTCTGCGACCTCGCGCGGCGTCTCGCGCCAGACGAGGCCACGCTCGAGCAGCGGCTCGGCCCTGGCCTTGGTGCGGTTCCAGCCGACCAGCGGGTGGCCGGAGGCGAGCAGGCGGCCGGCGACCCGGCCGCCCATCGCTCCGAGACCGACGAACCCGATCGTGGTCATGCCGCCCGCCTCCCCGCTCCATCTTCGATCTGTGCGAGGTCGGCCTGCGGTGAGCTCCAGGCCGGCGGCCTCGATGATCGGCGTTGACCTGGTCGGGGCGGCGGAAGCCGACGATCGCGCCGTCGACAGCCGGGTTGCGCAGCGTCCAGGCGACAGCGACCGCTCCCGGGGTCGTTCCATGCCGTTCGGCAACCTCGGTCAGGCGGCCGACGCCGTTGACTTCGCGGCTGCGGCGGCCGTTTCGACTCCGCGGGGGCGGATATGCCCGTGCCGCGGCCCCGGACGCGCTATGCGGCGCGCGTCGGGCCGCTGCGAGCGCGGGGCCGCATCCCCGCTCCACCGTCTTGTTTTCGTATCCGGAGACTTCGGATACGTAACTACCGCGCCGAGGCGCGACTTCGAGTCCCGCGTCGCGGCGTGCGCGCCGGGCGCGTCATTAGGGAATGAGGCGCGTCCGGCGCCACCTATCCAGCCCGTGGACGCGAAGCGGGTCACGAGGAACCGCGAATCCAGCTCTACCGAACGAACGTGAGAACGAGGTAGACAATGACGAAGAGCGCGAGGCATACGGACGCGATGACCCACCAGACGAATTGCCTCGAGGCGTAGCGGCTCGCGCGCACGCGTCTCTCCTCCTGCTGGGCCGCCGGTGAAGTTGCCATTGCACGTGGCTTTCCGCAGGGCATGCCTGCGAAACGCGGGACGCGCTGTCTAGATGCCAAGAGTCGGAATCACGCCAGCTCCCCTACTGGCGAATGTTCACGCGCGCCGCGCGTATCCCGCAACACAGGGAATTAGTGCGATGCCTTTGCGGCCGACTCCTCGGCGTCGTCGCTGAGAGCGAGGTGGAGGAAGCCAGTGATCAGCGTCCACGGGCCGAGCGCAGCTGCGGGGACGAGGAGCCAGTACGTCCCTGTCCCGATCGCGGCGGCGAAGAACGCGGCTGACATCGCAAGGGGAACCGAAAGCAGCAGCCAACGGTGCTTCTCGCGCACGGCAGTCGGCGACTGCTCGTCGTCGTCGGAGTAGTGCATATCCAGCGGGCGGACGTTTACCGAAGCCGGGCGCCGCGGTCCGCTCGAGGCAAGCAGGGTCGGATGCATGGTCATGCTTCCGGAGTTCCCATCCGCGCAGGACTTGAACATCCCGGCCGAGGCTGAGAATCGAGGATCCAGCCGAGGCTGACGTGTCGGCTGTGGTGGTGTTCTGCGAGATCTGCACCTTCGGCGAGTTCGGCGACGGCTCCGACTGGTAGCAGGCCGCCGTCAGGCGCGCGCCAGACTCTCCTACACCTCGCCCTGTCGACTGCCGGGAAACGCGCCTAGGACGTTCTCCTCGCGGAGGTCGTCGATGAGCGTCTCCAGGAGCTCCCAGACGCCGCCCGGGAGCCCATGAGGGGCGCTGTCACGCGACCAGGCCGCGATCGTGTCGACCACGAGCTGTTTCGCATCGATGTCGAGTGTCACGGGCCGGCTCGTCCCGGCCGCCTCGAACTCGGCGATCACTCGCGCGCCTGACTCGGGGCCGCGGAGTCGCTCGACGAGCGCTTGCCGTGATTCCCATGGGAGCACGACGGTCTCGTGCGTGGTCGCGATCAGTACTCGCTGGTTCGCTCGGGTGTCGCTCACGGTCCCCCCGTTCCGTGATCGGCCTGACGACGGCGCGCAGCGTATCCAGCCTCCCGGTTGGTGTCGAGGGGCGGCTGGAGCGTTCACGGCAAGCCGCGAAGACACGACCCGGCCGAGGCCGCCAGCTCAGGGGGACCGGCGGCCCGGCCAGGTCAGCACGGCCTGGAGGCGCCGCGGACCCGCAGCGGTTTCACTCGGGTGCCCGCAGTAAGAGTTCCTCAGGGCCGCGCAAGAACGACTCTCGCACCAAGAAGACCAGATTGTCTAGCCGTCGTCGTCAAACTCGCGGGCGGCGCACTCCGGGCAGAAGAACACAACGGACGGCACGTCCTCGAGGTCGTCGTCCTCGTATTCAGCCGGCAGCTCGGCGCGGTGCGCCTGCCAGCCGCGCGCGTCGCCGGTCGCAACCTTGCCGCACTGCGCGCACCTCACCGGGCGACCATACGACCTGACGCGCGAACGAGCCAGCGACCAATTGGTAGTTCTCGACCGAGCCGTCGCGCTGACCCCTAGGCGGATGATCCGGTCAGGCGCGAAAGGGGTCCCCGTCGGGACGGTTCCCGGCACGCCTGACCGGAGCCGGTCCCGCGCAATCGCCGGAACTGACCGCGAAGGCCCGCGCAGAAACGACTCTAGAACAACGCGACCGCCGCACGAAGACCGAGACGAACTCTGGCCGTTCGGGCGGGTAGCGCCAACCACGCCGCACCGTCACGATTCAGCGCAACGGGCGCCTCGTTCGAGACCGGCGGGATGTCCGGGCAACGGACAGGTCGGACGGCGGCCATTGCGGCGGCCGCCGTCCGACCAGGCTCAGGCACGAGCGCCGAGAGCGCTGAGACGCTGACCGGTGGTCGTCTCGATCGAGCCGAACGGCCAGTGGCGCGCCGACCTGCCGGGTGCAAGAGTTGCGTCGCGCGGCCTTCTGCGGTGAGTCTGAACACCCGGGCACTCCGCAGTCTCCGGGTGCTCTCCGCGGTTCTCTTGGTCGCGTCGTGCGCGGGCCCGGCCGTCCGTCTTCCCGACCCAGGCGGCCGGGCCCGCCGTCGTCTACTACGAGTGCGACGCGGCGAAAACGGTTCGCGAGGATTCGACGCGCGCGCGCTAGCTGATACCGGCGCGACATCGGTCCCGACCAGGTCGCCTGAAGCCAGGAACCTCGTCGTCCTCGGCAGGCGTGGCCCACAGGGCGAGCGCCCGTTCGCGGGCGCGTTGCTGAAAGGGCATCCTTACGGGGTGGGCGTCTACCTCGCTGTTGGGGACAACATGTCGATCGACGACTACACCGGCGTCGACGGTGGAGGAGCGGTGTCGCAGCTCGCGCGGAAGCTCCGTATCGAGCTTCTCGATCTCACGGTTGACGGCAACACCACCCACGGGGTGCTCGCAGACCTCGCTCGGGCACCGGCGGCGGCGGATGTCGTGACGCTGACCGCCGGCGGGAACGACCTGCTCGGCCGCGAGCTGCCGCACGCGATCCTTCGCCGGCTCAACCAGATCGCACAGCGGCTCGAGCGGCTCGGCGGGCGTGTCGTCGTCAGCACCGTCTATGACCCGAGCGACGGTGATGACGCGGTGGGACGGCGCGAGCTCGGTCTGTCGCGGCTCGAGATGATCGAGCTGCGACAGCGCCTCAACGCCCTCAACCTGGGCATCGCGGAGCTCGCCGCCGAGCACGGCTTCCTGCTCGCCGATGTCGAGCGGCTGTTTCACGGTCACGGCGTCGCATCCGATGACCCCTGGTATGTCCAGGTGATCGAGCCGAACCTCGCCGGGGCGACCGCGATCGCAGAGCGCTGGTACGAACTTCTGATGTCGTGAAGGTTTGCGGCGTCGTGATCGTCGTGCTGGTTGCCGCGTGGGCGGCCGGGCCGGGTGCGTTCGCGGGCCAGACGACGGCGTTGCAGGCTGTCGCGGCGTTGACGGTGAAGGGGCGGGCACCGATGAGCGGGTACGAGCGCGATCAGTTCGGGTCGGGCTGGATCGACGTGAACCGCAACGGCTGCGACACCCGCGACGACATCCTCCGTCGCGACCTCACCCAGCGCCGGATCCGTCCCTTCACCCACGGTTGCGTGATCACAGCGGGCACCCTCCACGACCCGTACACCCGTGCGGTCATCCGTTACGTGCGCGGGGGCGGATCGGAGGTTGACATCGACCATGTGGTCGCGCTCGGAGACGCCTGGCGTATCGGAACGTTCCGATCACCGTCTCCTCGCTCACCGCTCTCGCCTGCATCTCCGCAAGAAAGCCGGCGAGACCAGCGGCCATGAACCCGGTTCGGAGCTCGTGCAGCTCCGGCAGCGTCATCAACGTCCCGCGGTCAGCGACCAACTCGTCGAGAAGATCGGCCACTTCGGTGCGGCTCCGCCTTTCGAGCGAGTCCTGGCGGATCACCGCGCCAAGTCGCCCGAGGTCTCGCACCAGCTCCGCACCCGAGGAATTGACCCATTTGGGTCGCGCGGGCGAAGTGAAGGGAGGCGCACTGTTCCATCGGTGGAACATCGTCGAGCCATAAGGGCGTGCCCGGTCTGCAAGCGATACGTCCGCGTCCTCTTTGACGGGCGGATCGCAAGGCACTACGACGTCGCCGCCCGAGGCAAGAGGAAGACGTGCCCGGGCTCGGGGACACACGAACTCGTCGAGACGCATCGGGGTGAGGTCACCGGCCGCTCGGCGTGAGCCATCCGCCGAGCTCGAGGGCGCGGGTGTCACACCCGCGGTAGGCTGCCTCTTCGTCGACCGTCCGGCCCCGGAGAGGAGACGACTCCATGAGGGCCGACGTATGACCGTCCACGTCGAGTGGGAGAAGGACGGGCAGCGCATGGAACGCTGCGACCACGATGGGACGAGCGGGCCGCTCAGGGAGGCGCCGTCGGTGACGGCGTGCTCGGCGTGCGGGAAAACGTGGCCGACGCGGTTCGGCGCCGGCGCGCCGACCGTCCGGCTCGTCTCGACCGACGACCGCTGAAACCGGCCGACCGGGCGGTCAGGCGACGAGCAGACATATGGCGTGGGCCGGATCTCGGCGTCACGCGGTTCGGGGAGCAGGGAATACACGCCCCGTCTCGGCGTCCTTGGTTCAAACGATCCCGCGATGAGACCGGAAGGAGTCGGAGATGAAGAAGAAGCAGCTTGACTTGCTGGTCGCATCGGGCCTCGCACTCGGGGCGAGATAACGGCGGTCCGGCGGCGAGCTCAGGAACCGGGGCGGAACCCTCGTCGCCCTCGCCGACCGAGCACCGTCACCTTTCCCGTGGGAAGGTTGCAGCGGGGCGGCGATGCGCCGGTGGTGGCCCACGTCGGGCGCGTCGCTGCCTCCCCTCGCCATTCCTGCGACGTCCTCCGCGCCACCCGATCCCACCGCGCCAACATTGCCGTCTTCCTCCCCGCGTCGGAACGGTTGCACCGGCCGTGCGCCGGCCCCAGCCACCGACGCCGATCATCCGAGTGCGCCAGATCCCAGGGCGTGCCCGGCTGGATCGCCTCGCCGCACAACGCACACACCGCCCCGCGTGACGCGACGAGCGGCACTAGGCTCAACCGGCGACGACGATGCGGAACGTCCTAGATCCGGCCAGGCCTCACCCGATCACGGCCGATCGCCGCTGAGAAAGCAGAAGAAAACTGCGGGGGTCGAGCGCGGGATGCCACATAGAAAAGACCTCATTTTTTGGCTCTATTGAGCCAAATCCGGATGCCGTTCACGACGCGCACAACGCTATCGTCAGACCAACTCTCACTCCGGCTCGACGTGAGTCACGATGGTCGTCACACCGTCCGTGATCGTCTCGAGGGCGACTGCCATGTCGGTGAGGTGCAGATCGATGCCGAGTGCGATCGAGCTGACCTTGTCTTCGAGCACGTCGCTGTGGCCCTCGATCGTCTCCAACGAGCCGGCGATCTTGTAAAGCAGTTCGATCACCTGATCAAGCTTCTCGCTGACGTCGTCGCTCATCGCAGCGCCCGGCCGTCGTGAACTGAGAGCTCGAGGCGGGCGATGCGGACCTTATCGTCGTCTTGCATCAAAGGTTCCTCCTTCGGTGTCGTGGGCGGGCCGTGGCTGCGGCGCCGCTCTTTCGCTTGCGCCGTGTCACGCGTGACACTGCTTCGCCCGGTCGGCGGCGGCTCGGCGCCCGGGCGGGTGAACGTGAGCACCGGGGCGCGGCCGACCGGGAACCGGCGCGAGTCTACGGCGCAGTGATGACCTCGTCGATCGGGGCTCATTGTCCGACGCTGACCGCGAGGATGAGCGCGACTGCGTTGAAGGCACCGTGCATGACCATGCCCGGATAGATGCTGCCCGTTCGCCTACGCAGCCAGCCGAGGGCGAGGCCGACGACGACGAACACCGGAAGCGCGAGCACGAACCCGTGGTACAGCCCAAAGAGAACGGCGGTGCCGAAGACTGCGGCGTCGGGGCCGAACCTGGACAGGAGCGTGAAGCCGAGGCCACGGAACGTCAACTCCTCGACGACTGGCGCCACCACTGCAACGACGACGAAGCTCAAGGCGAACTGCGCCGCCCGCGAACTGTCCCAGCCTGCGGGGAGGCCCTGGTCGGGGTGGGCACCGGAACCAAGCAGCGCCGAGACAACGGCAACGAGCACGTAGGTCGTCAGGAGCACGCGGAGGACGAGGCCGAGGGTTCGCGGCCACGACCTCGGTCGATAGAGGGCGAACGTCTCTCTGCGCGGCAGGCCTCGCGCTATCAGCAGTACGACGCCGAGGATGATCCCGTACAGGACGATGCCAGCGACCCCGAACCCGTAGCTGTAGAGAGTCGTGTCGTGCTGGCTGCCGTCGGTGGCAGGGTGAAGCCCATTCGCGGTGAAGCTGACTGCGGCGAGAGCCGCCACGAGAAGCAGCCACGCGATGAGCCGTCCTTTCCCGGGTGTGCGCGCCCGGGCGGCATCGATTGCGGGGTGATCGGGCGCCGAGGCTGGCGCGCGGGCGTAGCTGCTCAAAGGCTCAGGTTTTCCGCAGTCAGATCACGGGCGTCTTGATGCCGCAGTCCATCCGCAGCACCCGCCTGAACAGGGTGTCAGACCGCAGCCGACACCTGCACCACCCGTTTGAGTGGTTGTGCCCCAAACGACGCGCCGTTCGGGCGACGACGCCACGCCTCAGCCGCTCTCAGCCTGCCGGGCAGGTTCCCGCGCGGTCCGGTGCCGACTCGGACGAGAGCGGGCCTCAGCCAGCCGGGACGACAACCACGCGCGTACCGACCGGGTACCGAACGTCCCGGAAACCGGCCGGGCACGAACGACGCAGTCATGCAGGTTGGTCGCGCGGGACGCCTGTAGCCATGCGGGTTTGCGGCGCTTCGGGTCGTGTTGCGCCGTCTCGCGCAGATCGCGCGGCACGGCCTGTCACGCCGGAGGTCGCGGGTGACGTGACTGTGAGAGTGCGTCGGGTTCCGTCTGGGATGGTGTTCAGGCTGGTGCCGGTGCTCTTTGTCTGTGACTCGTGACGTGACTGACCTCGTGTGGGTGTCTTTGGGGGATCTGTCCGGGCAAGGAGACCGGTGCCGGTCTGGCGCCCGCTGGTTGGCCTGATCAGAAGCCTGTCCGCCCTGAGGCGTGACCCGTCACAGTCCTGCCGCTTGCGGTCCTCTGAACCGCTCCGGGTTTCATGCAGGCTGTTTGGTTTGAGTCTCGGCCTGCTGGCCTGAGCTTTCTTGACAACGGTAGTGGTCGGCTTCGTACTCGGCCGGTGGGATCTGGCCGTGGGCTTCGAAGAGGCGGCGGTTGTTGAACCAGTCGACCCATTCGAGGGTGGCGTACTCGAGGTCGTCGAGGCCGCGCCAGGGGCCGCGGTTTCGGACGAGCTCGGCCTTGTAGAGCCCGTTCATCGTCTCGGCGAGGGCGTTGTCGTACGAGTCGCCCTTCGACCCGACCGAGTTGACCGCGGCGGTCTCGGCGAGCCGCTCGGTGTAGCGAATCGAGAGATATTGGACGCCGCGGTCGGAATGGTGGACCAGCTCGTGGAGCGTCTGGCCGGCCTGGGAGCGGGCCCAGATCGCCTGCTCCAGCGCGTCGAGGGCGAGGTCGGAGCGCAGCGAGCGTGAGGCTTGCCAGCCGACGATCATCCGCGAGTAGACGTCGGTGATGAACGCGACGTAGACGAAGCCCGACCAGGTCCGGACGTAGGTGATGTCGGCGACCCACAGCCGGTTGGGAGCCGGCGCGGCGAACTTCCGCTCGACGAGATCACGGGGACGGTCGGCGGCATCAGCCGGGATCGTCGTGAACTTCGGTTTGCCGCGCACGACGCCTCGTAGCCCCAGATCCCGCATCAGCCGGGCCACGGTGCAGCGAGCGACCTGAGTGCCTTCGCGGTTGAGCTGCGCCCAGACCTTGTCGACGCCGTACACGCCGAAGTTCTCCCGGTGGACGCGCGCGATCTCGGGCTTCAGCTCGCCGTCACGCAGAGCGCGAGCCGAGGGCGGCCTGGCCTTCGCGGCGAAGTAGGTGCGCGGGGCGAACTGCAAGACGCTGCAGATCGGCTCGACCCCGAACCGGCTCCGGTGCTGATCGATGTAGGCGATCACTTCCTTGTTCGACCGTCGAGCTCGGCCGCGAAGAAAAGCGACGCCGACTTCAAGATCTCGTTCGCCCTCCGCAGCTCACGATTCTCCCGCTCGAGCTCCTTCAGACGCTCCCGCTCATCGCTCGTCACACCAGGCCGGCTGCCCTCATCGACCTCCGACCGGCGAAGCCAGAGCCGCAACGTCTCCGGCGACGGACCAACCTTCCCCGCGATCGACACGATCGCAGCCCACTGCGAGTCGTACTCGTGCTGATGCTCCAACACCATCCGCACCGCACGCTCACGAACCTCCGGCGAATACCTCCTCGATCTCTCTGACATGACCCCATCCTCTCAAGGACTGGAGCCTGCAACTTTCCCGGAGCGGTTCACTCATCCCCAGACCGACACCGCCATGCCGGGGTAAATGCTACCCGTGCGCCTGCGCAGCTAGCCGAGGGCGAGGCCGACGACGACGAACACCGGAAGCGCGAGCACGAACCCGTGGTACAGCCCGAAGAGAACGGCGGTGCCGAAGAGTGCGGTGTCGGGGCCGAACCTGAGGCGACACGCTGCCTCAAGCGCTACCTGGCCCGCCACCTCTACCGTGTCCTCGAGGCCGGCGCCACGTCACCTTGACAAACATAGAAGCATCCCCCAGAAAGTGGTCCAGCCGTTGTGAGAGTCACGATCGCTCGATCAGGGCGAGGAGGTGACTCAGTTGAAGGGGAAGAGGCATACGCCGGAGCAGATCGTGCGCAAGCTCCGTGAGGCTGACCGGCTGCAGGCGGAAGGTGCTGACCTCGAGGCGAGAGCTGACCAGACTCCGGGGCCGCCGGAGGCGCCGGGGTCTCGGCGGCAGCTTGTGTCGCGCTGCCGGCGCGGGTGTTGATCTCCTCCACGTTGGCGTGGATATGGAAGAACGCGATAAGCAGCTCGAGTCCGACTCGCACGTAGATCATGGAGCTGATGAAGAACAGCGGGCCGCCGATTAGCAGCACGAGGATGCCGGCCGCGCTCGATGCCTTGAACGCGACGCCGACGAACGCGAGCATCCAGAGCGCGACGACGACCGTGCTGAGCACGTAAAGCACTTTGATGATCCGCGGCGTGACAAACCAGGTAAACGAGAAGTCGAACAGCGAGCCGAAAAACGGAGCTCCTGACGTTTCCGTGGGTTCATTCGCGGCCTGGGAGTGCTGGGCGGAGGCCGCCGAGGGTGAGCATTGCGAGCGCGATCAGCGCTTGGGCTGAGTGGAAGCCATAGGCGCGACGAGTGATCAGCCGTAGCGTCGTGTTGATCGCTTCGATCCGTGCGTTCGAGAGCCGGTGCGTGAGCGTCGCGACGATCCCGGGCTTGTTGAGCGTGATCGTCTTGGCGAGTTTGATGAAGCTTGGGATCCGGCAGCGGCGCGCCCAGCCGAGCCACGCCTCGAGCAGCGCGACGGCCTCGTCGGGGTCGCTGTGGAAGACGAGCCGCAGCTGCTCCTTCAGCAGGTAGGCGCGGTAGAGGCGGCGGTTGACGTGCTCGATCGCGGCGAGCTTCGCCTGTTGCCGCTCGGTCAAGCGTTCGGGACGTTTCCAGAGTGCCCAGCGGGCGCCTTTGAGCCAGCGGGCGCCGTTCTTGTCGCCGGCGCGGCGGGCCTGTTGCCAGACCTCGCGCCGCACCTCGTCCAGGGCGCTGCTGGCGAGTGCGACGACGTGATACGGATCGAGGCAGAGCTTCGCGCCGGGGCAGCGCTCCATGACCGCGCGCGTGATCCACTCACCCAGATCGCTGGAAACGAGCTGGATCTGGGCCGCGCGTTCGCCGCCGAGCTGGTCGAAGAAGGCGAGCACGGTCTGCTTGTCGCGGCCCTCGGCCGCCCAGACCAACCGGCCGGTGTCGTGGTCGACGACGACGGTGATGTAGCGCTGCCCTTTGCGGAAGGAGAGCTCGTCGATCCCGATCCGCGTCAGCCTCTCGAGCGGGTCGCCTTGCCGCGCCCGCTCGTCGGCCACGACCCGCTCGATGATCCGACCCACCGTCGGCCAGCTGATCCGCATCAACTCGCAGATCGCGCTCTTCGAGCAGTGCGTCGCCAGCCACGCCACCTGCTGCTCGAACGCCCGGGTAAAGCGGCTGCCATGCCGCGCCCAAGCGGCTCGGGCGACAACGATGCCGTGGCGGCGGCACTCCACCCGCGGCGCCTCCGCCTGGACGAACGCCTTCGTCGAGCCGAGATCCAGTGCCCGCCAGCGGCGGGCTCCTTCCCCGCGGTCGTAACCGCGCGCCCGCCTGCCACAGACGCCGCAGCGGGACGCGTCCCGGCGCCTCGGCCGCACCCTGACAACGACCCCGTCGTCCTCGACCAACACCGCCTCGACCACCGCTCGCTCCACACCCAAAAGCCGCGCCAATACCCTGTGCTCGCGCACGCCGTCACCTGCTTTCCTAGAGAGCCAGCCTTGGACAGCCGGAACCCTAGTGCAGTGTCTCTTAAATAGGTTGACATGAGGTTGGGGTTCGAGTAGCGTCTATCGCGTGGCGGCGGCGGTGGTTGAGACGCGGATTTCCGATGATGATCGGGTGCTGCTGGGGCGCTGGGTCGCGGCGCAGAAGACGCCGCAGAGCGTGGCGCTGCGCGCCCGAATCGTGCTTGCGGCCGCCGAGGGCGAGTCAAACAGCGAGATCGCGCGGTCGCTCGGGGTTAGCCGGCCGACGGTGATTCTGTGGCGGAGCCGTTTCGCTGAAGGCGGGGTGCAGGCACTGACCGAGACGAAGCCCGGCCGCGGCCGCAAGCCGTCGATCTCGGCGGCGAAGGTGAAGGCGATCGTGGAAGCGACAACCCAGACCACGCCCGCCGGGCAGACGCACTGGAGCTGCCGTTCGATGGCCAAGGCGCAAGGCGTCAGCCCGGCGACGGTGCAGCGGATCTGGGACGCGCACGGCTTGAAGCCGCATCGCGTGCGCACGTTCAAGCTCTCGAACGATCCGCGCTTCAGCGAGAAGCTGACCGACGTTGTTGGCCTCTACCTCAACCCGCCCGAGAAGGCGATCGTGCTCTGCGTCGATGAGAAAAGTCAGATCCAGGCGCTCGATCGCACCCAGGCGAGCCTGCCGATGAAGAAGGGCCGTGCCGGCACGATGACCCACGACTACAAGCGCAACGGCACCACGACACTGTTTGCCGCGCTCAGCGTCCTCAACGGCTCAGTCGTCGGCCAATGTTGCCCCGCCATCGCCACCAGGAGTTCCTCAAGTTCTTGCGCACCCTCGACCGCGAGTTCGCTGGCGAGTTCGAGCTCCACCTGATCGTCGACAACTACCGCACCCACAAACACGCCAACGTCGAGGCCTGGGTCCGCCGACACCCCGTTTCCACCTCCACTTCACCCCGACCTCGAGCTCCTGGCTCAACCTCGTCGAGCGCTGGTTCCGCGAGCTGACCGACAAGGCGATCCGCCGCGGCGTCTTCCACAGCGTCCCCGAACTGATCGCCGCAATCGAACGCTTCCTCGCCGCCCACAACAACGACCCCAAACCATTCCTCTGGACCGCCTCAGCCGACGCAATCCTCGCCAAGGTCGGACGCTGTAAAGCCGTTCTCGAGACACTGCACTAGGAACAGACCGGCGTGCGCCTACATTTCAGCCCACGGAAACGTCAGGACCACCCGAAAAACCCTTTCGTCTCCACCAGAAGCTCCTTAGCTGAATGCGGTGAGCGGTGTCAAGCTGGCGGTGCTCGGCTGGGAGGGTTGGGAGCGGCGGTTGCTGCGCGCGGGTCCAGCCTTAGCTTGGTGCGCGGCCGTGGGGCCGGCGACATGATGGTCGATGGGGACAGCCGCGGCAGGACTGTCTCCGGCCGCCCAGTCTTTTGCGGCCAACGACGCACGAGCGCGCGTTCGCGGCATGGGGCGTTCAGGAGCGGGCCGGAAGCTTTGAGCTGACTCATCGAGGAGCGATGGACGCTGGCGCAGCCTCCCTCGCTCAACTTGGAGCCGGTTCGAGGGCGGCGTCTCCGACTGCGACGAGTGCGTGGTAGGCGCGACGCAGGACGCGGCGGGAGACTGTCAGGCAGGCGGTCTTGTGGCCGACCCGCTCGCGCAACTCCAGGTAGTCGGCGTGGTCGGGCGAGCTGGCACGACAGGCGGCCAGTCCGGCCTCGTAGGCGGCCCAGCGCAACATCGGCGGCCCCTGACGGCTGATCCGACCCGGCTGACGCTTGCGATCCGACTCGTGCACGGTCACGTCGAGGCCAGCGAGGCGGATCACCTTGCGCGCCGAGGAGAACCGGCGCGCATCACCGATCGCGGCGTAGATCGCGACCGCGGTCAGGTCACCGACGCCATAGAGGCGACCGAGCGCGCGCGTCGCCGGGTGCGTCCGAGCGAAGCGACGCAGCTCGTCGTCGAGCGCCGCCAGCCGAGTGTCGAGGAAGTCGACGCTTGCCAGCGCCGTCTCGACAACCGCGCGGCCAGCGGGCGAGAGCTCGATGCCCTGGAGCCAGCCGCGGGCGCCAGGCCGAGCGAGCTCCCCGCCGACCGGGATCCCGTGATGAAACAGCTGCGCGTGCACGCGCTGCAGCCAGGCGCGGCGCTCGTCGGCCAGCGTCTGGCGCAGCCGCACCCGACAACGCAGCTCGAGCAGATGCGCCGGCGGGATCCAGGAGAGCGGCAGCTCGCCACGCTCGAGCAACTCCCGCAGCCAACGCGCGTCAGCACGATCGGTCTTCGCGCGCCGCTTCGGGCCGCGCAACGCGCGCGTCTCGCCCGGCTCGGCCAACACCACCCGCGCGCCCGCCACCTCCAACTCCTCGGCCACAAACCGCCAACCCGTCGTGCCCTCCACCGCCACCACCAACCGCGCCGTCTCGACTCCGAGCAGCCAGACCCGGAGCTGTTCCCGCGTCGCCGGCGCGATCCGGCCGCGACGCAACTCGCCCGTCTCGTGGTCGACCAGATCGAACGTGATCCGCGCTCGATGAACATCGAACCCGCATGCGATCATCACCTGGGCCTCCTCGCGCTCCTCGTTGACGCGCGCATCGTCCCGCGTCTGAGCCGAGGAGGTCCCGCAAGTCATTCATGCCATCTTTTTCGCCTGCAGGTGACTGCGAGTCCGCGACCGCGCGCTCCCACTCGAGCTGCCCGGCGGCGTGCAACTCCGCCAGCAGCAGCTCGTGCAGCCGCTCCCAGACACCCGCTTGCTGCCAGGCCCGAAGCCGCCGCCAACAGGTCATCCCGCAGCCGAACCCGAGCTCCAGCGGCAGATGCCGCCAGCGCGATCCCCGTGTGCAGCACGAACAGGATCCCCTGCAGCGCCTGCCGGTCAGTCGAACGGCTTCCGGCCCGGATAGCGAAAGCGCCGCTCGGCTTCGCGGCAGCAGCGGCTCGATCCGCCCCCACAGCCCGTCCGACACATCCCACGGCGTCGACACTCATCGGCACCCTCCCGAGATTGACGACAGGTACCGACGGACTTCGCTACCGCGAGCCCGGTCCCTCCATTGAGTTAGCAACGGTCGCCGCGGCCACGCGCGGGCGGGTTGAAATGGGCGAGTATTGGTGGGTCGCCCGATTGACGCCGTATGCCCTTGGTGCCCGTGAGCCCGCAGTTAGCATGGCGCCGGAGCCTCCCCGGTACGCCGGACTGTTGCCGTAGAGCACGCCGATCAGACTCGTCTGTCTTTGAGGCCCCGCGGGCGACGATCTTGTTGTCGTCGTTCGAGAGGAGGCTGTCGTGGAGACGATCGTCAAGCGCGCTGCCGGCCTGGACGTGCACAAGGCGCAGGTGACCGCCTGTGTCCGCGTTCCCGGCCGTGGCCGTGTGCGCGCGCAGGAGGTCGCGGAGTTCGTGACGACCGTCGCGGGGTTGCTGGCGTTGCGCGACTGGTTGAAGGCGCACCGGGTGACACAGGTGGCGATGGAGGCGACCGGGGTCTACTGGAAGCCGGTCTGGGCGATCCTCGAAGACGAGTTCGACTGTCTGCTCGTCAACGCGCGCCACGTCAAGCAGGTGCCGGGCCGGAAGACCGACGTTTCCGACGCGGCCTGGCTCTGTCAGCTGCTGGAGGCGGGGCTGTTGGCGCGCAGCTTCGTACCGCCGAAGCCGATCCGGGCGCTCAGGAACCTGACTCGGTATCGCAAGGCGCAGATCGGGGAGCGGCAGCGGGAGGCGAACCGGCTGCACAAGATCCTCGAGGACACCGGGATCAAGCTCGACTGCGTCGCCACCGACATCCTCGGTGTCTCCGGGCGGGCGATGCTGGACGCGCTCGTTGCCGGAACGACCGACCCGGAGATCCTCGCCGAGCTTGCGAAAGGGAAGCTGCGCAAGAAGATCCCGGCGCTGAAGGAGGCGCTCGTCGGCCGCTTCGACCGCCAGCACGCGCTGATCGTGTCGGCGATCCTCGCTCACCTCGACTTCCTCGACGAGCAGATCCAGCTGCTCTCCGACGAGATCGAGTCGCAGCTTCGCCCTTTCGCAGCCGCGGTTGAGTTGCTCTGCACGATCCCCGGCGTCCAGCAGCGCACCGCCGAGGCCGTCATCGCCGAGATCGGTACCGACATGAGCCGCTTCCCGAGCGAGCGCCACCTCGCCAGCTGGGCCGGGCAGTGCCCCGGCAACGACCGCTCCGCCGGCAAGCGCCGCTCCGGCACAAGCCGACACGGCTCGAAGTGGCTCGACACCGCCCTCACCGAGGCCGCGCTCGCCGCCACCCGCACCGACAACGTCTACCTCGGCGCCCAGTACCAGCGGCTACGGCCGCGGCGCGGCCACGGCCGTGCGCTCGGCGCAGTCAAACACTCAATCATCTGCGCCTGCTGGCACATGCTCAAGACCGGCGAGCTCTACCGCGAACCCGGCGGGGACTACTTCACCCGAACAGACCCGCAACGCGCCACCCGCCGACTCGTCGCCCAGCTCGAACGGCTCGGACACAACGTCACCCTCCAACCGGCCGCCACCTGACCCAGCGGCTCATTTCCGATCAGGAGAGGAACCACCATGAAGAAGTTCTTCGTCATCGCGGGTGCGCTCGCTGCGCTCGTCATCCCGTCCGTCGCATCGGCCGACGTGACGCGCTGCGAGGCGGTCACCGCCAGCAACACGGTCACGTTCACGGTTCTCCAGCCGAAGGACACGACGGGACAGTTCACGAACGTGTGGAAGCACGACTACACGGTCACCGTCGACCCGAACGGTTCATCGTTCACGGGTATCGGCACGATCACCGACAACGGCGGCCCGGTCGCTTGGAGAGAGAACATCACAGGCTCGTTCAATGCCGCCAAGACGGTCGTCAGCTTCGACACCGTCCCCGTCGGTGGCGGCGCGACGTTCCAGGTGACGGACGCACTGATGAACGACACCACGGTCCCCGTCGTGACCACTTGGACGGCGAACGCGGTCGAGTTCCGGATCTCGCCCGCGACGGTCGTCGCGACCACCGAGTCCGTGAAGAACCACGGCCAGTACGTCAAAGCGCAGGGCGGCGCCAAGGACGCGGCGCAGGACTGCGCCGGGATGCCGGTCAACTCCGCGCAGGGCAAGAAGTAGCCCTCGTCTGATCCCGCACGACCCGGAGGCCCCCGCGAGGGGGCCTCTACTCGTCGAGTTCCGCGTTCCTGACATGTCAGGGGCGGTTGTGAGACACGCACCGAGTCACGACCCCGCGGTTTGCAGCGAAAAGTCCAGATCGGGCGCATCGCGTCGAGCTCGGCTGCCGGGGGCGGCGAGGTCAGGTTGTCGTCGTCGCCGGCTCGCCGTCTCGGTCGAGGCAGTACGCGACGGCTGCCCGCACGGTCGGGAAGAAGCGCTCCTCGCCGATCGTCTGCTCGACTCCCGACGCCGTGAGGAGCGCCCGGACGTGCGCCTTCATCCGCGCGACGACGAGCGCCGTGTCCTCCCGCGCGAGGTCGGTCGTGAGCTCCTCGAGGGCGGCGAGCCCTGTGGCGTCCACGTCCGTGACGCTCTCGGCGTCGAAGACGAGCCAGCGGGCGGGCTCGGGCGCACCGCGGAGCGCCTCCAGCACCCTCCCCTTCACGTAGCGCGCGTTCGCGAAGAAGAGGCGGTCGTCGAGCCGGTAGACGACGACCCCGGGCGTGATCCGGGCCGACGGGTGCAGCTGCACGTTCGCGTAGCGGCCGAGCCGGTCGACCCAGCCGAGGACCGCGTCGTGCGGCTGCGCGCTGCGGCGCACGACGTCGACGATCGAGAGCGCGACCGCGATCGTGAGCGCCCGGAGCACGCCGAGGCCGACGACGCAGATCATCGTCGCAGCCGCGATCCCGACCTCGAACCGACTCACGCGGGCGAGCGCGCGCCATGCAGCCGGGTCGACGAGGCCGACCGCCGCGGAGACGATCACCGCGCCGAGGACCGCGTTCGGCAGGTACCGCATCGGCTCGGTGAGGAAGAGCAGGACGAACGCGATCGCGGCCGCCGCGGTGAGGCCGGCGATCTGCGTCCGCGCTCCCATCTGGTCGTTCACCGTCGTCCGCGAGCCGCTGGCGCCGAGCGGGAACCCCTGCGTCAGGCCGGCGGCGGCGCTGATCCCCGAGAACGCGAGGAGCTCCTGGTTCGCGCGGATGTGCTGGTTGTGCTTGCCGGCGAACGAACGGGCCGTGAGGATGCCGTCGGCGAAGCTGACGAGGAAGATGCCGAGCGCTGCGGGGATCAGCTCGAGCGTGTCTCGGAGCGAGGGCGTCGGGATCGACACGTGCGGGAGGCCCGCCGGGATCGTGCCGACGACGGCGACTCCGTGCGCCTCGAGGTCGACCGCCCAGGAGACGACGATCGAGGCGACGACGACGATCAGCGCCGCGGGCAGCGCCGGCAGCGCGAAGCGTGCGCCGAGCAGCGCTGCGAGCGCGACGGCGCTGACGAGGACCGTCGCGCCGCTGATGTCTCCGAGCTCATGGATCACCTCGGCGACCTCCCCGACGGGATTCCGCGCGGCGATGCTCAGGCCGAGCAGCTTCCCGAGCTGCGCGCAGACGAGCACGACCGCGACCCCGTGGAGGTACCCGATGAGAACGGGCCGCGAGAAGTAGTCGGCCAGCCAGCCGAGCCGGATCGCCCACGCGAGGAGGAAGCATGCGGCGACGAGCAGCGCGAGCATCGCCCCGAGCTCCGCTGCGTGGCTGCTTCCGACGACGGCGAGCGAGAGGACGGCCGCTCCGACGAGCGCCGAGACCGACCCCTCGGGCCCGACGATGAGATGGCGCGACGAGCCGAGGAACGTGTAGAGCACGGTCGGCAGGAGCAGCGCATAGAGCCCGTTGATCGGCGGGAGGCCGGCGACCTCGGCGTAGGCCATCCCGGACGGCAGCGCGAGCGCCGCGACCGTCAGCCCGGCGAGGAGGTCGCGCCGCGCCGTGCGCGGGCGGTAGCCGGGAAGCTCCGCGCTGACGGGGACCGCCCGTTCGAGCAGCGGCTCCGCCGGCCGGCTGCGGAACGGCGAGCTGCCGCGCCGATACGCGACCGGCGGCGGTCCGTCCTCGCCCGCGGACGGGTCGTCCGGCTCGCTCATCGCGCCGAGGCTTCGCGCGCGGCTCGATCCCGCCTGGACGCGGCGACGAGGATGTCGACGCCGACGAACAGCACCCGGATCGGGAAGAGCAGCGCCGCCCGGATCGCGAAGTACACGGCGGCGAGCAGCAGAGCCGCGATCCCGTAGCCGACAGCGGCGAGCCGGCGGGGCCCGACGCCGACGCGCCGCGTGCTCGTCGAGGTGGCGATCGTGAACACGCCTGGCATCTGGAGCCCGCCCCTGCCGTTATTCGCGCATGAGCATCGCGGCGGCCTCGCGCTCGAGGTCGACGTACGGCTCGACCGCTGACGTCCACGGCGACGCGGCGGATCGTCCCGCCCGTGAACCGCCACGGCGACGTGCCCGGATAGTCCTCGGTCACGCCGGCGCCCCCGTCGCGGCCGATGCAGAGCCCCTCGCCCGCGATCATGAACTTGCCGGGCTGCGTCTTGATGCGCTGCTCGCCGACCTTCGCGTCGCCGTGCCAGAGCGAGAGCAGCCCCGTCGCGACGCCCGGCGGGTCCTCGCCGTCCTTGTCGAACGACGCCGAGAGGATCAGCCGCTCGCCGGTCGGCAGATCCTCGGTCGCCGCGACGAGCTGCTCGAACATGCCCACGAAGCTGTAGACGTAGTGCAGCCGGTTGTCCTTCACGTAGAGCGCGTGCCCGCCGAACGGCGAGCCGTGCGCGAAGAGCACGCCCTCGGCGCCCGGCGCGGGGATGTCGACCAGCGCGCCGATCGCGTACGAGCGGTTGCGGACGTTGACCGCCTGCGACTCCGGCACCTCGGCGGTGTCCGGGAAGTAGACGTAGCGGTCGCGCGGAGGCGTGAGCACGGGCCGCGGGGTGAGCATGATCTCGAGCGCCGAGCGGTCGTCGAGCGGGAAGGCGCCGTTCCGGCCCGCCTCGGCGTGCCAGAGGTTCTGGAGCTCGCGCACCTTGTCCCAGTTCTCGGCTCGCGACGTTGTGCAGCTCGGAGCGGTCGACGTCGGTGTGGTACAGCTCCCACTCGTCCTCGTTGAAGTGGCTCCAGCCGGCGATCGTCGGGTGGTTCGTGACGGCCTTCCAGCCCTCGTGCCAGATCGCCCGCGAGCCGAGCATCGCGTAGAACTGCGTCTTCCGCGTCGACGGCGCGTCGCCGTCGTCGAAGCTCGAGCGCATGCTGACGCCGTCGAACGGGCTCTGGACGTGGCCGCCGATCGTCTCCGGCGCCTCGACGCCGAGCGCGTCGAGGACGGTCGGGACGAGGTCGATCGCGTGGTGGTACTGGTCCCGGATCTCTCCGCTGCGCCTTGATCCCGGCCGGCCACGAGACGATGCACGGGTCGCTCGTGCCGCCGTTGAACTCGTAGCGCTTCCACATCTTGAACGGCGTGTTGAACGCCATCGCCCAGCCGTTCGGGTAGTGGTTGTACGTCCTCGGGCCGCCGAGCTCGTCGATCAGCGGCAGGTTCGCCTCGATCGTGTCGGGGATGCCGTTCGCGAACTTCATCTCGTTGACCGAGCCGTGCGGGCCGCCCTCGCCCGACGCGCCGTTGTCGGAGACGAGGATCACGATCGTGTTCTCCCGCCAGCCGAACTCCTCGAGGAAGCCGAGCAGCCGTCCGATCTGGTCGTCGGTGTGGGCGAGGAAGCCCGCGTACACCTCGGCCATCCGGCAGAAGAGCTGCTTCTCCTCGTCGGAGAGCGAGTCCCACGGCCGCGTCACGTCGAGCGCCGGGAACGGCTTGCCGTCGGGCCCCGTCCGCTCCTCCGTGCCGATCGGGTTGATCGGCGGCAGCTCCGTCTCCTGCGGGACGAGCCCGAGCTCCTTCTGCCGGGCGAGCGTCTGCTCGCGCAGCGCCTCGTAGCCCACGTCGAAGCGGCCCTCGTACCTGTCGATCCACTCCTTCGAGACGTGGTGCGGGGCGTGGCAGGCGCCGGGCGCGTAGTAGAGGAAGAACGGCTTCTCGGGCGCGATCGACTTCGCGTCCTGGATGAACTCGATCGCCTTGTCGGTCAGGTCGACGGTGAGGTGGTAGCCCTCCTCCGGCGTGGACGGCTGATCGACGAGGTGGTTGTCGTAGAACAGGTCCGGGATACCACTGGTTCGTCTCCGCGCCGAGGAAGCCGTACGAGCGCTCGAAGCCGCGCCCGCTCGGCCAGTTCCGCCGCGTCGAGGCGAGGTTCATCTCGTCGTCCGGGGTGAGGTGCCACTTGCCGACCATGTAGGTGTTCCAGCCGAGCTCGCCGAGGATCTGCGACAGCATCCCGTTCTCGCGCGGGATCGTGCCGCTCGCGTTCGGGAACCCGATCGCGGCCTCGGTGATGCACGCCATGCTGTTCCGCGTGTGGTTTCGGCCGGTGAGCAGGCACGAGCGCGTCGGCGAGCAGAGCGCGGTCGTGTGCCACTGCGCGTACCGCACGCCGTCGGCCGCGAGGCGGTCGATGTTGGGGGTGTCGACGGGCCCGCCGTAGCAGCCGAGCGCCGAGAAGCCGACATCGTCGAGGACGATGTAGACCACGCTCGGCGCGCCCTCCGGCGCCTTCGGCGGCTCGAACGGCTCCCAGTCCGGGACGGAGTCCCGGATATCGACGTTGACGATCCCCTTGAACGGCTCAGCCATCAAAACGCTCCTTCGCTCCCGACATGGTCGGAACTAGTGTGATCGGACGGGCGCCGGGGCGCGCCGGCACCCGCCCGTCGCTCCGCGCACGACCGGTCAGGACGCGGCGGCCTCTTCCTCTTCCAGATCCGCGGTGATCGCGACCACCGCTTCGGCACTGACGGCGTGCCGCGCGATCCGGTCGTAGCCCTTGAGACCGTTCTGGAGGCGCTCGAGCACGCGATCCTCGGCGATGGCGATGATCGCGGACGTCCCCGGCGCCATCTCCTCCCCGACGGCCTTCAGGTCCTCGTCCTTGAAGCCCTTGTCGCGGATCTTGCCCCAGATCCCGCCGGCGCCCCCGCCGACGACCGCGGACACGATGATGCTCGGCGGGAAGATGAGGCCGACGACGCCGCCGGCGATCGCGCCGCGCTTCGCCCACTTCTTGCCGCTCGGATCGGCGGTCTCCTCGAACCGCACCTTCCCGTCGGCGCCGCGCACGATCACCGCGGCGTCGATGAGCTCGATCGAGCCTTCCCTGTCCATCGCCTGAAAGTCCTTGAGCGACTCCTTGGCCTGAACCTCGTCTCCGAACGTGGCGATGAAAATCTGAATCGGGTTGTCGCTCATGTGCCCAGCCTCCTGATTGGCGGGAGATTCTTCGCTTCTCTCCGTTGATCGAGACAACCTACTTGCGTCTGGGCGCGCGTGACGCTCGCGGAGGGGGCATGCTCCCGCGGTGCCGCTCTACCTGACCGAGGCCGACGTCGCCGGGCTGCTCACCCCGGCCGACGCGGTCGAGGCCGTCGAGGAGTCGTTCCGGCGGCTCGCGCGCGGGGCGGTCGACAACCGGCCGCGCGAGCGGCTGCCGCTCCCGGAGGGGCAGTACGCGCTGATGGGCTGCGTCGATCGCGAGCTCGGCTACGCCGGGCTGAAGACGTACGCGTGGACGACGGCCGGGACGGCGTTCGTCGTCGTGCTCTTCTCGCTCGAGGGCGAGCTCGTCGCCGTGATCGAGGCCGACCGGCTCGGGCAGCTCCGCACGGGCGCCGCGTCCGCCGTCGCCGCCCGGCATCTCGCATCCGCGGCGGCGGCGAGCCTCGGCGTGATCGGGTGCGGCTGGCAGGCCGAGTCGCAGGTCGCGTGCATCCGCGCCGCGTTGCCGGCGCTCGAGCGCGTCGTCGTCTACTGCCGCGACGCGTCCCGGCTCGCCGCCTTCTGCAAGGCGAACGGCTGCGAGCCGGCCGAGTCGCACCGCGACGCCGGCGAGCAGGACGTCGTCGTCACGGTCACGAGCTCGCGCGACCCGGTGCTGCGCGGGGAGTGGCTCCAGCCCGGCGCGCTCGTCTGCGCGGTCGGCGCGAACGACCCGTCGCGGCGCGAGCTCGACAACGTCGTGCTCGAGCGCGCCGCGTTCGTGTGCTGCGACTCGCGCGAGCAGGCGCGCCTCGAGTCCGGCGACCTGATCGAGCCGGTCGCCTCGGGCGCGCTCGACTGGCTCGAGGTGCACGAGCTCCAGGACGTCGTCGCCGGGGAGCTCAGCGGCCGCGCGTCGCCGGAGGACATCGTCGTCTTCAAGTCGAACGGGATCGCCGCGTGGGACCTCGCCGCCGCCGCGCGCATCGTCCAGCTCGCTCGCGAGCGGGGACTCGGCTCAGGCGCCTGAGCGGCGGTCGGAGGCGACGTCGTCGCCGAACGCGTGCACGACCTCGGGACGGTCGAGCAGCCGGTCGATCTCCTGCGGCGTGCAGTTGTTGCGGACGTGAGCGTCGTCGAGGATGTCGTTCAGGGAGCGGCCGCGGTGGTGCTCGCGGATCACGTACTCGGCCATCCGCTCCTCCTTCTGCGACCGCGCCGTGAGGAACGAGAACGGGTTCCGCAGAAAGTCCTTGATCGCCACGGGCGCGATTGTATAGTCGGCCTCGTGAAGACCGGTACGTCGGCGGGACGGCTCGCCGAGCGGGTCGTCAACGGACTCGACGACGAGGGGCGCGCCGAGCGAATCGTCGTCTGGATCGAGCGCCGCCCGGGCGCGGTGTGGGTCGTCGGACGGGCCGTGAACCCCGAGCACCGCGACGCGCCGACCCGCGCCGAGGACGTCGTCTGGGAGGGGTACGAGCTCGACGACGCGCTCGAGAACGCGAACGCGACGCTCGAGGACGACTGCGTCGTCTCCGAGGAGGACGGCTCGACCGAGAAGGTCCGGCCGTTCCGCCGCGAGGAGCTGCTCGAGCCGCTCGAGCGCACCTTCTTCGGCCGCTGAGCCGCGCGGGACGGCCCATGTGTACACATGGGCCGGTTCAGGTGTCGCGCCGCACGAGCAACACGGCCGCGATCCCGACCGCGAGCGCCGCATAGCCGCAGAAGAGCGCGAGCCCGACCCACGGCGAGAGGCTGTCCGAGCCGGTGTGGAGCTGGAAGATCGCGCGGCCGGCGCTGTCCGGGAGGTACGGCGAGATCGCGTTGTTCCAGCTCGACGGGAGCAGGAGCGTCAGCGGCGGGAGCACGAACATGATCCCCGCGAACGTCGCGATCCCGCCCGCGGTGTTGCGGACGATCGCTCCGAGCCCGAGCGTGAACACGCCGACCACGGTCAGGTAGAGCGCGCCGCCGACGACCGCGCGGGCCACGCCCGGGTCCGAGAACGAGATCTGGAGGATGTCGTGCCGCGAGAGGATCGCCTGGGTCGCGAAGAACGCGACGAGCACCGCCGGGAGCATCAGCGCGAACGTGACGGCGGCGTACACCGCGGCCTTCGCCCAGAGCACGGGCAGCCGCTTCGGCACCGCGCACATGCTCGCGCGGATCATCCCGGTCGAGTACTCGCCGCTGATCACGAGCACGCCGAGGACGCCGATCGCGAGCTGCGACACGTTGACGCCGACGAGCGCGATGTCGAGCGGGTGCCGGTCGGCCCGGTCGCCGGGGCTCATGCTCCCCCAGTGCGACGAGGTGACGACCGCGAACAGGCACGGGAACCCGATCGTGAGCACGGTCGCGACGCCGAGCGACCACAGCGTCGAGCGGAGCGTGCGCAGCTTCGTCCATTCGGAGACGACGACGCGCGCCTGCGTCACGCGCGGCCCGACGACCTCCGTCAACGCCACGGCGCTCACGTCAGCACCTCCGCCGGCTCGGCGACCCCGGCGCGGAACTCGACGTCCTGGCTCGTCAGCTCCATGAACGCCTCCTCGAGCGAGGCCTGGAGCGGCGTCAGCTCGTGCAGGACGATCGCGGCCGACGCGGCCGCCTCGCCGACCTGCTCGGCGGTGAGGCCCGCCACCTCGAGCGCGCCGTCGTCTACGACGGTAACGGTGACGTCCGGGCCGGCGAGCGCGTCGCGGAGCCGCGATCCGTCCGGCGTCCGCACCCGCACGAGCCGCTTCGAGGCGCGGCGGACGAAGTCGTCGACGCTCAGGTCGGCGATCAGCCGCCCGCGCCCGATCACGATCAGGTGGTCGGCGGTCAGCGACATCTCGCTCATCAGGTGCGAGGAGACGAAGACGGTGCGACCCTCGGCCGCGAGCCCGCGGAGGAGCGTGCGGATCCAGTGGATTCCCTCCGGGTCGAGGCCGTTCACCGGCTCGTCGAGGAGCAGCGTGTGCGGGTCGGCGATCAGCGCCGCCGCGATCCCGAGCCGCTGCCCCATCCCGAGCGAGAACTGGCCCGCGCGCTTCCGCGCCACCTCGCCGAGCCCGACCAGGTCGACGAGCTCGTCCACGCGGCGTCGCGGGATCCCGTGCGTCTGCGCCAGCGCGAGCAGGTGGTTGTACGCCGACCGGCCGGTGTGCACGGAGCGCGCCTCGAGGAGCGCGCCGACCTCGGCAAGCGGTGCCGAGTGGTCGCGGTACCGCTTGCCGTTCACGGTCACCGTGCCCTTCGTCGGGCGGTCGAGCCCGAGGATCAGCCGCATCGTCGTCGACTTGCCCGAGCCGTTCGGGCCGAGGAACCCGGTCACGATCCCTGGCCGGACCATGAAGGTGAGGCCGTCGACGGCGCGCTTGTCGCCGTAGTTCTTCGTCAGCTCGTGGGCTTCGATCATGGCGTGATGTTCCGAGGAGAGCAGCCGTCTCTGAGAGCGGGATGAGAGCCGCGCGTCAGAATTTGACCAGCAGCGCGTCCGTCGGAGCGTAGTCGTCGCTGAGCACCGGCACGCCGGCGGGCGAGATCGGCCTCGTCCACCGGGTGCGAATCGCCCACGTCAGGTCGGGCGCGTCCGGGAAGCGCGAGCGGCGGCTGTGCCAGCGCTCGAGCAGGTCGGCCGTGGACGGAGCGGCGTCGTTCGAGGCGACCACGATGATGTTCCGCAGCCCGCCGCCGCGGTCGCGTGGCGAGCGGAGCACCGGGTACACCTCGACGGTCGGGAACGCCGCCCTGTACGTGCGGAGTATCGAGCGGAAGAGCTCGGAGCCCTTCCCGTCGAGCGTGCCCACGATGTTCGTGACGACGACTCCGTCCTGGGCGAGCCGGCTCCGTGCGAGCTCGAGGAACTCGAGGGTGACCATGTGGAACGGGATCGAGTCCGAGTAGTAGGCGTCGATCAGGATCTGGTCCCATTTCCGCTTCGACTGCGTGAGGAAGCGGCGGCCGTCCTCGACCGTCGTGTGCAGGCGCGGCCCGTCCGGCGGCACGTGGAAGTAGCGGCGGGCGACCTTGACGACCGCCGGGTCGAGCTCGACGACGTTCAGGTCGAGCGCCGGGAAGTCGTGCCACAGCCGCTTCACGATGCTGCCGCCGCCGAGCCCGATCATCAGCACGTGCCGGGCGGCCGGGTCGTACGCGAGCCCGAGCTGCATGTAGTCGGTGTACGGGTAGATCGTCTTGTACGGGTCCTTCAGCGCCATCGCGCTCTGGTACGAGCTGTCGAAGCGGAGCTCGCGGACGTCGTCGTAGCGGTCGACCACGGCGAGGTGGTGGTACTGCGTGTCCTTCTGGTAGACGACGACCCCGTCGTCGTAGACGAGCGACGAGCCGGTCGGCTGGCCGCGGAGCCGGAAGACCGGCGACCAGTTCTTCGCGGCCGTGAGCGACACGTGGCCGCCGACCTGCGGCGAGACGGCGAACGACGCCGCGACCGCCCCGGCGCACGCGACGAGCGCGACGGCGAGCGGCGCCCACAGCCGCTGGCCGACCGCGACGACGCCGGCGACCGCGAAGAGCGCCGCCGCCATCAGCGCGAGGAGCTGCCGGACGCCGAACGTCGGCACGAGCCAGAACGCGGTCACGAAGCAGCCGACGATGCTCCCGCACGTCGAGACCGAGAACAGCCGGCCCGCCGTCCGGCCGAGCACCGCGAGCTCGGGCGCGCGCAGCCGCACGGCGATCGGCGTCACCGCGGCGAGCAGCACGCTCGGCGGGCCGAAGAGCAGGATCATCGCGGCGACCGGGTCGGCGCGCGGGCCCGGATCCCAGTCGACGACGAAGGAGAGCACGCGCCCCTGGACGACCGGGACGAGCAGCACCGCGACCGCGCCGAGGAGGATCGTGCCGAGGAGGAGCGGCGGCGCGGGCAGCCGGTCGGCGGCGGCCCCGCCGGCCGCGTAGCCGAGCGCGAGCCCGGCGAGGACGACGCCGATCACGGCGCCCCAGACGTACAGCGAGTTGCCGAAGAGCGGCGCGAGCACGCGGCTCGCCGCGATCTCGACCCCGAGCAGCACCCCTCCGGAGACGAAGACGGCCGCGCCGATCGCGCCCCCTCTCACGCCCGCAAGGGTAGCGGCGGGTCGCGGCCGCTACAGTCGCGGGATGGCCCAGGGCGCGTACCTGATGAGCCTCGGCGAGGTCGGCTACGTCGAGGCGTGGGAGCTCCAGCGCTCGCTGGCGGCCGCGGTCGCGCGGCGCGCGATGCCGGAGACGATCGTCTTCCTCGAGCATCCGCCGACGATCACGCTCGGCCGGCGCACCGACCCGGCCGAGGTGCACGTGCCCGACGGCGCCGAAGTCGCGATCGTCGAGACCGACCGCGGCGGGCGCTCGACCTACCACGGGCCGGGGCAGCTCGTCTGCTACCCGATCCTCGACCTCACCCGGCACGGCAAGGACGTGCGGCGCTTCCTGCGCGACCTCGAGCAGTCGATCGTCCGCGCCGTCGCCGCGTTCGGGCTCGAGGCGACGTGCATCGACGGCCTCACGGGCGTGTGGCTCGAGGATCCGCCGCGGAAGATCGCGTCGATCGGCGTCCGGCTCTCGCGCTGGATCTCGACGCACGGCTACTCACTGAACGTCGACCTCGACCCGGCGCCGTTCACCGAGTGGATCACCGCCTGCGGGCTCGACGACGCGTCGTTCACGACGATGGCGCGCGAGCTCGGCCGGCCGGTCACCGTGGACGAGGTACGCCCGGCAGCGCGCGACGCATTCGCCGAGGTCTTCGAGCTCGAGCTCGAGGAGCTCCCGGACGACGGCGACCACGGCACCGGGCTGTGGCCGCAGACCGTCCACGCGCAGCTCGCCGCGCGCTGAGCGGCGACTCAGTGCCCGTGCCCGCCGTCGTCGCCCGACGAGCCCGGGCCACCGGACGAGCCCGAGCCGCCGCCGTCGCCCGACGAGCCCGTCTCGCCGGACCCGTCACCGCTCTCGCCCGACCCGCCGTCGGTCGACCCCGAGTCGTCGCCACCGCCCGGCCCGCCGGACTCGGCGGTGACGGTCGCGTCGTCCGTCCCGTCCTCGACCGACGGTCCGCCGTCCCCGCCCGAGAGGGACCCGTCGTGCTCGGGCTCCGCGCCGTCGTGCCCGCCGTCGGGCCCGGGCCCGGACGAGCCCTGGCGGGCCGACGAGGGCGAGTCACCGCGGCCGTCCGACGAGCCGCCGTGGTCGCCCGACGACTCGCCCCGACCCGGGGAGGAGCCCTCGTGCCCCGACGCGGACGGCGATTCGTCGCCCGCCGTCCCCGGCGGCGGACCCTCTCCGCTCGGAGGCGCGGCGGCGGTGGGCGTCGGGACGGCGTCCGGCCGCGGATCGTCGACGGCGGGGCGCGATTCGGTCGCCGGACGCGCGACGCGGTCGGGCGGTGAGCCCGTGCTCTCCGTTGCGGCGGGCGCGTCCGGCGCGCGCTTCACCGGGGCGCGAACGGGAGCGGCCACGGGAGCCGGAGCCGGCGCGGACTCGCGAACGGGGTACCGCGGGTGCTCCGGCCGCGCGGCCGAGACGACCGTGCGCGGACCGACCGCCTGCGGAGACTCGACGTGCAGGCGCTGCGTCCGCTCGGCGCGGTCGTCCGCGAGGACCACCGGCGCCGCTACCGGAGGCGCGTGCACCGCGACGGCCGGCGCCGGCCGCGCGTGCTCACGCGCGTGCACCGGCGCGGTCGCGACCGCGCCACCTCCGAGCGCTGCGACGCCGGCCGTGATCAGCGCACCCTTGACCGCGAGCGGGGCGGCGAGCCGCGGCGCGACCTCGCTCGCCGAGGAACCGCGCCGCCGCGGCGGAGGCGGCCGACGCCACGCCCGCGAGGTCGAACGCCCGCAGCGCCGCGCGCAGCCGGACGCGCAGCCGCTCGCGCGCACGGAAGAGGAGCGACTCGACCGCGGGCGTCGTCACACCGAGCTCGTCGGCCACCTCCGCGTACGAGCGGCCGCCGAGCTCGCGCAGGACGAGCGCGTCGCGCTGCGGACCGGGAAGGTCGCCGATCTCCCTCCAGAGCAGCTCGGCCTCCGCGCGGGCGACGGCCTCGCGGTGCACGTCCCGGATGGGGTCGGCCGGCTCGACCGGCACGGGCACGAGCGGCGCCCGCATGCGGGCGCGGATCCGCTGGAGACACTCGTTGCGGGCGATCGCGGCGAGCCACGCCTCGGGCTCGCGCGGCCGCGTCCCCCCGAGCAGCGCCTGGTAGGCGGCGAGGAACGTCTGCTGAGCGGCGTCCTCCGCCTCCGTCGCGTCGCGCAGCATGCCGCGGCAGATCCGCTCGACCGGCACGCGGCCGCGGTCGAACAGCTCGGCCGCCTCGGCCCGGGCGGACTCGCGCCCGAGCCCGCCCGGCCCCGGACCACAGCGGTCGACGCTAGCGCCCACCGCCTCCGTGCCCGCCGTCGCCGCCGTGCCCGCCGTCGCCTCCGTGGTCGTGGCTGTCCCCGTCGTCGGACTGCGCCACGGTCGTCGTCGGCAGCGTCGTGGTCGTGGTGGTGACCGGCGCGTCGTCGTCCTCGTCGCCGCGGTCGGCGGCCCCGGCGAACGAGAGCTCGAGCTCCACCCTGCCGCCGATCGCGGACGCCGGCACCGTCACGCCCGCGGGTAGCGGGATCGTCAGCGACTGGCCGCCGACCATGAGCGTCACCGTCCCGGTGCCGACGCCCGTGACCACCCCCTCGATCTCGACCCTTCCGAGCCCGTCGGGCTGCCCGTCGTGCTCGGCTGCGCGCGCCTCGAGCACGTGACGCCCGGTCGCGAGGAACGTCACCGTGGGCGTGTGGTGCACGACGACGCCCCGAACGGACGCGTGCCGCACGACGCCTGCCCGCACGAGCCTTCCGTGCGCGAGCACGACGTGCGTGCCGATCGCCGCGTGTCCGCGGACGGCCGTCACCTTGCCGTTCGCCGCGGCCACGAGCACGAGGCCGCCGGACTGACCGACGACCACGCCCTTCACCGGCGACGTCCGCGAGGCCGCGGCCGGGACGGCGGCGACCAGCGCGACCGCCGCCACCAGCAGAGCTGCCTTGATCCCCATGAACACTCCTTCCCTCGCTCGGTTCGAAACGGTTTCGACCGAAGGAGTGCCGTGGGCGCGAAAACTTGCGCGCGTGTTTCTCGGAGGCCGCGTTACGCCGCCGGCGCGGCGGCCGCGGCGGCCTCGATCCGCTCGACGTCGCTGCGACGGAGGAGCCCGACCATCGGGACGAGCGCGAGCAGGACGAGGATCGCGCCGCCGAGGTACGCGACGTGGAAGCCGTCGACGAGCGCCTGCTGCGAGGAACCGGTGGCGTTGTTCGTCGCGGTCGCGGCGAGCGACGAGAGCACCGCGAGCCCCAGCGCGCCGCCGATCTGCTGCGAGGTGTTGAAGAGGCCGGACGCGAGCCCCTGGTCGCCGGCCACGAGCCCGGTCGTCGCGACGAGCGTGAGCGGCACGAACACCGCGCCGAGCCCGAGCGCGGTGAGGACGAGCGCCGGGAGGACGTTCACCGCGTACGAGCCGCCGACCGGGATCTGCGTCAGCAGCAGCATCCCCGCCGCCGTGACGACCATGCCGGTGATCGTGACCGGCCGGACGCCGACGGTCGGCGTGAACCGCGACGCGAGCCCGGCCGAGACCATGATCCCCGCCGTGAACGGCAGGAACGCGAGCCCGGCCTCGAGCGGCCCGTACCCGAGCACGCGCTGCAGGTACAGCGTGTTGAAGAAGAAGGTCGCGAACAGGCCGGAGGCGACGAGGAACATCGAGACGTTCGCCGCCGTCAGCGAGCGCGTGCGGAAGATCGAGAGCCGGACGAGCGGCGCCTTCGCGCGCAGCTCGATCAGGACGAAGGCCACGAGGAGGATCACCGAGAGCGCGAACGTGCCGAGCGTCCGGGCGGACGTCCAGCCGTGCTCGGCCGTCTCGACGATCGCGAAGACGAGCATCATCAGCCCGCCGGTCACCGACACCGCGCCGGCGACGTCGAAGCTGCGGTGCACCGTCTCATCGCGCGACTCCGGCAGCATCCGGACCGAGAGGACGAACACGACCACGCCGACCGGAATGTTGATGAAGAAGATCCACGGCCACGAGAGGAGCTGCGTCAGCGCGCCGCCGACGATCAGCCCGACCGCGCTGCCGCCGATCGCGATCGCGGCCCACACGCCGAGGGCCTTCGCGCGCTCGGTGCCCTCCGCGAACGTGGTCGTCACGATCGCGAGCGCTGCGGGCGAGATGAACGCCGCGCCGAGCCCCTGGAGCGCGCGCGCGCCGATCAGCATCCCGGAGCTCGTCGAGATCCCGTCGAGGAGCGACGCGGCCGTGAACACGACGAGCCCGAAGAGGAAGAGCCGCTTGCGGCCGAGCAGGTCGCCGGCGCGGCCGCCGAGCAGGAGGAAGCCGCCGAAGACGAGCGTGTACGCGTTGACGATCCACTGGAGGTTCGCCTCGGAGAGACCCAGGTCCTTCTGAATCGAGGGCAGCGCGACGTTCACGACGGTCGCGTCGAGGATCACCATGAACTGGGCGAAGCAGACGAGGACGAGGATCAGCCAGGGGTTCGTCGAGGCGCGCGGCATTCGGTCTCCTTGGGAAGCGGACGGTTCGGCCCGACCCTAGCGAAGGCCGGCGGGACCCGCGTCGACCGTAGACTGGCCGCCATGGAGACCTCGCTCGCGGTCGGCGAGCGGCCCCGGCGGCCGGAGTGGATGAAGGTGCGCGCGCCGTCTCGCGAGGGCCGGTACGACGACGTCCGCAACCTCGTCCACGGGCTCGGGCTGCACACGATCTGCGAGGAGGCGCGCTGCCCGAACATCGCCGAGTGCTGGGGCCGCGGCACCGCCACCTTCCAGATCCTCGGCGACACGTGCACCCGCGCGTGCCGCTACTGCTACGTCCATTCGGGCCGGCCGGACGGGCCGCCCGACCCGCTCGAGCCGCTCCGCGTCGCGCAGGCCGCAGCGCAGATGGAGCTCCGGCACGTCGTCGTCACCTCGGTCGACCGGGACGACCTCCCCGACCGCGGCGCCGGCCACTACGCCGCCACGATCCGCGCGCTGCGCGCGAAGCTGCCGGCGGCGACGGTCGAGGTCCTGACGCCGGACTTCCTCGGCGTCGAGGAGGACGCGCTCCGGACGGTGCTCGTCGAACGCCCCGGCGTCTTCAACCACAACATCGAGACGGTGCGCCGCCTCCACCGCCGGATGCGCGGCGCGAAGGCGACCTACGACGGCGCGCTCGCGCTCCTGCGCCGCGCGAAGGAGCTCGCCGCGCACCCGGTGCTGACGAAGAGCGGGATCATCGTCGGCCTCGGCGAGCGCAACGACGAGGTCGTCGAGACGATGCGCGACCTCCGCGCGGCCGGCGTCGACGTGGTCACGATCGGCCAGTACCTGCAGCCGAGCCCGAAACACGCCGCGATCGACCGCTGGGTGCACCCCGACGAGTTCCGCTGGTTCCGCGAGCAGGGCGAGGCCCTCGGCTTCGGCTCGGTTTTCTCGGGGCCACTCGTCCGCTCGAGCTACCGCGCCGACGAGCAGCGCGCGGCGGCCGAGACGGGTCGCGGCGCCGTCGCGTACTGAGCGAGAACGCGAGGGGCCGCCCGGAGGCGGCCCCTCGAAGAACCGTGCGACGGTCGCTACTTCGTGACCGTGATCGTCTGCACCACCTGCGTCGTCCCCGGCGTCACGTCCGAGGTCATCGCGGCGACCGACCGGTACGAGCCCGCCTTCTTCGACGAGGCGTCGTAGGTGATCGTCTGCGTCCCGCCGGTCTGCGGCGGGCTCGTGTCGACGCTGTACTCGGAGCCGTCGGCCGGGCCGGGCGCGGGGATGTTCTTCCCGCTCGACCCGTCGCGGTTCTCGGCGCCCCAGTTGATGCCGGTGCCGAGGTCGCCGTGGGCCGAGCCCGCGGCGCCGTACGAGATCGTGGTCTGCTCGCTCGCCGGGCCGGTCCCCGCCGTGCCGCCCGAGAGCCTGAGCCAGACCTCGCCGGTGTGCGTGAACGCGTCGCCGAAGTTCTTGACCGACTCCCAGTCGACGACGAGCCAGTTCGTCCCGCCGCCGCCGAGGACTCCGATGCGGACGGTCCCGCCCGCGCCCGGATTGAGGTCGGTCCAGAACGGGGCGATCACGTTGTTCGGCCGGGCCGGGTTCGGGAACGTCTGCGGGAACGGCGTCGAGTCGGCCGCGGTACCGCCGCCGAGCACGAGGGTGCCGTTCGAGCCGACGCCGACGCTCGTGTACGGCTCGGAGCCGTAGTAGAACGTGGGCACGGTGAAGTTCGTGATCGTGTCGTCACCGACGCCGGCGATCGGCGTGATGCTCGGGAAGGCCGACAGCGGGAAGTAGCCGCCGGCCGGCCCGTTGCCGGTGATGTTCGTCAGCGAGTCGATCGCGGGCGCGAGCGCCGGCGTGAGCGTCCCGCTCCACGTGACGCCGTCGTTGCTCTTGATCGCGCTGGCCGGGGCCGAGATGTTCGAGAAGTCGAGCCCGTTGCCCTTGTCGAGGTTCGTCACCGTCAGGCTCGCGTGCGCCGGCAGCGAGCCGCCGTTGGCGACGCTCGCGGAGCAGTGCGACACGCCCGTCTTGGCCGCGATCGTCGTCGGCGCACAGGTGTGCGTCAGCGTCACGACGCCCTGGTGCTTGTTGAACGCGACCGGGATCGTGACCGAGTTGGCCCCCAGCTTGTGCGGGTCGAGCGTGATCCGGCCGAAGTACTGGCCGTTGGCCACGGTCGGCGCGCTGATCGTGACCCAGAACGTCGTCGGCCCGTTCTTCTCGAACACGATCGAGTTGGACGCCCTGGCCCCGTTGTCCCCGGGCGCCTTGTCGGAGACGACGATCGAGACGCCCGGGGGCGCCTGGGTCGAGACGCTCATGTTCTGGGGCTTGCCGCTGACGTTGATCGCCGTCCTCGACGTCGTGATCGTGCCGGTCATCGTCGGCGCGTCCACGCTCGGGATGTTCAGGTCGATCCGGTGCAGCGGGTCGCTCGCCGACGCGACGAAGTCGTCGAACGTCTCGTCGAAGACGATCGTCGGGTCGACCGCCCGGTCGGCGCGGATCGAGCCGGCGCCGTCGTCGAACGGGTCGGCCGGCGTCACGCCGTCCTCCTTCACCACGTCCTGGACCGACGAGGTCATGATCGCCGACTTGATCTCGGCCGGATCCCAGTCCGGATGCGCCGCCTTGACGAGCGCCGAGACGCCGGCCGAGTGCGGGCTCGACATCGAGGTGCCCGCGATCGCCTGGTAGAAGTTGCCGCTCGGCCCGTCGGGCGACGGCGCCCCCGTGGAGGTGATCGTCTGGTCGGGCTGCGGCGTCATCCCCGCGAGCACCTGGATCCCGGGCGCGGTCACGTCCGGCTTGATGAAGTCGGCCTGCGGGCCGCGCGAGGAGAACGACGCCATCACGTCCGGCGTCGTCGGCGTCGGGACGCCCTGCGCCCACGCCGCCTTCACGTTCGTGTGCCCGTTGACGAAGGCGAGCAGCGCCGTCGGCGGCCCGTTGAGGTGGATCGCCGGCAGCCAGTGGTTGTCGGTCTCCACGTCCTGGTTGATCGGGTTGTAGAGGATCATCCCGGCCGCGCCGCCCCGCGAGACGTTGAAGCCCTTGTCGATCCGGGCGACCGCGGCGCCGTTCTCGGTGCCGCCGCGCTGGCAGAGGACGACCTTGCCGGTCGCGGTGCCCGCGGCGAGCTGCTTGCCGCAGATGTTGTCCTCGCCGGGGAGGTTCTCGGCGAGCACGACCGGCGTCGGCGTCGAGATCCCGTTCGTGATCGTGAAGCCGGTGGCGTCGAACGTGGCGCCGCCGTCGGCGGTGAGGTGCAGCGTCGAGGTGAAGAACCGCGGGCCGGTCGAGGCGCCGACGGTCGTCACCCACGGCCCGCCGTGGTCGGTCGTCCCCGCCGTCGGGCCGGAGTTCCCGGCCGACGCGTTGACCGAGATCCCGGCGTTGAACGCGTCGAGGAACGCCAGCTCGACCGGATCGGTGTACGGGTTGGCGCCGCCCGAGATCGAGAAGTTGATCACGTCGACGCCGTCGAGGATCGCCTGCTGCACCGCCGCGACGGAGTCGGAGCTGAAGCAGCCCTGCGCGAGGCAGACGCGGTACTCGATCACGTGCGCGCCGGGCGCGATCCCGCAGACGGGTCCGCGGTCCTTGCCGTACAGCGGCGCCGACGAGACGCAGTCGCCCGCGGCCGTCGTCATCGTGTGCGTCCCGTGACCCTCGGAGTCGCGGGCCGAGCAGATGTCCGTCGCGTTGTTGCAGAACTCGCCGGGCGTCGCGCCGACCACGGCCATGTAGGTGTCCGTGAACGCGTACGCGCCGATCAGCTTGTGGTTGCACGCGAAGGTCGGCCCGAGATGGGCGACGTCGCTTCCGTCGCCGAACTCGCAGCCCCACGGGGGACTGCCGGTCGTCGGCGAGGCGACGCCGGCGGGCGAGAGCATCGGGTGCTCGGGCCACACGCCGGTGTCGAGCACGCCCACGATCACGTTCGAGCCGGCCGTGCTCGAGCCGCCGAGCGACGGCCACACCGCGGAGGCGCCGATGAAGTCCGTGTTGTCGTCGAGCGGCTGCTGCAGCGAGTCCTTCTGCACCGCGGCGACGCCGTCGACCTTCAGCAGGTCGTCGATCTTGTTCGCCGGCACCTGGGCCGACACGCCGCCGTACGCGGTCGTGAACGTCTGGTCGATCTTCGTGCTCGGCACCGCCGACTGCACGGCGCCGCTGATCTGGTCGGCGACCTTGTCGGCGTGCTTGTCGTACGCGGCCACGGCCGTCTTGTTGTCGTTCAGGGCGAGGCCGGTCACGAGCGGGCTCGTCGCCGCGAGCCCCGCCACGCCGCCGGCGTAAGACGCCGTGCCGTCGAGGTCGTACTTGATCACGACGTTGACCGGTGTCGAATCGCTGCGGTTGAGGAGCGACGGGTCGGTCTTCGCGAGCTGCGCCGACTCCGACTTGAACCCGCTGTAGGTCGAGTCCGGCGTCAGTGCCGTCGCCGTCCACCCCGATGGGCCGCTCGTGCTCCCGCCTGCTGCCGTCACCACCCCGCACGCGAGCAGGACTGTCATGACGCAGGTCACCAGCGTCTTCGTGGATCTCACCCGTGCCTCCTCTCCTGCGCGCGCCGAGGTCCGCTCGGCGCCCGCCCCGTTGGCCCCTCCCAGTGGCGTCAACCCCAACGCCGTACCGGCGAAGATACCCCGCTTGCGAGCCGAACTGCAAGCGCTCCCACGTGCCCGCTCGCGGCCCGGACCGAGCGGGCCGGATGCCGGTGGCACACTGGGCCGACCGTGAAGCGTGGCTCCCTCATCGCGCTCCTCGCCGCGATGCTCGCGGCGCCGGCCTCGGCCACTGCTCCGCGGCCCAGGCTGACGCTCGTGAAGATCGATCCGATCGTCGTCGCGGGCGCGCACTTCCGTCCACACGGCGTCGTCGCGGTGACGATCTACCTCGACCCGAAGATCACGCGGAAGGCGACGGCGACCCGGACCGGAACGTTCAGGCTCGCGTTCGCGCGCGTCGCGCTCGGCCCCTGCGGCGGGAACGCCCAGGTGCAGGCGGTCGGCGCCCGCGGACAGGTCGCGGCGCTCGCGATCCCGCGCGGCTCCTGCATGACCCGCTAGGACTCGGGCTTCGCCATCGCGCGGTAGTCGAGCGCCTCGTCGAGGGTCGCCTCGTCCACGCCCTCCTCGCGCGCGACCTCGCGCAGCGAGCGGCCGCTCGCGACCGCCTTCTGGACGATCTCGCTCGCCCGGTCGTAGCCGATGTGCGGGTTGAGCGCGGTCGCCGCCGCGAGCGTCAGCTCGGCGTAGTGCGCGGTGCGCTCGCGGTCCGCCTCGATCCCGCGGACGCACTTCTCGTCGAAGGCGCGGCACGCCGCCGCGAGCAGGCCGATCGAGCTCAGCAGGTTCCGCGCCATCACCGGCATGAACGCGTTCAGCTCGAAGTGGCCCTGCATCCCGGCGACCGCGATCGCGGCGTCGTTGCCGATCACCTGTGCGGCGACCTGGGTCACGACCTCGGGGATGACCGGGTTGACCTTGCCGGGCATGATCGACGAGCCCTTCTGCAGCTCCGGGAGCCGGATCTCGGCGAGGCCCGGCGCGCGGGCCCGAGCCGAGGAAGCGCAGGTCGTTCGCGATCTTCGTCAGCGAGACCGCGACGACCCGGAGCGCGCCCGAGACCTCGACGAGCGCGTCGCGCGAGGCCTGGCCCTCGAACGGGTCGAGCGGCGGGCCGATCGCAAGCCCGGTCGCGGCCGCGAGCCGCTCGCGCACGCGCGCGGCGAACTCGGGGTGCGTGTTGAGCCCGGTGCCGACCGCGGTGCCGCCGAGCGGGACCTGCCCGAGCCGCTCGAGCGTCGCCCTCGATGCGCGCGTGCCCGGCGCGCACCTGCGCGGCGTAGCCGCCGAACTCCTGGCCGAGCGTCATCGGGACCGCGTCCATCCAGTGCGTGCGGCCGGCCTTGATCACGTCGGCGAGCTCGGCCGCCTTCGCCTCGAGCGCCGCGCCGAGCCCGTCGAGCGCCGGCAGCAGCCGCTCGACGAGCTCCTCGAGCGCGGCGAGGTGCACGGCCGTCGGGAAGACGTCGTTCGTCGACTGCCCCATGTTCACGTCGTCGTTCGGGTGCACGTCCTCGCCCGCCAGCGTCGCGATCACCTCGTTCGCGTTCATGTTCGACGAGGTGCCAGAGCCGGTCTGGAAGACGTCGACCGGGAACTGGTCGTCGAGCTCGCCCGCCGCGATCCGGTCGGCGGCGGCGGCGATGCGGGCCGCCTTGTCCGCGTCCAGCAGCCCGAGCTCGGCGTTCGCGAGCGCGGCGGCGGCCTTGATCCGGCCGAGCCACCGGGCGACCGGAACGGGGATCGGCTCGCCGGAGATCGGGAAGTTGGCGATCGCCTTGGCGGTCTCCGCTCCCCACAGCTCGCGACCGCCCGGCAGCCATCGCTCGAGTCTAGTCAGGCGACGGAAGGCTCCGGGCGCGCTCGAGGAGCGCGTCCCAGGTCGCGAGCTTGACCCGCGGCCGGCCCTGCCGGTCGCCGTGCTCGCGCTCGTGCGCGTCGATCGCCTCCCAGTGCGCGTACTCGAGGAAGTCGACGCCGCGCTCGCCGAGGAGATCCTCGAGCGAGTCGTCGCTCGCGCGCGCGAGCAGGCCCGCGCGCGCGTCCTCGAGCAGGCGCTCGACCGTCTCGGACGCGTCCTTCTTGTTCGTGCCGATCACGCCGCTCGGGCCGCGCTTGATCCAGCCGGCGCAATAGACGCCGCGGAAGACGCTGCCGTCGTCGTCGACGACGCGGCCGGCCTCGTTGCGGATCGTCGCGCGGCGGTGGTCGAACGGCACGCCGGGGAGCTCGACGCCGCGGTAGCCGACGCTGCGGAAGACGACGCCGCACGGGAAGCACCTCGAGCTCGCCGGTCGGCTCGGCCTTGATCCCGCCGAAGCCGTCCGGCGACGAGCTCGGTTGCGCACGATCTCGATCGCCTCGACCCTGCCCTCGCCGAGGATCGTCACCGGCGAGACGCAGAAGCGGAGGACCACGCGCTTCGGCTTGCCGGACGGCGTCCGCGCCGCGTACTCGCGGAGGATCTCGACGTTGCGGCGGGCGACGGCGCGGTCGTCCTCGAGCGCCGCGGCGCTCGCCGCGTCGAGCTCGAGGTCGGCGGGGTCGACGACGACGTCGGCGCCGGCGAGCTCGCCGAGCTCCTGCAGCTCGGGCGGCGTGAACGCAGCCTGCGCCGGCCCGCGCCGGCCGAGCATCGTGATCTCGCGGATCCCCGAGCCGCCGAGCGTCGCGATCGCCTCGTCGGTCGTGTCCGTCGGCGCGAGCTCGTCGGCCGTGAGCGCCAGCATCCGCGCGACGTCGACCGCGACGTTCCCGTTCCCGATCACGAACGCGCGCTCGCCGGAGAGGTCGAACGGCAGGTGCTGGTAGTCGGGGTGGCCGTTGTACCAGGCGACGAACTCGGTCGCGGCCCACGATCCCGGCAGGTCCTCGCCGGGGATGCCGAGCCGGCGGTCGGCCTGCGCGCCGACCGTGTAGACGACCGCGTCGTAGAGGCGCGCGAGGTCGGCGTGCGTGGACGTCCTCCCCGACCTCGACGTTGCCGAAGAAGCGGAAGTCGCCGGTGTTCGCGATCCGCTCGAACGCGCGCGAGACGGCCTTGATGTTCGGGTGGTCGGGCGCGACGCCGAAGCGGACGAGCCCCCAGGGCGTCGGCAGCCGCTCGATCATGTCCACCTCGACCGGCAGGTCGCTCGCCTGCAGCGCGCCCGCCGTGTAGAAGCCCGCGGGGCCGGAGCCGACGATCGCGACGCGCAGGGAACGCTCGCTCAGTGAGAGCAGGACGAGCCGCAGCCGGCGGCATCGTCGGGCGCGGCGCCCTCGGCGGGCTGGAAGCTCTGGCCGCAACCGCACGACCCGGCGGCGTTCGGGTTGTCGATCTTGAACCCGGCCTCCTGGATCGTCTCGACGAAGTCCACCTTCGCGCCCATCAGGTACGGGGCGCTGAACGGATCGACGACGATGCGGACGCCGTGCTCCTCGGCCTCGAGGTCGCCCTCGACCGGGCCGCGGTCGAATCCGAGCGCGTACTCGAACCCGCTGCAGCCGCCGCCGCGGATCGCGACCCGCAGAACCTCGGCCTCGCCGGCCGGCTCCTGCGCCATCAGCGCCTGCACCTTCACGGCCGCGCTCTCGGTGAGAGAGACGACTTCGGTGCGGGTGGACGGGGTCTCGACGGTTGCCACGGCCACAGTGTACCGACGCGCCCCGCCAGGTAAACGGTTCCGGGTTGTGCTCCCCCGGCTGGAGTCCTCGATGATCCTGTTAGCGTCCTGCTCCCCGAGAGCCTGAGGAGGAAGGGTCTTGTTCGACGACTGGCTGCCGTTCGCGATCTACGCATTCTTCGCAGTCGTGATCCCGTCGACGATGATCGTCGCGAGCTTCGTCTTCTCGACGCGGCCGAAGCGGTGGGTGCGCGCCCGGACGATCCCGTTCGAGTCCGGCGTCTCGCGCGGGTCGCCGCCGAAGCAGCGCTTCACGGTCAGCTTCTACCTCACCGCGATGCTCTTCATCCTCTTCGACATCGAGATCGTGTTCCTGTACCCGCTCGCCGTGATCCTCGACGAGCTCAGGTGGTTCGGGTTCGTCGAGTTCCTCGGGTTCCTGATCGTGCTCGGCGTCGCGTACGTCTACATCTGGCGGAAGGGGGCGCTCGAATGGCGCTAGAGAAGCCGCTGCGCGACCTCGGGCTGCAGTCCGAGCGCGTGCTCTGGCCGACGAAGGGCCCCGGCAAGTTCGAGACCGAGGTGGACGCGCTCGAGCAGAAGGTCGGGCTGACGACGCTCGGGAAGGCGGTCGCGTGGGCGCACTCGAAGTCGATGTGGCCCGACACGTTCGGGCTCGCGTGCTGCGCGATGGAGATGATGGCGATCGTCTCGTCGCGGTACGACATCGCGCGCTTCGGGATGGAGGCGTTCCGCTCCTCGCCGCGCCAGGCCGACCTGCTGATCGTCTCGGGCCGCGTCGCGAACAAGATGGCGGCGCCGCTGCGGCAGATCTACGACCAGATGCTCGAGCCGAAGTGGGTGATCGCGATGGGCGCCTGCGCGAGCTCCGGCGGGATGTTCAACAACTACACGATCGTCCAGTCGGTGGACAAGGTCGTCCCGGTCGACATCTACGTCCCGGGCTGCCCGCCGCGGCCGGAGCAGCTGATGGAGGGGATCATCCGGCTCCACGAGGCCGTCCAGGCCGGCGTCCCGCCGGCGTACGAGCTGCGGAGGGTCGCCTCGTGAGCCTCGACGGCGTGCCCGGCCTCGTCGAGACGAAGGAGGCGTACGGCGAGACGACGCTCGTCGTCGACGCCGCGCGGCTCATCGAGGCGTGCACGTACCTCCGCGACGAGGAGGGCTTCGACTTCCTCTCGGACGTCGCGGCCGCCGACTACCTCGGCTGGGGCGCGCACGGCGTCTCCGGGTACATCGGCACGGCCGCCGGGCGCGACCTCAACTCGCCCTCGACGCAGGGGTACCAGGAAGCTGCCGGAGGCGAAGCCGAAGCGGTTCGCGATGAACTACCACCTGCTCGCCGTGACCGATGGCCCGCGGCGCGTCCGCGTGCAGGTCTGGCTCGACGACGGCGAGCCGGTACCGAGCGTGATCGAGATCTGGCCGACCGCCGACTGGCACGAGCGCGAGGCGTGGGACCTGATGGGGATCGCGATCGAGGGCCACCCGAACCTGACGCGGATCCTGATGGACGACGACTGGGAAGGGCACCCGCTCCGCAAGGACTACCCGATCGGCGGCGAGCCGGTGCGGTTCTCCGAGGCCGAGTGATGGCGGTCGCGCCGGAGCAGCAGCGGGCGCCGATCTACGAGGGCTCGCGGATCCCGAAGCCGGTGCCGACGCTGCTCATCGTCTCCGACGAGCTCCAGCAGACGGGCGACGTCCAGACCGTCAACTTCGGCCCGAATCACCCGTCCACGCACGGCGTCCTCCGCCTGATCGTCGACCTCTACGGCGAGGAGGTCGTCGGCCTCGCCGCGGTCGTCGGGTACCTCCACACCGGCTTCGAGAAGACGATGGAGCAGAAGACGTGGTGGAAGGCGATCACGTACCCCGAGCGGATCGACTACGTCTCGTTCCAGAACAGCGAGCTCGTGTTCGTGCTCGCGATCGAGAAGCTGCTCGGGCTCGAGATCCCGCCGAAGGCCGCGTACATGCGGACGCTCCTCTGCGAGCTGAACCGGATCCACTCGCACCTGATCTGGCTCGGCACCTCGGCCCTCGAGCTGGGTGCGATCTCGATGTTCTGGTACTGCTTCCGCGAGCGCGAGCAGATCCTCGACTTGTCCGAGATGGTCACCGGCGCGCGCATGCACACGCGGTACTTCCAGGCCGGCGGCCTCGCCGAGGACATCCCGCCCGGCTTCTACGCGGAGACGCGGAAGTTCTGCGAGTGGATGCCCCACGCGGTCGACGACTACGAGTCGATGCTCAACCGCAACATGATCTGGCTCGAGCGCACGCAGGGGATCGGGCTCCTCTCGCGCGACGACGCGATCGCGCTCGGCCAGTCGGGGCCGGTGCTGCGCGCGTCGGGCGTCGACTGGGACCTCCGCAAGGTCGAGCCGTACCTCGTCTACGACAAGCTCGACTTCAAGGTTCCCGTCTACCACGAGGGCGACGTGTACGCGCGCTTCCGGGTGCACATGGAGGAGATGCGCGAGTCGACCCGGATCGTCGCGCAGTGCGTCGACGCGCTCGAGGGCATGATCGGCGAGCCGTGGATCGCCGACGACCGCAAGGTCGTGCTGCCGCCGCGCGAGGAGCTTCACACCTCGATGGAGTCGCTGATCCACCACTTCAAGATCGTCACCGAGGGCTACCGCGTCCCCGAGGGCGAGATCTACACGACGATCGAGTCGCCGCGCGGCGAGCTCGGCTGCTACGTCGTCTCCGACGGCGGCCCGAAGCCGTGGCGGGTGAAGTTCCGCGCGCCGTCGTTCGTCGCGCTCGAGGCGACGGCGACGTGCATGACCGACGCGTACATCGCCGACATGATCGCGATCGTCGGCTCGCTCGACTCCGTCATGGGCGAGGTCGACAGATGACGAGCTTCTACGACGAGGTGCAGACGATCCGCGCGCGGTACCCCGAAGGCGCGCGCTCGGCCGTGCTGCCGGCGCTGCGGCTCGCGCAGGAGGAGCACGGCTGGCTCTCGCCGGACGCGATCCGCGAGGTCGCCGACGCGCTCGACCTCACACCCGGCGTACTGCCACGCGGTCGCGTCCTTCTACGACATGTACCACCTCGCCCCGATCGGCGAGCACCTCGTCGAGGTCTGCACGAACCTCTCGTGCGCGCTGATCGGCGCGCAGCGCGTCGTCGACGCGTTCGAGGAGGAGCTCGGGATCCGCGCGGGCGAGACGACCGAGGACGGCGCGGTCACCTTCCGCGCGGTCGAGTGCCTCGGCGGCTGCGGCTACGCGCCCGTCGTCGTCGTCGACCACCGCTACCGCGCAGGGCGTGAAGCCCGAGGACGTGCCGGCGATCGTGAGGGAGCTCGGTGCCGGCTCGTAGCGTCCTCCTCGCGGGCGCCGACGAGCGCGACCTGACGAAGCTCGCCGAGTACCGCGCGATCGGCGGCTACGGCGCCGCGGCGAAGGCGCAGGCGATGAGCCCCGACGAGCTGATCGAGATGCTGCAGACCTCGAACCTCCGCGGCCGCGGCGGCGCCGGCTTCCCGATCGGGCGCAAGGCCTCGCTGATCGACCGCAAGTCGGCGAAGCCGAAGTACCTCGTCGTCAACGCCGACGAGTCCGAGCCGGGCGCGTTCAAGGACCGCGAGGTGATGCGCGAAGGTCCCGCACCGCCTGCTCGAGGGCTGCCTGATCGCGGCGCGCGCGATCGAGTCGCACCGACGTCTTCATCTACATCCGCGGCGAGTACCTCGCCGAGTACGAGATCCTCCAGGCCGCGGTCGACGAGGCGCGCGCGGCCGGCCTGCTCGGCGAGATCGACGTCGTCGTCCACCGCGGCGCCGGCGCATACATCTGCGGCGAGGAGACCGCGCTCCTCGACTCGCTCGAGGGCCGGCGCGGCCAGCCGCGCCCGCGGCCGCCGTTCCCGCCGATCCAGGGCCTCTACAACGCGCCGACGCAGATCAACAACGTCTGCACGATCGCGACGGTGCCGACGATCGTCGAGATGGGCGCGGCCGAGTTCGCGAAGGTCGGCCCGGAGAGCGCGCCCGGCACCGCGATCTTCTCGATCTCCGGCAACGTGGTGCGGCCGGGCAACTACGAGCTCGAGCTCGGGACGCCGATGCGCGAGCTGATCTACGACCACGCGGGCGGGATCCCGGACGGCCGCGAGCTGAAGGCGGTGATCCCCGGCGGCTCGTCGGTCCCGGCGCTCACGCCCGACGCAGCTCGACACGCCGCTCGACTACGACTCGCTGGCCGCCGTCGGGACGTTCTTCGGCGCCGCCGTCGCTGATCGTGGTGGACGACCGCTGCTGCATGGTGCAGCTCGCGATCCGCTCGACCAAGTTCTACATGCACGAGTCGTGCGGGAAGTGCACGCCGTGCCGCGAGGGGACGCGCTGGATGGTGCAGCTCCTCGAGCGGATCGAGGCGGGCCAGGGCGAGCTCTCCGACCTCGACCTGCTCGGCAACGTCGGCGAGCGGATCCTCGGCCGCTCGCTCTGCGCGCTCGGCGACTTCGCCGTCTACCCGGTGCGGAGCTACCTGCAGCACTGGCGCCCCGAGTTCGAGGCGCACATCGAGCAGGGCGGCTGCCCGTTCGACGGCGAGTCGTCGATCGAGGGGATCGTCGCCCCGAGCGACGCGCACGCCCACGCGGTCGAGGCTGCCGGCGTGAGCCCGACCACTCGTCACGCTGAAGGTCGACGGGGTCGAGGTCACCGTCCCGAAGGGCACCGGGCTCGTCGAGGCGGCGCTCGCGGCCGGGATCGAGATCCCCGTCTTCTGTTACGAGCCGCGGCTCGGCCCGCCGGTCGGCGCCTGCCGCATGTGCCTCTGCGAGGTCGCGCCCGGGCCGCCGAAGCCGCAGGCCGCGTGCACGCTGACGGTCGCCGAGGGGATGGAGGTCAAGACCGCGCTCACCTCGCCGATGGCTGCGGACGCGCAGAACGGGACGCTCGAGTTCATCCTCGTCAACCACCCGCTCGACTGCCCGGTCTGCGACAAGGGCGGCGAGTGCCCGCTCCAGGACCTGACCTTCCGCTACGGCCCGGGGAACACGCGCATGGCGTTCCCGAAGCGGACGTTCGAGAAGCCGATCCCGATCTCGCCGACGATCGCGCTCGACCGCGAGCGCTGCATCCTCTGCTACCGCTGCACGCGCTTCTCCGAGTCGGTCGCCGAGGACGGGCAGCTCGTGGCGATCAACCGCGGCTCGCACTCGATGATCGCGACGTTCGAGGACGAGCCGTACCGCGCGCACTTCTCCGGCAACGTGATCGAGCTCTGCCCTGTCGGCGCGCTCACCTCGACGCAGTACCGGTTCCAGGCGCGGCCGTGGGAGATCCAGAACGTGCCGACGGTCTGCGGCCACTGCCCGGTCGGCTGCAACGTCTCCGCGACGACGCGCGAGGGCAAGGTCAAGCGGATCCTCTCGCGGAACCACCCCGAGGTCGACGAGGGCTGGCTCTGCGACAAGGGCCGGTTCACGTTCGGCCACCTCTACGCGGACGACCGCATCGCCGACCCGCTGCGGACGACCGGCGACGGGTTCGAGGCGCTCTCGTGGGCCGACGGGATCGACGCCGCCGAGCGGCTCCTCCGCGCCGCCGAGTCGCGGATCGTGACCGCGCTCTCCGGGAACGAGACGGTCGAGCAGGCCTACGGGCTCGCGCGGCTCCTCCGCGTCGGGCTCGGCGCCCACGCGGCCGTGCTCCCGGAGGCCGTGCCGGACGGGCTCGACGCACTGCGCGCGCCGCTCTCCTCGATCCGCGACGCGACGGCTGTCGTCGTGCTCTGCGAGGAGCCTGTCGTCGAGCGGGCACCGGTCGTCGAGCTCTGGATCAAGGCTGCGCGGCGCAACGGCGCCGAGGTCCTGACCGTGCTCCCGGACGCGCCGATCGAGGGCAGCGTGCTCGTCACCGACGACGCCGATCGCGCGACCTGGTACGCCGCGAAATGCGGCGCAGCCGCGGCGTTCTACCTCCCGCGCGACCCCGAACGCACGCGGCGTCGCCGACGCGTGGGCCGCGGCCGCCGACGGCGAGCCGGACGACGTCGAGCCGACGCTCGTGATCGTCTCGGGCGACGAGGCGGCCCTCGACCCGGGCGTCCGCGCGCTCGCCGAGCGCGCGCGCGCCGTGATCGGGATCGGGATGTTCGAGGGCTCCTTCCGCGGCCTCTGCGACCTCGTCCTCCCGGGCACGAGCTACCTCGAGCGCGACGGGACGACGGTGAACCTCGAGGGCCGGCTGCAGCGCCAGCGCCGCGCCGTGATCGCCGCGTGCCCCGACGAGCTCGCGTGGATCTCGCGACTCGGCGAGCGCTTCGGCGTCGAGATCTCTCCGTACCCCTCGATCCTCTTCGACGAGGTCTCGGCGACGTGTTACGGCGGGATCGGCTTCGGTGAGATCGGCGAGCACGCCGCACTGCCGGCGCGGGCCGAGCGCGCCCCCGGCCCGGTGCCGGAACCCTCGAGCGACAGGATGTCAACTGCCCCGGGTTTGCGGCTCGTGACCTACCGGCCGCTCTTCTCCGGGCCGGCGGTCGAGCGCACGCCCGAGCTCGAGTACCAGCGCGAGGGCGGCGAGGTCGAGCTCGCCCGCGCCGACGCACGCTCGCGCGGGATCGCCCCGGGCGACACGGTCACGGTCAGCTCGAACGGGACGAGCGTCGCGCTCCGCGCCCGGATCGCGCAGGATCTCGACGCCGGCACCGTGCGGATCGCGCGGCCCGACGCCGGCGACCTCCACCCGACCGTCGAGGTGAAGCAAGTGACCCATCCGGCGGAGGTGTGGTGGATCGCGCTGATCGAGTCGTTCCTCGTGATCAACCTCGTGATGGTCGCGTTCGCGTACACGACCTGGCTCGAGCGGAAGGCGCTCGGCCGGATGCAGCTCCGGTACGGCCCGAACCGCGCCGGCCCGTTCGGGCTCCTCCAGCCGATCGCCGACCTGATCAAGCTCGTCCGCAAGGAGGCCTTCTATCCCGGCGACCGCGGTCGAGCTGCCGTACATCGTCGCGCCCGTGATCTCGTGCGCGACCGCGCTGCTCGCGTTCGCGGTGATCCCGTTCGGCCCGGGCTGGACGATCCACGGCTACTACATCAACGGCGCCGTCGCGGTCGTCCCGATCTCGCTGATCCTGATCTTCGCGCTCGGCTCGATCGGCATCTACGGCTTCATCGTCGGCGGCTGGGCCTCCGACTCGAAGTACTCGATCCTCGGCTCGATGCGCACCTGCGCGCAGCTCGTCTCGTACGAGGTCTCGCTCGCGCTCGCCGTGCTCGGCGTCGTGATGATGGGCCGCTCGCTGAACCTCGTCGAGATCGTCGGCCGGCAGGAGTCGACGGTGTGGTTCTTCATCCCGCAGATCGTCGGCCTCTGCGTGTTCATGCTCGCCGGGATCGCCGAGACCTCACGGCCGCCGTTCGACCTGCCCGAGGCCGACACCGAGCTCGTCGCCGGGTACCACACCGAGTACTCCGGGATGCGCTGGGGCCTCTTCCAGACGGCCGAGTACATCAACATGATCGTGCTCTCCGGCGCTCGCGGTCACCCTCTTCTTCGGCGGCTGGCACTTCCCGTTCGTGAGCTCGCTCGACAGCTGGGGGCCGGTCTGGTTCCTGCTCAAGCTCGGCGATCATCGTCAACGTCTTCATCTGGCTGCGGGCCTCGCAGCCGCGCCTCCGGTACGACCAGCTGATGAAGTTCGGCTGGAAGATCCTGCTCCCCGTCGCGACCGTGAACGCCGTCGTGACCGCCGCCCTGGTGGTGGCGGTCAAATGACCGCGCTGGTTCCGAACACGTTCAAGGGCTTCGGCGTGACGCTGAAGCACGTGTTCAAGAAGCCGATCACGCAGCAGTACCCGGAGTACAAGCGGCCGATCTACCCGCGCTTCCGCGGCCGGCACCGGCTGCACCTGCACGAGAACGGGCTCGAGAAGTGCGTCGGCTGCTCGCTCTGCGCGGCCGCGTGCCCGGCCGACTGCATCCGCGTCGTCGCCGAGGAGAACACCGCCGAGAACCGCGTCTCGGCCGGCGAGCGCTACGCGCGCATCTACGAGATCAACATGAGCCGCTGCATCTTCTGCGGCTACTGCGAGCTCGCCTGCCCGTTCGACGCGATCACGCTCGGGAACGAGTTCGAGATCGCCGAGTACAACCGCGACGACCTCATCTACACGAAGGACATGCTGCTCGCGCCGCCGATCAAGCGGGTGCCGGTCGCCGACGCCGAGCTCTACGACACGCCCATCCCGTACTACAAGTCGAGCTCCTGAGACGTGGCGAACTTCCTCGTCTGGTGCGTCTGGGTGCTGGCCGCGTTCGCGTGCGTCGCGAGCGCGCTCGGGGTCGTCAGCTTCCGGAACCCGTTCTTCTCTGCGCTCGCGCTGATCGGGAACCTCGCCTCGCTCGCGGTGCTGTACCTGCTGCTCGGCGGCGAGTTCGTCGCGGCGGCGCAGGTGCTCGTCTACGGCGGCGCCGTGATGGTGATGTTCCTGTTCGTGATCGCCTACCTCGGCGACCGCACCGAGCAGGCGCCGTGGGCGGGCGGGCCGTCGTGGCAGGCGGTCGGGACCGTGCTCGCCGCCGGCGCGATCCTCACCGAGGTGATCGTCGCGATCGGGCTCGCGACCGGCGGCTCGCTCTCGCACTCGGCGAGCATCTCGCGCTCGTTCGGCTCGCCGGCGTCGATCGGCCGGCTCTTCCTCACCGACCACCTGCTCGCGTTCGAGGTCACGTCGATCGTGCTGCTCGTCGCGGCGGTCGGCGGCGTCGTGCTCGGCTCGCACGCGCGGGCGGCGGAAGATCCGACTCTCCTCACGAGCGACAGGTGAACGGCCCCGCGGTCACCTGGTACCTCTGCCTCGCCGTGATCCTGTTCGTGATCGGCGCCCTCGGCGTGCTCCTGCGCCGGAGCCCGCTGATCATCCTGCTCTCGGTCGAGATCATGCTGAACGGGGCGAACCTCGCCCTGATCACGTTCGCTCGGCACTACGGCCAGGAGGACGGGCAGGTGTTCGCGATCGCGGTGATGGCGGTCGCAGCGTCCGAGGTCGTCGTCGGCCTCGGCCTGATCGTCGCGATGGGCCGGCGCCACATCGAGCTCGACGTCGACAAGCTCAGGACGCTCCGGGGATGAACACCGCTGCTTGGATCTGCCTTGCGCTGCCGCTGGCCGCGACGCTCGCGATCACGCTCGGCGGGACGCGCCTCTCGCGGCGCGGCGCCGGGTACATCTCGACGGTCTCGACGATGGGCGCGTTCGCCGCCGCGATCGTCGCGTTCGTGATCATGCTCGGCCGCTCGGCCGCCGACCGGCCAGAGTCGAGCACCGCGTGGACGTGGCTCTCGGCCGGCAAGTACGACTTCGGGCTCACGCTGCTCACCGACCAGCTCAGCGTGATGATGATGCTGATCGTCACCGGCGTCGGGTCGCTGATCATCGCGTACTCGGTCGGCTACATGGAAGGCGAGGACGAGGAGCGACGGTTCTTCGCCTACATGTCGCTGTTCGTGTTCTCGATGCTGATGCTGGTGCAGAGCGGCAACCTGCTGCTGCTGCTCGCGGGCTGGGGCATGGTCGGCCTGTCGAGCTACCTGCTGATCGGCTTCCACCAGGAGCGGCCGTCCGCGATCGCGGCGGCGAAGAAGGCGTTCGTGATGAACGCGTTCGGCGACGCGACGATGGTGCTCGCGCTCTTCCTGCTCGTCCAGCACACCGGCTCGCTCGACTACGCGAAGGTGTTCGCGGACGCGCCGCACGGCGGCACGGTCGCGAACCTGATCGCGCTCGGCCTGCTCGGCGGCGCGGTCGCGAAGTCGGCGCAGATCCCGCTCCACACGTGGCTTCCCGACGCGATGGAGGGCCCGACCCCGGTCAGCGCCCTGATCCACGCGGCCACGATGGTGACCGCAGGCGTGTACCTGCATCGTCCGCTGCCATCCGCTCTTCGAGGACGCGGTCAAGGTGCAGGACCTCGCGGCCGCGCTCGGCGCGGCGACGCTGCTGATGGCCGGGCTGATCGCGCTCGTGCAGACCGACATCAAGCGCGTGATCGCGTACTCGACGATGTCGCAGATCGGCTACATGTTCGTCGGCGCCGGGGCGGGCGCGTACCCGAGCGCGATGTTCCACCTGATGACGCACGCCTTCTTCAAGGCGCTGCTCTTCCTCGCGGCCGGGCTCGCGATCCACGCGCTCACGGGCGAGCAGGACATCCGCCGCATGGCCGGGATGGGCCGAACGATGCCTCGAACCCGGATCGTGTTCCTGATCGGCTCGCTCGCGCTCGTCGGGATCCCGCCGTTCGCCGGCTTCTTCTCGAAGGACCCGATCATCGCCGCGACCCTCGACCACGGCACCTTCGGGATCGTGCTCGCGTTCTGCTGCCTGATGGGCTGCTTCCTGACCGGCGTGTACGCCTTCCGGCTCTACTTCATCGTCTTCACGGGCCATCCGTCCGGCTTCGTCCGCGAGCACCAGCACCTGCACGAGGGCAAGGAGGGCCCGTTCTCGATGGTGTGGGTGGTCGGCGTGCTGGGCGTGCTCTCGATCGTCGGCGGGTGGATCCAGTTCGTGCCGTTCTGGGAGCCGATCACGCACTGGCTCGACCCCGTCGCGGCCCCGACCGTGGTCCCGACCGACCGGCAGGAGCTCGTCGCCTCGGTCTCCGCCGTCCTCTTCGGCCTGATCGGGATCTGGGTCGCGCGCGACCTGTACTTCAAGAAGGCGAGCGAGGTGCCGAAGCCGTGGCGGATCCTCGAGAAGAAGTTCTACTGGGACGAGGCGTACGACCTCGTCTTCTACAAGCCCGCCGTCGCGCTCGCGCTCGCGCTCGGGCGGTTCGTCGAGCGGCCGCTGATCGCGGGCTCGATCGGCGAGGTGACGCGCGGCTTCGGCTTCGGCTCGCGTGAGCTCGGCCGCCTCCAGAACGGGCTCGTCCGCTCGTACGCGCTCGCGCTCGCGAGCGGCGTCGCCGTCCTCGCCGTCGTCTTCCTCTGGGTGCGATGAACGACTGGCTGACCACGATCCTGATCGTCCTGCCGCTCGCCGGCGCGCTCGTCGTGTGGCTGGCGCCGCTCTCGCGCTACTGGGCGGGCTCGATCGCCACGCTCGTCTCGCTCGTCGAGGTCGGCGTCTGGATCGTCTGCGTGAGCCGCTTCGACTTCGGGCAGTCGACGCTCCAGTTCCAGCAGGACCACGACGTGGTTCTCCGACCTCGGGGTCAGCTACCACGTCGGCCTGTTCGGGTTCTCGCTCTGGCTCGTCGGGCTGACCGATGGTCGTCGGCGCGGCCGCGGTCGACCTACGCGTGGTGGGTCGGGCGCGAGCGCGCGCGCGCGTACTTCGGCCTGATGCTGTTCCTCACCGGCGCGGTCGTCGGCGTGTTCGTGGCGCAGGACCTGATCCTCTTCTACGCCTTCTTCGAGGCGATGCTGATCCCGCTCTACGTCCTGATCGGCGTCTGGGGCGGCCCCGGCCGGCTCGGCGCGACGCTGAAGTTCGTCGTCTACACCGTCGCCGGCTCGCTGCTGATGCTCGCGTCGATCATCGTCTACGGCCTGCAGCAGGGCACGTTCGACCTGACCCAGATGCCACGCGAGCTCGAACGACTGGCTCTTCCTCGGGTTCGTGATCGCGTTCGCGGTCAAGGCGCCGCTCTTCCCGTTCCACGGCTGGCTGCCCGACGCGTACCGCGAGGCGCCGCCTGAGGTGTCGGCGATGCTCTCGGGCGTCGTCTCGAAGGTGGCCGCGTACGGCTTCCTGCGGATCGTGATCGTGAAGTTCCCGCAGCCCGACGCACGACTTCCGCGTGCCGATCCTCGTGCTCGCCTCGATCGGGCTCGTCTACGGCTCGCTGCTCGCGTTCCGCGCGCCCGACGTGCGCGGCGTGATCGCGTACTCGTCGCTCGCGCAGATGGGCCTGATCACGCTCGGGATCTTCGCGAACAACGACCTCGGCTTCGACGGCTCCGTGCTGCAGATGGTGAACCACGGGCTGATCTCGGCCTCGCTCTTCCTGCTCGCCGGGATGGTCGAGCGCCGAACGGCGACGGGCGAGCTCTCGCTCCTCGGCGGGATGGCGCGCGGGCGGCCGGCGCTCGCGACGGTGCTGATGACGATCGGCGTGATCGCGCTCGCGGTACCGCTCTCGACCGCGTTCGCCGGCGAGTTCCTGATCCTCGCCGGCGTCTTCCAGCAGGGCTGGGGCTGGGCCGTCGTCGGCGCGATCTCGATCGTCCTCGCGGCGATGTACGTGCTGCGGCTGATCTCGGCCGTGCTCCACCAGGACGTCGGCCCGGCCGTCAGCGACGCGGCGCTCGACCTCCGGCCCGGCGAGCTGTCCGTCGTCGTCCCGCTCGTCGCGATCCTCGTCGCGCTCTCTGCGTGGCCGGCGGCGATCAGCGGCCACGCGTTCGGGACCGGGAGCGCGCAGGCCGCGGTGGAGAGCGCGCTCGTCGAGCAGCCCGGCGGCGCGAACGAGCTCGCGGCGGACGCCTACTTACCCGGGATCGGCAGCCCCGGCTGCGCGAAGGCCGCGGCGGACTTCAACGCCGCGCACCCGAACCCGTCCGGAGGGACGTACGTCGTCCCGTGCCCCGGCGGCGGGCACCTGCGCGTCACGGTCACGGTGGCGGCGCAGAACACGAGCACGATCAACTACGAATGGAACCCGGCGTGATCGGCGCGATCGTCAAGCCGCACGTCGACTGGTTCGCGCTCGCGCCGACGCTCGCGCTCCTCGGCGCCTCGGGCGTGCTGCTCCTGATGGCGGTGCTCGTCCCGCGCGGCGCCCGCAAGCCGGCCTCGGCGGTCGTCTGCGCGCTCGGCTTCGTCGCCGCGTTCGTGCTCGCGATCTTGCTCGCGGACAAGAGCCCGCACGGCGGCGCGATCATCGCCGACTCGATCTTCCGCGACCGCTGGGCCGCCACCGCCTCCGTGCTGATCGCCGGCTGCGGCGTCGTCGCGGTCGCGATCTCGTACGGCGAGCGCTGGCGCGAGGACCACGTCGGCGAGTACTACGCGCTGCTCGCGGCGGCCGGCGCCGGGATGATCTTCTTCGTCTCGGCCGCGAACCTGATGACGCTGTTCCTCGGGCTCGAGTGGTTCTCGATCTGCCTGTACATCCTCTGCGCGATCGACTACGACCTCGTCGGCGCGCTGGAGGCCGGGCTCAAGTACCTCGTCGTCGGCGCCGTCGGCTCGGCCACGCTCCTCTTCGGCTCGGCGCTCGTGTACGGGGCGACCGGCACGCTCGACTTCGACAAGATCGGCGCGGCCGGACACGGCGGCGACTCGCTCTTCGTGATGGGCCTCGCGATGGTGATCGCCGGGCTCGGCTTCAAGGCGTCGGCGGCGCCGTTCCACATGTGGACGCCCGACGCGTACCAGGGCGCGCCGACGCCGGTGACCTCGTTCATGTCCTCGGCGACGAAGATCGCCGCGCTCGCGGTCACCTACCGCGTGCTCGTGACCGCGTTCCCGCAGGACGCGCGGATCTGGACGTGGGCGATCGCCGCGCTCGCGATCGCGTCGCTCGCGGTCGGGAACATCGCCGCGCTCACGCAGCGGAACCTGAAGCGGCTGCTCGCGTACTCGTCGGTCTCGCACGCGGGCTTCATGCTGATCGCGGTCGCCTCCGACAACGAGCTCGGCGCGCGGGCGCTGCATGTACTACTTCATCCCCTACAGCGCGATGTCGCTCGGCGCGTTCGCGGTGATCGCGGCACGGGAGCGCGAGCTCGGCGCGCCCGGTGACGCTCGACAACCTCGCCGGCTTCGGCTGGGAGCGGCCGTTCTACGGCGTCTCGATGTGGGCGTTCATGCTCGGCTTCCTCGGCTTCCCGCCGACCGGAGGCTTCATCGGGAAGATCTACATCTTCTCGGCCGCGTACGAGAAGGGCTGGTGGTGGCTGATCGTGATCGGCGTCGTCGCGACGATGGTCTCGGCCGCGTACTACCTCGCCGTCGTTCGCGCGATGTACATGCGGGACACCGCCGAGCTCCGCCTCGCCCCGGCCGGCGGCTCCCCGCCCGCGACCGCCTGCTCGGAAGCGCGGTCGGCATCTGCCTCGCGGTCACGGTCGGCTCGTTCTTCTTCGCGCAGCCGCTGATCGACGTCGCGAAGGCAGCGGCGGACTCGCTTCCGTTCTAGCTCTCAGGGCTTCGCGGGCCGCAGCAGCCCGAGCCGCCGCGCGTGCGGCGCGGCCGCGACCGCGGTCTTCAGCGCGAACACGCCGAGGGCCGCGACGACCGACGAGATCGCGAGCGGCGGGACGCCGTGGAGCGCGTGGCTCCGCACCGCGCACGAGAGCACGAGCAGGACGAGCGAGACTCCCCACAGCGCCGCCTGGAGGCCCGCGAGCGCGTCTCCGCGGGCGTCGAGGTAGCGGCCGAACGAGGTCAGGCCCGCGACCGCCGCGAACGGGACGGCGAGGAGCAGCGAGTCGAGCGCGAGTGCGTGCGCGCCCTTCGCGTCGGCGACCGCTGCGACCGCCGCGAGGAGGGCCGGAAGGATTCGGCGTCCCACGGAGCCTTAGCTTCGCTCCCGGGCCGGACGGTCCTTCTATGCTCGCGGCGTTCCCGACGAAAGGAGATCGATGGCAGCGCTGACCTGGCTCGGGCACGCGGCGTTCCGGATCGAGAGCGATCGCGGCAAGCGGGTCTACGTCGACCCGTTCCTCACCGGGAACCCGACCACGCCGGAGGGCGAGAAGCACCCCGAGCGCGTCGACGCGATCGCGCTCACGCACGGGCACTCCGACCACGTCGGCGACACGGTCGAGCTGTCGCGGCGGTTCCCGGAGGCGCCGATCGTCGCGCAGACCGAGCTGAAGGGCTGGCTCGGCGGCGAGGGCGCGAACGTCGGCCGGATGCCGGGCCTCAACAAGGGCGGCACCGAGGAGATCGACGGGATCCGGTACACGCTCGTGAACGCGTTCCATTCGTCGAGCTCGAACGAGGGCCAGTACCTCGGCGAGGCCGCCGGGCTCGTCGTCAGGCTCGAGGACGGCAAGACGGTCTACTTCGCCGGCGACACCTGCGTCTTCGGGGACATGGCGCTGATCGCGCGCCTGCACCCGCTCGACCTCGCGGTGCTGCCGATCGGCGACTGGTTCACCATGGGGCCGGCCGAGGCCGCGCTCGCGCTCGAGCTGCTCGGGAACCCGCGCTGCGTGCCCTGCCACTTCGGCACGTTCCCGGTGCTGACCGGGACGCCGGCCGAGCTCGCCGCGGCCGCGCCCGGCGCCGTGGTCGAACGGCTCCAGCCGGGGGACACGATCGAGCTTTGATCGTCGCGACGTACTCCATCGTCGCCTGCGACCTCGAACGCGGGGCAGTGGGGCGTCGCGACGCAGTCGAAGTTCCTCGCGGTCGGGTCGATCGTCCCGTGGGCCGAGCCGCGGGTCGGCGCGGTCGCGACCCAGGCGTACGCGAACCCGCGCTACGGCCCGGACGGGCTCGCGTTGCTCCGCGGCGGGCTCTCGGCGGCCGAGACGGTCGAGCGGCTGACCGCCGACGACGACGGCCGCGACCAGCGCCAGCTCGGCGTCGTCGACGCAAACGGCCGGAGCGCGACGTTCACGGGCTCGGACTGCTTCGACTGGGCCGGCGGCGCCACCGGGCCCGGATACGCAGCGCAGGGGAACATCCTCGTCTCCGGCGCGACCGTCGACGCGCTCGCGACGGCGTTCGAGACCTCGACCGGGCCGCTCGCCGAGCGGCTGCTCGCGGCGCTCGCGGCTGGCGAGGCCGCCGGCGGCGACCGCCGCGGCCGGCAGTCGGCGGCGCTCCTCGTCGTCGAGCGGGGCGGCGGGTACGCCGGCCTCTCGGACGTCGTCGTCGACCTGCGCGCCGACGACCACCGCGAGCCGATCGAGGAGCTCGCGCGCCTGTACTCGATCCACGAGATGCTGTTCGGGAAGACGCCGCCCGCGGAGTGGATCGACGTCGACGGCAACCTCGCGGCCGAGCTGCGCGAGCGGCTCGCGGCGCTCGGATACGTGGGCGAGCTCGAGCCGGCGCTCGTCCGCTGGGCCGGGACGGAGAACCTCGAGGAGCGGGTCGACGGCGCCGGACGGATCGATCCGGTCGTGCTCGCGGAGCTGCGGCGGCGATGACCGACGAGGCGTGGCAGGTCACGAGCTTCGACGAGCTCGACTCGATCCCGATCGCCGAGGGCCTCGTCTGGCACCCGGTGCGGCGGCGGCTCGGGATCAGCGCGTTCGGCACGAACGCGTACACCGCCGAGCACGCCGGCGGGCAGGTCGTCGAGGAGCACGACGAGACGAAGGCCGGCGGCGGCGCGGGCGGGCACGAGGAGCTGTACGTCGTCGTCCGCGGGCACGCGACGTTCACGCTCGACGGCGAAACCGTGGACGCACCGGCGGGCACGCTCGTCTTCATCCGCGACCCGAAGGTGAAGCGCGTCGCGATCGCCGAGGAGGAGGGCACGCTCGTGCTCGCGGTCGGCGGCGAGGCGGGCCGGGCGTTCGAGGTATCGCCGTGGGAGTCGTACTTCGTCGCGCTGCCGGCGCTCCGCGCGGGCCGCTGGGACGAGGCGATCGCGCTCCTCGAGGACGCGCCTCCGCGAGCATCCCGGGAACGCGTCGACGCTCTACAACCTCGCGTGCGCCGAGTCGCGCGCCGGCCGGAAGGAGGCCGCGCTCACGCACCTCGGCGAGGCCGTCCGCGCGAAGCCCGAGTACGCCGAGACGGCGCAGCGCGACCCGGACCTCGACGCGATCCGCGGCGAGCCGGGCTTCCCCTAGTGGCGGTGGCGGGCGACGAACACGGCCGTGGCGTTCCGGGCACGGCTCATGGTCACGCGACAGGTGAGCTCTTCCCGGCGCAGGCGCCCGACCAGTGGCCGAAGAGCCAGCCCTTGGCCGGCCTGGCCGTGAGCGCGACCTTCGCCCCCTGCGCGTAGGCGGTCTTCGCCGGCCTGCGCAGCACCGGCACCGACCCCTTGCCCTTCACCTCGACGGTCAGTCTGGCCGTCTTCACGCTCGCCGCGACGCGCGGAGGGCTGAACGGCGTGGTCGCCACGGGCGCGGAAGCGGTCGCCGGCGGCTGTCCCGCGCCCGACCAGCTCGCGCTGTCCGAGCTGCCCGTCGGGCTCGAGCTGACCGACGCCGTGGCCGAGGCGGGGAGCGAGGTGACGACCGCGTTGATCAGCTCGGTCGCGCTCAGGCCGCTGTTGAAGAAGTCGAGGAAGCAGCTCGCGCCGCCCCCGCCCGCCGTGCAACCCGAGCCGCGATCGACCTGCGCCGAGACGTAGCTCAGGCCGGAGAAGGACACGGCCAGGTTCGCGCTGTCGGCGTTCCCGCCCGGGTTGCTGATCCGCACCGCCAGCATCACCGGAGTCCCGACCGCGAGCGGACCGGCCGGGCCGGTCAGGGAGACCTTGAACGTCGGCCCGCCGCCGCCCCCGCCGCCGAGGCCGGGCCGGTTCCGGCCGCGTTCGTCGCCGTGACCGTGAACGTGTAGCTCGACCCGTTCGTCAGGCCGGAGACGGTGACCGGGCCAGTCGCGCCGGTCGCCGTCCTCCCGCCCGGCGACGCGGTCACCGTGTACGAGCCGATCGCGGCGCCGCCGTCGAACACGGGAGGAGCGAAGCTCACCGTCGCCTCGCCGTTGCCGGCGGTCGCGGTCACCGCCCTCGGCGGCCCCGGCACCGTCGCACCCGCGACCGCCGCGAACACCCAGGCGGCCCCCACGTCGCCGCCGTCCTGCGGGCCGCCGATCAGGGCCGTGCTCGCGTCCGCCGAGTACGCGACGCTCCCGCCGAAGAAGCCTGAGCCGCTTTCGCCGCCGCCGGTCAGCTTCGAGCCCTGCTGCCCCCAGGCCCCGCCCGCACGGGCGAACGCCCAGGCCGCCCCGACGTCGCCGTCGTCGGCGATACCGCCGATGAGGGCGCTGTTCCCGTCCGCCGACAGCGCCACGCTCCAGCCGAAGTAGCTGCCGCCCGCCTCGCCGCTCCCGGTCAGCTTCGAGCCCTGCTGCGTCCAGGTCGCCCCCGCGCGGCTGAACGCCCACGCCGCTCCGTCGTCGCTGTCGTCGGGAAAGCTGCCGATGAGCGCGGTGCTCCCCTCTCCCGACAGCGCCGCGCTCCACCCGAAGAAGCCGCCGTCGGGCACGTCCGTGCCGGTCAGCTTCGAGCCCTGCTGCGTCCAGGATGCGCCCGCGCGGGTGAACACCCACGCCGCTCCGGTACCGCTGTCGTCGATCGGGCCGGTGACCAGGGCCGTGTTTCCGTCCGAGGAGAGCCCGACGGCGCCGCCGAAGTCGGCCTGGCCGCTCTCGCCGCCGCCCGTCAGCTTCGTGCCCTGCTGCGCCCAGGCGACGCCCGTGCGCGTGAAGACCCATGCAGCCCCGAGCTCGCCGTTGTCGGCGTTACCGCCGATCAGCGCGGTGTTCCCGGCCGCCGACAAGGCGACGCGGTAGCCGAACTGGCCGAGCCCGATCTCACCGGCGCCACTCAGCTTCGAGCCCTGCTGGCTCCAGACACCGCCCGAGCGCGTGAACACCCAGGCCGCCCCCGCGCCGCCGTCGTCCCCCGAACCGCCGATCAGGGCGGTGCTCCCGTCGGCCGACAACGCCACGCTCCAGCCGAACCCGGCGGCGCTGGTCTCGCCGCTCCCGGTCAGCTTCGGGCCCTGCTGCGTCCAGGCGCCGCCGGAGCGCGTGAACACCCAGGCCGCGCCGACGCCGTCGTCGTTGTCGGGGCCGCCGATCAGCGCGGTGCTCCCGTCCGCCGACAACGCCACGCTCTCGCCGAACGACCCGCCCGGTGGAACGCCCTCGCCGGTCAACCTCGCAGCCTGCGTCCACGTCCCGGCCGCGCGCGCGAACACGACCGCCGAGCCCCGACTCCCGGCGTCGACCGGGGCCCCGACGAGAGCGGTGTTCCCGTCCGCCGACAGCGCCGCGCTGGACCCGAGGGCGAAGCTGTTGGACACGCCGGCCGAGGTCAGCTTGGGCCCCTGCTGGCTCCAGGCCGAGCCGGACCGGGTGAAGACCCACGCCGCGCCCGGTCCGCCGCCGTCGAAGTAGCCGCCGACCAGAGCCGTATCTCCGTCCGTCGACAGCGCGACGCTCGACCCGAACCAGCCGTTGCTTCCCTCACCGCCGCCGGTCAGCTTCGAGCCCTGCTGCGTCCACGCTCCGGCCGAGCGGGTGAACGCCCACGCCGCCCCCGCGGCGGCGTCGTCCGCCAGGCCGCCGACCAGCGCGGTATTCCCGTCCCCGGACAGCGCCACGCTGATGCCGAACCACCCGGTACCCGTCTCGCCAGTCCCGGTCAGCTTCGCCCCCTGCTGCGTCCAGACGCCGCCGGAGCGCGCGAACACCCACGCCGCACCGACACCGCCGTCGTCGTCGTAGCCGCCGATCAGAGCGGTGCTCCCGTCGCCCGACAACGCCACGCCGGCGCCGAACCACGCGTTCCCGGTCTCGCCGCCGCCCGTCAGCTTCGCGCCCTGCTGCGTCCAGGCGCCGCCGGAGCGGTTGAACACCCACACGGCGCCCGCGGTGCCGTCGTCGCCGTAGCCCCCGACGAGGGCGGTGCTCCCGTCCGCGGAGAGCGCGACGCTATTGCCGAAATAGACGGGGGACCCGGCCGCGCCGCCCCCGGTCAGCTTCACGCCCTGCTGCGTCCACGTCCCGGTCGAGCGGGTGAACACCCATGCCGCCCCCGCGCCGCTGTCGTCCTGGGAGCCTCCGATCAGCGCGGTGCTCCCGTCCGCGGACAGCGCGACGCTGGAGCCGAACCGGCCGCCGCAGCAACCGGCGGTCTCGCCGCCGCCGGTCAGCTTCGGGCCCTGCTGCGTCCAGATGCTCCCGGAGCGGGTGAACACCCACGCCGCCCCTGCAAAGTCGTCGTCGGCGTACCCGCCGACCAGGGCAGTGTTCCCGTCCGCGGACAGCGCCACGCTGATGCCGAACTGGCTGTCGCCGGTCTCGCTCAGGCCGGTCTCGCTCATCGGAGTCAGCTTCGAGCCCTGCTGGACCAGAGGGTCGATGGTCAGCGGGTAGCTCGCGCCGCTGTCCCAGACCCGGATCAGGAGCCGGCCGTGCCGCAGCTGAAGCGCGGCGCGGAGCGGCCTCCCGCGCGCGTCGCTCGCCGACAGCGCGCCGTAGGTCAGGCCGGGACGGCCCGGCCGCGTGAGGAGCACCGTCCCCGCGGAGCGACGAGCGGACGCCCCTCCTTCGAGCCCCAGCGCGAGCGTGACCGGACCGCCGGCTCCTTCCGGGCGGCGGGAGAGCGTGAACCCCTGCTCGATCCCGAGCGGGCCTGCCGCGTACCACTCGGTCAACCCACGCCGGCCGAGCGAGACGCGGTTCGCGTGCGCGCCGACCGACGCGGCCGCGGGTCGGTCGAGCCGGCCGCCGCGACCGACTCCGGCGACCGTCATCGACACCGACACCCCGCCGGCGCGAAACGCCACTCGGGTCCGTTCGACGCTCGCCGCGACTCCGCCGCCGTCCAGCCGGTAGCCGTTCGCCGCACGGCGCGCGGCGAACGCGGGGCTCTCCGCGCCGATCGCCGCCGAGATCGCCGCCCGGGCCGCCCTCGGCAGCACAACCGCCCGCTTCCCGCCGACCCGCGGACCGGCAGGCCCGCCGGCCACGACAACCGTCGACGCCGACAGGGTCAGAACTGCCGCGACCACGCCCAGACCGGCCGAGCACAACACCCGGGGTGCACCGCGTGAGCCTTCCCTCGCCGTCCGGACAACCCGCTCCCTCCCCTACCCAGCGCAGACAGCCGTTCCGAGCGATCGGTGAGCGAAGGGGGCTTGACGTCGCAACCGCACCGAGCGGTGCGGCTGTCTCACGGACGATTTGCGCGACTCGACCCGCCGAGCCGCTCACTCTAAGGCCGCGCTGTCAGCCGGGTCAACACAAGCGCGAGGCACGGGCCGGAGCCCGCGCCTCGCCTCCCTGACTTCCGGACAGGAAGACAGGTGCTACGCGGGGACGGGTCCTGCCCCGGCAGCGGTCTTGACGGCCGGCGCCGGCGCGGCCGACTCGACCCGGCGGCGGTACAGCGCGGCGTAGGCCAGGATCCCGAAGCCGATGCCGCTCAGCAGGAGGGCGAAGCCGATCACGACGCTGAAGAGCGCGAGCCTGCCGGCCATGTAGCTGACGTTGAGCGCGGTGCTCAGCGCCGTCTCCGTGACCCAGATGTTCCGGGCCGCGTTGTCGACGGGCTGGCCGTTCGCGGTCAGCGCCTTCGTGGCGTCGTTCGTGCCCTTGCCGTCGGCGCTCGCGAAGCGCGGCATCTGCGAGTACGTCTGGCCGCCGGTCGCCATCAGCGTGTGGATCCGCATGTACTCGGCGAAGCAGCGGGCGGACGAGCCGGACGTGACCGCGTCGCCGGCGACCGAGCAGGTCGGGAGGCTGATCCCGGTGAGGCCGGCCTTCGCCGCCTCGGTCTTGATCAGTGCGGGAGTCATGTCGGGCGTGCCGACGATCGCCTCGCTCTTGAGGCTCGAGTTGACGGTCGAGCGGCCGTTGGCGCCGAGTGCGATCACGGCGACGCCGAAGACGATGAGGATCGCAGCGGAGATGAAGCCGCCGATCTCGAGAAGCTTCTTCATGGCTTTCCCTCCTGGAAGTCAGTGGTTTTCGAGTACGCCTCCACTCTCCCCGCGGGCCGCCCGGAGGACGTCGTGGTTTCCCCGCAACGCCGGTCGGGGAGCGCGCTGAACTTGAGCTCAGCGGTCGCCGGGAAGGCGCGCGCCCTCCGCGAGCGCGCGGAGCGCCGGGACGGGGTCCGCCTCCGGCCGGGCGACGAGGAGCACCGCGCCGAAGCCGTCGACCGGCGTCAGCGCGTCGACGACGAGCTGGAGACCGACCGCGAGCGCGAACGCCTTGTGCGCGTGCTCGCCGCCGAACGGCGCGAGCCCGTCCTCGGTGGCGCGGCCGGCGAGGACGTCGCCGTAGGTCGCGTTCCCCATCGACACGTCGGCGACGACCGGGCGGCCGTCAGACGACGGGATCGCGAGCGCGAGCGGGTTCGTCCCCGCGAGCTTCGGGCCGCCGCCCGGCGGGCCGAGCCGCCTCGGCGAGGTCGCCGTCAGAGCGGCGACGAGCCCGCCGTCGGCGAGGCGACGGGCCCAGTGTCCCAGCATCCCGGTCGGGAACGTCCGCCCGGCGACGACGAGCCGGGCCCGCATGGGCGGCTCGGCGAGCTGCGCCGCGACGATCGCCTCGAGCACGAGGTAGCCGAGCGCGCCGTTCCCGTCCCAGCGCTCGTAGCCGGGCTCGGAGACGACGCGCCGCGGCCGCGCGTGGGGGGCGAGCGACGGCCACGTCTCGAGCCACTCGATCCGGCGGAACCCGTGGCCCGTGCGGCCCGTCCGCTCGGCGGCGGCGAAGTGCGCGAGAAGCGCGTCGAGGTCGGCGGCGCCGAAGCCGAGCGCGGCCAGGCGGGTGCGTGCCTCCGGCTCGTCCACGACCGCCGAGTCTAGGTCTGGTGAAGGAGGGGCGGCCTCGCGGCGCGCCCCTCCTCCCGTGGCACCCGAGGCGTCGTCAGGCCTGCGCCGCGTCGGCGTCCGCGTCGGTCGAGAGGTGGCAGGCCGCCACGCCGACGTAGACGTAGCTGTCGTCCTGGCTCGCGAGCGCGGTCAGGCACGCCTCGTTTGCCGGGAGCGGCGTGGCCGGAACCGCCGGCTGGATCACCGGAGCCGGGCGGGCCGGGGCGGCGTGACGAGGAGCGGCCGGTGGACGAGCCTCGAGGCCGGCTTCTTCGCGCCCGTGCCGCACTTCCTCGCCGCGGCGGACTCGAGCCCGCGCGGGTTGCCGACGTAGTAAGGGGCCTTCGTGCCGTTGCCGACGACGAGGACCTTCTTGTGGGCCACGGCGCACCTGGACGCGACCTTGGCGCCCGCGGGCTGGACCGTGACCCCGACCAGCGCGATGACCGCGCCGACCGCGATGGTGAGCGTCCGAGCCTTCATGTCGATCTCCTTGTCTCCGATCGCGATCGCCGGGTGCGATCGCTGCGGAAAGGAGACGTTCCGGCGGTAAAGCGCCTCGCAGGCTCCCGACTAACGCCCGGTTAAGAGACGAGCGGCAGCGTGCGGGTGAATCCGCCCGCGCGGCTCGCGTCGAGCGTCCTCGCGAGCTCGACGATCGCGCGCGCCGGCTCCGAGTCGGGATCGGCGAGCACGAGCGGCTCGCCGAGGTCGCCCGACTCGCGGAGGCGAACGTCGAGCGGCACCGTGCCGAGGAGCGGCACCCCGAGCTGCGTCGCGAGCCGCTGGCCGCCGCCGGAGCCGAACACCTCCGAGGTCATGTTCTCGATCACGCCGAGAAGCTGCATCCCGGTCTTCTGCGCCATCTCGGCCGCGCGGATCGCGACCTCCTGCGCGAGCAGCTGCGGCGTCGTGACCACGACCGCCTCTGCCCTCGGGAGGAGCTGGCCGAGCGAGATCGAGACGTCGCCGGTACCCGGCGGCATGTCGACGACGAGCACGTCGAGCTTGCCCCAGTGGACGTCCTCGAGGAACTGCTCGAGCGCCTTGTGCAGCATCGGCCCGCGCCACATCACCGGCTGGTTGTCGTCGAGGAAGAATCCGATCGACATCAGCTTCAGGTCGTGCTTGACGGGCGGGATCATCAGCCGGTCGACGAGCACGGGCTTCTGGCGGATCCCGAGCAGGTGCGGGACCGAATGGCCGTACACGTCGGCATCGAGCACGCCCACCTCGCGGCCGAGCGTCGAGAGCGCGGCGGCGAGGTTCACGGTGAGCGTCGACTTGCCGACGCCGCCCTTGCCCGATGCGACCGCGATCACGCGCGTCGTCGGGTCGAGCCGGATCGTCCGGTCCTCGGCCGGGCGGCCGCCGCGGAGCTTCGTCGTCAGCGCCGCCCGCTCGTCCGGGCTCATCACGTCGAACTCGAGCCGGACCGACGTCACGCCCTCGACGCCGCCGACCTCGCGCGCGACCTGCTCCTGGAACGAGTTGCGGAGCGGGCAGCCGACGACCGTGAGCGCGATCGTGACGGCGACGTCGCCGCCGCTCACGACGACCGACCGGACCATGTCGAGCTCGGTCACCGGCCGGCGCAGCTCCGGGTCGATCACCCGCGAGAGCGCGGCGTGCAGCGCGTCCTGGGTCGGCTCCATCGAGCCGAGGTTATCGCGCCGCACCACCCGGACCGCGACGAGGAGGGGCCGACCCCGAGGCCCCTCCCTGCGCCGGACGCGCTCAGAGCGAGTCGCGGTCGGCCTGGAAGCGGATGCTCGGCGCCTTCTGCGCCGCGCCCTTCGCCGACTGGAGCGTCTTGCAGGTCGTCGGCGTGAGCGCCGGGCGCCAGGTGCCGAAGTACTGCATGTTCCGGGCGACCTCGAACCGGCGTCCGATCTCGGGGTCAGTCGTGCGGACGTGCACGACCTGCTGGTTCGTCGTCGCGCAGTGGAGCGTGTTCCTCGCACCGGCGGTGGGGGCGAGCAGGGCCAGCGTTGCGCCCGTGGCGACGATCAGGGTCAGGGTCTTCATGGTGTATCTCCTTCTCTCCGTCCGATCGCCGGGTGCGATCGCTGCGGGAAGGAGACGCGCCGGCGGTTAAGCCGCGGCCCGGTGGGCGGCAAAGGCCCGGTAAACGCCGTTGGAGCCGGCGGCGCCCGGTGTTACGGTCGGCCGCGTGGAGTTCGGGATCCTCGGCCCGCTCGCCGTCTGGACCGACGGCAGCGAGCTCGCGCTCGGCGCACCGAAGCAGCGGGCGCTCCTCGCGCTGCTGCTGCTGCGGCGCAACGAGCTCGTGCCGACCGCGACGCTCGTCGATCTCCTCTGGGGAGAGCGCCCGCCGGCGACCGCGGTGAAGGCCGTCCAGGTGTACGTCTCGCAGCTCCGGAAGGCGCTGGGCGACACCACCGTCGAGACCCGTCCGCTCGGCTACCTCCTCCGCGTCGAGGCCGGCGTGGTCGACGCCGAGACGTTCGAGGAGCTGCTCGGGCGGGGCCGGCGCGTGCTCGCGGAGGGCGACGCGGCCGAGGCCTCCGCGGTGCTGCGCCGGGCGCTCGGGCTGTGGCGCGGGCCGGCGCTCGCCGACTTCCGCTACGAGTCCTTCGCGCGCGACGAGACCGGGCGGCTCGAGGAGCTGCGGTTCGTCGCGCTCGAGCAGCGGCTCGAGGCCGACCTCGCGCTCGGCCGCCACGCCGAGGTCGTGCCGGAGCTCGAGGCGCTCGTACGTGAGCACCCTCTGCGCGAGAGCCTGCGCGGACTCCTGATGGTGGCGCTGTACCGCTCCGGCCGGCAGGCCGACGCGCTCGCCGCGTACCAGCGCGCCCGCACCACGCTCGTGGAGGAGCTCGGCCTCGACCCCGGCGAGTCGCTCCAGCGGCTCGAGCAGGCGATCCTCCGCCACGACCCGTCGCTCGAGCTCCCCGTCGCCGCCGCTCCGTCCGCGCCCCCGCCTCCGCCCGCGGCGCGCCCGAGATCCGTCCCGGCGGACGTCGTCTGCGCGAACTGCGGCACGGCGAACGCCCGCGGGGCGCAGTTCTGCCAGTCGTGCGGCGCCTCGCTCGAGCCCGAGGCGCCGGCCGAGACGCGGAAGACGGTCACCGTCCTCTTCTCCGACGTGGTCGACTACGGCGAGCTCGCCGGGCGGCTCGACCCCGAAGCCCTGCAGCTGGTGATGTCGCGCTTCTTCGAGCTCGCGGCCGACACGATCGAGCGGCACGGCGGCACGATCGAGACGTTCGTCGGCGACGAGGTGACGGCGGTGTTCGGCGTGCCGGCCGTGCGCGAGGACGACGCCCTTCGCGCCGTCCGGGCCGCGCTCGAGCTGCGCGAGGGCGTGGCGGGACTCGAGGCCGGCGGCGCGCCGCTCGAGGTGCGGATCGGGATCACCACCGGCGAGGTCATCGCCGGCGACCCGGGCGGGGGGCGCGGGTTCGTCACCGGCGAGGCGGTCGCGCTCGGCCGCCGGCTTCAGCGCAGCGCGCGGGCGGGCGAGATCGTGCTCGGCGAGAAGACGCGCGTCCTCGTCGAGCACGCGGTCGAGGTGACGTCGCTCGAACCGCTCGCGGGAGACGGCACGGTGCGGCCGTTCCGGCTCGAGTCGCTCGATGCGACCGCGACCGCGGTGCCGCGCCGCGCCGACTCGCCGCTGATCGGCCGCGAGCGCGAGCTCGACTGGCTGCGCGGCGTCTTCGCGGAGGTTCCCGGCGGAGGCGCCCGGCAGGTCGTGCTCGTCGGCGAGGCCGGCGTCGGGAAGTCACGGTTCGCGCGCGAGTTCGTCGGCGAGCTCGGCGACGCCGCGACGGTGCTCGTCGGCCGCTGCCCGCCGTACGGCGAGGGGATCACCTTCTGGCCGCTGCGCGAGCTGCTCGTGCAGGCCGGCCGCGACCCGGACGCGCTCACCGGCTCGAGCCACGAGGTCTTCGCCGCCGCGCGGCGGATCCTCGTCGAGCTCGCGTCCGAGCGCCCGCTGGTCGCGGTGTTCGACGACCTGCACTGGGCCGAGCCGACGTTCCTCGACTTCGTCGAGTACCTCGCGGCGCGGCTCGGCGAGGCGCCGGTGCTCCTGCTCTGCCTCGGCCGTCCGGAGCTGACCGACCTGCGGCCGGGGTGGCTGCGCCCGCCGGCCGAGGCGCTCGCGCTCGAGCCGCTCTCCGAGGCCGACTCGGAGCGGCTGCTCGAGGCGCTCGGCGTCGAGCTCGCCGTGCGTCCGCGGATCGCCGAGGCGGCGGAGGGGAACCCGCTCTTCGTCGAGCAGCTCGCCGCGATCGCCGACGACTACGGCACGGCGGGCGCGATGCCCGGCTCGATCCGCGGCGTCCTCCACGAGCGGCTCGACCGGCTCGACCGCGAGGATCGCGCGCTGCTCGAGCGTGCGGCGGTCGCGGGCCGCAGCTTCTCGCTCGAGGCCGTGCTCGACCTCACGCGAGAGGAGGAACGCGCGGACGTGCAGCCGCGGTTGCTCTCGCTCGTGCGAAGGCACTTCGTGCGACCCGAGGCGACCGTGGCCGAGGAGGGCTTCCGCTTCCACCACGCGCTGATCCGCGACGCCGCGTACGACGGGATCCCGAAGAGCGCGCGCGCCGACCTCCACGCGCGCGTCGCGGCCCGGCTCGAGACGCACGCCGCCGAGGACGCAGTCGTCGGCTACCACCTCGAGCAGGCGTTCCGGTTCCGGCGGGAGCTCGGCAGCCCGGACGCCGGACTCGGCGCGCGCGCCGGTCGTCTGCTCCGCACGGCCGGGCAGAAGGCGTTCGCCCTCAGCGACCTGCCCGCGACCGTCTCGCTGCTCGAGCGGGCGCGGGCGCTGCTTCCGCCGCAGGAGTCGGCGCAGCTCCTCCCGAAGCTCGGCCAGGCGCTGTTCGAGGCCGGGAGGTTCGCCGAAGCCGAGACCGTTTTCACCGAGGCGATCGCGCTCGCCGCGTCCGACCCGGTGCTCGAGGCGCGCGCGCGGGTCGAGCTGCAGTTCATCCGTCTGCAGGCGGAGGCGGGCGGCGCGATCGACGAGGCACGGGCGATCGCGGAGGCCGCGCTCGGGCTCTTCGAGGCGCACGGCGACGACGTCGGCCAGTGCCGCGCGTGGTGCCTGGTCGCGTGGATCGAGTGGACGGTGAGCCACGCGACCGCGGCGGACGAAGCCTGGCAGCGCGCCGCGGTGCACGCGCGCGCGTCGGGCGAGGAGCGGGAGCTCTTCGAGATCCTCGGGTGGCGCACGTCGGCCGCGGTCGAGAGCCCGCTGCCGGTCGAGGAGGCGATCCGCACGTGCACCGAGATCCGCGAGCAGATCGCGACCAGCCCGGTCGCGGTCGCGGTCACGCTCCATCCACTCGCGGCGCTCCATGCGATGCGCGGAGCGTTCGACGAGGCGCGCGAGCTCGTCCGCGAGGGAAACGCGATCCTCGCCGACGTCGGCCGGATGCAGTCGGCCGTCTCCCACCACGAGGCGCTCGTCGAGATGCTCGCCGGCAATCCGGCCGGAGCGGCCGATCGACTGCGCGCCGGCTACGACCGGCTCGAGGAGATGGGCGAGAAGGCGGTGCTCGCGACGACCGCGGCGATGCTCGCGCAGGCGCTCTACGCGCAGCGGCGCTACCAGGAGGCGGAGCGGTTCTGCGCCGTGAGCGAGGCGACGGCGGCGGTCGAGGACGTCCTCACACAGGTGCTCTGGCGAGAGGTGCGCGCGAAGATCCTCGCGCGCCGGAAGCGGCTCGGCGAGGCGGAGGCGCTCGCTCGCGAGGCCGTGCGCCTGGTCGCGGAGACCGACCTGGTCGACCGCCAGGGCGACGCGCTCCTCGACCTCGCGGAGGTGCTCCGCGCCGCCGGACGGCCGGACGAAGCCGACGCCGCGGCCGGCGAGGCGCTCGACCGCTACGAGCGGAAGGGCAACGTCGTCTCCGCCGGGCGAGCCCGCTCGCTCGGCGTGACGATCGATGCGAGATGATGCTCCACCCATCGAAGGAGGGCCGCCGCATGCCGGTGTCACAGTTCACCAACGCAATCCTCGAGCCGAACGGCGATCTGACGGTCGCCGGGCCGTTCGACCCGGAGGGCGCCACGATCCTGGGCGACGTCGTGATCGTCTTCATGCTCGTCCAGGACAACGCCGACGCGAGTGCCGAGCGCGCGATCCTCAAGGACGTCGCGATCTGGGACGGGCCGCCCGGGGCCCGCTCCGAGTGGTCGAAGACGATTCCCGCCGCGAGGGTTCATGCGGCCGGCATCCAGGCCGGCCCGATCCGCTCGGTCGGCGCCGCGATCGTGGTCAGGCACGTCGACCCCGAGCCCGTCCCGCTGATCGACGGGATCACCTGGTGCGTCCACCGGGAGATCATCGAGCGGTCGATGCTGCCGAGCTCGTGACGAGCGCGGGTGCGGGTCGCCCGGACCGCCCCGCATGCCGGTTCAGGGCGTGAGCAGCGCCTCGGAGAGCGTTCGGACGAGCTCGTCGTTCGCGGCCGCGACGACGCGCGAGCGGCCGATCAGGTCGAGCGGTGCCTTGCCGATCGGCGGGTCGTCCGGCAGCTCGATCGCGAGGCCGCGCTCGCGGATCACGAGCTGGCCCGCCGCGTAGTCGACCGCGCGCGACGGGCCGGAGCACGGCGACCGCGTCGGTCCGGCCCGCGGCGAGATGGCAGTACGTGAGCGCCTGCGCGCCCATCACGCGGACGCGGTCGGTGAGCGGCGCGAGCACGCGGAGCCGGTCGTGGACGAGCGCGGCCCGCGTCGCCTCGATCGAGAGGAACTCGATGTGGTCCTTCGGCGCGCCGACGATCGGCGCGCCGTCGAGGAACGCGCCGCCGCCGCGGACGGCCATCCACTCCTCGTTCGCGCCGAAGTCGTAGACGTAGCCGAAGAACACGTCGTCCATCGTGTCGCCCTCGGCGACCGCGACCGAGAGGCAGAAGTACGGGATCCCGCGCTCGGCGTTCTGCGAGCCGTCGATCGGGTCGACGAGCACCGTGTACCGGCCCTCGCCGCGGTGCCCGATCTCCTCGGAGACGATGCGGACGTCCTCACGGTCGAAGTGCCGGAGCGTCGCGGTCTCGGCCGCCTCGTCGAGCGCGACCGTGACGTCGCCGCCCTCGCCCTGCCGGATCGGCCGCTCGCGCTCCTCGCGCCCGGGCATCGCCGCGAGCACCTCCTTCACGTCGGCGGCCGCGGCGCGGCACAGGTCGAGCCAGGGGTTCACAGCGGGAAGAGGAGGAGGCCGGAGGTCAGCTTCGGGAAGAAGAACGTCGACTTCTGCGGCATCGTCTCACCCCGCGCGGCGAACGCGGCCACCTGCGCCACCGTGGGGGCGCGGACGAGGAACGCGGCCTCGGCCTCGCCGCGGTCGACCGCCGCGACCGCCGCCTCGGCGTACGGCGTGTAGCCGACCCCGTTCGCGACGTACCGCTCGACCGCGCGCGCGTCGAGCTCGTCGTCCGAGTCGACCCGGAAGTACTCGCCGCCGCGGTAGAGCGCCGAGCGCGCTCCGATCCCAGGTGACGACCTGGTGCAACGTCGGTTCGGCGGCGAGCGCCGGCACGAGCCGGTGGGTCGGGAAGATCTCGAGGCCCGGCGAGCGCGACGAGACGAGCACCGCGAACGTGTGCGTCGCCGACGGATCCTCCTCGCGGAACGCGACCGCGGTCTCGTACCGGTGATGGCCGTCGGCGACGAGCAACGGCACGTCGAGGTCGACGCTCCTGCGGTGGAAGGCGCCACACCCGCGTGCGGACGCCGCCCTCCTCCACGTCGAGCTCGGGCTCGCCGCCCGGCCGCGCGAACGGCGGGTCGGCGTCGTAGAGCAGGAAGATCGGCTCGAGCTGCGTGCGCGTCGCGCGGAGCAGCCGGAGCCGCCCCTCCTTCGGGCCTGCGTGCGTCCGCTCGTGCGGCAGCACCTCGCCCGCCGAGTACGGCGTCGCCTCGATCGCTCCGGCGAGCCCCTCGCGCGTGCGCGCGACGCCGTCCGGCCCGACGTAGTCCTGCGCGAGCCACCAGAGCGCGGGCTCCTCCTCGCCCAGCACGCCTCCGCGCGCGCCAGTCCGCGAGCGCGGCGCCCGCCTCCTCCGGCGTGTCCGGCAGGGTCAGGTGGACGACGTTGTACGGGCTGCGGGCGAGGTACTCGAGCCGCGCCGCGTCGTCGATCACGTCGTACGGCGGCGCGATCAGCTCGGCGAGCGGCCCGGCCTCCGCCCGCCGTACCGGAGCGCGCGAAACGGCGAGACCCTGGGCACGACCTGACCCTACCGTAGACTCGCCGCGTGATCTCCGACCTGGCGGAGGACCGCGTCGTCGAGGGCGTGTTCGCGGTGAAGACGAAGCGGAAGCTGCGGACGAAGTCGGGGGCGCCGTTCCTCGCGCTCGAGCTCGTCGACCCGTCCGGACGGATCGAGGCGCGGGTCTGGAACGACGTCGAACTGCTCGACGGGCGCTTCGCCGAGGGCGACGCGGTGCGCGTGCTCGGACGCGTCGAGCGGTTCCGCGACCGGCTCCAGCTCGACGTGCGGACGCTCGAGGCGAGCGAGGTCGACCCGGCGAGCCTGACGCCGGTCGCGCGCCGCGATGCCGACGAGCTGCGACGGCTTCCTCGAGTTTCTCGCCGGCGAGCTGACGCACGACGGCCTCGCGGCGACGGTGCGCGCCGTCCTCGCCGACCGCGACCTCGCCGCGTACCCGGCGACGCCGGACGGACACCACTCCTACGCCGGCGGGCTGCTCGAGCACACGGTCGGCGTGGCGACGCTCTGCCGCGAGACGGCGCAGCTCCACCCGCGCCTCCGCGGCGAGCTGCTCGTCGCGGCCGCGCTCGTCCACGACGTCGGGCGCACGCTCGAGCTCTCGCGCGGGCCGTCGTTCGCGCCGACCGACGAGGGGCGCCTCCTCGGCCACGTCCACCTCGGGCTGCGGCTGATCGAGGAGCGCGCCGAAGGCCTGACGGCCGCCGCAGCTCGCCGAGCTCCTCCACTGCGTCGCGGTCCATCACGACGCGCGCGCCGCGCGCACGGCCGAGGCGGCGGTGCTCTACCACGCGAACCAGCTCGACGCGGTCGCGGCCACCCGTCCCGTCGAGTGACCGCGCTGCTGCTCGCGCTCGGCGCGAGCCTCGCCTGGGGAGTCGCCGACTTCGTCGGGCCGTACCAGGCGCGGACGCTCGGCACCTGGCGCGTGCTCGTCTGGGCGCAGATCGGCGGCCTCACCTCGATCGCGATCGCGGTCGCGATCGTCCGGAGCCCAGCCCCGACGACCCGGCCGTCCTGCTCGCGATCCCGGCCGCGATCTCGGGAACGCTCGGCCTGTACGCCTACTACCGCGGGATGATCACCGGGACGATGAGCGTCGTCGCGCCGATCGCGGGCGCGTCGGCGATCGTGCCGGTCGTGTTCGGGATCGCGACCGGAGACCGGCCCTCGCCGGCGCAGGTCGCCGGGATCGCCTCGGCGATCGTCGGCGTCGTCGCTCGCCTCGCAGGAGCACCAGGAGAGCGGCGAGCGCCGCGTCGCCGCCGGGGTCGGGCTCGCGCTGCTCGCGGCGCTCGGCTTCGGCTTCTACTTCCCGCCGATGCACGCCGCCGGCGCGGCCGACCCGTGGTGGAGCTCGCTCGTCTTCCGCGCGACCGCGACGCTGCTCGTGCTCGCGGCCGTCGCCGTCCGCCGCCCCGCCGTGCGGCTCCGCGGCCGGAAGCTCGCGATCGTCGTCGCGGTCGGCCTCGGCGACACGCTCGGCAACCTGCTCTTCGCCGCGTCGTCGGGCTTCGGGCTCGTCAGCCTGACCTCGGTGCTCGCGTCGCTCTACCCGATCGTCACGGTCGCGCTCGCCGCGGTCGTCCTCGGCGAGCGCGTGTCGCGCGCCCAGCGGGTCGGGATCGGGCTGACGCTCGCGGGGATCGTGCTCATCGCGACCTGACCTGCGCTGGAGCCGGCGCCGGCGCGGCCCAGCGCTCCTCGATCCGGCGGAGCTTCCAGAAGGCGAACGACCCGGCCCACGTCAGCACGAACAGGCCGACGACGCCGTAGCCGAGCGTGCCGAAGTCGAGGTTGTCGATCCACGACGAGACCGACGAGCACCTGCAGCAGCTCGACCGTCCCGATCACGAGCGCGACCGTGACCGAGAGGCTCGTGACGGTGATGTTGTAGAAGACCTTCCGCACCGGGTTCGAGAACGCCCAGCCGTACGCGTGCGTCATGAACGCGCCGTCGGCGGTGTCCATCAGGCTCATCCCGGCCGCGAACAGGAGCGGCAGCGAGATCACCGCGAGGAACGGCACGTGGTGCGTCGCGACGCCGGCGGCGATCGCGAGCAGGCCGACCTCGGACGCGGTGTCGAACCCGAGCCCGAAGAGGACGCCGAGCGGGAACATCTGCCAGCTCGCGGTGATCTTCCGGGCGAGCCCGCCGATGAAGAAGCGGTTCATGAACCCGCGGTCCTGCAGGCGCGCCTCGAGCTCGGCCTCGTCGAGCTCGCCGCGCCGCAGGCCGAGGAAGATCCGGACGATGTCGATCAGGACCACGAGGTTCAGGATCCCGATCACCCACAGGAACGTGCCGGAGACGCCGGCGCCGATGATCCCGCCGTAGGCCTGGAAGGACGGGATGCGCGAATCGACCGCGTGCGCCGCGAGCGCGAGCCCGGTGGCGAGCGCGAACACGATCGACGAGTGGCCGAGCGAGAAGAAGAACCCGGTTCCGAGCGGGCGCTTCTCCTCCTGGAGGAGCTTGCGCGTCGTGTTGTCGATCGCCGCGATGTGGTCGGCGTCGAAGGCGTGGCGGAGGCCGAACGTGTACGCGAGGAGGCCGAGCCCGGCGAGCGCCGGGTTGCTCCGCGAGTAGTACGCGAAGAGGCCCCACCCGAGCACGTGCAGCACGAGGACCGCGCCGCCGAAGCCCGAGAGCCGCAGCCACTCGCGCCGCGAGAACGTCGTCTTCGCGCCGCAGCTCACGTGACGTACCTTCGCGCGACCGGCGCCCAGAGGATCGAGAAGTGCGGGTTCAGCGCGAGCGCGCGCCGGAACCACGTCTGCGCGGCGGCGGCGCGGCCGAGGCAGCGCTCGATCATCCCGCGGTGGAAGAACTTCAGTCGCGTCCTGCGTCCCGAGGCGAAGCGCGTGCTGCGAGTAGCCGAGCGCGGCGCCGCACTGGCCGTTGCGCGCGAGCGCCCAGGCGAGCACGTCGTCGCCGTCGATCGACGGGCGCGTCCGCTGGCCGATCGCGGGCGAGCGCGAGCGCGTGGCGGAGCCGGATCCCGTGGTCGACGTCGAACTGCGCGATCTCGAGGTCGACGCGGACGCCGTTCGCCCGCAGGAGCCGCTCGATCACGCCGATCGTCGCGTACTGCCGCCGCGCGGGCGCCGGATGGCCGGTGGTCGCGTACAGGTCGCCGAGCGCGGCGACGTACTGCGGCAGCGGGATCAGGTCGACCGCCTGCCGCTCGAGCGCGATCGCGCGCTGCGTCCGGCCGAGCGCGGCCTCGTCGAGCGCGAGCGCGTCGAGGCCGTACGCGTAGCTCGGGAAGATCGCGTTCGCGATCTCGAACTCGCGCTCGGCGAGCCGCGTAGCGGCCGTGGTTGAAGTAGAGCTTGCCGAGCTGGACGTGCGTCCACGCGAGCGGCTCGCGGGTGTCGGTCGCCGCGTCGATCGCGAGCTTCATCGCCTGATCGCGGCGCGGCGTGTGGCCGAGCAGCTCGCGGCCGTACGAGATGCGCGCGTACGACGAGAGGTCGGGCCGGAGCCGGTCCATCGTGTCGAAGTCGCGGAACGCGAGCCGGTAGCGGCCGAGCTCGATCTCGGCGTCGCCGATCACGCCGAAGTTGCGGGCGGTCGCCGGAGCGAGCGCCCGCGCCTGCCGGCCGAGCGTGAGCGCCGTCGCGAAGCGGTGTCGCGAGAGCGCGAGCGAGCCGAGCCCGCTGAAGACGAGTGGATCCTTCGGGTCGAGCGAGAGCGCGCGGTCGAGCGCGCCGCCCGACTTCGTGTAGTACGCCGGGTCGCCGGTCTCGCGCGCCCGCTGCTGGTAGGCGAGCCCGAGGAGCACCCACGAGTGCTCGTCCTTCGGGGTCGCGTGGAGCGTCGCCTGGAGGCTCTGCACGAGCGACGTGGTGCTCGCGTTCAGCGCGAAGCCGGCCTTGAAGTCCTCGGCCGACTGCGCCGCGGCGAGCGCGTCGGGCGGCGCCGCCGTCCGCTTCGCGAGCACGCCGCCGAAGAGCGCCGCGAACCCGGCGGTGATGAGTGCGGCAGCGGCGATCAGGAGCTTGTTGGACATCGGCCTCCGGAGCGAGACGCCCCGGGGCCCGCGCGGCAGCGCGGGCCCCCGGACGCTCGGTCGTCAGTTCGTCGCCTTCGTGTTGGCGTAGCCCCCGTGGGGCGTCGGCACGTACGGGAAGTGCGCGAGGTACGCCTCGTCGTTGCCGTTGACGCCGTCGCCGAGCGGCACCTTCTTGCCCTTGAGGAAGCCGGCGACCGCCTGCTCCTCGATGTCGACCACGTCGTCGCCTAGCCGGCGGCCGTTCGGGAAGCCGGCGTTGTCGCCCGCGAGCACGCCCATCCGGTTCGGGTGCGCCGAGACCGGCACCGAGAGGTTGAGCCGCAGCTCGTCGGCGAACTTGCCGCCGGTGTAGTTGAGCTTCGGGATCCCGGTGCCGAGCACCGCGACGAGGTCGTCGCGGCCCGTCTCGGGCACGCCGAGCTTGTAGAGCTTGTTCAGCACGGCGGCCAGGATCGGCGTCTTGTAGTACTGCTCGAACTGCGCGTCGTGCTGCGGCGTCGTGCGGTTCCAGAGGTCCTTCTCGCCGGTCGGGATCACGACCTCGTTGATGAGCGGGTTGCCGAGCCGCGAGACCTGCGTCCAGCCGCGGAAGAGATGGCCGTTGACGGTCACGTTCTTGCGGTTCGCCGCCGCCCAGACGCCGATCGTGTGGCTCGCGTTGTCGACCTGCGAGATCGGGATCTGCAGCGCGATCGTGTGGACGTTGTAGCCGGACAGGAAGTCCTTGCCGCCGCCCATGTTCCCGGTCGTGCCGGGCTTGCGGATCGCGACGAGGTCGAAGATCGCGCCGACGTCGGCGAAGAACGGGTCGTCACGCTGGCCGGCGAAGATCGAGACGCCGTCCTTCGTGACGATCGTCGACTCCGCCGACTGCTCGTAGTCCTTCACGCCGACGAAGCTGTTGAAGCGCGGGCCGACGTTGTCGATCGGCGTCTTGCCGGTCGCGAACGTCACGTCGTTGCGCTTCGCCGTCCACGTCTGCTGCGTGTTGCCGAGGAAGTACGGCCCGGTCGGCGTGTGGAACTGGAAGTTCCACGTCAGGTCCGGCTTGCCGTCGCCGTTCCGGTCGACGTAGATCAGGTACTTCGCGTCGTCCCGCTGGGAGAACGTGTAGTAGTTCGGCCCCGCCGCGGGATCCTCGCCGGGGATCCAGTTGGCGACGATCGTGAGCGTGTTCGGCTTGTCGGGGCTGCGGAACGCGTAGAGGTCGGTGTTGTCGGCGGTCGGGTCCTCGGAGATCAGGGGGGCCTCCCGGTGGCTCGAGGCGGCGCTCTGCGTGGGGGCGAGCCGCGCCGCGTACAGCGCGACGAGCGCGGCGCTCGAGGCCAGGAGGAAGACGAGTGCGAACCGGCGCATGAGTCGGGCTCCTTGGTCGGTGACGGCCGCGAGGGCACGGCCGTCGATCACGCCCTATTCGGCCGACCTCCTGGTCCGGTTCGGTCCCGAGCGTCAGACGTTGAAGCGGATGTTCAGGACGTCGCCGTCGCGGATCACGTACGTCCTGCCCTCGAGCCGCTGGACGCCGCGACGCGACGCCTCGGCGTGCGAGCCGGACTCGACGAGGTCGGACCAGCCGATCACCTCGCAGCGGATGAAGCCGCGCGCGATGTCGGAGTGGATCGTCCCGGCCGCGTCGAGCGCGGTCTCGCCGTTCCGCAGCGTCCAGGCCCGCGTCTCCTTCTCGCCCGCGGTGAAGAACGTGACGAGGTCGAGCGCGTCGTGGAGCCGGCGGACGACCTCCTCGAGCGCCGAGGCGCCGCCGTCGCGGAACTCGGCCGCCTCCTCGTCGGAGAGCTCGGCGAGCTCGGCCTCGAGCCCGAGGTCGATCCCGCCCGGCCCGTTCTCGACCGCGAGCAGCGGCTTCGTCGTCAGCGGCTCGAGCTCGCCGGGCAGCTCGCCCGGGTAGTCCGAGAGCGGCGCCTCGCCGTCGACGTGCGCGAGCACCTTGTGCAGCTCCTCGACCTCGGCGCGGAGCTTCGCGTCGCCCGACTTCGCCTGCTTCTCGACCCGCTCGAGCCGGCGCTCGACGTGGTCGCGGTCGGCGACGAGCAGCTCGAGCCGCAGCGTCTCGAGGTCGCCGGCCGGGTCGGCGCCGGGCGAGAACGCGTCGAGCACGACGAGCAGCGCGTCCACCTGCCGCAGGTTCCCGAGCAGCGCCGGCCCGGTGCCCGGCACGTCCTGGACGCGGATCGTCGCCGGCGTGACCTTCTTCGCGTGGACGACCTCGGCGAGCGCGCCGAGCCGCTCGTCGGCGATCGCCGCCATCCCGACGTTCGTCTTGCCGTACTCGCCGCCCTCGGCACGCGTCAGCGCCGTGAACAGCGTCGTCTTCCCCGAGCCGGGAAGCCCGACGATCCCGACCTCGAGCGCCACAGGGAACCTAGGCCGTCGCGCCGAAGCCGACGCGGCTCTCGCGGGCGAAGCGCTTCACGAAGACGATCTTCCGCACGGCGACCGAGTAGCGGCCGTCCTCCGCCTCGAACGAGAACGCGCCCTCCGACCCGTCGCCGAGCGCGCGGTCGAGATCCTCGGCGACGCCCGGCAAGACGTAGACCGTCAGCACGTGCGCGCCCTCGAAGGCGATCTCGAGCCGGATCCGGTCGCCGTCAGCCACCGCGCACCAGCTCCGCGAGCACGCCTCCGGTCGCGTGCGGGTGGACGAACCCGACCTCGAGCCCGAAGATGCCGGCCCGCGGCCGCTCGTCGATCAGCTCGGCCCCGTCGCCGGCGAGCCGCTCGAGCTCGGCGCCGACGTCCGCGACCTCGAAGGCGACGTGGTGCATCCCGGGCCCGCGCCGCGCGAGGAACTTCCCGACCGGCGTCTCGGGCCCGAGCGACGCGAGCAGCTCGATCCGGTCGCCGCCGACGCGCATCGTCGCGGCCTCGACGCCCTGGTCGGCGACCCGCTCGCGGTGCTCGAGCTCGGCGCCGAAGAGACGCGTGTACGTCTCGACGGCCTCGTCGAGGTCGGCGACCGCGACGCCGACGTGATGGATTCCGCTCGCTGCCACAGGGGCCGATGCTATCCAGTGGCGCGGCCGGCGGGGACGTGACAGGATCACGGCATGCTCGTCCGGCTCGCAGCTGTCCTCGCCCTCACGGTCGCGCTCGTCACGGGCTGCGGCTCGTCCGGGACGAAGTCGAACGGCGTCGAGGACAAGTCGGCGAACGAGATCGTGCAGGCCTCGTCGGACGCGGCGAAGGCCGCGACGTCCGTCCACATCTCCGGGACGATCAACGCCGGCGGCTCGATCACGATCGACCTGACGCTCTCGAAGGGCCAGGGCGGCAAGGGGCAGATCAAGACGAACGGGATGAACTTCCAGATCGTGAGCACGGGCGGCAAGGTCTACTTCAAGACCGACGCGGCCGCGCTGAAGCAGCTCGGCGGCGGAATCGCGGCGCAGCTCCTCTCGGGACGCTGGATCGTCGCGCCGGGCTCGCTCGGCCAGGTCTCGTCCTTCTCGGCCCTGACGAACCTGACGCAGCTCATCAACTCGCTCACGAGCTCGCTCGGCACCCTCTCGAAGGGCGACACGACGAAGATCAACGGGCAGCCGGCGATCGCCGTGACGAGCAGCAGGGGCGGAACGCTCTACGTCGCCACGACCGGCCAGCCGTATCCGCTCCAGCTTCAGGGCTCCAAGTCGAACGCGGGCACCATCACCTTCGACCAGTGGGACGAGCCGGTCACGATCACGGCGCCGGAGAACCCGGTCGACTTCTCGAAGCTGACCGGCGGCTGAGCCGACTCAGTCGTCGGGCGCGGGGTGCAGCGCGACGACCCGCGGGATCCCGACCGTCTCGGACGCGTACGACTCGGGCAGGACGTCGCCGAAGAGCTCGAGCAGCTCGTCGCGGCTGAGCGTCTCCTGCTCGAGCAGCGCGACGGCCACCCGATCGAGGATGGCGCGGTGCTTGGCGACGAGCCGGAGCGCCTCGGTGTAGGCATGGTCGGTGAGCCGCGACTGCTCCTCGTCGCGCCGCCGCTTCGTCTCCTCGGAGAGCGCGTAGTTGTCGGCGCGCATCGTCCGTGAGACGGCGCCCTCGCCCATCCCGAGCTCGAAGACCATCGAGCGCGCGAGCTCGGTCACCTTCTCGAGGTCGTTCGCGGCGCCGTCGGTGACGCGCCCGAACACGACCTGCTCGGCGGCGCGCCCCGCGAGCGTCACGACCATCCAGTCGATCAGCTCCTCCTTCGTGTGGAGGTACCGCTCCTCCTCGGGCAGGTTGAGCGTGTAGCCGAGCGCGGTCCCGCGGGCGATGATCGTCGCCTTCTGCACCGACGAGGGCGAGCCCATCAGGTGCGCGAGGAGCGCGTGGCCCGCCTCGTGGTAGGCGAGGATCCGCTTCTCCTTGTCGGTGATCACGCGCCGCTGCTGGAGGCCGGCGATCACGCGGTCGAGTGCGTAGTCGAAGTCCTCCTGCCCGATCGTGGTGCGGCGCGCGGCGGCCGGCCGCGATCGCGGCCTCGTTGCAGATGTTCGCGAGGTCGGCGCCGGTGAGACCCGCGGTCTGGCGCGCGATCGTCTCCAGGTCGACGCCCGGCCCGAGCGGCTTGCCGCGCGTGTGGACGGCGAGGATCTCCGTCCGGCCCTTGAGGTCGGGCGGCTGGATGAGGATCTGGCGGTCGAACCGGCCCGGCCGGAGCAGCGCCGGGTCGAGGTCCTGGAGCCGGTTCGAGGCGGCCATCACGACGACCTGGTCGCGCGCGCCGAACCCGTCGAGCTCGACGAGGAGCTGGTTCAGCGTCTGGTCCTGCTCGCGGTTGAAGCTGTGGCCGGAGCGGGCCTGCCCGACCGCGTCGAGCTCGTCGATGAAGACGATCGACGGCGCGTTCTTCCGTGCCTCGTGGAAGAGCTTGCGGATCCTGGCGGCGCCGAGTCCGGCGAACATCTCGACGAACGCGGACGCGCTCTGCGCGTAGAAGCGCGCGCCGGACTCGCTCGCGACGGCCTTGGCGGCGAGCGTCTTGCCGGTCCCGGGCGGCCCGTGGAGCAGGATCCCCTTCGGCACGCGCGCGCCGAGCCGCTCGAAGCGCTTCGGATCGCGGAGGAAGTCGGCCACCTCCTGCAGCTCGTCCCTGGCCTCGTCGAGCCCCGCCACGTCCTGCCACGTCACCGACGCCGGCGAGCCGCTCGTGATCTCCGTCGGCTTCACGCGCGGCATCAGCTTGACCATGCGCCAGAGCATGTAGACGACGAAGCACATGAGCACGAAGAACATGACCGGCACCCACGTGGAGGCGAAGTTCTGGACCCAGGTCGTGATGTTCGCGAGCGGCATCCCGACCATCATCGGCATGCGGCCGCGGTCACTGAACCGCTGCGGCTTCGAGCTCGAGGCACGCGGCGAGCGCGGCCTCGGCGACCTCGAGCTGCTCGGGCGTGGGCTCGGCCGTCGCGAGCCGGTGCTGGAGCTCGTAGCCGGGCCGGGCGAGCGCCCGCGCGAGCGGCTGCTCGGGGTGGCGCTGCATCCAGCTGAAGAGCTCGGTCGCGGCGGCGATCGAGGCGACGCCGACCGCGAGCCGCGCGGGGCCGCGCAGCGATTCCGGCGCGCGGGCGACGACGACGTTGCCGGCGGCGGTCGTGACGAGCAGCGGGCCGACGAGGTGCGAGCCGCAGCGCTCGTGCTCGCGGGCGCGCAGCTCGCCGTGCTCGTAGCTCCCGATCGCGATGTGCTCGGCGCCGTGGTAGGCGGCGAGCCCGTCGCCGCGCAGCGCGAGCAGCGCAGGCGCGACGGAGATCAGCCCGGCGAGAACCTCCTTGGTCGCGTCGCCGAGCCCCGAGCGGCGTACGCGCTGGAGGACGACGACGCTCGCGAGCGTCGAGCCGATCACGATCGGCCGCTCGAACGGCAGCCGCGCCTCCGGGAGCCGGCGCTTCAGGCGCGGCAGGAACGCGAACGCCTCGGCGAGCCGCGCCGGGCCGCGGAGCAGCGGCGAGCGCACGCTCGAGCCGATCAGCCGCTTCCGCTCGGCGGCGACCTTCAGCTCGCCGTCCGAGGTGCGGATCGCGCACGCCCACGAGGTCGGGCCGTGCACGAGCACGCCGTTCGAGAGGGCCATGCCGCCGAGCCGGACCTTCTCCTCCATGCGCGGAGCCTACCCCGGCAGCGCAGCCCGAATCCTGTTACGAGCCGGCGAGCTCCCGCAGCGCGCGCTGGAGCACGGCGGCGGCTTCGCCCGGCGTGCCGGCGCCGATCGCGGCACCGTCGAGCGCGACGGCGGGCACGATCTCGCGGATCGAGGAGGACGTGAACGCCTCGTCCGCGGCGCGCAGGTCGTCGATCGCGAAGGCGCCCTCCTCGACGGCGTAGCCGGCGGCCGGCGCAAGCTCGAGCAGCGTGGCGCGCGTGACGCCGGCGAGGACGCCGACGTCGACGGCCGGCGTCCGCAGCATCCCGCCGCGGCGCCACCAGATGTTCGAGATCGGCGCCTCGAGCACGATCCCGCCGGCGGCGAGGAAGACGGCGTCGTCGGCGCCGCGACGCCGCGCCTCCGCCTCGGCCGCCATGTTCACGGCGTAGCTCGTGGACTTCACCCCGGCGAGGAGCCAGCCGGGCGGCGAGACGTCGACCCCGAGCTCGAGCGCGGCGAGCCGGATCCCGCGGCGCCGGCGCTCCTCGAGCTCGGGCGGGATCGCCGCGGTCGTCGCGACGAGCGTCGTCCCGGTCCAGTACAGGCGAAGCGCCGCGTCGGGCGGCGTCGCGGGCGCGTCGACCGCGAGCGCGGCGAGACTGCGAGCACTCGTCCGGGTCGGGCGCGGGCAGGGCGAGGCTCGCCGCCGACGCACCGAGCCGCGCGACGTGGGCGGCGAGCCGGAACGGCCGTCCGCCGTAGACGCGCGTGGTCTCGAACGCGGCCCGCCCGCGCAGAAGCGCGTCGTCGCCGGCCCCGAACACGGCCTCGTCCGGATCGACGAGCCCGCGCCCGGCGACCGCGACGGCGAGCAACCTCACGCGTCCCTTTCGGACCTGTCCGGCGACTGTCCCCGGGCATGTCTTGAAAGAACACGGCTCATGCGGCCACGAGCCCGCCGACCGCCGCCAGCAGCGGCTGCGCCTTGAGCCACGACTCCTCGATCTCCGCCTCCGGGTCCGAGCCCCACACGATGCCTCCGCCGACCCAGAGGTGGGCGCGGCCCCCGGCGAGCGCGAACGTCCGGATCGTCAGCGCGAGGTCGAAGTCGCCGTCCGGGCGCAGCGTGCCGAGCGCGCCCATCGAGGCGCCGCGGCCGACCGGCTCGAGGGCCGCGATCAGGTCGAGCGCCGCGAGCTTCGGCGCGCCAGTGACCGAGCCGCCCGGGAACGTCGCCGCGAGGGTCTCCGCGAGCCCGACGCCGGCGCGGAGCCGGCCCTCGACCGTCGAGACGAGGTGTGTGACGCCGGCCAGCTCCCGTTGCGCCATCAGCTCCGGCCAGCGCACCGACCCGGGCTCGCACACCCGCGAAAGGTCGTTCCGCTCGAGGTCGACGATCATCACGTGCTCGGCCGCGTCCTTCTCGCCCGCGACGTCCTCGCCCGCGGGCGCGGTGCCCTTGATCGGCATCGTCCGCAGCAGCGACCCCCGCCGCGCGAGGAACAGCTCCGGCGAGGCCGACACGATCGCCCAGCCGTCGCCCGCGAACGGCTGCGGCACGCGAGGGCGGAGCGGAGCGAGCGCGGCCGCGAACGCCGCGGGGTCGCCCTCGAACGGTGCCGAGAGATGCTGGACGAGGTTCACCTGGTAGACGTCGCCGCGCGCGATCGCAGCGCGCACGGCGTCGATCGCCGCCACGTAGCCGTCGTCGTCCCACGTCCGCTCCCACGACTCGAGGCCCCGCAAGTGACGAGTCGTGACTTGCGCGGCCCGGCGCGCGGGGCGAATCCGGCACGCGAGCGCCGGCAGCGGGCACGGCTCGGGCGGCGCCGGCCCACCGCCACGCCGCAGCGGCTCCGACAGCCGGTAGCCGAGGAAGAGGTCGGCGACGACGTCCCCGCGTCCCCAGAAGCCCTCGTCCGCAAGGAATGCCTCGAGCGCCTCGAGGGCGCCGCGCGGGTCGTCGAGCTCGAGCGCCGCCGTCAGCGCCGCCGTCCGAGCACGAGCAGGTACCGGCGCGGGATGTCGATCCCGTCGCCCGTCCGGTGCTCCTCGTAGAGCCCGACCAACGCCTGCCGGAACTCCTCCGTGCGCTCGCCGTCGAGGCGGCGGAGCATGGCCCGCGGGGCCGGCGCGAGCGAGAGCAGCTCCCACAGCTCCTCGCCGGAAGCCGCGTGGATGCTCACCGTGCCGTCGGCGTAGTCGAGCTCGAAGTCGTCGCCGAGCATGTCCTCGACGTGGTCCTCGCGGCCCCACTCGTACGCCTCGAGCCCCTCGATCGGCTCGTCGGTGAACCGCCGGTACAGCTCGCCGAGCTTCGGGTTCGGCCGCCACGCCGTGAACCCGAGGCGGGCGCCGGGACGGGCGACGCGCGCGAGCTCGGCGGCGACGTTCACGTGATCGGGGACGTAGACGAGGCCGAACCGCGACGCGAGCACGTCGAAGCTCGCGTCGTCGAAGGGCAGGTACTCGACCTGGGCGACCGCGGCCTCGACGTCGAGCCCCTCGTCCTCGGCGTCGTGGACGACCTTCTCGACGATCAGCGGGCTCGTCTCGACGGCGGTTACGTCCGCACCGGCCTGCGCGGCGCGCCGCGCGACCGCGCCGCTCCCGGTGACGAGGTCGAGCCATCGCTCGCCGGCCCGCGGAGCGAGCCTGCGGACGAGCTCGTCGTCGACCGGCTCGAGCAGCGCCGCGAGCCGGTCGTAGGCGGCCCCGTCCCCCATGGCTACGAGGCTTCCGCGCTCGCTCCGACCGTCACCGCCGGAGCATACTTGCGGGGTGGGAGACCTCTTCGCCGAGGCCGCCGGACGGCGGCTGGAGGAGCTCGCGCCGCTCGCGCAGCGGCTGCGGCCCGAGACGCTCGACGAGGTCGTCGGCCAGAGCCACGCGATCGGCCCGGGGCGGGCGCTGCGCCGAGCGATCGAGGCCGACCGCGTGCCGTCGCTCGTCCTCTTCGGCCCTCCCGGCACGGGGAAGACGACGCTGGCGCGGATCGTCGCCCGCTCGACCGGCGCCGAGTTCGAGGAGCTCTCCGCCGTGTCCGCGACCGTCGGGAACGTCCGCGACGTGCTCGCCCGCGCGCGCGAGCGGCTGGGCGCGAGCGGCCGGCGCACGATCCTCTTCCTCGACGAGATCCACCGCTTCAACAAGGCGCAGCAGGACGCGCTCCTCCCCGCCGTCGAGGAGGGCCTCGTGACCCTGATCGGGGCGACGACCGAGAACCCGTACTTCGAGCTCAACTCGGCGCTGCTCTCGCGGATGCAGGTCTTCGAGCTCGAGCCGCTCGGCGAGGAGGAGCTCGTCGAGGTCGCGCGGCGCGGGGCGGCGGCGCTCGAGGCGCCGGCGCTCTCGCCCGAGGTCGAGCAGCTCGTCGCGCGGCGCGCGGGCGGCGACGCGCGCTCGGCGCTCTCGATCCTCGAGCTCGCGGTCGAGACGGCGCGGGCCGACGGCGGCGGGCTCACGGAGGCGCATGTCGAGGACGCGGCGCGGAAGCGCCCGCTCCTCTACGACCGAGCGGGCGACGCGCACTACGACTTCATCTCCGCATGGATCAAGGCCACGCGGGCAAGCGACGTGCAGGCGTCGATCTACTACCTCGCCGCGATGCTCGAGGGCGGCGAGGACCCGCGCTTCCTTGCGCGGCGGATGATCGTGCTCGCCTCGGAGGACGTCGGCAACGCCGACCCGCAGGCGCTCCTCGTCGCGGTTGCGGCGGCGCAGGCGGTCGAGCACGTCGGCCTGCCGGAGGCGCGGCTGAACCTCGCGCAGGCGGCGATCTACCTCGCCCGCGCGCCGAAGTCGAACGCGTCGTACACGGCGCTCGCCGCGGCCGCGGCGGACGTCCGCGAGCACGGCCACCTCCGCCCGCCGAACGCGCTCCGCTCGGCGTCCGTCCCGGGCTCGCGAAAGCTCGGCCGCGGCGAGAGCTACCGCTACCCGCACGACGACCCGGCCGGCTTCGAGGTCGACTGCCTCCCGGAGGAGCTCGCAGGCCGCGTCTACTTCACGTCGTCCGGCGTGGGCGAAGAGGTCGAACGGCCGCGCGATCCTCGCAAATCGCGCCGGGAATGAAGCGCGAGTTGTAGGAAGCTGCGGCTCCGACGCGAGTCAGAGAATGCGCGCCCCGAGCGCGCTCGCAGCGAGCTCGACCGCCAGCTGGCCCGTCTCGTTCGCGCGGTCGAGGATCGGGTTCAACTCGACCAGCTCGAACGAGTCGAGGCGGCCGGACTCCGCGACGAGCTCGAGGGCGAGGTGCGCCTCTCGGTACGACAGCCCGCCGCGGACCGGGGTGCCGACGCCGGGAGCGAACATCGGATCGACCGCGTCGAGGTCGAAGCTCACGTGGAGGAAGCTCGTCCCGGCGAGGAACGCGAGCGCCTCGCGGAGGACGCGCTCGGTGCCGAGGCGGTCGAGGTCGGTCATCGTGAACACGCGCACGCCGAGCTCGCCGATCAGGTCGCGTTCGCCCGCGTCCAGCGAGCGCACGCCGACGAGCGCGGCGCGGGCGACCGACGGCGTCGGCCACGCGTCGCTCTTGAAGCCCGCGCCGCCGGCTCCGAGTGCGGCCGCGAGCGGCATCCCGTGCACGTTTCCGGTCGGGGACGTCTCCGGGCGGTTCAGGTCGCCGTGCGCGTCGATCCACAGGACGCCGCCCGGGCCGTGCGCGCGGGCCATCCCGCCGAGCGTGCCGATCGCGATCGAGTGGTCGCCGCCGAGGACGAGGGGGAGGTATCCGCCGGCGCGGGCCTCGGCGACGAGCGCGGCGACCCGGCCGCACGAGGTCTTGATCGTGTCGAGGTAGCGCGCCCGCGGGTCGCCGACCTCGGTCGCCTCCGCCACCGCCGTCCTCACGTCGCCGTGGTCCACGCACGCGCGGCCGAGGCTCTCGATCCGCTCCTGCAGTCCCGCGTACCGGATCGCCGACGGCCCCATGTCCACGCCGCGGCGGCCCGCGCCGAGATCGAGGCCCGCCCCGATCAGCGCGACCGGCTGCGCCGTTCCCGTTTCGCCCATCCGGCCAAGGCTAACTCGGCTACCCTGAGCCGTCTCGCGGCGAGGTAGCTCAGCTGGTAGAGCACACGGCTGAAAACCGTGGTGTCGCCGGTTCAAGTCCGGCCCTCGCCACTCTCGAGCTCGGTTCCCTCGACAGGGACGGCGGCCAGCACGTAGAAGGTGCATGCCGCCGGATGCGTGTTCGCTGGATCACCCTGCTGCTCTTCGCGACGATCGCGCTCGCGATCGTCCTCCCGATCCGGGCCGCGACGACGCCTGCGATCCAGGCGAAGCGCGCCGAGGCCGCGCGGGTGCTCCGCGAGGTGAACGCGATCGACGAGGAGCTCAGCGTCGTCAGCGAGCGGTACGACGGCGCGCGGGTCCGGCTCGCGACGGCTCGGCGGCGGCTGCGGTCGGAGCGCGCGTCGCTCGCGGTCGCGCGGGCGCGGTACACGCGGGCGCAGACGCGCGTCGCGAAGCTCGTCGTCACGCTCTACGAATCCGACCGCCCGTCGGCCCTCGAGGTGATGTTCGGCTCGCACAGCCTCTCGGACATGCTCGGCGTGCTGGACGCCGAGGACGCGGTCTCGAAGGAGGACGACGCGATCACCGACGACGCGCACCGCGCGCGCGACCGGCTCCGGATGCGGGTCCGGGCACTCGCCGTCGACCGCGCCGCCGCGGCCTCGGCGGTCGCGACGATCGCGCACACGCGGGGCCGGATCGAGCGCGGCCTCGCCCGGCGGCGCGCGCTCCTCGCCACGGTTCAGACCCAGCTCGCGCAACTCGAGGCGCAGGAACGCGCGCGGCAGGAGCGCCTCGCGGCGCTCGCGCGGGCACGGCTCGCCGCCGAGGCGCGGGCCCGGGAGCAGGCGCAGGCGGCGGCCGCGGCAGAGGCGGCCCGCGCGCGCGCCGCGGCGGACGCGGAGCGCAAACGGGTCGACGCCCGGCGGACCGCAGCCGCCGCGCCCGGGTCGACGCCGGCGGCAACGACGACCACCACCACCGCGGCCGCCACCCCGACGACGACGACAACGACGCCCGCCACGACCACGACCACGACCGTTGCGGTCACGACCGTCGCGACGACACCGCTCCTCCCGCCGCCGGTCGCGCAGCTCTCGCCGACCGGCGGCCACCCGGAGGCGGCGGAGCTCGCGCTCGAGTACATCGGCGTCCCGTACCTCTGGGGCGGCGCGACGCCGGCGGGGTTCGACTGCTCCGGGCTCGTCACCTTCGTCTACGCGCAGCTCGGCGTCCAGCTCCCGCACCACGCGGCGACGCAGTGGACGTACGGCACTCCCGTCGCGCTCGACCAGCTCCAGCCGGGCGACCTCGTCTTCTTCGCGCACCTCGACCACGTCGGAATCGCGATCGGCAACGGCCAGTTCGTCGACGCGCCGCACACCGGCAGCTTCGTCCGCATCGAGAGCCTCGCCGATCCCTGGTACGCGAAGCGCTACGTCGGCGCGCGGCGAATCTAGTCGTCCGCTACTCGACGCGCGGCACGATCACGACCTCGTCCCCGACGGCGGCCGTGGTGAGCTTGCTCGCGTTCCCGCTCGAGATCGCGATCGAGTACGCGCCGTACGAGTCCTCGTACAGGAGCAGGTCGCCGCGGCGGGCGTCGACGAACGTTCCGACGACGACGGCGTAGTACGACGAGGCCGCGAACACGAGCTCGACGCGATCGCCGAGCACGAGGCCGGCCGACTCGACGTGCTCCTGCCCGAAGTTGAGCTGCAGGTTCCCGAAGCGGTCGACGGCGAGCACGGTCGCGACGATCCGCGCCGTACCGACGGCGGGCTGGGGCAGCGCGATCCGGACGAGCGTCGCCGGGTCGACCTCGTCGCCGAGATCGTCGAACGAGGCGCCGTCGGCGATGTGGGCGGCGACCGGGGCGAAGACGTCGCGGGCGTGGAACGTCGAGGAGACCCGGTCGAGGTGGTACGCCGGGTTCGTGAGCGCGCGCACGCCCACGACCGACCCGGCGTCCGCCGCGAGCGAGAGCAGGCCGTTGTCGGGGCCCACGAACACGCGCTCGTCCGCGGTCCGGATCGCGACCGCGCGGCGATCGCCGCCGACGCCCGGGTCGACGACCGCGAGGTTCACCGCGACCGGCATGAACGGCATCGAGCGCGCGAGCACGAGCGCGCCCTGCATCACGTTCTGCGCCGCGATCCCGTGCGTGATGTCGATGATCTGCACGTCGCGCGAGATCCGCTTGATCACGCCGCGGCAGACGCCGGCGAAGTCGTCCTGGAGGCCGAAGTCGGTGAGGAACGTGATCGTGCCGTACATCAGCCTCGCTCCAGCGCGACGCGGCCGACGGCGCCGACGAGGCCATCGAGGTCGTGGGTCTCCGCCTCGGCGACGACGGTGAGTCCGACCGAGCGCGCGACACGGCTCGTCTCCGGGCCGATCGTGACGGCGGGCGCCGAGCTCCCCGTCCACGCGAACGCGCGCGCGGCGGAGCCCGACGCGAGCACGACGACGTCGCCGGCCGGCGGCCCGGGCGAGAGCAGCCGCGTCCGGTACAGCGGCACGAAGTCGGCGCCGAGCGCGTCGATCGGGCCGCGGCGCGAATTCTCGGCGGCGGCGAACAGCACGCGGCCCGCGGGCCGTGGGAACTCGGCGAGCAGGCCGTCCTGCGACGAGACGCGCGGGACGAAGTCTGGCTCGATCCCGCGCGCGCGCAGCGTCTCGGCCGTGCCCGGGCCGACGGCGGCGACCTTCGGCAGGTTCCGGCCGCGGCGCGCGATCTCCTCGGCGCCGTTCGGGCTCGTGACGATCAGCCAGTCGTAGCCGGCGCAGTCGATCGGCTCGTCGGAGGTGCGCTCGATCTCGATCAGCGGGCACTCGACGACCTCGAGCCCGAGCCCCTCGAGCCGGTCGACGAGCGGCCCGGCCTGGGCGCGCGGACGCGTCACGATCACCTTCATCGCGCCGCCGCCCGGAGCGCGGCTGCGGAGATCACTTCCGCCGCGACCACCGCCGGATCGACGCCGCTGGCGCGCTCGAGCCACGAGCCGTCCTCGGCCGCGATCAGCGCGTGGATCAGCGCGCCGTCGTGGTGCGCGGCGACGGGCGCGAGGCAGCCGGCGCCGATCGCCGCCGCGCACGCGCGCTCTGCCTCGACCCGCCGGCGCGTCTCCGCGTCGTCGGCGTGCGCGACGAGGTCGTGCTCCGCCGCGCGCACCTGGAGCGCGAGCGCGCCCTGCCCCGTCTCCGGGAGCATCGTCTCGGTCGGGAGGCGCAGGCCGATCTCGGCCGCGAGCCCGAGCCGGTCGAGCCCGCACGCCGCGAGCACGAGCGCGTCGAGCCCGCGCTCGCGGGCCTTCGCGAGGCGTGTGTCGATGTTCCCGCGGAGCGGCTCGATCGAGAGCGACGGGTCGAGCGCGAGGAGCTGCGCCTTGCGGCGGGCCGAAGCGGTGCCGATCCGCATCCCCGGCCGGATCGCGTCGGCGCCGATCAGCGCGTCGCGCGGGTCGTCGCGCTCGAGGTACGCGCCGACCACGAGCCCGTCCGCGTCGGTCGAGGTCATGTCCTTCGCCGAGTGGACGGCGACGTCGACGCGGCCGCCGAGCAGCGCCTCCTCGAGCTCCTTCACGAACACGCCGCGCTCGCCGATCTGGCCGAAGGGCCGCGAGCGGTCGCGGTCGCCGGTCGTCGTGATGGGGACGAGCGTGACCGCGTGCCCGGCCTCGCGGATCCTCGCGGCCGCGAGCTCGGCCTGCGTCAGCGCGAGCCTAGAGCCGCGCGAGCCGATGCGTACGAGCACAGCGTCTCCGCGCGCCACGAGGGGTACGGGCCGGGCCGCACGTCTTCCGCGCGGCGGCCGCGCCCGGGAAGGAGGTGGGCGTCTGGCTCGGGAGTGGCCGGGCCTCGCGCCGGGGCTGCGGCTTCACCGCTCCTCCTCGAGCCCGAAGAGGTGCATGACCGCGGCGGCGTACGTCGCGCCGTCGGCGGCCGCCGCCTGCTTCATCCGCACGGTGGGCAGGTGCAGGAACTTGTTCAGGATCTGGGCGGTCACGGATTCGACCGTGTTGCGCTCGTGCTCGGAGAGCAGGCCGAGCTTCGCGAGCTCCGCCGCGCGGATCTCCTCGGCGCGGGCGCGCAGCGACGCGATCGCCGGCACGACCTCGAGCGAGGCCTGCCACTCGCGGAAGCGCTCGGCCTCCTCTGCGACGAGCTGCTCGGCGCGCGTCGCGGCGACGCGGCGGTCGGAGAGCGTCTCGGCCACGACCGCCTCGAGGTCGTCGACGCCGTACAGGTAGCAGCCGTCGAGCTCGTGCACCGCCGGGTCGACGTTCCGCGGCACCGCGAGGTCGATGAAGAAGAGCGGCCGGCGGCGGCGCGAGGGGACGTCCGCGGCGCCGACGAGGAACCCCGGCGCGCTCGTCGCCGCCAGCACGACGTCGACCTCGTCGAGCCTCGCCGCCACCTCGTCGAGCCCGATCGGCGCGGCGCCGAAGCGCTCCGCGAGCTCACAGGCGCGGTTCTCGTCGCGGTTCGCGACGTACGCGATCGTCGCCCCGCGCGAGGAGAGGTTCGCGGTCGCGAGCTCTCCCATCCGGCCGGCACCGACGACGAGGACGCGCCGGTCGCGGAGGTCGCCGAAGACCTGCTGGGCGAGCGCGGCCGCGGCCGACGGCACCGAGGCGGGGCTCTCGCCGATCGCGGTCTCGCTGCGAACGCGCTTCCCGACCTGGAGCGCCTGCCGGAAGACCCGGTCGAGGAGCGGGCCGGGCTTCGCGGCCTCGAACGCGGAGCGCACCTGGCCGAGGATCTCGGCCTCGCCCGGCACGAGCGAGTCGAGCCCGGCGGCGACGCGGAAGAGGTGCACGGCTGCGGCCTCGTCGTGGAGCCGGTACACGACCGAGTCGAGCGGCTCGCCGGCGAGCTCCTCGAGCGTCGCGACCACGCGCTCCTCGCTCCCGTTCGCGAGGTAGATCTCGGTGCGGTAGCAGGTCGAGAGGCAGACCGCCTCGCCGATCTCGGCCGCGAGCGCCGCCGACGCCTCGGGCGTGAGCGCGACCCGCTCGCGCAGCTCGACGGGCGCGACGCGGTGTGAGACCCCGACCGCGGAGAGCCTCAAAAGTGGCTCCCGGCGAGCGCGATCCGCACGAGGATCACGAGCGCGAACCCGGCGACGGCGACGTACGCGCCGCGGCGACCCGGCGGCCGCACGGCGAGGAAGCCACCGTAGACGAGCCACGTCAGCAGCGTCACGGCCATGAGCGCGTCGAAGCCGCCGCCGTCCTCGCGGAGCCGGACGAACCCGGCCGCCAGCCCGAGCGTGAGCAGCGGCAGCGAGACCGCGACGGTACGCACCGTGAGCCGCTCGAGCACGACGAGCGACGGCAGGCGCAGGCTGAGGATGTTGGACGCGCGGGTGCGGAGCCGGTGGTCCTCGATCAGGTACATCCCGGCGAGCGCGGCCGCGACGGTGAAGCCGGCGAAGGCGGCGAGCACGAGCCCGACGTGCAGCACGAGGAAGACGTTGCCGTAGCTCGACGGCGAACCCGAGCCCATCCCGCCGCCGAAGCGCGCGGCGAGGAAGAGCACGGCGGCGAGCGGCATCACGGCGAGGCCGAGGAGGCGGTACCGCGGCCGGCAGCCCCAGACGAGGTAAGTCCCGACGACGAGCCAGACGAAGAGGTTCAGCGAGCCGGCCCAGCTCGACCACGGGAACCCGTCGGCGCGCACGGCCTGGGACGCGAGCAGCACCGTCTGCGCGAGCCAGCCGAGCCGGACGCCCCAGGTCGCGGACCGCGTGAAGCGCGGCGAGGAGTACGCGACCGCCGCCTCGCCGTAGCCGAGCAGGACCGGCCAGAAGAGGAGCTCACCCATGCTCGACCGTCCGCTCGCGAACCCGCTCGAGGATGTCGGCGACGTCGCGCTCGAGCCGCTGGATCTTCGTCGTGATGATCAGCACCCAGGCGAGCAGCGCGATGAAGACGACGAGGTACGCGGCCGCGACGTACTTCTCGCTCGGGCTCATGCCAGCAGCTCCCGGAGCTCGCGGAGGTGCGTGTCGAGGCGCTTGCCGGCGAGCTCGAGCTGGTACAGGGTCGCGAAGAGCGCGAGCATCGCGGCGAGCGAGACGCAGAACGCGAGGAACATCGAGCCCGTCATCTGCGGCCCGTGCGAGGTGAACACGACCGGGTGGATGAAGCTCTTCGAGAGGCGGATCGCGAGGAACGAGATCGGGATCAGCACGACGCCGAAGAGCGCGTACACGGCCGACATGTTCGCGCGGGCCGGGCCGGGATCGACCGAGTAGCGGAGCATGAAATACGCGCAGTAGAAGAGGAACAGCACGAGGAAGAGCACGAGCTGGTCGTCGCTCCAGACCCACCACACGCCCCACGAGATCTTCGCCCAGATCGACCCGGTCAGCAGCGTCAGCGACCCGAAGACGACGCCCTGGTGGATCGCGACGTAGCTCTCGAGATCGGCGCCTTCGCGCCCCTTCCACAGCACCTGGAGCGCCTTCCACGCGCCCCAGCCGAAGCACGCGTACGCGGTCAGGGCGATCGGGACATGGAAGTAGAAGATCCGCTGCGAGAAGCCCTGGTCGCCGTCGTTCGGCACGTAGAAGAAGATCAGCGAGATCGCGGCGGCGAAGAGGACGATCGTCGCGACCGCGAATGCGGGCAGCCGGTTCCGGGCGAGGGTCGCACGCACCCGGTCATCGTAGACGGGGGCGCTGCGCGGACGGTCAGGTCTCGGCGACGACGTACTCGAACGACGCCCATGCCAGCAACCCGAAAACGGCGTCGTAGAGGACGAGGAAGAGGAGATATCGGCCGCCGGCGCCCGCGCTCGCGCCGACGCCCCCGACGACCACCGGGATCGCGAGCGGGAGGAAGAGCAGCGGCAGGATCAGCTCGCGGGCGCGGCTCGCGACCGCCATCGCGCCCGTCAGCGTCCCGACCGCACAGATGCCGACGTTCGCGAGAGCGACCGCCGCGACGGTGCGCGCGTCGATCGCGGAGAAGAAGAGCGAGAACGCCGGCAGCGCCACCAGCTCGGCGACGGCGAGGAACGCGAACACCGCGATCGACTTCGCGAGCCAGATCGCGCTGCGGTCGCACGGCGCGAGCACGAGGGCGTCCATCACGCCCTGCTCGCGCTCGGGCACGAACGCGCGCGTCAGCCCGAGCAGCGACGTGAAGATCAGCGCGATCCACAGCAGCCCGAGCGCCGCCGTGTGCCCCGCGCCCCGCGGGAGCGCGAAGTGGAACACGGTCAGCGCGGCGAGGACGAACAGGAGCATCGCCGGCAGCGTCTCCTTCGCCCGCAGCTCGAGCAGGAGGTCCTTCCGCGCGAGCGCGGCCACGTCCGAGAAGTACGTCACGCGAACGCGAGCCGTTGGGTCGCGAGCCGGTCGACGCGCTCAGGATCGTGCGTGGCGACGACGAGCGTGTGCCCGGCGAGCTCCTCGAGCGTCCGGTCGAGCAGCGCGGCCGCGTCGACGTCGAGCGCGTTGAAGGGCTCGTCGAGCAGGAGCAGCGCCGGGTCGTGGAGCAGCACGCGGCAGAGCCCGAGCCGCTGCTGCATCCCGCGCGAGAACGTCGAGACCCGGTCGCGGCGCACCTCCCAGAGCCCGAACCGCTCGAGCAGCATCCCGATCCGCTCGCGCCCGTCGGGGATCCGGTACAGCCGCGCGAAGAGCGTCAGGTTCTCGAGCGGCGTCAGCTCGCGGTACACGAGCGGCTCGTGCCCGAGGTAGCCGATCCGCGAGCGGTCGGGGCGCTCGAGCTCGCCCGAGGTGGCCGCGTAGATGCCTGCAAGGACGCGCAGGAGCGTCGTCTTCCCCGACCCGTTCGCCCCGGTCACGAGCAGGAAGCCGCCGTCGGGCAGGTCGAGGTCGATGCCCGAGAAGACGCGCCGGTCGCCGAAGCGCTTCGTCAGGTTCCTGGCGGTCAGCATCGGGCCTCTCCCGGGTGGGCTGTTTCCGGTTGCCGCACGCGCGTGCGCGCGCATGTTCATGGGGGCCCCGGCGAAAGCGCCCTACCTGAACGCTAGCGGGGATTCCGTCACGTGTCCGTCACGGCTTCGTGCCGAAAGCGTGACAAGACCGCCGGCGTCCACCTACCATCGGGCCGTGTTCGAGCGCTTCACCGAACGGGCGCGCCAGGTCGTCGTCCTCGCCCAGAGCGAATCGCGCGAGCTCGGGCACGACTACATCGGGACAGAGCACCTCCTGCTCGGCCTGCTGCGCGAGGAGGAGGGGATCGCCGCGCGCGTGCTCGAGTCGCTCGGCGTCACGCTCGAGGGTGCACAAGCGCAGGTCGAGGCCGTCGTCGGGCGCGGCGACGTGGTCGCGACCGGGCAGATCCCGTTCACGCCGGAGGCGAAGCAGGCCCTCGAGCTCTCGCTCCGCGAGGCGCTCGCGCTCGGCCACAACCACATCGGGACGGAGCACGTCCTGCTCGGCGTCATACGGGTCGAGGCGGGCGTCGCCACGCAGATCCTCGTCTACCTCGGCGTCGACACCGACGGGGTCCGCGACGAAGTGACCCGCGAGCTCAGGCGCAATCCCGCTCCGGGCACGCCCGTGCGGCGCGCGGGCAGGCCGGTTCCGCCGCCCCCGCCGGAGTGGGAGTACCGCGTCGAGCAGGCCGCGAGCCCCGACGCGCTCTCGGAGGCCTCGCTCGACGAGCTCGGGTCGGACGGCTGGGAGCTGACCGCCGTCACGCCGGCCGGCGACGGGCTCGTCCTCGTCTTCAAGCGCCGGCGGCGCGCGGCCGGTTAGAGCGAGTCGAGCAGCACGAAGCCGAAGAACGTCAGGCTGATAACGCCGTTCATCGTGAAGAACGCGGCGTCGAGCCGGCTCAGGTCGCCCGGCCGGACGAGCGAATGCTCGTAGGCGAGGAGCACGCCGACCGAGAGCACGCCGAGCCAGTACCACACGTCCACGGAGAGCCCGAGCCCCGCGATCGCGAGCAGGGCGACCGTCGCGACGTGCAGGCTGCGCGCGCCGCGGAAGACGCTGCCCTCGCCGAACCGCGTCGCCCACGAGTGCAGGCCCTGCGCGCGGTCGACCTCGACGTCGAACAGCGAGTAGAGCAGGTCGAACCCGGCGACCCACGCGCCGACCGCGCCGCCGAGCGCCCAGGCCTGCCACGGCAGGTGCCCGGTCACCGCGACCCAGCCGCCCATCGGCGCGAGCGCGTCCACGGCGCCGAGCCACAGGTGGCACAGCCACGTGTACCGCTTCAGGTACGGGTAGATCACGAACGCCGCGACCGGGATCGGCCAGAGCCAGCGGCAGATCGGCGCGAGCTGCCACACCGCGACGAGGAAGACGAGCAGCGACGCCGCGCAGAACGCGAGCACCGCCGGGACGCCCAGCGCGCCGGACGGGAGCTCGCGGCCGGCGGTGCGCGGGTTCCTCGCGTCGATCCCGGCGTCGATCAGCCGGTTGAGCGCCATCGCGAGCGAGCGGGCGCCGACCATCGCGACCGTGATCCAGAACAGGTCGTGCGCCGAGGGGACCTCGCCGGTGGCGAGGAAGGCGCCGACGTACGCGAAGGGGAGCGCGAACACCGTGTGCTCGACCTTCACGAGCCGGGCGTAGAGGACGGCCTGGCTCACGTCTGCTCGTGGTCGGTCGGACTGTCGGCGAGGAGGGCGAGCGCGTGCGAGAGCGCCGGGCGGATCACCGCGTAGCCGTCGCGGCACCCGCCAGGCGAGCCGGGCAGGTTGACGACGAGCGCACCGCCGGCGATCCCGGCTACGCCGCGGGAGAGCAGGCCGTGCGGCGTCTTCTCGAGCGAGTCGCGCCGCAGCGCCTCGGGGATGCCCGGCACCTCGCGCGCGAGCACGCTCCGCGTGGCCTCCGGCGTGACGTCGCGCGGCGCGACGCCCGTGCCGCCGGTCGTAAGCACGAGGCCCGAGTCGGCGGCGAGTTCGCGGATCGCGACCGCGATCTCGCTCGGTCTCGTCGGGCACGACGCGCCGGGCGACCCCGTACCCGTCCGCGCGCAGCAGCGCCTCGAGGGCGTCGCCGCTCGTGTCGTCGGCCACACCGCGCGAGACGCGGTCGGAGATCGTAAGCACGGCCGCCCTCACACCTCGACCTTCGTCTTCTCGGCGAGCGTCACGCCCCCGATCGTCATCCCCTTGTCGATCGCCTTCGCCATGTCGTAGACCGTGAGCGCGGCGACCGTGACCGCGGTCAGCGCCTCCATCTCGACGCCCGTCTGCGCGGTCGTCTCCACCGTCGCGGCGATCTCGACCGCGGCGTCGCCGGGCTCGAGCTCGACCTCGACGTGCGTGAGCGGGAGCGGGTGGCAGAGCGGGATCAGCTCGCTCGTGCGCTTCGCAGCCATGATCCCGGCGAGCTGCGCGACGGCGAGCGCGTCGCCCTTCGGGAGCTCGCGGAGGCGGCGTGCCGTCTCGGGCGCCATCGTCACGCGGCCGCGCGCGACCGCCCGCCGGCGTGAGAGCGGCTTCGCGCCCACGTCCACCATCCGCACCGCCCCCGAGGTCTCGTCGACGTGCGAGAGGTCGCTCACACCGCGGACTCTAAAGGCGAGCTCTCCGCGAGGCTGTCGATCTCGGCGAGCTGGCTCTCGATCCACGCCTCGATGTCGTGCTCACGCACCTGCGCCTTCAGCGCCGCGGCCCGCCGCTGCCGCTCCTCGGCGGGCATCGTCAGCGCGCGGTGGAGTGCCTCGGCCTGCCCCTCGAGGTCGAAAGGGTTCACCGAGAGCGCCCAGCCGCCGATCTCCTCGTGGGCTCCTGCGTTCTCGGAAAGGACAACGACGCCGCCCCTTTCGTTCACGAACGGCGCCTCCTTCGCGACCAGGTTCATCCCGTCGAAGATCGGATTCACGAACAGCGCGTCGAACTGCTTGTACGCCGCGACCGCCTGCGGGAAGTTGTCGCCGATCTGGAGCTCGACCGGCCGCCACGCGTCCGTCGCGAAGCGCTCGTTGACGCCGGCGGCCTCGCGCTCGATCGCGGCGAGGTAGTCGGCGTACACGGGCAGGCTCTGCCGCGAGGGATCGAGCAGCGCGAGCATCCCGACCCGGCCGTGCAGCTCGGGGTGACGCTCGAGCAGCAGCGCGAAGGCGCGGAAGCCGCGGACGATGTTCTTCGACGGGTCCGTGCGGTCGACGCGCACGATCAGGAGCTCCGGCCGGCGCGCCTCGATCAGCCGCTCCTCGGCCAGCACCGCGGGCTCCTCGCGGAGCTCGGAGAACTCGTTCACGTCGATCGAGATCGGGTGCGTGACGATCCGGGTCTCCCGGCCGTGATGACGGACGCGGCCCCCGTCGCGCTCGCAGTCGGCACAGAGGAGCTGCTCGCATCCGTCGACGAAGCTCCGCCGCCAGCGGTCGGTGTGGAAGCCGACCACGTCGTTCGCGAGCAGGCTCTCGTGCACCGCGCAGCGCAGGTCGGACGGGAGCGCGCGCCAGTAGTCGGGCTCGGCCCACGGGATGTGGACGAAGTGCGTGAGGAGCGCGTCCGGCCGCTGCTCGCGCACCGCGAGCGGCGCCAGGTAGAGGTGGTAGTCGTGGAAGCACACGGCCGACCCGGGCGCGCGGTCGAGCTCGGCCACGACCGCGTCGGCGAAGTCGCGGTTCACCGGCTCGTAGCCCTCGTGCCACGCGCGCCGCTCGACCGGGCCGATGTCGGGCGTGGTCGCGAGCCCCCAGAGGTAGTGCTGGAGGAACCAGAGCATCCCGTTCGAGACGACGTTGTAGTACCGGTCGTACTCCTCGGGGTCGTGGGTGACGAGGTGGAGCCGGTAGGTCGAGCCGTCGCGCGCGGTCTCCTCGATCGCGCCGCCGCCGGCCTCCCCGGCGACGAGCCGGTCCTCCTCGCTCATCGCACTCGCGATCCACGTCACGTCGTGCCGTTCGACGAGCCCGCGCAGCGCGGTCACGAGCCCGCCGCCGCCGCGGCGGGCGACGCGCGCGCCGCTCGCGTCGCGGCCGTACGACACCGGGGCGCGGTTGGAGACGACGATCAGCTTGCGACGGACGGCCACGTCGCCGGGAAGTATGGACGCTCAGCGTCCGGCCGCGACCGTGACGACCTCGGAGCCGCCGGTGTCGTTGCCCGCGAGACGGTTGAAGAGGACGAGCCAGTCGCGGAGGAGCCGCGGCGTGAGGAAGCGGCGGCGGACGGACTCCTTGCCCTTCAGCGCGCGCGCCCGGGCCGCGGCCGGGTCGCGGAGAACCGCGAGGCACGCCTCCGCGCATTCGTGCCGCGAGCCGACGAGCCAGCCGGTCTCGCCGTCCTCGATCTGCGTCACGATCCCGCCGACGCGACCGGCCACGGTCGGCCTCGCCTTCCACAACGCCTCGGACACGGTCAGGCCGAAGCCCTCCTTGATCGACTTCTGGATCACCGCGGCCGAGTGCACCTGGAACGCGTTCACCTCGACGGCGCCGACGTTGTTCATGTTCGAGAGGATGAAGATGTCGGGGTCGTCGGCGGCGTACTCGAGCGTGCGGTTGTAGAAGTCCCAGCCCTCGGGGTCGTCGTGCGCCATCGAGCCGACGAGCGCGAGCTGCACGCCGGGCACGCGCGCCTTGACCTCGCGGTACGCGTCGATCACGCCGAGCGGGTCCTTCCACGGGTCGAAGCGCGAGACCTGCGTCAGCAGCGGCCGGCTCACGTCGATCCCGAACTGGTCGACGATGTACTGCGCGTCCTCGGGCGAGAGCGCCATGTTCTTCGGCGTGAGCGGGTCGATCGCGGGCGGCCAGATGTAGACCTCGGGCAGGCCCGACGTGCGCGGGACGTACTCGTGGAGGTGGAAGATCGCCGCGTCGTAGCGCCGGATCGAGGGCAGGAGCACGTCGAAGACCGCGGGATTCGGCGACGAGAAGTCGATGTGGCCGCGCCAGATCCACTTCGCGCGCGAGCCGCGCGCGGTGTCGATCGTCGCGACCGGCTGCGGGTCGTGGACGATCACGTAGTCGTACTCGTCGGCCGGGAGCTCGGCCGCGTTCGTCGCGTTGTAGCGGTGAAAGATCGCGACCTCGTCGGCCGTGAGCGAGCGCGGGTCGCCCTGCAGCCCGTTGTGGATCGCCTTCGTGACATTGAAGAACTCGTCGGCGCCGCGGATGATCCGCCACTCGGTCTCGAGGCCGACGTCGTTCATCAGCGGCACGAGCGTGTAGTTGATCTCCGCGACCCCGCCGCCGAACGCCGTCGCCGACACGTGCACGACGCGCTTCCCGCGCAGCGGCTCGGCCAGACGCTTGATCTCGTTCACCAGACCACGGGAGACGAGCGAGCCGTAGTCGGCCAGGCTCTTGTGTCCGGCGTTGACGAGCTGGAGCACGCGCGCCGACTGTAGCGGCTACCCGGCGAGCAGCTTCACGAAGCGGATCCGCGAGCCGCCGCCGGTGCGCGCGCCGATCTCGAGCTCGTCGGAGAGCGCGCGGATGATCGCGATCCCGAGCCCGCCTTCGGCGAGTTCGTCGGTGTCGTCGTCCGCGACCTCGGCCGGCGCGAAGCCGACGCCGTCGTCGGTGACCTCCACCACGACCCGGTCGGTGTGGAGCTCGTACACGATCTCGACCACGCCGGGCCGCTCCCGGTAGGCGTGCCGGACCGAGTTCGTGCACGCCTCGGTCAGCGCGAGCTTGAGGTCGCTCAGCTCCTCGTCGGTGAGCGGCTGCAGGCGCGCGAGGCTCGAGAGGGCGAGGCGGCCGAGGACGATGTACTCGGCCTTCGCGGGAATGGTGAGGCGAACGACGCGGCCGTCGCCGTCGCCGCTCAGGGCGCCGCCTCCCCGATCGCCGCTGCTCACCTGCGTGATGATTCCACGTGAAACGGCTGTCCTCCCTCGGTAACCGCTCGCGGCACTCCTACCCCGATGCGCGCAGCAGGAACCCGCGGTGGCCGATCGGCGCTTCCGGCGCCCCGACGGCCGAGATCGTCTCGGGCAGGAGCAGCTCCCGCTCGAGCTCGAGCCCGAGCTCGCGGAGCCTTGCGAGCAGCTCGTCCCGATTGAGCACCCAGCCCAGGTACTCGGTCTCGTAGCCGTACGCGTGGACGCGCTGGAGCACGACGAACGGCGGGCTCTCGAGCGAGACGCCGACGCGCGTGAGATACAGGAACCCGCCGGTCGCGCCCGCGAGCCCGGCCAGCGTGGCGCGCCAGTCCTCGGAGTACTGGAGCGAGCTCGAGGCGACGACGAGGTCGTAGCGGCGGCCGAGGCACGCGTCGTCGTCGTGGAAGGCGTCCTCCGGCTGGAGCTCGCGGCCGAGCGCGACGAGCGCGGGCAGGTCCCGCGAGTGGTACTCGAGCTCGAGCTCGGGGAGGAGCGCGCGGGCCAGCACGGCGTAGTGGCCCGGGCCGCCGCCCCAGTCGAGCAGCGAGAGCCGCTCGCGGCCTCGCGCCGCACGCGCGAGGGCGTAGGCGAACGCGAGCACGACCTGCTGAGCATCGAGCTCGTCGCGCGGCACCGGCCGGCCTTCCGGCACCTCGTGGTTGACGCCGAGCGGCCCGGGGCCGGCCGTCGCCTCGAGAAACGACGGCCACCGGTCGCGATAGACGCGGGCGATCGCCTCCACATCCCAGCCGCCGGCCGGCCGTGCCCAGCCCTCCGGGACGTACTCCCACTCGGGCGGCCGCTCGGGGCGGCGTGGGCGCAGTGCCTTCCCCGCGCCGCGACCGTCCGAAGCGCGTCACTGCGCAAGCTCCGCGAGCGCGTCGGCGACGGCCTCGACCTCGTCGTCGCGGAGCTCGGCGTAGAGCGGGAGGCTGACGCACTCGGCGGCGAGGCGCTCGCTCTCGCCGAGCCCGCCGTGCGCGAGCCCGGCGTACGCCGGGTGCTGGTGGATCGCGCGCGGGTAGTGCACGAGCGTCCCGATCCCGCGGTCCGCGAGCCGCGCGCGGAGGCCGTCGCGGTCGTCCGAGCGGACGACGTACAGGTGCCGCGCGTGCCGCGAACCGGGCGGCTCGGCCTGCGGGCGGAGCTCCGAGCCGCGGACGGCCTCGTCGTACCGCGCCGCAATCGCGCGCCGGCGCTCGATTCTCGCCTCGAGCCCGGGGAGCTTCGCGAGCAGGATCGCGGCCTGGAGCTCGTCGAGACGGCTGTTCCAGCCGTGCCGCACCGACTCGTACCGCTCGCGCTCGCCGTACGCGCGCAGCGACCGCGCCGCAATCGCGACCTCGGCGTCGTTCGTGACGACGGCCCCGCCGTCGCCCAGCGCGCCGAGGTTCTTCGTCGGGTAGAAGCTGAACGCCGCCGCGTCGCCGAGCGTGCCCGCGCGCCGCGCGCCGCGCTCGGCGCCGTGCGCCTGGGCCGCGTCCTCGACGACCGCCGGCCCGAGCCCGCGCAGCGCCTCGACGTCGGCGCAGAGCCCGTAGAGGTGAACCGGCACGATCGCGCGCGTCCGCTCCGTGACCGCCGCCGCAGCCGAGGCCGGATCGAGCGTCCACGTCTCGGGATCGACGTCCGCGAGCACCGGCACGCCGGCGGCGGCCTCGATCCCCGCAACGGTCGGAACGCACGTCGCCGCCGGCACCACGACCTCGTCCCCGGGCTCGACGCCGACGGCGCGGAGCGCGACCGCGATCGCGTCCGTCCCCGACGCGACGCCGACCGCCTCGCGCGCGCCGCAGAACGACGCGAACGCGCGCTCGAGCTCCTCGACCCGTGGCCCGAGCACGAACCGGCCCCCGTCGAGCACCGAGGCAATCGCGGCGTCGAGGTCGGCCCGGTGCGCCGCGACCTCCCGCGAGAGGTCGAGAAACGGCACGTTCACGGTTCGCCCCAGTAGGCCTCGCCGCGCTCTGCGTAGTAGTCGAGCGTCCGACGCAGCCCGTCGGCGAGCGGCGTCGCGGCCTCCCAGCCGAGCGCCGCGCGGATCTTGTCCGCGCGCGTGAAGTAGTCGCCGATGTCGATCGCCTTCCGCTCGGGCGGGAACGGGAGGAGCTCGACCGAGCCGCCGCCGTGCAGCTCGACGAGGAGCTCCGCGAGCCCGAGCAGGCTCACCGACGCGTCGACGCCGACGTTGAAGACCTCGCCGTCGGCCTCCTCGCGCGCGGCCGCGAGCCGGAACGCCTCCACGGCGTCGTCCACGAACAGCAGGTCGCGCCGCTGCGATCCGTCGCCCCACACCTCGATCGGCTCGCCGCGGAGCACCGACTTCAGCCAGACGCCGAGGAACGTCTGCCGCGCGTCACGGACCCGCATCCGCGGGCCGTACGTGTTCGTGAGCCGCAGCGCGCACACGCGCAGGCCGTACACCTCGCCGTAGAGGAGGTGGTACGCCTCGCCGGCGGCCTTGTCGATCCCGTTCACGTCGACGGGCGCGACCGGGTGCGCCTCGTCCACCGGCAGGTACCGCGGACGCCCGTAGATCTGACGTGTGCTCGCGAACACGATCTTGACGTCGGGGTTGTGCCGCCGGCAGGCCTCGAGGATCGAGAGCTGGCTGCGGCAGTTGATCTCGAGGTCGGTGAACGGGTCGGTCATCGAGTCGAGGTGGCTCGTCTGCCCGGCGAGGTTGAAGAGGACGTCCTGGCCGCGGAGGAGCGGCGCGAGGCTGTGCTGGTCGCGGACGTCGGAGATGTTCACGGTCACGCGGTCCTCGATCCCGGCGAGGTTCGCCGGGTTGCCGCCGTACTCGGGCACGAGCGAGTCGACGAGGACGACGCGCGCGCCGGCGTCGACGAGCTCGCGCGCGAGGCTCGAGCCGAGAAAGCCGAGCCCGCCCGTGATCAGCACGCGCTTCCCCGCAAAGGGGTCTGCGGCGCTCATCGTGAGTGACGGCGCACGTCGGCGACGAGCGCGCGGTCGACGCGGCGGGCGGGCTCGGGCAGCGCGCCCGGGCGGAGCTCGACCGGCATTCCGAGCGCGCGCGCGGCGCGAACCGTCGCCGCGATCCGCCACAGCTCGCGGGTGAGCGGCTCGTCCGCAGGCCAGTCCGGGCTCACGACGACGAGTCGCTCACAGCCCGCCAGCCCTGCAATCAAGCCATCCGCACCGTGCCCGAGCGGGCGACCCGGGCGACGCGCGCGCCGGACGAGCGCCTCGGTCCGGGCCGCGAGCGCCGGGAGGAGCCGCGCACGCGGCGCGCCCTCGAGGCCGTGGAGGAGGTAGTCGCGGGCGCCGGGGATCCGCGGATGCTCCCATGCGACGGCGGGCGCAGCCTCGCCCCGGTCGACGAGCACCGGTTCGAGCTCGGGCTCGAGCTGCAGGCGGTCGAGCTCCTCCTCGAGCGCGGCGCCGGCCCCGATCAGCGCCACACGTCGGCGCGGGCCGACCTCGACGTCGAGCTCGAAGCCGGCGCCGAACCAGCGCACGTGCTCGTGCACGAGGTCGAGCTCGAGCCGATAGCGCCCCGGCCGGTCGGGCGGGACGACGTGCACCGGCACGACCTGCGACTCGCCCGGCGCGAGGTCGGCCGGGAATGGCGTGCGCAACGCGCGCTCGTCCGACGCGGCCCCGTGCCAGCGGTACGCGATCCGCACCTCCGGCCGCGCCTCGCGGCCGGCGCCCCAGATGCGGTCGCTGTCGTTGAACACGCGCACGTCGACCGTCTGCTGCACCCCGGCCGTCAGCCGGTCGACGCGCTCGATCGGCTCGAGCCGCCCGCGGTGGAGGCCGTCCGCGGCGCCCGGCCACAGCCGCTCGAGCTCGTCGCGCGGCGCCCGCGCCGGCTCGGGCCACGGCTCCGGCGGAGGCGGCGCGGGCGCGGCGAGCACGCGCTCGACGAGCTCGCGCTCCGCCGCCGGCAGCTCGGCCGTCCGCAGCTCGCCGCGCAGCTCCGGCAGGTACCAGCCGGCGTTGAACGCGAGCCCCGCGATCCGCATCCCGCGCCGCGTCCGCTCGTACTCGAGCGCCTTCTCGCGGCGCTCCTCGAGCGAGCGGAGCAGGAAGTCGACATGCCAGAGCTGCTCCTCGACGTACCGCGACGCGCCCTCGAGCACGAACGGCCGGTGGAACTCGTCCGAGAAACGCAGGCTCGCCGGGTCGTTGCGGACGAGCCGCGGCGCCGTCTCGCGGCCCCACGGCGGCTCGTCGAGGTACCGGCCGGCGTCCCCCCAGAGCCAGCGCTTCGCGAGGTGGTAGTGCGTGACGTCGTCGGCCGCGACGAGCGCCGGCAGCGCCGCGAGCAGCGCGAGCGACGGGATCTCGTCGTGGTCGACGTTCAGGATCCAGTCGCCCGAGCAGAGCGAGTACAGCCACGGCGTCGCCGAGTCGGCCGGGTCCGCGTACGAGAAGAGCCGCAGCACGTCGGCGAGCGGCCCGAGCGCCGCGACGTCGGCGTCGGGCGCGCGGTCGTCGACCCCGACCACGATCTCGTCCGCGACCGGGCGCACGAGCTCGAGGATCGAGGCCACCCGCCCGCTCGCCGAGCGCGTGATGATGCAGAAGGAGAGGCGCGGGACGACCTTCGGCGCGATCGGGACGGGCCCCGTTTCCACGTGCAAACGAGCCTACACGGCAGGCCCCGCGAACTCCGCGGCGAGGCGCACGCGCCCGGGCACAGTCCTAGACTCAGCCGGGATGGCGGCCTCCTTGCCTCCGGGTCGGCGCCGCCGGCGGCCGCGGCGCGGCTCGGTCGAGCGGCCCGTCGACGGCCGGCTGTACCGCGGCGCGTTCCTCGTGCTCTCGCTGCCGCTGCTGCTCGCGGCGTTCACGATCCGGCAGCCGGCGCCGCTGCAGGCGCCCGTGCTCCCGGCCACGTTCGACGCCCGGAGCACGCTCGAGCACGCGATCGAACTCGCGACCCTCTACCCGGACCGGCGGCCGGGCACGACCGGCGCCGCCGGCGCCGCCGGCGTGGTTCGAGCGGGCGCTCGAGCCGTACGGCCTCCCTGCCCACAGCGACACGTGGAGCCAGGACGTGCCGGGCCTCGGCCGCGTGCGGCTGCGGAACCTCTGGGCAATCGCGCCCGGCAAGTCGCCCGACGCGATCGTCGTGATGGCGCACCGCGACGACAACGGGGTCGGGCCGGGTGCGAACGACAACGCGAGCGGGACCGCGGCGCTGCTCGAGCTGGCGCGCGCGTACGCGCGGCCGTCCTCGGCGCTCGCGTCCGCGGTCGACGTCTCGCACACGATCGTCTTCCTCTCCACCGACGCGGGCTCGTACGGCGGCCTCGGCGCCGTCCGTTTCGCGGAGACGTCGCCGTTCCGCGGCCACATCGTCGCGGTCGTCAACCTCGACGCCCTCGCCGGCCGCGGCGCGCCGCGGCTCGAGCTCGCCGGCGACAAGCCGCGCTCGCCCGCGCCGGCGCTCGTCGCCACGGCCGCGCACCGCATCCTCGAGAACGGCGGCGACTGGCCCGAGCACGCGGGCTTCCTCGGCCAGCTCATCGACCTCGGCTTCCCGTTCACGCTGTACGAGCAGGGCCCGTTCCTCGCCCGTGGCATGTCGGCGCTGACGCTGACGACGGCGGGGAGCCGACCGCCGCCGGCGTTCTCCGACCGCCCGCAGCGGCTGCGGCTGACGCCGCTCCTCCGGCTCGGCCGCGCCGCGCAGGAGACGGTCGGCTCGCTCGACCAGGGGCTCGAGCTCGCGCAGGGGACGCGCAGCGTCGTCTGGATCGGAAGCCGCGTGATCCAGGGCTGGGCGGTCGCGCTCGTCCTGATCGCGCTGCTGATCCCGTACCTCGTGGGCGCGATCGACCTGTTCGCGTACTGCCGGCGGCGGCGGATCCCGCTCGGGCCGGCGGCGCGCGCGCTGCGAAGCCGGCTCTTCTTCTGGCTCTTCGCCGGGCTCGCGTTCGAGGCCTTCCGCGCGCTCGGCGCGTGGCCCGAGCGGCCCGGCGCGGCCGCCGAACCCGGCCTCTGCGCTCGCCGGTGACTGGCCCGTGCTGGCACTCGTCGGCCTGCTGCTCGTCGTGCTCGCGGGCTGGCTCGTCGCGCGGGACCGGCTCGTCCCGCGCCGGCCGATCGCCGCGGAGGAGGAGATCGCCGGGCAGGCGGTCGCGCTGCTCGCGCTCGGGATCGTCGGGATGCTGATCGTGGCGACGAACCCGTTCGCGCTCGTCTTCGCGCTGCCGGCGCTCCACATCTGGCTCTGGCTGCCGATGATCCGCCCGGCGCGGTCGCCGGCCCGGATCGCCGTCTTCTGCGCCGGGCTCGTCGGGCCGCTGCTCGTGCTGGGCTCGCTCGCGTGGCGGTTCGGGCTCGGGCTCGACGCGCCGTGGTACCTGCTCGAGCTCGTCGGCGTCGGCTACATCCCCACGATCGCGTTCGCGATCACGCTCGCCGGGGCCGCGGCCGGCGCGCAGCTCGCCGCGTCGGCAGCCGGGCGATACGCGCCGTACCCCGACGCGCGCGAGCGGAGGCCGCGCGGCCCGCTGCGCGAGCTCGTCCGGGTCGCCGTCGTCGCCGGGCGGCGGCGGCGCCGCGACCGCGAGCTCCGGCGCCGCGCCGTCGGCTGACCCTAGAGCGCGAGGTACCGGACCGCGCTTCCGGCCGCGAGCTCACCGTCGCCGCGCGGGACGAGCACGAGCGCGTCGGCGCCGGCCGCGCGGGCGATCATGTGCGACTCCTGGCCGCTCAATGCCTCGAGCACGACCTCGCCGCCCTCCACGGTGGCGCGCGCGCGAAGGAGCGAGTCGCGGGCGGCGGTGCGGCGGACGGCGGCCGCGAGTCGGCCGGGCAGGAATGCCGGCGCCGGGTCGGCGGCGCCCTGCAGCGCAAGCAGCGCGGGGCGGACGAAGAGCTCGAAGCCGACGAGCGCGGAGACCGGGTTTCCGGGCAGCCCGAACACGAGCGTCGCCCCGCGGACGCCGAACGAGATCGGCTTCCCCGGCCGCACCGCGACGCGCCAGAAGACCTCCTCGACTCCGAGCTCGGCCCCGGCCGCGCGCACGAGGTCGTGCTCGCCGACCGAGACGCCGCCGGTGGTGACGAGCACGTCGGCCCCGAGCCCGCGCGCGACCGCGTTCCGTGTCGCCGCCTCGTCGTCGCTCACCCGCGGGAGTCGCTCGACCTCGGCGCCCGCCGAGCGGGCCTGCGCCTCGAGCACGAGCCCGTTCGCGTCGTAGATCTCGCCCGGGCCCAGCGCGGCGCCGGGGTCGCGGAGCTCGGTGCCGGTGACGAGCACCGCGACGCGCGGACGCCGCGCGCAGGGCACGACGACGAGCCCGGCCGCCGCGAGGGCGCCGAGCCGCGCCGGACCGAGCCTCGCGCCCGCGGCGACGACCGTGTCGCCGGCCTCGAGGTCTCCCCCGCGCGGCCGGACGTTCGCGCCGTTGTCAACTGGCAACGAGACGGACACCGTCGAACCGCCGGCCTCGACGTCCTCGATCGGGACGACCGCGTCCGCACCGTCCGGGACGACCGCGCCGGTCGAGATCGCGATCGTCTCGCCCGCGCCGAGGGCGAGCCCGCTCGGCCGGCCGGCCGCGGAGGCGCCGACGACCGCGAGCGTCCCCGGCGTGTCGGCCGCACGCACGGCGAACCCGTCCATCGCCGAGCTCGGGAACGGCGGCAGGTCGACGGTCGCGCGCGCGGACGCCGCGAGCACGCGCCCGTCCGCGGACGCGACGGCCACCTCCTCGTCGCCGAGTGCCTGCACGCGCCCGAGCACGAACGCGAGCGCCTCGTCGATCGAGGGCAGGTCGGCCACTTACGGCGCGCGCGACGCCGGCGGGCCCGTGGACGGCGCCGTCGCGTGGTGGACGACCGGTGGGGCCACCGGATGGCCGGCCTTCGGCTCGGTCTGCTGCACGTGCTCGATGTGGTGCGGCGTGCGTCGTGGTGGTCGTCGTCGTCGTCGTCGTCACCACCGGCTGCGGGATGTACGAGTAGCCGAAGTACTGCCGCGTGAACGGCCTGTACACCGGCGGGTTCTTCGGGACGATGAAGTCGCGCGCCGGGCGGTGGGCCTCCGCGACCGCCATGTAGTCGTGCCAGATCGGCACGGCGAACGTGGCGCCGGCGACCGCCTCGCCGTGCACGTCGAGCATCGGGATCTCGCCGCCGGGATAGCCCATCCAGACGGCGGTCGAGAGGTCGCGCGTGTAGCCGACGAACCACGCGTCGGCGTGGTCCTCGGTCGTGCCGGTCTTGCCGGCGTTCGGGTGCACGCCGTCGTTCGAGCCGTAGCCCGTGCCGTAGAGCGCGTTCTGGCGAAGGACGTCGTTCACCTTCCACGCGACGCCCGGGGAGAGCGCGCGCTTCGTCTGCGGGTGGCCCCAGCCGGAGTCCTCGTCGACCTGGCCGTTCGGGAGCACGACCTTCGTGATCGCCATCGGCGCCGCGTTGACCCCGCCGGAGGCGAACGTCGCGTACGCGGTCGCCATGTCGAGCGGCGACACCGACAGCGGGCCGAGCCCGATCGACGCGACCGGCTTCTGCGTCAGGTGCACGCCGAGCCGCTTCGCCATCCGCCACACGTAGTCGGGCCCGACGTCGAGGGTCAGCTGCGCGTACACCGTGTTGTCGGACCGGAGCGTCGCGCTCGTGATCGAGATCGAGCCGGCGTAGGTGTGGTCGTAGGTCGAGACCTGCCACGGCTTCCCGGCCTTGTAGTCGCCCTCGCACCACACGCTCTGCGTGCACGTGAACGGCGCGGAGGTGTAGTAGGTCGAGTCCGGGTCGATCCCCTTCTCGATCGCCGAGGCGAGCACGAACGCCTTGAACGTCGAGCCCGCCTGCCGCGTCGACTGCGCTGCGAGGTTGAACTGGTTCTTCCGGTTGCCTGGGATCACGGAGGCCATCGCCCGGATCGCGCCCGTGCCGGGCTGGATCGAGACGACCGCCGCAGCCGGGTCGCCGTGCTCGTCGAGCACGTGGCGGATCGACCGCTCGGCGGCGAACTGCAGCCTCGGGTCGATCGTCGTGTAGACCTTCAGCCCGCCCTCGCGGACGGTGTTCGCGCCGTACACGTCCTCGAGCTGGTCGATCACGTACGAGAAGAAGTACGGCTCGCGGATCCGCGTGTAGAGGCTCCCCGGCTTGAGCCCGAGGCCCTTCGTGCGGATCGCCCAGCGGTACTCCGCCGGGGTGATCGACTGGTCGGCGAGCATCGTCGCGAGCACCTCGTTGCGGCGCGTGAGCGCGGCCTGCGGGTTGTGGAACGGGTCGTCGACCGACGGTGCCTGCGGCAGCCCGGCGATGAGCGCCGCCTGGCGGAGGTTGAGCTCGCGCACGGGCTTCGAGAAGTACGTCTCGGACGCGGCCTCGGCGCCGTAGGCGTGATTCCCGTAGTAGACGGTGTTGAGGTACTCCTGGAGGATCCTGTCCTTCGACCAGCGCCGGCTGAGCTTGATCGCGAGGCACGCCTCCTTGAGCTTGCGCTCGAAGGTGCGCTCCTGGCCGACGTACATGTTCCGCACGAGCTGCTGCGTGATCGTCGAGCCGCCCTGGACGACCTTGCCGGCGCTGACGTCGCGCCAGAACGCGCGCGCGATCCCGACGTAGTCGACGCCGCCGTGCTGGTAGAAGCGCTTGTCCTCGACCGCCACCGTCGCCTTCCGCAGCCACGGGCTCGTGCGGGCGAGCGGCACCGGCTCGCGGTTCCGCTCGGCCGGGATCGACCCGAGCCGCAGCCCGTCGGCCGCGTAGACGAACGAGTTCTGGCCGATCGTGACCGCGTGCAGCGAGTCGAGGCTGCACCCCGAAGAGAGCGCCACGCCGGAGCCGATCCCGCCCGCGACGACGACCACGATCGCCGCCACGACCACGACCGCGGCCAGCGCACCCGCGCGGCGGCGGCGGCGGCGGCTCCGCTCGAGCCGGACGCGCCGGCGATGGCGCAGCGCGAGCAGCGACTCCGACAGGTCGTCGCGCCTGGTCACGCGAAGACCCCCAGCGCTCTGAGCCGCTCGTGGACGAGGATGCGCAGATCGCTCTCCGCCCGGTCGCCCTCCTCGTCGGAGTCGACCCACCGGCGCACCGCTACCGTGACGCGGTCGCCGAGCCTCGTCACGTACACCTCCGGCGATTCGTCCGCGAGCGCGCCCACGACCTCGCGGACGTCCGCGCTCAGCGGGAGCTGCACCGTCACCTCGGCCATCGAGCGGCCGCTGCGGATCGTCGAGTTCCGGATCGTGTCGGAGGCGAGCTTCTCGTTCGGGATCACGAGTCGGTCGTTGTCGCGCAGACGGAGCCACGTATAGGTAAGCCCGATCTCCTCGACGGTGCCGCGGGCTCCGCCGACCTCGATCTCGTCGCCGATCCGCACGGGCTGCGTGAACGCGATCATCAACCCGGCGATGAAGTTGCCGAGCGTGCGCTGCGCCGCGAAGCCGAACACGATCCCGACGACGGCGGACGAGGCGAGGATCGCGGCCGAGACGGCCCGCACCTGCGGGATCACGAGCAGCGCCGAGAAGACGCCGACGAAGACGATCGTGGCCACGATCGTGCGCCGCAGGATGCGATAGCGCGTCACCACGTCGGGCGGGAGGTCGCGCCGCGAGATGCGGCGGTCGACGAGCTTCGCGACCACGACCGTCACGAGGATGACCGCGAGCGCGACCCCGAGCCGCTCCCAGAACCGCTCCGTCACCCTGCGTCCTCCCAGTCGATCGGCTTCCGCCCGGCGTAGCCCTCGCCGACGCCGTGCCACCAGTCGACCGCGTCCTCGCCGACGCGCCAGCAGAGCAGCACGTCCTCGCCCTCCCGCACGGCCGGGAAGTCGAGCAGGCCCGCGTCCGCGTCCTTCACCTGCACGCCGAGCTCCGTGAGCGCGTCGAGGCAGCGCTCGAGCTCGGCCGCCTGGGCCGTGAACTCGTCGGAGCGCGCCTCGCCGACGGCGTAGCCGCTGCCGTTCCCGGCGATGATCTGCACGACCTCGCGCTGCTCGCCCTGCAGCTCCTGGAGCCGGGCCCGGACGGCCACCATCCGCTCGGCGAGCGGGCGCACCTCGGAGAGGGCGCTGTTAGCCTCGGCAGGAGTGAAGGTGCGGGCCACGAGGGGTAACTCATCTTAGGCGTGAGCTACGGCACGCACGGGCGGGCGACCCGTGGACGCCTGATCGCGTGGTCGGTGCTCGTCTCGATCCTGATCCTGCTCGAGTACTCGAGCCGGTTCTCGCAGGGCGCGCCCGACCGGAACGTGCTCTACGAGTACTCGACCGCGGCGGCGGCGGCGGCGGCCTACGCGATCCTGCTCCTCTGCGTGCTCGCGATCGCCGGCTTCGACCGCGGCCTCCTCGCGCTCCGCCGGCCGACCTCGTGGCGCACCGCGCTGATCCTGATGCCGCTGATCCTGATCGGCGTCTGGATCGCGGTCGCGGTGCTCGACCACTTCCTCCACGGCGGCCGGGAGCAGGGCCTCACCCCGACCGGCTGGGAGTCGAATCACGCCGGCGCGTACGTGGCGAACTTCGTCGTGATCGCGATCGTCGCGCCGATCGTCGAGGAGCTGATGTTCCGCGGCCTCGGCTACTCCCTCCTCGTCCGGTACGGCGTCTGGACCGCGATCGTCGCGGTCGGAGTCGCATTCGCGCTGGCCCACGGGCTGCTGCAGGCGTTCCCGGAGCTGCTCGTCTTCGGGAGCGCGCTCGCGTGGCTGCGGTCCCGGACGGACAGCGTCTATCCCGGCATGGTGCTGCACGGGCTCTTCAACGGGATCTCGCTCGTGGCCGCGGTCACGATCGGCCACTCGTAGAGACGCTACGACTCGTCCTCGTCCTCGTCGCCGGCGAGCTCCTCTGCGTCCTCCTCGAGCTCGGCCTCGGCGAAGTCCTCGGCCGAGACGCTCTCGAGGAACCGCTTGAACTCGTCGACGATCTCCTCCTCGTTCACGTCGTCGCCCTCGAACTCGATCGCGGACTCCTCGATCACCGAGTCGGCCGCGTAGATGGGCGCGTGCGCGCGGATCGCGACCGCGATCGCGTCGGAGGAGCGCGAGTCTATCTCGACCTCGGAGCCGTTCTGCTGCACCGTGATCGACGCGTAGAACGTGTTCTCGCGCAGCTCGGTGACCGTGACGCGGACGATCTCGACGTCGAGCTCGCCGAGGATGTTCACGAGCAGGTCGTGCGTCAGCGGCCGCGGCGCGGTCGCCCCCTGGAGCTTCATCAGGATCGCCGCGGCCTCGGGGTGGCCGATCCAGATCGGAAGGAACTTGTTGGCCTCCGCGGTCTTCAGCAGCACGATCGGCTGCTTGCCGACAAGGTCGAAGGACACCCCGTAGATGACCATCTCCGTCATCTGAGCTCGTAGAGTAGCCGCGTCCCTCGGCCGCTCGCGCCGCCGCTAGACTGCCCCGCGCGGGCGATTAGCTCAGTTGGTTAGAGCGCCGCTCTGATAAGGCGGAGGTCCGTGGTTCGAATCCACGATCGCCCACTTCGTCGAGCGTCGCGGCGGCGGCCCGCCCGTCGAGCCGCCGCCGCAACCGCAGTTCGGACGTCGCCGCGTCCGCCTACCGCGACCCGGCCGCGAGGGCGTTCACGAGGCCCTTGCCGTAGAAGTTGTTGTTCCCCTTGCCGCCCTTGCAGCTCTGCACCGGCGCGCCGAAGAACTCCACGCCCGGGTCGAGAGCGCTCGGGCAGGGCTGCTCGACGGCCGTCTTGCGCAGGAGCGCGACGACCGAGCCCACCGACATGCCCGGATGCGCCGCACGGATCAGCGCGATCACGCCCGTGACGTGCGGAGCGGCCATCGACGTCCCGTTCGCCCACACGTAGTACGCGCCGGACGAGTCCTGGACGAGCCGGCCGAGCGCCGTCCTCGACCGCGAGGTCGCCTGCGGTCGACGAGTACGTCGAGAGCACCCGGCCGCGGTTCGGGTCGAGCGGCGTCGTCTGGAAGCGCGAGCCGCCGGGCGCCGTCACGTCGCTCGACGTTGCCGTAGCTCGAGTACCACGCGAGCAGGTTCTCCGCGCCGGTCGCCGTCACGGTCACGACGCCCGGCAGCTCGGCCGGGAGGACGATGCAGCTGTTGTTCACCTTCCGGGTGACGGCGGCGCCGGGCGGGTAGTCCGGGCTGAGCTCGTCGGTCGTCGGGTGGTTGAGGTCGATGCCCTCGTTCCCGGCCGCGGCCACGAGCACGACGCCGTTCTGCTGCGCGTACCTGGCCGCGCGGCCGATCGCCTGGATGATCGCCCGCTGCTCGGGGTCGCTCCGGCAGTTGAAGAGCCACGGGTCGGCGAAGAAGCTCATGTTGACCGCGTCGAGGTGGTGGTCGCCCGCGTACATGAGCCCGTCGACGACCGAGTCGGTGAAGAAGTAGCCCTGCTCCGTCCCGGACTTGAGGGCCACGATGGTCGCCTTCGGCGCCACGCCGGAGACGCCCTCGCCGTTGATCGGCGCGGCGATCGTGCCGGCCGTGTGCGTCCCGTGCCCGTTGAGGTCCTGGACGGCGGCCTTGTTCGAGCAGTCGCCGCGGGTGACCTGCTCGGCGGGGTTCGCGGTCGGCGTCGTCGCGTACACGAACGAGCAGGAGAGCCCGACGTCGATGTTCGCGACGAGGTCCGGGTGGGTCAGGTCGATGCCGGTGTCCATGTCGCCGACGAGCGCGCCCTGGCCCTGGTTGACGGCGTACGAGCCGCTCGGCGACGCCGAGATCGCCCGCATGTCCCACTGGCAGACGCCGAGCGGGTCGGGGCCTGTGAGCGGCGGCAGCGAGAAGAGGCTCGCACACGCCGCCTGCTCGGCCGGAACCGTGCTCGCGACCGACGCGCGGGTGACGAACCGCGACGGCGACGAGACGCCCTGCCCGCGGAAGTACGCGTCGGGAGCGACGCCCGAGACCGCCCCGGAGCGCGCGAAGGCGCAGCTCGAACGACCCCTTCGACGAGAACACCGTGGCGACCCCGAGCTTGTTGACGCTCAGGACCGTCCCGCCGGCGCGCTGCACCGCGGCGATCCCCGCCCCGGAGTGCGCCGGCTTCAGCACGACGATGTAGCGCCCCGCCGCGGCGCTGCCCGCAACGGCGAGCGCGGCGACCGCAGCGGTCAGGAAAGCAAGCACGCGAACGTACCCGACCATTCGATTCTCCCTTCCGAATATGAGGCCCGCCCGTTCCCCTGCAGGCGGTGCGATGGCCGACGGTAGCCCGCCCCGGCGCGGAAAGCAATCGCCTGCGACCGCCAAGATGGGGCGATGGACGAAGGCGCGATGCTCCTCCTCGTCGGCGGGATCCTCGCGGCGAGCATCCTCGTCGCGCTCGGCGCGTCGCGGACCGGCGTGCCGGCGCTCGTCGCGTTCCTCGGGCTCGGGATGGTGCTCGGCTCGGACGGCGTCGGCGGGATCGAGTTCGACGACGCGGAGCTCGCGCGCAACGTCGGCGAGGTCTGCCTCGTCGCGATCCTCTTCGAGGGCGGACTCTCGACGTCGTGGCGGCGGCTCCGCGAGGTCGTCGTCCCGGCTGCGCTCCTGAGCACGGTCGGAGTCGCGGTCACCGCTGCGGTCACGGGCGTCGCCGCGCACGCGCTCTTCGACCTCACCTGGCTCGAGTCCGTGCTGCTCGGCGCCGTCGTCTCGTCGACCGACGCGGCCGCCGTGTTCGCGACGCTGCGGTTCACGCGGATCCCGCGACGGCTCGCGCGCACGCTCGAGGCCGAGACCGGCGGGAACGACCCGATGGCGATCGCGCTCACGATCGGGCTGATCCACTGGATCCAGACGCCGGGCTACGGGCTCGGCGACCTCACGCTGCTCGTGCTCCGCCAGCTCGGGATCGGGCTCGCGGTCGGGATCGCGCTCGGCGCGGCGGCGAGCTGGGCGTTCGCGCGGCTGCCGCACTCGATCGGAGCGTTCGCCCCGGTCGCCTCGGTCGCCGCGGCCGCGCTCTCGTTCGGCGCCGCCGACGTGATGGGCGGGAGCGGCTTCCTCGCCGTGTACCTCGTCGGGCTCGCCGTCGGCAGCACGCCGTCGCGGTACCGCCACCAGCTCGTCTCGTTCCACGAAGGGCTCGCGTTCCTCGCCCAGGTGGCGATGTTCGTCGTGCTCGGGCTGCTCGTCTTCCCGCACGAGCTGCCGGCGGTCGCGCTGTCCGGGCTCGCGCTCGCGGTCGTGCTCGTCTTCCTCGCCCGGCCGGCCGCCGTGTGGGTCTCGACCGCGCTCGGCGGGTTCACCAACCGCGAGCGCGCCCTCCTCGGGTGGGCCGGCCTCCGCGGCGCGGTCCCGATCGTGCTCGGGACGATCGTGCTCTCGTCGGGGCTCGGGAGCGGGAAGACGATCTTCAACGCGGTCTTCTTCGTCGTGCTCGCCTCCGCGCTCGCGCAGGGGACGACGCTCGAGTGGGTGGCCGAGCGGCTCGGGGTCGCGCCCCGGGCGCCCGCCGCGCCGGAGAAGGCCGCGCCGGCCGGGTCGCTCGACCTCGTCGACTTCGCCGTCGCGTCGGGCCACTCGATCGCGGGCGCCGCCGTGCGCGAGCTCGGCCTGCCGCGCGATGCATTCGTCGCGGCGGTCGCGCGGGACGGCGAGACGATCCGACCCGACGCGGGAACCGTGATCCGGTCGAGCGACCGGCTGTTCGTGCTCGTCCCGCGGGCGAAACGGGCCGACCTCGAGGACGTCTTCGCCCGGTGGCGCCGGCGCGTGTGAGTCAGACGACCTCGGTCAGCGTCCCGTCGTGGACGTCGTAGACGAAGCCGCGCACCGAGCCCTTGTTCGGGATGAACGGGCTGCCCATGATCCGCGCGATCGAGCGGTGCACGTCCTCCTCGAGGTCGTCGAACGCCTCGGCCGCCCACGTCGGCATCGCGCCGGTGTCCCGGTGCAGGTCGCGCCGGAACTCGTCGTCGTTGAAGGTGAGCATCCCGCAGTCGGTGTGGTGGATCAGGATGATCTCGCGTGTCCCGAGCAGCCGCTGCGAGATCGAGAGCGAGCGGATCTCGTCGTCGGTGACGACGCCGCCGGCGTTCCGGATCACGTGCGCGTCGCCCTCGGCGAGCCCGAGCAGCGCGTACGGGTTGAGCCGCGCGTCCATGCACGCGAGCACTGCGACGCCCTTCGCGGGCGGGAGCGGCAGGTCGCCGAGGTCGAAGCTCGCGGCGTACTGCTCGGCATTCCGGAGTAGCTCGTCGGTCACGCTCATCGTCGCCTCCAGTCCTCGCGGGGACCGCGACTATACAAAGTGAAGCGTGGGCCGGGCTACCGGCCGCCGAGCCGCTCGACGAGCTCTTCGAGGTCGTGCTCGTCGCCGTACGCGAGCTCGATCCGGCCCGGCGCGATCCGGACCTCGAGGCCCGTCACGCGCGCGAGATCGCTCTTGACTCGCGCGGCGAGCGCCGGGTCGACCGGCGTCTTCGTCCGCGGCTTCGTCTTCGCGCCCGACCAGCGCGCGGCCCGCTCGGCGGCGCGCACGGAGAGCCCGAGCGAGACGATCTTGCGGGCGAGCAGCCGCCTGTCCGCCTGGTCCGGGACGGCGAGCACGGCGCGCGCGTGCCCCTCGGTGAGCTCGCCGCGCTCGACCATCGCGAGCACGTCGTCGGGCAGCTCGAGCAGCCGCGTCTTGTTCGAGATCGCCGGCTTCGACCGGCCGACGCGCTCGGACACCTCGCCGAGCGTGAGCTCGAACTCGTCCATCAGCAGCGCGTATCCGCGCGCCTCCTCGATCGGCGTCAGATTCTCGCGCGCGACGTTCTCGACCAGCCCGAGCAGGAGCGTCTCGCGGTCGTCGGCCTGGCGGATCACGGCGGGGACGGTCGGCGCGCCCGCCTCGCGCGCGGCGCGCCAGCGGCGCTCGCCGGCGATCAGCTCGTAGCCGCCCTCGAGCCGCGGGCGCAGCACGACCGGCTGGATCACGCCCTGCGCGCGGATCGAGTCGGCGAGCCCGGCGGTCGCCTCGTGGTCGAAGCGCCGCCGCGGCTGCCGCGGGTTCGCGTGGATCTGCTCCACCGGCACGTGGGCCAGCTCCGGCTCCTCGGAGCCGCCGATCAGGACCTCGAAGCCGCGGCCGAGGCCGCGCCGCTCTCTAGCTGCGCTCGACAAGCTCCATCGCCACCTTCCAGTAGGCCTCGGCGCCCGGGGAGCGCCGGTCGTGGTGGGTCACCGGCAGGCCGTGGCTCGGGGCCTCGGCGAGCCGCACGTTGCGCGGGATCACGGTGTCGAAGACGAGGTCGCCGAAGTGGGCGCGCACCTCGCGCTCGACGTCGGCCGAGAGTCGGGTGCGCCCGTCGCTCATCGTGATCAGCACGCCCGCGATCGCGAGCCTCGGGTTCAGCCGCGCCCGCACGAGGTTGATCGAGCGGACGAGCTGGGCGAGACCCTCGAGCGCGTAGTACTCGGCCTGCACCGGAACGATCACGCGGTCGGCGGCCGCGAGCGCGTTCACGGTCAGCGGCCCGAGCGACGGCGGGCAGTCCAGCAGGACGAACCCGAACCCGTTCGCGTCCGCGAGCGCCTCGGCGAGGTACCGGTCGCCGTTCTCGCGCCGTGCGAGCTCGACGGCCGCGCCCGCGAGCTCCGGCTTGGACGGGACGACGAAGAGGTTCGCGAACGCGGTCGGCTTCGCGAGCTCTGCGAGCGGCGCGCCGTCGAGCAGGTCGTAGCTCGACGTGCCGTTCGCGCGCATCCCGAGTCCCGAGGTCGCGTTCGCCTGCGGGTCGAGGTCGACGACGAGCGCGCGCTCGCCCGCCTCGGCGAGGCACGCGGCCAGGTTGATCGCGGACGTGGTCTTGCCGACCCCGCCCTTCTGGTTCGCGAACGCGTAGACCTTTCCCGCCACCTAGGGATCTTCGCCGCGCGCCCGGACGACCCTGCGCGGCGGCGGGCGCGTCAGGCGAGCGGGCGCTTGCGGGCGACACCGACCCGGCGCGGGAAGTCGGGCGGGGTGGGCCCGAGCTTCCGGAGGACGAGCAGCCCGTCCGGGCCGGCGACGAGCTCCGCCGCGAGCTGTTCCGCGACGCGGGCGACGTGCGCCGGATCGGCCGTCTCGCCGGCCCAGAGCACCGCTATTCCGCCGGGGCGGACGAGCGGGAGGCACCACTCGGCCGCAACCGGCGGCGGCGCGAGCGCCTTCGCGAGCGCGGCGCCCGCCCAGTCGGTCTCCTGCTCCTCGGCGCGGCCCCACACGACGCGCGCGTTCGGCGGCGCCCAGCGCTCGAGGAACGCGCACTTCCGGCGTTCCGCCTCGAGCAGCACGAACTCGTGCTGCGGCAGCGCGCACGCGAGCGGGATTCCCGGCGAGCCGTTCCCGGAGCCGACGTCCACGATCGGGCCTTCGCAGCCGCGGAGCAGGTCGGTCGCGCGGAGCGCGTCCGCGAGGAGGACGGCGGCCGCGTCGGCCGGCGAGAGCGCCGTCAGGCCCGGGGTCGCGACGACCGCGCGGAGCCAGTCGTCGAGCGGGCCCGCCTCATGCGGGCGTGACGACGACGTAGCGATGCGGCTCGTCCCCCTCGCTCAGCGTGCCCACGCCGTCGTACGTCCTTCAGCCGCTCGTGCACGAGCTTCCGCTCGGCGGCGCTCATCGGCTCGAGCTCGACGCGCGCGCCGTCGCGGAGCGGCCTCCTCGGCGCAGCGCACGGCGAGCGCCTCGAGCGTGCGCCGCCGCCGCTCGCGGTAGCCCTCGGCGTCGACGACCACCTCCTTCCGCGGGCCCTCGCCGCCGGCGAGGATCGCGATCGCGAGCGTCTGAACGGCGTCGATCGTCTGGCCGTGCTTCCCGATCAGCAGCCCGGGATCGCCGCCCGTGCACGTCGCGGTCAGCGACTCCTCGTCCTCGACGACGTCGATCCGGCACCGGATCCCGAGCGCGAAGGTCACCTGCTCGATGAGCGCGCGGAGCCGCGCCGCGGGCTCGGACTCGTCGGTTGCCGCAACCGCGGGCTCGGCCACGACCGCGTCGGCCGGCACGCTCGCGAGCACGCGCGCCGGCTCGTAGCCGACGCCGAGGAGTCCGCGGTCGCCCTCGGAGACGACCTGAAAGCGGACGGCGGTCGGGTCGAGCGCGGGCGCCCGCCGCTCGAGCTCGCGCAGCGCCTTCCATTTCGCCTCGCCGACGGTCTCGCCCGTCGCCTCGACGGTGAGCTCGTCGGCGCTCAACGCCGGGTGCCGCCCTTCTTCTTCCGGCGCACCGGCTTGGGCTGGGCGGGCTGCTTGGGCGGCGCCTCGACCTTCGCCTTCGGCGCCGGCGCAACGGCGGGTGCGGGCGCCGGTTGGGTCTTCGCGGGTGTACGCGGTGAGCGTCGCGGCCAGCTCGGCGCCGGCGTCTTCGGCATCAGCCGCCGCGTGACGAGGCCCTGGCCGACCGTCCACAGGTTCGTCGTCACCCAGTAGATGACCAGGCCGATCGGGAAGTGCGCGATCACGGTGATGAAGATCAGCGGGACGATCATCATGATCGTCCGCTGTGCCTTGTCCATCGTCGCCGACATGAAGTACGTCGAGAGGACCTGGCTCCCGGCGTAGATCGCGAGCAGCAGGTAGCCCGACCACACCGAGTTCGCGTGGGCGGTGATGTTCGGGACGATGTGCAGCCACGAGAGGTCGGAGCCCGGCGGCACGTGCTTCGAGAAGTTCTTCAGCACGAGGTAGAGCGAGATGAAGACCGGGAACTGCGCGACGAGCGGCAGGCACGACGCGGCCGGGTTGATGTTGTTCTCCTTGTAGAACTTCATCAGCTCCTCGTTGAGCTTCTGCCGGTCGCCCTTGTACTTGCGCTGGATCTCCTTCATCTCCGGCGCATGGCGCTGCATCGACTGCATCGAGTGGATCTGCCGCACGGTCAGCGGCACGAGCAGGACCCGGACGACGACCGTCGTGCCGACGATCGCCCATGCCCACGTGAAGCCGAGGTTGTAGTGGAAGCGCTCGAGGACCCAGCGGACCGCGTTCTCGAGCGGCTGCAGGATGCTGAAGACGAGCAGGGCGGCGGTCATGCGTAGTCCACTCCGCCGCGCGACCACGGGTTGCAGCGCAGGACGCGCCAGGCCGCCTTCGCCGTCCCGCGCACCGGGCCGTACTTCCGGATCGCGTCCGAGGCGTACTGCGAGCACGACGGGTGGTACTTGCACGTGGGCGCGCCGGCGACGCCGGGGCCGTGGAAGAACGAGCGGAAGATGACGCTCAGGTACGTCACGCCGAGGCCTTCCCGAGCACCTCGTCGACGCGCTCGACGAGCCACGCGTACCCGCGGGCCTCGACGGCTTCGGGAAGACCGGGACGCACGACGAGCACGTAGTCGTTCCCCGGGTCGATCGTCTCCGCGTCGAGCGACGCGCGCCAGACCTCGCGGAGCTGGCGCTTGATGCGGTTGCGGACGACGGCGCTCCCCGCTGCCTTGGGGACGGCGAGGCCGAGCCGGGGCTCGCCGGGCTCGTCCGGCCGCGCGAACCGGTACAGCGTCAGGTACCGGGACGAAACCGAGCGGCCGTGCCGGTAGACGGCGTCGAAGTCGCGCGAGCGCGAAAGGCGATGCTTGCGCTGCACTACGCCGACAGGCGCGTGCGCCCCTTGGCGCGGCGGCGCTTCAGGATCAGGCGTCCGGCCCGGGTCGACATCCGGGCGCGGAAGCCATGCTTCCGCTTCCGCCTGCGCACGTTCGGCTGATAGGTCTGCTTCATCGCCTCGAAAGAGTGCAAAGACCCCGGAGTTCCGAAGCCGGGCAGGAGTATAGCCGCCCCGGCGCGTAGCTCCGTTTGTCCACAGGCTGCCCACAGGTGAAAAGCCGTGGAAAGTCCGGCCGAAATGACGATCCGGAAACCCGCTTTCCACAGCTGTGGAGACTCGTGTGGAGGGACTTCTTTTATCCTGCAAATCGGCTCTTTTTTCAGCGGGGCATGGCCGTCCTGGACACCGTTGAGCCCCTGCGGGGACGCTGCTATTGTCGGCGCCTTCCCGACCCTACGACCAGGAGCACTGCGGACCCGCGTGGAGAACTCGATCGAGCTGACTGCGGACGGGCTGTGGAGCGATGTCTCCGCCCGTCTGCGAGAAGCGCTGAACGACACGACCTTCCGGACCTGGTTCGGCCAGGTCGGCCCCGCCGGTGTCTCCGAGGACGCCTTCGTGCTCGCCGTCCCGAACGACTTCACGCGCGAGTGGATCGAGGGGCACTTCCTCGACCTGATCCGCGCGGCGGTCAAGGACGCCGCCGGCCGCGAGCTCCGGGTCCAGCTGGTGGTCGACCCCGATGCTGGCACGCCGGCGCCGGCCCCCGTGCAGGCCGGATCAGCCTTCGCCGCGCCGGCCGCGACGCGGACGGGCGAGACCGCAGGCATCAACCCGAAGTACACGTTCGACTCCTTCGTGATCGGGTCGTCGAACCGCTTCGCCCACGCGGCCGCGCTCGCGGTCGCCGAGGCGCCGGCCCAGGCGTACAACCCGCTCTTCATCTACGGGCACACCGGGCTCGGTAAGACACACCTGCTCCACGCGGTCGCGAACTACGTCGGCCGACACGCGGCCAACCTCACGGTTCGCTACGTGACCTCGGAGACGTTCGTCAACGACTTCATCAACAGCCTCCGGGACAAGCGGATCGAGGGGTTCAAGCAGCGCTACCGCACCTACGACGTGCTGCTGATCGACGACGTGCAGTTCTTCGAGGGCAAGGAGCGGATCCAGGAGGAGTTCTTCCACACGTTCAACTCGCTCTACGAGGCCGGCAGCCAGATCGTGCTCAGCTCCGACCGACCGCCGCGCGACATGCAGACGCTCGAGGACCGGCTGCGGTCGCGGTTCGAGTGGGGCCTCATCACCGACATCCAGCCTCCCGACCTCGAGACGCGGATCGCGATCCTGCGCCGCAAGGTGAAGTACGACGGGATCGACGTCGACGACCCGGAGGTGCTCACGTTCATCGCGAGCCGCGTCTCCACGAACATCCGCGAGCTCGAGGGCGCGCTCACGCGGGTCGTCGCCTACACGTCACTCACCGACCGCACCATGGACGTCGGCGTCGCCGAGCACGTCCTCCGCGACGTCTACCCGCAGGGTGAGGCGCCGACCGTGTCTATCGAGCGGATCCAGGAGCTCGTGTGCGAGCGCTTCAGCGTCAACATGGCCGAGCTCACGGGCGACCGCCGCTCCCAGAACATCGTCTATCCGCGCCAGGTCGCGATGTACCTCTCACGCGAGCTGACCGACTCGTCGCTGCCGAAGATCGGCAAGCACTTCGGCGGGCGCGACCACACGACCGTGATCCACGCGACCTCGAAGATCGCGCGCCTGATCCGTGAGGACAGGACGGTGTACAACCTGGTGCAAGAACTGACCGCACGTGTGAAACAAGCCCGCTGAGCCCTTCGGCCTGTTGAGAAGCCTCCGATCTTCCCCGTCCGCCCCCACAGTCAGAATGGCTCCTCTCCACGCACCGCCCGGGTTCTCCACGGGTCCCACCGCTCTACGTACTACTACGACTCTTTCATTCCATGATTGACTCAGACGTAATGGTCGAGACCGCGTTGAAGATCACCGTCTCACGGGACGTTCTCGCCGAGCACCTCGCGATCGTGGCCCGTGCGGTATCGGCTCGGACGACCGTCCTCGTGCTCGGCGGGATCCGGCTTCGGGCCGAGACAGGCGAGCTCCACCTGGCCGCGACGGACATGGAGCTCTCGCTGCGCACCTCCGTCGAGGCGGAGATCGGCGGCGAAGGCGAGGTAGTCGTCCCGGGCCGGCTCCTCCTCGACATCGCGCGGACGCTCCCGGACGCCGACGTCTCGATCGAGCACCTCACCGAGCGAGTCCGCACTCGCGATCGCCTGCGGCTCGGCGAGCTACCGGATCCACACGTATGCCGCGGAGGACTTCCCACAGCTGCCCGAGCTCGACGAGGATCGCCTGCAGACCGTCGACCGGGATGCCCTCGTCGAGACGATCGAGCGAGTGGGCCGCTCCGCCTCCCGCGACGAGAGCCGCCCCGTCCTGACGGGTATCCTCGTCCGCTTCGAGCCCGGGAAGATCGTGATGGCGGCGACGGACTCGTACCGGCTGGCGGTGAAGGAGACGGTGATCGAGGGCTCGTCGGCCGAGCTCGAGGCGATCATCCCGGCCCGCGCGCTGCAGGAGCTCTCGCGGCTCGGCGGCGACGGCTCGGAGCTGCGGCTCGGCGTGTACGAGAACCACGTCGTCTTCGGCACGGACGGCTCGTGGCTGACGACGCGGCGGATCGACGGCCAGTTCCCGAACTACCGGCAGCTCCTCCCGGAGCAGTTCGAGCACGAGCTCGAGCTGCCGCGCGACGAGCTCCTCGGCGTCGTCCGGCGCGTCTCGGTGATGGCGCAGCGCAACTCGCCGCTCCGGCTCCGCTTCGCCGAGGGCGAGCTGACGGTGTCGGCGCAGACCCAGGACGTGGGCGAGGCCCGCGAGTCGCTGCCGGCGGCGTACACCGCCGACACCATGGAGATCGGCTTCAACGCGGACTTCCTCCGCGACGGACTCGAGTCGGTCGACTCGCCGAGCGTCACGATCAAGCTGATCAGCCCGCTGCGGCCGGCCGTGCTCGAGGGCGAGACCGCCGACTACACGTACCTGCTCATGCCGATCCGGCTCGCAGGCTGATCGTCGCGGACGTCACGCTCCGGAACTACCGCTCCTACGCCGCCCTCGATCTCGGCCTCTCGCCGGGGCTCGTGCTCGTCGTCGGCGACAACGGCGTCGGCAAGACGAACCTGCTCGAGGCCTTGCACCTCGGCACGCAGGGGTTCTCGCCGCGAACGCGCAGCGAGGGCCAACTCGTCCGCTTCGGCGAGCGGGACGCGCTCGTCGCGCTCGCCGTCGCCCGCGGCGGCACGAGGCACGACGTCCGGGTGCGGCTCTCGGCCGGCACGGCGAAGGTGGCGGAGCTCGACGGGATCCGGCTCGGGTCGGCCGAGGGACTCCGCCGCGAGTTCGCGACGCTCGTCTTCACACCGGACCGGCTCGCGCTCGTGAAGGGCGGCCCGGCCGTGCGGCGCGCGTACTTCGACCGCGCCGGCGGGAGGCTCCATCCCGCCCGGCTCGCGGCGCCGCAGGACTATGCCGCAGCGCTTGCGCAGCGGAACGCGGCGCTGCGTCGGCTGCAGCTCGGTCTCTCGAGCCGCGACGCGGTCTCGCCGTGGAGCGGGCGGCTGGCGGAGCTCGGTGCGGCGCTGGTCGACCTGCGGCACGAGACGGTCGCCGCGCTCGGGCGCGCTCTTCGCCGAGCGCGCCGCGGAGCTCGGGCTTGCGGACGCGCGGCTCGGGTACGACGGCGAGCCACCCTCGGCCGACGCGCTCGAGGCGCGGATCGACCGCGACGCTGCGCGCGGCTTCACCGGGCTCGGGCCGCACCTCGACGACGTGGCGATCGCGGCGGGGCCGCGCGACCTGCGGAGCTTCGGCTCGCAGGGCGAGCAGCGCGTCGCCGTGCTCGCGCTCCTCCTCGCGGAGGCCGAGCTGCTGCGACGCGAGCCGCTGCTCCTCCTCGACGACGTCCTCTCGGAGCTCGACGCGGCGCGGCGCCGTGCGCTGGCGGACCGCGTCTCCGAGCTCGGGCAGGTCGTGATCACCGCGACGCACCGCTCGGCGCTCCCGATCGAGCCGGCGCAGGTCGTGGAGGTGAGCCCTGGACAGGCTCGGTGACGCCGTCCGCACCGAGCTCGGCCGGTTCGGCGCGGAGGGCGGCCTTGCGGACGTCGTCGAGGCCTGGCCGGCCGCGGTCGGCGACGCGATCGCGCGCAACGCGTGGCCCGCGCGGATCGCCCGCGACGGCGTCGTCCACGTCAATGCGGCGGACTCGATCTGGGCGTTCGAGCTCGGCCACCGCGCGGCGGAGATCGCGGCGCGGCTCGGGGTCGCGAAGGTCCGGTTCGCGCCCGGCCCGCTGCCCTCGCACGACGCGAAGGAGCCACCGCCGCCAACCGTCGCCGTCTCGGCCGACGACGCGCGGGCCGCGGCGGCGCTGGCGGCCCCGATCGAGGACGAGAACCTGCGCGAAACTGTGCAAAAAGCGGCCGGTTTCTGGCTGGCGAGGACGGCGGCGAGCGGCCCCGTCTGATACACTGTTGGCAGCCCGCGAAACAGGCGTTTTGCAGGGCTTTTCTCTTGATGACTGACTCTCCGACAAACGGGTCCTACTCCGCGAAGGACATCACGGTCCTCGAAGGTCTCGAGCCGGTCCGGCTCCGGCCCGGGATGTACATCGGCTCGACCGGCCTGCGGGGCCTCCACCACCTCGTCTACGAGGTCGTCGACAACGCCGTCGACGAGGCGATGGCGGGCCACAACGACTCGATCGAGGTCACGATCCACCCCGACAACTCGGTCACCGTGCGCGACCGGGGCCGCGGCATCCCGGTCGACGAGCACGAGAGCGGCGAGTCGGCGATGACGATCGTGCTGACGAAGCTGCACGCCGGCGGCAAGTTCGGCGGCGACGGCTACAAGGTCTCCGGCGGCCTCCACGGCGTCGGCGTGTCGGTCGTGAACGCGCTCTCCGAGTGGCTGATCGCGGAGGTCGAGCGCGACGGGAAGCTCTACCGGCAGGAGTTCGCGCGCGGCGTCCCGCAGGGCGCCGTGAAGCTCGACTCCGAACGGCTCGAACGGGACCGGCACGACGATCTCGTTCCTGCCCGACGCGGAGATCTTCGAGGAGACGGAGCTCTCGGCCCAGACGCTCGTGCAGCGGCTGCGCGAGACCGCGTTCCTCACACGCGGCGCTGCGGATCGTGCTCACCGACGAGCGCGCCGGCGGCGATCGCGTCGAGTTCCACTACGAGGGCGGGATCCGCGACTTCGTCCGGTACGTCAACGAGTCGAAGGACCCCGTGCACCGCCACATCGTGTACTTCGAGAACGAGAACGACGCCGGCCTCGTCGAGGTCGCGATGCAGTGGAACACCTCCTACCAGGAGTCCGTCTTCTCGTTCGCCAACAACATCAACACGCGTCGAGGGCGGCACGCACACGCAGGGCTTCCGCGCCGCGCTGACGCGCACGCTGAACAAGTACGCGCGCGACAAGGGCCTGCTGAAGGAGAAGGAGGAGAACCTCGAGGGCGAGGACGTCCGCGAGGGCCTCGCCGCCGTGATCTCCGTGAAGCTCCAGAACCCGCAGTTCGAGGGCCAGACGAAGTCGAAGCTCGGGAACCCGGGGATCGCGGGCCTCGTCGAGTCGACGGTGAACGCGAAGCTCGCGGAGTTCCTCGAGGAGAACCCGACCGACGCGCGCCAGATCGTCAACAAGGCGATCGCCGCCGCGCGGGCGCGGCTGGCCGCGCGCAAGGCGCGCGAGCTGACGCGGCGCAAGTCGGCGCTCGAGAGCATGTCGCTGCCGGGCAAGCTCGCCGACTGCTCGATCAACGACCCGTCGTCCGCCGAGCTCTTCATCGTCGAGGGCGACTCGGCCGGCGGCTCGGCGAAGCAGGGCCGCGACCGCACCTACCAGGCGATCCTGCCGCTGCGCGGGAAGATCATCAACAGCGAGAAGAACCGGATCAACAAGGTGCTCTCGAACAACGAGATCCAGGCGATGATCACCGCGATCGGCACCGGCATCGGCGACGAGTTCGACATCGCGAAGCTCCGCTACCACCGCGTGATCGTGATGACCGACGCCGACGTCGACGGCTCGCACATCCGGACGCTGATCCTCACGTTCCTCTACCGGCAGATGCCGGAGCTGATCGAGCGGGGCCACGTCTACATCGCCGTGCCGCCGCTCTACAAGGTCAAGCTCGGCAACCAGGAGTTCTACTTCGAGAAGGACGCGCAGCTCGAGGAGCTGCTCGCGCCGCGAGCGGATCCCGGCGGTCGCGGCCACGCGACCGCGACGGCGCCGAGGTCAAGTTCACCGAGGCGAAGTGGGCGCGGTTCACGAAGGAGCTCGGCGCAGTACGAGGGCTACTCGGCGCGCCTGCGCTCGGACTTCGGCGTCCCGGCGGCCGAGCTGATGGTCGCAGCACCGGCTCGTCGAGCACGAGATCGAGCAGCCGGGCGACGTCGCGCGCGGCGATCGCGGCGATCGCGCGCGAACGGCTACGAGCTCGAGCTGCTCGACACCGAGGACGACGAGTTCCGCGTCGCGCGTGATCCAGACCGAGACGAGCACCGCGCGCAACGTCGCCTCCCGGTCGAGCTGCTCGCCTCGCCGATCTACGCGCACGTGCGCAACGCGTACGCGAGGCTCGCCGAGATCGTCGGCCTGCCGCCGTTCACCGGTCGCGTCGGCAAGGAGGACGAGGTCGCCGAGACGTACGAGGAGCTGCGCGCGCAAGGTGCTCGACGCGGCGAAGCAGGGCATCCAGCTCTCCCGCTTCAAGGGCCTCGGCGAGATGAACGCCGAGCAGCTCTGGGAGACGACGATGGATCCCGCCAAGCGCCTGCTGATCCGCGTCGACGTCGAGGACGCGCACGCGGCCGACCGGCTCTTCTCGATGCTGATGGGCGACCAGGTCGAGCCGCGCCGCGCAGTTCATCGAGCAGAACGCGAAGGACGTGAAGCTTCCTCGATGTCTGAGGTCTCGACGGGCGGGCTCGGGCCCGGGCCGCGATCGAGCCGCGCGAGCTCGAGCAGGAGATGCGCTCGAGCTACCTCGACTACGCGATGTCGGTCATCGTCGGGCGCGCGCTGCCCGACGTCCGCGACGGCCTGAAGCCCGTCCACCGGCGGGTGCTCTACTCGATGTGGACGAACGGGAACCGGCCCGGCCGGCCGTACGTGAAGTGCGCGCGGATCGTCGGCTACGTGATGGGGAAGCTACCACCCGCACGGCGACCAGGCGATCTACGACACGCTCGTCCGGATGGCGCAGCCGTTCTCGCTGCGCTACCCGCTCGTCGACGGGCAGGGCAACTTCGGCTCGGTCGACGACGACCCGCCCGCCGCGCATGCGCTACACCGAGGCGCGGCTCGCAGCGGCTCGCCGAGGAGATGCTGCGCGAGCTCGAGTCGGACACGGTCGACTTCGGCCCGAACTACGACGAGTCGATGCGCGAGCCGCTCGTGCTGCCGGCGCGGTTCCCGAACCTGCTCGTGAACGGCTCGTCCGGGATCGCGGTCGGGATGGCGACGAACATGCCGCCGCACCACCTCGGCGAGACGATCGACGCGATCGTGACGATGATCGACAAGCCCGACGCGAACGTCGAGGACCTGATGAAGCACGTGAAGGGGCCCGACTTCCCGACCGGCGCGTTCATCGTCGGCCGCTCCGGGATCCGCGACGCGTACCGCACCGGCCGCGGCCGGATCGTGATGCGCGCCCGCGCGCACATCGAGGAGCTGCGCGGCGGCAAGAGCGCGATCATCGTCACGCGAGCTCCCGTACGGCGTGAAGAAGGGCGGGGACAACGGCGTGATCAAGAAGATCGCCGACCTCGTCAACGACAAGGTGCTGCACGGAGATCTCGGATCTCGCCGACCACAGCGACCGCACGGGGATGCGGATCCAGGTCGAGCTGAAGCGCGACGCGGTCCCGCAGGTCGCGCTGAACAAGCTCTTCAAGCACACGGCGCTGCAGGCGACCTTCGGCTACAACGCCGTCGCGCTCGTCGACGGCGTGCCGCGGACGCTCTCGCTGCTCGAGCTCGTCACGTACTACCTCGAGTTCCAGCGCGAGATCGTCACGCGCCGCTCGCAGCACGAGCTGCGGCAGGCCGAGAGGCGCGCGCACATCCTGCGGGGCTACCTGATCGCGCTCGACAACCTCGACGCGGTGATCGCGCTGATCCGCGCGCGCAGCCGACACCGAGGAGGCGCGGACGGGCCTGATGGAGCGGTTCTCGCTCAGCGAGAGGCAGGCCTCCGCGATCCTCGAGATGCGCCTCGCGCGGCTCACCGGCCTCGCCCGCAAGGAGGTCGAGGACGAGCACCGCGACCTGCACGGAGCGGATCGGCGGAGCTGCGGGCGCTCCTCTCCGACGAGGCGCGGATCGACGCGCTGATCAAGGAGGAGCTGCTCGACCTGAAGCAGATCTACGGCCGGAACGACGATCGCCGCACCGAGATCATCGCCGCCGAGGAGGAGCTCGAGCTCGAGGACATGATCGCGGAGGAGGACATGGTGATCGCGATCACGCGCTCGGGCTACATCAAGCGCCTGCCGGTCACCTCGTACCGCGAGCAGCGCCGCGGCGGCATCGGCGTGATGGGGATGGACCTCAAGGACGACGACTACATCGAGCACCTCTTCGTCGCCTCGACGCACGACTACGTCCTCTTCTTCACCTCGGTCGGCAAGGTCTACCGGCTGAAGGTGCACGAGCTGCCGCTCGGCTCGCGCCAGTCGAAGGGCCGCGCGATCGTGAACCTGCTGCCGTTCCGTCAGGGCGAGCAGGTGCGCGCCGTGATCCAGACGCGCAACTTCGGCGAGGCGGAGTACCTGCTCTTCGCGACGAAGAACGGCGTCGTCAAGAAGACGAAGCTCGCCGCGTACAACACGCCGCTCAAGGCGGACGGGATCATCGCGATCAAGATGCGCGAGGGCGACGAGCTCGTCGGCGTGCGCCACTCCTCGGGCGACGACGACGTGCTGATGGTCTCGCGGCGCGGGCAGGCGATCCGCTTCTCCGAGCAGGACGTCCGCCCGATGGGCCGCGACGCCTCGGGCGTGCAGGGCATGCGGCTTCGCTCCGGCGACGAGGTGATCTCGGTCGCGATCGCGGCCGACGACGCCGGACCTGCTCGTCGTGACCGAGAACGGCTACGGCAAGCGCACGCGCGTCTCCGAGTATCCGAAGAAGGGCCGCGGAGGGATGGGCGTGAAGACGATCCAGCTCACCGAGGCGCGGGGCGCGCTCGCGGGTGCGCGGGTCGTCCGCGACGGCTACCAGGTGATGCTGATCACCGACGGCGGCACCGTGATCAAGATGCCCGTCGCCGACGTGAAGCGGCTCGGCCGCTCGACGCAGGGCGTGATCGTGATGCGACCCCGCGACGGCGAGAAGGTCTCGACGCTCGCGCCCGTGATCGACACCGGCGACGAGCCCGACGACGACGAGACGCTCCTGGAGGGCGAGGCGCCGCTCGATCTCGAGACGGCGCCGCCGGACGACGAGCTGGAGGACGACGAGGCGCCGCTGGACGAAGAGCCGGAGCCCGACGAGGACTGAGCGCGCAACCCCGTCGCGGCCTTCCTTTTCGAGAAAGTTTGCGATAGAAGGTGCAAGTGACCGGGCGAGACACTGCGGCGGCGGTCAGGGGGTATCCGATGTCGTACCCGACGCAGGTCGATCTTCTCGAGCCGATCGACCTCGCGAGCCATCTCGACAAGCTCGAGCTGTACCTCGGTCAGGTCTGCCGGGTCGCCGGCATCTCGAAGATGCAGCTCGACTACTGGACGAACAAGGCCCAGATCCCGACGAAGGGCAAGAAGCAGCGCATCTACGACATGGACGCGCTCGAGACCGTGATGCTGATCAAGCAGGCCAAGGACAAGGGCCTCAACCTCGGCGCGGCCATCGACGCCGCGCGGCGTTTCCGCGAGCAGCAGCGCGGCGCCTCAGCCGGCTGAGCGAAGCTCGGCGGCAGCCTGCTCGGGCGGGACCGTGTCGATCCAGACGCCGGCGCCGAGCTCGAGCCCGGCGAGCGTCGTCGTGCGCGGGAGCAGCTCGAGGTGCCAGTGCAGGCCGTCGTGGAGCCACGCGTTCAGCGCGAGGCCCTCGCCCAGCACGGCGTGGAGGCGGCCGACGAGCTCCGCGAGCAGGCGGAGCGCCGCCCCGAGGAGGTCGCTGCGGAGCCCGTCCGGCTCGCGTCGCTCGGGCGCGACCTGGAGCTCGTAGGGCACGCGGCTCGCGACCGGGCAGCCGGCGACGAGACCGTCGCGCGTGAGGATCGGCACGACCTCGGGCAGCCCGGTCTCGGCGAGCACCGCCGGCGGCCGGCCCGGGAGCCACGCGAGCTGCGAGTGCGAGTGCGGCAGCGACGCGCCGGCGGCGTGTCCCTCGTTCACGAGCGGGAAGACGAACCCGCCGGCGTCGCGCGCGCGCCGCTGCCACGCTTCCGCGACGAGGTCGAGCGTCGCGCCGTCGAGCTCGGCGAGCGAGCGCCGGTGCTCCGGCCCGTGCACCACGACCTCCTGCCGCTCGAGCGCGGGGTAGAGGTTCGGCACGACGCGGACGCCCCAGCCGGTCGGCCCGTCGCCGAGCCGGAGCGACTCGGGCGGCGTGCGCTCCTCGCGGCCGGCGCAGAACGGGCACTGCTCGAGCTCGTCCTCGTCGGCCGTCTGCCTGAACGGCCGCGCCGCCCGGGCGGGCGCGATCGCTACCCAGCGGCCGGAGAGCGGGTCACGACGGAGATCCGTCGTCACCCTTGGGCAGGAACGCGCTGATGAGGTCGATCGGCGCCGGGAAGACGATCGTCGTCGACGCCGACGAGCTGATCTCGATCAGCGTCTGCAGGTAGCGGAGCTGGAGCGCGATCGGGTGCTCCTCGATCACGATCGCCGCGTCCTTCAGCCGCTCGGAGGCCTGGAACTCGCCCTCGGCCGCGATCACCTTCGCGCGCCGCTCGCGCTCGGCCTCGGCCTGCCGCGCCATCGCCCGCTGCATCCCCTGCGGCATCTCGACGTCCTTCACCTCGACGATCGAGACCTTGATCCCCCACGGCGCGGTCTGCTCGTCGATGATCGACTGCAGGATCGAGTTGATCTTCTCGCGCTCGGAGAGCAGCTCGTCGAGCGAGTGCTGGCCGAGCACGGAGCGGAGCGTCGTCTGCGCGATCTGCGACGTCGCGACCATGTAGTTCTCGATCTGGACGATCGCGGCCTTCGGGTCGACGATCCGGAAGTACGCGACGGCGTTCACGCGGACCGGCACGTTGTCCTTCGTGATCACCTCCTGCGGCGGGATGTTCAGCGTGATCGTGCGCAGATCGACCCGCACCATCCGGTCGACGACCGGGATCAGCAGGAAGAGGCCCGGCCCCTTCGGCTCGGGGAGGAGCCGGCCGAGCCGGAAGATGATCCCCCGCTCGTACTCGCGCGCGACCTTGATCGCCCCGATCAGGAACAGGATCAGGAGGAACAGGACGATCACGAGGATGATCACTGCGGCGGTCATGCCTCGACCAACCTACACCGGGTGAACGCGCAGCGTCAGCCCGTCGAGGTCGTCGACCTCGACGCGCTGGCCCGGCGCGAGCGGCTCGGGCGAGCGGACGCGCCAGAGCTCGCCGCGGACGAAGACGAGCCCGTTCTCGCGCACGACGCCCCGCATGCCGACGATCTCCTGCGGGCCGACCGAGACCGGCGCCTTCCGGACCGCGACCGCCTTGCCGATCGCGAACGCCCACGCCGCGCCGAGCACGACGGTGATCCCGACCACGAGCGGGACGGACGTGTGGTACGGGTTCGGCGCGTTGTGGAACAGGGTCGCGAGGCCGACGCCCAGCGAGATCAGGCCGGCGACGGTCAGCGCGCCGTGGCTCGTCACGTGGGTGTCGATCACGAGTAACGCGGCGCCGAGGAGGACGAGCCCGAGGCCCGCCCACGAGAGCGGCAGCACCGAGAAGCCGAACAGCGCGACCGCGAGCGCGACGGCGCCGAGCGCGCCCGGGCAGCACGACGCCGGGGTGGAAGATCTCGAACCCGATCCCGGCGAGCCCGGCGAGGAAGAGCAGGCTGATGATGTTCGGGTCGATCAGCGTCGAGAGGAACCGTGTGAGGAAGCCGGGGTGCGAGTTCACGATCTCGGCGCCGGCGAGGTGGAGCACGAACGACCGGCCCGGCCCCGTCGTCTTGTAGCCCTCGGACTTGCGGAGGAGCGCCGGCAGCGTCGGCGCGATCATGTCGATCACGTTCATCTGCAGCGCCTCGACCTCGGTCAGGTTCGACGCCTTCCGGACGGCCGCGTCGGCCCACTTCGCGTTGCGGCCGTGGCTCTTCGCGAGCGACCGCAGCGACGCGGCCGAGTCGTTGACGATCTTGCGCCGCAGGTCGGAGCCGATGTTCGAGCCGCTCCCGTTGATCGGCGTCGAGGAGCCGATGTTCGTGCCCGGAGCCATCGCGAGCAGGTCGGCGGCCTGCGAGATCCACACGCCGGCCGACGCCGCGCGCGCCCCGCTCGGCGCCACGTACACGATCACCGGGATCTTCAGCGAGAGCTCCTTCTGCACGATCTTTCGCATCGAGTCCTCGAGTCCGCCCGGCGTGTCGAGCACGATCACCGCTGCGTCGTAGCCCTTGCTCTGCGCGCGGCTGAGCTGGTTGTTGACCCACGACTGCGTCACGGGGTTGACGTCCGTGTCGAAGTGGATCGCGAGGACGCGGGGCGTGGCCGCGGAGGCCGGTGCCGCGAGGGCGGCGGCTGCGAGCAGGCCCAGGAGCAGGCGTTTCACCGTGTAAGGATTGTATTCGCAAGAGGGGCTCTGCCCTTGATCGCGAACCGGGCGTCCGGCACGGTTGCCGCGGAGGGTCGCCGATGAGGAAGCTCGCTACTGGTTGTCGCAGTCGCTCTCGCGCTCCCCGGAATCGCGCGCGCCGGGCTCGTGACGATGGTCGCGCGCGACGTCGCGCTCGGGCCGCGGGGGCTCGCGGACGCGAGCCCGCCGCCGCGGTTCGACATGCTCGGGCTCCACTGGCGCGGGAGCGGGCACCGTCGAGTTCCGCACGCGTTCGGCCGCGGGCCGGCTGGAGCGCGTGGCAGGCCGCCGACGACGACGCGGGCGGGAAGGCGCGCGCCCGGCTGGCGCGACGGCAACCTCGACTGGGTCGGCGCCTCGACCGCCGTCCGCTTCCGCACGACCGGCGACGTCACGCGTCTCCGCGCGTACTACCTCTGGTCGAGGACGACGACGCGGGCCACGCCGGACGCTCGCGGTCACGGGCGCGCCGTCGATCGTCTCGCGCGCCGGCTGGGAGGCCGACGAGGCGATCAAGCGTGCGGCGCCGCGATACGCGCCCGCGCTCAAGCTCGCGGTCGTCCACCACACCGCCGGCTCGAACGCGTACACGCCGGCGCAGGCGGCGGCGATCGTGCGCGGGATCGAGATCTACCACGTGCAGGCGAACGGCTGGAACGACATCGGCTACAACTTCTTGATCGACCGGTACGGCACGGTGTACGAGGGTCGGGCCGGCGGGATCGAGCGCAACGTGATCGGCGCGCACGCGCTCGGCTTCAACAGCGGCACGGTCGGCGTCTCGCTGATCGGGAACTTCCAGTCCGTCTCGCCGCCGCCCGCGATGGTGAACGCGCTCGTCCGCCTGCTCGCGTGGCGGCTCGACGTCGCGCACGTCGACCCGCTCTCGCAGGTCGTCGACACGTCCGCCGGCAACCCCGAGTTCAGGGCCGGCCGGGTCGTGACGCTGCCCGCGATCGCCGGGCACCGCGACACCGGGCCGACCGCGTGCCCGGGCACGCTCGCGTACGGGATGCTGCCGGCGATCCGGCGGCGGGTCTCCGTGACCGGCCTGCCGAAGCTGTACTCGCCGATCGTGAGCGGCGTGCTCGGCGGCACCGTCCGCTTCCAGGCGCGGCTCTCCTCGTCGCTGGCCTGGACGGTGACCGTCGCCGACGCGTCGGGCCGGGTCGTCGCGCGCCGGACCGGCTTCGGGAGCGGGATCGACTGGAGCTGGCGCTCCTCCGCCGCCGGGACGGGCCCGTTCCGGTGGACGATCGCCGCGGGCGCCTCGCTCCGGCCCGCGACCGGGACGCTCGGCGCCGCGCCGCTGCCGCCGGTCGTGACGCCCGCGCCGACCCCGCCGCCGGCGAAGCCGGTCGTCCCCGCGCCGAAGCCACCGGCCGTCGTCCCCGCGCCGGCCTCGACCCTGCTGACCGCGCTCTCGGCCGCGCCCGCCGTCGTCAGCCCCGGGACGGACCCGGCGTCCGCGTTCGTCACCGTCGAGTTCACGCTGGCCGCGACGGCCACGGTCACCGCGCGGCTGACCGGCGGCGCGACGCCGATCACCCTGTACTCGGCGAGCGTCCCGGCCGGCGACAGCTCGTTCAGCTGGAGCCTCGCGACGGTCCCCGACGGCCGGTACACGCTCGAGGTCACCGCCAAGCCGGCCGCCGGAACCTCGGCGACGCAGTCGCTCCAGCTCGTCGTCTACCGGACGCTGAGCGCGTACTCGGTCGCGCCGCCGCTCGTCTCGCCGAACGGCGACGGCGTGAACGAGAACGCCGTGATCGGCTTCACGCTCGCCCGTTCGGTCCCGGTGCAGGTGCTGCTCGAGCGCGCCGGCGCGGTCGTGGCGACGATCTTCGCGGGCCAGCTCGGCCCGGGCCCGCAGTCGATCGTGTGGAACGGGACGAGCAACGGCGTGCGCGTCCCCGACGGCACGTACGACGTGGTCACCGTCGCGAGCGACACGACCGGCGTCCTCACGTTCTCGGCCCCGCTCACGGTGGACACGACGCCGCCGCTCCTCGCGCTGCTCGATCCCGCGACGCTCCGGTTCCAGCTCGGCGAGCCGGCGACGCTCACCCTCACCGTGAACGGTGTGGCGATGACGCTGCCCGAGCCGGCGGGCGTCTTCACCGTCCCGTGGACCGGGGGTGCGGTGACGTCGCTCTCCGCGCAGGCGGCCGACGCCGCCGGCAACGTGAGCGCGGCGGTTACGAGCCCGTGACCCAGCCGTCGTAGCCGCGCTCGAGCTCGTCGAGGATCGCGACGAGCAGCTCGAGGCGGTCGCGCTCGACGAACCCGGCGCCGGGCCACGGCGCCGAGCCGACGTTGACGCCGATCCCGAGCACGACGCGCCCGGACGCCTCGGCGAGGATGCCCGCGACCTTCCGGCCGCCGACGAGCACGTCGTTCGGGTCCTTGATCGTCGCGCCCTCGCCGATCGCGGCGGCGACCGCCCGCGCGGCGACGAGCGTCAGCTCCGGCCAGCGGGCGACCGGCGGCGGCGGGTCGAGCACGACCGAGAACGCGAGCCCCGCGCCGGGCTCGTCGACCCACACGCGGCCGAGCCGGCCGCGCCCCTCGGTCTGGTGCTCGGCCAGCGCGACCGCCCCGTGCGCGGCGCCCGGCGGCAGCATCCGCTGCGTCGAGTCGGTCTCGGCGGCGTGGTGGTACTCGCGTCCGAACCGTCCGCGCAGCCGCGGCAGCACGACCTCCGGCGTGAGCTCGGCGGGCACGGCCACTAGAGTAGGGCCGACCCGTGGAGCAATCGACCCCGCAGACGCTCGGGCGGGCGGAGATCGAGGCGATCCTCCCTCACCGCGACCCCTTCCTTCTCGTCGACGAGGTGCTCGAGCTGGTCCCGGGCGAGCGCGTCGTCGCGCGCCGCACGGTGACCGAGGCCGACTGCGCCGGCCACTTCCCGGGGAACCCGATCATGCCGGGCGTGAAGATGGTCGAGGCGCTCGCGCAGTGCGGTGCGGTCGCGGTGCTCTCGCAGCCGGAGAACCGCGGCAAGCTCGCGCTCTTCGCCGGGATCGACGACGTGCGCTTCAAGCGGATCGTCCGGCCGGGCGACGTGCTCGACCTCTCGTGCGACGTCGAGGCGGTGCGCGGGCCGATCGGCCGCGGCAAGGTCCGCGCGTCGGTCGGCGGCGAGCTCGCGGTGCGCGGCGTGCTCACCTTCGCGGTGGACGGATGATCGCGCGCGCGAACGGCAGCCACGTCTCGATCACCGGGCTCGGCTGCCACGTGCCGGAGCGCGTGGTCACGAACGACGAGCTCGCCGCGGCATCGTCGACACCTCCGACGAGTGGATCCGCGAGCGCACCGGCATCCGCGAGCGGCGGATGGCCGGACCGGAGGAGGCGATGTCGGACGTCTCGCTGCCGGCGTGCCGCCGGGCGCTCGAGATGGCGGGCGTCGACCCGGAGAGCATCGACCTCGTGATCGTCGCGACGGTGACGCCGGACATGGCGTTCCCGTCGACCGCGGCGATCCTCGCCGACGTGCTCGGGATGCACGAACGCCGCGGCGTACGACCTCTCCGCCGGCTGCACCGGCTTCATGTACGCGCTCGTGCAGGGCTACGGGATGGTCGCGTCGGGGCTCTCGCAGCGCGCGCTGGTCGTCGGCGGCGACGTCCTCTCGCGGATCCTCGACTGGAAGGACCGCTCGACGCTCGTGCTGTTCGGCGACGGCGCGGGCGCGGTCGTGCTCGAGCGCGTCGACGAGGGCGGCTTCCTCGGCTTCGAGCTCGGCGCCGACGGCGCGGGCGGCGCCGACCTGACGCTGCCGGGCGGCGGCTCGCGCGACGCCGACCGCGAGGACTGGCACCTGCGGATGAACGGCCGCGAGGTGTTCAAGTTCGCGACGCGCGTGCTCGTGAGCTCGGCCGAGGCCGTGCTCGAGGAGTGCGGCAAGACCGTCGCGGACGTCGACGTCTACGTTCCGCACCAGGCGAACGTCCGGATCATCGACCACGCCACGAGGAAACTAGGATTCCCGCCTGAAAAGGTGATCGTGAACGTGGATCGGTACGGCAACACCTCGTCGGGCTCGATCCCGCTCGCGCTTGCGGACGCGGCCGACGACGGCCGGCTGCGGCCGGGCAAGCTCGTGCTGATGACGGGGATGGGCGCGGGCCTCACCTGGGGCTCGGCGCTCGTCGAATGGACACATGCGACGAACGGAGCGATGGCGTAGATGAGCAAGGTGGCTTTCATGTTCCCGGGGCAGGGGTCGTTCGAGGCCGGCATGGGCCGCGAGATCGCCGAGGCCGAGCCGGACGCGATGGCGGTGTACGAGCTCGGGAGCGAGGCCTCCGGGCTCGACCTGCGGCGGCTCTGCTTCGAGGGGTCGGCCGAGGAGCTCGTCGAGACCGACGTGCAGCAGCCGGCGCTCGTGGCCACGAGCCTCGCGATCAACGCGGCGCTCCGCGCGCGCGGGATCGCGCCGCGACTACGTCGTCGGTCACTCGGTCGGCGAGTTCGCGGCGCTCGGCGCGGCCGAGTCGTACGGGGTCGCCGAGGCGATCCGCGCTCGTCCGCGAGCGCGGGCTCGCGATGGCGGAGGCCGCGCGGGACTTCCCCGGCTCGATGGCCGCGATCCTCGGGCTCGCCGACGAGGTCGTCGAGGCGCTCTGCCGGAAGATCGCGAACGTGTGGCCGGCGAACTACAACTGCCCCGGCCAGCTCGTGATCTCGGGCGAGACGCCGGCGGTCGACGAGTGCTGCGTCGAGGCCGCGAACGAGGGCGCCCGCCGCGCCGTCCGGCTGCGCGTCTCGGGCGCGTTCCACTCGCCGCTCGTCGCGCACGCCGCCGAGCGCCTCAGGCCGGCGATCGACCGGATCGACTTCAAGTCGCCGACCGCGCACTTCGTCTCGACCGTGACCGCGAAGATCGAGTCCGCGCCGCGGTACCGCTCGCTCCTCGTCGAGCAGCTCACGGCGCCGGTGCGGTTCACGCAGGCCGCGGGCGAGCTGATCTCGGGCGGCGTGACCACGTTCGTCGAGGTCGGGCCCGGCAACGTGCTCAGCGGTTTACTGAAGAGGATCGACAGCTCCGTGAAGGCGATCCCGGTCAACGACCTCAAGTCGCTGAACGACGCCGTTCGCCAGCTTGGCTAGCGGCCGCTCGTGAGCTTCGCTCGCTGGAGGGGAAGCGCGCGCTCGTCACCGGCGGCTCGCGCGGGATCGGCGCGGCCGTCGCGCGCGAGCTCGCGGCTGCCGGCGCCGAGGTCGTGGTCGGCTTCAACGCGGGCGCCGACGAGGCCGAGGCGCTCGCGGCCGAGATCGGCGCGCGCGCGATCCAGGCCGACGTGTCGTCGGCCGCGGACGCGGCGCGGCTCGTCGAGGAGGCCGGCGACCTCGACATCCTCGTCAACAACGCGGGCCTCACCCGCGACGGGCTGCTCGCGCGCATGTCCGACGACGACTGGCGCGCCGTGATCGAGACGAACCTCAGCTCGGTCTTCTACACCTGCCGCGCCGTCGACCCGGCCGATGATGAAGAAGCGCGCGGGCGCGATCGTCAACGTCAGCTCGATCGTCGGCGTCCACGGCAACTCGGGCCAGACGAACTACGCGGCGTCGAAGGCCGGGATCATCGGCTTCACGAAGTCGCTCGCCCGCGAGCTCGGCTCGCGCGGCGTGCGCGCGAACGTCGTCGCGCCCGGGTACATGCGGACGCGGCTCACCGAGGTCCTGCCCGACGAGGCGAAGGAGGCGATGCTCGCGAACACGCCGCTCGGCCGCCTCGGCGAGCCGGGCGACGTCGCCGGGGCGGTACGGTTCCTCTGCTCCGACGAGGCCTCGTTCATCACGGGCGAGGTGCTGCTCGTCGACGGCGGACTGGGGATGTAGTGGCGGATCGCAACGGAACACGGCGGGTCGTGATCACCGGCCTCGGCATGGTGAGCTCGCTCGGCAACGACGTCGAGACGTCGTGGCGCGCGCTCGTCGCGGGCGAGAGCGGCGCCGGCGAGATCACGTACTTCGACCACACCGACTACCCCGTCCACTTCGCCTGCGAGCTGAAGGGCTTCGACCCGACCGACTGCATCGACCGGAAGGCGGCGCGGCGGATGGACCGGTTCGCCCAGCTCGTGCTCGCCGCCGCGCGGCAGGCGCAGGCCGACTCGGGCTTCGACCCCGCCGGCGAGGCCGAGCGGACGGGCGCGTCGGTCGCGACCGGGATCGGCGGCCTCAACTCGTTCCAGAACTGCGTCGACGTCCTCCGCGACCGCGGGCCGGACCGCGTCAACCCGTTCGCGATCCCCTGCATCATCCCGAACATGGGCGCCGGCTGGGTCTCGATCGAGCTCGGCACGAAGGGCCCGCTGATGAGCCAGTGCACCGCGTGCGCGGCCTCGAACATGGCGATCGGCGACGCGATGGACGCGATCCGGATGGGCCGCGCCGACGTGATGTTCGCGGGCGGGACGGAGGCGCCCGTGACCGAGGTCGGGATCGCCGGCTTCGACGCGATGCGCGCGCTCTCGCGCCGCAACGACGACCCGGTGCGCGCCTCGCGGCCGTTCGACGGCGAGCGCGACGGGCTCGTGATGGGCGAGGCCGCCGGCGTCCTCGTGCTCGAGGAGCTCGAGCACGCGCGGGCGCGCGGGGCGAAGGTGTACGCGGAGCTCGTCGGCTACGGGATGTCGGCCGACGCGGCGCACATCACCGAGCCCGACCCGACCGGCAAGAGCCCGGCGCGGGCGATGACGATGGCGATCGACGACGCCGGGATCGACCCGACCGAAGTCGGGTACGTGAACGCGCACGCCACCTCGACGCCGCTCGGCGACGCGGCCGAGACGAAGGTGATCAAGCTCGCGCTCGGCGAGGAGCACGCGCGGCGGACGCCGGTCTCCTCGACGAAGGGCGCGACCGGCCACTGCTTCGGCGCCGCCGGCGCGATCGAGGCGATCTTCTCGGTGCTCGCGCTCCGCGACCGCGTCGTCCCGCCGACGCTGAACCACGAGGTGCCCGACCCGGACTGCGACCTCGACTACGTCCCGAACGAGTCGCGCGCGGTCCCCGATCTCGAGGTGGCGGTCTCGAACTCGTTCGGCTTCGGCGGGCACAACGCCACGCTCGTGTTCAAGCGCCACGATGGCTGACCGCTGGGCGACGTTCGACTGCTACGGGACGCTGATCGACTGGAACGGCGGGATCCGCGCCGAGCTCGCCCGCGTCTTCGGCGAGGACCGCGCCGACGGCCTGCTCGACCGGTACCACGAGCTCGAGCCGGGCCTCGAGGCCGACGGCGCGCGGAGCTATCGCGAGGTGCTGACCGAGGGGATGCGCCGGCTCGGGGCGCCGTCGGGCGCGGAGACCGGGCTCGCCGACTCGCTGCCGTCGTGGCAGCCGTTCCCGGAGGTTCGCGGTGCGCTCGAGGAGGCACGGTCGCGCGGCTGGAGGCTCGCGATCCTCTCGAACTCGGATCCGGAGCAGATCGCCGCCTCGAAGGCGCTGATCGGCGTCCCGTTCGACGAGACGGTGGTGGCCGGGGAGATCCGCTCGTACAAGCCGGCGCCCGGCCACTGGCGCGAGTTCACGGCCCGCACCGGCGCCGATCCCGCCCGGCACGTCCACGTCGGGGCGAGCCTCTTCCACGACGTCGCGCCCGCGACCGGGCTCGGGCTGCCGACGATCTGGATCAACCGGCTCGGCGAGAAACCCGGCCCCGCCCCCACGATCGAGCTCCCGGACCTGGCCGGGCTCGCGGACGCGCTCGATGAGCTCGTGCGGCCGCCCGACTAAGATCGTCCCGAACGATGACCGACACCGAGACGCGCATCGACGTCACGGTCGAGCACAGGCAGCTTCCCCCCGACGCGGAGCAGCACCCGAACACGTGCCCGGCGTGCCACTCGCACTACCGCGACGACGAGCTCGCGGCCGCGCTGTACGTGTGCGGGCAGTGCGGATACCACTTCCCGATGTCGGCGCGCGCGCGGATCGCGTGGCTCGCGGACGCGGGCAGCTTCGTCGAGGAGGCCGCCGAGGTCCGCTCCGCCGACCCGCTCTCGTTCGTCGACCTCCGCCCGTACGCCGAGCGGCTCGTCGAGGCCGAGGTGAACACGGGCCTCGGCGAGGCGATGGTCGTCGGCCGCGCCGCGCTCGACGGGCATCCGCTCGAGCTCGCGGTGATGGACTTCGCGTTCATGGGCGGCTCGATGGGGAGCGCCGTGGGCGAGAAGTTCGTCCGCGCGTGCGAGTCCGCGATCGAGAACGAGACGCCGCTCGTGGCCGTCTCGAGCTCCGGCGGCGCGCGGATGCAGGAGGGGATCCTCTCGCTGATGACGCTCCCGAAGACGGTGTGCGCCGTCGAGGAGCTCCACGACGCCGGGCTCCCGCTCTTCAGCGTCCTCGCCGACCCGACGACCGGCGGGGTACTCGCGAGCTTCGCGTCGCTCGGCGACGTCATGGTGGCCGAGCCGGCCGGCCGGATCTACTTCGCCGGCCCCCGCGTCGTGCAGAAGACGACGAAGGAGAAGCTCCCCGACGACTTCGGCCTCGCCGAGCAGAGCTTCCGCTTCGGGCACCTCGACGGGATCGTCCCTCGACCGGAGCTGCGCGCGTACCTGGCGCGGCTCCTGCGGCTCTTTGGCCGGTGACGCCGAGCTCCGGCTGCGCGAGCGGCTGGGGCGGCTCTCGAACCTGCCGCTGCTCCGCGGGACGCGCGTCTCGGGCGAGCAGCGCCGCCTGCGTGAGCAGCTCGAGCAGATCGGGACCGAGGAGACCGCGTCCGAGGAGGAGATCTGGGGCTCGGTCGAGCTCGCCCGGCACGAGGACAGGCCGTACACACTCGACTACGTCGAGCGGATCCTCGACGACTGGGTCGAGCTCCACGGCGATCGCAGCCGGGCCGACGACGGCGCGCTCGTCACCGGGCTCGGCCGCCTCGGCGGCCACACGGTCGCGCTCGTCGGCCACCAGAAGGGGCGCGACCTCAAGGAGCGGCTCGACCGCCAGTACGGAATGCCGTACCCGGAGGGCTACGCGAAGGCGATGCGCGTGATGGCGACGGCGGAGCGGTTCGGCTTCCCGGTCGTCTCGCTCGTCGACACGCCGGGCGCGTACCCGGGTGTCGCCGCCGAGCAGCACGGGCAGGGCGGCGCGATCGCACGCTGCCAGGCGCTGATGGCGCGGCTCGCCGTGCCCACGGTCGCGTGCGTGATCGGCGAGGGCGGCTCGGGCGGCGCGGTCGCGCTGGCCGTCTCCGACCGCGTGCTGATGCAGGAGAACGCGATCTACACCGTGATCTCGCCGGAAGGCGCCGCCGCGATCCTCTGGCGCGACGCGGACGAGGCGAAGAAGGCCGCGGCGGCGTGGAAGCCCGACGCGCGGCACTGCCTCGAGCTCGGCGTGATCGACGGGATCGTCCCCGAGCCCGAGGGCGGCGCCCAGAACGACCACGACGAGGCGGCCCGGCTGCTCGGATCCGCGCTCCGGGACGCGCTCGCCGAGCTCGGCGGCCTCGCGCCGGACGAGCTCCGCCGCCGCCGCCGGGCCAAGTTCCGCGGCATGGGCGTTTTCGCCTGAATACAGGGCTCAGGACCGTTTCTCCACACCATCCACAGGGTTTTCAACCTGTGCGAAACGGCCGGTGAGCGGGCTCGCGGAGTACCGCCGCAAGCGCGATCCGGGGAAGACGCCGGAGCCGTTCGGCGGCAGAGGGGGCGGCGCGCCGATCTTCGTCGTCCAGCGCCACGCCGCCCGGAGCCTCCACTACGACTTCCGGCTCGAGCGCGGCGGCGCGCTCGCCTCGTGGGCGGTGCCGAAAGGCGTTCCGATCGAGCCGGGCGCGAAGGCGCTCGCGGTGCACGTCGAGGACCACCCGCTCGACTACGCGAGCTTCGCCGGCGAGATCCCGAAAGGCGAGTACGGCGCGGGCACGGTCGAGATCTGGGATCGGGGCACGTACGAGCTGCTCGAGGAGAAGCGCGACGGCCAGCTCACCGTGCGCCTTCACGGCGAGCGCCTCGACGGGGTCTGGACGCTCGTGCCTGCGCACCTCGACGGCAAGGAGAAGAACTGGCTCCTGATCCGGCGCAGCGGCGACGCCGAAGCCGCACCTGCGCCGGTGTCCGCGGAGTACGAGCCGATGCTCGCGACCCTCGCCGCCGACGCGCCGGCCGGCGAGGGCTGGACGTTCGAGGTGAAGTGGGACGGCTACCGCGCGCTCGCGTACGTCCGGGGCGGGGAGTGCCGGCTGCTCTCGCGGAACGCGAACGACCTCACGCCGCGGTTCGCCGACGTCGCGAAGGCGGTTGCGCGTGCGGCGAAGAGCCCGGACGCGGTCATCGACGGCGAGGTCTGCGCGCTCGACGAGCGCGGCCGGTCGAGCTTCTCGGCGATGCAGCGCCGTCAGGGAGGGGCGACGCTCGTCTACTACGCCTTCGACCTGCTCGAGCTGGACGGCGAGCCGCTCGTGGACCTGCCGCTGCGCGAGCGCCGGTCGCGTCTCGAGGGGCTGCTCGACCGGCGCAGCCGCGCGGTGCGCGTCTCCGAGGGGTTCGCCGACGGCGAGGCGCTCCTCGCCGCGGTCGACGAGCAGGGCCTCGAGGGCATCGTCGCGAAGCGGCTCGACTCGAAGTACGCACAGGGTCGACGCACGCGCGACTGGCTGAAGGTCAAGACGCACGGCCGGCAGGAGTTCGTGGTCGCCGGGTACACGCGCGGCAGCGGCGCGCGCGCGAGCACGTTCGGCGCGCTCGTCCTCGCCGTCAGCGAGGGCGGCGCGCTCCGGTACGCGGGCAACGTCGGCACCGGCTTCGACGCGAAGGAGATCGACCGGCTGCTCGCGCTGCTGCGCCCGCTCGAGCGGGCGGACTCGCCCTTCCCCGAGCCGCCGAAGATGCCGCGCGTGCGCCGCGACGCCGTCGTCTGGGTCGAGCCGCGCCTCGTCGCCGAGGTCGAGTTCAGCGAGTGGACGCACGACGGCCGTGTCCGCCAGCCGTCGTACAAGGGCCTCCGCGAGGACAAGGCTCCGCCCGAGGTGCGGCGCGAACGGCCGGTCGAGGAGGTCGTCCGGAAGGGTCGCCGCGAGCTGCGGCTCTCGAACCTCGACAAGGTGTTCTGGCCCGACGAGGGGACCACGAAGGGCGATCTGCTCGACTACTACCGCGCGATCGCGCCGGTGCTCGTCCCGCACCTCCGCGAGCGGCCGTTCACGATGCGCCGGTACCCGGACGGGATCGAGGGCAAGGCGTTCTTCCAGAAGGACGCCCCCTCGCACATGCCGGAGTGGATCCCGACGCACCGCGCGCTCGTCTCGACGCGCGACAAGCCCGGCAGCCGGAAGTGGGTCGAGTTCCCGCTGGTGAACGACGAGCTCGCGCTGCTCTGGATGGCGAACATGGGCTGCATCGACATGAACACGTGGTACTCGCGCGTCGACCGGCCCGACCGGCCCGACTTCGTGCTCTTCGACCTCGACCCGACGCCGGAGGTGCCGTGGGCGCAGACCGTCGAGGTCGCGCTGCTCGTGCGGGAGCTGCTCGACGGGCTCGGGCTCGCGTCGTTCCCGAAGACGTCCGGCGGCAAGGGCTTTCACGTGCTCGTCCCGCTCGACCGCCGCTCGACGTACGACGACTCGCGGGCGTTCGCCGAGCACGTCGCGCGGGCGATCGCGCGGGCGCGGCCCGACCTCGCGACGACCGAGTGGGCGAAGTCCCGCCGGCGCGGCGTGCTGATCGACGCGAACCAGAACGGCGAGGGCAAGACGATCGCGTCGGCGTACTCGGTGCGCCCGCGGCCCGGCGCGCCGGTCTCGGCCCCGCTCTCGTGGGACGAGGTCGATCCTCGCCGGCTCGACCCGGCGGCGTTCACGATGGCGGCCGTGCTGGCGCGGGTCGAGCGGCACGGCGACCTGTTCGCGCCCGTCCTGAAGACGCGGCAGTCGCTCTCGAAGGCGCTCGCGCGGCTCGGGTAGCGGTCAGGTCAGGCCGCGCACGCCGTCGACGACGAGCTGGACGGCGATCGCGGAGAGCAGCAGGCCGAACACCCGCGTGAGGAAGGCGATCACCGACGGTCGGACCGCGCGGGTCACGCGCTCGGCGACGAGCAGCGCGCCGCCGACGCAGGCGACCGCGGCGACGATGCCGGCGAGCACCGCGACGTGGCCGCCGACGTGCGGGTGGCTGCGCCAGAGCACCATTGCAGTCGCGATCGCGCCCGGGCCGGCGACGAGCGGCGTCGCGAGCGGGACGAGCGCGACGTCCTCCGCGTCCCCGGTCGGGAAGTCGGTGCCGCGGAGCATCTCGAGCGCGACGAGCAGGAGCAGCAGCCCGCCGGCGATCGAGAGGCTCTCGATCGTCACGTGCAGATACCGGAGCACGAGCTCGCCGAAGATCGCGAAGCCGACGATGAGCGCGCCCGCGGCGATGACCGCGCGCACGGCCGCCCGGCGCCGCTCGTCCGGGGTGAGCCTCCGCGTGACGGTGAGGAAGATCGGCGCGTTCCCGATCGGATCGGTGATCACGACGAGCGTCACGAACGTCACGCCGAACGCGTGCCAGCTCATCCGACGATCGTAGGGAGCGGCTCGGCGGCCGCTCTATGCTCGGCCTGTGGATCGTCTGTTGCACTTCTGTTGCGACGGCTGCCGCCGGACACGGCCCCTCGGGGCGCGTCCAGAAGAGACGTGGGCGCGGTGATCCAGATCGCCGTGATCGGGAGCGGCGCCGAGCACGAGGAGCGCGCCGAGCGGGTCGGGCGGCTGCTCGCCGAGCGCGGCTGCGCCGTCGTGACCGGCGGGCTCGGCGAGGTGATGGCGGCCGCGATGCGCGGCGCGAAGGCGGCCGGTGGAACGACGATCGGGATCCTTCCCGGCGAGAGCCGTGCGGATGCGAACCCGTGGTGCGACCACGTCGTCGTGACCGGAATCGGCCACGGGCGCAACCTCGCCGTCGTCGCGTCGGGAGACGCTGTGATCGCCGTCGGCGGGAGCTGGGGGACGCTCGCTGAGATCGGCTACGCGCGCACGCTCGGCCGCCGCGTCGTCGTGCTCGAGCCCGGCTGGGAGGTCGAGGGCCTCGAGCGCGCCGCGACGCCCGAGGACGCGGTCGACCTCGCTCTGGGCGGCTTCAGCCCGGCGGCTCGGTGAGCCGCTGCCGGCGCGGCGACCCGCCGGAGGCGACGAGCCGTTCGAGCAGCGTGCGCGCGCCGGCCTTGTCGAGCAGCTCGTTGAGGTTTCCGCACTTCGGGCTCTGCACACACGACGGGCAGCCTTCGCGGCAAGGGCAGCCCGCGAGCATCCGCGCCGTGTCGGCGACCCAGCCCTCGAACCGCTCGAAGCCACGCTCGGCGATCCCGACGCCGCCCGCGTGGCCGTCGTACACGAACACCGTCGGCCGGCCGGTCTGCGGGTGCACGTTCGTCGAGAGCCCGCCGATGTCCCAGCGGTCGCACATCGCCCACAGCGGCAGCATCGCGATCAGCGAGTGCTCGGCCGCGTGCAGCGTCGCGAGGACGACGGGCATCTCGGTGAGCCCGTCGAGCTGCTCCGGCTCGGGCACGAACCAGATCGCCTCGGTCGGGAAGGTCGAGGGAGGGAGCACGAGCGGGACGAGCTCGATCTTCTCCTGCGAGCGGATCGTCCGGCGCTCGTAGCCGACGACCTGCTCGGTCACCTCGATCTCGCCGAGGACGAGCTCGAGTCCGAGCCGCCGCTCCGCGCGCAGCGGGCGGACGATCTCGGTCTGCGTCTCCTTCTTCGCCTGCGTGTACCAGTCGCCGCGGAACGGCTCGACGACGACCCGCATCGCCCCCTCGTCCAACTCCTGCACGAGGTACGACTCGCCGAGGTGGAGGTACACGGCGCCCTCGTGCACGGTCGAGTACGCGCGCGACCGCTCGACGAGCCCGAGGATGTCGCCGGTCGAGCCGTCGACGACGGCGAACGCGTCGGGCTCGGCCGAGCGGAGCGCGATGCGTGCCGCCGGGTAGTCGCGGCCGCCCCAGACGATCCCGCGCGGCGTCGTGCGGAGCTCCGGGTCGGCGGCGGCCGCGGCCAAGGCTTCGGGCCCGAGGATCTCCGCGTCGGTCTCGTCGATCGGCGCCTCGTACGCGGCCGAGCGGACGTGGCCGGCGAGCACCCGCGGGTTCGCATGGTCGAGGATCGCCGCCTCGACGCGGCGGCCGAGCAGCATCTCCGGCTCCCGCATGAAGTACTGGTCGAGCGCGTCCTCGCTCGCCACGAGCACCGCGAGCCCGTGCCCGCGGCGGCCGGCGCGGCCCCACTGCTGTCGGAGCGATGCGACCGTGCCGGGAAAGCCGACCGAGATCACCGCGTCGAGGAGCCCGATGTCGATCCCGAGCTCGAGCGCGTCGGTCGACGAGACGCCGAGCAGCTCGCCCGCGCCGAGCCGCCGCTCGATCTCGCGACGCTGCGCCGCGGTGTAGCCGGCGCGGTACGGCGAGAGCCGCGAGTCGTCGCCGAGCCGGTCGGCCGTGAAGCGGTGGATCAGCTCCGCCGCCTTGCGGCTCTTCGCGAACGTGAGCGTCGCGAGGCCGCGCTCGACGAACGCCGCCTGCAGCTTCGCCGCCTCCGCGAGCGCCGAGCCGCGAAGGCCGAGCTCCTCGTCCACGAGCGGCGGGTTCCAGAGCACGACCGTCCGCTCCGCGCGCGGAGCGGAGTCGTCCCCGACGACCGTCACCGGCACGCCGAGGAGCTCCTGCCCGAGCTCGCCCGGGTTCGAGATCGTCGCCGACGCCAGCAGGAACTGCGGCTCGGCGCCGTAGATCCGGGCGAGCCGCCGCAGCCGCCGCAGCACGTTCCCGACGTGCGAGCCGAAGACGCCGCGGTACACGTGCGCCTCGTCGACGACGACGAAGCGGAGGCTCGCGAGCAGCTCGCCCCAGCGGTCGTGGTGGGGGAGCACGCCGACGTGGAGCATGTCCGGGTTCGAGAGGATCACGTTCGCGGAGCGGCGGATCTGCCCGCGCTGCTCGGTCGGCGTGTCGCCGTCGTAGATCGCGGCCCGCAGGCCGCGGAGCCGGTAGGCCGAGAGGCTGCGGAACTGATCCTGGGCGAGCGCCTTCGTCGGGTAGAGGTAGAGCGCCCGCCCGCGCGGGTCGCGTGCGAGCGCGTCGAGCGACCGGCAGGTTGAACGCGAGCGTCTTCCCGGACGCGGTCCCGGTCGTGACGATCACGTGCTCGCCGCGGGCCGCCGCATCCCAGGCCTCGCGCTGGTGGACGTACAGCGCCGGCACCCCGACCGCCTCGCGGACGCGCGGGTCGAGCGCGTCGGGCAGCGGCGCGAGCCGCGCCGCGCGGGCCGGCTCCTCGGAGCGGTAGGCGAGCTCCTCTCCCTCGAGCAGCTCGGCCGGGAGCGCGGCGACGGACACGGACCGATCGTACGCGCGGGGCCCTGTGGATCGTCTGTTGCGGTTCCGTCACGGCGGCTGCCGCCGGACATGTCCCTTTGGGACCTGGCTCAGCCGTACGAGCGGCGCCGGAACAGGTCCTGCCGGGACGCGATCCGATCGAGGAAGAGGATCCCGTCGAGGTGGTCGAGCTCGTGCTGGAGGACGCGCGCCTCGAAGCCGTTCGCCTCGAGCGCGACGGGCTCGCCCGCCGGGGTCACGGCCTCGACGGCGACGAGCGTCGCGCGGCGGACGTTCGCGGTCAGGTCGGGGATGCTGAGGCAGCCCTCTCGGCCGAGCTCGTCGCCCTCCGAACGGACGATCGTCGGGTTCGCGAGCACGAGCAGGCCGTTCCGGCTGTCGGCCTTCGGGTGATCCCCGACGTCGACCGCGACGAGCCGCACGGCCTCGCCGATCTGCGGCGCCGCCAGGCCGACGCATCGCGGCTGGCCGCGCATCGTGTCGACGAGGTCGGCGGCGATCCGCGCGAGCTCCTCGCCGGGCTCGACCTCGCGGCACCGCTGCTTGAGCAGCGGATCGGGGTAGCGGACGATCGGCCGCTCGGCCACGGCTAGAGGACGTCGCCGTCGGCGGCGCGCACCGAGACGTCCACGCCCTGCTCCTCGGCGACGCGCGCGAGCAGCGCGGCGAGGCCGAGCTCGTCGAGCGTGGCCGGGAGCGCGACCTCGAGCAGCATCACGTAGATCGGCTCGCCCTCGCCCTCGCCGACGACGCGCGTGCTCAGGCCGACGACGTTGACGCCGCCGGCCGCGAGCGCCTGGGCGACGCCGTGGACGATCCCCGGATGGTCGGCGCCGTAGACGCTGATCGAGTGCGACGCCGTCGCCGCGTGCGGGTCGAGCGCCGGCACCTCGGTCAGCGCGACCGTCTCCAATGGGACTGCCGCCCGTACCAGCTCGAGCTCGCCGCGCAGCGCGCCCTCGTCGAACCCGTCCGGCGCGGCGAGCATGAGCATCACCGCGAAGTGGCCGCGGAGGATCGCCATCTCGGCGTCCTCGATGTTGAGCCCGTGGTCGAGGAGCGCCCGCGTGACCGCGGCCACGATCCCGGGCCGGTCGCGACCGGTGACGGCGAGCACGAACGACCTCACGGCGAGTGCCCGATCGTCGGGGCGAGCCCCCCGGCCGGTCGTGCCCGCGTCCGGAAGGTGCCGGCGGCGAACGCGCCGGCGTAGAGCCCGGCGGTGAGCAGCAGCAGCGAGCGGTAGCCGACCACGATCGCCGTGTATTCGAGCAGGCCGCCGACCATCGCGCCGAGCAGGTTCGCCCCGAACGCGACCGTTGACGCGCCCACGTCGCGGAAGCGCTCGGCGAAGACCAGGTTCGCGAAGAAGATCGGCGCGAACGCGAGCGCGAGCGCGGCCGGCAGACGCACGCCCCACGCGAGCCGGAGCAGGTCGTCCGGCGGGATCGCCCACGCGAGCGCGAGCGACCCGAACAGGGCTCCGTAGAGCAGCGCGGACAGGGGCCACGTCCACGACGCGCCGGACGGCAGGTGCGAGGCGACCGCGATGGCGGCGAGCACGACGAGCAGGATCCCGCCGAAGACGAGCGCGTTCACGAACCATGTCGTCCCGAACAGGAGCGCGAACTGGACGACGTTCTTCGTCTCGAGCAGCAGGAACGCGGCGCCCATCAGGAACAGGTCGGCGTACGGACTCATCTGCCGGAGCGGGCCGCCCGCGACTCGAACGCCCACGAGCGAGGCGCCGAGAATCAGGCAGAGCGTGAAGAGGTACAGGCGCGGCATCGAGTTCGTCTCGAGGTAGAGGAACGGGTGATCGTCGCGCGCGGGCGCCGGCACCGTCCGCCCCGCGGGACTCCAGCGCGTCGTGCAGGTCACGCCGCCGTCGGCGAGCGCGGCGAACCGGGGGAACTCGGTCTGGCCGTCGAAGCACGGCGGTGTCCCGAACACGTCGGCGAGCTCCCCTCCGAGCCGGTCGACGAGCCACTGCTCGCGGTAGTAGTTGTACATCGCGAAAACGCCGTCCGGCTTGAGGTGCGCCCGCGCAGTCCGGAGGGACTCGAGCGTGAACAGGTAGCTCTCGAGCCGGAGCGCCGACTGCCCCGAGACGACCGTGAGAGAGTCGGGGAGCGCGAACAGGATCAGGTCGAACTTCTCGTGTGTCCGGTCGAGGAACGCGCGGCCGTCGGTGATGTGGACCCGCACCCGCGGGTCCTGGTAGGCGTGGTCGGGCTGCAGCTTCTTGCCGAGCCGGTACAGCCGCGGGTCGATCTCCACGGCGTCGACCGACGTCGCCCCGCGGGAGAGCGCGATCGCGACGTCGGTCCCGGTGCCGGCGCCGACGATGAGCACGTTCCCCGGCCTGCGTCGGCCGAGCCATCGATACGGCGTGTAGTAGATCGGCTCCGACGTGCGCCGGTAGGCGGCCGAGGTGATCTGCTGGTGCGGGATCCCGTTCACGTCGACGTTGTAGACCCCCGGCTGTCCCGGCGAGGCGGTGACGCGGATCTTGTAGTACGGCGACCAGCTGATCCCGGCGCCCGCCTCGGTCGCGAGCGCGACGAGGATCGCGCCGAGAGCGACGAACGCGGGAAGCGACGAGCGCCGCCGCGGGAGCAGGGCGACGAACAGCGCGGAGGCGACGATCCCCGACGCGAGCGGCGGGAGCCAGAGGAACGCGAGCACCGAGAACGCGACGATCCCGAGCAGTGAGCCGAGGATGTCGAGGCGGTAGGCGCGGAGGGGCGTGTACTCGGAGAAGGCGCGGCCGGCCTCCTCGGCGATCATCGCCATCACCGCCGCCGTGGCGACGAAGACGACCGGCAACGTCGCCCAGAGCGGGAGCCCCGTGCGCGCGAACGCTCCGAAGTAGAGGAGCTGCGAGCCGCGGCGGTCGATCTGGACGGGCACGACGCGCACGAACACGACGAGCACGGCGAGCGCGACCGGCGCGAACGGGAACAAGCGAACCCGCCTGTGCGCGCGCAGGAATCCGATCCCGATCCCGAGGAAGCTCCCGAGCAGGACGAAGTTCGAGAAGTACGACAGGTAGACGACGTTCGAGCCGAGCCAGCGAATCAGGAAGAGCTCGACGAAGAGAACGAGGCAGCTCGCGCAGAGCAGACGCAAGGCCCGGACGCTAGAGCATCGCGCGGACAGTCGCGCCGCTACGCTTTGGCGACCGGGGTGCCCTCTGGGGCTGAGAACACACCCGTCGAACCTGATCCGGGTCATGCCGGCGAAGGGAGCGCAACGTGGTTCCTCGAGCGTTGACGATTGCGAGCTCCGACTCGGGCGGCGGCGCCGGCGTCCAGGCCGACCTGAAGGCGTTCGCCGCCGCGGGGGCGTACGGCATGTCGGCGATCGTCGCGCTGACCGCGCAGAACACCGTGGCCGTGACCGCGATCCACGAGCTGCCGCCCGAGTTCGTCGTCTCCCAGCTCGACGCAGTCTCGTCGGACCTCGGCGTGGACGCGGCGAAGACCGGGATGCTGCTCTCGCGACGGCTGATCGAGGCGGTCGCCGACTGGCTCGAGGCGCACCCGGTCCCGCTCGTCGTCGATCCGGTGATGGTCGCGAGCTCGGGCGCCGCGCTGCTCGAGGCCGATGCGGTCGAGGCGCTCGTCGCGCGGCTCTTCCCGCTCGCGACGGTGGTCACGCCGAACGTGCCCGAGGCGGTCGCGCTCGCCGGCGGCGAGGGGACGCGGCGCGAGCTGGCGGAGCGGCTCTGCGAGCTCGGCGCGCCCGCCGCGCTCGTCACCGGCGGACACGGGCCGGACGCGGTCGACCACCTCTTCGACGGCGCCGCGCACGTCGAGATCGCGGTCGAGCGCCACGACGTCCGCGCGACCCACGGCGCCGGCTGCACGCACTCCGCCACGCTCGCCGCGCTGCTCGCGAGCGGCCTCCCGCTCGAGGAGGCCGCCCGCGGCGCGGCCCGCGCCGCGTCGGAGGCGGTTCGCCACGGCCTCGCCGAGCTCGGCGCGGGCGACGGTCCGGTCGACGTCCTCAACCTGAAAGGAGCTCCGTGAACGCGGGTGAGTCCCTGCGGCGGCTGCGCGAGTCCAGGCCGCTCGTCCACCAGATCACGAACTACGTCGTCATGAACGAGACGGCGAACGCGACGCTCGCGCTCGGGGCGCTGCCGGTGATGGCGCACGCGCCCGAGGAGGTCGAGGAGATGGCCGGCCTCGCCGGGGCGCTCGTCCTGAACATCGGCACGCTCTCGTCGCACTGGGTCGAGGCGATGCTCGCCGCCGGCCGCGCCGCGAACGAGCGCGGCATTCCGGTCGTGCTCGATCCGGTCGGAGCCGGCGCGACGCAGTACCGCACCGAGACGGCGCGGCTGATCCTCGCCGAGGTGGACGTGACCGTGCTGCGCGGCAACGCCGGCGAGGTCGCGACGCTGCTCGGCGCGGACGCGGAGGTGCGCGGCGTCGAGTCGATCTCGGCCGGGGACCCGGCGGAGCTCGCGCGCGAGGCGGCGCTCTGCCTCGGCGTGGTCGCCTCGGTCACCGGCCCGGTCGACCACGTCTCGGACGGGAAGCGCACGCTCGCGATCGCGAACGGCCACCCGCTGCTCGCGTCGATCACGGGGACCGGCTGCATGTCGAGTGCGCTGACCGGCTGCTTCCTCGCGGTCGCGGAGTCGCCGCTCGACGCCGCGGCGGCGGCGCTCGTCGCATTCGGCGTCGCCGGCGAGGACGCCGCGGTCGGCGCGAAGGGCCCGGGCTCGTTCCACGTCGCGCTGTACGACGCGCTCGCGGCGCTCGACCCGGACACGCTCGACGTGCGGGCGCAGGTCGAGGCGGTGGAGTGGGGATCGACCTGAGGGTGCATGCGGTCGTCGCCGACCTCGGGACGGCCCGGCATGCGGTCGAGGCCGGCGCGACCGTCGTCCAGCTCCGCGTGAAGGCGCCGACCGCCGAGGTCGTCGCGCGCGGGGCCGGCTTCCGGGAGCTCGGCGCGACGTTCGTCGTGAACGACGACGTCGAGGCGGCGCTCGCGCTCGGCGCCGACGGCGTGCACCTCGGGCAATCGGACTCCGGCGCCGAGCGCGCACGCTCGGCGGGCCTGCTGCTCGGCCGCTCGGCGACCACGTTCGAGGAGGCCGTCGAGGCGGACGCGGACTACCTCGGCGTCGGCCCGATCTGGGCGACGCCGTCGAAGCAGGACGCGGACCCGCCGCTCGGGCTCGACGGGCTCGCGCGGATCTGCGCCGTGGTGGCGGCGCCGGTGGTCGCGATCGGCGGCGTCGATGCGGCGAACGCGGACGCGTGCATCCGTGCGGGAGCGGCGGGCGTCGCGGTCGTCCGCGCGGCGACGGACCCGGCCCTGCGGCGGGCGGTCGATGAGGCTCTCGCAGCTCGGTGAGCTCGGGCTGCTCGCCGAGCTCGAGCGGCGGGGCCTGATCGTCGGCGTCGAGCACGACGCGGCCGAGCTTGCGGGCGGAGTCGTCGTCACGCAGGACGCGCTCGTCGAGGGAGTCCACTTCCGGCTCGACCGGATGTCGTGGCGCGACCTCGGCTGGCGGGCGGCGGCGGTCAACCTCAGCGACCTCGCCGCATCGGGCGCCGACCCCGAGGCGCTGCTCGTCACGCTCGCCGCGCCCGCCGAGACGGAGCTCGACGACGTGCTCGAGCTCTACGAGGGTCTCGCCGAGTCGGGTGTGCCCGTCGTCGGCGGCGACACGACCGCGGCGGCGGAGGTCGTCGTGAGCGTGACCGCGGTCGGCCGCTCGGAGCGCGTCCCGGGCCGTGCGGGCGCGCGGTCGGGCGACGTGCTCGTCGTGACGGGCGAGCTCGGCGCGGCCGGCGCCGCGTTCCGTCGCGACGGCGGGTACGTCAGACCGCCGCTCCGGCTCGCCGAGGGGAAGGCCCTCGCCGCGGTGGCGCACGCGATGCTCGACGTCTCGGACGGGATCGCCGTCGACGCCGGCCACCTCGCGCGCCGGTCGGGCGTCCGCTGCGTCGTCGACCTCGAGCGCGTTTCCGCTTGCCGAGGGCGCGACCGTCGCCGACCTCGGCTTCGGCGAGGACTTCGAGCTGCTCGCGGCACTCGAAGAGAAAGTGGCCCATGTGTACACATGGGCAATCGTCGGCCGGGTCGAGCCGGGCGAGGGCGTAGAGCTACGTCTGCACGGCGAGCCGGTCGAGCTCCCGGGCTGGGAGCACTTCGCGCCGCGGGACTAGAGGTAGGGCTCGAACGCCTCGCGAAAGTGCTTCGCGGGGCGCGCGCCGACGACCGTCTTCATCGCCTCGCCGCCCTGGAAGAGGATCACCGTCGGGATCGAGAGGACGTCGTACCGCGACGCGGTGATCGGGTTCTCGTCGATGTCGAGCTTCACGAACTCGACCTTCTCCGTCTCGCCCGCGAGCTGCTCGAGCACCGGGTGGACGGCGTGGCACGGGCCGCACCACGGCGCCCAGAAGTCGACGACCACCGTCTTCCCGGCCTGGAGGACGTCCTCCTCGAAGGTCGTGTCCGTGATCTCGCGCACGGAGGCCCAGGTTACAGACGGCCGGCGAGGGCGCGGAGGCGAACGAGCGGCACCTTCCAGGCGGCCTCGAGGACGATCGCGCGGCTCATCTTCGAGTGGCCGACCTCGCGGTCGGTGAACGCGATCGGGATCTCCTCGACGCGGAAGCCGGCGCGGAGCACGCGGTACGTGGTCTCGATCTGGAACGCGTACCCCTTCGAGTCGATCGCGTCCAGGTCGATCGTCTCGAGCACGCGCCGCCGGAAGCACTTGAACCCGCCCGTGAGGTCGCGGATCCGGCTCTGCAGGAAGAGCTGCGCGTACAGGTTTCCGCCGAGCGAGATCGCGCGCCGGACGAGCCCCCAGCTCGGGATCGACCCGCCGGGCACGTAGCGCGAGCCGAGCACGAGGTCGGCGCCCGACTCGGCCGCGGCGATCAGGCGCGGCACGTCGGCCGGGTCGTGCGAGAAGTCGCAGTCCATCTCGAGCACGAGCTCTGCGTCGGTCGCGAGCGCGCGGCGGAAGCCGGCGAGGTACGCGGGTCCGAGGCCCTCCTTCGCGGCGCGATGGAGGACGTCCACGAACGGCAGCTCGCCGGCGAGCGCGTCGGCGAGCTCGCCGGTGCCGTCGGGCGAGCCGTCGTCGACGACGAGCACGCGGTCGCCGTCGCGCAGCACGCCCTCGAGCGCGCGCAGCATCGGCCCGAGGTTGTCGCGCTCGTTGTAGGTCGGGAGGCAGATCGTCGCGCGCAAACGGCGGCAGTCTGTCGGAAATATCATCGCGAGGTGTCCGCTTCCCCGTCGAGTCTGCCGACCAACGCCGACGTGGCGGCACAGCTCGACCTCCTCGCCGACCTGATGGAGGTCGAGGGCGAGGACGGGTTCCGCATCGCGGCGTACCGCCGGGCCGCGGGTCAGATCCGCGAGACGCCGAGCTCGGTCGCGAAGCTGGCGCTCGAGGGGCGCGCGAAGGAGCTGCAGGGGATCGGGCGGACGATCGAGGAGAAGATCGTCGAGGTCGTGAACGACGGCGAGATGCACGCGCTCACGAAGCGGAAGGCGGTCGTGCCGGCGGAGGTGGCGACGTTCATGCACCTACCCGGGCTCGGCCCGAAGACCGCGCGGCGGATCTGGAAGGAGCTCGGGATCACGACCGTCGCGGGGCTCCGTGCCGCGGCCGAGGCCCAGCAGCTCCGCGGGCTGGCCGGGCTCGGCGCGAAGTCGGAGGAGAAGATCCTCGCCGGACTGCAGTCGCTCGGCGAGCAGGCCGAGGTCGACCCGTCCGAGCGCCGCGCGCTGCTCGGCCGCACGCTGCCGAAGCTCCGCGCCGCGGTCGCCGCGCTCGCGGCGCACCCCGCTGCGGTCGAGGTCTCGATCGCGGGCTCCGCGCGGCGGTTCCGCGAGACGGTCCGCGACCTCGACGTGATCGCGACGGCCACGGACCCGGCCGCGCTGATCGACGCGTTCTGCGCGCTGCCGTGGGTCGTCGAGGTCGCCGCCCGCGGGCCGACGAAGGCGACCGTCGTCTCGCACGAGGGCCTGCGCTTCGACCTGCGTGTCGTGCCGCCCGAGTCGTACGGGAACCTGCTCCAGCACTTCACCGGCTCGAAGGATCACAACGTCGCGCTGCGCGAGGCGGCCGTTCGTCGCGGGCTGTCGGTCTCGGAGTACGGGATCACCGAGGTCGAGAGCGGCGAGGTGCACGCGTTCACGAGCGAGGCGGAGGTCTACGCGTTCCTCGGCTACGCGTGGATCCCGCCGGAGCTGCGCGAGAACCTCGGCGAGCTCGACGCCGCGCGGCGCGGCGAGCTGCCGGCGCTCGTCGAGCTCGGCGACCTGCGCGGCGACCTGCACACGCACACGACCTGGTCGGACGGGAAGGACACGCTCGAGGCGATGGTCGCGCGCGCCGCCGAGAAGGGCTACGCGTACTACGCGATCTGCGACCACTCGCACCGGCTGCGCGACGGCCGGCTCGAGGCCCAGTCCGAGGCGATCGACGCGCTGAACGAGGTCGCGCCGCTCCGGATCCTGAAGGGGATCGAGGTGAACATCCGCACGAACGGCGAGCTCGACGTCTCCGACGCGGACCTCGCGACCCGCGACTGGGTCGTCGCGTCGGTCCACCACGGCTTCGACAACAACCTCACCGAGCGCGTGCTCGCGGCGATGGAGAGTCCGTACGTCGACTGCATCGGCCACATCACGAACCGCAAGATCGGCCGGCGCCCGGCGGCGGAGCTCGACCTCGACCGCGTGATCGAGAAGGCGCTCGAGACCGGCACGTTCCTCGAGATCAACTCGCAGCCGGACCGGCTCGACCTGAAGGACGTGCACGCCCGCGCGGCGCGCGAGGCGGGGCTCAAGCTCGTGATCGACTCGGACGGCCACCAGCTCGCCGCGCTCGACTACGTCGAGCTCGGGGTCGGGCTGGCGCGCCGTGCCTGGCTGACGAAGGACGACGTGCTGAACACGCGAACCTGGGCGCAGGTCGAGCGGCTGCGGAAGCGCCGGCCCCGGCCGTGAGCGACGACGGAGGTGGAGGCGCAGTGCTGATCACGACGATGAACGACGTGCCCGGCTACGAGGTCGTCGAGGTGTTCGGGGAGGTGTTCGGCCTCACCGTCCGCTCGCGCAACGTCGGCTCGCAGATGGGCGCCGGCTTCAAGTCGATGTTCGGCGGCGAGCTCAAGGGCATGACGAAGGCGCTCGTCGACAGCCGTCAGCAGGTGACCGAGCGGATGATCGAGGAGGCCGAGGCGAAGGGCGCGAACGCGATCCTCGCGATGCGGTTCGACACGTCCGAGATGGGCGGGAACTGGACCGAGATCTGCGCGTACGGCACCGCCGTTCGCATCCGCAAGCTGTAGCTCGGAGCACCGTCTCGTCCGGGCCCGTCCGAAAGCGGACTGCCCATGTGTACACACGCACCGGCCCATGTGTACCCATGGGCCGGGCGAGACCGCTCAGAGCCGAGCGAGCAGCTCCGCGAACGCCGCGGGTGAGGCGACGACGACGTCCGCGTCTGCGGCGAGCCGCGACGGCCCCTCCGGCGACGCGACCGCGACGCGAACCGCGACCTCGAGGCCGTCGAGCGCGGCGAACCCGTCCAGATCGGTCGTGTCGTCGCCGGCGAAGAGCGCCCGTCGGAGCCCGCTCCGCTCGAGGAGCGCTCGCACCGCGGTGCCCTTCGACGCCTCGACCGGCGGGAGCACCTCGAGCACCATCCGGCCCCACCGCGTGCGGAAGCCGAGCCCGGACGCGCGCTCCGCGATCTCCTCGAGGCGGGCCCGCGCCGCGACGCGATCCGGCTGCTGTGCGGTAGTGGAACGCCGCCGAGAGCGGCTTGTCCTCGACGGGCCAGCTCGTCGTCGCCGCGAACGCGTGAATCCGCGCGGCCCACTCCTCGGCCTCCGGCGCCAGCCCGAGGCCGTGCTCGCCGACGAAGGTCAGCTCCGGGACGCCGACGACCGCCCGCGCGTCCTCCTCGGGACGGCCGCTCACGCACGCGGCGAGCGCGTACAGGCCGGCGAGCCGCCGCAGCTCGCGCCGCGTCGCCTCGGGGACCGACGCGGCGGCCGGGTCGTCGACGATCGGTGCGAGGGTTCCGTCGACGTCGAGGAAGAGCGCCGCACGCGCCGGCTCGGCCGCCAGGAGAGCCAGCGCGTCCACCGGCGGGGGCGCCGCGGCTATTCGCGTCCGTCGTAGTTGTCGACGACCGGCGGGATCTCACCGCCGCCGAAGAGCATGTCCCGCAGGAACCGCCGCGTCTCCGGTCCGGTGACCGGGTTGAAGAGGATGCCGAGCGCGATCCCGGTGACGAGGAGCGTCGCGTTCCGTGCGGCGTGGCCCTCCTCCCGGCCCTGCAGGCGCGCGTTCGCGCTGCGCAGGTCCTCGATCGCGTCGCGCAGCCGCTCGCGGATCTCCTCGTCCGTCGCGACCCGCGTCGCCAGCATCAGCGGGGCCGTGTCGCCGCGCGAGAGATCCCGGTAGACCTTCCTCGCCGTCATCAACGCGTGCAGGAGGTCGGTTCGCAGCCGCTCGTCCGACATCGCGCGGTCGACGTAGGGCTTGACGCTGTCGACGTACGGCTTGACGCTGTCTGCCGCGGTGTAGACCTTGTTCTTCGCCTTGGCCATCAGCACTCGATCCTTTCGCGCTCGGGGTGTGCGGCTTGTTCCCCCGGCTCCGGCCGGCAAACCGCTGTGCGTCCTCATAGCTGTAGCGGGAATCCTCGCAGGCTGCGGCGGCGCCGGGGAAGGTGGCTCGCAGCCGGTCGCCGGCGACGGCTTCGCGTTCGCGGCGCCCAGGGGCTGGACGGTCGCGCAGACCGGTCGCTCCGCCGCGGCGTCGGACGGCGCCGTGAGCCGGATCGAGGTGCAGACCTTCCGGCTCGTGCGGCCGTACCGCGCCGGGCTCTTCGCCGCCGCCGCGCGCGAGCTCGACCACGTCGCGGGAAAGCTCGCGGTGCAGCTCCGGGGCCGGGTCGCGACGAGCGCGAGCACGAAGGTCGCGGGCCGCGACGCGCGGACGTACCGGATCGAGTACGACTCGCGCGTGAGCGAGATCACGTTCGTCCTCGACGGCCGGCGCGAGTACGAGCTCCTCTGCCGCCGTCCCGCGACGACCGGCTCCGGGACGTGCGCCGCGTTCGTCGACAGCTTCGAGCTCGGCTGATCGTTACGCGGGCTTCGCGGCCTGCCGGTGGAGCGGCGTCGGGCCCTGCCGCGCGGGTTCGGCCGCGGCGCCCTCGAACGCGGAGGCGAACACGTCCTCGATCGTGTCGGCGAGGACGAACTCGAGCGCGGCGTGCGTCTCGGGCGGGAGGTCGTCGAGGTCGGGCTCGTTCTCCCGCGGCAGGATCACGCGCTTGAGCCCCGCGCGCTCGGCGGCGAGCGACTTCTCGCGGACGCCGCCGATCGGGAGCACCTGGCCGGTGAGCGTGATCTCGCCGGTCATGCCGACGTCGTCTGCGACCGGCTCGTTGCGCACGAGCGACGCGATCGCGGTCGCCATCGTCACGCCCGCGGACGGCCCGTCCTTCGGGACGGCGCCGGCCGGCACGTGGATGTGGACGTCGTGCTCGGGTGAACCAGTCGTCCGCGAGCCCGAGCTCGGCGGTGTGCGAGCGCACCCACGAGAGCGCCGCGAGCGCGGACTCCTGCATCACCTCGCCGAGCTGGCCGGTGATCCGCAGCTCGCCCTTGCCGGGGTACGCGGTCGCCTCGATGAAGAGGACGTCGCCGCCGGCGGCCGTGTACGCGAGCCCCGTCGCGACGCCGGGGACGGCCGTTCGACGGCGTACCTCGCCCGAGAAGCGCCGCGGCCCGAGCCACTCGCGGAGCCGCTTCTCGTCGACGCGGATCCGCTGCGTCCGGCCTCGCGCGACCTGCGTCGCCGCCTTCCGGCAGACGTCGGCGATCCGCCGGTCGAGGTTGCGGACGCCGGCCTCGCGGGTGTACTCGCGGACGATCGTCCGCAGGATCGTCGGCGAGAGCGTGAGCTGCGAGCGCTTCAGCCCGTTCGCCGTGAGCTGCTTCGGGAGCAGGTACCGCTTCGCGATCCCGAGCTTCTCCTCCTCGGTGTAGCCCGAGAGCGAGATCGTGTCCATCCGGTCGAAGAGCGGGCCGGGGATCGTGTCGACCGTGTTCGCGGTGCAGATGAACAGCACCTTCGAGAGGTCGAACGGGAGGTCGAGGTAGTGGTCGCGGAACGTCCTGTTCTGCTCGGGGTCGAGCACCTCGAGCATCGCGCTCGTCGGGTCGCCGCGCCAGTCCGAGCCCATCTTGTCGATCTCGTCGATGAGCACGACCGGGTTCATCGACTCGGCGTCGCGGAGCGAGCGGATGATCGTGCCCGGCATCGCGCCGATGTACGTGCGCCGGTGGCCGCGGATCTCGGACTCGTCGCGGACCCCGCCGACGGACATGCGCATGTACCTCCGCCCGAGCGCGCGCGCGATCGACACGCCGAGCGAGGTCTTGCCGACGCCGGGCGGGCCGACGAAGCAGAGGATCTGGCCGGAGACCTCGTTGCGGAGCTTCGCGACCGCGAGGTACTCGACGATCCGCTCCTTCACCTTGTCGAGGTCGTAGTGGTCGTCGTCGAGCACCTTCCGCGCGTGGTCGAGGTCGAGGTCGTCCTGGGTGAACGCGCCCCACGGCAGCGTCAGGATCCACTCGAGGTACGTCCGGATCACGCCGTACTCGGCGGCCGCCGGCGGCAGCCGCTCGAGCCGCGCGAGCTCGCGCTCGGCCGCCTTCGTGACCTCCTCGGGCAGCGTCAGCTCGCCGAGCCGCGTCCGGAGCTCGTTGACCTCGGCCTGCTCGGGGTCGCCCTCGCCGAGCTCCTGCTGGATCGCCTTGAGCTGCTGGCGCAGGAAGTACTCGCGCTGGCCCTTCTCCATCTCGGACTGGACCTGCGACTGGATCTTCGAGCCGAGCTCGAACACCTCGAGCTCGCGGCTGAGGATCGCGGAGATCTTGCGGAGCCGGTGCTCGAGGTCGATCGTCTCGAGCAGGTCCTGCCGCTCCTCGGTCTTGATCGTCCGCAGCGTCGAGGCGACGAGGTAGCCGAGCGCGCTCGGGTCGTCGACGTTCGCGACCGCGAGCTGGAGCTCCTCGGGCAGGTACGGCGCGAGCCCGATGATCCGCCCGAAGAGGCCCTGGACGTTCCGGGTCAGCGCCTCGACCTCCGGCGTGCCCTCGCCGGCGTCGGGCACCGTCTCGAACCGCCCGACCAGGTACGGGTCGGCCGAGACGCGCTCCGCGACCCGGACGCGCTCGAGGCCCTGGACGATGATCCGCAGCGTCCCGTCGGGCATCCGCAGCATCTTGTGGACCATCGCGACGGTGCCGAGCTCGTGGATCCCGTCCCAGCCCGGCGTCTCGACGGACGGGTCGCGCGTGGTCACGAGCGCGAGCACGCGCTCGCCGGCGACGACGTCGTCGATCAGCCGGATCGAGCGCTCCTGCCCGATCGCGAGCGGGGTCGTCATCTGCGGGAAGACGACCATCTCCTTCAGCGGCAATACAGGCAGCGTCGCCGGCAGGTCGAACTCGCGGTCGCTGAGGTCGAGGTCGTCGAAGTCGAGCTCGGTCATCTATCTCAGCGCTCGACGGCGATCGTGATCCGGCCGCGCGGCGCGGGCGACTCGGCGACCGGCAGCGAGATCGTGAGGATCCCGCGCTCGTACTCGGCGCGCGCGCCGCCGGGGTCGACGTCCTCCGGGAGCCGCACCTGCCGCTGGAAGGGGCCGTACTCGACCTCGGCCTGCTGGTACACGCGGCCGTCGGCCCGCGGCCGGACGCGCTCGCCGGAGACGACGAGCACGCGCTCGCCGACGACGACGCGGACGCTCGCCGGATCGACGCCGGCGAGCTCGACGACGATCGGTCAGCTCGTGCGGGTCGTCCGTGTGGAAGCTGTCCACGTTCGGCCGGAAGCCGCGCGCGCGGGCCGAGGAACCGCGGCACGCGCCACAGATCGGCGAAGAGCTCGGCGATCTCCTCCTGCAGCCGGTCGACGTCCCGCCCTGGCATTGCCCGGACAAATCTATCCGTCGTCTAGGCTCGGGCCGTGACGCGCTGGACGCGCCTCGTGCTGCGGCACCGCCTCGCGATCCTGCTCTTCTGGGTCGCAGTGCTGCTCGCGGGCGGGTTCGCGAGCTCGAAGCTCGCGCCGCTCCTCTCGAACTCGTTCGCCGTGCCGGGCACCGACTCGGACCGCGTTCGCGACGCGCTCGACCGCCACTTCGGCGACCGGCCCGACGGCTCGTTCACGGTCGTGTTCGAGGTCCCGAACGCACGCGACCCGGCGGTCGTCTCGCGCCTCCAGCGCGTCGTCGACCGCGCGGCGCCGGCCGTGCGCGGCGGCCGGCCGACGGCGCTGAACGTCGCCGGCGCGCACGTCGTCTTCGGCGACGTGGTCTCGCGCCTCGACGTGGCGAAGGCGAAGGGCTACACCGAGCCCTTGCTTCGTGCAGTCCGCCGCGCGCTCGGCCGGCCCGCCGGCGTCGCGCACGTCTACGTCACCGGCGCGGGCCCGATCCAGCACGACCTCGACCCGGTCTTCTCGAGCGACCTCCGGAAGGGCGAGAGCATCGCGATCCCGATCGCGCTCCTGATTCTCCTCGCTCGTGTTCGGCCTCTCGCTCGCCGTGACGATCCCGTTCGTCTTCGCCGCCTGCACGATCACGGCCGCGCTCGGGATCCTCTACTGGGTCGCCCATCTCGCCGAGACGCCGACGTACAGCACGAACCTGATCCAGCTGATCGGGCTCGGGATCGCCGTCGACTACTCGCTGCTGATCGTCTACCGCTTCCGCGAGGAGCTCGCTCGCGGCCTCGACCGGGACGCGGCGATCGTGCGGACGATGGAGACGGCCGGCCGCGCGGTCGTGTTCTCGGGCATCGCAGTCGCGCTCGGGCTCGCGCTGCTCGTCGCGATGCCGCTGCCGTTCATGCGGATGATGGGCGTCGCCGGCTTCCTCATCCCGATCGTCTCGATCGCCGCGGCCGTGACCCTCCAGCCGGTGCTCCTCTCGTACTACGGCCGCCGCGGGATCGCGCGCAAGCGGCTCCTGCCGGGCGAGCCGACCGACCCGGATCAGGGCTGGTGGGCCCGGCTCGCGCGCTCGATCATGGCGCGGCCGGTGATGTACCTCGTGCTGGGCGCGTCGATCCTCGTGCTCTGCGCGCTGCCCGCGCTCGCGCTCAGCCTGACGCCCGGCTCGACGTTCGGGATCCCGCGCACGCCGCAGGCGATCCGCGGCTTCGACGTGCTCCAGCGCGCGGTCGGCCCGGGCGCGGTCGCGCCGGCGCAGATCCTCGTCCGGACGGAGAGCGGCTCGGTGCGCGCGCCTGCCGGTGCAGGCGTCGATCGCCCGGCTGATCCGCGCGATCCGCCGCGACCCGGAGACGGCCGCGATCTACGCGGGCACGACCGGCCGCTACGTCGATCCGAGCGGCCGCTTCGAGCAGCTCGATCATCGCGGGGAGGCACGACTACGGGTTCCCGCGAGGAGCAGTCGTTCGTCCACCGGCTGCGCCGGACGCTGATCCCGGCTGCCGCGTTCCCGGCCGCGGCGACGGTGCTCGTCGGCGGCGCGCCGGGCCAGGGCGTCGACTTCCTCCACCGCGCGTACACGTACTTCCCGCCGCTGATCCTGGCCGTGCTCGTGCTCACGTACCTGCTGCTCCTGCGCGCGTTCCGCTCGGTGCTGCTGCCGCTGAAGGCCGTGCTCCTGAACCTGCTCTCCGTCGCCGCGGCGTACGGGATCCTCGTCGTCGTCTTCCGCTGGGGCGTCGGCAGCGACCTCTTCGGGCTGTACCAGTTCGACCAGGTCGAGGGCTGGATCCCGATCTTCCTGTTCGCGATGCTCTTCGGCCTCTCGATGGACTACGAGGTGTTCCTCGTGACGCGGATGCGCGAGGCGTGGGACGGCGGCGAGGACAACACGAGCGCGGTCGCGCACGGCCTCGAGCGCACCGGGAGGATCATCACGGCGGCCGCGATCATCATGTGCGCCGCGTTCTCGGGCTTCGTCGCCGGCCGGATCGTCGGCCTGCAGGAGTTCGGCTTCGGCCTCGCGATCGCGATCTTCGTCGACGCGACGATCGTCCGCTGCATCCTCGTCCCGAGCCTGATGGCGATCTTCGGCCGCTGGAACTGGTGGCTCCCGCCGCGCGTCGCGAGGGTCGCGCGCGTGGCGCCGTCGCCGCTCGGCCACCAGCCGCTCGAGTCGAGCGGCTCGCCCTGAGCCGGTTCGCCGCGCGTCCGGGCGAAAGCTGCTGTAGCTTGGGCAGGCTTCGCTCAGATTCTGCGGCCAGAACCTGCTCAAAGCTTGCCTCGTACTGGCGCTCGTCGCGCTGGTCCCGGCCGCGGCGGGGGCGCATCCCCGGCAGGCCCGCCTGACGCTCGGCGTCGCGGACTTCGGCCAGTACCGGCAGCCCGACGTCGAGCGTCTCCTGCGCGTGGCGACGAGGCTCCATCTCGGCGTCGTCCGGCTGACGATGGAGTGGAGCCCCGGCCAGACGCGGCTGAGCGGCACGCAGCTCGGCACCGTCGCCGTCGCACGGAGATTCCGCGGGCTCCGGGTGCTCTACACGCTCTCGTTCGACCGCGGCCGCGATGCGCCCACGACGCGCCGCGCGCGCCGTGCGTTCGTCGCGTGGGCGACCGACCTCGTCAGGCACGGCGCGGTCGACGTCGAGGCGACGAACGAGCCGATGCAGCCGCTCTTCTGGAGCACGGGCGACCCGGCCGGGCAGTACGCCGAGCTGCTCGCCGGGCTCTACGGCGCGCTTCACCGCGCGAACCCGCGGGTCACCGTGATCGCGGGCTCGCTGGCCCGGCATCACGCGAACGTCTTCATGTCGGAGCTCACGCGCGCGCTCCGCGGCAGGAGGGTCGCCGACGCCGTCAGCCTCCACTACCCGGCCTCGGCGGGCGACTTCCGGCATCGCGTGCGGCTGCTGCGGAGGTGCTTCGGCGCCCGGCTGCCGGTGGACGTGACCGAGGACGGGAGCACCCTCGACGACGAGCGGGCGCAGGCCGGCGAGGTCGCGCGGAAGATCGACCTCGCCGCGAGCGAGCATGCCGCGATGTGGGTCCTGCTCCAGCTCCAGGACCGCCCGGACCTGATGCCGTGGCACACGGGCCTGTACCGCAGCGACTGGAAGCGGCAGCCGACGTACTACGCGGTCGTGCGCACCGAGACGGCGATCAACGCGCCGCGCTGAGCTCGCGCCGGAACCGGAGCTCGTCGCCCTCGCGGCCGACGAGGACGAAGCCGCACTTCTCCGCGACGCGCCGGTTGCGGACGACGTTCGTCGCGATCCCGTACAGCCACGGCAGCACCTTGTCCGGAGGCAACTCCTTGTCCCGGCGCCGCCACGCCTCGAGGAACACGATCGAGAGCAGGTCCTCGGCCGCGGCCCAGTCGCCGATGCGCCTGAAGCAGAAGTTGTAGATCGCGGTCGCGTGCCGCTCGAACAGGAGGCCGAAGGCATCGGCGTCGCCGTCGCGGGAGCGCAACCACAGCGCGGCGTCCGAAGGCTCGCCCTCCACCGCGACCCACGGTATGCCTGTTTACGAACTTCGAACCGGGCTGCAACCAAACTCCAACGTTCGGCAGCCACGATCGAGGCATGAGGTACATCGCCGCCGTGTTCGGAGTGCTGGCGCTGCTGATCCTCGTCCTGCCTCACTGAGGGCGCCGGGCGAGCGGCTGTAGCATCGCCCGCGGATGAAGGGCCTGATCTGCGCGGGTGGGACGGCGACTCGGCTCGAGGAGCTGACGCGCGTCACGAACAAGCACCTGCTGCCGGTCGGGCGGTGGCCGATGGTCTACTACCCGCTCCAGCTCCTCGAGCGGCTCGGGATCCGCGAGGTGCTGCTCGTGACCGGGAAGCAGCACGCCGGCGCGTTCATCGACCTGCTCGGCGACGGGCGCGTCGAGACCCGAGCGGGCGAGCTGCTCTTCGACCTCGATCTGACCTACAAGGTGCAGGTCGAGCCCGGCGGGATCGCGCAGGTCGTCGGGATGGCGCGCGACTTCGCGCACGACGACCGGCTCGTCGTCTGCCTCGGGGACAACCTCTTCGAGCATGCGCAGGCCGGCGCGGTCGCCGCCTGGGAGCGCGGCGCGCTCGTGTTCGTGAAGGACGTGCCCGACCCGGAGAGCTTCGGTGTCGTCGCCTACGACGGGAGCGGTCGCGTGACCGACATCGTCGAGAAGGCCGGCACCGTAGACCGCCGCTACGACGCCCCGCCGTCGAACGACGCGGTCGTCGGGCTGTACTGCTACCCGCCGGAGGTGTTCGAGCTGATCGACGGGCTCGTGCCGTCGAGCCGCGGGGAGCTCGAGATCACCGACGTCAACCGCGAGTTCGCGCGGCGCGGCGAGCTCACCGTCGAGCGCGTAGAGGGCTGGTGGCACGACGGCGGCAAGCACTGGGCCGACCTCGCCGACGTCGGCCGGCTGATCGAGGAGACCGGGGTGAACAAGTGATCGTCGAGCGCTTCCCGCTCGCGCGGCACGAGGACGGGCGCGGCTGGTTCACGGAGCTCGCCCGCGCGAGCGCGCTCCCGAAGCCGATCCGGCAGGCGAACCTGGCGCGCTCCCGGCAGGGCGTGATCCGCGGCCTCCACTACCACGAGCGCGGCCAGGACGACCTCTTCGTCTGCCTCGAGGGGATGGCGCGCGTCGTCGTCCTCGACCGCGAGACCGGCGAGACGTTCACCGAGGACATCGGCGACGACAACCCGGTCGCGCTGTACGTCCACGGCCGGCACGCGCACGGCTACGAGGCGCTGACCGACTGCCTCTTCTGTTACTTCGTGACCGAGGAGTACGACCCGGCCGACCCCGACGAGCACGGCGTGGCGTGGAACGACCCGCGCGTCGTCCACCTGTGGAGCACGCGATCGCCGCTTCTCTCCGACCGGGACACGGCCGCGGCGTCCTGATCACGGGCGCCGGCGGGCAGCTCGGGACCGCGCTCGCGGAGACGTTCCCGGAGGCGGCCGCCCTCACCCGGCGCGAGTGGGACGTCCGGCTGCCGTACCCCGGCCGGGCGCCGACCTGTGACCTCGTGCTCCACGCGGCGGCGTGGACGGACGTGGACGGCGCGGAGGACGACCCGGGCGCGGCGGCGGAGGTGAACGTCGGCGGCACCCAGCACGCTGCCGAGCTCGGCGCGCCGATCGTCGCCTTCTCCACCGACTACGTCTTCGACGGCTCGAAGCGCGAGCCGTACGTCGAGTCCGACGGCCCGAACCCGCTCGGCGCCTACGGCCGGACGAAGCTCGTCGGCGAGGCGGCCGCGGGCGAGCGCGCGTGGGTCGTGCGCTCGTCGTGGCTCTTCGGCCCGACGGGCCGCAACTTCGTCCGCACGATGCTCCGCCTCGGCGCGGAGCGCGACGAGGTCGCGGTCGTGGACGACCAGCGCGGCTCCCCGACGTACGTCGGACACCTCGCGGCGGCGGTGCCGGCGATCGTCGAGCTGCCGTTCGGCGTGGTCCACGTCGCGGCCGCCGGCGATTGCACGTGGGCCGACTTCGCGGAGGCGATCTTCGCGGAGGCGGGGCTCGACTGCCGCGTCCGCCGGATCACCGCGGCCGAGTTCGGCGCGAAGGCGACGCGGCCCGCGTACTCGGTGCTCCGCTCGGAGCGTGGCGCGCCCGAGCTGCCCGCACTGGCGCGACGGCCTGCGCGACTGCCTCGCGCGGATCCTCCGCTGAGCCGCCGCGTTCGTCGCCGGCCGCGGCTCGCCGTCCTCCGGGAGCGCGAGTTCCGGCTTCTCTACGCCGGCCAGACGATCTCGCTGCTCGGCGACGGGATGCTGATCGTCGCGCTCTCGTTCGCCGTCCTCGACCTGACCGGCTCCGTGAGCGACCTCGGCTTCGTCGTCGCGGCCTCCCGCGCGCCGCTCGTGCTCACCGTCCTCGCCGGCGGCGTCGTCGCCGACCGCGTGTCGCGGCGTGCGGTGATGGTCGTCGCCGACCTCGTCCGGATGGCGGCGCTCGGGGTGTCCGCCGCGCTGCTCGTCGCGGGCGACGCGCAGATCTGGCAGCTCGCCGCGCTCCAGGTGCTCGTCGGCACGGCGTCCGGGTTCTTCTATCCGGCGGCGACCGGCCTGTTGCCGCTGACGGTCCGCGCCGAGATGCTGCAGCAGGCGAACGGCCTCCGCGGCCTCTCCGAGGCCGCCGGGAAGGTGCTCGGGCCGGCGCTCGGCGGCGTGCTCGTGGTCGGCGTGGGCCCGGGCTGGGCGATCGCCGTCGACGCCGCGAGCTTCGGGGTGAGCGCCGTCACGCTCGCGCTCCTCCACCTCGCCCCGCACGTCCGCGAGCTGCGCCAGCGATTCACGCGCGACCTCGCGGACGGCTGGCGCGAGTTCCGCTCCCGCACGTGGGTGTGGACGATGGTCGTCGTCGCGGGCGCGTTCGGGAACCTCTTCATGGCGTTCATGCTCGTGCTCGGGCCGCAGATCGCCTCGGACGACCTGGGCGGCGCAGGGGCGTGGGCCGCGATCCTCGCGGTCGAGGGCGTCGGCGGCCTGGTCGGCGGCCTCGTCGTGATCGGCCTCCGCGCCCGCAGGCGGCTCGTCGCCGCCGTCCTCGCGTGGAGCGTCCTCGCGATCCCGAACGCGCTGCTCGCGCTCGTCGCGCCGCTGCCGGTGATCGCCGCCGGCGCGCTCGTCGGCGGCGCCGGCCTCGCGGTCGGGCAGGCCCTCTGGGACACGACGCTCCAGCGGCACATCCCGGCCGCGTCGCTCTCGCGCGTCTCGTCGTACGACTGGTTCGGCTCGCTCCTCTTCAACCCGATCGGGCTCGCCCTCGCCGGCCCGATCGCCGCCGCGATCGGCACGCCCGCGGCGCTCGGGCTCGCGGCGGGCTGGTTCGTGCTCTCGTCCGCGTTCCTCGTCGCGCTCCCGCCGATCCGGGCCGTTCGCGAATCCGTCTGAACAAATCGCGCCGCTTCCGCGATCGTTCGTCCGGTGACCACGTGGAGACGGCGCGCTGAGCTCGAGGAGCTGTACCGGACGCGACACGGGCGCTTCCTCCGCGTCGCGCTCGCGATCGTCGGCGAGGAGGCCGGCGCCCGCGACGCCGTGCAGGAAGGGTTCGCGCGCGCGTTGAAGGCGCTGCGGAGCTTCGGCGGCGACGGCCCGCTCGAGGCGTGGGTGTGGCGGATCGTCGTCAACGCCGCGCTCGCCGTCCGGAGCGAGCGGCTTCCGGTCGCCGACGCCCTCGACGAGCCGTGGGAGGACGCGGCGCCCGCGGACGGCGAGGTCCGCCGGTGGATCGCGCGGCTGCCCGAGCGCCAGCGGCTCGCGGTCTTCCTCCGCTACTACGCCGACCTCGACTACCGCGCGATCGCCGCCGTGCTCGAGACCGAGGTCGGCACCGTGTCGGCCACGCTCGCGGCCGCGCACGCGACGCTCCGGGCCCGGCTCCAGGAGGTGCGCGCGTGATCGACGTCGCGCGCGTCGCGGCCGAGAGCCTCGACCGGCTCGTGCCGGAGCCGGCCGCGTCGCCCGACTGGCGCGACGTCGAGCGCCGCGCGCGCGGACCGCTCGGGCGCCGGAGAGTCGTCGCCGGGGTCGCGATCCTCGCGGCGGCCGCGTTCGTCGCCGTCGCGCTCGCCGAGTCGCTCGGCGGGTTCTCGTCGTGGCTCTCCGGCGAGCCCGGCTCGCCCGCGACGCCGTCCGAGCAGCGCGCGTTCGACCGCGCGACGCGCTCGTGGGTCGGCTTCCCGACCGACACGAAGCTGCGGCGGCTCGCGCGGACGACGACCGGCGGCGCGACGTACACGCTCTTCGGGTTCCGCGGCGCCGGATCGCTGTGCGTTCGCCTCGAGGTCGCCGGGGCAGAGTCGTCGCGGAGCCTCGCGTGCGCGCCGCTCTCGGAGCTCCGCGCCGGCGCGCGGCCGGCGCTCGTCCTCGTCGCCGACTACGGCGTCGGCGCGGGCCGGACGGCGCCCGGCCCGTTCCCGATACCGACGCCGAAAGCGCTCGTGACGTTCGGCGTCGTCGCCGACGGCGTCCGCGACGTCACGGTCCGCCGCAGCGACGGGACGACCGCGCGCGCGATCGTCGGCGGCGACGCGTTCCTCTCGGTCGACGGGGCGCCTGGCCCGACCGAGCGGGTGACGAGGATCGCGGCCGGCGGCGTCCCGGTCCCGTTTGCGCCGGTGCCGACCGCGCTCTTCGCCTGGGCGCCGCCGACGAGCCCGCGCCGCCAGCCCGCCGGCCCCGCGGGCGTCGAGCGCGCGGTCCACGGCGGCGCGATCCGCTGGCTCGCACGCCGCGAGCCGCGCGGCGTCGGCGTGCCTGCGACCGTCCATCACGTCCTCGCGCCCGGCGTTGTCTTCGCCCGCGAGATCGCGCCGGACCCGTCCGCGCCCGAGCGGATGGTCGTGAGCGTCCGGCCCGCCGGCGGCGTGTACGGCGGGAGGCTGCGCGACCCGCTCCAGGTCTGCGCCGAGCTCGTCGGCGGCCGGTATCGCGGCGGCGGGTGCTGGCCCGGCGGCCGGCTCTTCTCCACCGCGCCGTTCGCGTGGGGCGTGGGCGAGGCGGGCTCGTCGAGCCAGTACGTGACGATCGCCGGCCTCGCGAGCGACGACGTCGCGCGGCTTGCGCTCTTCGCCGCATCGGGCCGCCGCGTCGCGGTGCCGGTCCACGACAACGGCTACGCGGTCGAGGCGGCGAAGGCGGACTACCCGCTGCGGCTCGTCGGGTACGACGGCGCCGGCCGGGTGATCGGCGTCGCGACGTTCCGCGGCGACGTCCGACCGCTTGCTCCGCATCCCGCCGCGAACGCGACGTGGCGGCTGCTCGCGCGCCCGGACGGGATCCAGATCTGGACGGCGCCGGCGTCGGGCGGCGGACTGTGCACCGCGATCCGCTTCGCCGCCGGCGGCGAGCAGGTGGGCTGCCGCCCCGCGCTCCGGCCGGACGGGCTCGACTACGCGGCCGTCCGCGACGGGGCGCGGTCGCAGGTCGTCGTCCGCGCCGGGACGGCGATCGACCGGGTCGTGCTCCACCTCGGGGCCGGCCGGACGCGAACGCTCGTCCCGGCCTCCGGCTTCGCGGTCGCCCGGGTCGCGGCGCCGGTGTCGGACGTGGTCGGCCTCGACGCGAGCGGGCGCGCCGTCGCGACGCAGCATGTCGGCGTCGTGCGATTGACCGGCGGCGCCGGGAAGATCGTCCGCCTCGGGACGACGATCGCGGTCGGGCGCTCGGCGTGCGCGGTCGGCGCCGGCTCGCCGCCGCTCGGGCGCTTCCGCGTCGGCGACCGGGTGCGCTACCTCTGCCGGGGCGGCACGCTCGAGCTGATCGCGCCCACCGAGTCGGCGGCGCGGATCACGTGGGCGACGCGCACCGTCTACCTCAACGGGACGATCTCGGCGCTCGACGCCTCCGCGGTCACCATCGACGGGGCCCGGTGCGCGCTCGCACCGGGCTCGCCGCCGACGCGGGGCCTCCGGGTGGGCGAGCGCGCGGTCGCGTTCTGCGCGAGCGGGCGGCTGACCGGGATCAACCGCGTTCCCGGCTAGCCTTCGCGCGATGCGCGTGCTCGTCACCGGCGGGGCCGGGTTCATCGGCTCGCACTTCGTGCGGCGGCTCGCGGCCGCGGGCGACGAGGCCGTCGTGCTCGACAAGCTCACGTACTCCGGGAACCCGGCGAACCTCGAGGGCGTCGAGCACGAGTTCCACCGCGGCGACATCGCCGACCCCGACGCGGTCGCCGAGGCGGCGGCGGGCTGCGACGCGATCGTCAACTTCGCGGCCGAGTCGCACGTCGACCGCTCGATCCTCGAGGCGGGCGAGTTCATCCGCACGGACGTGCTCGGGACGCAGGTGCTCCTCGAGCACGCGCGGGTCCACGGGATCCGGCTCGTGCACGTCTCGACCGACGAGGTGTACGGCGACGTCCCGCTCGGCGCCCCCGCGTGCACCGAGGACGCGCCGCTGCGCCCGTCGAGCCCGTACTCGGCGTCGAAGGCGGGCGGCGACCTGCAGGTGCTCGCGTACGTCCGCACGTACGGCGTCGACGCGGCGATCACCCGCGGCGCGAACACGTACGGCGCGCGGCAGCACCCCGAGAAGTTCCTGCCGCTCTTCGTCACGAACGCGCTCGACGGCCAGCACCTGCCGGTCTACGGCGACGGCCGCCAGCGCCGCGAGTGGCTCCACGCCGAGGACCACTGCGCCGCGATCGACCTCGTCCTCCGCGAGGGAGCCGCCGGCGAGGTCTACAACGTGAGCGGCCAGGAGAAGGAGAACGTCGAGGTCGTCCGCCGCATCCTCGACCACACGGGCGCGAGCCCGGACCTCGTCCGCCACGTCGCCGACCGCCCGGGCCACGACCGCCGCTACGCCCTCGACTCGTCGAAGCTGCGCGGCCTCGGCTGGACGCCGGCGCACTCGTTCGACGGCGGCGGCCTCGAGGACACGGTCGCGTGGTACCGCGACAACCGGGAGTGGTGGGAGGCCGTGAAGGCCGGCGAGTTCCGGGAGTACTACGAGCGGCAGTACGGCGAGCGGCTCACAGGATCCTGACACTCCCCGAAGAACCCCTTCGGGACCCGTTGCTACCGTGACTTTCCCGTGCTCAGGCGCGTCTTCCTACTTGCCATCTTTGCCGCGCTGGCCTCCGCGGGGTGGGCGTCGTCGCTGCTCGCGAGCCGCGCCGCGCACGCCGCGCGGATCCCGGACGACGCGACGACGCTTGCGCCCACGACGACCACCGCGGCGACCACGACGACCGTCCCGGCGCCGACGTTCACGACGCTTCCGACGGTGCTCGGGGCGGCGCCGATCACGGGCGCCGCGACCACGACGACCGCGCCGACCGCGACGACTGCGACCCCGACGACGACGACCCCGACAATCGCGACGAGCACCGCCGCCGCGACGCTCGTCTTCACCGGGCACGGCTGGGGCCACGGGATCGGGATGAGCCAGTGGGGCGCATACGGCTACGCCCTCCACGGGTGGACGTACGACGCGATCCTCGGCCACTACTACTCCGGGACGACGGTCGGGACGCTGCGAACGCCGACGGTGCGGGTGCTGCTCGTCGACGGCGCGAAGCGCGTCACGCTCGCCTCCGAGGCCGCGTGGAAGGTCGTCGACGCGAACGGGACGAGCGTCGCGCTCCCGCCGGGGCCGCTCGTGCTCACCCCGACGCTCACGGTGGGCACGGCGCAGCTCGCCTCCCCGCTCACGTTCACGGCGGGGAAGGCGCCGCTCGAGGTCGGCTCGAAGCCGTACCACGGGCGGCTCGTCGTGACCGCGGTCGGGTCGAAGCTCCAGGTCGTGAACGCGGTCGGCGCCGAGGCGTACGTCGACGGCGTCGTCCCGTCGGAGGTGCCCTCGACCTGGCCCGCCGAGGCGCTCAAGGCGCAGGCGGTGGCGGCGCGCTCGTACGCGCTCGCGAACCTGACGACGGTCGTGACCGCCAGCAACTTCGACCTCTACAGCGACACGCGCAGCCAGGTGTACGGCGGGATCGCGGCCGAGACGCAGGCGACGAACGCAGCCGTCGCCGCCACCGCGCGGCAGGTCGTGCTCTACGACGGCAGGGTCGCGACCACGTACTTCTCGTCGAGCTCCGGCGGCCGCACCGTTTCCGCCGCGGAGGCGTGGGGGAAGCCGGTGCCGTACCTCGTCTCCGTGACCGACCCGTACGACACCTACTCGCCGAACCACGACTGGGGGCCCGTCCTCGTCGACGCGACGAGCGTCGCGAAGATGCTGAACGCCCCCGGCCTCGCAGACCTCGTGACGAAGGCGGGGCCGTCACGGCACGTGCTGGACGTCACCGCGGTCGGCTCCTCCAACCCGGTCACCGTCACCGGCAACACGCTCGAGGCCGACCTCGGGCTCCGCTCGACGTGGTTCACGGTCGGGCTGCTCTCGCTCGCGCCGCCCGCGGCGCCGATCGGCTTCGGCGGGACCGCCACGCTGTCTGGCACCGTGCGGGGTATGCGCGACGTGACGATCGAGGGCCGCAGCCACGGCGCCGCGTGGGCGCCCGTCGCGACCGTCACACCGGGCGCCGGCGGGGCGTTCACGGCGACCGTCGACCCGGCCGCGACGACCCAGTACCGCCTCGTCGCGGGGTCGGTCCACGCCGGGCTCGTCACCGTCGCCGTGAAGCCGCTCGTCCAGGCGGCGGTCGGCGCCGGCGCCGTCCAGGGCACCGTCAAGCCGGCGATCGCGGGCTCGCCGGTGCAGCTCCAGCTCCAGGCCGGCCGTGCGTGGACGACGGTCGCGACGGGGACGACCGACTCGGCCGGCGCGTTCGCCGTGAGCGCCGCGCTCGCCCCAGGCTCCTACCGCGTGCGGAGCGCGCCGGGGCACGGGCTCTCGCCCGGTGTCTCGCTGCCGCTGCCGGTCCAGTGAAGACGGCCTTCGCGTGCGCGCTCGTCGCGGTCGCGGCGCTCCTCGCGCCGTCCGCGCAGGCATTCGACAACACCGAGCCGCTCGCGGCGAAGCAGTGGTACCTGACCGCCGACCACGCCTGGGACTACTGGCCCTCGCCGCCGCAGCTCCAGCCGGTGAAGGTCGCGGTGATCGACTCCGGGATCGACTTCGGCCACCCGGAGTTCGCCGGGCGGATCGCGGCCGGGAAGAGCTTCGTGCCCGGCTCGTCGTGGAAGGAGGACAGCGACGGGCACGGCACGTTCGTGGCGGGCGAGATCGCCGCCGACCCGTCGAACGGCGCCGGGATCGCCGGGCTCGCGTTCAACGCGCAGCTCGTGATCGCGAAGGTCGTGAAGCCGGACGGCTCGGTCTCGCTCGAGGGCGAGATCGCGGCGATCCGCTGGGCCACCGACGAGGGCGCGCGCGTGATCAACCTCAGCCTCGGCGGGGTGCGCGACCCGGTCGACCTGTCGCTCGACACCTACTCGCCGCTCGAGCAGGCGGCGATCGACTACGCGTACTCGAAGGGCGTCGTGGTCGTCGCGGCGGTCGGGAACGGGCCGGAGTCGCCCGCGACGCCGTGGTCGTACGCGGACTACCCGGCGGCGCTGCCGCACGTGATCGGCGTCGGCGCGGTCCGCGAGGACGGCTCGGTGCCGCAGTACTCGAACCGCGACGCGGCGTACCTCGACCTCTCCGCGCCCGGCGACAACATCTTCTCGACGATCCCGCGCGAGCTCGTCGACACCTCCCGGCTCGCGTGCGACACGACGCCGTACTCGGACTGCGGGCCGTTCGAGTTCCGCCGCGCGATCGGGACGTCGTTCGCGGCGCCGCAGGTCGCGGCCGCGGCGGCGCTCCTCCTCGGGGTCGATCCGTCGCTCCGGCCGGACCAGGTCGAGTGGCTGCTCGAGCGCTCGGCCGCCGACGTGAACGCCGGCACCGGCTGCCCGCTCTGCCCGGCCGGCCGCGACAGCTACACCGGCTGGGGCAGCCTCGACGTCGCGAAGGCGCTGACGATCCTCGCGACCGGCGCGCTGCCCGTGCCCGACAGGTACGAGCCGAACGACGACGCGGGCCAGTGGGCGCACGTGTTCGGCCGGCCGCGCAAGATCGAGGCGACGCTGGACTTCTGGGACGACCCGATCGACGTCTACAAGGTCACGCTCCGGCAGGGCGAGCGCCTCTACGCGCGGCTCTCGCCGTCGGTGGCGGGCAGCGCGCGGCTCGTGCTCTGGAAGCCGGGAACGGGCTCGGTCACGGACCTCCGCGTCCCGCTCTCGAACGAGGCGGCGCAGGCGACCGCGGTCGGCGCGCAGCAGCGGCTCGCCTTCGCGGTGCCGGCGACGGGCGCGTACTACCTCGAGGTCAGGCTCGTCCGCCCGACGCGCGCCACGGTCGGGTACACGCTCGCCCTGGCGGCGCAGCGCTGATGCATCACCTCTAGCCCTTTGGGGGGTTGAGGCCGGACACGCGTTGCCCATAGGCTTCCCCCGGCGGCCGTCGCAGCCCTCTGCTTCGGCTGTTGGTCCTGGAAAACTCTCGTCGTTCTTTTGGCCTGGGGGGTGCTTGGAGAATGGGCAAGACCCGCGTTCGGGCTGAGCTCGTGTCGACGCGTCAGTCCCTCGACTCGCGCCAGGGCTTCTACTGGTAGACCGCGCCGCCGGTCTGCGCCCGGAGCGTCATTCCGGTCGCAGGCCGGCCGCGGTTGCGCCCGCTACCGCGCGTCGAGCAGCTCGTCGGCGGGCACGTCGCGGAGCACGCGCGCCGGGTTGCCGACGACGACCGTCCGCGGCGGGACGTCCCGCGTCACGACTGCGCCCGCGCCGACGAACGCCTCCTCGCCGATCTCGATCCCGGGGCAGAGGACGGCGCCGCCGCCGACGCGGGCGCCGCGGCGGATCGTCGGGCCCTTGACGAGCTCGTGCCGCCGCTCGGTGCGGCCCATGAAGTTGTCGTTCGTCGTCACGACGCACGGCGCGACGAACACGCTCTCCTCGAGCGTCGAGTACGCGGTGATGTACGCGTCGGCCTGGATCTTCGTCAGCGCGCCGATCGTCGTGTCGTTCTCGACGAGGACGCCGCGGCCGACGACGACGTCGTCGCCGATCGCGACCCGCTCGCGGACGCACGACTGGTCGCCGAGGATCACGCGCGCGCCGATCCGCGTCCCGGCGAAGACGATCGCGCCGGTCGAGACGACCGTGCCGTCGCCGAGCTCGGCGGGCGGCAGCGGCTCGCGCTTCGCCGTCGACCGCGGCGAGAGCACCGGCTGCTTGCCGACGACCGCGTGCTCGAGCACCTTCACGCCCTCGCCGAGCACCGTCCCCGGGTAGACGACCGCGGTCGCGTGAACCTCGGCGGCCACGCTCAGACCGGCGCTGCCGGAGTCAGGGCGAGCGACTCCTGCAGCCGCTCGAGCGCGCGCACGACCGACGAGCCCGTCGCGCGCCTCGGCGCCGTCGCCGCCCTCGCGGACGAGGCGGAGGAAGTGCGAGACCTCGAGCCGCAGCGGCTCGTCGTTCGAGATCTTCGGGCTGAAGATGTCGCCGGTCCGCGTGCGCCACTCGCCGTAGCTCTGCGCCGGCTCCCACGGCGACTTCTCGTACACGGTCACCTTCCGCTCGAGCTCCATGTCGTCGAAGACGACCATCTTGTCGCGGCCGACGACGGTGATCTTCCGCATCTTGTGCGGGTCGAGCCACGACAGATGCATGTGCGCGATCTTGCCGCTCGGGAAGCGCAGGTAGCAGAAGACGACGTCCTCGACGCCCGGGTTGAGGAACGCGTTGCCGTGCGCCCACGCCTCGCTCGGCTCCTCGCCGACGAGGTGGAGGATCACCGAGAGGTCGTGGACGCCGAGCGACCAGAGCGCGTTCTCGTCCTTGCGGATCTTCCCGAGGTTCTGCCGGTTCCCGTAGATGCACAGGACGTCGCCGAGCGAGCCCGTGTCGACGAGCTCCTTCAGCTTCGCGACGCCGGGGTGGTAGAGCAGCAGGTGGCCCGGCATCAGCACGAGGCCGCGGTCCTCGGCGAGCGCGACGAGCTCCTCCATCTCGGCCGCGCGCATCGCCGGCGGCTTCTCGACGAAGACGTGCTTGCCCGCTTCGAGCGCCTCCTTCGCGAGCGCGTAGTGGGTCGGCACCGGCGTCGCGATCACGACCGCGTCGAGCGCCGGGTCGGCGAGCAGCTCGGCGAAGGCGTCCGTGATCCGCGCGCCGGGGAAGCGCCGCCCGAGCTGCGCGTGCCGGTCCTCGTCCGTGTCGCAGAGCCACGCGAGCTCGGCGAGCTCGTCGACGTTGCGCGCGAGGTTCGCGCCCCACGCGCCGAGCCCGACCTGCCCGAGCCGGACGGGGGCTACAGCTTCCAGACCTTGCCCTCGCTCTCGTGTCCGGCCGTCGCGTTGCGGAAGTCGACGACGACCTGCGCCCGCCGGACGACGTCGCCGTAGTCGACCGCCGTGTGGGCGGTGACGATCGCGACGCAGTCGTACTCCTCGGGCACGAGCGGCACGGAGGCCATCCCGTCGAAGACGGGCACGTGCGGGTCGTGGTAGGCGACGTCGGCGCCGGCGTTCCGCAGCAGCTTGATCAGCTTCTCCGCGGGCGTCTCGCGCGTGTCGGCGATGTCCGCCTTGTACGCGACGCCGAGCACGAGCACGCGCGAGCCGGAGAGCGAGCGCTGCAGCCCGTGGTTCATCGCCTGCGAGATCACCGAGCGGCAGAAGTACGGCATGTTGTTGTTGACCTCGCCGGCCAGGTCGATGAAGCGCGTCGTGAAGTCGTACTCGCGCGCCTTCCACGAGAGGTAGAAGGGGTCGAGCGGGATGCAGTGGCCGCCGAGCCCGGGCCCGGGCTGGAACGACATGAACCCGAACGGCTTGGTCGCCGCCGCGCCGACGACCTCCCAGACGTCGATGTCCATCCGGTCGCAGAGCTGCGCGAGCTCGTTCACGAGCGCGATGTTGACGGAGCGGAAGATGTTCTCGAGCAGCTTCGTCAGCTCGGCCGCCTCGGGCGTCGAGACGGTGCGCGACCGTCGTCGATCGCGCCGCGGTACACGTCCGCGGCCGCCTCGGTGCACGCGGGCGTGAGCCCGCCGACGACCTTCGGCGTCGACTTCGTCGTCCAGTCCGTCCGGCCCGGGTCGACGCGCTCGGGCGACATCGCGAGGTGGAAGTCGATGCCCGCCGCGAGCCCGCTCCCGCTCTCGAGGATCGGTTGCAGCACCTCGCGCGTCGTGCCCGGGTACGTGGTCGACTCGAGCACGACGACGTGCCCGCGGCGGAGGACCGGCGCGAGCTGCTCGGCCGCGCGGCGGACGTAGCCGAGGTCCGGCTCGCGCTGCGGCGTGAGCGGCGTCGGCAGCGCGATCAGCACCGCGTCGGCCTCGGCGAGGCTCCCGTAGTCGAGCGTCGCGGTGATCAGGCCCGACTCGACGAGCGGCGCGAGCGCCTCGGACGAGACGTCCTCGATGTGGCTCTCGCCGAGGTTCAGCGCCGTCGACGAGCTCGGGCACGGCGTCGACGAGGAGCACGCGGCGGCCGGCCTCGGCGAAGGTCTGCGCAAGCGGCAGACCGACGTAGCCGGCGCCGACGATGGCGACGTCCCAGGTGCTCCCGCCCGTCACGGCCCGGAAGGGTACAGAGCGGCTGCGACCCGCTCGCCGGCGTGCCCGTCGCCGTAGAGCGGCGGCGCGTCCGCCGGGAAGCGCGCCTCGGCCACGGCGCGGGCGAGCGCGTCGGGGTCGTCGTCGACGAGCACGTTCGCGCCGGCGGCGACCGTGTCGACCCACTCGGTCGAGCTCCGCGCGGTCACGCACGGGACGCCGTGCCAGTACGCCTCCTTCTGCAGACCGCCCGAGTCGGTCACGACGACGCGCGCCTGCGAGACGAGCGCGGCGAGGTCGAGGTACCCGAGCGGCGCGATCACGGGGAGCGTCGCGCCGATGCGCTCGAGCGCGGCGCGCGTCCGCGGGTGCGCCGGGAAGACGAGCGGCGCGTCGATCCGCCGCAGCCCCTCGACGATCCGCCGGAGCCGCCCGTCGTCGGTCACGTTCGCCTCGCGGTGGAGCGTGACGACGACGTAGCCGCCGGGCTCGACGCCGAGCCGCTCGAGCACGCCCGAGCGCTCGCGCGCGAGCGGCCCGAAGAGCCGCGCCGCGTCGGCCATCACGTCGCCGACGACCTGCTCGCCGGCCGCCGACGCCCTCGGTCACGAGCTGCGCCGCCGAGCGCTCGTCCGGGCAGAGCAGGAGCGCCGAGCGCCGGTCGACCTCGATCCGGATCCGCTCCTCCGGCATCGAGAGGTCGAAGCTCCGCAGCCCGGCCTCGACGTGCGCGACCGGAACCTCGCCGGCGGCCTCGGCGCCCGCGAGCGTCGAGCTCGTGTCGCCGAAGACGAGCACCCAGTCGGGCCGCTCGCGCACGACCGCGTCGCGGATCCCGGGCGCCATCGCGGCGGGATCGGCGGTGCGGGCGTCGAGCCGGTACCGGGGCTCCGAGAGCCCGAGCTCGTCGAAGAAGACCTGCGACAGCTCGGGGTCGTAGTGCTGCCCGGTGTGCAGCACGACCTCGTCGATCCCGGCCTCGCGGAGGGCCAGGGAGAGCGGCGCGGACTTGACGAACTGCGGCCGGTTCCCCACGACCGAGAGCACGAGCATCGTCGCTAGACTACGCGCGCCCTGCGGGCCGTTAGCTCAGTTGGTAGAGCAGGGGACTCTTAATCCCAAGGTCGAAGGTTCGAATCCTTCACGGCCCATAAAGGTTTCCGTATGCCTGGCTAAACCGCATGGTTGTGCGGGACAAGTGTGCCAGGGATGCCGCCGAAGCGCACGGCGTGCCCCCACCGGTGCCCCCACGGCGATTCGCCAGTGGGGCCGACGAACGAGGCTCGCGGAATCGCCGTGCTCTCGTTGGCGGGTAGACCTTCGCCGGCGGAGGGCGCCGATCTGCACACTGATCCAGGTCTCGCATGGCAGGCAACCCTTCCGCTCCCATAGTGCAAGGGCGCGCGGGCCTCACCTGTCACGCCGGAGTACGCGGGTTCGGTCCGTCGCCCCCTTCTTCGAGTCCGCGTCCACGGGCTTCTCTGGTGGCGAGTCAGTGCGGGTCGTGAACGCCCAGGCCGGCGGCCTCCGCGGGGCTCTGAAGCCTGCCCTTCTGCCAGCTCGCTACAAGCGCCTGCTGATCGGCATCCGCCGCGATCCCGGGCAGCAGTCGCTCGTAGATGGGCCGGACCCATGGGCCGGGCACGACGCCGATCGCCTCTCGCACCGCCTCGGCCGCGCCGAAGAGCCGTGCCGCACGGTCGACGTCGCCTTCGAGGCCGGCGAGGGCGGCCAGACCGGAGAGGCAATCGGCTTCGGCTTCCGTGTGCCCGCGGTCCAGCTCGAGGCAAAGGCGGAGCCCCTGCTCGAGCATCAGGCGCGCCTGCTCTCGGTCGCTCGCGTAGAGCCCCGCAAGGCCGAGCTCCATGGTCACCCAGGCTTCGTACTCGACATGGCCGAGCTCGCGAACGATCGCCAGACTCTCCTCGAGTAGCGGAAGGGCGCTCTCGCCGTCGCCGGCGGCGAGAGCGAGCTCGGCCAGGGTCCCGAGCGAGAGTGCGATCCCCCGCTTCTCGCCGAGCGCGCGGCGAAGCGCCAGGCTTTCCTCGGCGAGAGGCCGCGCCGCCGCATAGTCCCCGTGCTCCATGAGGGTGCAGCTCAGGTTGTTGAGCGCCATCGCCAGCAGCCAGCGATCGTCGAGGGCCTGCGCACGAGACACCGCCTCCTCGTGCCGCCGACGTGCTTCTTCCGGCTCGCCGAGGCGATGGAGCGCGATTCCGAGGTGGGAGAGGGAGAAGATGTGCCCCCGCTGGTCGCCGGCCTCCGCGAACAGCGTCACGGCTTCCTCGAGGATGGGCTTCTCCTCCTGGTGCCTGCTCGTGAGCTGGGCCAGCCTGCCGGCGGCGAAGAGCGCCTTTGCACGCGAGACCTTCGCGACTCCTGTCTCGGCCGCGAGCACCTGGGTGAGCCAGCGCCAACCTTCCTGGACGTGGCCGCGTGTCTCCCAGAAGGGCTCGAGCGCAGCCGCGAGCCTCGTCGCCGTGTCCGCCTCGCTCGCTGCCAGCGTCGCGGTCAGCGCGGCTCGGAGGTTGTCGTGCTCGGAACCGAGCCGGTCGAACCAGATTCGTTGCTGGAGCCCCCACATCTCCGGTTCTGCCTGCTCGGCGAGCTCGAGGAAGTAGCCGGCGTGGCGGCCTCGCAGCTCGCCCGCTTCTCCGGCCGCCTCGAGCTGCTCCTCCGCGTACTCGTGGATCGTCTCCAGCATCCAGTAGCGCGGCCCGAGTCCCGCCTCGCGCCTGCGCAGCAGGCTCTTGTCGAGCAGCGACTGCAGGCTGTCCGGATCGGCCTCGCAGACAGCCTCGGCCGCCTCGTACGTGCAGCCGCCGACGAACACGGCCAGCCGGCGGAAGAGCCGACGCTCTCCCTCGTCGAGCAGATCGTGCGACCAGTCGATCGTCGCCCGCAGCGTCTGCTGGCGTGGATCCGAGCCCCGTCCTGCCTTGAGCAGGTCGAGCCGTTGCCCCAGCCGTTCGAGGAGCTGCTCGGGAGTGAAGAGCGTCGTCCGCGCCGCCGCCAGCTCGATCGCCAGCGGCAGGTTGTCGAGCCGCTCGCACAGGCTTCGGACGAGGGGCGACGCCAGCGGCTCGCCGCCGAGCGCCCCGGCGCGGGCGGCGAACAGCGCTACGCCGTCGTCCGGGACGAGCGGCGGCACCGCCCAGACCTGCTCGCCCTGGAGCTGCAGCCGCTCTCTGCTGGTGACGAGCAGGGTCACGGTGGGCGCCTGCAGCAACCGGGCGATCTCGGCCGCGGCCTCCGGCAACAGGTGCTCGGCGTTGTCGAGGAGCACGAGCTGCCGCTTGCCCGAGAGGGAGTCGACGACGGTGTCCGCCAGCGCGCGGTCAGGTTCTTCCTTGAGCTCCAGCGCCTGCGCCACAGCGGCGACGACGAGGGCCGGGTCGCGGAGAGGCGCGAGCGCGACCCAGACGAGCCCGTCCGGGAAACGCTCGGCGGCCCCCGCGCAGGCGTGCAACGCAAGACGTGTCTTTCCCGTCCCACCCGGGCCCGTCAGTGTGAGCAGCCGAATGTCGTCGCGCTGGAGCAGCTCGACGACGTCGCGCAGCTCCAGCTCGCGACCGAGGAACGGCGTGGCCGGCACGGGCAGATTGGATCTCGCTCCCGAGACATGAGCTGTCGGCGGGGCCGCGACCGCGGGGAGCTCGAGCGAGGGGTCCTGGAGCAGGATCTGCTTCTCGAGCTGTTGCAGCGCCTGGCTCGGGTCAAGGCCGAGCTCGTCGCGCAGCCTCGCGCGCGTGTCATGCATTACGGCCAGTGCGTCTGCTTGTCTGCCGGCGCGGTAGAGCGCGAGGATCAGCAGCCGGGCGAAGCTCTCCCGCAGCGGGTGACCACGCACGAGCCCTTCCAGCTCGCCGACGACCTCGCTGTGGCGCCCGAGCGCAAGGTCGGCTTCCAGGCGCAGCTCGAGCGCGGCCAGGCGCAGCTCCTCGAGCCGGCCGATCTCGTTCCGCGCGAACGCCTCGTAGGTGAACTCGGCAAGCGGCGAGCCGCGCCACAACCCAAGCGCGCCGCGCAGCAGCTCCCGGCCGCTTCTCGCGCCTCGCCCTGCGCGAGTCGCTCACGGCCTCGATCGAGCAGGCTCTCGAACCGATGCAGGTCGAGAGCGCCCGGCTCGACCCGCAGCAGGTACCCGGTCGGCCGCGTCTCGAGCGCGCCCTCGTCTAGGAGCTTGCGCAGCTTCGAGACCTGCACCTGCACCGCCTTCACCGCGGTCGGCGGCGGCCGCTCACCCCACAGCTCATCCACGATCCTCGCCGTCGGCACCAGCTCGTTGGCGCGCAGGAGCAGCACCGCCAGCAGCGACCGCTGCCTGGCTCCGCCAAGCCGCAGCTCACGCCCGTCGCGGGAGACGGTGAGCGGGCCCAGGATCCCGTACTGCACGGCTGCGAACCTAACACCGCCGCCCTGAGCGAAGAAACCGCGCGTTACCGAGCCGTTGCCGAGCGGATGCCGTCCGGTTGCCGGCTCCGAGTCTCCTTGCCCCATCAGATCGCACCCGGCGATCGAGACACAAGGAGATTTCGATGAACGCTCGCAGCAACCTGATCACTGCCACGCTCACTCTCGCCCTGATCGTCCCCGCCGCGGCCGGAGCCTCGACGCGGGGGCGTACCCGACCACCGTCACTGCCCATAGCAGCCGAAGGTGCACCTGCAGACCTCAAGGCGAACTCCTCCACGATCGGGCTGGCGCCAGCAACAACTGGGCCGCCTACGTCCACGGCGGCGCATCGACGAAGGTCGCCAAGGCGATCACCTCCTCAGCGATGGCCCACACCGCGACCAACGCCTACAACAACTGGGGCGCCTACGTCCACGGGGGCGCATCGCAGAAGCTCGCCAAGGCGATCACCTCCGCAGCGATGACCCACACGTCGACCAACGCCTACAACAACTGGGGCGCCTATGTGCACGGCGGGGCATCGCAGAACGTCGCCGAGGCGATCACCACGGCCGTGAACACCCGCGCGACGAACGTCTGCGCCAAGGACGCGCAGCGCCCTGTGCTCTGCTGATCCGGGTGGGCGCGGCGGCGTCCACGAACCCCGACACCGACGAGCCACCGGGCAGGAGCGGATGTATCCCCTCCTGCCCGGCGGGTGAGTCGTGCCCAGGCGGCATCCGCGCCAAGCACAGATGCCGCCCGTTCTACGGCTGTGCGTCGACCTTTGCTGCGAGCACGGCGTGATCCAGCTCGCGGTCGTCCAGGAGGACGTGCTTATAGCTGTCCGCTGCCACGGTGAGCGGGCCGAGTGCCCCGTACTCCACCCCGCGAACGTACCACTGCCCCGGAGCGGAGAAACCGCGCGTTACCGAGCGGTTGCCGTCCGGTAGCCGCCTCCGAGTCTCCTTGCTCCATCAGATCGCACCCGGCGATCGAGACACAAAGGAGATCGCAATGAACGCTCGCACCTCACTCGTCACCGCCACCCACCGGCCGGGCGAGGGAGTGCCGCGGGATTGCGGCCGGCCATCGGATGCGCACGTTTCGTGCGCAGAGAAACCAGGAGGGGACATGACGCACCGTAATGTCCGGGGAGAGCGCGGGGTCGTTCGGGGTCACAGCTTGCGCGGCGTGTTCGTGCTTCTCGTGGTGGCGACAGCCTTGCTCGTCGTGTTCGTGCCGGCGGGTGGTGCCTGGGTGAACGCTCCAGGTGCGCCGAGTGCCGTTGACGGGACAGGAACGGAGATCAACGTGCCGATTTTCCCGATGCTGGGGGCGTCCGGATTCCACTACTTCTACAGCGGCGTCCCAGGCATACGCGCGATGGGTTTCGTGGCGGCGCAAGGGCCGCCCCCTTCCGCGTTGTGCCGGTCCCTGATGTCGGCGCACGGCTCTCCGACTTCTATCTGGGCCTCGATCGTCGCTGCGTCGCCGAGGAGCCGTGGCCTTACTGGACGATGACCATTCCGAATGGCGGTGTTGTTGCTGGAAATCCCTCCATGGACGACTGCTGGAACCTTGGTCTGGCACCCGACGATGGCTTGGGCGGTCTTGGGGGCACGACGTTTGGGTGGAAGTTCGCACCGACGGCGACCGGTTCGGACGGAACGACGCCGGTTGTGTTCGACCACGTGAACCTGAGCAACGTCGCGCCGATGCAGCCCGTCCTCGCGGGCCAAACGACGGCCGGTACACCCGGCTATTGCGGCAACGGCGAGCGCGGGATCCAACAGAACGGGGGAGACATCACCTTTGTCTTCCCTGTCATCGGCGGCGATGGCTACCAAACTCCCAACATGCCACCCTGGAATGGGCCGGGCTACCCGAACGCCTCTCCGGCCTACCAGGTCTATGTCAACCCGGTCACGGGGGTCGGGATGGACGCGACGTTCCAGGGGGTCTACGCGCCTGCCTACCCCGATACGAGCCCGCCGCAGATCACCTTCAGCAAGTACTTCGACTGTCAGACGTTCGAGCAGAACTCGACAACCGGCTCGACGGACGGCGCGGTCGGCGGCAGCTATGACTTCTCCTGCACCGACCCCGGCTTCGGCCTGGTGTTCGGGCCGACCGGAATCCGGTCGTGCACGGCGACCGTGAACGGGACGCCGGTGCTGAACGGCGCAACGATCGACACCTCGACCCGCGGTCATTACACACTCGCCGTAACGGCGGTGGACAACGCGGGTAACCCGCATACGAGGAGCGTGAAATACAAGGTTGTCTCCAGCGACGGTCGAGCGACGGCACTCCGCCGCCGACGACGATCTCGCTGGTGCCGTCAGCGCCGAACGGGAACAACGGCTGGTACAAGGGCCCGGTCACGGTCGCCGTCGGTGCGAGCGACGACGATTCGGGAGTCGCCGAGACACGGTGTGCGCTCGATCCGGCCACCCCGTCGACTTTCGCTGACCTCGGCTCGGGCTGCGCCTACACCGGCACCGGGGCGAACGTGTCGAGCGATGGCCCGCACGCGGTGTATGCAGCGAGCAAGGACAACGAGCAAAACGTTGAGCAGCCGGTGAGTTCGTCGTTCAAGATCGACGCGACCGCCCCGACCGTCACCTGTCCGTCGCCGAGTCCAAGCTTCACGTCCGGCGCGGCCGGAAACCCAGGTGACGGCAAGCGTGAGCGACACGGGGTCTCTGCCGCTGCACACGAGCGTCTCCGTCGCACCACCGGCCACGACCGTCGGCCTCCACAGCGTCAACGTGACCGGTGAGGACAACGCCGGCAACAAGACGACCGTCTCATGCTCGTACTCGGTGACCTCGCTCTACACCTTCACCGGCTTCTTCCAGCCGGTCGACAACCTGCCCACCCTGAACTCGGTCAAGGCGGGTCAGGCGATCCCGGTGAAGTTCAGCCTCGGCGGCAACCGTGGCCTGAACGTGCTCGCCTCCGGCTCGCCGCAGTCGCAGCAGACCACCTGCAACTCCAACGAGCCTGTAGACGCGATCGAGGAGACCACGAGCGCAGGCAGCAGCTCGCTCTCCTACGACACTGGCACGAACACCTACACGTACACCTGGAAGACCGACAAGACATGGGCGAACACGTGCCGTCAACTCGTCCTGACGCTCGAGCGACGGCACATCCGCGCAGGCGAACTTCAAGTTCACGAAGTAGCCGCGCCCACCCTCCAGCGCAAGGCGGCGGCGGGCCCTCAGCGCCCGCCGCCGCCGTTGCCCCCACCAGGTCTGCGTCGCGAATCGCTGCTGCTTGCCGACCGACGCGGTGCCGTCCGCGACCCGGCGGCACAGATCGCGAGGACGCGCCGCACAGGCGCACCCTCGATGCGCACCAGAGATGTGCTCGGGCTTCTGTGACGGGCACCGGCGCAGTCGAACCGTCTCGACTCTAGGGCCATGCAGTGATCTCATCCGCGAGCAGCCCATGGTCGAGCTCGCGGTCGTCGAGGAGCACATGCGTGTAGGTGTCTGCCGTGACGGAGAGCGACCGCTGACCCACTCGCGAGCCGATGAGGGCCCACGTCTCGCCTTGTCGATGCCACAGGCTGATTCTTCGGTGGCGTAGATCGTGAGGCGACCAGGCGGGGTGCCCGAGGCTCGGCGGCGCGCGCGATTGCTGTTCGGAGGCGCTCCTGCGTCAGTCCTGGGAAGACAGGACGATCGGGAGCGCGATCTTCGCGCGCGGGCAGCGTTGCGACCACTGCCGCGAACAAGTCGGGAGGGAGCGAAACCCAGCGTCCGCGGCGGCCTTTTTCCACGGCGCGGCGGATGCGCCAGCGGGCGTTCGGCTCGTCGAGGTCGCTGCAGAGCAGGCCCTTCTCCTCGAGCTCACCGACTCGCATTCCGGTCGCGTCGAGGACGAGCAGCGCGAGCGCGTATTGCGGCGGCATCAGGCCCAGGACGGCCTCGATCTGCGCGGCCGTCGGCGGGGTCGGTTCTTCCCTCAGCTCGCGGGGAAGGCGCACGCGGCTTCGATCGCGTGCCGGGTTGTCCTTGACGCCGGCGAAGTCGAGTACCTGGGCCAGCGCTGGCAAGGGACTTGCGGATCGTCTCGCGCTTGCGGCCGGCAGCGTGGAGCGCGGTGACGAGCTCGGCGACGTCGGTCGGCGTGATCTCGTCGACGCGACGCGAGCCGAGCAGCGGGAGCACGCGCGCGACTTGGACGCTATGGCCCACGGCCGTGCCCTCGGTCACATCGACGCGTGAGGCGCGCCAGCGGTCTGCGGCTTCTTTGAGCGTCGGCGCTGTAGGCGAGGCCACCTCGAGCGCTCTCACCCGCGGTACGCGCATCGCTGCGAGCTCACCGACGACCCAGCTCCGCCGCGCGAGTGCGTCGCGCCGCGTGGTGAAGGAGCCCGCGTAGCGGCGGGCGCTCTCGCGGCCACCGAGGCGGAACTTCACGAGATACCGGCTCTGCCCGTCGCCTGTCTCGCGGCGCTCGATCCAGGCGCTAGGCATGAGTCGGCCTGACGCGGTCGTCGCGGTAGGTGTGCTTCTCGACCAGCGCCCGGTATTCGTCCGCGCGGATCATCGGCCGCGAGTAGCCGGGGAGCGCCACGACGGGCAGCGCGCGAAAGACTGCGTCGGCGGCGCGCCGCTCAAGGCCGAGCTCGCGGAGGTGGCTCCGCGTGAGCAGTGCGCCCTCCGTCGCCAGAAGCTCTGCTGCGGATCGCCGCCCGTGCTGGTGACCGTGGCGCCCAGGAGCGGCCTCGCTCTCCACCGGCGCCGGTTCGGACTCTCGATCGTCAGGCCGATCAACCGGCGCCTCGGGAAACTGCAGCTGCTCCCCCTCGAGCCGAGGCATCGAGCGAATGTAGCAGATAAATCCCGTAGGATCACACGACCACACGGCGTACGATCCGATCGTGACGTCCGGGACGCTGATTCGCGAGGCTCGCCTGCGCGCGGGGCTCTCCCAGGTCGAGTTGTCCCAGCGGAGCGGCAAGGACCGGGCCCAGCTCGCGCGCTGGGAGCGTGACGTCGTCCAGCCCAGCTTCGAGACGCTGCGCGAGCTCGTGCGCGCGTGCGGGTTCGACCTCGAGACGAACTTCGTGCCGTACGAGCCCGATCCGGCGCAGGACGCCGCGCCTCCAGAAGACCATGCGCCGCTCGCCGCAGGAGCGGCTCCAGTCGATGCTCAAGGCCCGTGAGCCGCTGATGGCCGAGCCGTTCGACCCGATTGCCATCCTGCAGGCGCTCGACCAGCACGGGGTCAGCTTCGTCGTCGTGGGTGCGCTCGCGCGTGTGCTCCACGGCAGCGACGAGCTCACGGACGGGATCGACATCGTCCCCTCCATGAGGGAAGAGAACCTGCGCCGGCTCGGTGGCGCTCTGACCGACCTCGACGCACGCCGCTCGAACGGCCGGGCACTCTCGCTCGATCGCGACCTGGTCGGCGCCGACGTCCTCGAGCTGTCGACGAGCGCGGGTGAGCTCAAGGTGATTCCCGAGCCCGCCGGCACTGCCGGCTACGACGATTTGCGGCGCGGCGCCTCGCGCGAGCCGCTCGGACGCGGAGTCCGCCCGTCGGTCGCCTCGCCCGGCGATCTCGTCCGAATGCTCGCCGTGCTCGATCGCGAGCAGGACCGCGCGACGCTTCAGACGATGCGGCGCTTGATCGAGTTGGATCGCGGACGTCACCGCGGTCTACTCGATCGAACGCTGACGAACGCCTGTCGCAAGGACAGCGCGTACAGCAACTACAAGCCTGGATACCGAGCGGAGACAGATGCACCATGGTGCAGATCCGTCACCTGGTTTGTGTACGGTGTACGCATGTCGCGCCGCCGTCTCCGGCGCAAGACCGCCCGAGCGCAACGCCACTCGAAGCGCCGGCTCCGGTAGCAGCGATCCCCACTCCTGCGACCCGGTAGCGAGTAGATCGCCACGGGCGGAAGACTCGCCGCGTGTCGTCGTCCGCGAGGCGTCCCACGTCGAGCGGCTCGCGACACGCGGACCCAGGCAGCGCAGGCGCTCGGCATCGGGCGATCGACGTTCACGAACAGCGTGCTGCCCTACATCGAGACGGTCGAGACTCCGTCCGGGACGAGGCTGATCCCGGCCGATGAGCTCGAGCGAGTGCTCGCGGAGTGGCGCCGCCCGGCGCGGCCGCGGCGTAAGCCAGAGCGAATCGGCCGATCGCCGGCGGTGGCGCCGGACATCGTCGAGCGGATCCGCGACGCCTGCAACGCCGGGATCAGCCTCCGACAGATCGCGGATCGCCTCAACGCCGATGGGACGCCGACCGCTCACGGAGGCGCGCGCTGGTGGGCATCCACCGTCCGCTCCGTCCTCGGCCGCTGATCCCATGCGCGAACGCCGATTGGCTTCGCAGCCTCCGTAGACTGGCTCTCGATGACACGCGTACGCAGTTTCGAGCTCGGTCCCGCCACGCGGCCGGTCGCCGTGCCCGACGTCTTGGCTCCTCGATGCCGAAGGCGAGTGGCTCGATCGAGTGCCGCTCCATATCCGCTGGAGCGGTCCGCCCCTCACGTACGACCTCGACGAGCGCGCGGATCGGGCCCGCGTCTACAAGCAGGTCCTGCGCGAGGGAACCGAGAGCGACGTCCGCTACTACGTCGACGCCGAGCAGCTGCTCGACCTCTGGGACGAGCTCGTGCTCCCGCCCGCAGTTCGTGAGGCCTGGGCGGACCCGGATCGCGCGTCTCCGCGACGAGTAGGTGCTCAGTCCGCTTCAGGAGCGGGTTGCAGAGATCGTCGCTGCCCTCGACGAGGCGGAAGGATTCGCGCTTGCCGGCGGCGCCGCGCTGATTGCGCGGGGTGACTTCTCAGCGGCAGACCCGGGATCTCGATTTCTTTGGCCTCAGCGGTGATGCGGTCGACCAACTGGCCGTTGCTCGTCGCGGGGCCTTGAGCGCCGCCGGGTCTCACCGTGGGTCACGTGCAGGTGAACCCCGGCTTCGTTCGGCTGATCGTCGCCGGACGGCGACGATCGCACCGAGCTCGACCTGGCGTCGGACGCGCGACTGTTCCCGGCCGAGCCCGGGCGCCTCGCGCCGACGCTTACCGGTGAGGAGCTGGCCGTCGACAAGGTGCTCGCGGTGTTCGGACGCGCCGAGGCTCGCGACTTCGCAGACCTGATGGCACTTGAGCCGCGCTACGGACTCGATCGACTGTGCGAGCTCGCGGCCGAGAAAGATCTCGGGTTCGACCTCGCCGAGTTCGCTGGAGATGCTCGGGCACCTGGATCGGCTGCGGCGGGACGAGTTCGAGCTCGACGACGCCGAATACGAGCAACTTCGCGCCGTCGTGGATCCGCTGGCGCGCGGCGAGCTCTCGAGCTCCAGCGCGCGCAATAGAGCCCGAGCAGTCGCGGAGCAGGTTGTGCTCGGACGTGTCGGCCATGACCGTGCGCGCCCAGAACGCGCCCCCACGGGTGCCCTCACACAGACGAGAAATCCGGGCATTTGCAGGGCTGTTCGAAGCCTTCACGGCCCATCAAGAAGGCCAGCGAATACGCACGAATCGCGCCCGGCTCAGACGGACGCCGTGACTGTCTCTGCGTCGGGCGCGGGGACGCGAACGCCGCAGAAGACGAACGCTGCGACCGCGCCGACCGCGGCGAAGCGACGAGTGCCGCGAACGCCCAGTGGTAGCCGGACGTGAACGCCTGCGGCGTGAAGTTACCGGCCTTCGCCTTCGAGACGAAGATCGTCGATGTGACCGCGACGCCGAACGCGCCGCCGATCTGCTGGCTCGTGTTCAGCAATCCGGATGCGAGCCCGGCCTGTGGGGCGGGACGCCGATGAACCCGGCGATCGTGACCGGGATGAACCCGAACGCGAGCCCGAGCGCGAAGATGAGATAGAGCGGCAGGAGATCGGGCCAGTAGTGTCCGTCGACCGGCAGTCGCGTGTAGCCGAGCACGTCAGCGCGAGCACCGCCAGCCCGACCGTCATGACGACCGGGGCCGATCCTGGTCACGAGCGCCTGCGCCACGCCGGCCCAGATCACCGTCGTGCCCGCAGTCGCGAGGAACGTCACCCCGTCTTCAGCGCCGACCAGCCGAGACTGCTGGACGTAGAGCGTGAGGACGAAGAAGTTGGCGTAGATCGTGGCGCCGAGGAGGAACCCGACGATGTTCGCGCCGGTCAGCGTGCGGATGCGGAAGATGCCGAAGGGGACGAGCGGCGCTGCGTGCGCAGCTCCCAGACGACGAAGAAGGCGAGGATAGCGAGCGAGGCGATCAGAAGGCCGATCGTCCGCGCCGTTCCCCAGCCGACGTCGGGCGCCTTCGAGATCGCGTAGATGAACAGCGCGAGCCCGCCGGTGACGCTGACGGCGCCGACCGCGTCGAAGCGCCGATGGCCGAGGTCTGCGTGGCTCTCCGGAACGATCGGTCGGCGTGAGCGCGAGCACGAGCGCGCCGACCGGGACGTTGACGAAGAAGATCCACTCCCAGCCGAGGTACTTCGTCAGGATGCCGCCGAGAAGAACGCCGACGGCGGCGCCCGAACCGCCGAGCGCGCCCCAGATGCCGAGCGCCTTGTTGCGGTCCGCGCCCTCCTCGAACGTCGTCGTCACGATCGAGAGCGCCGCCGGCGAGATGATCGCCGCGCCGATGCCCTGCACCGCGCGCGCACGCGATCAGCACGCCGCGCTCGACGCGAGCCCGCAGCGAGCGAGGCGAGCGTGAAGAGGATGAGGCCGGCGATGAAGATGCGCCGCCGTCCGAGCAGGTCGGCCATCCGGCCGCCGAGCAGGAGGAAGCCGCCGAACGTGATCGCGTACGCGGTGATCACCCACTGCACCGTCGACTCGGCGATGTTCAGGTCCTTCTGGATCGACGGGATCGCGACGTTGACGATCGCGACGTCGAGGATCGTCATGAAGAACGCCGCGCCGACGACGGCCA
>CAVSMT010000012.1:0-57108 GCA_963729135.1 uncultured Actinomycetes bacterium
TAGGTGCGCGCCGCGTTCTTGCGCGCTTCCCGACGGTGCCCGCGCCACTTCGTGAGCTCGCCGATCCCGATCGTGCCCAGGAAGATCAGGCCCACGATCAGCATCCCGATCACGACGTGCTTGCCGTCGGATGCAGCGTCGAAGATCACGGCGCGACTCTAACGCAGTGGCGGGCGAGCGCGTGCGCGATCGCGTCGGCGCCCGGGTCGCCGCCGAGCCGCCGCGCCGCCGCCACCCACGCGTCGCCGTCACCGTCCGCGTGCGCCGCGCGGAGCGCCGCGCACGTCGCGATCAGATCGGCCATCGCCGCGACGGCGTCGACGCCGCCGGCCTCGGCGATCCGGACGAGGCCGTGCGCGTACAGGTAGTCGCCGAGCAGCACGCGCTCCTCCGCACCGAGCGAGCGGAAGAGCCGCGACTCGCCGTAGTGGACGAGGTAGGCCTCGTACACCGTCTCGAGCCCGAGGGTGAAGGGGCGCGGGGCCAGCGGCGAGAAGATCGGCTCCCACTCCGGCGGATCGCGCAGCGCCTGCGCCCAGTGGGGGCTTTCGCCGCGCGCGTCGGCGGCGATCGTCTCAGCCGCGAGCGAGGCCATCGACGGCGAGTCTAGTGCGCGGCTTGACAAGGGTGCGCCGAGGGGTATATGCCGCCGTGATGCGGTTGCGTCGGAATCCGGCGCGCCCGTGGGAGGTACGGGTGCTTCGCCCGCTCGGCAACGAGCGCATGCCCTGGCGAAGCGTCGCCGCAGGACCACTCCCGGACAGTCGTGAAAGGAGAGGGGATGAGACGTTTCGCCTTCGTGCTCGTCGCAACGGCGGCTCTGGTAGCCGCGCTCGCCCTGAACGGTTCCGCAGCCGACCAGGGTTACACCGTCAGAAACTGCAGTCAGGGGGCTGCGGTCTGCACCGAGGTCGCGAACTCGATCGGCTACAACGGCGCCTACACCGGCCACGACGAGCCGGCGCTGATCTTCTACTCGAACACCTCGGGCGCCGGGAACTCGAACCTCTACCGGTTGACGCTGCCGACGGACCCGAAGACCCCGCCGGCGCAGGACGGGACCGGCGGCACCTGGAACTTCCAGCTCCACCCGGCCTTCTGGTTCGGGATGGCGATGTGCGACAACCAGTCGGCGCCGGAGTTCACGCACGACACGTGCACGCCGGACAGCGACACGAACATCAAGGACGGAACCGACCCCGCCGCCCCCGACTACATCGGCAAGCATTCGGGAACGGCCTTCATGGAGATGCAGTTCTATCCGCCGGGCTGGGTCTCGTGGCCCGCCGGCGTGAGCTGCGACGCGACCCAGTGGTGCGCGGCGCTGAACGTCGACAGCCTCAGCGAGGACCTCAACACGGGGACTCTCAACAACAACGACTGTCTCAACCGCGCCGGGCTCGAGCCGGTCTCGTTCGCCTTCATCACGACGAGCGGCGTGCCGCACGCGTCGCCCGGCCCACTCACCGTGTTCGCGCCCCCGTTCAGCGCGATCACGCCGGACCCGGCGACCGACCTGTTCATGAACTCCGGCGACCAACTCACGGTCGACATGCACGACACGCCGGCCGGGTTCCAGGTCGTGATCCACGATCTCACGACCGGCAAGTCGGGCTCGATGACGGCGAGCATCGCCAACGGGTTCCAGCACATCCAGTACGAGCCGACCTCGGGAACCTGCCACCAGTCGCCGTACGCCTTCCATCCGATGTACTCGACCTCGAGCGAGCACACGCGCGTTCCGTGGGCGGCGCACACCTACAACGTCGCCTTCTCGGACGAGATCGGGCACTTCGAGACGTGCAACGCCGTCGACGACGCCACCGGGAACTGCACGTCCGCAGGTTCGAACGATCCCGCGGGCCTCGACGACGACGACGTGACGTGCTTCAACGCCGACGACTCGCTCCTGATCCCGATCGCGGGCTGCATCGGCGCCGACGACGACTACGACGGCCCGGCGTACGGCCTCAACTGGCCGGGGACGGGGACGAATAGCGGGCAGGACGTGAAGTACCACCCGAGCTCGATCCTGTTCACGAGCCCGCTCTTCAACGGGAACCAGAACTACAGTCGCGTCGCCTTCGAGGCGGACCTGCCGCGCATCGAGGCGCCGGACTCCGGCGGCATCTGCAACCGCTTCACCGGCGAGAACTGCGTCAACCCGCCCCCGGGCGCGGCGTTCTACCCGATCTACACGACGGGCAGCTCGACCGGGAACCCGAGCGCGAACGGCCACTGCCTGTGGCAGTTCGGCGGCACCGGGATCAAGGGGACGACGAACACGTTCGGCGGGAACTCGACCGCCGAGTACGGGCCGCTGCTCTTCAGCTTCTACCCCGGCCCGAACCCGGCGACGAGGTTGCGGGCGAACAACTTCCGCAACGTCCTCAGCACGAACCCCTGCCCGGCGTAAGCCGGCTCGCCTACGAGGAGCGCCCTTCGGGGCGCTCCTCGAGGGCCTCCGCGAAGGCGGCGACGGTCGCGTCGATCTCGTCGTCGCCGTGGGCGAGCGACGGGAACATGCACTCGTACTGGCTCGGCGCGACGTACACGCCGCGGTCGAGCAGGCCGCGGAAGAGCCCCGCGTACGCCTCCGTGTCGAGCGCGCGGAAGCTCCGCACGGGCTCCTCGGCGCCGAAGAACGTGAGCATCGCGCCCACGCGCTGGACGCGGCCGAGGCGCGCGAGGCCGTCCTCGAGCCGCGCGGAGCGGCGCTCGAGCTCGTCGTACACGGCCGGGTCGCGGAGCCGCCGGAGCACGGAGATCCCGGCCGCGGTGGCGAGCGGGTTCCCGGAGAGCGTGCCGGCCTGGTAGACGTCGCCGGCCGGAGCGAGGCGCGACATCGTCTCGGCGCGACCGCCGAACGCCGCGAGCGGGAGGCCGCCGCCGACGATCTTCCCGAGGATCGTCAGGTCGGGCAGGACGCCGAAGCGCTCCTGCGCGCCGCCGCGCGCGACGCGGAAGCCGGTGATCACCTCGTCGAAGACGAGCAGCGCGCCGCTCGCGTCGCAGAGCGCGCGCAGCGCCTCGAGGAACCCGGGCGCCGGCGGCACGACGCCCATGTTCCCGGCGACCGGCTCGACCACGATCGCGGCGAGCCCCTCGCCGAACCGCTCGACCGCGGCCGCGGCGGCGTCCACGTCGTTGTACGGGACGACGATCGTGTCCGCGGTGACGGCGGCGGGCACGCCGGGCGAGGACGGGATCCCGAGCGTCGCGAGGCCCGAGCCGGCGTCGGCGAGGAACGGGTCGGCGTGACCGTGGTAGCCGCCCTCGAACTTGAGCACCCGGTCGCGGTGCGTGAACGCCCGCGCGAGCCGGACCGCCGACATCGCAGCCTCCGTCCCCGACGAGACGAGCCGGACGCGCTCGACCGACGGGACCGCATCGACGATCTCGGCCGCGAGCTCGACCTCGCCCTCGGTCGGAGCGCCGAAGCTCGTGCCGTCGAGCGCCGCGCGCCGCACGGCCTCGACCGTCTCGGGATCGGCGTGCCCGAAGAGCAGCGGCCCCCACGACTGCACCCAGTCGAGCAGCGTGCGGCCGTCGGTCGTCTCGAGGTACGCGCCGTGCCCGCGCGCGACGAAGAACGGCTCGTCGAGCCCGACCGCGCGCATCGCGCGGACCGGCGAGTTGACGCCGCCGGGGATCAGGCTCTGGGCGCGGTGCCAGAGCTCGCTCCGCACTAGAGCCAGGCCGCGAGCTCCTTCGCCCAGTACGTGACGATCACGTCGGCGCCTGCGCGCCGGATCGCGGTCAGCGTCTCGAGCGCGGCCGCGCGCTCGTCCACGTCGCCGGCCGCGGCGGCCGCCTTTACGAGCGCGTACTCGCCGGAGACGTTGAACGCGGCGACGGGCAGGTCGAAACGCTCGCGGACGGCGCGGATCACGTCGAGGTACGGGAGCGCCGGCTTCACCATCACGGCGTCCGCGCCCTCGGCGACGTCGAGCGCGCACTCGCGGAGCGCCTCGCGGACGTTGCCCGGATCCATCTGGTAGCCGCGCCGGTCGCCGAACGAGGGCGCGGAGCCCGCCGCCTCGCGGAACGGGCCGTAGAACGCGGAGGCGTACTTCGCGGAGTACGCGACGATCGGCGTCTCCGGCAGCTCGGCGCGGATCGCCCCGACGCGCCCGTCCATCATGTCGCTCGGGCAGACCGCGTCGGCCCCGGCCTCGGCGTGCGAGACCGCGGTGCGGACGATCAGCTCGAGCGAGGCGTCGTTGTCGACCTCCTCGCTGCGGACGACGCCGCAGTGCCCGTGCGCCGTGTACTCGCAGAGGCAGACGTCGGTGAGGAGCAGCAGCTCGGGGAACCGCGGCCGCAGCTCGCGGAGCGCGCGCTGGACGATCCCGTCGTGGGCCCACGCGCCCGAGCCGTCGTCGTCCTTCTCCTCCGGGATTCCGAACAGCATCACGGCCTTCACCCCCGCGCGGAGCAGCTCCTCGCACTCGCGCACGGCGCCGTCGACCGTGAGCCGCGACAGCGCCGGCAGGCGCTCGTTGCGGAGCTCCTCCGGCGCGACGAAGAGCGGCAGCACGAGGTCGTCGAGCGAGACGGTCGTCTCGCGGACGAGGTCGCGGAGCGCACCGGTCCGGCGGAGCCGGCGAAGGCGGGTGGCGGGGAACGAGCTCACGGCGACAGGGTACGCAGCGCGCCGTTCACCGGTCGCTCGCCGCGGGACGGACGACCGGCTCGGGCCCCGGGTCGGGCTCGGGCGCGCGGGCGACCGGTTCGACCTCGATCGGGATCGACCCGCCCCGCTCCCACGACTCGAAGACGATCCGCTCCGAGAAGAACTCCCACGTCGCCCGTCCGATCGCGAGCAGCGGCAGCGCCATCAGCGCCCCGCCGAGCCCGTACAGCGCGGAGCCCGCGAGCAGCCCGAAGATCACGAGCAGCGGGTGCAGCCGGAGCGCGCTCCCCATCACGTTCGGCACCACGAGGTGGCCCTCGAGCTGGTGGATCCCGACGAAGAGGATCGACACCCACACCGCCGAGAGCGGATGGACGACGAGCGCGTACAGGATCGGCGGGATCGCGCCGAGCCACGGCCCGACGTACGGCAGCACCTCGGTCAGCGCGGACCAGCCGCCGAACACGAGCGCGTAGTGCTCGCCGTTCGGCAAGAGGCCGGTGACGCCGAGGATGTAGAGGCCGAGCGCGACGCTCGCGCCGATGATCAGGCTGAGGAGGAGCTGCCCGCGGACGTACGCGGCGAGCGAGTGCTCGACGCGTCGCAGCAGCGGCATCCGCCCGTGCGGCGGAAAGCGCCGGTCGAGGCTGCGGCCGAAGCGTTCGAGCCCGAGCAGCATGTAGATCGAGACGACGACGACGAGCGCCGCGTCGAAGAGCGCCTTCCCCACCGAGATCGCCGCGCCCTCGACGAAGGTGACGACGCTGTGGGTGTACCGCCCGACGTCGCGATGCTCGATCCGGCGCACGATCCGGTGACCGCTCTTCTCGACCTTGATCGAGCGGAGGTGGTGCGTGTTGAGCCATTGCTGCAGCCGATCGACGTCCCGGTAGGCGGGCGACTGGACTGTCTGTCCGTGCGGAGCGGTGAAATAGTCGTTGAACCTGTTCGCCGCCGACTTCGTCTGGGAGACGACGACGGTGCCGAGCGCGACGATGGCGACGACGAGAGCCGCGAGAAACGTCAGGTACACGAGCGCGACCCCGAGGCCGCGCGGGACGCCGACCCTCCGGAGCGTGCGGACGATCGGGTCGAGGAGCAGGGCGACGAGCCCCGCGATCGTGAAGAGGACGATCACGTGAGCGGCGCGCCCCAGCACGATCCACACGAGCACGAGCAGCAGCGGCAGCGCCACGAGCTGGATCCAGCGCGGGATCAGGACCGGAGGCGGCGGGCCGGCCGGGGCGCTCATGCCGCCGATCGTACCGCCGCGGTCCACGCCCTCAGGCCGCCCCCGTGGGACTGGTCGTTCGCCGAGGACGGGGCGCTCGCGCTCGACCGGGGCGAGCGCGAGCCGCACTCCCGGCGGTTGAAGGCCCGCCGGGGGTCCGATACGGTCCCCGCGATGTCAACGCCCCTGGCCCCAGGGGGCGCTGTGCGCCTCCGGCGCAGCCGGGCGGAGCGTGAAGCACGGCGGCGTCAGCTCGCTGTCGTGGTCGTGATCGCGATCGTCGCCGCGACGATGCTGATCGTGACCGCGCTCGGCGGCAGCGACCACCCCGCCTCGGCGCTCTCCGCGCCGGCGAGCGCGTCACGCCTGCTCCCGGCCGGCCCGCCCGCGCCCGAGGTGATCGCGCGCGTCGGCGTGCTGCACCTCCAGCTCCCGGTCAACCAGCGCCGCGTGACCGCGATCGGCTACGCGGCCGGCACCGACGGCGCGGTCGCGCTCGCCCCGGTCGGCCAGCAGGCGAACGAAGGCCTCGTGAAGCGCCTCTGGCACAGCATCGTCGGAGGCAGCGGCGCCGGGCCGCGGTGGTACCAGCTCCCCGGCGGCACCGGGCCGCCGACCTCGGCGCTCGACGTCGGCGCGCCGCCCGGCACCGACGTGTACGCGCCCGTCGACGGCACGGTCGTCGGGATCGAGCAGGAGGTGCTGGACGGCCGGCCGTTCGACCAGCGCATCGACATCCAGCCGGCCGGCGCGCCGTCGCTCGTCGTCTCGATCTCGCGCGTGCGCGCGGACCCGTCCCTCGTCGTCGGCGCCTCGGTGACCGCGTCCGGCTCGAAGCTCGGGCAGATCCTCGACTTCTCGAAGGTCGAGAAGCAGGCGCTCGCGCGGCACACGAACGACGCCGGGAACCACAGCCTCATCGAGGTCCACCCGGCCGCCACGCTCCAGGTTCCCTGAAACTCCTTTTCGTCGCCGACGTGTTCGGCTCGCCGGGACGGCGCGCGGTCGAGGCACGCCTCCCGTCGCTGCGCGAGGAGCTCGGCGTCGACTTCTGCGTCGTCAACGGCGAGAACGCCGCCGACGGGCGCGGGATCACCGTGAAGATCGCCGAGCGCATCCTCGCGGCCGGCGCCGACGTGGTGACGCTCGGGAACTGGGCGTGGGGTCAGCGCGGGTTCGCGCCGTACCTCTCCGGCACGGACCGCGTCCTGCGCCCGGCCAACATGTCCGCCGCGTCGCCGGGCCGCGGCCTCGCGATCCACGACGGCGTCGCCGTGATCAACCTGCTCGGCGAGCTGACGCTGCACCCGTTCGAGAGCGCGTTCGCGGTCGCCGAGCGGCTCGTCGAGGAGGCGCGGCGCGAGACGCCGGTGGTGATCGTCGACTTCCACGCGGAGGCGACGAGCGAGAAGGTCGCGCTCGCGTACTTCCTCGACGGCCGCGTCACCGCCGTGCTCGGGACGCACACGCACGTGCAGACGAACGACGCGCGCGTCCTCGCCGGCGGGACGGCCGCGATCACCGACGCGGGCATGACAGGGCCGCACGACTCCGTGATCGGCAGCGTCCCGGAGGGCGCGATCCGCCGGTTCGTGACGGGGATGCCGGTGCGGCTCGAGCCGGCGACCGGCGACGTCCGCATCGAGGGCGCGCTCGTCGAGTGCGGCGCGGACGGCCGCGCGACGAGCTGCGTCGCGATCCGGGTCGAGGTGCCCGACCCGTGACGCACGACGTGATCGTCCTGCTCGCGGCGCTCGCCGTCGTCGGGCAGGCGATCGTCGCGGCCGGCATCGTGATCGCTCTCATGGCCGCGTTCGGCGCGCGCGGGCCGCTCGACTTCGTCCGCGGCGTGCTCTGGGGCTACGAGCTCTGGGCGGCGTTCCTCGTCGCGGCGATCGCGACCGGCGGCAGCCTCTTCCTCTCCGAGATCGCGCACTTCGTACCGTGCGAGCTCTGCTGGTACCAGCGGATCTGCATGTATCCGCTCTCGATCATCCTGCTGCTCGCGGCCCTCGCGGGCGACTATCGCGTCGCGCGTTACGTGCTGCCGCTCCCGATCGTCGGCGCGTGCGTGTCCGTCTACCACCTGTTCGTCGAGAACGGCGTCGTCGGTCAGAGCACCGCGTGCCTCGTCTCGGCACCGGGCGGGTGCGCGACGAAGTGGATCAACGAGTTCGGCTACGTCACGATCCCGACGCTCGCGCTGACCGCCTTCCTGCTCCTGATCGGGCTGCTCACCCTCGCCGCGGTCGGGGGCGAGGCCGACGCGGTTACGCTGTCCGCGGATGGCCAGCGGTAAGAAGAGCAAGGAGCGGCGGCGTGCGGCCCAGGCCGCGCCGCCGCCGGTCCGGTCGCGCGGAGGACGTCCCGGGACGGCGCGCCGGCAGGCGTCGCCGCGCGTGCTCCTGATCGGCGCCGGCGTCGTGGTCGCGATCGGCGTCGCGGTCGCGGCGATCATCGGCCTCACGAGCGGCTCGTCGAGCAAGACGCCCCAGAACATCCCGACGACCGGCTCGCTGACGAACGCGCTCACGCTGCCCGGCTCCGCCGATGTCGCGGCGATGTACAAGGGCATCCCGCAGCGGGGGACGACGCTGGGCGAGGCGCAGGCGCCCGTGACGATGACCGAGTACATCGACCTGCAGTGCCCGTACTGCCAGCAGTTCGAGACGCAGACGCTGCCCGGGCTCCTCAAGAGCTACGTCCGACCCGGCAAGCTGCGGATCGTGATGAGGCCGTGGGCGTTCCTCGGGCCGGACTCGATCACCGGCCAGCACGCGACGCTCGCCGCGAGCATCCAGAACAAGGGCTTCAACTACTCGTCGGTGCTGTATGCGAACCAGGGCACCGAGAACACCGGCTGGCTCGACGAGACGATGGTCACCTCGGCCGCCGCGAGCGTCCCCGGGCTCAACGTTCCGAAGCTGCTCGCGGATCAGAACTCGAGCGCGGTGAAGGCGCTCGCCTCCACGGTCGACGCGCTCGCGACCGCCGACAGCGTCGACAGCACGCCCACGATCTTCATCGGGAGGACCGGCACCCACGGCGCGGTCGTCAAGCTCAGCTCGCCGACGGACCGGCAGTCGCTCGACAAGGCAATCGCGGCCGCGCTCGCCAAGCCGGCAGGCTGAGCGCCGCGAGCAGCGCGACGAGCAGGAGGTTCCGGGCGAGCACGACCCGGGCCAGCCGGAAGCTCGCGGCGTAGCTCCAGTAGTGCACCGGGAACCAGACCTGCGTCGTGACGAGCGCCGCGCTGAGGAGCGCCGTCGCGACGAGACCCCGGCGGCCGCGGACGAGCGGCACGAGCGGCACGAGCCAGATCAGGTACTGCGGCGACAGCACCTTCCCGAACGCGACGAACGCGCACACGCACGCCGCCCCGTACCGGACGAGCCGGTCGCGGTCGGCCGGGCCGCGCGCGAATGCGACCCAGAGCGCGGCGAGGCAGACGAGCACCGCCGCGCTCGAGACCGCGGCGAGCGCGCCGTGGCCCGCGAGGTTCTGCGAGCCGTGGCCGGTCACGACCCGCGGGCTGCCGGCGACCGCGAGCACCGAGGCGGCGAGGCTCTCGATCTGGAGCGGGCGGCCGAGCTGGCCCGAGAGCGTCCGCCACAACCCGTGCGGCGCGGCGACGAGGAACGGGACGAACGCGGCTGCGACGACCGCCGCGCCGACGGCCGCCGACAGCCCGAGCTCGCGCGCGCCGCGGCGCCGCCACGTCCACGCGACGGCGAGCGGGACGAGCACGGCCGGGAAGAGCTTCGCGGCGACGCCGGCCCCGAGCAGCGCCCAGCCGAGCCGGTGCCGGTCGCGCAGCAACGCGACGATCGCGGCGGCCGTGAGCGCCGCCGGCCAGAAGTCGAACCGCGTCCAGGCGAGCGCGCCGACGAGGAGCGGTGAGACCGCGACGAACGCGATCCCCCACCACTCCGCGCCCCCGGCGACGACGAGTCCGACGCACGCGACGCCGAGCGCCGCCATCAGCCAGCCGAACGCGGTCGCGTACTCGCCGAGATACGCGGGCACGACGAACACGGGCAGCGAGCCGGGCGGGTAGTCGACCTTGAAGTCCCGGTACGGGAGCGCGCCCGCGCGCACGGCCGTGCCGTAGTGCTCGTACAGGTTCGTGTCGGCGGTCGCGGGCGGATAGAAGCTCGTGTGGAGGAGCGCCCACGCGCCGGCGAACGCCGCCGCCGCCGCGAGCACGCCGACGACGGTGACGTCAGGCCGCGACCAGATCGCTCTCGACGCGCTCATCGGGCGCGGGCGCCGGCGACGCCGCGGCCTCCTCCTCCGGCCGGCCGGATGCGAGGAGCGCGAACGCCGCGAACGGGAAGAACCACGGGAGGTACAGGAAGAACCAGTGCGTGAGCACGACCTCGAAGCCGATCAGCACGGCCGCGGTCAGCGCGGCGAGCCGGAGCGGCGAGCGGCGGCGGGGCCACCAGCCGAGCGCGAGCGCGCCGATCGCGAGCACGCCCTCGAGCACGTGCTGGACGACGCTCAGGTCCGGGATGCCCTTCGCGTGGTACTGGCCCCAGTCCCAGAGCGAGAACGGGGAGTGGCGCTCGACCTGCGGCACGAACGTCCGGTCGTAGAAGACCCGCGCGGCGTGGAGGACCGACGGCTCGAGCAGGAGGATCGAGAACGCCGCGACGGTCGCGACCGCGAACCCGGCGGCGAAGCGAAGAATCGACCGCGGCCGCCGTGCCTCCGGGTACCCGGACCAGAGCGGCAGCAGCAACAGCGCCGCGAACTTCGTCCACGCCGAGAGCGCCGTGAAGGCGCCGCGCGCGATCGGCGAGGTCGCGAAGTAGAAGCCCCAGATCAGCAGCGCCGGCTGGATCGAGTCGTTCGTGTTCGAGTTCGAGACGTACTGCGTGAACGGCCAGGCGACCCACGCGAAGGCGAGCGTCGCCGCAAGGCGGTTGCCGCCGAACCGCCGGCCCACGAACGCGAGGCCGAGCAGGCAGATCAGGTCCCACGCGATCGCGGTCGCGTGCGCCGTGGGCAGCGAGTTCCACTTGCCGTTCCAGCCGAAGATCCAGTACGCGGGCAGGTACGCCTCGTACGAGACGGGGCCGTACGTGTCGCCCTGCGGGTTCGCCGACTCGCAGCGGCCGTTCACCTGGATGCGGTCGCGCGTCTCGCCGGACGCGTCGGACGGGCCGCACGCCTTGAGGTCGTCCTCGACCGGGAAATGACCGTACGGGCTCTGGCCGTGGGCGATCCGCTCCGCGCCGATCACACCCGAGTAGCCGACGTCGATCACGTCCGGGGAGCGGTGGTTCAGCCCGATCCGGAACCCGCCGGCGAACACGACCGCGGCGACGAGCACCCAGACGGGCCAGACCGACGACCCGCGCGGGGCGCGGTCGCGCCGCGCGATCCAGACGCAGCGAGCGAGCAGGTACAGCAGCGCCGGGTACACGAGCGGCACCATCGCGAACACGTTCCCGTGGTTGAAGAACCAGAGCGGGACGGAGAACGACAGCAGCACGAGCAGGTCGAGCGTCCGCATCGAGAACGGCCGCCGCCAGTCCACGAGCCCGAGCAGGAACAGCGCGCAGAACCCGAGCCAGATCGGGGTGCTGTTGATCCGCGTGCCGCCGAACGCGCCGGGCGAGCCGCGCGCCATCGTCCACGCGACCTGCGGCCCGACCCACGCCTCCGTCACGAACCCGAACGGGTCCTCGACGTTCCCGGTCGCGATCTCGCCGGCCTTCCCCGACCACACGTTCACCGTCCACGTCCCGTCCGCGAACGTCGCCTCGGTCTCCGGGTCCGGCGGGTACCGCTTCAGCCACTTCGCGACCGTCGGGTCCGCGAGGAAGATCGCCGTGACGCGCTTGTCCGTCAGCTTCGGCGTCTTCGCGACCCCGACCGGCGCGGTCGGGAGGGTGGTTGCGGCGTGCGCCGCCGGGACGAGCGCGAGCGCCGCGAGCAGCGCCGCGAGGAGCCTCAGGGGGCGCGAAACGACCAGAGCTTGTTGCCGACGAAGTTGAGCGGCACGACGAGGGCGATCGAGATCGCCTGCGCGAGCAGCTTTCCGAGCCCGAACCAGTCGAGGAAGATGAACAGCCAGATCTGGTTCGCGACGAGCGCGGCCGCGGAGACGGCGAAGAAGCGGAGCCCCTGCCGGGTGAAGTCGCCCTTCGCGTGCGAGAACGTCCACGCCCGGTTCCACACGTAGTTGTTCGCCGCCGAGACGACCCACGCGATCGCCGCCGCGAGGTGCGCGCCGAGGCCGAGCAGGAGGGCGTAGACGAGCAGGTTGACCGCGTAGCCGAAGGCGCCGACGACACCGAACTTCGCGAGCTGGACCCAGTTGTGGCGCTGTTTGAGCGCGGTGACGGTGCGGGTGGCAATCGCGGTCACGCGACGGCGAGGCTACCAGCGGAGGGTTAACCCTTCGTGAAGCCGCCGGCGACGAGCGGCACGAACCGGACCGGCAGCCGGGCGAGCACCGCGGGCCCGTCGGGCGCGCGCTCGAGGACGCAGAGCTCCTGCCAGCGGCGGCCGCCGAGCGGCAGCACGATCCGCGCCCCGGGCAGGAGCTGCTCCCACAGCGCCCCGGGCAGCTCGGGCGTCGCGGCCGCCACGGCGATCCCGCCGTACGGCGCGTGCGCCGCGAGCCCGAGCACGCCGTCGCCGACGTGGACGGCGACGCGTCCGTAGCCCGATTCGTCGAGCGCGGCTCGCGCCCGCGCGGCCAGCCCGGGAAGCCGCTCGATCGAGTGCACCTCGGCGGCGAGCTCGGCGAGCACCGCGGCCTGGTAGCCGGAGCCGGTGCCGACGTCGAGCACGCGCTCGTCGCCCTCGAGCGCGAGGCCCTGGCAGATGTACGCGACGATGAAGGGCTGCGAGACGGTCTGGCCGGCGCCGATCGGGAGCGCCTCGTCGGCGTACGCGAGCCCGCGCACCTTCGCCGGCAGGAAGCGCTCGCGCGGCACGCGCTCCATCGCCGCGAGCACGCGTTCGTCGTCGATGCCCCGGGCCCGGAGCTGGCGGTCGATCCAGTGCTCAGGCGGCACGGGCGACCGAGACGCCGAAGTGCTCGAGGATCAGCCCCTTGATCCCGGTGATCGACGCGGGCCCTTCAGCAGCGCCGAGGCCGACCGTGAGCATCGGCACGGTGGAGTCGGTCGCGTCGAGCGAGCCGTGACTGCCGCCGCCGACGTGGCTGCGCCCGGCGAGGTCGCCGAACTCCCAGCCGGGCGCGGCGGAGACGACCACCTCGCCGGCGTTCGGGTTGCGGAGCGCCGCACTCACCCGCGCGAGCCCGTCGGGGAGCTCGTCGAGGAGCGACGATGTCCTCGTCGCCGGCGCGCCGGGCGACGACCTCGCCGTCCTCGAGGAACGCGGCGACGCCGACCGACGGCTCGCCGTCGAGCGCCGCGGCGAGCGCGCGAGGATCGTCGCCGTAGATCATCGCCGCACGGTTCGACGCGGTCACGAGCGCGCCCTCGACGTCCAGCGACGCGGCCTGCTCGATCCGCGTCTGGCCGTGGTCCGAGCAGAGCACGACCGCGTACCGCTCGAGGAACTCGTCCGGGCCGCCGGCGGCGTCGAGGAGCGCGCCGACCGCCGCGTCCGCGCGCGCGAGCGCCTCACGCGCCTCGCCGGGGCCGAGCGCGTGCGAGGCGTAGTCGTAGTCGGGGAGGTAGTACACGAGCAGGTCGAAGCCGTCGCGCGTCACGAGCCAACGCCCGACGGCGGCGGCGTACGCGTCGATCGACCCGAGCGCGCGGTTGAGGATCGCGATCGGCGCGCCCGTCGGGTCGGACTCGTACAGGCTGTAGAAGAAGAAGCGCTTCGGGCCGTACACCGGCGGCACGCCGGGGACGGTCGCCGTGTGGCGCGTGCGGCCGCGGTACGTCGTGATGTTGATCGCCGCGGTCGTGAGGCCGGTGTCCTCGAGCGCCTCGTAGACCGTCGTCGCGCTCTTCGACAGGTGCCGCTCGTTCAGGTTGACGATCGTGTCGCGAAGGCCCTGCGCGAAGCCGACGGCGCGCATCGCCGCGAACGACGAGCCGTACTCGACGAGCCGCTCCTCGTCGCGGTTCCACCAGACGAGGTGCGGGATCCCGTGCACGTCGGGGCCGCCGCCGGTCGCGATCGAGGCGAGGCAGACGGGGGTGAGCGAGGGGAAGGTGGAGACCGCACGGCGGTACGTCCCGTGGTCGAGGAGGAACCGGAGCGCGGGCGTGTCGGTCGCCTCGAGCATCGCCGGCGTCAGGCCGTCGATCACGACGAGGACGACGGGCTTCGCCCTGCGGTCAGTCACGTGCGAGGGTGCGCAGCCCGGCGTACCGCTCGGGCTCGCGCGAGCGCGCCCGGCGCCCGAGCGCGGGCAGCGCGACGGCTTCGAGGAAGCCGAGCACCGGGACGAACGCGAGCGCGGCGACCGCGAGGGCGCCGAGCCCGGCGAAGAGCACGAGCCCGCCGCGCGTCCCGCCGCGTCGGAGCGCGCCGCCGATCACGGGCGCGGTCCCGGCCGCTCCGGCGACGCCGCCGGCGCCGCCGCCGATCGCCTCGGGCCAGCCGAGGACGAAGAACCCGAGCGCCGCGCCGGCGACCGCGGCGAGCACCGCGGCGAGCAGCCACCGCGGCAAGATCGCCGCGGCGACGATCCCGAGGGCCACCCCGATCCCGACGCTCACACCGATCCAGTACCAGGCTCCCATGCGGCGGCCAGTCTAGCGCCGCATGCTCGACACCAGCCGGCGCCGGCCCGCGTCGCGACGCGCCGCCGCACGCGCGGCCACACCGGCGGCGGGGCCGGCGACCGTCGCCCCGAGCCGGCGGGCCGCGTCGAGGTGGTCGCCCGTCCAGACGATCCGCGTCGCCGTCTCGCGCGCCCGCTCGTCGCCGTCGCGGAGCTCGGGGCCGACCGCGCCGACGAGTTGCGCGAGCCGGCCGGCGTCCGGCCCGAGCGGGTCGGGGACGCCCCGGCCGCCGCCGAGCGCGGCGGCGAGCTCCTCGTACCAGCCCACGACCGGGCGGGCGAGAGCGAGCAGCTCGGGGCGGCCCGCGGTCACGTCGCCGCGGCCGTCGCGGCGCCACAGGTCGACCACCGCGTCCGCGGCGAGGCGCAGCGCGACCACGCCGTTCACGAGCCCCGTCACCTCCGAGAGCGGGATCGGCTTCGCCGCGCGCTCCGCGAGGAAGGTGCGGAACGCGTCGTCGAGGCGGCGCGCGGCGGCCGCGGCTCCTTCGGCCTCGGCGGCGAGGTCGCTCCCGTCCGCGTCCGCCGCGTACTCGACCGCCGCGCCGAGGTAACGCGCGCTCCCGGCGTAGGCCTCGGAGAGCTCGCGGCAGAGCGCGGTGACGGCGCCGCGCGGCCAGAACAGGAGCCCGACGACGATGCTGACGGCGAAGCCGATCGCGACGTCCTCGATGCGGATCAGGCCGACGTGCCAGCCCGCCGGCTGGATCAGGTTGTAGAGGATCACCAGCGTCACGGTGAATGCCGCCTGGCCCGCGGCGAACGAGAGCGCCGCCGGCGCGAAGCCGGCGACGAGCACCGCCGGTGGCAGCAGCACCCAGAGCACGCTCGTGTTCGTCCCGATCGCCGCGAGCAGCGCCGCGCCGACGAGCACGCCGGCGCCGGTGCCGAGGAGGCCGCGGAGCGCGGTCTGCCCGGTGTTGAGCGCGCTCGACCGGAGCACCGACAGCGCGCCGAGGATCACCCAGAACGAGTGCTGCACTCCGGTGAGGCTGGCGACGAAAACGGCGACGGAGAGGCCGGCCGCGCCGCGCAGACTGTTGTGCAGCCAGACCGAGTGCGGCTCGAGGTGCGCGACCGCACGCTGACGGGCGGCCGTCGCGAGGCCGGGCAGGCCGGCCGGCGGCGTCCGTCCGAGCATGCGCGCGTGCCACGGGCGCCGGTCGGCGGCCGCGGCGGCGTCGATGTTGGCGGCGATCTGCGAGACCGCGAACGCGAGCTCCTGCGCGCGGAACCCCGGGTCGAGCGCGGAGACGAGCCGGGCGGGATCGTCCGGCTCGACCGCGTCGCCGTCCGTCGGAAGCCCGACGGCGACGGCGCTCTCGACGCGCGCGAGCGCGACCGCGAGCTCGTCGACCGCGGCGCGCAGCGCCTCCGGAGACCCGCGCGGCCGTTCGAGCAGGTCGGCTCCGCGCTCGAGGACGGTCGCCGTCGTCAGCTTCACCGTGCAGGCGGGCCGGTTCGTCGGCACCCCGCGTGGATGCGGAGGGGCCTGCGCGACGATCGCGTTCAGCCACGCGATCTCGTCGACGAGCCGGACGATCGCACGGGCGGCGGAGCTGAGCCCGGTCGGCCGGTACGGCGTCGCGAGGAACGTCCGGCCGAGCGCCGCCGTCGCCGTCTCGGCGGCGGCGACCGCCGCGTCGCGCTCCCCGCGCAGCCGGTCGCCGCCCGCGAGCAGGTAGTCCGCGTCTGCGCGGATGCGGCGCGCGAGCGCACGGCACGCCGCGGTCGCGGCCGCGCGCAGACGGTCGGCGGTGGGCGCCGGCCAGAGAACGACGATCGCCACGAGCGACGCCGCGCCGGCCATCCCCCAGCCGGCGAGTCGGTCGGGGAGCTCGGAGGCGGGCGCCCGGATCGAGACCGAGAGCGTGAACGCGAGCAGCATCGAGACGGTCGCCGCGGCAAGCACGGAGCTGACGACGCCGGCGAAGAGGACGCAGAACGCGACGAGCGCGGTCGCGAGAGTCGCGAGCCAGGTCGCGCGCGACGCGAGCGTCCCGACGCAGACGAGCGCCCCGCCGGCGAGCACGAGCGCGGCCTGCGAGCGCAGCCGCTCCGACGCGGGGCCGGAGAAGTCGACGAGCAGGAGCAGGCCGAACGAGCCGAACGCCGCGAACGTCGCGACGGCCGGGTTGCCGATCACCTGGTCGCCGAGCGCGAACAGCGCCGGCATCACCACCGCGCCGCGCCCGGCCCGCCGGAGCGCCCCGAGCCCCGGGTCGCGCGCCCGTAGCCGGGCGAGCGCGCGTGTCGGGAGGCGGCGCACGCCGAACCTCTATCGGCGCGCCGCGGGAACGCCGATCACGGTGACCGCGTCCGGCTCGGCCTCGAACACGGCCTCGGTCACGTCGCCGAGATCCTCGCCGTCGGCCTGGAGCGGGAGCGGCCGGTCGCAGCGAACCTCGAGCCGGTCGACGCCGTGCCCGGAGAGCACGCCCGGCATGTCCACGAGCCTGCCGCGGAAGAGCCCGGCGGCGAGCCGGAACGTCGTGGCCGGCGTCACGTCGACGGGCGCGGCAAACTCGAGCCGGCCGGCGAGGTTCTCCGCCTCGCCGGAGAGGCGGAGCGGCACCGGGCCGGCGTACGTGTACGGCGAGCCGTTCGAGACGACGACGAGTGCGGCGCGGCCGTGCCCGACGAGCTCGAGCTGCGGCCCGATCCGGAGGCGCGCGCGGGCGAGCTCCAGCGCGAGGATCCCCGCGACCGCGACGTTCCCGACCCGACGGCCGTCGCCGGTGCGGCCGCGCGACTCGACCCGGCGGACGACGGCGGCGTCGAGCCCGATCCCGGCCGCGAACGAGAACCGCCGGCCGTTGACCCGGCCGAGCCCGACGGTGTGCGTCTCGCCGGCGGCGACGGCCGCCGCCACGATCGCCGCTGCGGCGACGGGGTCGCGCGGCAGCCCGAGCGCGTGCGGGAGGACGCTCGCGCCGCCGCCCGGCAGGAACGCGAACGGGATCTCGCCGGCGGCGCCGTTCAGCGCCTCGTTGTACGTCCCGTCGCCGGAGAAGACGACGATCGCGTCGGCGTTCCCGACCGCGGCGGCCGCGAGCTCGGTCGCGTGGCCGGGCGCCTCGGTCAGATGGGTGACGACGTCGGCGCGCTCGCGGAGCGCGGCCTCGACGCGCACGACGCGGTCGCGCGTGACCGCGCTCGAGTACGGGTTGACGAGCAGGACGACCCGCGGCACCGCGCCATCGTAAGGCTCGTCTACGCGGTCGGCGCTCCCGCGAGGCTCGGGTACCGGCCGGTCAGCAGCATCGCGTACGCGAACGTCTGGAGCTCGTAGCGCAGGAGCCACGCGCTCAGGTTGCGCATCCCCTCGTGCATGTGGCCGGTGAACAGGCAGTAGAACCACGCGAGGAACGCGACGAGGTTGTTCACGAGCCGGAAGACGTACGAGAGGATCGACGCCGGGATCACGAGCAGGAGCCGGAAGAAGACCGTCAGCCGGCTCTGCGGCGCGGCCGGGTCGACGCGGAGGTCGATCGGGTAGCTGACGTCGCCGAGGAACGGCGGCCACGGGTTCGAGAGCAGGAGCACGTACGCGGTCACGTGCGTGTAGAAGCGGAGGAACGCGGCGAGGAAGTTGTGGAGCCCGTCCGGCAGCCGGCCCATGAAGAGCGCGGCGAACCAGCCGATCAGCACCACGATCTCGGCCACGATCCCCCAGAGGGCGAGCCAGATGAACTGCGGGATCGCGAGCAGGATCCGGAAGAAGACGGTGAGCCGGGATCGGTGCAGGTCGTCGGTGACGATCAGCCCGATCGGATGCGGGGCGGGCGCACCGGGAGCGACGGCTTCGGACATCTATCCCTCCTCGAACTGGAAGCCGCTCCCGCTGGCGAGCGACGGGTAGCGGCCGGTGAGCAGGAGCAGGTACGCGTAGGTCTGAGCCTGGTAGCGCAGGCAGTACGCCATCAGGTCGCGCATTCCTCTCGGCATCCGCCCGAGCGCGATCGCGATGAACCACCCGATCACGGCGACCACCTCGAGGACGACGAAGAGCAGGTACGCGAGCACGAACGCCGGGATCACGAGCACGATCCGGAGCAGCGTCACCCAGCGGCTCTGGACGACGGGCGGCGCGACGTCGAGGTCGACCGGGTACGTGCCGGCCCACCCACGGAAGCCGGGGAACGGGTCGGCGAGCAGGAACTCGTACGCGTTCACGTGCGTCCAGTAGCGCAGGAACCGGCCGAGCCACGCGTGGACGCCGTCCGGCAGCCGGCCGCGGACGAGCGCGATCGCCCAGCCGACGAGCGCGACCGGCACCGCGACGATCATCCAGAGGGTCACGACGATCAGGTGGGGATAGACGAGCAGCGCGCGCAGCGCCACCGTCAGCCGCCAGCGCTGCAGGTCGTCGCGGACGACGAGCTGCACCGGATGGAACGGCTCGGCCGCCGCGCCCGTGAACGCCGGCTCGCGCTTCTCGTGGAACGCCGCGACGCCCTCGTCGAAGTCCGGTGTCTTCACGAGCTCGCCCTGCGCCCAGGCCTCGGCCTCGAGCTGCCGCTCGAGCGGCGCGGTCTCGGCGGCGTCGAGCAGCCGCTTCGTCTCCCACACGGCGCGCGTCGGCATCGCGGCGAAGAGCTCGGCGACCTCGATCGCGCGCTCCGCCAGCTCCTCGACCGGGACGACCTCGGAGACGAGGCCCCACGCGAGCGCCTCGTCGGCCGAGAGCGGGCGGCCGGTCGTGAGCCACTCGAACGCGCGCGGCCCGCCGAGCGCGCGGCGCGCGAGCCACGAGGCGCCGGCGTCCGGCGCGAGCCCGATCCGGACGAAGCCGGGGACGAAGCTCGCGTCGTCGGCGGCGATCCGCACGTCGCAGGCGAGCGCGAGCGAGAGGCCGCCGCCCGCGGCCGGCCCGGCGACCGCGGCGAGGACCGGCTTCTCGAGCGAGCGGAGCGCGAGCACGACGCGGTTGTGCTCGCCGGCGAGCCGGTCGCCGAGGTCGCGCGCGCCGCCGGCGAGCTCGCCGAGGTCCGCGCCGGCGCAGAAGCCGCGGCCCGCGCCCGTGAGAACGACCGCGCGCACCGCAGGTTCGCGCGCCTCCTCGAGCGCCGCCGCGAGGCCGGCGAGCATCGGGGCGTTCAGTGCGTTCAGGACGTCGGGCCGGTTGAGCGTGATCGTGAGCACGGCGCCGTCGCGGGTGATCTCGACCTCGGCCACTGCGGAGACCATAAACCGCCCGCCAGACTCGACCCGCTCTCGGATCTCGCGCCGAGCTCGCGGGCTAGCCGACGTCGACGGTCGCGGCCTGCGACGCCGAGCGGCCGTCGGGGCTCCGGGCCGTCACGGCCACACGCGCGGGGCGGGTCCGGGCGCCGGGCTTCACGGCGAGGCGGAGCGCGAGCGACGGCCGGCCGCTCGCCGGGATCGCGGCCGTCCGGCACGTCCGGGCAGCGACCGACGGCGCCGCGGTCGCGCAGACCGTCACCGTCCCGATCGGACGGGCCCAGCCGACGAAGGTCGCGCGAAGGACGGCCGTGCCTCCGGCCCGGGCCCGCGTCGCGGGCACCGCGAGCTCCGGGGGGTTCAGCACCTCGGCCGTCGCGAGCGAGACCGCCTCGGTCGTGCCGCCGGCGCTCGTCGCGGAGACGCGGCAGAGGATGCGCCGGCCGGCGTCGCCGGCCCCGAGCCTGTACGAGCTCGGCCCGCTGCGGAGGACGAGGCCGTTCGTCCCCTCGAGGAAGCCGTACGCGAACGCGGCGGTCTGCGTCCACGCGCCCGGCGAGCAGGTCAGCGTCTGGCCGACCTGCGGCGTCGTGGTCGGTCCCGAGAGCACGGGCTCGGCGGTGCGGCGCGGCGCGAGCGGCGGGTCGTCGTTCCCCTGGACGAACTGGAGGATCTCGGGCGAGGTCAGGTCGGCGAACTCGGCGGCGGTGTTCGCGTCGCACGTCCCGGCGCCGGTGACGCCGACCACGACAGGTGTCGGCGTGGTGAGGACGAGGGCGCTGCCGCTGTCGCCGTGGCACGGCGAGTTCGTGCCGGAGAACGCGCACACGAGCACCGCGTTCGCGAGGTCGTCGGGCGCCCGCAGGCACGACGTGTCGTCGATCAGCGTCGAGCTCATGCGGTTGAGCGTGATGGGCGCGTCGTCGCCGGCGTTCGCGGACGTGATCCCGAAGCCGGTGAGGCTCACGGCCTGGCCGACCTTCAGGCGCAGGCCCGGGGTCGGCAGCGCGATCGCCTGCGCCGTCGGGCCGCTGAGGTCGAGCGGCGTGGTGAGCGTCAGCACCGCGACGTCGTCGGCCTCGATGCGCGGGTCGTCGTTGTAGCCGGGGTGGACGCGGATCGCGGCGACGCCGCGGTCCTGCCGCTGGTCGGTCGAGGTCGCCGTGACGGCGTTCGTGACGCCGGCGCGAACGAGGAAGGTGTGCGTCGAGGCGAGCGTGCCGCCCGAGTCGAAGACGCAGTGCCCGGCGGTGAGGACGTGGAGCGAGTCGATGATCGAGCCGCTGCAGTACGCCGCGCTGTCGAGCGTCCCGTGCACGACGACCACCGTCCACGGCGCACTCCGCACGTCGGCCGCGATGCCGCCCACGACCCGCACCGAGCCGAGCGCCGCAGGCGCGCCGACGATCGCGAGCAGAGCCGCCAGGCAGGCGACCAACCTGAGCGCCGTTGAGACCCCGGAGTCGGACACGTGTCGAAAGGAGGTTCGGGGCCGGCGAGTGCACGACCGCGTCCTCGCCGTAGGGTACAAGCCGCCTCGCGATGCGAACCCTCCGGATGCAGCCGCCAGCCTTCGGGCCGTGAGCCACCGCACGAAGGTGTGGACGGCGCTCTGGGCCGTCTACGTGATCTGGGGCTCGACGTACCTCTTCATCGCGATCACGGTCGAGACGATCCCGCCGCTGCTCGCGGTGTCGACGCGGTTCATCGCGGCCGGCGCGATCATGGCCGCGGTCGTCGCCCGGCGCGGCGGGTCGCTCCGCGTCGGCCGGCGTGCGCTCGCGTCGTGCGTCGTGATCGGGCTCCTTCTCCCGGGCGCGAACGCAGTGCTCTTCTTCGCCGAGCGCACCGTCCCGACCGGGCTCGCGTCGCTGATCATCGCGTCCGTGCCGCTGTGGGTCGTCGTGCTCCAGCTGATCGGGCACGAGCGGATCGCGACGCCGACGCTCGCGGCGGTCGGCGTCGGCTTCGCCGGCGTCGCGGTGCTGCTGCGCCCGTCCGGAGGCGCGACGGCCGTCGGGATCGGGCTGTGCGTCGTCTCGGCGGTGATGTGGGCGGTCGGCTCGTGGCTCTCGGCGCGGCTCGCGATGCCGCGCGACCCGTTCGCCGCGACGAGCCTCGAGATGCTCTCCGGCGGCCTCGCGATGCTGCCGTTCGGGCTCCTCAGCGTCGGGTCGACGTCGCCCTCGACGGGCTCGATCCTCTCGTGGATCTACCTCGTCACGATCGGCTCGGTCGTCGCCTATACCGCGTACACGTGGCTGCTCGCGAACGCGCCGCTCGGCACGGTCTCGACGTACGCGTACGTGAACCCGGTCGTTGCGATCCTGCTCGGCGTCGCGTTCCGCGGCGAGACGCTCACGGCGCAGATCCTCGTCGGCGCGGCGATCGTCGTCGCGTCGGTCGCGGTCGTCGTGCGGAAGGAGCCGCCCGCCGCGACGCACCCCGAGGAAGGAGTGCGTTAGAGGCCGACGATGTCCTCGGGCTTGACCGGGACGCGGGTGAGGTCGCGGCCGGTCGCGTCGCGGAGGGCCGCGACGACGGCGGCGGTGGAGACCACGGTCGGCGGCTCGCCGACGCCCTTCGCGCCGTACGGCGCGTCGGGCTCCGGGTCCTCGATCAGCAGCGACTCGACCGGCGGCATGTCGAGCGCGGTCGGGATCAGGTAGTCGGTGAAGCTCGCGTTCGCGATCAGGCCGTCGCGGGTCACGATCTCCTCCATCAGCGCGAGGCCGAGACCCTGCGCGGTGCCGCCCTCGATCTGGCCCTCGACCGCCTGCGGGTTGATCGCCGCGCCGACCTCCTGCGCGGCGCCGATCCAGACGACGCGCGTGAGGCCGAGCTCGACGTCGACCTCGGCGACGACGCGCATCGCGCAGACCGCGAACGCGACGTGCGCGCGCTCGCCGGTGATCTGCCCGGTCTCCGGGTCGAGCGGCGTCGTCGGCGCGTGGCGGTACACCCGCTCGACGTCGACCTCGCCGCCGCCGCGCGCCTCGCGCTCGGCGAGCGCCGCGCGGCAGGCGTCGCGCACCGCGCCCGCCGCCATCCACGTCATCCGCGACGCCGACGTCGAGCCGGCCGAGCCGACGCTCGCGGTCGTGTGCGGCGCGACCACGACGTCGTCGATCCCGAGCTCGGTGCGCGCGACCTGGAGGATCACGCCGGTCACGCCCTGGCCGACCTCGGCCGCGGCGCAGTGCACCTCGGCCGAGCCGTCGGCGAGCAGCCGGACGCGCGCGGCGCACGAGTCGTCGAAGCCCTCCGAGTAGCAGATGTTCTTGAAGCCGACCGCGAAGCCGACGCCGCGGTGGACGCCCTCGCCGCGCGTCGTGTTGCCGGCGCCGCCCGGCAGCCGGAGCGGGTCGCGCGGCAGCGGCTCGGGCGCCGGCGGCTCCATCGCGGCGGCGGCGCGGATCACTTCGGCGACGGGCAGCGAGCCCTCGATCCGCTGCCCGGTCGGCAGCGTGTCGCCGGGCGCGAGCGCGTTCCGGAGGCGGAGCTCGATCGGGTCGATCCCGAGCTCGGCCGCGAGCCGGTCCATCTGCGCCTCGCCGGCGAAGCACGTCTGCACGGCCCCGAACCCGCGCATCGCGCCGCACGGCGGGTTGTTCGTGTAGACGACCGTCGACTCGATCAGCGCGTTCGGCACCGCGTACGGCCCGACCGCGAACGAGGCGGCGTTCGAGCAGACCGCCGTCGAGCTGGACGCGTACGCGCCGCCGTCGAGGAGGATCCGCATCCGGACGGAGACGAGCTTCCCGTCGCGCGTCGCGCGGTGCTCGGCCCAGATGCGCGCGGGGTGCCGGTGGACGTGGCCCGTGAACGACTCCTCGCGGCTGTAGACGATCTTCACCGGCCGGTTCGTGTGAAGCGCGAGGAGTGCGCCGTGGAGCTGCATCGAGAGGTCCTCGCGCCCGCCGAACGCGCCGCCGACGCCGGCGAGGTGGATCCGAACCTGCTCGAGCGGCAGCCCGAGGCACGGCGCGACCTGCGCGCGGTCGACGTGGAGCCACTGCGTCGCGACGTAGACGTCGACGCCGCCCTCGCCGTCGGGCACCGCTAGCCCCGACTCGGGGCCGAGAAACGCCTGGTCCTGGATCCCGAGCTCGTACACGCCGGAGACGGTCACGTCCCCCTCGGCGTCGGGGTCGCCGTGCCGGATCGCGAGCCGGCGCACGACGTTCGGCCGCGGATCGTCGAGGTACCCGTGCCCGTGCGTCGGCCGCTCGGGGTGGAGGTCGGCGCCCTCGGTCGCGCGCTCCATGTCGATCACGGGCGCGAGCGGCTCGTAGTCGACGCGGACGAGCGCGGCCGCGCGGCGCGCCTGCTCGGGATGTTCCGCGGCGACGAGCGCGACCGGCTCGCCGAAGTAGCGGACGCGGTCGATCGCGAGCACCGGCTGGTCGGCGAACTCGAGCCCGTAGTGCTTCGCGCCGGGGACGTCGGCGTGCGTCAGGACCGCGTGGACGCCCGGGGTCGCGAGCGCCTCGGAGATGTCGACCGCGACGATGCGGGCGTGCGCGTGCGGGCTGCGAACCGTGTGGCCCCAGAGCATCCCGGGCGCGGCGAGGTCGCTGGAGTACGCGAACTCGCCCGTCACCTTCGGGATCCCGTCGGGCCGGCGGAGGATCTCGCCGACGCGCCCGACCTGGAGGGTGCGCGGGGCCGCGGTCGTACTCACCCGATCGCTCCCATGGTGGGCTCGGGCACACGCGCGCGCGTCCCCACCCTGGGTGGGGAGTTGGCCACCCGCCACCCACGGTCATCGTGGCCCCCGCGGCGGGGTCCGCGCAAGGTGTCCTTCGCAACAATTGTGTGACGATTCATCCAGAACCGTCCCGGGCGGCCAGGCGCACGGCGTCGAAGATCTTCGCGTAGCCCGGTGCAGCGGCAGAGGTTGCCCGAGAGCGCCTCGCGGATCTCGTCGTCGGACGGGTCGGGGCGCCGTCCGAGCAGGTCGACCGTCGCGACGACGAGGCCCGGCGTGCAGAAGCCGCACTGCACGGCGCCGGCCTCGACGAACGCCTCCTGCACGCGGTGGAGCCGCTCGCCCTCCGCGAGACCCTCGACCGTGACCACCGAGTGCCCGTCGGCCTGGGCGGCGAGGACGAGGCACGCACACACGAGCATCCCGTCGAGGAGCACCGAGCACGACCCGCACTCGCCCTGCTCGCACGCGTTCTTCGCGCCCGGGAACCCGAGCTTCTCGCGCAGCGCGAAGAGGAGCGACTCGCCCTCCCAGCAGTCGGCCTCGACCGCCGCGCCGTTGACCTCGAGCGCGATCCTCACGAGGCTTCTCCTTCGCGCCTCACGCAGCCGCCATCGTCCGCTCGAGCGCCCGCTGCGTCATCACCCGAAGCGCGTGCCGGCGGTAGCGCGCGCTGCCGCGCACGTCGTCGATCGGCGCCGCGGCAGCCGCGACGCGGTCGGGAAACTCCGCGGCCTCGTCCCGCGGCGCGGTCACGAGCACCGGCCGCGGCGACGCCGAGCCGAACGACGCGCGCAACTCGTCTCCGGCCGAGAGCGCGAGCGAGACGACCGCGATCACCATCGCGTTGCGCGGCCCGACCTTCATGAACGTCTGCGGCGCGCCCGAGGGCCGCACGAGCACGGCCGTGATCAGCTCGTCCGGCTCGAGCGCCGTCCGCTTCACGCCGGTCACGAAGCCCGCGAGCGGGAGGCGCCGGGCGCCGCGCACGGACGCGCACTCGACCTCTGCGTCCTCGACGAGGAGCGGCGGGAGCGCGTCGCCGGCCGGCGACGCCGTGCCGAGGTTGCCGCCGATCGTGCCGCGGTTCCGGATCTGCGGCGAGCCGACGGTGCGCGCGGCCTCCGCGAGCGCCGGGAGGAGCGCCGCGAGCTCGGGCGCCATCGCCTCGGCGTACGTCAGCCCCGAGCCGAGCCGCACCGCGCCGTCGTCGCGCGACCAGCCGCGCAGCTCCGGAACCTCGTTCAGGTTGAGCAGCGCGGCAGGCCGCTCGCGGTCGAAGTTGAGCGCGACCATCAGGTCGGTGCCGCCCTGGATCGGCATCGCGCCGGGCTGCTCCGCCCGGTGCCGGAGGGCCTCGTCGAGGCTGCGCGGAGTGAGAACGTCCACGCGCGAACTGTACGGTTCGCGTCCCATGTCGTCCGGCATCTCGCGCCGCCTCGCCGTCGCGCGCGGAGACGAGCCCGCCGACGTCGTCGTGCGCGGCGGGCGGGTGTTCGTCGCGTTCACGCGCGAGTGGCTCGAGACCGACGTCGCGATCGTCGACGGGTACGTCGCGGGCCTCGGCGAGTACGAGGGCGTGGAGACGGTCGAGGCCGACGGCCGCCACGTCGTCCCCGGCTTCGTCGACGCGCACATGCACCTCGAGTCGTCGAAGCTGCTCGTGGACGAGTTCGCGCGGCTCGTGCTCCCGTTCGGGACGACGGCGGTGGTCGCCGACCCGCACGAGATCGCGAACGTGCTCGGCACCGACGGCGTCCACTGGCTGCTCGACGTGTGCGGCCGCGTGCCGCTCGACGTGTGGTTCATGGCGTCGTCGTGCGTGCCGGCTTCGAGCTTCGAGTCGCCGCGGCGCGAGCTGACGGCCGGGGACCTCGACGCGCTCCTGCGGCGCCGCCGCGTGATCGGCCTCGCGGAGATGATGAACTTCCCGGGCGTCGTCCACGGCGACCCGCACGAACTGGAGAAGCTCGCGCTCGCGTCGCACGTGGACGGCCACGCGCCCGGTGTCCGCGGCCGCGAGCTGAACGCGTACGTCGCGGCCGGGATCCGCTCCGACCACGAGGCGTCAGACCTCGAGGAGGGCCGCGAGCGGCTGCGCGCCGGGATGTGGCTGCTCATCCGGGAGGCGTCGGCGGCGCGGAACCTGCACGCGCTGCTGCCGCTGCTGCGGGAGTACGGGCCGCACCGGATCGCGTTCTGCACGGACGACCGCGAGCCGGAGCACATCGCGGACGACGGGCACGTGAACGCGATCGTCCGCGACGCGGTCGCGGGCGGGATCCCCGTCGAGGACGCGCTCGTCTGCGCCACCCTGAGCCCGGCGCTGTGGCACGGGCTCTCGCACCTCGGTGCGGTCGCGCCGGGCTACCAGGCCGACCTGCTGCTCCTGCCCGACCTGGAGCGGTTCGTCCCCGACCTCGTGCTGAAGGCCGGCCGGCCGGTGGCGGAGATCCCGCGCGCCGAGGTGCCCGACTGGGTGCGGCAGACGGTGCGGGTCGGCGCGCTCGGGCCGGAGGTGTTCCGCATCCCGTGGCGCGGCGGGCGCGCGCGCGTGATCGGGATCGTCCCGGGCCAGATCGTCACCGACTCGCTCGTCGAGGAGCCGACGGCACGCGGCGGCGAGGCGGTGGCCGACCCGGAGCGCGACCTCGCGAAGATCGCGGTCGTCGAGCGGCACCTCGGCACCGGCCGGATCGGGCTCGGGTTCGTCCGCGGGTTCGGCCTCGAGCGCGGCGCGCTCGCGTCGACGGTCGCCCACGACGCGCACAACCTCGTCGTCGTCGGGACGAGCGACGACGCGATGGCGTTCGCGGTGCGCCGGCTCGCGAACGTCGGCGGCGGGATCGTCGTCACGGACGGCGCGAGCGTGCTCGCCGAGCTGCCGCTCCCGGTCGCCGGCCTGCTGTCGGACGCGCCGCTCGCCGAGGTCGTCGCGAGCAGCCGCGCCCTCGTCGCCGCGGCGGTCGAGCTCGGCTGCACGCTCGAGGCGCCGTTCCAGCACCTCGCGTTCCTCGCGCTCTCGGTGATCCCGTCGCTGAAGCTGACCGACCGCGGCCTCGTCGACGTCGACCGCTTCGAGCTCGTCCCGCTGGAGGCCGCGTGATCCTCGCGAACGCGTGGATCGTGACGATGGACGACGCCGGCACCGAGCACGAGCGCGGCTGGCTGCGGATCGAGGACGGCCTCGTCGCCGAGCTCGGGCCGGGTGATCCGCCTGCGGCCGCCGACCTGTCCGAATCGGCCGGTTCGGCGCGCACGTCCCCACCCAGGGTGGGGAGTTCGCCACCCGCCACCCGCCAGGATCGTCACCCGCCGGAGGGCTCCGACGCAACCCGTCCTTTGCAACAAAAGCGTGAATTGTTGTTCGACCTCGGCGGCGCGGTCGTCACGCCCGGGCTCGTCAACACGCACCACCACCTCTACCAGACGCTGACGCGCGCACGGGCGCAGGAGGCCGACCTGTTCACCTGGCTGCGCGAGCTCTACCCGACGTGGGCGCGGATCGACGCCGAGATGGAGTACGCGGCCGCGCGCACCGGGCTCGCCGAGCTCGCACTGTCGGGCTGCTCGACCGTGTTCGACCACCACTACGTCTTTCCGCGCGGCGTCGCCGGGCTCGTCGAGGCGGAGGTCGCGGCGGCGCGCGAGCTCGGCATCCGCATCGTCGCCTCGCGCGGCTCGATGGATCTCGGCGCGTCGCAGGGCGGCCTCCCGCCCGACGAGCTCGCCGAGGACCTCGACGCGATCCTCGCCGACACCGAGCGGCTCGCCGGCCTCGCCGACGGTGACCGCGTCGGGATCGCGGTCGCGCCGTGCTCGCCGTTCTCGGTCACGACCCGGCTGATGGAGGAGTCGGCGGCGCTCGCCCGGCGGCTCGGGCTCCAGCTCCACACGCACCTCGCCGAGTCGGTCGAGGAGGAGGCGTACTGCCAGGAGCTGTACGGCTGCACGCCGGTCGAGTACCTCGAGCGCGTCGGGTGGCTCGAGGGCGACGTGTGGTGCGCGCACTGCGTCCACCTCTCGGACGCGGAGGTGCGCCGGTTCGGCGCGGCCGGCGTCGGCGTCGCGCACTGCCCGACGTCGAACCTCCGGCTCGGCGCGGGGATCGCGCCCGTCCGCGACCTGCTCGACGCGGGCGTGCGGGTCGGGCTCGGCGTCGACGGCACGGCCTCGAACGAACGCGGCGACCTCTTCCTCGAGGTCAAGCAGGCGCTGCTCGTCGCCCGCGCGCGCGGCGGCGGCGCGGCGATGACCGCGCGAGAGGCATTGCGCCTCGCAACCCGCGGCGGCGCGGGCGTCCTCGGGCGCGACGACATCGGCTCGCTCGAGCCGGGCAAGCGCGCCGACGTCGCGGTGTGGCGCACCGACGGCCTCGAGCTCGGGGGCGCCGACGACCTGCCCGGCGCGCTCGTCCTCTCGGGCCCGCACCGCGTCGACCGGCTCATCGTCGGCGGCGAGGACGTCGTCCTCGACGGCCGGCTCGTCAACGCCGACGCCGGCGAGATCGCGCGTGAGCAGCGCATCCAGGCTGCACGGCTCTGGCGCACATGACATCGCGCTCGAGGCCGACGCCCCGCGAGGCGGGAGAAAGATTCACGCTTTTGTTGCAAAGGACGGGTTGCGTCGGGGCCCTCCGGCGGGTGACGATCCTGGCGGGTGGCGGGTGGCGAACTCCCCACCCTGGGTGGGGATCCGGCCGCGGGCGCCGTCAGTTCGCCTGCCCCCGGAGTCCGCGACAACCCGGTGCTCGGCCCGCGGCCGCCCGCGCCGCCCCGTCAACCGCCTGGGCGTGTCGTAGAGTCGAGCCGTGACCATCTCGACCCACGTCCTCGACACCGAACGCGGGCGCCCGGCGGTCGGCGTTCGCGTCGAGCTCTGGCACGCGGGCGCGCTCGTCGGCTCGGGCGAGACCGACACGGACGGCCGCGTCCGCGAGCTCGGCGCCGGCGAGCCCGGGACGTACCGGCTCGTCTTCCACCCTCCGTCGCCGTTCTTCCGCCGCGTCGAGCTCGAGCTCGAGCTCGGCGACGGGCACCACCACGTCCCGCTGCTCGTCTCGTCGTACGGGTGCGCGAGCTACCGCGGCAGCTGAGCGCCGAGCAGCTCGCCGAGCTGTTCGAGGGGCGCACCCGCTTCGTCGAGCGGCTCGCCGCGCTCGACGACCCGCTCGGCCGTGCGCGCGACGTCGCGGCGTCGCTGACCGACGACGAGAAGGTCGAGGTGCTCGACGCGCACCCGGCGATCGGCGCCGACGAGAAGAAGCTCTCCGCGCGCTCGGCGGCCGAGCAGGGCGCCGCCGTCGACCCCGAGACGCTCGCCGAGCTCATGGAGCTGAACAGCGCGTACGAACGGCGGTTCGGCTTCCGCTTCGTCGTCTTCGTGAACGGGCGTCCGAAGGGCGAGCTCGTCCCGATCCTCCGCGAGCGCCTCGACCGCACGCGCGAGCAGGAGCTCGCGACGGCGCTCGACGAGCTCGTCTCGATCGCGATCGCGAGATGGCGCCGGGGCTGATCGCGCTCGGCGCGTACTGGTGGGGCTGGGGCGACCTCGTCTTCCGCTGGCTCCACGTCGTCGCCGCGATCGCGTGGGTCGGCGCGTCCTTCTACTTCATCGCGCTCGACAACCACCTCCGCCCGCCCGCCGAGCCGGCCGACGACGAGCGCGGGGTCGGCGGCGAGGCGTGGGAGATCCACGGCGGCGGCTTCTACCGGGTCGAGAAGTTCCGCGTCGCCCCGCGCACGCTGCCCGAGCCGCTGTACTGGTTCAAGTGGGAGGCGTACACGACGTGGCTCTCGGGGTTCGCGCTGCTCGTCGTCGTGTACTTCGCGCACGCCTCGACGTTCCTCGTCGACCCGGCCGTCGCGGACCTCACGACGTGGGAGGCGGTCGCGATCTCGATCGGCGGGCTCGCGCTCGCGTGGCTCGTGTACGACGGGCTCTGCCGCCTCCTCGGCGGCGTCGAGTGGGCGCTCGCCGTCGCCGTGTTCGCGTTCCTCGCGCTCTCGGCGTGGGCGGCCGGCGAGCTGCTCGCGCCGCGCGCGGCATACATCGAGGTCGGGGCGATGATCGGGACGATCATGGCCGCGAACGTCTTCTTCGTGATCATCCCGGCGCACCGGGAGCTCGTCCGCGCGAAGGAGGCCGGCCGCGAGCCCGACCCGCGCTGGAACGCGCGCGGGAAGCAGCGCTCCGTCCACAACAACTACCTCACGCTGCCGGTCGTGCTCGCGATGATCTCGACGCACTTCCCGTTCGCGTACGGGCACGCGCACGCGTGGCTCGTCCTCGTCGCGCTGATGGCGCTCGGCGCCTGGACGCGGCACTACTTCAACCTGCGCCACCGCGGGCAGAACGCATGGTGGATCCTCGCCTCGGCCGCCGTCGGAGTGGCCCTCGTGGCGGTGCTGATCCGGCCGAGCTCGCCCTCGGCGACGGGCCCGCCGCCGGCGTTCGCGACCGTCGCGGCGATCGTCCAGGCGCGCTGCACGCCGTGCCACTCGATGAACCCGACGCAGCCGGGCTTCGACGCGCCTCCGGCCGGGATCCGGTTCGACACGCGCGCGGAGATCGAGGCGCAGGCCGGCCTGATCGGGCAGCTCGCGGTGCAGACGACGACGATGCCGCCCGGGAACGCGACCGGGATCACGGCGGCCGAGCGCGCGGTGCTCGGCCGGTGGATCGCCTCGCGATAGCCTGCGGCGATGGTCGCGTTCCTCGTCGTCGCGATGGTGCTGATCGTCGTCCCGGGCCAGGACACGGCGCTGATGATCCGGAACACGGTCGTGGGCGGCCGACCGGCCGGGCTCTCGACCGCGGGCGGGATCGCGAGCGCTCAGGTCGTCTGGACGGCCGCGACCGCGGCCGGGCTCGCGGCGCTGCTCGTCGCGTGGCGGCCCGCGTTCGACGCGCTGCGGCTGATCGGCGCCGCGTACCTCCTCTTCCTCGGCGCGCGCATGCTCCTCGGCGCCGTCCGCGCCCGGAGGCACGGCTCCGGCGCGACGAGCGGCGCCGCGCGCACACCCCGCCGCGCCTACCGGCAAGGCCTGCTCAGCAACCTCAGCAATCCGAAGATGGGCCTCTTCTTCACGAGCCTGCTGCCGCAGTTCGCGGGCACGTTCGCCGGCGTGCTCGCGCTCGGCGCGATCTTCGCCGGGCTCACGCTGGCGTGGTTGGTCCTCTACGCGATCGTGGTCGCGCGGGTCGGCGACGCGCTCCTGCGCCCGCGCGTCCGCCGGACGATCGACGCCGTGACGGGCGTCGTCCTCGTCGCGTTCGGCGTGCGACTCGCGAGCGAGCGCGGCTAGCCCGCGAGCGACCGGATCGCGCCGAGGACGACCTCGGTCGCGAGCGCCGCGTCGTCGAAACTCGCGTCCTCGTGCGGCGAGTGGCTGATCCCGTCGACGCACGGGACGAAGATCATCGCGCTCGGGACGAACGGGGCGACGCACATCGTGTCGTGCGCGGCGCCCGACGGCATCCGCGACCACGGCTCGCCGGACGCCTCGGCCGCCGCCGCGAGCGCGTCGCAGATCCTCGCGTCGAGCGGCGTCGCCGGAAGCCGCTGGCGCTCGACGTAGCGGGCGGTCGTCCCGCGCGCCTCGGCGACCTCGCGCGCGTAGCCGGCGAGCGTGGTCGCGACGCCGACGAACGCCTCGTCGTCGACGCCGCGGACGTCGAGCGAGAAGCGCGCCCGGCTCGCGATCGCGTTGATGAGGTCTGGCTCGAGCTCGATCTCGCCGACGGTCGCGACCGTGCCCTTGCCGGCCGCAAGCGCGAGCCGCTCGAGCTGGAGCACGCACTCGGCGAGCACGATCGTCGGGTCGAGCCGGAAGCCCATCGGCGTCGCGCCGGCATGGTCGGCGCGGCCCTCGACGAGGACGTCGGCGTGGACGTAGCCCGCGATCGCGGTGACGACGCCGAGCCGGCGGCCCGTGTCCTGGAGCACGCGGCCCTGCTCGATGTGCGGCTCGATCCAGCCGAGCAGGCCGTCGAAGATCCGCGCGGACTCGCGCCAGCGCGCCGGCTCGCGGCCCGCCGCCTCGGCCGCCTCCCAGAACGAACGGCCGGTGTCGAGCTCGCGGATCGTCTCCTGCAGCTCGTCGTCGGTGACGCGACCCGGCCGCGATGCGGCTGCCGAGGAGCATCTGCCCGAAGCCGGAGCCCTCCTCCTCGAGCCACGCGACGAGCTGGAGCGGCAGCCCGAGCCCGAGCTCCGCGTTCAGCCGGCAGAGCTCGAGCGCGACGCAGACGCCGAGCGTGCCGTCGAAGCGGCCGCCGTGCCGGTTCGAGTCGCAGTGCGAGCCGATCCCGAACGCCGGCTCGCCGGCCGGGACGTTGCGCGCGACGAGCGTTCCGACCGGGTCGAGCCCGACCGTGAAGCCGAGCTCCTCGAGCGCGCGGGTGAAGTACGCGAGCGTGTTCTCGTAGACGCCGGTGTACGCGTACCGCGAGATCGCGTCGGGCGAGCTCGTGTACTCCGGGCCGGCGAGCGTCTCGACGTCGGTGCGGATCCGTTCGGCGGCGGCCTCGCGGTCGATCATGGTCCGCGGACGCTACCGCTCCTCGCGCACGTACGGGACCCCGAGCGCGGCCGGCGCGCCGAGCCGGCGGCGGGCGCCGCTCGCCGACGCGAGCACGAGCACGACGATCGTCATCACGTACGGGAGCGCGTTCGTCCAGAGCACGGTCGGGCCGATGTGGATGTCGCGGGCCTGGAGCTGCGGCGAGAGCGCCTGCAGCGACGCCGAAGAAGTACGCGCCGACGAGGCAGAGCTCCGGCCGCCAGAACGCGAAGATCACGAGCGCGATCGCGATCCAGCCCGCGCCGCCCGTGATCCCGTCGACTCCACTGCGGCGTGAGCGCGAGCGTGAACGTCGCGCCCGCGACGCCGGCGAGCGCGCCGCCGGCGAGCGTGTGCGCGTAGCGGTACCCGCCGACGTGGATCCCCATCGCGTCGGCCGCCGCGGGCGACTCGCCGACGGCGCGGACGTTCAGCCCGGGCCGCGTCCGCCAGAGGTAGAGCCACACCGCGACGACGCAGAGCCACGAGACGTAGACGAGCACGTTCTGGCCGAACACGATCGGGCCGACGACCGGCCAGTCCTGCACGCTCGCCGGGAAGACCGGCTGGAACTGGTGGCGCGCCGGGCTCTGTCGGCGAGGTTCAGGTCGTTGCCGAGGTACGACGAGAGCCCGGCCGCGCCCGCGAAGATCGTGATCGCGAGGCCGGAGACGATCTGGCTCGCGCGCAGCGTGATCACGAGGAACGCGAGGATCGCCGCGATCGCCGCGCCCGCGAGCGCCGCCGACGACGACGCCGACCGCGAGCGAGACCGCGCTCGTCGCGTGCACCGCTGCACCGTCCAGAACCCGATCACGGCGCCGACGAGCATCATCCCCTCGACGCCGAGGTTGAGCACGCCCGAGCGCTCGGCGAGCAGCTCGCCGAGCGACGCGTAGAGGAGCGGCGTGCCGTACGCGACGCCGGAGCGCGAGCACGACGACGAGCAGCGAGTTGTTCACGCGGCGGGCTCCGCGGCGGCGGCCGGCGGCCGGCGGCCGAAGCGGATCCGGTAGCGGACGAGCAGCTCGCCGCCGAGCGCCGAGAAGAGGATCAGCCCCTGGATCACGCCGACGAGGCCCGACGGGAAGTCGGCGCCCTGCAGCGTGTTGCCCGCGTTCTGGAGGCCGCCGATCAGGAACGCGACGAGCAGGACCGCGAACGGGTTGTAGCGCGCGAGCGCCGCGACGACGATCCCCGTGTAGCCGTAGTACTGCTTCTGCAGCCCGTTCGGGTCGGCGTCGAGCGTGTGCGCGGAAGTCGCCGACCTGGCTCGCGCCGCCGAGCCCGGCGATCCCGCCGGAGATCGCCATCACCGCGAGGATCTTCCGGCGCGTGCGCATCCCGGCGTAGCGCGCCGCGCGCGGCGAGTCGCCGAGCACCTGCACCTCGAAGCCGAAGCGCGTCCGCGAGTACAGGAACCACAGGCCGACCGCGACGAGCACGGCGATCCCGGCGCCGAGCGGCAGCGGGATCCCGCCCTGGAGGTGGATCGTCCAGCGACGGCCAGAGCGCCGCGTCGGGCAGCGTCCTTGCCGGTCGGGAAGACCGTCGCGTTGAAGCCCTCCGTCTCGCGCCAGTACGACTCGGTGTTGAAGATCAGGTACGTGAGGAGGTACCCGGCGACGTAGTTGAGCATCAGCGAGGTGATGATCTCGTTCGTCTTGAAGAACGCCTTGAGGACGCCCGGGATCAGACGCCCACGCCGCGCCGCCGGCCGCGCCCGGCGACGACCATCGCCGCGATCACGAGCGCCGCGGGCCAGCCGTGCCCGCCGAGGTAGAGCCCGGCCGCGGCCGCGGTGATCGCGCCGACGTAGAGCTGGCCCTCGCCGCCGATGTTGAACAGCCGCATCCGGAACGCGGCCGCGGCGGCGAGGCCGGTGAACGCGAGCGGCGTCGCCGCGATCAGCGTCTGGCCGAGCGCGCCGCGGCGAGATGAACGCGGCGTCGAAGATCTGCCGGTACGCTCGAGAGCGGCGTCGTGGCCGGTCGACTGAGCAGCACGATCCCGCGAGAGCACGAACGCGAACGACGACCGACGCCGACCGGGACGGCGACGAGCAGCCAGCGCGGGCTGGTCGAGCCTACGCTCGATCCGCATGCGGGTCGTGCCCTCCGGCCATCAGCAGGCCGATCTCCTCGACGTCCGCGCCGGCCGCGGCGAGCTCGCCGAGGATCGGCGCCCTCGTACATGACCGCGATCCGGTCGGCGAGCGCGAGGATCTCGTCGAGGTCCTCGCTGATCAGCAGCACGGCGACGCCGTCGGCGGCCGCCTCGCGGAGGTACGCGTGCACCGTCTCGATCGCGCCGACGTCGAGCCCGCGCGTCGGCGCCGCCGCGACGAGCACGCGCGGCTCGCCGGAGAACTCGCGCGCGAGCACGACCTTCTGCAGGTTGCCGCCCGAGAGCTGCCGCGCCGGTCGCCGCCGGGCCCGGACGCCGCGATCCGGTAGCGCGCGATCAGCTCGACCGCGCGCTCGCGGATCGCGCCGAGCCGCAGCAGCGGCCCGCGCGAGCGGGCGGCTCGCGGTACGACTTGAGCGCGAGGTTCGACGCGATGCTGAGGCTCGGCGCGACGCCGGTGCCGAGCCGGTCCTCGGGGACGTACGCGACGCCGGCGGCGATCGCGGCGCGCGGGTCGCCCGGCGCGCAGCTGCGCGCCCGCCGACGGCGACGCGGCCCGCGGTCGGCGCGCGGATCCCGGCGATCGCCTCGGCGAGCTCGCGCTGCCCGTTGCCCGCGACGCCGGCGACCGCGACGATCTCGCCGGCGCGCACGGCGAGCGAGACGCCCTTCACGGCCGGCGCGCCGCGGTCGCCCTCGACCCAGAGGCCGTCGAGCTCGAGCACGACGCTCGCCCGGCTCGCGCTCCGCGCCGCGACGCCGCTGCGCCTCGGCGAGCTCGCGCCCGACCATCAGCGCCGCGAGCGAGCGCGGCGTCGCGTCCGTCGCAGTCGACCGTCGCGAGCGAGCGGCCGCCGCGGAGCACCGTCACCCGGTCGGCGACCGCCATCACCTCGTGCAGCTTGTGCGAGATGAAGATCACCGTGCGTCCCTCCGCCGCCATCGCGCGCAGCGTCTCGAAGAGCACGTCGGCCTCCTGCGGCGTGAGCACCGCGGTCGGCTCGTCGAGGATCAGGATCCGCGCCTCGCGGTAGAGCGCCTTCAGGATCTCGACGCGCTGCTGCTCGCCGACGCGAGAGCTGCCAGATCCGGGCGCGCGGGTCGACGCGCGAGCCCGTAGCGCTCGGACAGCTCCGCGACGCGCCGCTCGATCGCGCCGCGGTGCAGCCGGAACGAGCGGCCCTCGCCGCGGTGGTCGCCGAGCACGACGTTCTCGGCGACGGTGAACGGCTCGACGAGCCGGAAGTGCTGGTGCACCATCCAGATCCCGGCGTCGAGCGCGTCGCGCGGCGAGTGGAAGTGCGCCGGCTCGCCGTCGAGGAGGATCTCGCCCTCGTCCGGCCGGTAGAGGCCGGTCAGGATGTTCGAGAGCGTGCTCTTGCCGGCGCCGTTCTCGCCGAGGAGCGCGTGCACCTCGCCGGCCGCCGCCTCGAAGTCGACGCCGTCGTTCGCGACGACGCCGGGGAAGCGCTTCGTGATCCCGCGCATCGCGACGGCGGCCCGGCCGGGAGCGCCGGCCGGCGCCGCTCAGCCACTGTCGTCATGCTCCGGAGCCCGGCTACTTGCCCGTCGGGCTGCCGACCACGCCCTTCACGAGCCAGTTCATCGCGTACAGATCGGCACGGTCAGCTTCTTGCCCTTCGGGACGCGCGAGCTTGCCGTTCTGGTCGTAGAGCGGCCCGGTGAACTCGTAGAACGTGCCGTTCTCGATCGCCTTCTGCTTCGCGGCGATCGCGCCTTCGTCTTCGCGCGTCACGCTCGGGCCGTACGGCGCGAGCCCCGTGAAGCCGTCCTTGATGCTCCCGTAGTAGAAGCCGGACTTCCACGTGCCGTTCATCGCGGCCTTCACGCGGCGGAGGTAGTACGGGCCCCAGTTGTAGACCGACGGCGGTCAGCCACGACTTCGGCGCGAACTTCTGCGCGTCGGAGTCGTAGCCGACCCACGGGATGCCCTTCGACTCCGCGTACTGGCCGGTCGCCGGCGAGTCGACGTTCTGGCCGAGCACGTCCGCGCCCGCGCCGACGAGGCTCTCCGCCGCCTTCTTCTCGGCGGCCGGGTTGAACCACGCGTTCGTCCAGATCGAGCTTCACCTTCGCGCCCGGATGCGTCGCCTGCGCGCCGAGCGTGAACGCGTTCGCGTGCCGGATCACCTCCGGGATCGCGAACGGCGACGACGTAGCCGAGGTGGCCGTTCTTCGACGCGGCGCCCGCCGCCATGCCGGAGAGGTAGATCGTGTCCTCGCCGGCGCCGAAGTACTCCGACGAGGTTCTTCGACGGTGTCGGTGCCCGTCGCCTGCTCGAAGAGGACGTCCGGGTACTTCGCCGCGAGCTTCTTGTCGAAGTAGCCGAACGAGGTGCCGAAGATCATCTTGTAGCCCTGCTGCGACGAGGCTCGCCACCGTCTGCTGGAGCTGCGGCCCGTTCGCGATGTTCTCCTTGTAGGTCGTCTGCGACCTTGCCGCCGAGCATCTTCTGCACGTACTGGCGGCCGTCGTCGTGCGCCTGCGACCAGCCGCCGTCGTTGTGCGGGCCGACGTAGATCCACGCGACCTTGTACGGGTCGGCCGTGCGACCGGCCGTCCCGGCGCCGGCGACGGCCAGCGCGAGCAGCCGCCGCAGCGACCGTCAGAAGCGCGGCGTGCAACACCTTCCTGCTCATATGCCCCTCCTCGATGACGGGTTTCCCGCGGCCCGCCGACTATACGAGATCGGCCCGCGCGGCTCCCGCCGTGCCGGCGAGGCGCTCGCCGACCGGCGGCTCGGCGCTCCACGGGAAGTCGATCCAGCGGTCGGTGCGCCGCCAGACGTACTCGCAGCGCACGTCCGAGCGAGGCTTCTCGTACAGCACCGCGCAGCGCACCTCGGCGACCTTGCCCTCGCAGAACTCCTTCACGAGCGCGAGCGTCGCGCCGGTGTCGGCGACGTCGTCGGCGATCAGGACGCGGGTCTCTGCGAAGTCGACGAGCTCGGGGACCGGCGGCAGCAGCATCGGCACGTCGAGCCGCTCGTCGATCCCGGTGTAGAACTCGACGTTCATCGTGAACGTGTTCTTCACGCCGAGCGCGTAGGCGAGCGCGCCGGCGACGAGCAGCCCGCCGCGCGCGATCGCGAGCACCATGTCCGGCTCGTAGCCGTCGCGGTGGATCGTGCTCGGCGAGGTCGCGCGCGCCGTCGCCGAGGTCGTGCCAGCTCATCACCTCGCGCTCCGCACTCACACGGCGATCCTAACGAGGGCAGCCGCGAGGACGTCGACACCTCGGGCGACGTCCTCCGGGCTCGAGAGCTCGTCGGGCGAATGGCTCGCGCCGCCGTTCAGGCTGCGGACGAAGAGGAGGCCGGCCGGGACGCCCGCAGCCGCGAGGACGCCCGCGTCGTGGCCGGCGCCGGAGACGAGCTCGGGCGCGCCCGGAGCCGCGGCGCGGAGAGCCTCGAGCGGCGCGCCGCCGAGCTCGACGGGCTCGATCCAGAGGTCCGGCTCGAAGCCGATCTCCGCGACGAGCGCCTCGAGCTCGGCCGTCGTGGCCGCACGCGCGTCGATCGACGCCGTCACGCGCGCCGGCACGACGTTGCTCGCCCCGGGCTCGACCACGAGCCGGCCGACGGTCGTGACCGCGCTCCCGCGCGCGGCGGCGCGGACGCGGAGGACGAACTCGGCGGCGGCGACGAGCGCGTCGTCGCGCGCGTCCATCGGCGTCGTCCCGGCGTGGTCGGCGCGGCCCTCGAACACGAGCTCGCCGCGAGCCTGGCCCATGATCGCGGTCGCGATCCCGAGCGGCTCGCCGGCGCGCTCGAGCACCGGGCCCTGCTCGACGTGCAGCTCGAGGAAGCCCGGCGGGAAGCCGACCCGCGGCGACGGCGGCGAGGCTCCCGGCGTGGCCGCGCTCCTCGTCGCGGAAGGCGACCACGGTGAGCGGGAGCTCGGCGTGCCGCTCCGCGACCTCGATCCCGGCGACGACGCCGAGCGCGCCGTCGAAGCGCCCGCCGTCCGGGACGGAGTCGAGGTGCGAGCCGGTCCAGACCTCGCCGGCGGCGGCGCGCGCCGCGCCGCCCGAAGAGGTTCCCGGCCCCGTCGGTCGCGACGTCGAGCCCGGCCTCGCGCATCCAGCCGTCGGCGAGCGCGTGGGCAGCGTCCTCCTCGGCCGACCCGCCGACGCGCGTCGCCCCGATCGCATAGATCCGTTCGAGCCGTTCGAGCACGCGATCCACACGCCCATTTTGGACGTGTCCCGCAAGAACGGTGCGCGGGGGACCGGGCTCAGCCGACGAACTCGGCCTCGACGCCTGTGCCGGACGCGGCGCAGCAGCTCGCGCACCGCCCGCCGGCCCTCGTCGCCGTAGTCGCTCGTCAGCTCGTTGACGTACATCGCGACGAAGCGGTCGGTCGTCTCCGCGTCGATGCCGCGGCCGAAGCCCCGCGCGTACGCGAGCGCCTCGTCGCGATGCTCGAGCCCGACCTGGATCGCCTCGCCGAGCACGGCCGAGACGTCGCCGAGCCGGTCGCCGAGGTCGCGCCGAGCGACGATCGACGCCGAGCGGCAGCGGCAGCCCCGTCTCGCCGAGCCACCACTCGCCGAGGTCGAGCGTCTTCGCGAGCCCGTGGTCCGCGTAACGTGAGCTGGCCCTCGTGGATCACGAGGCCGGCGTCGGCGCGGCCGGACGCGACCTCGTCGAGGATCTCGTCGAACGGCAGCTCGCGGACGCGCACGTCCTCGCCGAGCGCGAGCCGCAGCGCGAGGTACGCGGTCGTGAGCCGGCCCGGGATCACGATCTCGAGCTCGCGGAGCGCGTCGAGCGAGAGCGGCTCGCGCGCGACCACGATCGGGCCGTAGCCGCGAGCCGAGCGAGGCGCCGTGCGGGAGCAGGACGTACCGGTCGGCGACGTGCGGGTACGCGCCCATCGAGATCGCCGTGACCTCGAGGCGCGCCTCGGTCGCCCAGACGTTCAGCGTCTGGATGTCGGAGACGACCTGCTCGAACTCGAGCCCGCGGAGGTCGACGCGCTCCTCGTCGAGCGGCCCAGAACATGAACGCGTCGTCCGGGTCTGCGCTATGCCCGACGCGGATCCGCAACGCGGCGGCACGCTACCAGCGCCGGTACCCTCGTGCCGTGTCGCGGTTGCCCCTCTCCGAGGCGATCCAGGACTACCTCAAGACGATCTACAAGCTCCAGGCCGAGAGCGGGCGCGTCACGATCACCGCGGTCGCGCGCGAGCAGCGCGTCTCGCCGGCGTCCGCGTCGGCGATGGTGAAGAAGCTCGCCGCGCTCGAGCTGATCGAGCACGAGCCGTACCGAGGCGCGCACCTCACCGACGCCGGCGAGCGCGTCGCGCTCGAGGTGATCCGCCACCACCGGCTGCTCGAGCTCTACCTCGCCCAGACGCTCGGCCTCGACGTCGACGCGGTGCACGACGAGGCCGACCGGCTCGAGCACGTGATCTCCGAGGAGCTCGAGGCGCGGATCGACAGCGCGCTCGGGTACCCGACCCACGATCCGCACGGCGACCCGATCCCGGACGCGAACCTGGAGTGGCCGCCCGCGGAGTCGCCCTAGCCGGGCAGCGCCTCGAGCGCGGCCTGCGCCGCCTCGAGGTCGGCCTCGGCCACGAGGATCTCTTGGCGGCCGAGGTGCGCGCCGCCGAGGCCCGCGCCGGTCCCGGGGCTCTGGAACGTCCCGCTCGTGTCGTACGTCGCCTCGATCCCCTGCGCCTCGAGATAGCCGACGAGCATCGCGGCCTCCGACTCGGAGCCGACCACCGTGAGCCGGACGAGCTCGTCGCTCACTCGTCGTCGCTCCAGCTCTCGAGCCTCGTGCGGAGATCCTTGAGGAAGCCGCCGGCGTACGCGCCGTCGACGAGGCGGTGGTCGTAGGTCACGGTCAGGTTCATGATCGGCCGGATCGCGATCGCGTCCGCGCCGTTCTCGTCCTGGATCACCCACGGCCGCTTCACGACCGCGTACGTGCCGAGGATCGCGCTCTGCGGCTGGCTGATCACCGGCGTGCCGAGGAACGTGCCGGCGCCGCCCGGGTTCGTGATCGTGAACGTGCCGCCCTGGACGTCGTCGGGGAGCAGCCGCTTCGTCCGCGCGCGCTCGGCGAGGTCGGCGACCGCGCGGGCCATCCCGAGCAGGTTCAGCCCCTCGGCGTGCTTCACGACCGGGACGATCAGGCCCTTGCCGCCGTCGAGCGCGACCGCGAAGCCGAGGTTCACGTGGCTGCGCGTCACGACCGACTCGCCGCGGAGCTCCGCGTTCACCCACGGCCACTCGCGCAGCGTCTCGACCGTGGCGCAAGCGACGAACGCGAGGTACGTGAGCTTGACGCCGTACTCGTGGTCGTACTCGTACTTCCGCCGCTCGCGCGCGGCGACCACGCGGGCCATGTCGACCTCGATCGCGCTCGTGACGTGCGCGGCGGTGTCGAGCGAGCGGCGCATGTGCTCGGCGATCCCGCGGCGCATCGCGCTCAGCGGCTCGAGCCGCTCGCCGGGCTCGAGCCCGGCCGGGGCCGGCGGCGGCGGCCGCCACGACCGGTGCCGGCGTCGCGGCGGGCGGCGGGCCCGGCGCCTCCGCGGGCGGCTCGGTCTCGATGTACGCCTGGATGTCCTTCTTCGTGACGCGGCCGCCGCGGCCGCTCCCCTCGACCTGCGCCGGGTCGATCCCGTGCTCCGCCGCGATCCGGGCGACGACCGGCGAGACGAACGTGCGATCGTGGCCGTTGTGCGCCTCGGCCGGCGCCGGCTCGGCGGGTGCGGACGCAGCTGGCTCCTCGGCGGCCGGCGCGGGCGGCGCCTCCGGAGGTGCGGGCGGGGCCGCAGCGCCGTCGCCGCCGATCCGGGCGAGCAGCGTGCCGACCTCGACCGTCTCGCCCTCCTGCACGAGGATCTCCGAGACGATCCCCGAGCCCGGGCTCGGCACCTCGGTGTCGACCTTGTCGGTCGAGATCTCGAGCAGCGGCTCGTCGGCCTCGACCGTCTCGCCGACGCCTTTCAGCCACCTCGTGACGGTGCCCTCGGAGACCGAGACGCCCATCTGCGGCATGACCACGTCGACTGCGGCGCCGGTCGCCATCAGTAGTCCGCGAGCTCCCGGAGCGCGCGGGCGACGTCCTCGACCTGCGGGATGAACGCTCGCTCGAGGACCGGCGAGAACGGCACCGGCGTGTCGGGCGCGGCCAGGCGGCGCGGCGGCGCGTCGAGCGACTCGAACGCCTCCTCGGCGATCGTCGCCGCGATCTCCGCGCCGAAGCCGCCGGTGTGGGTGTCCTCGTGGAGGACGAGCGCCTTCGACGTCTTGCGCACCGATGCGAGCACGGCCTCCTTGTCCCACGGCAGCACGGTGCGGAGGTCGACGATCTCGACCGACAGGTCGTCGAGCTGCGCGGCGGCCTCGGCGGCGGTGTAGACCATCGCGCCCCACGTGACGACGGTGACGTCGTCGCCGGGCTGGTGGATCCGCGCCTCGCCGATCGGGGTCGTGTACCGCTCGTCCGGCACCTCGCCCTTCACACGCCGGTACAGGTGCTTGTGCTCGAAGAAGAGCACCGGGTTCGGATCCTCGATCGCGGAGACGAGCAGGCCCTTCGCGTCCTCGGGCGTCGCCGGGCACACGCACTTGAGCCCCGGAACGTGCGCGAAGAGCGACTCCGGGTTCTGCGAGTGGAACGGCCCGCCGGAGAAGCCGCCGCCCGACGGCAGCCGCAGCACGATCGGCACCGGCGTGCCGGCGCGCCAGCGCTGCTTCGCGGCGACCGTGACGAGGTGGTCCCAGCCGCACGAGACGAAGTCGGCGAACTGCATCTCGGCGACCGGCCGCATCCCCATCATCGCGGCGCCGGTCGCGCCGCCGACGATCGCCGTCTCGGAGAGCGGCATGTCGAGCACGCGCCACTCGCCGAACTCCTCCTGGAAGCCGAGCGTGACCTTGAACGCGCCGCCGTACACGCCGACGTCCTCGCCGAGGATGAACACGCGCGGGTCGCGCCGCATCTCCTGGCGGAGCCCGTCGCTGATCGCCTGGAGATAGGTCTTCTCGCTCATGGCTTACGGCCTCCAGTCACAACTGCGGCGTCCGAGAGCCTCATCTGTGGTGAGGCGTGTCGAGCTCGTCGGGCGTCGCGTACACGCCCTCGGTGAGCGTCGCCGGGTCGGGGAGCGGCGAGTCCTCGGCGCGCTCGAGCGCCTCGTTCAGGTGCTTCTTGACGTGGACGCGGATCTCGTCCTCCTCCTCGTCGGTCAGCTCGGCGCGCTCGCGCAGCCAGGTGCGGTACCGCTCGAGCGGGTCGCGAAGGGCCCACTGCTCGAAGAGCTCCTTCGGGACGTAGAAGGCGTCGTCGTGGACGGCGTGGCCCTCCATCCGCAGCGTCTCGCACTCGATCAGCGTCGGCCCGCCGCCCTCGCGCGCCTTCTCGATCGCGCGCTTCGCCTCGCGGTAGACGGCGAGCACGTCGGTGCCGTCGACGACCACGCCCTCGAACCCGTACGCCTGCGCGCGGTCGGCGAGGTGCTCGACCGCGTACTCGAGGTGCGTCGGCGTCGAGTACGCCCACTGGTTGTTGTCGCAGACGAAGACCACCGGCAGCCGGCGCACGCCGGCGAGGTTCATCGCCTCGTGCGTGTCGCCGCGCGCCGACGAGCCCTCGCCGAACCACCCGACCGCGACCCGGCGCTCCTCGCGGATCCGGAACGCGAGCGCGCAGCCGACCGCGACCGGCAGCATCGCCGGCAGGTGCGAGACCATCGCGATCAGGCCGAGGCGCGTGTCCGCCATGTGCACGTTGCCGTCGCGGCCGCGCGCGGGCCCGTCGACGCGGCCCATGTAGTTCGCGAAGATCCGCCACGGCTCGACGCCGCGGACGACGTGGACGCCCATGTCGCGGTGGAGCGGCGTGCCGACGTCCTCGGGGGCCATCGCGGTCGCGACCCCGACCGACGACGCCTCGTTCCCGCGCCCGGTGTAGAACGAGCCCGGGATCTTGCCCTGCCGGTAGAGGATGTGGCCGCGCTCCTCGACCCCGCGCGTCGTCAGCATGTTGCGGTAGATCTGGAGGAGGTCCTCGCGGTCGAGGCCCCACTCCTTCACCTCCTGCAGCGAGCCGCTTGGCTCGGCCACGCGCGCGATCGCCATGCTGACCCGCACTGTAACGCCCCGTTATGGTGCGCCCGTGGGGAAGGCTGCGGACTGGCTGCGCGAGGAGCGGCGGAAGGTGCTCGGCGACTGGACCGCGATCTGCCTCCGCTGCGGCGCGGCCCGGCGCTGGTTCGAGGAGCTCGAGGACGAGATCCCGAGCGAGTGCCCGACCTGCGGCGGCGAGATGCTCCACCGCTGCCCGTCGTGCGCGGCGCCGTTCTCCTCGACCTTCGCGGTCGACTGCGAGGAGTGCGGGGCGCAGCTCCGCGAGCCCGAGCTCTTCGGCGTGCCGATCCGGCGCTCAGAGCCTCGCAAGTAACACGTCGTTGCCTGCGCGATTCGGCGCGGGTCAGAGCGACGAGTTCGACTTGACCGCCGAGAACCGGATCACCGTGACCGTGTCCTCGTCGGTGACCTCGCGGTTGTAGAGCTGGCCGAGGAAGTGGGCCATCTCCTCCGGGCGGCGGATCTCGGGGTTGTCGTGCTCGATCTCGCGCGGCGAGAGGTCGCCGAGCCGCTTCACCTCGACCCGGTCGATCACCGCGTCGAAGACGTGCTGGCGCGGCCCGTAGCGGGCGCCGACGAGGACCGAGACGATCATCCCCTTCGAGTACTTCTTCGACTTGTCGCCGAGCCGGATCGTCGCCGTCTTGCGGTGCGACCGGAGCTGCGCTTCGACGACCGGCGAGTAGAAATTGAGCGCGTACGCGGGCACCGGGCGACGATCATACGTCCTGCCCGTCGAGCGCGGCCAGCGCCTTCTCGGCCATCTCGCGCTCGCCGTCGTACGCGAGCAGCCGCGGCCCCTCGGCGAGCGGGAGCCACCGCACCTCGGCGACCTCGTGCCGGAACGCCGGCGCGACCTCGCCGAGCCGGCCGCCCTCGTAGCGGACGAGGAAGAACGAGACGACCTTGAAGATCCGCTCGTCCTGCCAGTTGAACCAGTAGCGGACGTCGCCGAGCTTGCCGAGCGAGCGGCCGCGGACGCCGGTCTCCTCCTCGACCTCGCGCAGCGCCGTCGCCTCGCCGGACTCGCCCTCGCCGATCTGGCCCTTCGGCAGCGCCCACAGCCCGGCCGGCTTGCCGCCCGGCCGGATCGCCGCGAACACCCAGCTCCCGCGCAGCCTGCGGACGACCACGCCGCCGGCGGAGAACTCGCGTCGCATCCGCCGGACCCTAGCGTGACAGGCCCGGGACCTTCAGCTATTGTCCCGGGGCTGGCACTCTCGTACCGTGAGTGCCGAAGCCTGTCACGAACCTGTCACAAAGTGGAGGTCCGAAGGAATGAATCTGAAGCCGCTTGGCGACCGACTGATCGTCGAGCCCCTCGAAGAGGAGCAGACCACGGCCACCGGGATCGTCCTGCCCGACACGGCGCAGGAGAAGCCGCAGCGCGGCACGGTGCTCGCGGTCGGCCCGGGCGCGCGCAACAGCGACACCGGCGAGCGCATCCCGATGGACGTCGCCGAGGGCGACACCGTCGTCTACTCCAAGTACGGCGGCACCGAGATCAAGGTCGAAGGCGACGAGTATCTGATCCTGCGCGAGAGCGACGTGCTCGCGAAGGTCGCCGGGGACCGCGAGCCCGCCGGCGCAACCGCGTAAAGAGCGAGAGAGACGGAGGAACGAAGAGATATGGCTCACAAGGAGCTCAAGTTCAACGAGGACGCGCGCCGCGCGCTCGAGCGGGGCGTCAACGTCCTCGCCGACGCGGTCAAGGTCACCCTTGGCCCGAAGGGCCGGTACGTCGTCCTCGACAAGAAGTTCGGCGCGCCGACGATCACGAACGACGGCGTCACGATCGCCCGCGAGATCGAGCTCGAGGACGTGTTCGAGAACCAGGGCGCGCAGCTCGTGCGCGAGGTCGCGACCGCGACGAACGACGTCGCCGGCGACGGCACCACGACCGCGACCGTGCTCGCGCAGGCGATCGTCCGCGAGGGCCTCAAGAACGTGGCCGCGGGCGCGAACCCGATGGGCCTCAAGCGCGGGATCGAGGGCGCGGTCGAGGCCGTGACCGAGAGCCTCAAGTCGCAGTCGGTCGAGATCGACGGCAAGGAGGACATCGCGCGCGTGGCGACGATCTCGTCGCGCGAGCGCGAGATCGGCGACGTGATCGCGGACGCGATCGAGAAGGTCGGCAAGGACGGCGTCGTGAACGTCGAGGAGGGCCAGACGTTCGGCCTCGAGCTCGAGTTCACCGAGGGGATGCAGTTCGACAAGGGCTACCTGTCGCCGTACATGATCACCGACGCCGAGCGCATGGAGGCCGTGCTCGACGACCCGTACATCCTGGTCGCGAACCAGAAGATCGGCGCCGTCAAGGACCTCCTGCCCGTGCTCGAGCAGGTCATCCAGGCCGGCCGGCCGCTGCTGATCGTGGCCGAGGACGTCGAGGGCGAGTCGCTCGCGACGATCGTCGTCAACAAGCTCCGCGGCACGTTCCAGGCCGTCGCCGTCAAGGCGCCCGGCTTCGGCGACCGCCGCAAGCGGATGCTCGAGGACATCGCGATCCTCACCGGCGGCGAGGTGATCACCGAGGAGATGGGCCTCAAGCTCGAGAACACGAAGATCTCGCAGCTCGGCAAGGCCGGCAAGGTCGTCGTCGACAAGGACTCGACCACGATCGTGCGCGGCTCGGGCGATCCGGAGCAGATCAAGGCGCGGATCAAGCAGCTCAAGGCCGAGATCGAGACGACCGACTCGGACTTCGACCGCGAGAAGCTGCAGGAGCGGCTGGCGAAGCTCTCCGGCGGCGTCGCGGTGGTCAAGGTCGGCGCCGCGACCGAGACCGAGATGAAGGAGAAGAAGCACCGCGTCGAGGACGCGCTGCAGGCCACCCGGGCCGCCCTCGAGGAGGGCATCGTCCCGGGCGGCGGCGTCGCGCTCCTGAACGCGGCGGACGCGGTCAGCGCCAAGGCCGACTCGCTCGAGGGCGACGAGCGGACGGGCGCGCGGATCATCCTGCGCGCGCTCGAGGAGCCGCTCCGCCAGCTCGCGGCGAACGCGGGCCTCGAGGGCTCCGTCGTCGTCAACCAGGTGCGCGCGGCGAAGCCGGGCGAGGGCCTGAACGTCGACACCGGCGAGCTCGAGGATCTCGTCAAGAACGGGATCATCGACCCGACGATGGTGACGCGCTCGGCGCTCCAGAACGCCGCGTCGATCGCGAAGAACATCCTCACCACCGAGGCGATCGTCGCCGAGGCGCCCGAGAAGGCGGCGGCCGGCGCGGGCATGCCCGACATGGGCGGGATGATGTAGTCCCGCCGGAGAGCCGTTGTGTCGCGAAGGTGCGGGCCGAGCCCGCACCTTCGTCGTTTCCGGCCCGTTTACGCCCGCGCGAGGTCGGCGGCGATCGCGCCGGTCTTCGTGCGGAGCTCGAGCGACGGGCCCTCGATCCGGTAGGTGGTCGCGGTCCCGAGGGCGGCGAGGTACCGGGACTCCTGCGCCATCACGTCCCTCGGCCCGGCGCACGCCTTCCTCGTCGCTTCGACCGGGCCGAACGAGATCGTCGGCGGCTTCGCGACGACGGCCGCGCCGTAGGTGTTGCATCCGGCGAAGCCGCTCACGCGGCCCTTCGCGTCGAAGGCCGCGGTCAGCTTCGCGCCCGACACCACGGAGACGACCGCCTGCTTGCCGTCGTTGTACGAGATCACGGTCCACCGCGTCCCGGCGAGCGATTGCGACTCGACGGCGAAGGTCGCGAGGGTCAGGCCGCGCCGGCTCCTCAGCGTCAGCTTCGAATTCGCGATCGAGTAGCGGCGCGCCGACGTCAACGCCGCGAGGTAGACGCGCTCGAGCCGCGTCCGCGGCGCCGAGCACGCCATCCTCGTGACGGCGAGCGACTTCGAGACGGCGATCCCGCTCCCGGAGGTCGAGTACGTGCCGCCGTACTGGTTGCAGCCCGAGAATCCGGAGATGCTCCCGTCGCTCGAGAACTGCACCGTCACCGTCGAGACGCCGCGGCTGACGCCGGTGAGCGTCGTGAGCTGCCACGCCTGGTCGCTGATCGCCGGCCCCGCGCCGGCTCCGGCCGAGCCGGCGAGCGCGGCGAGGAGCAGCAGAGCCGCGGCGGTCGTGAAGGCGCGAGCCACGGCGGGATTGTGCCCGGTGCCGCGCGCGACGCGCTCGCGCCGATCCCGTCCCGGGACGCAAAAAGGGCCGGCATTGCCGACCCTCTTCGCTTCAGGCAGGGATTGGGATAACACAGTCATCGGCCCCGGCCCGGCGCCGCCGATCCCTCGATCGAGTGATCTTCAGAAGCCGTACCGCTGCTCCTTCCAGGGGTCGGCGTCGTTGTGGTACCCGTAGCGCTCCCAGAAGCCCGGGCGGTCGGCCGCCGAGAGCTCGATCCCGCGCAGCCACTTGGCGCTCTTCCAGAAGTACCGGCCTGGGATCACGAGCCGGAGCGGCCAGCCGTGCTCGCGCGTGAGCGGCTCGCCGTCGGCGTGGGTCGCGAGCAGCGCGTCGTCGTCGTCGAGGGCGGCGAGCGGGACGTTCGCGGTGAAGCCGTGCTCGGCGTGGGCGATCGCGAAGCGCGCGCCCGGCAGCGGCCGGCACAGCGCCGCGAGCTCGCGCCAGTGGACGCCCTCGAAGCCGGCGTCGAAGCGGCTCCAGCGCGTCACGCAGTGGATGTCCTGCGTCGTCGCCGACCGCGGCAGCTCGCCGAAGCTCTCCCACGAGAGCTCGAGCTCCCGCTCGACCTCGCCGAACACGCGGAGCGTCCACGTCGCGAGGTCGGTGTCCGGGACCGAGCCCGCGTGGAGCACCGGCCACTTCTCGGTCAGGTGCTGGCCCGGGCGGGAGCCGCGCCGGGTCGTAGCCCGCGGCCCGCACCTTTCGCTCGGCGCTGGAACGGAACACGCGACCTACACTAGTCCGCATGGCCGTGGCGACGAAGGCGTACGCGAGACCCCGCGCGTACGTGCGCGTGAAGGGCCCCGAGGCCGCCGACTTCCTCCAGCGGATGCTCTCGAACGACGTGCTCGCGGAGCCGGTGCTGCGAGGCGCTGCTGCTCACGCCGAAGGCGCGGGTGATCGCGCCGCTCGTCGTCTGGCGCCGCGGCGACGACGACTTCCTGCTCCTCACCGAGCCCGAGCTCGGCGAGGCCGTGCGCGCTCACCTGGTGCGGATGCGGATCACGACGCGCTGCGAGATCGAGCGCGAGGAGCACACCTCGACGATCGTCTTCGGCGGCGCGGAGGGGATCCCGACTCGCGACTACGGCGTGCCCGCGGTCGAGGTGCTCGACGCCGCGGTCGACGCGGCGCCGCCCGACGAGGGCCTCGAGCGGCTGCGGATCCTCGCGCGCACGCCGCGCTGGGGCGCCGAGCTCGACGAGACCGTGCTCCCGGCCGAGGCGGGCCTCGACGAGCGCGCGATCTCGTTCACGAAGGGCTGCTACCCCGGCCAGGAGCCGATCGCGCGGCTCCACTTCCGCGGCCACGCGAACCGCGCCCTCCGCGTGCTCGAGGTCGAGTCGGCCGCGCCGGGCGACGAGGTGCGCGTCGGCGAGAAGGCCGTCGGCCGGGTCACGAGCGCCGTCCCCGGCCTCGCGCTCGCCTACGTCCGCACCGAGGTCGCCGGCGACGCGGAGCTCGAGGTCGGCGGCAGCCCGGCGCGGCTACACTGACCCGCCCGCGCCCGTAGCTCAGGGGATAGAGCGCTGCCCTGCGGAGGCAGAGGTCGCATGTTCGAATCATGCCGGGCGCATCCCATAAAAACCCTGCTAGTAGACACTTTTTGTCTCACAGGATTCGGCCGGCGTCAGTGGGAAATGTCCAAAATATGTCCATCCGCCGGCGAAAACCTCGCGTCGAAGGCGTCGAGGAGGCCCAGCTCGTAGTCGTCGGCGTCCGGGGCGAGGTGACCGTACGTCTTGTCGATCATCTCGAGCGAGGTGCCCATCCGCCGCGCGAGCGCGAAGAGCGAGATGCCCGCGGCGATCGAGAACGTGGCGTAGGTGTGCCTGAGGTCGTAGGGGCGCCGGTACTCGAGGCCGGCGGCGCGAAGCGCGGCTTTCCAGTGGCGCTCACGGAAGTTGTGCAGGTCGAGATGCCCGCCCCGAGCACCCGGAAAGACGAGCGCCGTGTCGACCCGCGACGGCATCGCGTCAAGCGACTCGAGGACGCGCGTGCGAAGTGGGACCCGACGGCGTGAGCGGTCGGTCTTCGGATACTCGCTGACCCGCCCGTTCGTGTAGACGCGCTGGACGCTGAGGACCCGGTGCTGCCGGTCGACGTCCCGACGTTCTAGAGCGATCCACTCCTCAGGGCGCAAGCCCGTGCCTGCCGCGAAAATCGGGATTGCGCGGTGCATCGGCCGAAGCTCGGCGGCGGCGAGTTCGAGCTCGGACCAGGAGAAGATCTTCATTTCGCCGCGCCTCGGCGCTGGGTTCGCGATCAGCGCGGCAGGATTCTCGTCCAGGTACTTGCAGCGGACGGCGTACCTCAGCACCTGGCGGAGCGCGCGATGAATGTAATGCGCCGACCCGGAGGGCAGTTGCTTCCGCCACGCGCCGACTGTCGAGGCTCCGAGCCTGTCGACGCGGATCGGGCCGAACGCGTCAACGGCGTGCCGTAGCCGATAGCGGAGCGTCTCGATTGTGATGTCCTCCGCGACGTGCTGCTCGAGGTACTCCTCGACGAGGGCGGCGACCGTCGGAGGCTCGCCGCGATGACCCTCGCCGAGGGATGCTCGGCGGAGGGCCTCATTGAGGGCTTCCCGGGCCTCTCCCTTCGTGCGGAAGCCGCTGCGCTGGGGTCTGGTCCCATTCGGGGCGCGGTAGCGGTAACCCCAGCTCTTGTCGAGTTTGTAGACCTGGCCCATCTGCATCCGAGTCACCGCCTCAGCTTTGGTTGACGTGGGCAACCTGAAGGCTAGGACCAATGCGGCAGCTCAGCAAGAACATCTCCCAGTCGGCCCAGAGGAAGCGCACGGGGCCGCCTTTCTTGCCGAACCGGTAGCCCGGAACATCGCCTGCCTCGAAGCGGTCGAGGACCCAGTCCGCGGAGAACCCGACACGCTCTGCGATTTCGCTCGCCGTGAGGAGGCGATCCTCGCTCAACTGCTGCCTCCTTAAGACCATCGAGGTATCAGCCTGCTGAATCATATCTGCCTACATCGTCGAAATCAAGAAGTTCTGGTTTAGACTGCCGCCGTGCGTGAGGACACGGTGAGGAGCGCGGCGATTTTGCGGGAGGCGCGGTTGCGGGCGGGGTTGAGTCAGGACGAGTTGGCGAAGGTGAGCCGGAGGGATCGGACGGTGATCGCGCGGTATGAGCAGGGCGTGGTGGCGCCGAGCCTGGACACGCTGGTGCAGCTCTTGCGGGCGTGCGGGTTCGATATTCCGTTGGAGTTGGTGCCGTATGACGCGGGTCCGGATGAGCGGATCGAGGAGATCCAGATGCTGGCGCCGGAGCGGCGGCTGGATCGGATGCTGGAGGAGCGGCGGCGGAGGTTCGAGGAAGCACACCGGCGCAGGGAGGGTGGCTGAGCTTGGAGCATGGAGGGCCGAGAGAACGGGTTCGATCCGCGCGGGCTGCTGGCGGCGCTGCACCGAAACCGCCTGGACTACGTGCTGATCGGCGGGCTGGCCAGGGTGATCCGCGGCACCGACGAGGTGACGGGCGGTGTGGACATCTGCCCTTCCTTGCGTTCGGAGAACGTGCAGCGGCTGGCGTGGGCGCTCGCAGAGCTCGACGCGAAGCGCGCCGACCGGCGACGCCTGGCTGTCGACGAGGAGTCGCTTCGCGAGGAGCCGGTGCTGCGGCTGCGCACCCCGATGGGCGAGCTGAATGTGGTCGCGGAGCCGGCGGGGACGCGGCGGGGGTTCGATGACCTGCGGCGAGGGGCGACGGAGGAGCACATCGGGGCGGGGTTGCGGCCACGGGTGGCCTCGGTGGCGGATCTGGCGCGGATGTCGGCCGCGCTCGCGCACGAGCTCGGCCGCGAGCCTGGCCGTGAGGCGGAGCGGCTGCGGCAGTTGGCGGTCGAGCGGTCGCGGGAGCTGCGGCGGATCATGGAGGTCGAGGTCGGGATGGAGCGGAGCCTCGGGCTGCGAGCGCGGCTTCGGGATCGAGCGGTGACTCAGCGCTCGATCCCACGCCCGAGACCCCGCTCGCGCCCGAGGCCGCGTTCCAGGGTCGGCTCGCGGCTAAGGCCGCGCTCGGGCCGCGGCTGAGCGCGGGCGAGCTCGAACGCGCGCTGTCGCGTCACGCGGAGCTCGCGGTCGAGCCGGTCGAGCTCCCGGTCAAGACATGCGAGTTGCTGTTCGTGTTCGCCGATCTCGTCGCGGAGGGCTCGTCCGTGGCGTGCGCGGCCGAGCACGCCGAGGCCGGCGAGCGTGCGGCTCGCCTGGTGTCGCTGTCGGTTGCGTTGAGGCGTTCCTTCTCGAGCGCGAGTCGTTGCTCTCTGAGCCGGCGGGTCTGGCGTGCGAGCGCGGCGCGCTCGGTCGGGTCGGGTCGGGTGGTGGTGGCGTCGAGGGCGAGCGTCTCTGCTGCGGGGCGGGTGAGGGCCTCAGCGAGCCGGTCGACCGGACCGTCGGGCTCGGGGCGCTGGGGTGGCGCGTCGGGCTCGAGCTCGGTGGCGGTCGTGTAGAGGCGGGTCTGCTCGCGCGCTCGGCTGAGGGCGACGTAGCCCCACTCGCGGAGCGCGCGGCGGTCGTCGGCGAGCACGAACGCGCGCTCGAGCGTCAGCCCCTGGGTCTTGTGGCCGGTGAGCGCGTAGGCGTGCGCGACGTGACCGGCGTCGAGGTAGCGGGCGGGGAGGGTGAGCCGGCGGCGGTCGTCGAGCTCGACCTCGACCGCCCGCTGCTCATGGTCGACCGCGCTGACGGTGCCGCGGCTGCCGTTGGCGATCTCGAGGCGGCGGTCGTTGCGGGTGCAGAGGATGCGGTCGCCAGCGGCGAGCTCGGTGCCGTTGTCGAGGCGGAGGCGGTCACGGCCGAGGCGCCCTTCGCGGTCGAGGAGCGCACGGGCGACCGCGTTGAGCTCGGCGACGTCGGCGCGGCGGTAGGCGATCATCGCGCTGCCGGAAGGTCGACGCGGGCGGCCTGCCACCAGTCGGCAACAAGCTGCGCCTTCGCCTCGACCCGACCGGCCGCAACGGTCAGCCTCCCTGCTCGGCGGCGTGGGCGAGGTAGTCGCGGCTCCGTCCTTCGCGGAGGAGCGCGAGCGCGCGCCGTTCGAGCTCGTCGCGCTGGCGGCGGTTGTCGTGCAGTTCGATCGCGCCGTTGCGCTCGACGATCGCGCGTGAAGAGGCCGCCCGGGCCGACGGCGGGAAGCTGAGCCGGGTCACCGACCAGCACCGCCTTCCCCTCCGCGCGCTCCACCTGCAGGAGGACGCGGGTGAGGGTGCGCGTGTCGGCCATCGCGGCCTCGTCGACGACAAGCAGGCAGTGCCGCGGGAGACCGCCCCGCTCCCGCGTCTCGGCGAGGAGGCGGTGCAGGGTGCCGGTCGGGATCCCGGTCTCGGCGGCGAGGTTCGCGGCCGCGACGCCAGACGGCGCCGCGCCGATCGCCACGAGGCCGTCCCGTTGGTAGGCGTCGGCGAGCGCGGCGAGCGCGGTCGTCTTGCCGGCGCCGGCGTGCCCGACGACGCAGACGACGCGTTCCGGGCTCGAGGCGGCGGCGTGCAGCATCGCGATCTGGTCGCGGCCGAGCATCGATCCACGCTCGTGGGCGACCTCGTCGACCGCCGCCGGCGAGACGGTCGGGACGCGGACGTCGCGGCCGTGCCCGGCGAGTTCCAGTGCGGCACGCTCGTGGCGGAGCAGCTCGGTGGTCGAGTACGCGGCCGGCCGCCCCACCGCCGCCGCGGCGACCGGTGCGACCTGCTCCATCCCGAGGAACCGCTCGACCAGGGCCAGCACCCGCTCGGCGGGGGCGCCCTGCGGTGTGCGCCTCTGCCCAGGCCATGACCGCGTCGGTGCCGGTGAACGTCGAGCGCGTTCCGGTCAGGCCTTCAGGTCCCGCCAGTTGCGCCGCCGTCTCGGAGATGTCGCTTTCGTCGAGTTCGCGTGCGACGGTGCGGCCGAGCAGCCGCTTCAACTCGCGCCGGCCGAGGCCGTGTTCGGCCGCGCGCGCCTCCCACTCCAGCCGCATCCGCGGCAGGTCGACCGGCTCCTTCCGGTCGCGCGTCTCGATCGCGGCGATCTTGGCGGCGTAGAAGCCCGAACTGCCGCGACGCTCGAGGTAGTCGAGTACCTGCGCCCGCCGCTGCGAGAACGCCCGCAGAGCCGCCTCGGGAACCCCGGCGATCTCCGCCATCCCGTTCACCGGCTCCCGCCACTCCACCCCCAGCGAACGGGTCAGCTCGAACCGCAGCTGCGACTGGTACAGGTAGCCGGCCGCAAGCCGGTAGCGCTTCAAGATCGGCTCGCCATCGAGCGCCCGCCACACGCCGTCGGAGCCGCGCGCCATGTTCGCGACGATCACGTGCGTATGCAGATGCGGATCCTGCGCCCGCGAGGTCCGGTGCTGATAGGCGGCGGCCACGAACCCCGAGCCGCGCTCGCGCACGACGCCGTTCTTGCCCTTGCGCGTCACGCACGCCCGCTCCTCCAGATAGGACAGCGCCGCCTGCCAGGCAGCCAGGTGCGCCTGGCCCACCGCGTGGCGCACCTCGTCGCTGCCGAGTGCGTGCAAGAGGCTGACGCTCTTCGGCGGCGAGAACACCAGGTCGAACCCCGCCACCGGCGAAAGCGTCTTCACCTCTAGCCCGCGCTCGCCCGTGGCCGGATCGATCCGCTCGACCGTGATCTGCTTCCTGGGCGGATGCCGGCGGAGCTCGGCGGACGTCAGCGGATGCTTCCCACCGATCAACCGGCCCAGCTCACCCTCACCGACCACGCCGTCGAGCTCGAGCTCCGCCGCCCCGCGCCCGACCCACATCCCGGGCGACTCACCGCGGCCCGCGTAGTAGTCGTCGATCCCGTCGGCGACCGAACGCTCGTAGTAGGCCTCCTGGCCCGGCGACAGCTTCGCGACCGACAGCATCGAGACACTCTAGCATCACGGATGCATATGTGTCTCGTCTTTCTCGCGGAGGTGTTAGGTGATCGGCGGTCGCCCAGCCGAGGAAGCCCAGGGGTTGCGGCACGCGACTCTGGTGCGCTAGTGCTTCCCCAGCTCGGGTGTTGGAGTGCATGCGCGAGCCGCGCGGCGCTGGTGCGCAGGCCGGGGAGCGAGTGCGTCGGCTCCGGTCACCAGCTTCCCACTCGCGCAGGCTGGGCGGCAAGAGGCCCTCGTCGTTACGCTTCGCGGGAGTGGGTATCGCGATCCCCGCCCTCCGCGCTCGGCACCGGCAGCTCGAGCCTGCCCCCGCGCTCGGGAGCCAGATCGATCCGCGTCTCCCGTGGCTGTGGGTCACCTCCCTTCTCGTTGAGAAGTACACGTTCACGCTCGCGGCCGAGCCTCGTGTTGCCGACGGGTATGTGCGGATGCGCGACGTCGGGCACGTGTGAACTCTCGCGCGGCTCGCGTCGCGACGTCCCAGCGCTTTCAAGAGCGGCGCGACTCCGATCGTGTCGGTGAGCCGATAACCTCCGCGCCACCTTTCCTCTCCGACCGTGCGCTGCTCCTGTGCCGAGGGAAGATTGCGGCGCTGGACCCCGCTTCGGAGGCGGTCGAGGTCTACGCCCGCGGCGCGCGCGTCGCCTGAGGGATGCCAGACGGCCCCAGCAACGACGCCCCGTACCGCCTCATCGCTGACGTGGAGTTCGGCGAGGAGGTCGTCGTCTATTCGTTCACGAATCTCTACGGCTGCACGATCGGCGACGGGACGCGGATCGGGCCATTCGTCGAAATCCAGGCCGGTGCGCGGATCGGCGCGCGGTGCAAGATCCAGAGCCACGCGTTCATCTGCGACGGCGTCGTGATCCGCGACGGCGTCTTCGTCGGTCACGGCGTCGTGTTCGTCAACGACAAGCACCCACGTGCGACGAACGCGGCCGGGGCTCTGGCCGCCAGCGGCGACTGGGAGCTCGTGCCGGTGGTCGTCGAGGATGGGGCATCGATCGGCTCAAACGCGACGGTGCTGGGTCCCGTGACGATCGGTCGCGGCGCGATCGTCGGCGCGGGCGCCGTCGTCACACGCGACGTTGCGCCCGGAGCCGTCGTCGTGGGCAACCCGGCGCGGCCAGTTGCGTCAGCCTCGCGGCCGCGTCGACGCGGGTTACTTGACTAGCTCGATCGGCTTTGGCAGGCCGAAAGGGTTGAAGAACCGGTCCGGAACCGGGGCGAGGCCGAACGGGATCGACGCGTCGTTCGTGCCCAGGATCTTCGCGCGCATCCGCCCGCGGGCCGGTACGGAAAGACGCGCCTGAAAGATGCCGTAGCGGTTGGGGGTCAGGGTCGTCACGGGGCGCCAGGCGCCGCCGAGGCTCTGCTGCACCACCACGGGACCCGGATCGAGCGGCGGAGTTCGCCCCCAGACCTGCACCCGGGCCCCTGCCGGCAGGGCTACGAACGGGAAGCGGAAGGCCTGCAGCGCCGGCTTCGGCTTTCCGTTGATGATACCAGAGCCCCGACTGGAAGTAGCCGGAGAGCGGCTGCGTCCCGGACCTGAAACCAGGTCACGAGCGAGAAGCCGTTCACCCACATTCGGTACAGGCCCTCGGCGACCCAGCGTGACAAGCAGCGCGGTCGGCACTCCGCTCGGGTCGGGGGGGTTCGAGTCCCAGCTGAACTCGGTGACCCATAAGGCCGGGTGCGGGTTCGTAAGGTGTCCTGCGTTCGCAGCGGCCGCGAGGACCGCCCGCAGTTTCGGGAGATCGCCCAGCGAGACAGCAATACATTC
>CAVSMT010000013.1:0-29619 GCA_963729135.1 uncultured Actinomycetes bacterium
TGCACCGTCACGATCACCTCCGCGGTCGCCGGCAGCACGAGCGTCCAGGCGGTCTCGACGATCGGGTTCACCAACGCGGCCGGCACCGTGATCCGCTCCACCGGGACGGCCGCGAACGTGACGGCCGGTTGCACGCTGAACTGCGCCAATGCCGCGAAGAACTGGGTGGACGGATTCATCCAGATCACGCCGCAGAACGCCTCGAACGCGGTGGGCACGAACCACGTGCTGACGATCACGGTCACCGCGACCAACGGCGGCGTGCTCGCCAGCGGCACGGCGACGGCGAGCATCCTCACGCCGCCGAGCACGACCGGCAGCTTCGTCGGCTCGCCCACCTGCAACTACACGGGCGGCGCGGCGACGGCGACCTGCACGGTCACGATCACCTCGGCCGTGGCCGGCACGACGAGCGTGCAGGCGACCTCGACATCGGGTTCACCAACGCGGCGGGCACCGTCTCCCGCACGACCGGGACGGCCACCAACGTGACCGCCGGATGTGCGGCGAACTGCGGCAACGCTTCGAAGACCTGGGTGGACGCGTTCATCCAGATCACGCCGCAGAACGCGACCAACGCGGTCGGCAACAACCACGTGCTCACCATCACGGTGAACGCCACCAATGGCGGCGTGCTCGCGGGCGGCACGGCGACGGCGAGCATCCTCACGCCGCCGAGCACGACCGGCAGCTTCGTCGGCTCCCCGTCCTGTAACTACACGGGTGGCGCGGCGACCGCGAGCTGCACCGTCACGATCACCTCCGCGGTCGGCGGTCTGACCGAGGTGCAGGCGACCTCCAGCGTCGGCTTCACCAACGCGGTCGGCACCGTCTCCCGCACGACCGGGACGGCTGCGAACGTGACCGCGGGCTGCACCGTGAACTGCGGGAACGCGGCGAAGAGCTGGGTGGATGCGTTCATCCAGATCACGCCGCAGAACGCGACCAACCCGATCGGCACGACGCACGTGCTCACGATCACGGTCACCGCGACCAACGGCGGCGTGCTCGCGGCCGGGACGGCGACGGCGAGCATCCTGACGCCGCCGAGCACGACCGGCAGCTTCGTCGGCTCCCCGAGCTGTAACTACACGGGCGGGGCGGCGACGGCGACGTGCACGGTCACGATCACCTCGGCGGTCGCCGGCACGACAACCGTGCAGGCGACGTCGACGATCGGGTTCACCAACGCTGTCGGCACGGTGTCCCGCACGACCGGGACGGCCGACAACGTGACCGCCGGCTGCACGGCGAACTGCGGCAACGCGAACAAGACCTGGCTCGTGCCCGCAGACGCGTTCATCCAGATCACGCCGCAGAACGCGAACAACCCGGCGGGCACGAACCACGTGCTCACGATCACCGTCACCGCGACCAACGGCGGGATCCTCGCCGCCGGGACGGCGACGGCGAGCATCATCACGCCGCCGAGCACGACCGGCAGCTTCGTCGGCTCCCCCACCTGCAACTACGCAGGCGGCGGAACGACCGCGAGCTGCACCGTCACGATCACCTCCGCGGTGTCCGGCCTGACCCAGGTGCAGGCGACCTCCACGATCGGGTTCACCAACGCGGCCGGGACCGTCGTCCGCAGCACGGGCACGGCCAACAACACGACCGCGGGCTGCACGGTGAACTGCGCCAACGCCACCAAGAACTGGGGCGACGTCACCGTCGTCACGCACGTCCGCGACGCAGCGAACAACGACGTGACGGGCACGACGGTCGCGGCGGGCACGGTCGTGCACGACGAGGCCACGGTCACCAGGACGGCCGCGACGCCCGCGGCGGTCCCGAACCCGACCGGAACGGTCACCTTCACCCTGTACAGCTCGGCGAACTGCACCGGCACCGTCCTGGCGACCGACCCGAACGAGCCGCTGAACGGAAGCGGCCTCGCGACCTCGGCCGCCTTCACGACACCGGCCGCAGGCGGATCGTTCTCGTACCTCGCGCACTACAACGGGGACGTCAACTACCCGGCCGGGAGTGCCGGCTGCGAGCCGTTCACGGCGCAGAGCTTCTCGCCGCAGCTCTCACCGGGCTACTGGAAGAACCACCAGGCCGCGGCGACCGCGCTGCTGCCGATCAAGCTCGGCAACTACAACGTGACGACGTTCGCGCAGGTGTCGGCGATCTTCGCCGCGATGAAGTGCTCGTCGCCGATCAACTGCATGGCGGCGCACCTCCTCGCTGCGAAGTTCGACATCAAGAGCGGGTCGAACCCGGCGAGCATCTCGTCCGTGGTCGCACAGGCAGATGCGCTCCTGATCGCGGTCAACTACAACGGCGTCGACAACTTCACGGCGACTGCCGCGCAGAAGAGCCTCGCGAACACCCTCGCGGGTCAGCTCGACGCCTACACCAACGCGTAAGCGCGAACCAGCGCACACGCTGCACGATCGGAGGGGCCGGCGAAAGCCGGCCCCTCTTCGTTTCGCGCCCTGCCCTACGCGAGCGCCGCGAGGGTGCGCGCGAGCCGCGCCGGCCGCGAGAGCATGGGCGAGTGCCCGCCCGGGAGCTCGATCGGCTCGACGTCGAGCCGACGGCGCGCGGTCCACCGCGACCAGTCGGGGCTGATCGCCGAGTCCTCCGTCGCGAGGATCGAGAGGGCCTCGACGTCCGGCAGCCGCTCGAGCGGGCACGGCTCGTCGTTCGGGAGCGGGCCCTGCGGGCGGAGCCTCGCGGCCGCGGCGCGCGCGACGTCGGGCGCGCAGTCGGGGTAGAGCCGCTCGGCGGCCGCCGCCGCGTCCGGCCAGTACGAGCGGCCGAACTGGTCGCGCGTGAAGACCGCAAACCCGTCCCGGAACGTCGCCGGCTCGTCCTCGCCGCGCTCGAACGGCGGCCGGCCCGGCCGCGGGACGAGGGCGCAGAGGTACACGAGCCGCCTCACCGGACGGCGGGCGGCGACGAGCGGGATCGTAAGCCCGCCGAGCGAGTGGCCGACGACGACCGGCGCGTCCCCGCGCGCGAGGGTGTCGACGACGACGTCGGCGTAGCGGGAGCAGCCGGCGTCGATCTCGTCGGACGGAAGCTCGACCGCGACCGCGCGGTGACCGAGCACGTCCAGCTCGGCAGCGAGGGGCTCCCAGCACCACGCGCCGTGCCAGGCGCCGTGGACGAGCGCGAACGTCGCCACCCGCCGATCGTACGCGGCTACGTCGGAAGCGTCGCCTTCAGCGCGGCGAGCTCGGCGCTCCACTCGGTCTGCGCCTGCGCGAGCGCATCGGTCCGCGCCTTCGCGGCGGCGTCCGCGGCGGCGAGCGCGTCCTGCGCCGCCTGGATGCTCGCCGCGACCGCCTTGTCCTGGCTCGCGGCGGCGGTGAGCTGAGCGCCCGTGAGCGACTTCGCGAGCGCCTTCCTCGCCGTGGCTGCGTCCTTCGCGACGCTGAGCCCGGTCGTGGTGAGCTGCGTGATCGTCGCGTCGCCGTCGGTGACGATGCCGGTGACCGTCGTCTTCGAGAGGTCGTCGAGCGAGACGTCGCCGCGCACCACGACGTGCGGCAGGTCGTCCGGGATCGTGAGCACGGTCCCGGGCGCCAGCGCCTTCAGGTCGGCGTGCGGGTTGGCCTCCTGGATCGCGGCGGAGATCTCGCCGGCGGCCTTGCTCGAGACCGAGCCGCTCAGGAGACGGGGTCGGAGCGCGGCGAAGTTCTTCTCGGCGCCGACGACGATCACGGACATGGCGTGCCTCCCGGGTTGGTGGTCAGACGGACGGGTTGAGGGCGGCCCACGGCGCGCCGAGGTTGGAGAGGTTGCCGGCGGAGTCGGAGAGGTGCGTGCCGCCCGGGGCGAGGTTGCCGACGGCCGCGAACCGCTTCGGGTCGACCTGGAGGACGAGCATCGAGCGCGTGCCGCGGAGGCGGTTCGTCGAGGCCCCGATCGTCTGGCCGACGAGCTGCATCGCGATCGGCACCTCGCCGCCGGCGAAGTCGGCCTGGTTCCCCTGCGCGACGACGTCGCCGTTCACGCGCACGAGGCACGCCGGTTCGGTGCCGCCCCCCGCGAGCGAGTTCGCGGACACGGTCGCGTGCTCGGGCGCCGCGGCCGCGAAGTACGCGCCGCCGTCGGTGAACACGACGTGCCGTTGCCCCGCCGCGACGGCCGCCCGCCGCGCTCCCGAAGCTGATCGCGCCCGCGACCGACTGGATCAGCAGCGCGATCCAGAATCCCTGGCTCGGGCCGGTCGCCGCCGGTGTTGAACCGCGACGTGTTGTCGGAGACGCTGCGCGGTGTCGAAGGGCCCGAAGACGCCGATCCCGATCGCGAGGCCGGTGAAGCCGTCCGGCGGGCCGACGGCCTCGACGACGTTGCCGCTGACGTGGATGTCGCTCGAGCCGACGACGAGGATCCCGCGCCCGCGAGATGCCGGTCGGCAGGTTCTGGCCGATGCGGGCGACCGTGTTGCCGACGATCGACGCCGAGCCCGTCACCTGCACGATCGCGATCCCGAACGCGCCGTCCGCGCCGGCCACGGTCGCCGCGACGTCGAGCACCTCGTTGTTGTCGACCGCGACCCGCTCGGCGCCGCCGTTCGCCGCCATCTCGATCCCGGCGCCGGCGTTCTGGACGACGTTCTCCTTGACGATCCAGGTCTGCACGGGAGTGCGCAGCACGATCCCGGTGCCGGCGCGGTCGTGGACGCGGTTGCCGGTGATCCGCACGTGCCCGGCCTGCGTCGTGAAGTCGCCGGCGTCGACGACGATCCCGTCGGTGCCGAGCGCGGCGCCCGTGGCGATGCCGACGTCGACGGTCGTCGCCGCGCCGAGCGAGAGGGCGTTGACGGCGTTCGAGTCGACGGTCGCGTCGGGGCCGACCGTGATCCCGGCGCCGCTCGTCGCAACCTTGTTGCCGACCACGTCGAGGCTCGCGCCGGGCGCGACCGCGCCGGTCGCGACGATCCCGCCCGACAGGCCGGCGAGCACCTCGTTGCGGCCGACGCGGCAGGAGAAGAGGTACGCCGAGCGGCCGCCGAGGTCGATCCCGCGGTCGAGCCCGACGACGACGTTGTCCTCGACCCGCAGCGCCGCGCCGAAGACGCCGAGCCCCTCGCTGCCGCCGCCGGCGTCCACCCCGGTCCGGCCGACGAGGACGTTCTTGCGCACCGCGACGTCGAGCGCGACGCCGGCGAGCTGGACCGCCGAGCCGCCTCCGTCGCCGGTGCCGTACGAGAGGATCGCGAGGTCGTGGAGGTCGGCGAGCATCGCGCTCTGCAGCCGGATCGCCGCCGCGCCGTCCCGCGCCGCTGAGGATCGCCATGCTCTCGATCGTGAGCCCGCGCGTGCCGCTCGCCGTGAACGCGCCGCCGGTCGCGACGACGATCGTGCCGATCCCCTGGCCGTGGATGCGGAGCGAGATCGGCGCCGTCGGCGTTCACCGGCTGCGCGACCGCGTAGACCCCGGCCTCGAGGCAGACGGTGCCGCCGCCCTGCGCCTTCACCTGGTCGACCGCGGCCTGGATCGTGAGCGCGCCGGAGGAGTGCGACTCGGGCGTGACGCAGACGGTGCAGTCGCAGCTCTCGCCGTCGCCGCCGAGCGGCGGCCACTGCCGGCGGCAGTCGCTCTGCGAGCCGGGGAACGTGACCGTGCCGAGCCGCGCGTAGTGGTGGTGCACGCCGAGCGGCGGCGCGGCGTCGAGCTCCTCGATCGACGTGTCCGCCGTGCGCGCGGCGAAGATCCAGTAGTCGCCGGGGCGGAAGCGGCCGCTGCCGCCGGACGCGATCGAGAACGAGACGACGATCGCCGCTCTCGAGCATGCACCTGCGCCGACCCGGTCGTCGGGACGGTGATCGACCCGGTCGCGCCCGGGGCGTCGAGGTCGACGATCTGCGTGCCGGCGCCGTCCTTCACCGAGCCGGACTGGTCCCAGCGGCGCACGCGCAGGTGGCGCGCCGCCGCGTCGGTCGCGCTCGCCGGCTGCAGGTCGGCCGGGAGCGCGCCCGTGAACGAGATCGTGCGCGCGGCGTCGTCGACGGTGACCTTGCGGAGCACGCCCGGCTTCTGGTTCAGCTCGTAGTGGTCGTCGAGGATCTCGACCCAGTCGCCGGTCGAGACGCGCAGGACGTCGTCGCGGCCGACGGTCGCGAGCCGCAGCTCGGTGGACGAGACCATCTCGACGACCGGGATCGCGACCGAGCCGTTGTCGCGCGACCACTTGAACGTCGCCGTGCCCGGGCGCGCCGCCGTCGTGGACCTCGACGCGGTAGGTCTGGTTCTCGAGCCCGCGGTAGCCGCCGCTCGGCGGCAGCGCGCACGGGTCGTCGTCGGGCGCGACCGCGATCGTGCCGTTCGTCAGCCGCCCGGCCGACGGCCGGATCACGTCGAGCCAGCCGGGGATGTCGGCGTCGTCGGAGGCGCACGTGGCGTTGCCGATGTTCGGCAGCAGCCGCACCTGCCACGCGGTCTGCACGCGCGCCGTCGTGTCGACGCCGACCGCGATCTCGACGAGGTCCGGGATCCTCGAGCGCGGTGACCTCGCGCTCCCAGACGTCGAGGTACGCGAGGTGCGGGCCGCCGGTCGGCAGCGCGTCGGGCGTCGGCCAGTACGGCTGCTCGTCGTACGGATGTCCGCGGTCCCGGTGCGCTCGGAGAGCAGCGGGTCGAAGCCGGTGGAGGTCTTGCCGTGGTTCTCGGCGAGCAGGCCGTCGACGTACATCCGCCCGCGGCCGATCGTGAGCGTTTCCGCCCGAGGCGGTGACGCGGAACCCGTCCGGCGTCTGCCGCGGCACCCACGAGACGCCCGCGTGGTTCGGGTCGGGACCGAACGAGGTGAGGTCGCACGTCTCCGCCCGCAGCCGCCGGTCGAGGAGCGCGACGTACTCGTTGAAGTCCCCGTCGAGCAGGAGCCTGTCCCTGCTGGAGGACCACGCCCGCGAAGTCGCGGAGCGGGTCGAACCTCACTCGGCTGACGTCGGCGCCCATCTCATCTCCCTTCCCGGTCGGTCATGTCGCGTAGAAGATCCCGGCCTCGAGGCCGAACCGGAGGTACTCGTCGAGCCGGATCAGCAGGTTGACTCTCGCGCTGCGGCGCGTACAGCTCGTGCGTGACGCCCATCTCGCTCTCGTCGCTCGCGCCGGTGCGGATCGCGTCGTCCGTCGAGCGGCGGAGCTGCATGTAGCCCGGGTCGCCGTAGCGGAGCGAGGTGTGGAACGGCCGCTCGGCCGGGTCGTCGCCGGCGCAGTGGAACCGGCGCGGCGTGCGCGAGCCGGGCGGGACGAACGAGAAGCGGATGCAGCCGACCTGCCGGCGCTCGGCCCACACCGGCGCCGGCCACGGGTCGCCGCCGTCGGCGAGCGCCGCGAGCAGCAGCGAGTTCGAGACGTCGAGCTGCCGCGCGTGCACCTTGCCGAGGACCGTGCAGGCCTCGAGCGTGAGGTGCCCGCCCGTACGCGAGCCCGTCGCCCGGTCTTGCCGATCGGCGGCGGTCGAGACCGTGAGCAGCCCGCCGCCGCCCGCGGCCGCGCGGCCGCAGAAGGCGATCTCGTCCTGCGGCGGAGGCGTCGATCACCGAGTCGTTCGCGGCGACCTCGGCGCCCTCGACCGCGACGACCGGGCCGACGACGCAGTGGTCGAGCGTCACGTCGCGAACGGGTGCAGCACGATCAGGCACGCGCGGCCGACCGAGTGCGCGCTCGCCGTCGGGGTCGCGCGTCAGGCCGGGCACGAGCGTGCAGTGGCGGAGGATCAGGTTCCGCGGCTCGGTGTCGGCGAACTCCTCGATCACGAGCGGCGCGCCGGCGAGCACCAGCCCGTTCAGGACGACGGTCGTGTTCGGCTCCATCGCGAGCTTGAACTGGTCGCCGCGCGAGAGCAGCGGCCGCGCGCGGTTCGCCGACTGGAGCACGAGCGAGAGGTCGGCGGCGCCGGCGGCGGGCGTCGTCGCCGCGATCGACGGCCGGCGCGGCGTACGGGTCGGCTGTCGAGGATCTCGACCTCGCCGCCGCCGGCGACCGACGCGAGCGTCGGGCCGAGCGGGTCGCCGCCTGGACCGTGCTCGACGGTCGCAGCTCGACGCGAGCGACGAGCGCGGTCGTAGCCGCCGCCGCCGACCGCGAGCGCCGAGCCGTAGTGGAAGGTCGCGAGCCGCGTCTCGCCCGCGGCCGGCGCGTCGGCGAACGCGACGCGGCCGAGCACCGGGTCGATCGCGACGTGCGTGTCGCCCGGCTGCGGCTCGTGCGCCCACGTTCCCGGCGCGCGCCGGGTCGTCCGAGAGATCGCAGATGCGGATGTCGGCGATCCGCGAGCGGCGTCGACGACGCCGCCTCGTCTCGCTCTCGAGCAGCGAGCGAGAGCCCGGCGCCGTAGAGCGCGTCGAGGTTCGCCTTCGCGAACCGGCGCAGCAGCGGCAGCGGCACGTCGAGCGGCTCGGCGATGTGGGTGATGTCGGTCTCGGTTCGCGGGGTCGGCGAAGAGCGGCTTGTCCGTCCCGAGCGGGTCGAAGCGGAAGCGCCGGCCGGTCGCCGTCGGCGTCGACGAGCGGCGACCGGTGAGCCGGAGCGCCTGCGACCCGCCAGAGGAAGATGCCGACGTTCGGGATGTTGTAGCGACCGGCGCGCGAGGCGATGCGGCGCATCTCGGCCGGTGTGCGCGAAGCCGTCGAACGCGCCCGCCTGGAACGCGCCGGCGAGCTCGAGCCGCGCACGCCGAGCGGAGGTCGGCCGTCGCCGCGGCCTGCGGGCGGATGTGGTTCATGTACTGCGTCGTCGCGAGCAGCTCGAAGAACTCGACCGCGTGCGCGGGCCAGCCGGTGACGTCGCGCGGCGAGCTGCTCGAGCACCGAGACGGTGCCCTTGCGGCGGCGGTAGCGGATCGTGTTCGCGACCTCGGCCCGCGGCGAGGCGACCTGCGGGACGACGCCGTGCAGCGTCCGGTAGCCGACGAGGTCGCCGATGTACGGCGCGACCCACTCCGCGCACGTCTCGACGAACTGGTCGTCGTAGGCCTGCTCGAGGCTCTCGGCGAGCACGTTGACCTGCCCGGTGAGCAGGTCGACGAGCTCGCGCAGCACGCCGCCCTGCTCGGCGTCGCGGACGCGGTAGACGGCCGGCAGCAGCCGGTAGAGCTCGTCGGTCGTGTAGAGGCCCGTGCCGCTCACGTCATCACCTCCAGCCAGTCGAACGGCCCGTCGTCGAGGACGAGGAGGCCGGCCGGCGATCGCGTGCCGCTCGCGTCGACCGCGGCCTGCTGGGCGAGCAGGCGGTCGGAGAGCCCGGGCGTCGCGCCCGTGTAGAGCCGGTCGACGTCGACGGCGAGCACGCCGGTGACCGTGTGCGCGACCGCGTCGATCTCCGAGAGGAAGACCGGCTGCGACGAAGTCGCGCGCGTCGAACGAGAACGCCGCGCGGAGCGCCGCCTCGACGCCGGCGAGGACCGCGTCCGACTCGTACGCCGGGTCGACCGCGACCTTCAGCGCGAGCCTGAACGTCTCGGTCGTGCCCGTCGAGGACGAGCACCTCGACGTGCGGGTCGCCGTGCGTCACGCAGCGAGGTCGCGAGGTCGTCGAGCCGGTCGCCGCCGGTCGAACGCGACCGTGACGACGACGGTGCGCCCGGCGCGCAGCGGGAGCACCGACGCGCTCGCCTTCGCGACGCCGGTGAACGCGCGCGCGAAGTCCTCGTAGTCGAGCAGCGAGACGGCGCGGCCGAGCGTGCGCACCGCCGAGCGGGATCGACGCGCGCGCGTCGTCCTCCGGCTCCGGGTCGACGCCGCCGCGCGCCGGCGCCGGGTTGCTCGACGCCCTTCACGCCGAGCGGCCGGTCGAGGAGCTGCGCGAGCGCGCCCGCGCCGACGTTGCCGGCCGCGCCGAGCCCTTGCGGTACGTCGCGCGGACGTTGTTCGACGCCGGTCGGGAGCCGCGCGCCGCGTCGAGCCGTCGCCGAACTGGACGTACGTCCTGCCGTCCTCGTCGGTGCGCACCGCGTACGACGCGGTCGCGGCGCGCCGGCGCCGTACAGCGTCGGCGCCTCGGCCCAGCGCTGACGTCGTTGACGCGCACCTCGAGCGTGTCGACGGCGCCCGACGGGTCGGCGCTCGACTGGACGTACGTGAGCGGGTCGTGCGCGAGCGTGAAGCGCTGGAACGGCGTGCTCGCCTGGCCCGAGCCGAGCAGCTGCTGGACGGTCTCGCCGTGCGTCGCGAGCGCGACGTTGCCGTGGACGATCACCGTGCCGCGCTCGTACGAGGTCGAGAGGTCCGCCTCGAGCGTGATCCGCCACTTGTCGCCGTCGGGCGCGACCGTCTTCACGACCGCCTCCTCGGCGTGGTCCTCGCCGTCAGTCGTCGTGCCGCGGACGATCAGCTCGCGGCCGGGCGCGAACCCCGAGACGTCGTCGTCGACGTGGAGCGAGTCGCCGGCGACGCGCGCTCGGGTCGGGCTGCTCCGACAGCGTCAGCGGCTCGCTGACCGCGAACACCGTGACGTCGCGCGGCGCTGCGTCGGCTGAACCGGAAGAAGTCGTAGTTCTCGCCGCTTCGTCGAGCGCGAGCCGCGTGACCTTCCCCGAGACGGCGAACTCGGCGCGGTTCAGCTCGGTGACCTCGGCGACCTGCCAGAGCTCGCGGTAGCCCGGCTTCGAGAGGACGACCCACGAGCCGGCGACGACGTCCGGGTGCGAGCCGTCGAGGTCGACGTTGTTCGCGCCGGCGGGCGAGAGCGTGAAGTTCGGCCACTCGCCGGGGAACGAGGCCGGCTGGCGTGGCGTCGCCGAGATACCCGGTCTTGAAGTCCGGCGACATCGAGGCCCAGTTCGGCGCGTTGTGGCCGAAGACGTCGAGCCGCTTGCGCAGGACGTACGGCGATCGGCGTCGGCGACGGGTCGACGTGCGGGTCGACCGAGCCGAGGCCGGGCTCCCAGTCGACGCGCGTCCGGCCGTCGGTCGGCGTACGCGGTCGACGGCCGTCAGCGTGCGGACGTCCCAGCGCTCGTTCGCGATGTCGTCGGGTTCGGGCCGAGAGCAGGATCGGGTCGCCGGGCTTGAGGTTGAGCGCCGGAGCCGGCGAACCACGCGGTCGTGTCGCCGTGCGCGAAGGTGTGCGGCAGCGTCGTCGAGGCCGGGATCGCGTTCCACTCGGGCCGCGCCTCGACCTCCTCGACCGTCTCGAAGGTCTGCGGCTGCTCGCCCGGGCCCGGGATGCTCTGCACGCGGAGGCCCGGCTCGAGCGTGACCGCCGCCGGCGTGACCGGCGGCGTCGAGCCCGGGTCGGCGGACGCGCCGGCGGGCACGGCGGGCGGCGGCTCGAGCGCGAAGGCGACGTACGTCTGCGCGGCGACGCCCGGGTTCAGCCGGTAGCCGATCAGCTTGCCGAGCTCCTGCAGCGAGATCCGCTCGCGCGCCGTGCGCAGGTACGACTCCTGCGCGAGCCGCTCGGTGTAGAAGGCGATCACGTCGGCGGCGACCGCCCACGCGTCGAGGAGCGCGATCGTGAAGTCGTCGTCGTCGCGCGTGCCGAGCTGCCGCGAGCGCCGGCCGGCTCGCGGTCGCTGAGCCCGGCGACCATCGAGGCGAGGAAGTCCGAGTGCACGCCGACGCGGTAGGCGATCGCCGAGAGGCCCGGCCGGTTCTGCACCTCGAGCGGCGTGCGCTGCGAGACGCCGGCGCAGCAGCCGCAGCCGCGGCGAGCCGCTCACTTGCCGCCTCCCATCGTCAGCTCGAGCACGCCGTGCTCGGGGAAGCTCGGGTCGTCGTCGAGGCGCGCGATCTCGAGCCGGCCCATCGCGAGCACGCCGGTGTCGAGCGCGCTCGTCGCGTCGTCGCGCTGGCGCTGGAAGACGAGCGGCGTCACCGACTGCACGCCGGGCACGTCCTGCGCCGCCGCGACGATCGCCGACAGGTACACCGGCGTCCCGAACGTGAAGCGGTCGGGGTGGAAGAGGCCGAGCGTCCCGTCGGCGCGGACGCCGCTCGAGAGCACGTCGAGCACGGCCGCCTTCACGTGCGCGCGGAAGTAGTCCGGCTCGACAGCAGACGAGCAGCCCGACCTCGAGCGGGACGAAGTGCGGCGCGTCGACCTCGAGGTCGTAGCCGGCCATCCGGTACGCGCTCGAGGAAGCCGCGTCAGCTCGGTCTCGAACGGCGCGTCGACCGCGGCGCCGCCGACGCGGTCGGCGGTGACGAAGACCGTGTACCACGAGCCGGTCCAGCGGAACGTCGCGGCCGCGCGCTGCACGTCGGGCTCGCGCTCGCTCACGCTCGCGTAGTCGTCGGCGGTGACCGCGCGCTCCTGGACGAGGTAGGCCTCGGGCGCGTCGCGGCGGATCCCGTCGGCCGGCTCGGGGTCGGTGCCGCCGGCAGCCGCGATCGGGTTCGTCGCGCCGAGGATCGCGCCGTTCAGCGTCGCGACGTGCGCGATCGCGCCGGCGCCGACGTTGCCGGCGACGCCGTTGCCGACCCGGTAGGTCGCCGCGAACGCGGTGTCCGTCTGGGCCGCCGCCCGTGCACGCCGTCGCCGAAGCGGAGCGTCGCGGTGCCGTCGGTCTCGACCTCGACGACGAACTCGGGCTTGTCGCCGGCCGAGCCGAGCAGGTCGACGACGGGCGTCCACGGCTCGGTCGAGCCGAGGATCGTCGCCTCGAGCGACGATCGCCGGCGACGCGGTGCGCGGGTCGGCGCCGATCGTGCCCGTCGCGGACGTGCCCGCGGGCGGCGCCGGCCGCGCCTGCGTGAGCGGGGCGTTCGCGAGCGTCGGCCGGTACCGGATCGGCACCGGGTCGGGGTCCGGCTGGTCGCACGGGTCGCAGCCGCCGACGGCGACCGCGGTGAGAACGGGCGCGGGCACCTCGCCGAGGTCCTCGCCGGCGATCGTCCGGCCGTGGTCGGCGAGCACGATGTTCCCCCACGCCTCGCCGACGACGAGGCCCGGGTGCGCCTCGACCGAGATGCAGAGCGGGAACGGCAGCGCGTCGGCCGGGTCCCACGCGATCTCGGTGACGTCGACCGACGCGTTCGTCGGCGGGTCGGCGAAGAGCCCGCCCGACGGGTCGATCGTCGGGAGCACGCTCGTGAGCCGGACGGCCGCGCGCTTCGCCGGGTCGGCGTCGTCGAGGTCGCCCGGTGACCGGGCCGGCGACCTCGGCGAGCACGAGCACGTCGCCGGCCGCGAGCTGCGGGAAGTGGCCGCGCGAGCGTCGCGGAGGTCGCGCCTTTCGGCAGGCAGCAGCCGAGCGTCGCCCCACGTCCAGAAGTCGAAGCGCGCGTGCGACCCGTAGAGCACGGCGTCGGCGGCGGTCTCGAACGTCTCGGCGCGCGCGGCGAGCGCGGCGCGGTGCTCGGGCCCGCCCGGCACGAACGTGTCCGGCAGGCCGGGGACGCGGGTGAGGAGCGCCGTGCCGCGCGTCGAGCGTCACGCCCTCGCCGCCGACCGACATCGCGCGCCCACACGCGCGCGTTCGAGCCCTCGTGCACGGTGTAGTCGACGAGCCGCGCGAGCCGCCGCAGCGACGTCCGCCGCCGCGCGGTGCCGAGGTACGCCTCGGTCGCGACCGCGTCCTGCCGGTACGAGAGCTCGTCGGCGACGTACGCGAGCAGCTCGACGAGCGCGATCCCGGTGTCGGCCGAGCGTGCGCTCGGTCCAGTCCGGCGCGATCAGGCTCAGCCGGTCGAGCATCAGCGCGCGGAACGAGTCGTAGTCCTTCGCGAGGTAGTCGATCGCCGGCTGCTCGACCGGCTCGGGCGCGCAGTCGCACGGCGGCGCGCAGTCGAAGTCGGACGGGCACTCGACCTTGAACGAGAACTCGACCGACGACGAGCATCGGGTCGAAGCCCGCCGGCGGCTCGTCGCTGCCGGCGCCCGGCGACGAGCCGGAGCGTGTACGTCGAGAAGTCGCCGGTCGAGTCGGTGCGGACGAGCAGCACCGTCGCCGGGTCGTCGAGCCCTGCGATCAGCGCCGGCACCTGCGCGGCCGGCGGCGTCGACGCGGCGACGGTCGGGATCCGCTCGCCGCCCGTGATCACGACGTTCGCCTCCGGCGTCAGCCCGGCGGGCGGCGGCTGCAGCAGCCGGACGAAGAGCGTGCGCTGGCGCCAGCCGGGCGGCGCCTCGGAGTCGGAGACCTCGACGTACTCGATCCCGTTGAGGACGCCCGCGTCCTTGACCGCCTGCAGGCGCCGCTCGTCGCAGCAGCGTGTACTTCACGGCGACGCTCCTCGTGAACGTCGCGGCCGCGGGCGTGCTGCGTGTACGAGCGCGACGTACGCGCACCTGGACCGTGAGCGTGCCCTCGTCCTGCGCGACCTCGACCGAGTCGACCGCGATCAGGTGGCCGAGCTCCTGCTGGAGCGCGCCCTGGACGAGGTGCTGCGTCGTCGCGACGAGCTCGGGGCCGCCCGGCTCGAACACGAGCCCGAGCAGGCCGCTGCCGAAGTCCGGCCGCATCACGCGCTCGCCCGGCGCGGTGAACAGCACCTGCTCGATCAGGTCGCGCAGGTGGTCGTCGCGCGGTCGTGTCGGCGGTGCGCCCGCGGCCGTCCACGTGGTACGGGAAGTCGACGTTGACCGTGCTCATGTCACGAGCACCCGCGGTCTGCGCGGAGACCGGCAGCATCGGCGTGCCGGTCGGGACGCAGGTCGAGGAGCCGGTCATCGATCGCGACCGGGACGCCGCCGGCGAGCACGCGCGTCGCGCCGACGAGCCACTGGCCGGTCACGCACGGCGGGTTCGGCGTGCCGGTGAGCGCGCAGCCGGCGATCACGTACGGCGAGGCCAGCGTCACGACCGGCTGCCCGGAGAGGAGCACCCGCGGGAACGGCGCGGACGGCGTCGCCGGGCCCGGCGTGGGTGCACATGCACGACGGCGCCGAGGTGGAGGGCGGGCGCGGGCACTCAGATCACCGTCAGCGCGCCCGCGTTGATGTCGACGGTCGGCCCGATCATGCTGATCGTCGCGCCCTTGCCGTTCGAGATCACGATCCCGACGTCGCTGACCGAGATCATCGCGCCGGTCGTCGTCTGGATCATGATCCCGCCGGTCGGGCCCGGCACGTCGCTGACGACGATCCCGTTCTTCAGCGTCGTCTGGATCGTGAGGCCGTTGACCGCCGGCGGAACCATGCGCGGCCAGACGGGCACCTCGGCCGTCGAGCCCCAGTAGCCGCCGACCCAGATCGGGTAGTCGGGGTCGCCGTGCTCGAACTCCATCCACACGCCGGCGCCGATCTGCGGGACGGTGAAAACGCCGGTGTTGATCCCGGCCGAGGGCAGGCACGGCATCGCCCACGAGGTCGGGATCACGCCCGAGACGTCGGGCACGATCGCCTGGATCCGCCCGATCTGCATCGGGTCGATGTTGTTCACGACCGTGCCGCGGTACTTGCCGTAGAACCGCTTGAGGGCCGGCGTGTCGCTCATTGGCCCTCGAGCCGCGCCCGGAACGACATGTCCGGCGGCAGCCGTCGCAACAGAAGTGCAACACGATCCACGGGCGACGCGGGTCATGTCGGCACCGAGGGAGCGTCGAGATGAGCGCGTTCCGCGCGAGCGAGAACGACTGCGTGAACTCGCCGCGCTTCAGCGACGAGGTGACCGACGCGACGTAGTGGAGGCCGTCGAACGGCGTCGCCGGCGCCGCGCACGCCGACGAGCTGCGCGCGAGCGGAGCACGTGGCCGTAGCGGGCGACGTCGAGCGTGCCGGTGCCGAAGACCGAGTCGGAGTGCTGGCCCGCGTAGGCGATCCCGCGCATCGCGGCCGCGAGCGGGTTCATGTTCGCCGTGTCGTTGAGGAACGTGAGCTTCGGCGGCAGCGGCGGGATCAGCCCCGAGCGGCGGGTTCAGCGGCGTCACGTCCGGGATCGGGATCGGGATCGGCGCCTTCTGAACGGCTCCTGGATGAAGACGACCGGCAGCTCCTTCCGCTCCTTGTCGAAGGTGAACGAGAGGCTCTTCACGTTGTTGTGCGGGCCGTCGAGGGCGACGTTCAGCGCGGGCTGCGGCGCGCCGACGCGGATCTCCGGGCCCCCAGTACGCCTTGCTCATGCCGAGCGCCGGGCCGGGGTCGACGTAGAAGACGTAGCCGACACTCGCTGCGCGAGCGCCTTGATGTACGCGTAGTCGGTGCCCTGGCTGGCGCGGGATCCGGTCGATCGGGATCGGGACGTCCTCGAGGATGCTCGGGATCACGAGCGGGATCACGCCGAACGGCGCGTACTTCGCGACCGCGACGAGCACGCGCACCGCCGGCGGCATCGCCGGGTACGGCAGCCCGTCGAGCGGGATCACGTCCATCAGCGCCGATGAGGTCCTTGCCCTTCACCGACAGGGTCGAGGTCGGGCCCGCCTCGGAGCGGCAGCTCGTGGTGGGTCGTCACGCCGTCCATCAGCACGGTCGTCGTGCCGCCGAGCGTGACCCGATCACGACGCGGAAGATCGGGATGCTCGAGCCGCCCGTGAGCAGGAAGAGCGTCTGCAGCGGCGAGCGTGTTCGGGATCGCGAACGTGAGCTCGAAGCCGCTCTGCGTGTCGCCCGAGCCCGACTCGACCTTCACCTCCTGCAGCGCGTCGATCACCGCGCGCGGCGGCGTCACCGGGATCCCCGGGCCCATCAGCAGCTGGAGGCGGACGGGGTCAGCCACCGGTCGGCCCCGGGACGTCCTCGGGCAGCGTGATCCGCAGCGTCTTCCCGATCGGGTCGGTCAGGTCGCGCGGGTCGACGACGCCGTTCGCGTCGGCGAGCCGCCACCACAGCTCGGCGTCGCCGAGGTTCCTCGCCGCGAGCAGGTCGCGGCGGTCGCCCTCGGTGATCTGCAGCCCGTACAGGAGCGCGAACCGCTCCGCGCGCGGGCAGAAGCGGCGGCCGAGGTACGGCACCGGCGGCGAGCCGTCGCCCGGCTCCCACGCCTCGACCGGCGTCTGCGCGTACCGGCTCGTCGGCGGGAACGTCGTCGTCGGCAGCGCGCCGGCGGCGAGGAGCTGCTGCAGCGGATCGGCCACTCAGAGCGACTCCACCCCGAGCGGACGAGATCGGCACCGACGCGGCGCGGCCGGCCAGCCCCTCCTTGTTGCGGAGGTAGGCCATGAAGAGCGTGCCGCCGCGGTGGCGGAAGCCGAGGTCGTCGACCGAGAGCACGCGCAGGCCGAGGCTGACCTTCGCGCGGATCGGGTTGAGGTTGACGTCGAACGCCTCCTCGGTGACCGAGAGGTCGGTCACGCGCACGGGCACGACGCGCTGCTTGCTCCAGACGAACAGCGTCAGCGGCGCCTCGAGCGGCAGCACCTCGAGCACGCCCGGACGCGGCGAGCGTGTCGTTCGCCTGCAGGTCGTCGGCGCGCGGCTCGATCAGCTCCTCGAGCACCGCGAGCTGCGGGTGGATTCCGAGCGCGACGGCGACCGGGTTCGCGTCCGGGTCGTCGAGCTGCTCGGTCGCGTCGATCTCCGCCTCGAGCTTGATCGTCTCGATCGCCGGCCCCTTCAGCCGCAGCGCCTCGGACTGGTCGGCGCCGCCGCCGGAGCTCGTCGCCTGCACCTGCAGCGTCCGCGTGAGCGTGTCCGGGTTGTACTGGAGCGAGATCGTGCGCAGGATGCGGCCCGAGTCCGGGTCGACCTGGACGAGGCCGCACTTGAGCAGGCGGGGTGAGAACGGCGTGCTCACTTCGGCAGGCTCTTGTCGAGGTAGTCGAAGACGTTCGGCCGCAGCGCCTTCAGCGTGTCGGGCGAGGTGATGTACAGGGAGTACGCCTCCGCGAACGCCTCCTGGAAGTCCTTGTCGCCGTACGCGGTGATCGCCTTGCCGCCGTCCTTCGCTGCCGCCTCGCGGAACTTGACGCCCTTGACGTCGGTGCCGATCACGTCCTCGAAGTCGTCGGAGCCGGCCTTCTTCACCGTCTTCGTGCCGGACGCGCGACTTCGTCGAGAGCGCCTTCGCGTCCGCGTCCTGCTGCGCCTTGAGGCCCGCCTTGACCTCCTTCTCCTCGGGTCCACCGAGCGGGTACTGGAGGTCCTTCGGGCTCTTGGGGTTCGCGTACTTCCCGTACAGACCGGCGACCACCGCGTCCGCCTTCTTCTGGTCGAGGTGCGCGGCCCGGATCGGGGCGAGGTCGATCGCGTGACCGATCTCGTGGACGATCGCGCGGGTCCCGCTGCCGGAGGCGACGGCGCCGGCGGTCTTCGAGCGCGTCTGCGAGGCGTTGAACGCCGCGTCGAACATCGTGACCGTGTGGGTCTTGTAGTCGTACTCGCCGTTGTCGTTCGGGTCCTTCGAGCTCTTCGCGTCGCGGCGGAACTTCAGCCCGTCCACGACCGCGAGCTGCGCGTCCGGGATCTGGTCGATCGCGCCGCGGAGCGCGTCGAGGTCGCCGCCGGAGTACGACTGCGAGAACGAGTGCTTCGCGATCTTCTCGGCCACCGGATCGGGGGCGGGCGGAGCCCCGGCCTTCGCCGGCGGCGGCGCGTTCGTCCCCGGCGGCGCGGTCGCCTTGCCGAGCGCCTCGACGAGGACGCGCGGCTGCGGGGCGGTGGCGCCCTTCCCCGCCGGAGCCGGCGGCGCGTGGTGCGTGAAGCGATAGACGCCCTTGCCGGTCTTGCCGCCGACGTCGAGCTCGAGCGTGATCGTCGAGTTCGGGACGAGCGCGACCTCCGTCAGCTCGGTCGTCGTCGTGAGCGAGCCCGCGACGCTCGTCAGCCCCGGCTGGAGCGCGGCGTCGACGGACGGGTCGAACGCGGCGGACAGCCCCTTGGGCAGCGGGATCGACGACTTCGTCCCCGTGGTCGCGAACTTGTCGGCGAGGTCGGGGATCGTGACCTTCATCGTCACGACCTGGATCCGCTTCCGGTCGGCTTCCGGGAGCGTCGCGAGCGTCGTCGCGGGCGGCGTCGCGGCGCCGTCGTCGCGCTGCACCGCGACCGTTCCGGCCGCGCGCTGCTGGACGACGTGCGTCAGCTCGTGAGCGAGCAGCTTGCGGCTCTCGGCCGACTCGTGGCGCGTCGCGAGCGCGACGCGGTCGCCGACCGCGAGGCCTTCGGTCCCGAGCCGCCGGACGGCCTCGGCGGCGCGGGCGTCGTCGTGGACGCTGACGCCCGCGAGGTCCGTGCCGAGGCGTAGCTCCATCGCCCGCCGCAGCGACGGCTCGAGCGGGCGTCCCGGGCCGGCGACCGCGTCGGCGGCGCGGCCGTCGCCGGCGCTGCCCGCGTCCGTCGGCGGTGCGACCGGGACGGACGCGAACGACCAGCGCGTCGGCAGCGTCCCGCGGGCGGCGGCCGAGCCGGCAGCCTGCGCCTCGCGCTCCGCGGCGTCGTGCGCGACGGGCGACGCGAAGGCCCGGGCGGGCGCACGGAGGGGAGCCGGCACGGCGGCGCGCGCGCCGCTCACGACGGGAACTCCTGCCGCAGCGGGAACCTCGACCGGCCGGCCTGCTCGGGCCGGAGCCGCTCGACCCAGTCCTCGACCGTCGTCGGCGCGAAGCCGAGGACGGCGCGCAGGCCGCGCTCGCCCGGGCTCAGGTGCACGGCGAGGCCGCGTCCGGCGTACACGTGCTCGAGCCCGGGGACCCTGGCGGGCCCGACCAGCGTGTCGAGCACGAGCTCCGGCTCGCCGAGGTCCGGGCCGCCGAGGGGCTCGCCGGCCGCGTCCATCGGGTCGCGTCCCTCGACGACGAGGACGCGTTCCCCGTCGACGTACAGGCGCAGACCGCCGACGTAGACCGACGACTCGGCCGCGACCCACGCGAGCGGAGCCCGCGCCGCACCGAGCCGCGCCCGGCCGCCGATCTCGGCGACGACGGCCAGGTCGGCGCGCGCGTCGGCGAGGGTGAGGTCGGGCGGCAGGCCGGCCCAGCCGTCGAGGTCGGCCACGGCCAGCGCGTGGAGGGCTGAGGTCGCGGCGGTCACGGGTGATGGGCCGCCGGGTGCGCCGAGGTGGGGAGCGTGCCGCCGATGCGATCGATCAGCCCCATGAAGTACGCGGCGTAGAGGCTCTCGACGCCGACCCGGTCGACGAGCTTGAGGACCTCCGTGTACGACGCGTAGCGGTGCAGCTCTCCGGCGTGCGGGATCGTGATCGCCGGCTCGGCCGCGAGCTGCGGCCCCTCGATCTTCTCGCGCAGGTCGTGGTCGCCGACGCGCGGCTCGACGTTCGTCCACACGACCTCCGTCAGGAACGAGTCGGCGCCCTCGATCAGCGTGTTGAAGCTGGCTGCGGGGAGCGAGTCGGCGTACTTCTCGTAGTCGTCGGCGACCAGCGTGTGGATGACCTCGTGGATCAGCACCTGGAAGTAGTCCCACAGGAGCAGCCGGTCCTTCTCCGGGGTCTCGGCCTTGAAGAGCTGGACGTTGATCGACCTGTCGGGCGATTCCGAGCCCGGCCAGTTGCGCTCGATCTGGACGAGCTTCGTGAGGTTCCCGGGGAGCGCGAGCACCCGGTCCATGACCTTGGCGAGCAGCTTCGCCTCGGTGTTGTGCGGCACCTGGGCGTCGCCGTGGAAGTCCGGGGTCGCGTCGTGGGCCGCGTTGATCTCCGCGATCCGCGGATGGCTCTCGAACGTGTACAGGAGGTGGTTCTTCGCGACGCCCGGCTTGATGCTCGGGTGCGCCTTGATGTCCCGCTCCATGTCGGCAAAGGCGTCGTGGATGTTCGCCTTCACGGCCGCGTGACCGGGGGTGGCCGGCCGATCGACGGCGGTGAGCTCCGGCGGCTGCTTCGAGAGGTACCGCCCGAACACCTTGACGACCTCCTCCTGGGCGACCTTGCCGATCGCCTCGAAGGTGCTGAGAGGGTGCACCTTCGACGGGTCGTCGTGCTCGGCCTTCCCCTTCCCGACGACGAGCCTCTCGAACTGGCTGTCGATGATGCCCTTCTCGTCCGGCGTGCCCGTGAGCGCGCGGAAGACCTTCTCGTCGTAGTTGACATCCTCTCCCGGCAGCTTCCGACGGAACGGCGCCGGCGTGCCGCCGGAAGTGAGGTGCAGCGGCGGGTGGAGGCCTTCGCGGAGCTCGTCGCGCTTCGCGGGATCGACGGGGACGGTGCCGGCCTGCAGCTCGGCCGCCGTGGCCGGCGCCGCGTCGAGGAAGAAGTGCAGGAGCACCCGCTCGGTCTTGAGGCTCTGCTTCTCCGTCTCCTCGTACTCCGGCCGCATGGCGTCGAGCTTCTGCTTCTGCTCCTCCGGTGTCCCGGTCAGGTGCCGCGCCTTGTCGATCAGCTTGTCGCGCGCAGCCTGCAGCCGCGGCCGGCGGACCTGTGACAGCCGGTGCAGCGCGCGCTTCCGGCCGACCGGGGAGAACCGCGCGACGATCTCGATCAGCTCCTCGGCCGTGCGGTCGCTGTCGAACAGCGTGTCGAGCGTGTCCTCGTCGAAGTCGTAGTTCGGAGCGCCGGTCGGCACGGACGGTCCGACCACCTCGACGCGACCGTCGAGGATCGCCTGGCGCCCGCCGTCGAAGCGGCCGGCGACGAACGCATCGAGCCGCTTGCGGTTGTCGCCGTCGATGTCGCTCTCGAGGTTCGTGAGCGCGACGCCGCCGGGGCCGAGGATCGCGCGGAGGTCGCCGGCGTCGGAGAGCTCGAGCAGGTCGAGGATGCACTCCTCGTCATCGCCGAGCGTCGGCCCGTCGAGCATCTCCCGGATCAGGAGGATCTTCTCGGGCGCGCGGAGGTCGAACCCCGGCGCCGCGGACTTCCAGCGCCGGACGATCGCGCGCGCCTTGTTGTCGCTGTCGTACGAGCCTTCGATCCGGCCGGCGCGCATGACGCCGTCGAGGTACTCGTGCAGCTCGCGGTCCTCCCAGTCGCCCTCGACGATCCCGAGCAGGATCCCGAGCGACTCGAAGATGCTCCGCCGCTGCACGATCGGGCCGGCGCCGCCCGGGCCGCGCGACTGCTGCACGACGTGCGCGAGCTCGTGCGCGAGGAGGCGGCGGCCGGCGGGGCTCGACGGGTCGAAGCGTCCGACGCCGAAGACCACGTCCTCGCCGACCGTGAACGCGGCCGCGTCGAGCTCGGTCGCCGTCTCGGCCGCGCGCGCGTCGTCGTGCACGCGCACGCCCGAGAAGTCGTAGCCGAAGCGGGACTCCATCGACCGGCGCGTCGCCGGGTCGAGCGGCCGGCCCGGGCTCGCGAGCGCGTCGTCGACGTGCGCCGTCGCGGGCGGGGCCTCGGTCGTCGACGCGGGGGCCCGCTGCACCGGCGCCTTCGCGTCCTCCTCCTTCTTCGCGGGCTGCTCGTCCTTCGGCTTCTCCGGCTCGCTCGGCTTGCCGGGGGTGAGCGGCACGGTGAGCGCCGGCAGCCGCTGCGAGCGGACCCACGCCTGGACGAGCTCGTCCTCCTGCTGCTTTTCGGCCGCCTTCTGCGCGGCCGGCTTGAACATGTTCTGCTGCGCCTTGAGGCGCGCGACGTCGGCGGCGATCCGGTCGCTCTCGGTCTCCTTCTTTCCCTTCGGGCCCTGCTCCTTGTACGAGATCGTCAGGCCGACGAAGCGTCGGCTTGTCGACCGGGCCCTCGAGCTTCACCTGCGCCGAGAGGCCGGGCGTGATCTTGTCGAGGGGGATCGCCGGCGGCTGGAACGGCAGCGGCTTGTGCGCGGCCGCGAGCGCGCCGACGCCGCCCGCGGCGAGGGTGCCGGCGACGGCGATCCCGGCCGGCGAGGTGACCGCGTCCTTGACCTTCTTGACGCCGGGGTCGTCGAGCACCTTCTGCTTCAGCTCCTTGCCGGCCTTCGTCTCGAGGAGCGCCTCGCCCGTCTTCTCGAGCGCCTCCTTCTTCTTGTCGTCGTCGCTCTTCGGTTTGCCGTCGTCCTGCCGCTGGACCGGGCCGGGCGCCGACCGCGGGAGCCCCGAGAACGACCAGCTCGCGACGCTGCCGCCGCGCGCGACGACCTCCGCGGCGCGCTCGGCCTCGCGCTCGTGGCGGTCGCCCGGCTTCGAGACCGGCCGCTCCTCGCCCTTCGGGGGGCGGGCGCCGACGTGCGGTCCGCGTCTTGCTCATCGCGACCGGCCTCCGGAGACGGCGCCCCAGACGGCGCCGGCGACCGCGTCGCCGATCGCGCCCGGCGAGCCGGCCCTCGGCGCGACCGTCGCGAGCCGCCGGTACGACTCCGCCCGCGCGGGCACCGTCGCGTCGGCCGCGCCGGCGAGGAGCGCGAGCCGCGACTCGAGCGCCGCCGCCGCCGCGTGCGCCTGGTCGCGCGGGAGCCCGTGGACGACGAGCTCGTCGATCACGATCTCGATCACCGCAGCCCCTCCGTCTCGGAGTCGGTGAGCGCGCGCTCGGCCTTCGCGTACTCGACGCGTGCCGCGCGGAGCACGTGCTCGCGCGAGATCGCGCCGCCGTCCTCGGCGGCAGCGAACGCCGCCGAGAGCGCGATCGCGCGGATCGACCCGCCCGACACCGCGAGCCGCGCGAGCGCGTCGGCGTCGATCCCGTCGAGCGGCGCCGCAGCCGGGAACGCCCGCCGCCAGATCTCCGCGCGCTGCACCGGGTCCGGGAACGGGAACTGGACGACGAAGCGCAGCCGCCGCAGGAACGCGCGGTCGACGTTCGAGCGCAGGTTGGTGGTCAGGATCGCGAGCCCGCGGTACGACTCCATCCGCTGGAGGAGGTACGCGACCTCGAGGTTCGCGTACCGGTCGTGGCCGTCCTTCACCTCGCCGCGCTTGCCGAAGAGCGCGTCGGCCTCGTCGAAGAGGAGCACGGCGCCGCTCGCCTCGGCGGCCTCGAACACGCGGCGGAGGTTCTTCTCCGTCTCGCCGATGTACTTGCTCACGGTCGCCGCGAGGTCGATCCGGTACAGGTCGAGGCCGAGCTCGCGTGCGAGCACCTCGGCGGCGAGCGTCTTGCCGGTGCCGCTCTCGCCGGCGAAGAGCGCGGTCACGCCGAGCCCGCGCGTCGTTCGGTCGCCGAAGCCCCAGCGCTCGTAGACCTGCGTGCGGTGGCGGACGTGCCGGACGATCTCCTCGAGGAGCGCCGTGTGACCCGGCGGGAGCACGAGGTCGTCCCAGCCGGCGGCCGGGTCGATCCGCTCGGCGAGCCCCTCGAGCCGGACGCGCGAGCGCTCGCGGCACAGCCGCTCAGAAGCGGCGCCGGGATCGGGCTCCCCGTCGACGATCGCGGCGAACTCGCGCGCGACCGCGTCGACGGCCGCCGCGCTCAGCCGGAAGTGCTGCGCGACCTCCTCGACGGGCTCTGCGAGAGCGCGCGCGACCGGCGCGCCGAGCGCGGCGATCCACAGCTCGCGCGCCTCGGCGGGCGCCGGCAGGTGCACCGAGCGCTGGAGCGCGACGCGGCCCTGCGCGCGCGCCGCGGTCTCGCCGGCGACGGCGACGACCGGCGTCTCGAGCTCCTCGAGGAGCGCCGCGACGGAGACGTCGCCGCCGCGGGCGTCGAGCACCGGGAGCCCGGGCACCAGGACGCGCCTCGCGGTCGACGAGCCGGGCGAGCGCGGCGAGCTCCGGCCCGGGCGGCGGGAGCGCGTCGGTGCGGAGGACGAGCGGCAGCCGGCCGAGCGCGAGCGCGACGGCCTGCGCGACGCCGAGGCGCGCGTCGGCGTCGTCGCCGTCGAGCGTCAGCGACCGCGCGCGCGCCGGCGCCCGCGACGGTGCGCGCGAGCTCCTCGGCGAGCCTGCCACTGCGACGGCGCGAGCGGCACGCCGGCCGCGACGCGGAGGATCCCGTCGAGCCGCTCGTCGATCGCGTCGATTCCGGTGAGGAAGTGCAGCACGCGCTCGTCGAGCCGCAGCGGCCGCGCGCGCGAGCGTCGCCGCGGCGCCGAGCTCGACGAGCCGCCACCGTCGCAGCGGCGCGCGGGGCGCGAGCGCGTCCCAGTGCGCGACGCGGCAGCGCGGCGAGCGCGAGCCCGAACGTCGGCCGCGGGTCGGCGCCGTCACCGAGCTCCGCGACGAGCGCGGCCACGCCGCCGTCGAGCTCGACCGCGGCCGCGAGCAGCAGCGAGCTGCCGCTCGAACGCCGACAGGCCGAGGAGCCGCGCGAGCCGGTCGACCGCCGGCTCGAACTCGGACGGATCCGGATCGTCGCGCGGCGGCGCCGGCGTCCCGTCGCGGTACGCCTCGAGCAGCTCGCGCACGCGCTCGACCTCGGCCACGAGCGGCGACTGCTCGAGCTCGGCCGCGGTCGGCTCGCGGTCCGGCAGCACCGCGGTCATGCCGGCACCGCCATCGGACTGGGTCGGGTCGAACGTCGGCGGGTCGACGAGCCGGTTCACGAGCAGGCTCTCGACGCCGTCGACCGTCAGCCGCACCCACTGCGCGCCGGGCGGGACGGCGCCGAGCTCGAACTGGAGCGTCGCCGCCCTTCGCGGTCAGCGGGTCGGCGAGCGCGGAGTCGCCGCCGAGCGTGAGCCGCGCCTCCTGCGCGGGCCACACCTGCGGGCCGACGTCGAGCGTGACCGAGACGCGCTGCGTCGCCGGCGTCGCGCGAGATCGCCGCCGGCGGCAGCGCCGGCACGCGGCGCGAGCAGCATCGCGGCCGACGTTCGACTCGCGCGGCGTCGCGTCGCCGGGCCGGATCAGCGAGACGGTGACCGTGTAGACGCCGGCCGGCCAGTCCGGGTCGGCGCCCGGGCTCGGCGGGAGCGCGACGTCGATCTCGGCCGGGTTCGTCGTCGTCCCGAGCGCGATCTCGTGCGGCGTGTCGAGGAGCCGGTGGGCGAAGCGGACGACGGTCGAGGTGCCGTCGAGGTCGTGGCCGGAGATGGTGACCGTCTCGCCGAGGCGGGCGGCCGGCGCCAGCGTCGGGACGATCTCGTCGATCGTCGGGTACGGCGGCACGAGGCTCGGGACGACCTCGACCCCGCGATCGCCGAGTCCGCGCATGAGCACGGGCAGCGCGTCGCGCGTCGCCTTGCGCGCCTCGATCAGGACGACGGTGACGACGTACGCGGTCGTCGGCCGGTAGTGCGCCTGGATCGCCGTCCAGACGCGCGACATCTCCTCGTTGTCGAGCGACTCGTCGGTGATCGTGACCGCGTCGACCTGGTCGGCGAGGTCGGACGCGGTCAGCGCCTGGAACGCCGGCGGGAGGATCGTCGGGCCGAGCGGGCTCGGGTCGAGCGCGCGCCGGATCGCGGCGCGGTCGAGCACCGGCCGCTCGTGCAGCAGGTGCATCGCGTAGCCGAGCAGGATCTCCGCCTGGAAGTCGGCGGCGCCGTACGCGGTGAGCAGGTAGTGGAGGTTGAGCGCGAGCGGCGTGTTCGTGAGGCGCGAGCCGTTCGCGTCGAAGGCCGGCAGCGCCGCGTTCGCCCAGCCCGTGTTGCGGCTCACGCGCCAGAGGAAGAGGTTGAGCGACGGCGTCGCGCTCGGGCTCGTCGAGCTTGACGAGGTCGGGCGCGAGCGCGGTCACCTTCACCGGGCTGAGCGGCGCGCCCACGTCGACGAAGCCGTTGTCGAGCAGGTTGCGGAGCACCGCGCTCACCGCGCCGATCGCGAGCGGGCTGCTCACCGCGCCGCCCTCCGGCCGCGCAGGTAGTCCGAGAGCGAGAGCTCGGGCGGCCGGGCCGCCTCGCGGCGCACGGGCTGCGCCGCCGGCTCCGGCAGCGTCGCGCGGACCTCGAGCCGGCCGATGTGGACGCGGACGGACGGCGCCTCCTCGCGCGGCGGCGGGACACGGGAGCGGCGGCGCGCCGGGCCTCCGGCGCGGGCGTCGCACGCGCGATCGGCGCGTCGGGCGACGGCGCTGGCTTCGACGAGCGGCGCGGCCGCGGCGACCGCCGCACGGCGGCGCCGGCTCGGCGGCCGGGACGCGCCCGGTCCATCGTCGCCGGACGCTTCCGGTGACGACTGACCGCTGGACGGCTCGGGCTCGCGCTGCGCGCCTCCCGGTGCGGCGCGGCCCGCACCGCGACGCGCGTTCCCGGCGGCTCGGCTGCGGCAGGCGGGCCGGCGCCCGCGGCCGGGTCCGGTCGCCGCGCCGCCGGGTCAGCGCGGCGGCGCGAGCGCGACCGGTCCTGCTGCGGCGCGCGGCGCCGCGACCTCGAGGTCGATCGTCTCGAGCCCGCCCGGCGGCGGGCGCCTCGAAGAGCGCCGGGAGCCGCGGGCGCGCGACGGCCGCCTGGCCGACCGCCCGCGCCGCGACGCGCGCGAGGAAGCCGGTCACGGCGTCGCCTCCCGCGCGAGCTCGAGGTACGCGGCCCGGCGCGGCTCGGCGAGCGCGAGCACCTCCGGCTCGGTCCAGCCGTAGGCGCGCGCGAGCGCGTCGACCTCGCGGAGCAGGCTCCGGGCGCGCGCGCGCGAGCTCGGCCCAGACGAAGCCGGCGAGGTCGAGGTCGGCGACGAACACGGTCTCGCACGCGGGGCACGCGACGTCGACGAGCACCTCGCCGAGCGGGTCCGCCTCGGCCATCGCGCGGCCGAGCGCCTCGCGGACGTCCTCCGGCAGGTCGGGCCCGGCGACCTCGCCGTCCGGCCCGGTCGCCGCGAGCACGCACCGCGCGAGCAGGACGCGCTCGGCCGCCGCCGCGTCGCCGGCGGCCGCGGCCGCGGCGACGTCGCGCGCTGTCGGGCGGCCGCCACGAGACCGCGAAGCCGGCGAGCTCGAGCGGCGCGGCGCCGCGTCGACGTCGCGCGCCGGGCAGCCCGTCCGGGTCGACCGAGAACTCCGCCAGCTCGCCGCACGCCGGGCACGGCGCGGTCGCCTCGAACGCCCGGCCGCCGAGCGCGGCGTGGAGCGCGAGCAGCCGCGCGTCGCGCCGCCCGAGCGGCAGCCGCTCGAGCGCGCCCGGCTCCTCGCCGCCCTCAGCACCGCGATGCGGCGAGCACGAGCGAGCGCTCGACCGGCGGGCGCCCGTCGGCCGCCTGCCAGAGGTCGAGCGTCGCCGTCGGCGAGAGCGTGCGGACCCCCATCGACCGCCCCTACAGCGCGTCGAACTGCGGCTCGCTCGGCTCGGTGACGGCCACGTCGCGCTCCCAGCCCTCGTTCTCGAGCTTGATGTGCTGGATCGCGACGGCGTTGGCGTTGGCGTCGAGGTCGGGCAGCGCCTGGTACTCCGAGACCCAGCAGCGGTAGACCTTGTAGGCGAGCGCGAGCTGGCCGGCCTCGTTGTAGACCTCGATCGATGATGTCCTTGCGGAAGTCCTTCAGCGAGATCTCCGCGCCGAGCCCGGCGCCGAAGTTCCAGACCTTGTTGGCCCACTCTCGAACTCGGTGTCGTGCGTGACGCCCGCGCTCGAGCGTGATCGCCTCGAACTTCGGTGCGGCCGGGCGACTTGCGGCTGCGTCGTGGGATCGCCGCCCTCGCGGTGCTTGACGACCTCGGTCGTGCGCTTGAGCGCGCCGACCTTGCTGACGCCGGCGACGTAGCGGCCGTCCCACTTCACCCGGAACTTGAAGTTCTTGTACGGGTCGAAGCGCTGCGCGTTGACGGTGAACTGCGCCATCACGCACCTCCTCAGGTGTCGACTGGCCGGCCGATCTGCTGGATCTGGATGACGACGAACTCGGCCGGCTTGAGCGGCGCGAAGCCGACGAGGATGTTGACGATGCCGAGGTCGATGTCGTTCTGCGTCGTCGTCTCCGCGTCGCACTTGACGAAGTACGCCTCGCGCGGCGTCTTGCCCTGGAAGGCGCCCTGGCGGAACAGGTCGTGCATGAACGCGCCGACGTTCAGCCGGATCTGCGCCCACAGCGGCTCGTCGTTCGGCTCGAACACGACCCACTGCGTGCCGCGGAAGAGGCTCTCCTCGATGAACAGCGCCGTGCGCCGGACCGGCACGTACTTCCACTCCGTCGGCGAGGCGTGTCGGCGCCGTCGAGCGTGCGCGCGCCCCAGACGACGTTGCCCGACGACCGGGAAGTCGCGCAGGCAGTTGACGCCGAGCGGGTTGAGCGCGCCGTTCTCGCCGTCGGTCAGCTTCGACGCTTCAGCTCGGTGACCCCGCCGATCGCTGGCGTCGAGCCCGGCCGGGGCCTTCCAGACGCCGCGGCTCGAGTCGGTGCGCGCCAAGACGCCGGCGACCGCGCCGCACGGCGGGAAGTCCGCGATCGGCCCCCCTGCTCCGGGTCGGGCGCCCGGAAGTACGGGAAGTACAGGGCGGCGTTCTTGCGGGTCCGACGCGATCGGGCCCGAAGGGTGGTCGTGGCCGGTGCCGCCGCCCGTGATCTGCGACGTGGCCGTCCAGTCGGGATGCGGGTCGACGATGAGGAGGGCGCGGTGGTGCGGAGCAGAATAGGCCGCCGCCGCCCTTTCGCGGTCGGCCGAGGACGCGGGCCGCGTCCGTGCGGGCGCCGGCTGGATCGGCGGGATGCAGAGCAGGTTGAAGATGTCGGCCTTGGCGAGCGCGTACATGCCCGTGTCTTCCGTCGTCGGGGACGATGTCGGCTCGATCAGATCGCCGTCGACGCCGGCGCCCGCCGCGCCCAGGGCGGGGAACGCGGTGTAGCGCGTCGGCTCGTTCGGGTCGAACAGGTAGCCGCCCGGAGGAGTGATCGACGCGTGGGCGTCGGGACGCGCGGTGGGCAGCGTGGCCTTCGCGCGGACGAGGGTGGACTGCTGCTCGATCAGCGCCGCGAGCGCCGGCGTCGGCGTGAGGTTGCGGAGGACCTCGACGACGCCGGTGCTCGTGTCCTTGATCGAGAGGTGATCCCGCCTTCGCCGCCGATCGCGTCCATCATCAGCGTGTAGTAGTCGTTCAGCAGTTCGATCGTCTCGGCCGGCTCGAGCGCTTCCGCGATCGTCGTGAACGAGCGGA
>CAVSMT010000014.1:0-338306 GCA_963729135.1 uncultured Actinomycetes bacterium
ATTTACATCTGCTCGACTAGTACGTATTGCTCCTTTCATTTGTGGGAACTGTGTGGCGACGCGGTTGAGGTGCTGGACCCAGTCGACGCTGGTTCGCGTCTGGCCCAGGTTCCAAACAATTTGACCCGTGGGTACGCAGAACGTCGTCAGCAACGCACGCGTGCCGTGGCGAATGTACTCGAACTCGCGTTTTTCGATGCTGCCCGGCCGGGCCGGTCGCGTGGGATACTTGCGTTGGAGGATTTGCATCCCGGTCTTTTCGTCGCTGGACAGGACCAAGCGGCCCTGTTCGTACAGACGTGGGGCGTCGAGATACAACTTGCAGATGTCGTTGGCCTTGGCGTCGAAGTCAGGGTCGTGGCTGTTGAGCCAATACTCACTGCGATGGGGTTTCAGATCGGCTTCGGTCAGGACACGGTTGATCGTGCTGCGACTCATGTCGCGGTGACGGGCATCCTTTAGAATCTCGAAAGCGAGATTGTCCAGGGTCCAGGACGTGTCGGCTTGTTGGTGCTCTTCGGTCTGACTACTGGCCAGCGTGACGACGTGCAGACGTTCCGAGGGGGGAAAAGCTCCGGGGGCGGCCGGAGCGAGGAGCGTCTTGGAGGCCGGCCAGGCCGTGCGTGACATAACGTTCTCGCCACTGGCCGACGGTGTGGCGGTCACAATCCAACGTGTCGGCAACCTGTTGATTGGTCGGCTGCTCGGGTTGCGCGGCCGACAAGACAATCCGGCACCGGAAGGCCAGCGCTTGCGGCGTCGAACGCGCGCGGATCAGGGCGTCGAGAGTATCGCGCTGATCGGAGGAAAGAACCACCGCAGAGGCAAAAGGACGTGGCATTGGCAGCTTCCATGCAGCCTCGGAGGAGAACACCAGCCCCACAATGACAAAAGTTCAAATGCATGTCCAGGCCACTGGCGGCCAATTTAAGAAACGGTCATCTAGCTATCAGGAAACGTGCGGGATTCTGGAGATCGCGTAACGGCCGATCGCCGTGGGATGACGTACGAACTCAGATTACTTCTGCTTGTCATAGCGAACATATCGGTACTTCGACTGCTTGTAGACTTCATCCACCAACGCGAACAAATCGGCATCGTATTCCTTGCAGCTTTTCGCGCGTGTTGGCGCCGAATTGCGGACGCATGCAATCGAAATAGGCCTGGGCTCCTTCCGCCCAATATTCGCTCGGGATTGGTCGCCACGTAGGTGTCCTTCCACAGCCCCTTGTCCATCGCCTTCTTGTAGGTTTCCTTGAGCTTGCCATCGAACTTCGGATCAACGTCCTTCAATCCATGTTGATGGATGGCGTGATTGAATTCGTGGATGAGAATGTTCTCCTGCCGATAGCGATCGCCCTTGAGGTTGAGCAGATTCTCTTCGCCGCATGAGGACAGCCGGCCGCCCAGGCCGCGGGCGCGCGTGTCCCAGTTCGTCTTGGGGTCGTTCTTCATGTGCCGCTGCTCGGGCACATCCGTCGTCATCTCGGTGGGAGCCATCACCATGAATCGGCAGCCGCGTTTGATCATCGCCTTGAGAATGTCCTCGCGCTCGCCGAGCAACTGGTCGATGAGATACCGAGCTTCGAGCAGCGCCGCATCGGAAACCTTGGCGGACCCGAGAATCGAAAAGCCCTTGTAGTCCACGTGCTTCTTGTAGAAGTCGGCGTCGAGATTGAATTTCTTGCGGATTGAATCGGGGACTTCCGTCACCGGAACACCCGGCCTCGGCGCTGCGGACAGTGACGAAGTAAGTACCAGCATCGTTGCGATGATGCATCGACGGCAACTACGCAAGGATGTAGAGTGCATGCGAATCCTCATCTGCTCATGTATTCGAACGTGGCGACACGATTCCGACAGCATCCGCGTCGTCATGCAAAAAACCGAAATTGTGTGCCACGGAAAGCGGAAATCGCGGCAGGAACATTAATCCTTCATCTCCCGCAACCGACCTGAAAAATCCGGGAGCGGCGCGTGACGATAGTACACTTCAAGCGTCAACATTGCCAAGGCGGTGGTTCCGATTCGGCCGCATGATGTTCCAATGAAACCGCCGTCTTTAGGCCAACTACCCTTGAGTTCACCTTCGCTTTTGTCTTGCAATTCAATCAGAAGATCGCGCATCCGCGGGTTCCAGGAATTCTTCCATTCATCCCCACCATGAAGAAACGCAACCGATGTCGCAAAGAACCAATGGTAGGTGTCGTACTCTTTTTTCTCTGGCGGATTCTCCAAGATGAATTCCACACCGCGCTGGAATGCAGGGTGCAGCACTGACAGTTTTCCCATTAGGTTTCGAGACAAAAGCCCCTCGGGAGTCAAAGTCTTGCTGGCTCCGCGCTCTCGATATCCATACTTCGCCCCTCCATCCGTTGAAACGGATTCAAGGAATTGGTTCGCGCGATCGAAAACCGCTTCCTCGTTTTCAATTTTGATGTCGGCTCGCTTTGCGGCGACGAGCGCTTGAATCTGCCAGCCCACGATCGAGGTGTCACCTTCGGTGGGCGTCGGGCCTTGGTATCCCCAGCTTCCATTCCGACCCTGTGCGTGCAAGATGAACTCGATCGCTTCCTTGGCCTTCATTTTCACAGGCGGGTCCATGGTTCGCGCAGCCGCTTCGCACAGAGCGGTAGTTGCGAGAGCATGTGCATACATGTTCTCAGTTCCAAAATAGGTAACCGTCTTTTCGTCTGTCACGCGCCGCCGACGTGACGCGTGCAGCAACCAATTCAACCCGTTCTCAACCGTCTTTTGGTAGGGCCTATTTCCCTTGTGGGTCTCCCCGGAGGCGAGGAACGGCAAGAGGGCCATGCCGGTCGCGGCGACATGGTCCCTGGAAGACCCGTCGAATTCCCAGTGGCCATCTTCCTTTTGTTGCCGTGCAAGCCAAACGAGTCCATTGGCGACCGCCATTTCGGATTCCACGGTGCCGCCATTCTCCTTTACGAGTCTCTCACGTCGTTCGGGCCAGGTTTCGGGAAAACTGAGATAGGGAATGATCGACGTGAAAATGCCAACCGACCATGCGATCCAGCACATAGTTGCGATGGCGAGGATCACTTGCCCGACCCTCAGACTTGTCTTTAAGCCGTTCATGGGGCTGTGCTGGTTCAGCGTGAACTGGAATAACACGCGGTTCGAGTTAGTGCGTTAGGGACATGCCTCTCTGTGAGGCGAAGTCATTGTACCGTTTTGGGAGGAGTCGATTACCGGTTGAGTGGGCGATGGGTTGCAAGGCAGCAGCGGCAGCGGAATGCTCAAGCGTTGGCAGAGATCGACGGCGGCGTCGTAGGGCAGTTGCTTGGTGGCTTTGGCCCAGAGGTCGATGGCGTCGCCGCCGCTGCCGCAGCGGAAGCAGCGGAAGAGGTTGTGGTCGAGGCTGGCGGTGAAGCAGCGGCTGGAGTAGAGATCATACTAATCGCAAAGGTCCGAAACCGGAACCTTCTCGACAAGATGTCGTCTAAAAATGGCGACCTTCTCGGTGCCTGCAAAATGCAAAATGACGTCGTGGCCTGCTCATGATGAACCTCCGCTGAGGTTTAGGCTAACCTGGCCGGGGCGTTATTCCAGTTCCGACTGAGGCAAAACACATTGACGTTGTGAAGGGGTAACAGATTCGGCGGCTCGTAGCACGGGTCTTGTCGATTAGACATGGCTGCTCGGGGACCGCGGCATTAAACGATGCGGAAGCCGCACTTCAAACTTTAAGCCAGACTCAATAAAAACTCCGCCCGGTTCTTGTCAATCACGTCGGTTGTATTGAGCAAACGAACCGGAAAGGGTTTATCTGGCTCTGCTCCAACCCAACGCTCCGCCAAATGCTTCAGCCCCTCCGCGGTCACAAGTGCGATGTCCCAGTTGGTTCGGGCCTTGTACTGATGCGCAAGTATGATCGATTGTGGTGTAAAACATGGCCCGATGACGAGAAAGGAGAGTGGCTGCTTGCCCACTTCCTTCTCTTTTCGCAGATAGGAATCAAACTGCCCCTCTAAGTGGTCCTGCAAATTGACGGCCTCTTCGACCGACTTGCAATCCCAGAGCAAACACTGTGTGTCATCCAAGTGAATTCGACCGTCCGATCGATTGTCCTTATAGTTTCGATCGCATTTCGCCTTCAGGCGAACTTCGAAAAGGAACGTCGTTGCCTGCTCGAACAAACTCTGGATGTCCAAATCTTTTGTAATCACTTTCTTGGCCCGAAGCTCCGCGTACTTCCTGGCGGCGAGCAACTCGTAGTTGCTGTACCATTCAGCCCGCTTGTCCTTATTTACTCTCGGTTCAAAGGTAAGGTCGTCGTAGAAATTGACGAGCCGATCAATCAATTCGGCCTTGCTGCCGGACGATTTCAGGCTGAGTGAGGCGCACATTGCCGACAGCTTGTCCTTATCAAGAGTGTCGAGTACTTTTGTCGGTGCGATATCCGAATTGACGAGACGATCGATCAATTCCGCTTTGTTACCCGTCCGGTCGACCGCATTTGCCTGAAGGACTTCGCGGAGATCGGTCGCAGTCAAGTTGTCGTGTACAAGTAACCGGCGATAGTTGGTTCGTTGAAGTTCGTGGCCCGTAATGTCTTGTCGAATGATTGATGCGATTTCACCCGGAATAATATCAACATTTCGATTGCTCTCTTCTTTATAGCTCCAGAACACGCCGGCTCGCTGAAGTTCTTTGCGTGCCTCGTTAATGTCGTCCGGCGTATGGAGGGCGCATTTCTGTTTTGGAAAGCGCTTGATCATCGCGCTGATCAGCCAATGTTCCTCTTGCGAAATAGACAAATGGGTTCGGAGAACACGTAACAGATTTGCTTCGTCCGCGGAAATTGTGTCGTTTGACCAGGCTGCTTCGAGGACAATCCGGTAGGTGTCAAAATGATGCCAGCGATCCGCGTCCCGTTTCTTAAGGTCCGCCAAATCCAGCCCCTTGGCGCTTGATCAAGTCTTTTTCAAATTCGATGGTCTTCTCATCGAGTCGATTCTCGTCCATGCTGTAAGTTTCTTCCTGAAGGAGCACGGTGAGAAGCAGGGCTCGCATTTCACCCCGGTCATATTCCGGATCCGGAGTCGTCAGGGCTGAAATGATCCGAGAGCGATCAGCGAGCTTGCTGGCCTGCTTCTTCAATACTTCAGTCAGTTCTTCATCTTCCATTCCCTTAATGGAGTCGAGGAAGTTTCCGAGTATTCGGAGCTTCGCAATCTTGAGCATGCTGGCGCGATCTCAGGAATGCTCCGACAGAGCGCTCGACGACCCAGCAACCTTAACTCCTCGGCATCGGTTCGCGGTATTCGCCGTCGCCTGCGAACTCGTACTTTTTGGCCTTCGATGCTCGTCGTGCCGCTTGCGGCGTCCTCCTCTATGTCTTCAAATTCATCATCTCGTGCATCTTCGATGCCCAGAGAGCCTGCAGATAGTGGACTTCCCTTTTCATCGAAGTCGCCGACATGGGGCAAGTCCTGGAGTGGTTCTTTTTCGGGCGTGACTTCGTGATGGGAAGAAGAAGTCTCATTCATGGGCTTACCTGGGTGAAAACTGTTGGCGGTTTGGCGAGCCAACGTCGTTCGCCAAATCTCGGCCATTATGGCCGGTAACCTGCCCGCGTCAAATGAGAAAAGCAGAATCTGTTCATGTTGAATGCGACTCCTGACTGAGATCCCACGCCGGAAGCCGACGGTGGCAACATTCGCGGAAAGAGGGACGCCTGGCTCGAATGGGTTCGCGAAATGGGACAGCTATGAATTTTCGCCTGCAAGCCATCTGGCTTGTCAGTGGATAGTCGATCCCGGTATGATGAGTTCCAGAAGAAGGGATTGACCATGAACATCGTCATACGAGTCGGCGACAGCGATCGTGTTCGGGCCTGGGGGCTGCTGGTTCGCCATTCGCCAGGGACTGCGTTGCCGAACAATACGTTCATTGTTTCGGATTCTGCCGCCAGAAAGCTGCGCAATGTCGGCATCGATTTCGAGGAAATCACGCGCGATCGTGAACCTGTTGTTGCGACCGGAGCCGCCGCGAGTGAAAGAATATGAGTTGTATGTGCCGCTCTTTCTCAACGACGGCACTCCAGTTTCAGACGAACTCATCGATGGTCTCGGGGGACGTCTTCTCGACGAGTTTGGCGGCTGTACGTTTTTTCCGCAGCCCAACAAAGGCCTCTGGAAGATGGGTGATGTCGTCTTTCACGATGAAGTCGTGATCTTTCGCGTACTGACTCGCCACATCCGGACCGCTCGCAAATTCTTTCGCGAACTCAAGCGCGAATTGTTGCGTGAACTCCAACAAGAAGCGATTCTGATCGTGGAAAGAGACGCCGAGACGATCTAAACGCGCCCGGTTGACGGGACAGGAGAGCAATGAGCCCCGGTCAACACAATTGGCCGCGCCCCCTGTTCAGAAGCACGGCCCCTCGCCTTAGTTTGGCCAACGGCGAATCGCTGTCCGCCCTCAGTTCACAATTGCCAACACATCCTCTTCCGTCATGATTAGATAATCCTTGTTCTCGACCGTCACTTCGCTGCCGGCGTAGCTGGTGAAGAGGACTGTGTCGCCTTTCTTCACTTGGAAGGTCGAGCGCTTGCCGTTGTCGAGGACTTTGCCGTCGCCGGTGGCGAGCACTTTGCCCTGCTTCGGCTTCTCGCGGGCGCTGTCCGGGAGGAGGATGCCGCCGGAGGTTTTCTCCTCGGCTTCGACACGCTCGACCAGGATCTTGTCGTTCAACGGGATGACGCTCATGTTGTCGGTTCTCCAAACTCGGGTTTCTTGGGGGGATCGTCCACGGTGCCATAGACCCGGCCGATGCCCGCAAGACCGTGTTCAAAACCACGTGCGGGTTCACCGGCTTTGGGACGACGCTGAAGACCTGGGCCTGGAACGCTTGACGCATCAGTTCCCGGGTCGCGTCGGCCGTGATCAGGATCGCAGGGAGTAAGGCGTGAATCTGGCGCACCAGCTGCAATGTCTCCAGCCCAGTGAGCCTGGGCATGTGCATATCAAGCAGGGCGAGGTGGATCGGCTCGTGCTGCACGATCTCGACGGCCTCTTCGCCGTGCTGGGCGAGCACGGGACGAAAGCCCTTGGCCTCGACGATTTCGCTGAGTGCCTCGCGGACCCCGCGATCGTCGTCGGTGATAAGGATCGTGTATTGCTGCCGCATCGCTACCATGTTTCGCCTAAATCATCCCGCATGCCCTTGTGAGGAAACGAAGAGAGATCGCCTGGCACGACCCGTGGACAAGCATTCACAAAGCAAATCCTGTACCCGCCGCCATTTCCATCCAACACGTTCGATCTAACCTCGCTATGCGCAGTGGGATTAGATAATTGAGGTAGTCTGACGGACTCCGCAGCTTAAGTCAACCCAGACCCGCGCGACTGTCAGGTTGGCAGGCGATGCGATCGGGTTGTGAAGAACATTCGGGCAGGCGAGATTTGCGTTTCTTCGCACCTCGCCGTGGGTGCTCGATTGGGAGGAATGCTGACGCTCGCGTCGTGAATAGTGGATCGAATTTTGGGGTTCCCAAGGACAATTATCGGGGTTTCTGGCGCTACAATTTTCGGTCGCAAATTCTCAACGTATCTTGTTAATAGCCAAATACTTAAGTGCGGTTTTTGCGAGCAGAGATGGTCAACCCCGGATATATGCTTGGCCTTCTCTGTTGGCCATCTCTGCTCAATGGCGTTGGTTTGAATGTTTCATGTGCTGGGGTTCCCGCCGTCAGAGCCAGCGGATACACTCCGCGGGTGCCCCTAACCATCCCGGTGAACTGGTGACCGCAACCGGCCCCACGCGTGCGCGACTTTGGTTCTACCTGGCGGTGACCTTGCTCTTCGCGTTCGTGACCTTTCAATACTGCGCAAGATCCTGACGCCGCGCAAGGATGGGCAAACCCAGTCAGCCATCTTGCGTTGGGCCAAGCAGTTCGAGGAGATGCAAGACGGGGAGAACATCCATGCGAAGTACAATTATCCAAACCCACCGATCCTGCCGCAGCTTCTGACGCCGATCTTCAAGCTGATCGAACTCGACCCTGTGGTCGGAGCGCTGACGTGGTACTTCCTCAAGCTCGGCATGGCGATCATCTGCATCGTCTGGTCGTTCCGCTTGGTGACGGCGGATGGCCGGCCCTTTCCGGAGTGGGCGAAGGCCCTCGCGGTGGCGGCGTCCATCAGCACGGTGATTGGCGACCTGAAGCACGGCAACGTCAACATCTTCATCCTGTTCCTGGTGATGAGCGTTCTGTACGCCTACACGTGCGGAAAGGACTACTTGGCTGGCTTGCTGCTGGCACTCGCGATCGCGTCGAAGGTGACGCCGGCGTTGTTCCTCGTCTACTTCGCGTGGAAGCGCAGTTGGCAAGTACTCATCGGCTCAGCGGTCGGGTTGGTGTTGTTCTTCCTGCTTGTGCCTTCAGCGATCTTCACGCTTCAGAAGGGGTCCGTGACCGAAGGCTGGCAGGCCAACTGGGACGCACTGACCGCGTGGAAGCACGGGATGGTCGACCCATTTTTGATTCGCGGCGAGGTCACCTCCGAGCGCGAGAATCAGTCGCTGCCGGGTGTGATTACCCGGCTCTTTTCGCATGAGCCGTCGTTCTCGAAGTGGATCAACGATGTCGACACGCCGCTGGCTTATCACAATGTCGCCGAGCTGGATCGCATGGAGGTCAAGCGGATCGTCACGGGCTGCCAGATTGCGTTTGTCTTGGTGATGGTCGTGCTATGTTGGGTTCCGCTGCGCCGGTGGTCATCGCCGTCACTCGATGATCGCCGCGGTTGGCGGGCGGCGGCACAATACTCGTTCATCCTGATCGGCATGCTGCTCTTCAGCGAGCGGACGTGGAAGCACCATTGCGTGATCCTGATGCTCCCGTTCGCCGTGTTGAGTTATGGCGCGTTTGCCGGCGGGTTCTCGCGAAGCGTTCGGATCGTTTGTCGGGTGACGTTCTTCGGGGCCATCGCTGCGATGTTGTTGCCCACGGTCGCGGAAGTGTTTGGCGATCGGACGTTGGCGAATGTTGGAACGATCGCGGCGGACGCCCACGAGCATCTGAAGTTGAACCCGAACTCGCCGCGGGAACTGGCCCAGGTCTACGGAGCGTATCTTTGGGCGCTGCTGTCGCTGCTCATCGGCATATGCGTCATGTTGGCGAGTCGCAGCGATCAGCGTGGCCCGGTCTCCGCGAGCCAGCCGTCCCAGTAAGTTCGTTTGCGCACGTCCGCCCGATTGTCGAACTCGGCGGCCGGAACACGAGCGATGGCCTGCTTCACCTGATCGCGTGCCTCGGCCGCCCGTTTGGTCCAACTCGCGACCGCCGACATGTCCTTTGACTCCCGAGCCGCCTCGGCCGCGAAGATGCAGACGCGGTAGAGGTCGCGGCCGGCTTCCAACTCCTCGATGTGACCGCGATAGCTCGTCCGCAGCTTCTCACAGCGGCCCGCCCCATCGGCAAATTCGCCGAGCCAGTAGGCGCAGTCGGCAGCCCAGAAACCGGTTCGCCGCACGGCCTCCGGATCGACATCCACGGTCGTGGGGAAGAGTTCTTCGGCCTTGCGGAACTCGTCGTAGGCGCCACGCATCTGCTTGTCGTAGATCTTTTGCGAACGCTCAATCGAGTTCTCAAGGCGAAGCAGTTCGTCGACTTTGAATGCCGGTTGCCGACGTTCGAGCTGGGCCTTCTTGATCTCCTGGATCGCGATGCGGTCGGCCTTGATCTGGCGTGCGGCTTCGTAGGCGCCATGGCGGAGCACCTGGCCGAGTTGATAATCGAGCGCGTGCCGCCCGTGGCGACTCGGGATAGGTCGTGAGCGCCGATTGCAGGCGATCGCCGGCCTTGGTCCAGTCGGATTGCAGGAGGTGAGCCTCGCCGAGAAGAAACACCGCCTCCTCGTACACCGCCGGATCACGCCCTTCCGGCGGCCGGTTGATTACGACGTCCAACAGCGATGTGGCCGTCAGTGCGCCCTGGACCGGGCCGGCGTCGTACGACAGAGCGGCGCAACGAACGCGGGCACGATCCTGAGTTGGGCCCGGCCGACCCGCGGCATTCTGGAAGGCGAGCCGGGCCTGGCTCTTGTCGCCCGCGGTCAGGTAGATGTCACCCATCTCGGCCCAGGCCTGGCCGGCTTTGTCCTCGGGATAGTCGGGCAGCCGAGTCGTGAGTTCGCCGAGCATCGCGAGCGCCTTCGATCGCTCACCGGCCTTCAAATAGAAGCCGGCGGCCTTGCGCAACCAGTCGCCTTTGCCAATCGGAGTGGCGTCCACTTTGCTCACAGCCTCGCACGATGCCGCCGCCGACCGACAGTGTTCGCGTGCCTCGTCCCCGGTCGTCGCCGCGGCCCAGCCGGCTTGTGCATCAGCAAGCAGCCGATGTTCACCACCACTCTCGGCGACCTTCGCGTAAACCGTGGCCGCACGTACGGCCAGCGCGAACTCCCCGACCTTCATCATTTTCTGGTATGCCTCGTCGCAAACCTTGCGGGCCTCCACGACCGGTATGAGCTTGCGGACCGCATCGTGATCGGGGCCGGCGAACGCGGACTCGAGGTCACGGATGGCGGCATCGTTCGCGGCGGCCGGATCGCGGAGCCGGAGCTTGGCCCGCTGAAACAGGATGGCCGGCCCTTCGGACCCCTTGACCATGCCGTTCTCAACCGCCCTCTCCGCATCGGCCGGGCGGCCCAGCTTCACGTAGGCCTCCGCCAAATGGACGCGCGCTTCGGCCCGTTGATCGTCGGTCGCCGCCTTCATGTCGCGGACTTGCTCCCAGAGCTTCGCGGCCGCCGACCAATCCTTTTCCAGTTGGTGGTAGCTAGCCCGCTGCAACAAGGCCGCGGCAAAAATCTCTGGCGGCGCCTCCGGACCGACGCGTTCGAGCACCTGGCGCGCGGCCTCACCTTCGCCGAGCCGAGCGTGCAGAGTTGCCAGACGAACGCGAGCATCGTTGAGGGTTCGTGCATCCGCACGCGTCGAAACGTGCTTGAGATAATTCTTGAGGCTGTCGCGTTCTTTCACCTCGTCCGCCGTTGGCGCATCGTGATAGAGTTGGGCCAACATGCGATAGCCATCAGAAGGGTCGTCGCCGCCGAGCAGGCTATGGCTCAATGCCTCGATGGTTTTCTGCCGGTCGAAGCCAGGTGTGTGGTACCATGTGCGGGCCAAACGATAGAGTGCCTTCTTCTGGTCCGGGAGCAGCAGGTCTTTGGTCGATACCGCCTCCAGGTGAGTTTGGGCGAGCGCCCACGAATCGGCGGCCGCCGCTGGCGAACTCGCCGCTTCGGCAAGTGCCACATACGCACTGCCGGCCAGGTAATGAACCACCGTCGCCTTGTCGGCCGGTGGTTCGCCATCCGGCAGCCTGCGGAGCGCGGCCTGTACCTGGTCGACGTCCGGCGGCCAGCGCTCCATGGACGAGCGCAGTGCCGCGGTCGCCCGGTCAAAGCGCTCGGCCGTCGACGGGCGCAAGCGATATCCGCCATGCCACATGGCGACGAGCGCGGCGATACCGAGGAGAAAAGTGGGAAGTTGCCAGAGCCGTCGCGGCGATGTCGGGGTGGTCGTCGAGGCCGGGTCCGTGGCCATCGGGGAGCTTCCTGCGTGCGGTCGCCGTCGGGGCCCCGGCGCGTCGTGCGGCGGGAACTCGGGCCGCGTACTTTAGGCTAGATCGGAAGGATGTGTCAAGGCGACCCGTGGGCAAACGGTTGATGAGTATGCAGTGGATTCTGTTTTCCCGGTGAATTGTGCATCGACAGGTGCATCGGAAGGCGCCAATTTGCTTCAAAAACCCTCCCAATCGCCTTTATTTGCACTGCGAAAAGAAGGCAATTGCCTCCATCATCGCCGGTTCGACTGCCGTTACATGGTCGCCTACGATCGGGGTGGCCTGCACGTCCAGGCGGGCACGCGTGCATAATTCCGCCAACTTCTGATTGCTCAGGGAGAAAGCCAATTCTTGATTGCCCCAGTACAGGCGGACGGGGCATTTGAAGCTCTTCGGAAACGCCAGCGGCGACCGCATCGCGAACTCTTGCGGATTGGTTTGATCGAACGGCGCCAGGCTTTCTTGACCGCGAATGAAGCCAATCTGATCGGGCGAACCCGAGAACGACGCACAACCTTTGAACTTTGTCGATGTCATCGCCGCCAACAGGGCCAGCGTTCCCCCGGCGCTATGTCCCGCCACGAATACCCGATTCGGATTCACTCCAACGATCTGAGCCAATTCGTCGCGCGCCGCCAACACGTCGTCGACCTCATCGTAAAACAACGTGAACGAACCCGGCTGGCCGTTTTCGCCGCGCAAGATCGGCGTCATGGTGACAAACCCGGCATCTCGGAACGGCTTGCATTGCTCCCAGTCGTCTTCACCAAACGCGAATCCACCGTGGAGGAAGATCACGACCGGCTGCATGAACTGACCCGGTTGCGGCTTGTTGATCCACGCCTTCAACTTGAGATTACCGGACTTGAAAGTGATCTCCTTCGCATCGGGTGGCACCGTGAGCGGAGCAAAATTCTGCGGAGCGGGACCCGAACTAAGCAACTTCGTCTTGAACGTCTTGCGTGCGTCGGCGTAGTCTTGCGTCTGCACCGGATAGTCAGCGGGTCCAACCTTTTTCATCGTGTAAAAGAGCAAGCCGCCGCAACAACCCATCGCCAGAAGCGCAAACACGAAAATGCCAACGATCACCCAGACGACCAAATAGCTTCCGCCGGACTTCGTTCGCGAGCCGCCCCGACTCGAAGAGCCGCCGCGAATGGGCACCGTCGCTCCACATTGCCGACAAAGAGCCTGCCCCTCGGCCACGTCGTGGGAATCGAGGGCAAACTGATAGCCACACGCTCGGCAACGGATCGAAGGAGACGGCATGCGGCTTCCGAAGTTGAGTCGGCGACGAATAGTTCGCCAAATGGAATTGTAAGACCGGGGCGGTTGGTCCACAACCGCCCGGCACGCTAGATTCAGACGTCCACTTCCGTATAACGCTTATTCGACCGTTGCCCGCCTTGCTTTCAACGGCGGGCGTTTCCGTTTCTCTAGACCCCAGGTGTGCGTCTGATGGCTTCCTCCGACATTGCCAAGCCCGAACTCGCCCCGCTCGGCAAGAAGCGCCTCTTGTGGGCCGACCAGGACATGCCCGTCCTGGCCCGCGTCCGCGACCGATTCAATCGAGAGAAGCCTCTCAAGGGCCTTCGCATGGCCTGTTGTCTCCACGTGACCGCCGAGACCGCCAACTTGACGCGCACCCTCCAGGCCGGCGGGGCCGAGGTTATGCTGATCGCGTCCAACCCGCTGTCCACGCAGGACGATGTCGCCGCCAGCCTCGTGGCCGACTACGGAACGGCCGTCCAGGCCATCCACGGCGAAGATCCGATCACTTACTACAAGCACGTGACGGCCGCCCTCGAGTTCAACCCGCACGTCACCATGGACGACGGGGCCGACCTCGTCAGCGCCATGTTGTTCATCGCGCCTCGACCGCCTCGACCAACTCGGCAAGAGCCAGCAGCCCGTCATCGACTGGGCGAAGAAGATGACAGCCGAACAGCGCAAACGCGCTTCGACTCGGTCATTGGCAGCATGGAAGAGACAACGACGGGCGTTATCCGCCTGCGAGCCATGGAGAAGGATGGCGTCCTCAAGTTCCCGGTCATCGCCGTCAACGACGCGGCCACCAAGCACATGTTCGATAACCGTTACGGCACCGGTCAGTCGACGATCGACGGCATCATCCGCGCGACCAACACACTGATCGCCGGCCGCAAAGTCGTCGTCAGCGGCTATGGCTGGTGCGGCAAGGGCGTTTGCTCGCGGGCCCGCGGACTCGGGGCCAACGTCATCGTCACCGAGATCGATCCAATCAAGGCGCTCGAGGCCGCGATGGATGGCTTCTCCGTGATGCCGATGGCCGACGCCGCCAAGATGGGAGACATCTTCATCACCGTGACCGGCAACAAGCACATCATCCGTAGCGAGCACTTCGACGTGATGAAAGACGGCGCGATGGTCTGCAATAGCGGCCACTTCGACGTCGAGCTGGACCTGCCCGCCCTCGACAAGCTGACCAAGCAAAAGATCGCCGACGTCCGCCGGGAAGTCGACGAGTACAAGTTGCAGAACGGCAAGCGCCTCTACGTCATCGGCTCCGGCCGGCTCGTGAATCTGGCCGCGGCCGAGGGGCATCCGCCGAGCGTCATGGACATGAGCTTCGCGACGCAAGCCTTGGCCACCGAGTTCTGCGTGAAGAACAAGGGCAAGCTGTCGGCGAAGGTCCATGAGGTGCCGATCGAAGTCGAGCACTACGTGTCCCGCGAGAAGCTCGCTTCGATGGGCGTGACCATCGACACGTTGACGAAGGATCAGACGGAGTACTTGAGCGGCTGGGAACACGGGACGTGATTCTGATTCGATTCGGCGAGCGGAGCGGCGTAAGCCGCCCGATTTTGACATTATCGGGCGGCTTACGCCGCTCCGCTCGCCTTTGATGAACTGCAATGTTCACTGGACTTGTTGAATCCTTGGGAACGGTGGAGCGCCGCCGATGAGGTCGCCGCAGGTCGACAACTGCGCGTCTGGGACCAAATCGGTGTGGATATTCTTGCCATCGGTGAGAGTATTGCGGTCAACGGAGCCTGCCTGACGGTGGTTGGGTTCTTCGGCAAGGAGTTCGATTTCGAAATCGGCCCCGAAACACTTCGGAAGACCAACCTCGGCACGCTCAAGCCCGGCGACCGCGTGAACTTGGAGCGGTCGCTGAAAGTTGGCGATCGGCTCGGCGGGCATTTCGTCCAGGGACATGTTGATGCCGTTGGCACCATCGACGCTCGGATCCGCAATGGCGACTGGGAAGTTGTATGGTTCCGCTGCCCCGCGGAATTGACGCGGCTCATGGTTCCCAAGGGTAGCATCGCCGTCGATGGCGTGAGCCTGACGCTCGTGAATGTGGAAGCCGAGCGGTTCAGTGTGATGTTGATCCCGCACACGCAGGCGATGACGACGTTGGGGTTCAAAGTCGCGGGCGACGCAGTGAATCTCGAAGCGGACATGCTCGCGAAGCATGTCGCCAAATTACTCGGTAAATAACTCAATCGTTTAGCGGTCGTCCCTGCGGGACGACCCAAACGAATTCCTGGATCCAATGTCCGATCAATCGAACCCGTCCCCCCGTCAGACCCTTTCGTACATCAAGGGCCTTCTCCACTCGCGCCGGTTAATCCCCAAGAGCAAGATGGGGCAGAACTTCCTCATCGACCTGAACCTGATCGATCTGGTCGTGCGGACCGCTGAGTTGACAAAGGACGATTGCGTCCTCGAAGTCGGCACCGGCACCGGCAGCCTCACGACGCGCATGGCTGATGCCTCCGGCGGTGTCTTCACTGTGGAACTCGATCCCGAGTTCTTCGAGATGGCTCACCAACTTCTCGCCGCCTGGCGCAACGTGCGCAGCTCAAGGGCGACGCTCTCAAAACCAAGAATCTGCTCAACCCCGACATGGTCGCTGGCTGGGACACACTCGCTGCCGAGCACGGGTCAACGCGCCGCAAGCTCGTGGCCAACCTTCCCTACGCCATTGCCACGCCACTGATCGCGAACCTGATTATCTCCGGCAAGCCGATCGAGCGCATGGTCGTCATGATCCAATGGGAGCTGGCCGAGCGCATGGTCGCCGAGCCCGGCACCAAGGCGTTTGGGGCGCTTGCCGTGCTGTTGCAATCCGTCGCGGACACGTCGATCGTGCGTCAAATCGCCCCGACGAATTTCTGGCCGCAACCCGCCGTCGACTCGGCCATCGTGATGATCAAGCCGAACCCGGAGAAGGCGAAGCGCGTTTCCGACCTGGTGAAATGGCGAGCCTTTTTGCGCGACCTGTATACGCAGCGACGCAAGAACCTCCGCGGGGCATTGAGCGGTTGGCCTGGCGGACGACGTGAGAAACCGGAAGTCGATGCCCGACTGGCGGCAGCGGGCTTTGATGGGTCTGCGCGAGCGGAGTCGCTTTCTGTCGAAGAGCACCTCAAACTCTGGGCCGCGTTCGCGGACTGATTTTGCTGGCGGAGCCCGACGCGCAAGCGAGGTTTGGGCTTCCGGCCTCGCTTGCGCGTCGGGCTCCGCGGGCCTTGTCGCCCTCACAATCCGCACTTTCGCTCAAGTTCCCCCCATTCCCCAGCCGAACAAAACGGAAGAGGGACATCGTCATGATTCGGATGTGGTCCGTTCGACTGTTCGTGCTCGGGGGCCTGGCCCTTGCGCTCGGCTGTCGTTCGCACCAAGGCCCGCCGAGTTGCTCGACGCCACTGCTTCCGGGCGAATCGATTTCGAGTCCATCGCCGCCGACTCTCGGGCCGCCGCCGAAGTTAGTTGAAGCGCCGACGGGGGCGCAATTGTTGACCAAGCCCGACCTGCGATTGTCCGCACCCATCACCGGGATCCCGGCCGGCCGCTCGCCGCAAACGCATATTCCCGAGACCGGCCTCGACATCCCAACGATCAAGCCGCCGCCGGATGTGAAGCCGCTGCTGAACGGTCAGCCGGTGCCAGGCCCGGCGCCGCGTGAAGTCGGTGCATCGGCTCCGCTGCCGGTCATCAAGCCGCTCATGATCGAAGCACCGCGGCCGCCGGCCGGGGCAGATGGCTTCGCACCAGCCTCGATCATTCCGTTTCCGGTATCGCCGATCGCGACGATACCGGCCGACGTTCTGAAACCGGCATCGCCGCTGCCGGCCGGCGAGAAGTTTGGCCATGCCGCGGATTACAAGTGGATCGCCGGCGTGCTCGACAAGCACCAAAAGGGCGGCTACTGGACGATTCGTTATGCCGACGCGAGCGAGGACGACCCGTGGGGCGGCAAGGTGCGGCTGCTGAGTGATGAGCGATTGGCGCGCTTCGATAGTGGCGACGTGGTCTATCTGGAAGGCGAGTTACTCGCGCTGCGCGGCGGCAGTGACGGCACGCAGTACCCGCCATTCCGGATCACAGCGGTTCGACTCGTCGAGAAGGGACGCTGAGAAGCTATTTCTGAGGCGAGCGGAGCGGCGTAAGCCGCCCGATGATGTGCGGCGAGCAACATTATCGGGCGGCTTACGCCGCTCCGCTCGCCTACTTGCTGATCACCGCTTCGTCACCGTCACTTCACCCTTCTCGTGCCCTGCCACAATCGTCTTGCCATCCGGCGCGAAGGCGATGCAGTAGGTCACGTCCTTGATCTTGGTCGTGAACGCCGGTTTCGGGTCGGTCAGGTTCCAGACGCTCAAGTTGCCCGCGTAGCCGGCCGTGGCGATCGTCTTCGTGTCTTTCGAATAGCTCACGCCATAGAGATCGTCCGGCGTCGGGCCAAACTCCTTTAACTGACGCGGATCCTTGACGGGCCCCGCATCTTTCTTGGGCTCGTCCTTTTTGGCCATTTCTTTCTTGGGCTCCGTCTTCTTGGGCTCCACTTTCTTCGGATCTTTTTTCGGATCCTTCTTGGCCTCCTTCTTCGGCTCGACCTTCTTGGGTGGCGGAGGCGGCGCGATGGTGATGTCCCAGACGCGGATCGTGCGGTCCTGGCTGATCGAGACGAGCGTCTTGTTGTCGCCGGCGAACACGACGCCAGTCACGCCCAGTTCATGGCCTTTCAATTCGGTGGTCAACTTCATGCCCGGTACATCCCAGACCTTGATGATGTTGTCCGCTCCCGAGGAGACGAGCACCTTGCCGTCCGGCGAATAGGCGAGAGCATAGACCGAGCCCGCGTGAGTGCCGAGGTTCTTGACTTCCTTGCCATCGGCCGGATTCCACAAACGGATCGATTTGTCTTGTGAACCCGAACCCGAGGCGAGTTGCTTGCCGTCCGGGCTCCAGGCGATCACGTCGACGATGTCGGTGTGCCCCTTCATCACCGGGCCAGGTTTACCGTCGGCCACGTTCCAGAGGCGGATCGTCTTGTCGAGGCTGCTGGTCGCGAGCGTCTTGCTATCCGGGCTGAAGGCCACGCAATAGACCGGCTCCGTATGCCCCGTCAGGGTGCGGGCCTCCTTGAGCGTGCCGTTGTTGTACTCGAACAGTTTGGCCGCCTTGTCGAACCCGGCCGTGGCGAACCACTTGCCATCCGGGCTAAATGCGACCGAGTGGATCAGAGCCGTGTGGGCCTTGATTTCCACCGGAGTTTGACCAAGTGCGACGGTGCAAAAGAAGCCGATGATGGGAAGCGTCAACAATTTGCGATTCATCGGGAGAGTTCCTCGGAGGCGGGACATCAATGCGGGCAGGTATTGTAGATAGCAATTTAACCACGGATAACACCGAAGACACGGATGAAGGCAAAAAGGCAAATCCACAAAAGAGAACACATTCTCTCTGTCTTATCCGTGTCTTCAGTGCGATCCGTGGTCAAACTATCCCGGCACACGGTCATCGGGCGACCAACTCCCGATGCAGCGCCGGCACCGTCTCCCGGTGGTCGCCCGCGACATAAAAGCTCTCGCCGCCGTCGGCGACGGTGCGGACGAGGATCGTCTTCCACGGCCGATAGTAATACTGTGGGTCCGTCTTCGGGGCCTGTTTGCGTGTGTCGCCTTCAATTGGGATCAGGTCGAACACGGCCGTCGTGAAGCGGGCGATCTGCTTGCCGTCCTGATGCGCCACGTTGCGAGCCATCGTCAACGCTTTCAGGTAAACCTCGGGGCCCATCACCGCCGAGCCGAAGTTCAGCATCACGCCGCCTTCGAGGCGGGTGCAGGTTTGCGCGAAGACGAGGAAGTCGGTATAGCTCGCTTGACCCAGGGCCGCCCCGTTGCAATTGGGATGTTCGTGGATGATGTCGTAGCCGATGCCGATGTGAACCGTCAACGGCACCCGCAGCCGATAGGCGGCGGCCAGCACGCTGGCGTCCTTGTGCGGAAAAGGCCCCTCGGCGATCGCTTTGCCGATCGATTCGCCGAGTCCCATCCCCTGTGTGACGCCGGCCGCAATCACGTCATTCAGCCGGCCCGTCTCATTCCAGAGGCCGAACTCGCCCGTGCGAACATAGCGGGCCACGCTCTCAGTCGTCGCCCCGATGAGAGCAAACTCCCAATCGTGGATCGGCCCGGCGCCATTCACTGCGATATGGTCGATGAGGCCGCGTTCCATCAGGTCGATGAGGTGTCGCTGCACGCCGGCCCGCAAGACGTGAGCGCCCATGACGAGTATGCGGGCCGCGCCGTTTTGCTTCGCAGCGGCCAGACGTTCAGCGAGGATTGGCATCGCCGAGTTTTCAAACGCGGTCGGTGCGTCGAGGGGCAATAAGTCGGCCAACGTCAGGTCGTGCTGCCGCTGGCCAAGCGGTTGAAGGCGGAGTCGCGAGCGATCGAATTGCGGGAAGGGCATGAAATGATCTCACGTGGCATAAGATTCCGATCTTGTGCATAGCCAGGCGCACAACATCGGAATGTTATGCCACGAAGCCGCTGTTTCACTTCACGTAGACGAACTCACTCGCGTTGAGCAGCGCCCAACAGACGGGCTTGAGCCCCGCCTCGCGGGCGACCTTGGTTGTGCGACGCGCTTCCGCCGCAGATGGGTTTCGACCAAAGGCCAATCGATAAGCCAGCCTGATTTGTGCCGTGATATCGTCGCCGGCCTCGCGGGTCACGTGCCCGGCGAACGACCTCGCCATGCGCTCCGTGAATGGGTTGTTCATCAGCGTCAACGCCTGGAGCGGCGTGGTCGTGACGCTGCGTCGCGGTGTTTTCACGCTCGGGTCCGGACAGTCGAGAACTTCGAGCACCGGGTCGCGGGCCGACGTGACGTTCATCCGGTAGACCGATCGACGATTCAGATCCGGCCGATCTTCATCGAACGGGATGTAGAACGCCGAGTTGAAGGTCTCGATGCGGAAAGGCCGAAAACTCGGGCCGCCGGCCTCGCGGTTGAGCTTGCCGCTGACGCTGAGTATCGCGTCGCGCACGGCTTCCGCTTCGAGGCGCTTTGGGGCGAATCGCCAGAGGAGCCGATTGTCGACATCGACGGCACTCGCCTTCTCGTTCGGCGTCGAAGCTTGTCGATAGGTCGCCGACGTGACGATCAATCGGTGCAGTTGCTTCATCTGCCCGCCCGAGTCGCGAAACTCAGTGGCGAGCCAGTCGAGCAGTTCCGGATGGGTGGGCCGTTCGCCGTTGAAGCCGAAGTCGCTCGGCGAGCGGACGAGCCCTTCGCCGAAATGATGCTGCCAGACGCGATTGACGATCACGCGCCAAGTGAGCGGATTGTCAGGATGCACGATCCAGTCGGCGAACGTGATGCGGCGATCGGCTTCGAGCGACATTCGCTGGCAAATTGACGGACGGAGGGCCCTTCACGACCGCAGGCGAACCGGGCGTGACCGGGTCGCCGGGCTTCTCGATGTCGCCGCGTTTGAGCAGGATCGTCTGGTTGGGCTGCCGCGGGTTGGCGGCATAGGTGACCGACGTCCTACGCAAGTCGGCCATTTGACTTTCGCAACGGTCGATCGCCTGGATCGCAACGGCATGAGCCGCTCGTTCGTCCGTAGTCATCGCGGCCCGCAGTTCCTCCATCGACACGCGTTCCATGCCGGCACGGAAGGAGGCGAGCACTTGCTCCGGCGTCAGGGCCACATCGTAAAGGCGGGCTTCCTCAATCTCACCGCGCAAGAAAGCGTTGCCGCCGCCGGTGTGGCGCATGCCAAAGACGACTTGCGCGTCTTTGGCGTGAAACACGAGTGGGGCGGTTGATTTGCCGGGAACGTACGGGTCGCCGTAGGGTTTGCCGTTGCGATACATCGCAATGCGCCCGTCGGCCGCGTAAGTAATAGCGGTGTGTACCAACTCGTTCGGCTTCGCTGTTTCGTCCGGCCCGTTCAACTCGTGAGTGCGAATGTATCCATCACTGCCAGCCATCCAGCGGAACGGCTTGCGCTCAGCGAACACGATGGCGTCGAAGGCTCGACCATCCAGAGTCTGAACGCTCATGACCCCGCCGCCGCCTTGTTGCAGCGTCGGCAAGGCGACCCACGCTTCCAACGTCTTCGTCGTCAATTCGCGAGGTAGCGGCTGCGTCGCTGCGAAGGCCTGCTTGCCATCGACGACTAGGCGGCCGCCGGCGATCTTCGCTCCGCCCTTTAGCTCCGCATGCAAGTTGCCGATCGAATCGTGGCCATCCTTTTCGAAATCCCAGCGGGCGATGGGATTGACTAGCGAATCCTCTGTCGCCGGCTGCTTGCGATTCTCGAGCACTTTTCGGCGAGCACGCAACTCAATCGCGGCGATCTTGGCTCGCGCATCCACGGCCTGAAGGTGAAGCCGGTCGATAGTCGCTTGGCGATTCTTCAATTCTTCCGGCGGCGTGATTGGCCGGTCGCCGGGATGGACGCCGTCGAACACCGCTTTGAGTCGGTAATAATCCTTCGCGGTGAACGGATCGAACTTGTGGTCGTGACAGCGGGCACAGTTGATCGTGGCACCGAGAAATGTCTGCCCGACGGTCGCGAGCATGTCTTCCAGTTCATCCTCGCGCGCCTTGCCTTTGACGATGGGGCTGGCCGCTCCCATCCCCGCCTGATCGTACGGCCCCGATACGAGCATGCCGGTGGCAACGACGGAATCACGGGTCGCTCCCGGCAACACGTCGCCAGCAATTTGTTCGCGGACGAACCGGCTGTAGGGGTCATCCGCATTGAACCGCCGGATCACATAGTCGCGGTAGCGCCACGCATTATCGCGGAGCCGATCGTACTCGAAGCCGTGACTTTCCGCGTAGCGCACGATGTCGAGCCAGTGGCGTGCCCAGCGCTCGCCATATGCCGGCGAGGCCAGCAGGCGATCGACAACCTTCTCGTAAGCGGCGGGCGATCGATCCGCGAGAACCTCATTGATCTCGGCGGGTGTCGGCGGCAGGCCGGTCAGGTCGAATGTCACTCGGCGAATCAGAGTGAGCCGGTCGGCTGGTTGTGCTGATTGCAAGCCCGCAGCGCGAAGCTTCGCGCGAATGAACGCGTCGATCGCATTCGCATCGGCCGGCAGATCCGCGATCGCTGGCGGGACTGGTTTCTTGATCGGCTGCAGCGACCACCAGTCCGGTCCGGCCCGACGCGGTTCGGCAGCCCCGGCGGCGACGGCGAGGGACAGCACGATAAGAACGGCAACACGCATGGTGAGGTGCATCCGGCGGGTGTTGTTGATGATCGGAGACACATGCGCTTCGGTCAAGCGGAATCAGCGTCCGGTGACAATCGGCGTGCGGATGCTGCCGACGATGCCGACCGCTCGGCGACGTGCAATGACGGTTCTGCTTGATGGCACGGGGTGAGCCAGAAAATTTATCCGACATCGCGCCCGCATGTCGTCTCCGTTGCTCGCCACATGGGGCAAGCTTTCGCGCCGGGCAAGGGGACGGGGACGCAGGACGCCCCGCGGCTCGGGCGCATTACACAGGAATCGTGTCGATGAGGAAGGTACTCCTTGCGGGGGCAGCGGCCATCGCCCTGCTTACCGCCCTGCCGGAACGCTCGCACGCCTGGGGCCAAGACCCGTACAACTCCCACGGCTACTGGTTCCTCGGGCAGTTCGCGTACAACCACTTCACCTGGATCCACTCCCAGGGTCCGCTCTACAGCTACGGGCCGTATTACGGTCAAGGGTATGTGGACATGCACATCCCGCGGCCGTGGCACGGTGCGTACACGCCGGCCGACCCGAACTTGTGGAACCGTGGCCCAGGCGTCTACGGCTCCGCTCTTCCCGCGCCGGCGGCTGGCTATGCGCCCACCGCCGTTCCCCCTGTCGGCGGTCTGCCGCGACCGTATGTCGGCGCCGCTCCTGGCTACTACTACCCGCCAGTAACGCCTGTTGGCTACCAGTACCCGAACTGGATGCCGGGGCGCTAATCCTCACGGTCGCGCCGCGTTCCACGCAAGTGATTCATCCGGAAGGAATTTTCCGGGCTTTCTCACGGTCGGAACGTGGCGCACCATCGCAGTACCGCTACGCGGCGCTCACTGGGAGTCGCCGGTGTTCACGGATAGGACCAATAAGCGAGCACTCGTCATGAAGAAATGGATTCTGGCGGCCGCGCTGGCCGTCATGGGGTTGGCCGCAGGCGATGCCCGGGCTCAGAGCCAAGGATGCCCGAATGGGGATTGCGGTCAGGGTGGCGGCGGCGGCTACGGCGACAACGGCGGCTACGGCCACTTCGGCGCCAAGCCGATTTGGACGCGTGGCTACTTCGGCGGTTCGCCGAGCCGCATCACCAAGATGCCGACGCTGCCGGTCTACATGGCTGCCCCGTGGTATCTCTACTGGCCATACGACGGCCACTTCCAGACCGTCGCCCCAATGGCGCACGGCCTCTACTACCCGCCGCCGACGTACACCGGCAACCCCTACATGCCCGGCACCTACCCCGGTTACTTCCCGGGCAACCCGTCGCCGTCATTCCCGGTCAATCCGGCGAAGCCGTAATGTGGAGTTAGCGATTGCTAATGGACAACATTGGCTAAGAGCGCCACGCTTTTGCGTGGCGCTCTTAGCCGTTTCAAGATGTTCGAATCGCAAGCGATTATTTCGCACGGACTAATGGTCGGCGAAAATGGCAGAAAGACAGGGCGCAAAGAGGTCGGGCCTGGCACCCTTTCATTCATCATTCCCCTGATTGATGTCAGGCTATCCCAATGCTTGGGGCCACGACTTTGAGCGTGGCCCCGTCTCGGCGTGGTGGGTTTCCAAACATCCGCCGGTACTCGCGGCTGAACTGCGACGGGCTCTCATATCCGACCCGGTACGCCGCCTCGGCCGCGTCCAACCCGCCGCCGAGTCGATCCGTGTTGCCGCGGGCGTTCACCAGCATTCCATCACGGCTTGGAGGATTGGGCAAGAATTCTGGATAATCGGGTTACCGACGCTCGTGCCTCCGGCCTAGGCTGCTAGGTATCCGACTGGCCGTGTTCGCATGGTGGCGATCGGCCGCCCAGGCAGCAGAATCCAACGCCCATTTGGTCCCACCCTCCAGGAGACGCCTCGATGAAACGTTGTGCATGGAGCCTCGCGCTGATTTTGCAGAGCGTGACCGTCTTCGCTAACGACTGGCCGCAATGGCAAGGCCCCGACCGGAACGCCGTCTCCAAGGAAAAGGGCCTCCTCCAGGAGTGGCCGAAGGACGGCCCGCCGCTCACCTGGAAGGCCAAGGGGCTCGGGGGTGGCGACAGCGCCCATCCGTCGCCGTCGGCAAGCTCTTCGGCATGAGCAACCGGGGCGACGACGAGGTCGTCTGGTCCTTGTCGGAGGCGGACGGCAAAGAACTATGGGTGACCCGCCTCGGGCCGGCGTTCCAACAGCGGGTGCCCCAGTCCAAGGAAGGTCCGTCCTGCACGCCGACGGTCGACGGCGAACGGCTCTATGTCCTTGGGGTGGGAGGCGACCTGGCGTGCCTCCAGGTGAAGGACGGTAAAATCCTCTGGCGGGTCAGTCTCACGAAGGACTTCGGCGGCATCCCGCCGATGTGGAACTTCCGCGAGTCGCCATTGATCGATGGCGACAAGCTTGTCTGTACGCCCGGCGGGCCCGACGCCGCCATCGTGGCCCTCGACAAGGCGACCGGCAAGACGATCTGGAAGAGCAAGATGCCGGCCGGGGCCGCGGCTCCGGCCGGCGGGCCCGGCGGCCGTCCTAACAGGTTCGGCCCATCCGGCGGGGCCGCTTACGCCTCCGCGATCGTCGTCGATTGCGCGGGGCAGCGCCAGTACGTGCAACTTACCGCGAAGGCGACTCATCGGCGTGGCGGCGTCCGACGGCAAAGTCCTCTGGCGGTTCGACAAGCCAGCTAACTTCATGGGAATTAACTGCTCTACGCCGCTTTTCCACGCCGGCGAGGTGTTCGCCGCCTCGGCCTACGGCGCGGGCGGTGGGTTGGTGAAGCTGAGCCAGGACAAGGACGGGGTCAAGGCGGACGAAGTGTATTTCTCGAAGAAGATGCAAAACCACCACGGCGGCATGATCGTCGTCGACGGCTGCCTCTACGGCGCTCACGGCGGCAACGAAGGTGGCAACCTCACGTGCCTCGACTTCAAAACGGGCAAGGTCCTTTGGGATACGCGCGAGGATGACCGAAAGATCAAGAAGGGGTCGCTGACGATGGCGGACGGGCGGCTTTACTACCGAACCGAGGACGGGCCGGTATTACTGATCGAACCGAATCGGGAGAAGTATGTCGAGCGGGGTCGCTTTGCGCAGCCCGACCGGACCAGACTGCCGGCATGGTCTCGCCCGGTCATCGCCAACGGCAAGCTCTACATCCGCGACCAGGACACCTTGTTCTGCTACGACGTCAAGGCGAAGTAGCGAGACGCGCCCCGCTTGGCCACGGCGAAGCGCAACACTTGAACGGCCAGTGACGCTTGACGCCGCTTGCCGTCGGCGCTACCATGCATTCAGCGTGAGGCACTTTGCCCACGCCACTATTCCCCGCGGGAGCATTCGCCCCGCGAGTAGGAGCAATTCGATGCACGGTCACATGTCTTGGCGCTGTGCACCGCACACCCACTCATCCTGTCATGCATCCGGTCACCGGCACGGCCCCGGTCACGGTGCACGTCCCTGGGGAGGTCGCGGCGAAGAAATGGATGACGATCAATTCGGCGGCTTCGGCGTTCGCCGGCCGCTCAGGTTTCTCGCGCACAAGCTCGGCCTCGACAACCCGCAAGTCACCGCCTTGGCCCGCATTCTTGACGAGTTGAAAACGGAACGGCTCAAGCCGGAAGTCGATCGCCGACGAACGGTCTCGACGTTCGCCGACGCACTCACCGGCGAAAGCTTCGACAACGCCAAGGCCGGTGAAGGCGGCTCGCTTCGCGTGAAGAGTTCCGAACGGATTCGCGATGCTGTCTTGAAGGCACTTCGTGAGATCCACAGTGTCTTGCGGCCCGATCAGCGCTTGCAGTTGGCGTATTTGATTCGGACGGGAACGCTGACGGTGTAGCTCGGCCAATGATTGACAACGGGGAGTCTGGCTTTGCCGGACTCCCCAATGCAAACCTCGTCAACCGCTCGGGGCAAATAGAGGCTGCTAAAGAGACCTGTCAACAATCATCGTTTATTCACCGGCATGCGCGGTTCCCGACCTTCGAGAGAAAGCAAGAGCGTCTCCAACGCATTGATGTCGGCGGGCTTGATCAAGTGGTGATCGAAGCCTGCACTCTGCGAGCGGTTCCGGTCGGCTTCGTGACCCCACCCGGTCAGGGCGATCAACGTCACGTCCGAGGATGTTGGCAACTCGCGGATCCGCCGCGCAGACTTCGTAGCCGTCCATGACCGGCATGCCGATGTCCAGCAACACGACGGCCGGCTGAAACGCCACGAGTTCCGCCAGCGCGTCGCGGCCGTTGTAGACGACGTGAACCTCGGCCCCCAGCAATTGGAGGAGCGTGCCCAGGCTGTCGGCCGCGTCGCGATTGTCGTCGACAACCAGTAGGCGACGCGGCGAGAGGACCGCGGACGAACTCGGCTTCGTACCTGAGGGGGTCATTCCGTATTGATGGGCGGCCAGAGGCAGGCGGATCACGAATTCACTCCCACGACCCGGCCCATCGCTCTGCACATGGATGCTGCCACCATGCATTTCCACGCGTGGAAGGGGCGGAACGGCTTGTCGATCCCGGCCCGCGCCAGCGCCGGCTTGAGATAGCACTTCGCGAGCTTCCCGGTCTCGAGCGGCGTTCCCTTCGTGGGATGGCCGAAGACGAGGTCAGTCGTCGTCGCGGTAGGCGGTGCGCTGCCACCGCTCCTCGAGGACGGCGAGCGTGCGCGGGCCGAGCTCGACGACCCGCCTCGACGCTCTGCTCTTGGGTGTTGTGAACCGTCCGCGTACGAACGTCTCGCGCACCTCGATCTTCGCTTCGAGCAGGTTGACGGCGCCCCAGCGCAGCCCGATGAGCTCGCCGCGGCGAAGCGCTGTCCCGAGTGCGGTGAGCACGATCGCCTTCGCGAGCGACCACCACTTGCGCTCGTCCTCGGAGGCCTCTGCGATCAGCTCGTCGTAGGCGTTCGCGAGCCTGGCGATCTCCGTTTCGGTGAGCACGCTCATCTCTGGCTGCATGAGGCGCGGTCGGTCGATGCTCGAGATCGGGTTCGTGCGGATCAGGCGCCAGACGACGGCGCGGCAGAGCATGACGTTGAGGAGCAGGAGGAGGTGGTTCTGGATCGTCTTCGGCGAGGAGGCAGGTTCTCTGCTTCTCGAACGCCGCGTACCCGTCGATCAGCTCGGGACGCGCCTCGAGCTCGGTGAGTTCTTCTGCGCCGAAGACGGCAGCAGGTGGCGGTCGAGCATGTAGCGGTAGTTCTCGAGGGTCGACTGCTTGAGGTTCCGTCCAGGTAGGTAGTCGTGAATAAGCGTGGCGAACGCGGCGAAGTCGTTCGGTAGGGCTTCCGGAATCCCTCGTGCACGGCGGCGAGCCGCTTGCCGAGCTCGCGCTTGCCTTGCGTTCCGTCCACGGGGGTCGGGGGCCGAGCGTCTCCTGTACCTGCTCCCGGCGGCATCCCGGTACTTGATCCGCCACACGGGGCCGCGTTCCCCTCGAAGCGGATGACGGCGCCTCCTCTCGGCATCGCGCTCCTCAGTCCGTCGCCGTCACGCCGGGACACGCGGCCCATGCTTACGGAATGTCGTCGCCTCTTGCTGACCGATCCAACTCACCACGGTCTCACGCCTGTAGCGAACGTAGTGCCCAAGCTGGACCTGGGGGATACGGCCGCTGCGCCTGCGCTCCCGTACCCAGCTCACCGGGACGCTCAGCAGCTCGGCGACATCGGCGGCGGTAAGAAGGTGCTCGCTCCCACAAGCGACGCATATCTGCATACATTACGGAAGAAGTTCGCGTAGTTAGAGCTCCGCGCGTGCGGAGGACACCGTCAGGAGCGCGGCGTTGATCAGGGAGGCCCGCCTGCGCGCAGGGTTTAGCCAGCAGGAGCTCTCTGATGCGAGCGGCAAGGATCGGACAGCGATCGCGCGATATGAACAGGGCGTGGTCGCGCCGAGCCTCGACGCGCTGGTGAGTCTTCCGCGCTGCGGTTTCGACATCGCGCTGGAGCTGATGCGTACGACCCGGGGCCGGACGAGCGGATGAGAGCTCCAGATGCTCTCGCCCGAGCGTCGTCTCGATCGGCTGCTGGAAGGTCGCCGAGGCGAGGAGGCGAACCGGCGCGGGGAGGGCGCTGAGCGTGGAGGAGCGACGAGGAAACGGTTCGATCCGCGCGGCCTGCTCGCGACGTACGGAACATCGTGGACTACGTCGTGATCGGAGGCCTCGCCCGGGTGATTCGCGGACCGACGAGGTGACGAACGGGGTGGACAGCTGCCCCTCTTTGCGGAGCGAGAACCCGAGCGGCTTGCGCGGGCGCTCGACGAGCTCGGGTGCAGGCGCGCCGACCGGCGCCGCCTGGCGTTCGACGAGCAGTCGCTTCGCGGCGAGCCGGTGCTGGGGTTGCGAACCCCGATGGGTGAGCTGAACGTAGTTGCCGAGCCGGCGGGTACGCGGAAGGGGTTCGAGATCTGCGGCGCGGGGCGACACGAGGAGCACATCGGGGCGGGGCTGCGGCCGCGGGTGGCGTCGGTCGCCGACCTGGCGCGGATGGCGGCGGCGCTCGGGCACGAGCTCGGGCGTGAGCCGGGCCGGGGGGCGGAGCGGCTGCGGGAGCAGGATTTCGCGCGGTCGCGCGAGTTGCGGCGGATGATGGAGGTCGAGGTCGGGATCGAGCGGACGCTCGGGTCGGGCGCGACTTCGGCATCGAGCGGTGACTCAGCCGCTCGATCCCGCGATCGAGGCCCCGCTCGCGCCGAGTCGCGTACCGGGGTCGCGCTCGCGGCTCAGGCCTCGTCGGGCCGCGGCTGAGTCCGGGCGAGTCGAACGCACGCTGCTCGCGTCAGGCGGCGCTCGCTGGTCGACCCTTCGAGCTCCCGGTCGAGACGCGCGATGTCTGTTCGCGTTGGCCGAGTTCCGCGCGGAGGGCTCGTCCGTGGCGCGTCCGGCCGACGACGCCCGGACGGCGAGCTTGCGGCCCGTCTGGTGGAGCTGCCGCGTCGCGTCCAGGCGTTCCTTCTCGAGCGTCAGTCGTCGCTCTCTGTGTTGACGGGTCTCTGCGTGCGAGCCCGGCGCGCGCGGTGCGTCGGGTTGGGTCGTGCGCGTCGTCGAGCGCGAGCGTTTCTGCGGCGGGCCGGGTGAGGGCGTCGGCGAGCCGGTCGATCGGACCGGCGGGCTCGGGGCGGTGGGGCGGCGCGTCGGGTTCGAGCTCGTTCGGCGGTCGTGTAGAGCCGGGTCTGCTCGCGGGCGCGGGAGAGGGCGACGTAGCCCCACTCCCTGAGCGCGCGGCGGTCGTCGGCGAGCACGAACGCGCGCTCGACGGTGAGCCCCTGGGTCTTGTGGCCGGTGAGCGCGTACGCGTGCGCGACATGACCGGCGTCGAGGTAGCGGGCGGGAAGTGTGAGCCGGCGCCGGTCGTCGAGCTCGACCTCGACCGCGCGCTGCTCATGGTCGACCGCGGTGACGGTGCCGCGGTTGCCGTTGACGATCTCCAGGCGGCGGTCGTTTCGGGTGCAGAGAATGCGGTCGCCAACGGCGAGCTCGGTGCCGTTGTCGAGACGGAGGCGGTCGCGGCCGAGCCGGTCTTCGCGGTCGAGCAGCGTGCGTGCGACCGTGTTGAGCTCGGCGACGTCGGCGCGCCGGTAGGCGATCATCGCGCTGCTGGAAAGGTCGACTCGCGCGGCCTGCCACCAGTCGGCGACCAACTGCGCCTTCGCCTCGACCCGACCGGTCGCGAAGTCAACCTCCCCTGCTGGGCGGCGTGGGCGAGGTAGTCGCGGCTGCGTCCGTCGCGGAGGAGCGCGAGCGCGCGGCGTTCGAGCTCGTCGCGCTGGCGGCGGTTGTCGTGCAGCTCGATCGCGCCGTTGCGCTCGACGATCGCGCTGAAGAGTCCGCCAGGGCCGACGGCGGGAAGCTGGGCCGGGTCGCCGACGAGCACCGCCTTCCCCTCCGCGCGCTCGACCTGGAGGAGGACGCGGGTGAGGGTGCGGGTGTCGGCCATCGCGGCCTCGTCGACGACGAGCAGACAATGCCGAGGGAGTCCGCCCCGCTGCCGTGCCTCGGCAAGGAGGCGGTGGAGGGTGCCGCTTGGGATGCCCGTCTCCGCGGCGAGGTTCGCGGCCGCGACGCCGGACGGGGCGGCGCCGATCGCCGCGTAGCCGTCGCGCCGGTAGGCGTCCAGGAGCGCGGCGAGCGCGGTCGTCTTGCCCGCGCCGGCGTGGCCGACGACGCAGACGACGCGCTCCGGGCTCGAGGCGGCGGCGTGCAGCATCGCGACCTGCTCACGGCCGAGCGTCGGCTCGCGCTCGCGGGCGACCTGCTCGATTGTCGCCGCCGAGACGATGGGGACTCGGACCTCACGGCCGTGGGCGGCGAGTTCCAGCGCGACCCGCTCGTGGCGGAGCAGCTCGGCAGTCGAGAACGCGGCCGGCCGCCCGACAGTCGCCGACGCGATCGGGGCGACCTGCTCCATCGTGAGGAAGCGCTCGACCAGTGCGAGCACGCGCTCGGTCGGAGCGCCCCGGGGGTGCGCCTGCGCCCAGGCCATCACCGCATCGGTGCCGGTGAACGTCGAGCGTGTGCCAGTCAGGCCCTCCGGCCCGGCCAGCCGCGCCGCAGTCTCTGCGACGTCGTGCTCGTCGAGTTCGCGCGGGACGCTGCGGCCGAGCAGTCGCTTCAGCTCCCGCCGGCCGAGGCCGTGCTCGGCCGCGCGCGCCTCCCACACCAGCCGCAGCCGAGGCAGGTCGAGCGGCTCCTTGCGGTCGCGCGTCTCGATCGCGGCCACCTTCGCGGCGTAGAAGCCCGAGCTGCCCCGGCGCTCGAGGTAGTCGAGCACCTGCTCCCGCCGCTGCGAGAACGCCCGCAGCGCCGCCTCCGGGACGCCGGCGATCTCCGCCATCCCATTCGCCGGCTCGCGCCATTCCACTCCGAGCGAGCGGGTCAGCTCGAACCGCAGCTGCGACTGGTAGAGGTAGCCGGTCGCGAGCCGGAAGTGCTTCAAGAGCGGCTCTCCGTCGAGTGCCCGCCAGACGCCGTCCAAGCCGCGCGCCATGTTGGCGACGATCACGTGCGTATGCAGATGCGGGTCCTGCGCCCGCGAGGTGCGGTGCTGGTAGGCGGCGGCGACGAAGCCGGGGCCGCGCTCGCGGTGCACGCCGTTCTTGCCCTTCCGCGTCACGCACGCCCGCTGCTCGAGATAGCGAGAGCGCAGCCTGCCAGGCAGCGAGATGGGCCTGGTTCACCGCGTGGCGCACATCGTCGTCACCGAGCGCGTGCAGGAGGCTGACGCTCTTCGGCGGCGAGAAGACGAGGTCGTATCCCGCGACGGGCGAGAGCGTCTTCACCTCGAGCCCGCGCTCGCCCGTGGCCGGGTCGATTCGCTCGACTGTGATCTGCTTCTTGGGCGGATGCCGGCGGAGCTCGGCGGAGGTGAGCGGATGCTTGCCGCCGATCAGCCGCCCGAGCTGGCCGTCGCCGACGACCCCGTCGAGTTCGAGCTCCGCCGCCCCGCGCCCGACCCAGACGCCCGGCGACTCGCCTCGGCCAGCGTAATAGTCGTCGATCCCGTCGGCGACGGAGCGTTCGTAGTACGCCTCCTGGCCGGGTGAGAGCTTTGCCACCGCCAGCATCTCGGCACTCTAGCATCAAGGATGCATATGTGTCTCGCTTTCTCTTCTGGTGAGCCGGAGGCCGGGAGTCGCGGTGCACTCCGAGAGCGCGAAGGTCAGGAAGCGGCTCGCCGCGCGAGGTGCTCGACGACGGCGCCGGCGATCGCCTCGACTCCACGCCGGCTGGATGTGATGACCGGCGCGGACGTCTTCGCGCCGGTGTAGAGAAGCGAGACCCTGTGGGCCAACTGGGTGGCGCCGCAGACGACGGCGAGGTGCGCCCAGGCGAGGTCTCGGTCGGCCTGGGCGCGCGTGCGCCGTTCGGTGCCGTCGATCAGTCGCAGCTCGAGTCGCGGGTTGAGGATGCCGAGCTCGCGCCGGATATCCGGAGAGCCGCCTACGACAACGAGCCGCCGGATGCCTGCGGCTGCACACGCACCGACGAGCTCCTCGAGCGCGCGGGCGTTCCGCGAGCCGCCGCAGTTAGAGCACGTCTCTGGCCGAACCTGGACGAACTCGCGTCCTTCGAGCCCAACACGTCCCTGGCAGGCGTGGCAGAGCCGGGCGAGCTTCCCGTCGATCGCGGTGCGGGCCCGGTCCGTCTTCGCGACGGCGAGCCGGGCCTTGCGCGGGTTCGTGATCCCTTCTTCCTCCAGAATCGAGCGTGCCGTGGCGGCGTCCACCCCGGTGAGTCCAAGCGAGGCGAGGAAGTCGTTGATCGCAACATCGGTCATGACGTGGAGGTCGGCTGGTTCACAACCTTGCCTTACGCCGCCGGGCGGTCGGACTCTCACGCCGATAGCGCTCGGCTTGAAGCTGCGTGATGCGTCACATATGAGCTATTTCGCAGCAACCCCCGGCGCGGGTGGGCCCGGCGACCGCGAGAGTCGTCGTCCGACGAACTCGAGGGGCGTTCCGTAACCGTTGCGGTTGTGCAGTCTTCGGCGGAGGTGGGCGTTGAGCGCGTTCGCGTCGGAGTGGCTCAGGCCGCCCGCATCGGCGACGGCGTATTCCAGATAGAAGGCCATCTCGTTCATGAAACCGAGGACGTTTCGGCTCGCGGTCTTCGCGAGCTGGATTGCGTCCGGGTCGAGCCGGCCGAGACAGTCTGCTGGGAGGCCTTCGGCAGCGAGCGCCGGCTCGATCTTGCCGACGCCGAGCGGACGAAGCGCTGCTGCTCGCACGTCCGGGACGAAGACCGAGAAGAGCGTCTCCGCATGGGTGAGCAGGAGGCACTTCCTCCGGTCGAGCCAGAGGAGGTTCATGTACCAGTCGTCGTCGCTCGGCGGTGGATCCGCGAGCGCACGGAGGCTGACGTTCAGGAGCGCGAGCGCCTTTCTCGTGCAGCGCAGAGTCACCGATTCGAGCCTACTGCCGAGGGTCTTGCCACTGGCCTGCGTGTGCGTCCCAGCGCGCGCGGTCCGGTTCGTTACTGAGTACGGGGTCGAGGAACCGGGATGCGAGGCGATGACCGGTCGCGAGGTCGGGGTCGAGCCCGACCTCGTCTGCGAGCGCACGATACGGCCGCGTCCACTCGTTCGGAGGCGCGGGCACCGAGGTTGGCGCCATGTGTGTCGCGGGCTCGTGAACACGCGGACGATGGCGGTCCCGCAGTCGCTCGAGCTCGAAGGACGCGAGCTCGCTCATGAGGACGATGTCGATCAGGTCCTTCACGCGCGAGCTCGGCTGGTCGTCGCCGTAGCGGGCCGTATACGCGTGCAGCTTCTCGGCGAGATGCCGCTCCAGCGGGACCGCCGGAACCTCGATTGGCTCGATCTCGGCGAAGGAGAGGAGATCCGAGCGTCAGCGTGTCGTGCTCGTCGACGGGGAGGACGAGACCCAACGTCGAGGAGGAACGTCTCGAAGAGTCGGCCGGCGAGGCTTGCCGTGACGCGGAAGCGATGGCGCCGCCGAGACGCTCGGGCGGCATGCCGGCACGCTCGATCGCGAACGTGAAGAAGTCGCCGGGAGTGAGCGCGACAGCTTCGATGAGGGCCTCGGCGAGCTCCTCCTCGGCCGCCTGCCACTCGATATCGACGTCGCGCGTTGCGCGGGCGCGCTCGGGGAGCCGGAGATCGAGCGCGAAGCCGCCCTTCAGCAGCCAGCGGTCCGGCGCGGCATCGTGGAGTCGTGAGAGGAGTCGGTCGAATGCGACTCGCTTGCGTTCACGGACGAGCGTGCGCCTTCTCCGGCGGTGCGCGTCTTGAGCCGCTGCTCGAGTGCCTGCCGGAACGCTGCGGCGTCTCCGTACTTCAAGCCGCGCGGTCGCCTAGAAGGCGGTCGATGAGCGTCCGGACTCGGCTGGAGCGTCCGGCGGCCGCGGCACGAAGCCGGCGGGGCGTCGTCAGGCCGCGCTCGAGTGCCTGCCGGATCGCGAGCTCGATCTGCTCCGTTGTGTTCCGGCCTCGAGCGAATCGACGATCGTCCGCTCAGGACTGGTCACGGGGACGCCGGCGATGCGACGCATGTCGTTCGGGCCAGGGGGATCGGTGAGCGTGTGGAAGCGGACACCGGGTCTCGCACGCTGGCCGCGCTTCGGCCGCGGCAGCGTGATGTGGACGGCGTTCGGGATCACGTCGGAAAGCTCGTAGAGCTCGAGTGCGCTTTCGTGTGAGACGACCGCGGGCTCCGGCAGGGCGAGCCAGGCAGCGACGACGTGCTCGTGCGGGCTCGAGGGGAAGTGACGCAGCCGGTAGAGGCCGCGGCGGACTCGCTCGTAGCGCCCTCCAGGCCGGGCGTGGTGGAGCAGGGTGCTCCGGTCCATGCCGGCCCCGAGAGCCTGCCCGGCGGTGAAGTAGCCTGCCTGCGACTCGGCGATCGAGTAGAGGCCGTCGTGGTCGATCTTGTCAGACATAAGAAGGATATTACCCCTTAAACGTCGGACGTAACGCTGGGTGAGAGTGGGAGAGGCGCACCTCTACCGCAAGCGCGAGCCCGAGGTGGAGCGGCTCAAGCGAGCGTGCCGCGTGCGTGTCCACGGCGTCGAGCACGTCGATAGAGTCTTTCCGATGGCAACGCGCGAGGACTTGCATCGCAGAGTAGGAGGCGCTCAGTGACGCCCCGGTGGCGCGGGCGCGGATCGTCATACTCGACGAGGTCGACGAGGAGACCTCGGTCGAGTCGATCCTCGCCCGCCACGGCGAGCTGCGGTTGAGCGCCGCGGAGTTCGAGGACCACTTGGGGGATCTGCCCCGCGACGGCGAGGGCTGAGCCCAAGGCCATGAGCGCGAAGGGGCCGGTGTTCGCGGTTGCCTTCGACGCGCTGGCGATGGCCGAAGACCGAAGACCTCGCTCGGCTGGGCGAGGGAGGCGCGGAGGCGCTCGCCGTGCTGGGACGCGAAATCGATCGACTCGGCGGCCTGTCGCGTGAGCGGCTGCTGGCCTGCGAGGCCGAAGGTCGCGACAGCACTCGACCCGCCGGCTGCGTCGAGACATACGTTCCGTGGCCGGTGGGGCGCTTCGGTGCCGTGATGGTCGCGGTCACGTATCCCGAGCGTCCGATCGGGCTCCGAGTGATCGCATTCGGGGTTCGCCATCAGCCGCCAGAGGCGCGCGCGCTGAGCGTCTATCAAATCGCGCCCCGCGGCTGCACGGCTGAGCGTCGGCCGAGCTCGCCAGCGGAGGCACTTCCGTCCCGCATGGCTGATCTGTCGTTTCGGCCCGTTTTCGACGGATTCAGTTGTCGATATCGTCAACAAACTTTGTACCCATTTTGTACCCCTCGTATCTGATTTCAGCCGCTCTCAGAGCACCGGAAATGGCTTGTTCAAGCCAAATCGCACCCTCCGTCACCCCCATGGAGCGGGCTCATAACCCGGAGGTCGCAGGTTCAAATCCTGCCCCCGCTACTACGAGAAGCCCGCGCGAGCGGGCTTCTCGCTTTCGCGGGCCTTTCGCGCCCAAGGATCTTCGGAGTGCGCCAACGGGATCGTCGTCGGTGACGGCCTCGTCCGGACGTGGCCGCGCCGCCCGAACGGCCGTCAGTGCTTCGGCTTCGGCGGCGGCGCGACCGCGAGCGAGCCGTGGTTGTCGGCCGTCGCGGGGTCGAACTCGCCGGGCGCGGACGCGAACACGGTCACGTGCTTCGCGGTGGTGCTCGTGTCGCGGAGGGTGAGCCGGACGACGGCGGTCGCCTGACCGGCGAGGTCGGCGAACGCGCACGTCCGCGTCGCCACGCTGCACGTCCCGGAGCTCACCGTCGCCGAGACGAGCTTGATCCCGCTCGGCAGCGTGAACGCGAGCTGGGGCGCGTGCGCCGGCGACGGGCCGAGGTTGCGGACGGTCGCCGCGGTCGTGACGCTGCCGCCGGCCTTCGGCTTCAGCGTCGCGGCGGGAACGGTCACGCTCAGGTCGGCCGCGGCCGGGTTGAGCGTCAGCGCGAGCGTGCCTACCTTGTGCCCCGCGAACGCGCCGATCGGGAAGGTCGGATCCGCGTCGATCGTGACGCCGCCCGCCGACGCGACCTGGAACACGCACGTCGTGACGACGCCGGGCGAGTCGGGGGGCAGGCCGCCGAAGCTGCACGAGATCCGCGTCGCCGCCGTCGTGCAGGTGCCGACGTTCGGTGTCGCCGAGACGGGCGTGAGCTCGGGGCCGAACCCGTCGACCGTCAGGCCGGCCGTGAGCGCGCTGCCCGAGTCCGTGACGGCGAGCAGCGAGACGAGGAACGCGACGGCCTTCACGCGCTGACAAGCGTAGAGCCGAGATAGCCTCGTGGCCCCGATGGCCGCGGACCGCATCCGACTCGTGCAGGGCGACATCACCGCGCAGGCCGTCGACGCGATCGTGAACGCCGCGAACACCTCGCTGCTCGGCGGCGGCGGCGTGGACGGGGCGATCCACCGCGCCGGCGGCCCGTCGATCCTCGAGGAGTGCCGCCTTCTCGGCGGCTGCGAGACCGGGCACGCGAAGGCGACCGGCGCCGGGCGGCTCCCGGCGCGGCACGTCATCCACGCGGTCGGGCCGGTGTGGCGCGGCGGCGGGAACGGCGAGGACGAGCTGCTCGCGTCGTGCCACCGGGCGTCGCTCGCGCTCGCGTCCGAGCTCGGCTGCCGCACGGTCGCGTTCCCGGCGATCTCGACCGGGATCTACGGCTTCCCGGTCGAGCGCGCGGCGCGGATCGCGCTGGGCGTGACCGCGGAGGAGCTCGCCCGCCGACCCGGGATCGAGAGCGTCGCGTTCGTGCTCTTCGACGCGCACGCGCTCGCTGCGTTCGACGCGGCGTTCGGCGAGCTCGTCTGATCGGCCCCGCCGGGACGGCGGCCGTTACGCCGCGTCCGAGATCGCCTCGAGCGACCAGAGCTTCGCGCCGGCGTGGCGGCCGCGGATCGCGGCGTCGCCGAACTCGACGAGGTCGCCCGGCGGCGACGCGAGCCCGACCCGCGTCTCGTCGGCGAAGAGGAGCATGTGCCGCGTCCCCTTCGTCAGCTCCTGGATCCGCGCGGCGGTGTTGCAGACGTCGCCGATCGCCGTGTACTCGAGCCGTCGCTCGTGGCCGACGTTGCCGGAGATGAACGTACCGCTGTTGAGGCCGATCCCCATCCGGAAGCCGTCGCCGTACCCGTTCGCGCGCATCCACTCGTTGAGCGCCGGCAGCCGCGTCTCGACGAGCTCGCGGGCGGCGCAGAGCGCGCGGTCGGCGTGGTCGGGCTGCTCGAGCGGGGCGCCGAACGCGGCCATGATCCCGTCGCCGAGGTACGCGATGATCGTGCCGCCGTGGCCCATGATCGTGTCCGTCTGCTCGGACAGGAAGCGGTTGATCACGGAGATCACCTCCTCCGCGGGCCGCGACTCCGAGAAGGTCGTGAAGCCGCGCAGGTCGGTGAACATGATCGTCCCGTGGGCCGTCTCGCCGCCGAGGTGGACGCTGCCGCCGGTCTGCGCGAGCAGCTGGTCGACGACCGCCTCCGGGACGAAGCGCGAGAAGACGTCGCGGACGTAACGGCGCTCGGCGTCGGCCTGCTCGCGGGCGCGGGCGACCGTCTCGAGCGCGAGCGCGGTCTGGTCCGCGAGCGTCTCGAGCGCGGCGCGGTCCTCGTTCGCGACGCCGGCGGCCGTCTCGACCTCGAGCGTGCCGCGGGGCTCGTCGCGGACCTTCAGCGCAAAGCTCTCGATCGACGGCCCGCCGGGCCCGCCGACGCTCGCGACCGGCGAGGGACCGCCGAGCGTGAGCGTCGCCCGCGAGCCCGCGCCCGCGAACGAGGCGGCGGTCTCGACCGCGGCGCGGTGGATCTCGCCGTCGGTCGTCGCGGCGACGAGCGTCGCGGCCGCGGCGCGCAGCCGCGCCTCGCGGGCGAGCGCGCGCTCGTGCCGCCCGACGATCCCGGAGAGGCGGGCGCCGACGAGCAGGACGAGCACCGCCGTGCAGGCGACGCCGACGCGCTCGGGCCGGTACGCGAGCACCGCCGGCGCGGTCAGCGCCGCCGCCGCGAGCAGCGCCATCCGCCCGGGCGTCAGCTTCGGCACGCTCTCGGGCGCCGGGCTCGGAGGTGGTGCGCATCGAGGCGTGGAGCGCGGCGGCGCCGAAGAGCAGGTACGAGAGCATCCAGCCGGCGTCGATCGGGCTCCCCGAGCCGTAGTCGCCGCGGATCGTGAACAGGGTGTAGAGCGGGTCGGCGATCAGCAGGCACAGGAGCGAGAGGCCGATCAGGACGTACGAGACCGTGCGCGCCGCGCTCGTCAGCACGAGCCGCGCGGCGACCGCGAGCAGCAGCACGTCGCCGAGCGGGTAGGCGATCGACGCGACCTTGTCGGCGACCGAGAGCGTGTCGTCGCTCGTGAACGGGACGATCAGCAGCTCCCACGCGACGATCCCGAGCGCGACGGTGACGGTCGCCGCGTCGATCAGGCTCGGCCAGTCGCGGCCGCTCTCGCGCTGGCGGACGAGGAGCCAGAGCCCGGCCGCGAGCACCGGGTAGCCGGCGAGGTAGAGGCCGTCGGCGGGGCCGGGGAACGCGGTCGTCCCGAAGACGTGCTGGTCGAGGCCGAAGACGACGTCGCCGACGACGAACAGGAGCTGGCCCGCGGCGAAGAGGAGCCACGGCAGCGGGTGCCTCGGCCGGTGCCACGCGACGCCGGCGACGATCGCGGCGACGGAGAGGAGGCCGAGCAGCGGGTAGTAGACCGTGTCCTGGAGCAGCGAGTCGCGGGGCAGCGCGTAGAAGCCGATCAGCGCGGCGAAGCCGACGCCGAGGTAGAGGCGCAGCACGTGCGCGGCCGGGCTCCGGCCGAGCGAGGAGGCGGCTCGAGGTGATCGTCGCCATCGCTCCGTGAATCGGCGCGGGTCGCGGAGCGCTTGAGCACTACGATCGCGCGATGGGCGCCGACGTGCCGGACGGCTCCGACCGGGACGCGCTGCGGACGCTCCGGGCGGCGCTCGACCGGGCGGGCTTCACGGCCGAGCGGGTCGAGGAGCGGCTCGGCACCGGCGAGCTCTCGTCGCGTCCGGCCGACACCGCGACGCACCTGCGCCGGCTCGAGGGCGACGACGGCTTCGCGACCCTCGCACGCCTGTTCCTCCTCGGGGCCGACGTGCCGACGGAGCGGCTCGCGGACGCGGCCGGGCTCCCTGCCGAACGGCTCGCGGCGCTCGGGCTCGTCTCGCTCGACGGCGGGACGGCGCGGGCGCGCGTGCGGCTCGTCCCGCACGGCGACTACGTCGTCGCGTCCGACGGCGGGCCCGAGAGCGGCGGCGAGGTCCCGTACGACCACGTCCCGGGGATCCAGGCGCCGTCGGTCACGCTCGCGAAGCTCGCGGTCCGGCGGCCGTGCGCCCGCGCGCTCGACCTCGGCACCGGCTGCGGGATCCAGGCGCTCCTCGCCGCGCGGCACGCGGAGCGCGTCGTCGCGACCGACGTCAATCCGCGCGCGCTCGGCTTCGCGGCGTTCAACGCCGCGCTGAACGGGATCGAGCACGATCGAGCTCCGGTGCAGGAAGGGCGACGGCTTCGAGCCGGTCGCGGGCGAGCGGTTCGACCTGATCGTCGCGAACCCGCCGTACGTGATCTCGCCGGACGAGACGTACGCGTACCGCGACAGCGGCCTGCCCGCCGACGAGCTCTGCCGCCGCGTCGTCGCCGGCGCGGCCGAGCACCTCGACGAGGGCGGGTTCGCGCACGTGCTCGTGAGCTGGGCGCTCGGCGGTGTCGACGACGACTGGGCCGCGCCGCTGCGGGCGTGGGTCGACGGGAGCGGCTGCGACGCGTGGCTCCTCCACTACCGGACGAGCGACCCGGTCGCGCACGCCGCCGGCTGGCTGCGGCCGCTCGCGGAGAGCGACCCGGACGCGTTCGCGGCGGCGCTCGACCGCTGGCTCGACCATCTCCGCCGGCTCGGGATCGGCGCGGTCGGCTACGGCGCGGTCGTGCTCCGGCGGCGGAGCGGCGGCGTCAACTGGCTCCGCGCCGACCCGCTCCCGCTCGACCGGCTCGAGCCCGCGAGCGCGCACACGCTGCGCGTGTTCGCGGCGCAGGACGCGCTCGAGCGGCTCGACGGGGACGGCCTGCTCGCGCTGCCGCTCGCGCTCACGGCGGCGCACCGGCTCGACCAGGCGCTCGTCGCGCGCGACGGCGCGCTCCGCGTCGAGAGCCAGACGCTCGAGCTGACCGAGGGGCTGCGGTTCACGGTCGGCGTCGACCGGCACACGGCCTCGCTGCTCCGGTGGCTCGACGGCCGGCGCCCGCTCCGCGAGGTGCTCGACCTCGCGCGCGAGACGTTCGAGCTCGAGCCGGACGAGCGCGAGCGGTTCGTCCCCGCCGCGCTGCCGGTCGTCAGGCGGCTGCTCGAGCTCGGCTTCCTCGAGCCGCGCTGATCGAACCGGCGTGCGATGCTCGGCTCACGATGCCTCCGGCAGAAGCGAGCACGATGATTCGCGACGCGATCCGCCGGTTCGCGGGGGATTTCGCCGAGGCCGCCGACAAGACCTGCGACTCGATCTTCGAGACGTCGACCGAGGACGAGTGGCCGATCCTCATGGGGTACGCCGCCGACGTGCGCCTGCCGAGCGGCGCCGCGAGCGAGCGCGTGTACTACGTCGCGACGAGCCAAGGGGTGTACTCGGGTGCGAAGGCGAAGTCGCGCCTCTTCTCGACCGCGGCCGTCACCGAGCTCGCCCGGCGCGACGACGTCGCGGGCGTTCGAACCGTCGGCGACCGGCTCGAGATCGACGCAGCCGACGGACGGCGACTCATGGAGATCGGGTTCGTCCCGGACGCGGGGCGCGCGCGAGGGGTGAGCTTCCAGCTCAACATCGGCGCGTTCGAGATGCCCGCGACTGCGGCGCAGGAGGCCGCGAACGTCGCGGCTGCGCTGGGGTTCGGCCGCGGGCCCAGCCTCGCGGCGCCGCCGTCCGCCCCCACGGCGGCAGGGGCGCCGCCGCTGATCGACGCGATGCATCCCGACGAGGCGTTGACCTTCGAATGCCTGCTCTTCGCCGCCGGCCGGCTGATCCCGGACACCGACCACTGGACCGGCGACCAGTACGACACGCTCGTCGAGAGCCTCGTGAGCGGCCGCGCCGCAGACGGCGTGTTCGACCGAAGCGTGCATTCCGCGCTCGGCTCGGCACCGGATCTCGCCGAGGCGCTCCTGCGTCGGGACAAGACCGACCTGCTGGAGCTGATCGCGGAGACCTCGCCGAGCGAGGCGATGGAGCGCGGGATCCTCTTCGAGGACGACCGCGACGACTACCTCGAAGACAGCCCGGGCGCGGTAGCTCTTCTGCTCCGGACCACGCTCGTCCGCGGCGTGTTGTTCGAGGCGCTGCACTACGGTCAGCGAGTCGCCGATGCGACCCGTCGCGCCGGGGGCCAGGGTCCGGACGAACGCGACTCCGAGCGAACGAGATGGACCCTCTTCGGGCGGGATCTGGGCCTGACGGACTCCGAGATCGAGCGGGCGTACGGGTACTACAGCGCGACCGGCTAGACCTTCTTGCCGGCCTTGACGTCCCATCCGGCCACGATCGGCGGGCCGGGCGAGCCGTCGGGGTTCTGCGCGCGGTAGTCGAACTCGATCTTCGCGAAGTTGAAGGCGACGTGGTCGGTCGGCTCGCTCGAGACCCCGCCGCTCGTCCCGTACGAGGTGACGAGCACGTCGGTGAGCTTGATCACGAGGAACTCGAGCTGCGCCTTCACCGCCCGCCGCGCCGTCAGCACCGCGCCCTTGATGTGCTGGCCGGACGCGCACGCGAGCAGGAGCAGCGGGGACGCCTTGTTCAGCTTCATCACCACGTTCAGGTCTTCGAGCTGCGTCTTGCCGGCGCCGCCTCCGCCCGCCGCCCCCGGCGCCGGGTTCGTGCGACTCGCCCCAGCTGAAGGACTCGAGGTCGATCTCGTCCTTGTGGTGCGGGTCTCGCGACTCGCCGGCAATGCCGTCCAGCTTGAGGAAGAAGTCGACGAGGGCCATCGCTCACACCTCCGGGTCGGGCTCGGCCGACCCTACCACGGCGCCGCCCGGAAACGCGAGCCGCGGCGCGGACGGCGAACCGGCAGAATCCCGGGATGCTGCGCGAGACGGCGGCGGCGCTCGTCGCCCCCGGCAAGGGGATCCTCGCCGCGGACGAGAGCGACGGGACGATCGGCCGGCGCTTCGCGGCCGTCGGCGTCGAGTCGACCGAGGACACGCGGCGCGCGTACCGCGAGCTGCTGCTCGCGACACCCGGGATCGAGGAGCACCTGAGCGGCGTCATCCTGTTCGACGAGACGATCCGCCAGCGCGCCTCCGACGGGACGCCGTTTCCCGAGCTGCTCGCGGCGAAGGGGATCGTCCCGGGGATCAAGGTCGACCGCGGCGCGAAGGCCCTCGCGCATGCCGACGGCGAGACGGTGACCGAGGGCCTCGACGGCCTCCGCGAGCGGCTCGAGGAGTACCGCGGCCTCGGCGCGCGCTTCGCGAAGTGGCGCGCGGTCTACACGATCGCGGAGGGCCGGCCGAGCGAGTACGCGGTGTGGACGAACGCGCACGCGCTCGCGCGGTACGCGGCGCTGTGCCAGGAGGCGGACATCGTCCCGATCGTCGAGCCGGAGGTGCTGATGGACGGCGCGCACGGCCTCGACGAGTCGTACCGCGCGACGTCGCGCGCGCAGCACGCGCTCTTCACCGAGCTGCGCGACCAGCGCGTCGAGCTCGAGGGCCTGCTGCTCAAGCCGAACATGGTGCTGGCCGGGTACTCGGCGCCGGAAGCGTCCGTCGAGGATGTCGCCGCGGAGACGGTGCGGTGCCTGCGCCACCACGTCCCGGCGGCCGTGCCGGGAGTCGTCTTCCTCTCCGGCGGCCAGCCGGAGCTCGCGGCGACGGCGCATCTCGACGCGATGAACCGCCTCGGCGCGCAGCCGTGGCAGCTCTCGTTCTCGTACGCGCGGGCGCTGCAGAACGTCGCGATGGAGCTGTGGCGCGGCGATCCCGCGAACGTCGCGGCGGCACGGGCCGCGTTCCTCCACCGCGCGCGGATGAACGGCCTCGCGCGGGCCGGCGGCTACTCGCCCGAGCTCGAGCACGCCGCCTGAGCCGGGTCACGGCCGCCCGAGCGTCGCGCGCCTCCGGGCGTAGTCGCCGAGCTCCGTCACCGCGGTCGCCGGGGCCGCGGTCTCCGGCTTGCGCGCGTCCTCGAACGACCACACCTCGACGCGGCCGTGGCGTCCGCGGACGTCGACCGCGCCGGCGGGGGCGAGGTCGCCGACCGGCTCGACGAGCGCCTCCCGGGTCGAGCCGGCGAGGAGCACGAAGAAGTCGGCCTCCTTCGTCGAGCCCTCGAGCCGCGAGGCCGTGTTGATCGTGTCGCCCATCGCCGTGTACTCGAGCCGCTTCTCCGAGCCGACGTTGCCGGCCATGAACGGGCCGCTGTTGATCCCGACGCCGACCCGGAAGCCGTCGCCGTGGCCCTGCTCGCGCAGCCAGTCGTTGAACCGGGGCAGCCGCTCGCGGACGATCTCGCGCGCCGCCGCGACCGCGCGGTCGGCGTGGTCGGGCTGCTCGACCGGCGCGCCGAAGACGGCCATGAACCCGTCGCCGAGGTAGGAGATCAGCGTGCCGCCGTGGCCGAGGATCGCCTCCGTCAGCTCGCTCAGGTACCGGTTGACGACGGTCACGACCGTCTCCGGCGGGAGCGACTCGGCGAACTGCGTCGAGCCGCGGAGGTCGGTGAACATGCACGTGCCGACGACGCGGACGCCGCCGAGCTGGGGCGTCCCGTGCCCCTCGGCGAGGAGCTGGTTCGCGACCTGCTCCGGGACGAACCGGGCGAACGTGTCGCGGGTGCGCTGCCGCTCGAAGGCCGCGAAGACGTAGTGGACGCCGAGCGCGCCGACGGTCGAGATCGCGAGCGCGCCGATCGGGTACACGAACGCGACGATCGTCCCGTGGTCGAATGCGTACTGCGCCCCGACCGCGTACGCGCCGCCGAGCACCGCCGCGCTCGCGATCGTCCCGGCCGCCGAGAAGCGGATCCCGAGGAACGGCGGCGCGAGCGCGAGCACCGCGATCACGAGCATGTCGAGCCACGACGGCCCGTTGCGGAGCGGGAACCCGTGCAGCACCGTCTCGACCGCGTTCGCCTGCAGCTCCGGGCCGGACATCTGGCCGCCGCCCGACGTCGCGGTCGGGTGGACGTCCTGCAGCGACGGCGCCGTGACGCCGACGACGACGATCCGTCCGCGGACGAGCGCCGGGTCGAACTTGCCGCTCAGCACGTGGGAGAACGAGAGGAACGGCACGGCGCCCGGCGGGCCCGCGAAGTCGATCCACGCCTTCCGGCCGGGGAACGCGGCGGGGTCGAGCAGCCGCCCCTGCGCCCGCTCGGCCGCGACGACCGGGAACGTCTCGAGGAGCTGCTCGGCGTACGCGAAGCGGCGGATCACGCTGTCGGCGTCGGCCATGTAGTTGCCGTTCGCCGCGCGCGCGCCGACGAGGCGCGCGTTGCCGCCGAGCACGTTCGTCGACCCGTCCTTCCCGACCTCGGTCGTCGAGAGCACGACCTTCGACCCCTTCGCGTCCGCGTCGTAGATCGCCTCCGCGAGCGCCTCGTCCTCGTCGTCCGCGATCCGGTCGCAGAGCGCGCCGCAGCCGGGCATCGGCGTCGTCCGCTCCGTGTACTGGATGTCCTCGGCGATCACCTTCGCGCCGGCGGCGGTGAGCCTGCGGATCACCTTCGCCTCGACCGAGCGCGGGAACGGCCAGCGCAGCTTCGTCTCGCCGAACGTGGTGTCGTCGACGCCGACGACGAGCACGTCCTTCGGCGGCGCCTCGCGGCCGCGGATCGAGAAGCGCGCGTCGACGGTCGAGAGCTCGACGCGCTCGAGGAGGTGGAACCCGTACGCGAGCACCGTGAGCCCGCCGACGCAGAGGCCGATCGCGACGAAGAGCGCGGTGTGGAGCCGTCCGCGCCGCCTCAGGAAGTTCGTGGGGGCGGCCACGGCCGGGCCCCGGTCAGCGCCGCCGCGGCAGGCGCGGGAACGCCCAGGCGAGGAGGAGCAGCGCCGCTGCGATCAGCCCCGCCCCGACGAGCCACGTCACCATCTCCCTCCGGCTATCGGCCGGAGCGAGGGTCGGCTTGAGGCGGCCGTCGGGCCTGCGAAGATGCGCGCGTGATCGAGGGCAAGCGCGTCGCCGTCGTCGTGCCGGCCTTCAACGAGGAGGAGCTGCTGCCGGAGACGCTCGCGGGGATCCCGGGCTTCGTCGACCGGATCCTCGTCGTCGACGACGCCTCCCGCGACCGCACGGTCGAGCGGGCGCGCGCCGCGGCCGCCGCCGACCCGCGGATCGAGGTCGTCGAGCGCGAGCGGAACGGCGGCGTCGGCGCCGCGATCGTCACCGGCTACGAGCGCGCGCTCGAGGAGCGAGTCGACGTCACGTGCGTGATGGCCGGCGACAACCAGATGGACCCGGACGACCTCGCCGCGATCGTCGCGCCGGTCGCCCGCGGCGAGGTCGACTACGCGAAGGCGAACCGCCTCGTCAGCGGCCAGGCGTGGGAGCTGATCCCGCGCCACCGCTACCTCGGGAACGCCGTCCTCTCGCTGCTGACGAAGATCGCGTCGGGCTACTGGCACGTCGCCGACTCGCAGTCGGGCTACACCGCGATCGGGCTCCCGATGCTCGGCCAGCTCGACCTCGACCGGATCTACACCCGGTACGGGTTCCCGAACGACCTGCTCGTGCACCTGAACGTGTGGAACGCGCGAGTCCGCGACGTCCCGTCGCGCCCGGTGTACGGCGTCGGCGAGCGCTCCGGCATCCGCCTGCGCCGCGTCGTCCCCGCGATCTCGTGGCTTCTCTTCAAGGCGTTCTGGTGGCGGCTCTGGCAGAAGTACGTGATCCGGGACTTCCACCCGCTCGTGTTCTTCTACGTCCTCGGCATCGCGATGGGCGTCCTCGGCCTCGGCCTCGGGATCGCCGAGGTGGTGCTGCGGATCATGGGAAACCAGGTGACCGCCGGCTCGATCGTGCTCGTCGCGCTGCTCCTGATCTTCGGGGTGCAGTTCAGCCTGTTCGCGATGTGGTTCGACATGGAGTCGAACAAGGATCTGCGCTGAGGCGGGTCAGCCGCAGGGCGTCGCGGCCGCACGCGTGTACGGCGCCGCCGGCGGCAGGAACGTGCTCCACTCGTCGCGCGTGAGCGTGCCCGCCGCGCGCCTGCAGACGGCCTTCTCGAGCTTCGCGCTCGTCGTCGTTCCGAGCTTCCCGGTCGCGCTCGCCGACGGAGCGATCAGCGCGGTCGCGGCCGCCGCGTCGAGGCGGTTCAGGGTCAGCCACAGCGCGTTGTAGACGTCCGGGTGCGCCGGGTCGTCCGCGGCGTACGGGGTGAGCCTGGACGCGAGGACGGCGAGGAGGCCCGCGAGCTTCGCGTCCTGCGCCGGGCTGCGGGCGGCGCGCAGGAGCTTCGCGACCGGCGGGTCGATGAACGCGACGAGCTTCGCGTTCCGGGAGGTGAGGGCGGCGATGTCGTCCTGGGTGGAGCCGAGGGCGCCGACCTGGTCGTTCGTGCGCGCCTGCAGGCTCGCCTCGGACTTCCGCACGGCGGCGACCCGTTTCGCCTCCTTCGCGTTCCGCGTCTCCTTCGCCGCGCGCTTGCTCGCCAGCGCTGCGTGCTGCGCCGCGGCGGCGTCGCGGTGCTCGACGAGGACGGCGTTCCGCGACCGGACCGTCGCGAGCGTCCGGGCGAGCCGCTCGTCCTCGAGCCGGAGCGCGGCCCGCTCGTCCCTCAGGATCCCGTTCGCCTTCGTGAACCACCCGATCTCGTCCGCGTTCCGGGCGCGCTCGACGCGGAGCGCGACGAGCTGCTGCGCGAGCGACTCGACCCGGCGGCGCAGGAGGTCCGAGCCTGCGGTGTCCCCCGGGACGACGAAGAGCTGCGCGGTCAGCGGCTTGGCCCGCTCGACTGCCGCCGCGGCCTGCTCTGCCGCGGACGTCGTGCCGGTCGGCGGCAGGCCGAGCTCCGCGGCCTTCCGCTCGAGGGTCGCGTTCTCGTCGGAGAGCGCCTTGTCCTGGCCTTCGAGCGCGGCGTTCTCCCGCTTCAGCACGGCGGCGTTGTCCGCCAGGTCGCTCTGCTGGGCCTGCAGGGTCTCGAGCTGCGTGTCCAGCTGGCCGAAGGCGGCGTCGAGCGCGTTGATCTTCTTCGCGAGCGCCGTGTTCTCCGAGTTGAGCCGCCGGAGCCGGCGCGCGAGCGCCACGTTCTCGACGCGGACGCTCCTGATCCGCACGGTGAGCCCGTCGCGCGTCTTCACGAGCGCCGCGGTGTCGACCGTCAGGCTGCGGTTCGTCGCGCGCAGGCCGACGAGCGTGACGGTCTGCTTCTGCGCGACCGCGGCGTTGCTGCGGTTCGTCGCCGACAGCACCGCGATCCGCCGGTTGAGCAGGCCGTTGCTGACCCGCTCGCCGTGGAGGAGCCGTCTCGTGTGGCCGCGCTCGACGAGCGCCCAGCCCGCGAGCGCGCCGAAGACGGCCACGAGCGCGAGCGCCGCGGCGCCGACGCGGAGCAGCCGGCGGCGGGCCTCGCGGCGCGCGCGCTCGGCCTCGTGGCGACGGCGCCACGCGAGCACCGGGTCGGCGAGGACGTCGTGGAAGAGCTCGTAGCTCGGGCCCTGGCCCTCGTCGACGGCGGGCGCGACGGCGCGGAGGATGCGCCCGCTCTCGGCGGTGCACAGCGTCGCGAGCACCGCCGTCACCTCGCGCTCGGCGCGGCCGGTCCACTCGGCGAGGTCGCTCGCCGGGTGGGCGATCTTCGTCTTCGCGCGCGTGACGAGGAAGCGGAAGCAGTCCGACGCGACGTCCTGCTCGCGGAGCGTCAGCCGGCCGAGCGCGTCGAGGAGGTGCCGCTCGACGATCCGGCGCGCGCCGCCGAGCGCGTCGAGCGTCGCGAGCGAGAGCACGCGCGTCCCGCCGTCGACGGTCGCGCGCCACAGCCGCTCGAGCACGAGCTGGAGAAACGGCGCCTCGACGCGGTCGCCCGGCTCGGGCACGCCCGTCTCGGCCCCCGCCGCGTACGCGAGGCCGCTTCCGGTCGCGGCGCCGAGGATGGCGTCGGCGAGCGCCGGCTCGACGTAGTACGGGTCGTCGTGCGGGTGCGTCCGGTTCCACGCCCCGACCGGGCCCTCGATCGCCTCGCGCGCGGCAGCGAGGTCGAGGTGGTCGACGCGGAGGTAGTTCAGGAACAGCGACGGGATGTGGCCCTCGAAGCGGTCGAGCCGCGCCCACGCGTCCTCGCGGATCGAGAGCAGCACGTGGACGTCGAGCGTCGGGTCGTTCACGATCGCGGCCAGCTCGGCCGCGAACCCGGTCAGCTCCCGCTCCCCGTCGGCGCCCTCGTCGGGGTGGTACTGGAAGTACTCCTCGAACTGGTCGAGGACGACGAGCAGCGTCCCGGCCTGCTCCGTCCACGCGCGCAGCGACTCCTCGAGCGTGGCCGCAGGCGGCGCGAGCGGCTCGTCCCCCGCGAGCTCCTGCAGCGCGACGTGCGCCGCCTCCTGGACGCCTCGCACCGGGTCGTCGAGCCACGAGCGGAAGCCGCAGATCGCGAAGGGCGCGTCGCCGTCGTGGCGCAGCGCCTCGCGGCGGAGGCCGTGGACGACGCCGGCCTGCAGGAGCGAGCTCTTTCCGACGCCGCTCGGCCCGTACAGCAGCGTGAGCCGCGACGAGCGCAGGTTGGCGCTCACGACCGCGACCTCCTGCGAGCGCCCGAAGAAGAAGCGCGCGTCGTCCTCTCCGAACGGGACGAGCCCGACGTACGGGCTCGCCGGGCCGGAGCGGCGCGTCGCGAGCTCGAGCTCCGGCGCGAGCGTCATCCGACGGGCGCGGCCGGCACCGCGAACGGCATCCGCGCCTCGAGCTCGCGGGAGTACTCGCCGAGCCCGCAGAAGACGAGCCTCACCTCGTTCCGCCGCTTCTCCCAGAGCGCCTGCTCGATCTTGCTGACGTTGGGGTCGAGCGGCTCGCGCTGGACAGCCCACGACCGGGTCGTCAGCTCCTGCGTCTGCCAGATCCGGTTCAGGATCACGCGCAGGTTCCAGTCGCGGAGCGCGTAGCCGAGGAACAGGAAGGAGGTGCCCGTCATCCGCTGCCAGAGTGCGATCGGGAGCAGTGCGCCGAGGTCGCGGCCGGAGAGGTAGTCGATGTAGCTGTCCTCCGTGATCACGTAGCTGTCGTCGCGCTCGTCGCGGCGGTCGAGGCAGCCGTGGAGCTTGAGGACCGCGGGGCGCTCGAGCGTGACGGGCAGGCCCGTGTACTTGTTCGGGCGCGTGATCGGCACCGCCTCCTCGCCGGGGGCCCGGTGCAGGAAGCGGCCGCGCGCCTTCGACTTCTCGCGCGCGTCGTACCAGACGACGTCGCACTCGAGGCCCTCGTCGGCGAGCGCGCGCTCGATCAGGTCGTCGTAGTTCGTCGTCGCGATCATCAGCTGCGGCAGGCGCGCCTCGTGGAGGTGCCGCGCCGCACGTGCGAGCAGCCGGTGGAGCGACGTCGGTGGGTACTCCGCGCCGAACACCTTCCGGAGGAAGCCGTAGAGGTCGAGCTCGCCGTACTCGGCGTCGACGTACTGCGAGACGCGCAGCAGGTCGTCGTCGTTCGCGAGCGGGTAGTCGCCGCACTCGATCAGGTACGCGGCCAGCTCGGCGCCGCTCGGCAGGAACGGGCTGCCCGGCTCCCACGGCTCGTCGCCGCGGTCGGCCAGGTTCGCACCCGCACCGAGAAACGGGACTATTCGTCCGGCGGCCAGTCTCTCTGCGATTGCGGCGTAGTGAGCGTCGTCGGCCTTCTCCACTCGCACCTCAGTGAACCATCAAGTTCCGGTCGCCACAAGGCTGCCGTGCCGCCCGGAGGGCGTAGGCTTCCGCGGGTCGTGAAACGGCTCGCGTCCCTCCCGGCGCTCGCGCTCGTCGCCGCCTCGTGCGGCGGCTCGAGCACGACCTCGTCCCCGCCGCCGACGACGTCCTCGACGGTCGCGGCGGTGAGCACCGCGCACCCGCACGCGACCGCGCTCGCGGCGCTGACGCGGTGCCGCGCCGCGGTCGCACGGCTCCCGTTCGCGACGGTCGCCAAGGCGGACGTCGACGCCGCGAAGCAACGCGTCGCCGCTGCGAGCTCGGCGTGCGGCGCGGCCGCGACGCTGACGAGCCTCGTCAGGTTCGATGCGACCGACACGGCGCTCCAGCAGGCGGCGGACGCGGAGGCGGCGCTCGCCGACAGCCTCGCCAACTACGGCCACTACCTCGACCACGTCGCGGACGGCACGAGCGGCGGGAAGATTCTCGGCTTCTCGGTCGAGGAGCTCCGCCAGGCGAAGCTCCTTCTCGCCGACGCGCTGACCGAGCTGAGATAGCGACGCCGCCCGGCGTGGGGCCGGGCGGCGTCGGCAAACGAATCTCGCGTTACCCCGAGATCACGACGACGTTCTCGGCCTGAGGGCCCTTGTCGCCCTCGCGAGCCTCGAACTCCACCTTCGCCCCCTCGGGCAGCGACTTGAAGCCTGTGCCCGCGATTCCGGTGTGGTGGACGAAAAGGTCCTTCGTGCCCTCGTCGGGCGTGATGAAGCCGTACCCCTTCGCGTCGTTGAACCACTTGACGGTTCCGGTTGCCATAAAACACCTCCCTCACTGCTTTCACGAACGGGTAAGGAAGGCGTCGAAAGAACGCAACCACACTCGCTCTGAACTGCCGGGCAGTGTACCGCGCCCGCGCGCGAGTCGACCGCCCTCGCGACCGGCGTTCTAAGGAGCTTCTTAGAGCGCGTTTACGGAAGCCTCACGTAGGCGATGGAGGATGTGGGCGAGATGGAGAGGGCAGTCGGCATTCGTCACGTCGCGCTCGCGGCGATCGCGCTCCTCGGAGCGACGGCGCTCCTCTTCGCCACCCTCTCGCGCGGCGCCAACGCGACGCCGAAGGACGCCGTCGCGGTCGTCACGCCCGCGCTCGTCAACATCAACACGAACCTCGCGTACCAGGGCGCCTCCGCGGCCGGCACCGGGATCGTGCTGACCTCCGACGGCGAGGTCGTGACGAACAACCACGTGATCCGCGGCGCGACCACGATCCGCGCGACCGACGTCGGGAACGGCCGCACGTACAAGGCGACCGTCGTCGGCTACGACGTCGCAGCGGACATCGCCGTCCTCAAGCTCCAGAACGCGTCCGGCCTCAAGACCGCCAAGCTCGCCGACTCGGACAAGGTTCGCGTCGGCGACGCGGTCGTCGCGGTCGGGAACGCCGGCGGCGTCGGCGGGACGCCGAGCTCCGCGCGCGGCAGCATCGTCGGCGTCGGCCGCTCGATCACCGCGAGCGACGGCGGCTCCGACTCGGAGAGGCTCACGGGCCTGATCGAGACCAACGCACAGCTTCAGCCCGGGGACTCCGGCGGCTCGCTCGTCGACGTCGACGGGCACGTGATCGGCATCGACACCGCCGCCGGCGGCAGCAGCTTCCAGCCCTCGTACGGCATGTGGGGCGGCAATTCCGGCAGCGGCGCCACCCACGGCTTCGCGATCCCGATCAACAAGGCGATCGCGATGGTGAAGCAGATCGAGGGCGGGCACGCGACGTCCACCACGCACATCGGGAAGACCGCTCTCCTCGGCGTCAGCATCGGCTCGAACGCCGGCGGGTTCGGGGACTTCTACGGCGACTCGTCCTCGAACGGCGCCGTCGTCGAGGACGTGCTCCAGGGCTCGGGCGCCGAGCGCGCCGGGATCCAGAGCGGCGACGTGATCGTGCGCGTCGACGGCCGGGCGGTCGCCTCGCCGGCGACGCTGACGAGCGTGCTCCTCCGCCACGCCCCGAGCGAGTCGGTCGCCATCGTCTGGGTCGACCAGTACGGCAGCAGCCACCGGGCGAACGTCCGCCTGATGGTCGGCCCGCCGCAGTGACCTGAGTTACTGCGCTCGTCCGAGAAGGACGCAGCCGTTGTGGCCGCCGAGGCCCATCGCGTTCGAGAGCGCGACGTCGAGCTGGACGCGGCGTGCCTCGTTGGGGACGTAGTCGAGGTCGCAGGCCGGGTCGGGATCGCGGTAGTTGATCGTCGGCGGGATCACGCCCTCGTGCAGCGCGAGCACGCACATGATCGCCTCGATCGCGCCGGCGGCCCCGAACGTGTGGCCCATCATCGACTTCGTCGAGGAGACCGCGAGCCGGTGGGCGTGGTCGCCGAAGACGTCCTTGATCGCCTTCGTCTCGGCCGCGTCGCCGAGCGGCGTCGCGGTGCCGTGCGCGTTGATGTAGCCGACGCGCTCCGGCTCGACGCCCGCGCGCTTCAGCGCCGAGCGCATCATCGTCGCCACGCCTTCGGCCTCCGGCTCCGGCTGGGCGAGGTGGTGCGCGTCGTTCGAGGCGCCGTAGCCGAGCACCTCGGCGTAGATGTCGGCGCCGCGGCGCTCGGCGAGGTCCCAGTCCTCGAGCAGGAGCGCGCCCGCGCCCTCGCCCATCACGAAGCCCGGCGCGCGTCGCGTCGAACGGGCGTGACGCGCGCGTCGGGTCGTCGTCCTCGGCGACGAGCCCGCGCATCGCGATGAACCCGGCGAGGATCAGCGGGATGATCGCCGCCTCCGTCCCGCCCGCGATCACCGCGTCGGCGTCGCCGCGCTTGATCAGCTCCGCGGCCTCGCCGACCGCGTGCGAGCCGGTCGCGCACGCCGAGACGACCGCGTAGTTCGGGCCCTTGATCCCGAGCGAGATCGCGAGCTGCCCCGAGGCCGTGTCGACGAGCACGTTCGGGATGAAGCTCGGCGAGACGCGGTCGGCGCCCCGCTCGCGGAGCGTGTCCTGCTGCTCCGCGATCGTCGTGATCCCGCCGATCGCCGAGCCGAAGAGGATCCCGACCCGGGTCGGGTCGAAGCCGTTCAGCCCCGCGTCGTCGAGCGCCTCGCGCGCCGCGCCGAGCGCGAGGAGGACGTTGCGGTCGAGCTTCCGGGCCTCCTTCGCCGAGGCGACCGACGTCGGATCGAAGCCCTTCACCTCGCCGGCGATCCGCACGGGGTACTCCGACGCGTCGAAGGCCTGGATCCAGCCGACGCCGCTCTCGCCCGCCACCGCCGCCTTCCACATCGAGGGGACGTCGTTCCCGAGCGGCGAGACGGCGCCGATGCCCGTGACGGCGACGCGCTTCATGTCGCGAACCTTAGTCGTGTCAGAATCGAGGCTCGGAGACAGCTGCGGAGGAGGTCGAGATGCTGGGAGAGCGGGACGTCGTGGCGACGATCGCGGTGAGGGACATCGCGGTCGCGAGCGAGTGGTACGAGGGCGCGCTCGGTCTGAAGCGCGCGGAGTGGCAAAGTCCGGACCCGACCGCGATCCTCTACCGGAGCGGGAACGCGGCCGTGCTCGTCTACGAGTCGGCGCACGCCGGCACGAACCAGGCCACCTCCGCGAGCTGGGGCGTCGGCGACGACTTCGACTCGGTCGTGGCGGAGCTCGGCGCGAGAGGCGTCTCGTTCGAGCACTACGACGACCTGCCGGAGACGGTCCGCGAGGGCGACGTGCACGTCATGGGCCCGCTCAGGGCGGCGTGGTTCAAGGATCCGGACGGGAACATCCTCAACGTCGTCAACCAGTCGCTCTGACCGAGCCGCCCGCCGCGATCCCGTTTCCGCCGATGGAGGCGGAGCTCGTTCGCGAGCTCCCCGAGGGCGAGGGCTGGCAGTACGAGCCGAAGTGGGACGGGTTCCGCGGCGTGCTCGAGAACGCCGGCGGCGAGCTCGCGCTCTGGTCGCGGAACGGGCGGCCGCTGCTCCGGTACTTCCCCGAGCTGCGGCCGCTCGGCGAGCTGCTGCCGCCGCGCTCGGCGCTCGACGGCGAGGTCGTGATCGTCCGCGGCGGAGCGCTCGACTTCGACGCGATGCAGATGCGCCTCCACCCGGCCGAGTCGCGGATCCGGAGGCTGTCCGCGGAGATCCCCGCCCGGTACGTCGTCTTCGACGTGCTGCTCTGGGACGGAGAGCCCGTGTGGGAACGGCCGCTCGAGGAGCGGCGCGCCGAGCTGGAGCGCGTTGCGGCCGGCTTCGCGCTCTCGCCGTGCACCCGCAGCGCCGCCGACGCGCGCGGCTGGCTCGAGCGGTTCGAGGCGCTCGGCCTCGACGGCGTGATCGCGAAGCGGCTCGGCGTCCCGTACCTCCCCGGCTCGCGCGACGGCGTCGTGAAGGTGAAGGAGCACAAGACCGCCGACTGCGTCGTGCTCGGGATCCGCTGGAAGGGTGAGCGCGAGGCCGTCGCGACGCTCCTCCTCGGCCTGTACCGCGACGACGGCGGGCTCGACTACGTCGGCTCGTGCGCGGTCGCGGCGAAGACGCGCGCGGACGTGGCGGCGAGGGTGCTGCCGCTCGTCGAGGACGATCCCGACTGGCAGTGCGTCCGAGCCGAACCGCTGGGGCACGGGCGAGCTCGAGCAGGCGCGTCTCCGGCCCGAGCTCGTGGTCGAGGTGCGCTACGACAAGGTGCAGGGGAACCGCTTCCGCCATGGCACGAAGCTGATCCGCTGGCGCGACGACAAGGACCCGCGCGACTGCACGTGGCGCGAGCTGCGCCCGCCCGCCGACGCGCCCGCCGGGTCGGGCGTCGAGGCGCTCTTCAGCTCGTGAGCGTCGAGCTCGTGAGGTCGCGCGAGAGCTGGACGACGCGGAAGCGCGTCCCGGTGACGGCGGAGACCGTGCGGACGAAGACGCCCCGCGCACCGGTTCTGGCCGGGCCGCCGAGCGGCGTCCACGCGCCGGCGCGGAGCTCCTCGAGCATGTAGTCCTGCCGCCCGCCGCCGGGGCGGATCTGGCCCCACAGCGTCACCTTCGCCGGGCTCCGCCGCTCGATCGCGAGCGGCAGCGCGAAGGCCGCGTACGACGGCTTCGGCACACCGGCCGCGGTGAGGAGGCCGCTCTGCCACCCGCTGAGGTCGGGCTCGTCCTGGACGAGGTACTGGATCAGCATGTCGACGCGCGGGGCGAGGTACGCGCGGAGCGCGGCCTCGTCGAGGTACTTCGCCTGCTTCGCCTTCGAGACGCCGAGGAACGGGTCGGGCGGGTTCGTCTGGTAGCCGTACTCGGAGAGCCAGATCCGGGTGTGCGCGCCGAACGCGCGGCGGACGTCGGTGATGAGCTTCGGGAGCGTCGCCATCGTGATCGTCGCGCAGCGCTCGCAGCCGCCGGCGAGCGGCGTCTCGCCCGGCTCGAGCGGGTACGGGTTGTGCGCGTACGCGTCGAGCCTCGCGTGCGCCTTGCCATCCCGGCGATCCACGCGACGGGGGAGACGCCGCCGGTCGCGCCGCGCGGCGCGGTCACGCCGCCGGCGACGAGCGCGCCCGGCCGGACGCGATGGATCGCCGCGTACGCCGGGTTCAGGAGGCGCGTCACGTAGATCGACGGCGAGGTCGGCCGGAGCCACCGCCGCTGGTTCGGCTCGTTCCACACGAGCCACCGGCGGACGAACGGGTAATGCCGGGCCGCCGCCGCGGCGAAGGTCGCGAACGACGCGCCGGACGTCGGCGCCCAGTTCGGGCCCGCGGCCGCCGTTCGCCCACGCGGGCGTCGAGAGCAGCGTCAGCACCGGCTCGATCCCGCGCGCGTGGAGGCCGCGGATCACCGGGTCGTAGCCGCTCCAGTCGAGCCGGCCGCGCTTCGGCTCGACGTCCGCGCCAGAGCACGTTGACGCGGACGACCTCGACGCCGAGCGACACGAGCCGGTTCAGCCGCGCGTCGAGCGTGCCCGGCCCGTAGCGAAGCCAGGCGTCGTCCTGGACGCCGTAGCGAATGTCGGGCGACGCGGCCGCGCGGCCGGGCCCGGCGACGGCGACCGCGAGCAGCGCGAGGACGAGGACGGTCGGCAGCCGCATACGGCGAACGTACCCACCCCACGTAACCGTCCTCTGAGCAGGGATGAAGGATCGTGTAAAGGGCGTCTCACGCCGGCGGCTCGAGGCCGAGCAGCTCGAAGCGCGGCCGGAGCGACGGCGGCACGGCGCCACATCCCGCGCATCGGGTCGCCCGCGGCGGCGAGCCGGGCGCGCATCGTCTCGACCGTGAACGCCGCCGGATCGACATCGGCGACCTCTCCCATTCGAGCGGCGCGGAAACGCGCGCGTCCGGCGTCGGCCGGACCGAGTACGCGCACGCGATCGTCCGGTCGCGCGCGTTCTGGCCGAAGTCGACGAAGACGCCCTTGCGGTCGGCGACGCGCCACGTCGTCGTCGCGACGCGCTGGTCGTCGACCCGCCGCTCGACCTCCTCGGCGAGCGCCTTCGCGAACCGGCGCACCTCCGGGAACGGCAGCTCCGGCCTGATCGGCGCGAGCACGTGCAGGCCGGTCGCGCCCGACGTCTTCGGGAACGACGCGAGCCCGAGCTCGTCCATGACCTCGCGGACGACGAGCGCGATCTCGCGCACGAACTCCCACGGGCTGCCCTCGCTCGGGTCGAGGTCGATCAGCAGGTAGTCGGGCCGCTCGATCTCGGGGACGCGCGAGTGCCACGTGTGCAGCTCGATGCAGCCGAGGTTGACGACCCACGCGAGCGCCGCCGCGTCGTCGATCGACGCGAACACGGTCGAGTGCCCGCTCGGGAACGAGACGGATCTCGCCGACGTACGGCGGGTGCTTCGCCGGCACGCGCTTCTGGTGGAAGAAGTCGCCGTCGACCCCGTTCGGGAACCGCTTCATGTGGAACGGTCGCCGCCGGAGGTGGGGGAGGACGCAGTCGGCGAGGTCGACGTAGTACGAGACGAGGTCGCCCTTCGTCAGCCCGCGCGCGGGGAAGAAGACCTTGTCCGGGTTCGAGATCGGGACGTCGTGCGATCCGATTCGCATCCGGTGTACCCTCGCAGGAATGCGGAATGCGGCTCTCGCACTGGTCCTGATCGCGCTCGCGGCGGTGTCCGCGACGGCCGCGCCGGCGGCGCGCGTGACGGCCTCGGCGGCCGTGCGCGAAGTCGAGCCTGAGCCTCGTCAAGCCCGGCGTGCTCACGGTCGGGACCGACAACCCGGCGTACCCGCCGTGGTTCGGCGGCGCCCAGGGCCACGGCTGGAAGGTCAGCGACCCGACGAGCGGCAAGGGCTTCGAGTCGGCGGTCGCCTACGCGGTCGCGAAGCAGCTCGGGTTCACGCCGGCGCAGGTGCAGTGGGCGTACGTGCCGTTCAACCGCTCGTTCTCGCCGGGCAAGAAGTCGTTCGACTTCGACATCAACCAGATCTCGTACACGCCCGCGCGCGCGAAGGTCGTCACGTTCAGCAACTCGTACTACGACGTGAACCAGGCGCTCGTCGTGCTGAAGGGGTCGAAGATCGCGAAGGTGCACTCGGTCGCCGGGCTCCGCGACTTCAAGCTCGGCGCGCAGCTCGGGACGACGAGCTACCAGTTCATCAAGGACAAGATCAAGCCGTCGTCAGAACCCGGCGGTGTTCCCGCAGAACGCGGGCGCGATCCAGGCGCTGAAGAACGGGCAGATCGACGGGCTCGTCGTCGACCTCCCGACCGCCTTCTACATCACGGCCGTCGCAGGTGCCGAACTGGACGATCCTCGGGCAGTTCCCGACCGAGGCCGGCGGCGAGCATTTCGGGATGGTGTTCGCGAAGGGCAACTCGCTCGCCGCCTGCGTGAACGGTGCGCTCGCCCGCTTGAAGGCGAACGGCACGCTCGCCCGAATCCAGTCCACGTGGCTGGCGAAGGCGACCGGCGCGCCGGTCCTGAAGTAGAAGAGGCCCGCAGCTCGAAGATCCTCGGCGGGCTCGGCTCGCCGCGGGACGGCCGCCGCGGTGTCGCGATCGCGGTCGCGAGCACGATCGTCGTCTTCGTCGCGATCGGCGTCGCGATCACGCAGTCGCCCGGGCTGGCCGGAGGTGAAGACGACCTTCTTCAACGGCCAGGAGTTCCGCGCCTCGTTCCCGGAGATCGCCCGGGCGTTCCTGCTGAACGTGAAGATCTTCTGCATCTCCGAGGTGCTGATCCTCGTGTTCGCGCTCGTGCTCGCCGTCGTCCGCAGCCTGCAGGGGCCGGTCTTCTTCCCGCTCCGCGCGCTCGCGATCGCGTACGCCGACCTCTTCCGCGGGATGCCGACGATCCTCGTGATCGCGATCCTCGGCTTCGGCGCGCCGGCGCTCGGCCTCTCGTGGGTGCCGACCTCGACGACGTTCTGGGGGATCGTCGCGCTCACGCTGATCTACACCGCGTACGTCTCCGAGGTGTACCGCGCCGGGATCGAGTCGGTGCACCCGTCGCAGACGGCGGCGGCGCGCTCGCTCGGCCTCTCGCACCTGAAGGCGCTCCGCTTCGTGATCCTGCCGCAGGCCGTGCGGCGCGTGATCCCGCCGCTCCTCAACGACTTCATCGGCCTGCAGAAGGACACCGCGCTCGTCGGCACGCTCGGCGCGATCGAGGCGTTCAACCAGGCCCAGATCGACACGAACGCGACGTTCAACTACACGCCGTACCTCGCCGCCGCGGTGCTGTTCGTCGCGGTCACGATCCCGCTCGCTCGGTTCACCGATTGGCTCGTCAACCGCGACCGCCAGCGCCGGCAGGCGACGGGGGTCACGGCGTGACCGACGCGCTCGCGCTCGCGGGCATCCGCAAGTCGTTCGGCAAGAACGAGGTGCTGCGCGGGATCGACCTCGACGTCGCCGAGCACGAGGTCGTGTGCCTGATCGGCGCGTCGGGCTCGGGGAAGTCGACGCTCCTGCGCTGCGTGAACCTGATCGAGCCGGTCGACGCCGGCCGGATCGTGCTCGCCGGCACGGAGATCACCGGCGGCGCGGTCGACCCGAACCGCGTCCGCCGCCGCATCGGGATCGTCTTCCAGGCCTACAACCTCTTCCCGCACATGAGCGTGCTCCGCAACGTGACGCTCGCGCCGCGCTCGGTGCTCGGCCTCTCGCGCGCCGACGCCGAGCGCCGCGCGCTCGACCTCCTCGGCCGCTTCGGCCTCGCCGACCGGCGTGACGAGTATCCGGACCGGCTCTCGGGCGGCCAGCAGCAGCGCGTCGCGATCGCCCGCGCGCTCGCGATGGACCCCGACCTGATGCTGCTGGACGAGGTCACGAGCGCGCTCGACCCGGAGCTCGTCGCCGAGGTGCTCGGCGTCGTCCGCGAGCTCGCCGACAGCGGGATGACGATGCTGATCGCGACGCACGAGATGGGCTTCGCGCGCGAGATCGCGGACCGCGTGTGCTTCCTCGACGAGGGCGTGATCCTCGAGCAGGGCCCGCCCGCGCAGATCTTCTCGTCGCCGCGCGAGCCGCGGACGCAGCAGTTCCTCCAGCGGATCGTCGCCGCCGGCCGGATGTAACCTCACCGCGGAATGCTCGACCCGATCTCGCGCCTCGACGCCACCCTCGAGCCGCTCGACGACCACGTCGTGGTGCAGCCGCTCGACGACACGGAGACCGCGAGCGGCCTGATCGTCCCGATCAACGAGGCGGCCCAGTGCGCGACCGGCATCGTCGCCTCGATCGGCCCGGACGTGACCGGCGTCGAGCCCGGCGACAAGGTGCTGTACCCGCGCGACGCGGGCGTCGAGGTGCGGCTCGTCCGCTCCGCGCACCGCGTCCGGGTGCTGCGGCGGGAAGAGCTGATCGCTCGCATCCAGGACTGAGCTACCCTCGCTCCTCCGGAGAGGTGTCCGAGTGGCCTAAGGAGCGCGACTGGAAATCGCGTACGTGCCGAAAGGTGCGTCGCGGGTTCAAATCCCGCCCTCTCCGCTCGTCTGTCGAGCCACGTTCCGCGGACGGAGGAAGAGGCTATGGCGGCTCCCCGGCCGCCATAGCCCGCTCCCGGGACTACGCCGTGGCCTCCGCGAGCACCTGCGCCGGCGCGTCGAGGCCGCTCGTCGGAACCGTCTCGATCGTCGTCAGGATCCGGCCGGCGATCTGGTACGGATCGCCCATCGAGTTCGGGCGGCGGTCCTCCAGGTATCCCTTGTAGCCGTTCTTCACGAAGCTGTGCGGGACGCGGACCGAGGCGCCGCGGTTCGCGACCCCGTAGTTGAACTTGTCGATCGCCTGCGTCTCGTGCTCGCCGGTGAGGCGCATGTGGTTGTCGGGGCCGTAGACGGCGATGTGGTCGTCCTTGTACTCGTCGAACGCCGTCATCAGCGCCTCGAAGTACTCCTGGCCTCCGACCTCGCGCATGTACCTGGTCGAGAAGTTCGCGTGCATTCCCGAGCCGTTCCAGTCGTACTCGACGCCGAGCGGCTTCGGGTGGAAGTTCACGTCCACGCGGTACTTCTCGCAGAGGCGCAGCAGCAGGTACCGGGCCATCCACACCTCGTCCGCGGCCTTCTTCGAGCCCTTTCCGAAGATCTGGAACTCCCACTGGCCCTTGGCGACCTCGGCGTTGATGCCCTCGTGGTTGATGCCGGCGTCGAGGCAGAGGTCGAGGTGGATGTCGACGATCTCGCGCGCGATGTCGCCCACGTTCTTGTACCCGACGCCGGTGTAGTACTCGCCCTGCGGGACCGGGAACCCCTCGCGCGGGAAGCCGAGCGGGACGCCGTCGCGGTAGAGGAAGTACTCCTGCTCGAAGCCGAACCACGTGTCGGGATCGTCCGGGATCGTCGCGCGGCTGTTGCTCGGGTGCGGGGTCTCGTCGGGCAGGAGCACCTCGCACATGACCAGCACGCCGTTGACCCTGGCCGGGTCGGGGAAGACGGCGACCGGCTTCAGCAGGCAGTCCGAGTCGCGGCCGTCCGCCTGGCGGGTCGAGCTGCCGTCGAAGCCCCAGAGCGGAAGCTCCTCGAGGGTCGGGGGGCTGGCGAACTCCTTCACCTGCGTCTTGCTGCGGAGGTTCGGCACGGGCTCGTACCCGTCGAGCCAGATGTATTCGAGCTTGTACTTGGTCATCGCGCGGACACCTCGGCCACTTCGGGAGCAATCAACTCGGTCATCCTCGTCAGCCTCTCGTCGGGAAAAGGAACAAAAAAAAGCCCGAGAGCTCCGAAGAGACCTCAGGCATCATCGCCCGGACAGCCCGCCGAGGCGGCGTCCGCATCACGTTATAGCGACGGCGTCGAGCCGGCGTCAAACGCGAACCGGACGGGATCAGGCGAGGCTCGCGGCGCGCCGCCCGATGAACGACGCCTCGTGCCCGCGCTCGTTCGCCGCCCTCGCCTCCGTCTCGTCGAGGGCGCCGATCCGGAGCAGGAGCTCGAACTCGTCGCGGAGGTGCGTCCGCATCATCTCCGGGCCGTCCGTCGCGATCGTGAACTGCACGCCGTTCGTCGACGAACGCGCGGAACGTCTCGCGCACCTCGGCCTCGCCGGCGAGCGCCTTCGTGAGCAGGTTCGACGTCGGGCAGACCTCGAGCATGATCCCGGCCTCGTGCAGCGCGGCCATCAGCGCCGGGTCGTGCGCGGCGAGGATCCCGTGGCCGATCCGGTCGGGGCGCAGCGACTCGACCACCTCGGCGATCTCCTCGAGGCCGAGGCGGCCGCCCTCCTCGCCGACGTGGATGGTCACGCCGAGGCCCGCCGTCGCGCGCGGACGCGACGTGACCGCGAGTCTGCGGTGTAGTCGTAGCGCTCGCCGCTCGGGCGCGGGCCGGCGATGTCGATCCCGACGACGCCGCGCGGCGCGTAGCGGATCGCCTTCTCGACGATCACCATGTTCTGCTCGGCGCCGAACGTCCGGTCCATCATCAGGATCAGCCCGGCGCGCACCTGCGGGTACTCGAGCGACGCGCGGTCGAGGCCGCGGATCGCGGCGAGGATGATGTGGTCGAGGTCGCGCTCGCCGCCGCGGTTCCGCTTCATCGGGTTGAACCGCAGCTCGAGCGTCGTGATCCGCTGCGAGCGGTACGCGCCGCCGATCGCCGCGTGCACGGAGCGCTCGACCGCGAGCGGCGAGGACTGGATCAGCTCGGTCAGGTGGTAGATCCGGTCGAGCGCGTCGAGGTTCGGCACGCCGCGCGGGTCGGAGACCGTGACGAGCCGGTCGAACTCCCAGTAGTCGCGCGTCGGGAGGGCGATCCCCTGCTCGTGCGCGAGGCTCCACATGATGTCCGAGGCGACCGAGCCGCCGAGATGCGTGTGCAGCTCGGCGAGGCCTTCGTCGAACAGGGCGTCGAGGTTCACGCGCCGAGTCTACGAGGCGTCGACTGCCACGACTGCCCGACGGCCTGCGAGCCGCGTACGATCGCACGGTGCGCGATCGGCCCGAGCGGCTCGAGCGGCTGCCTCAGCAGTACTTCGCGAAGCTGCTCGCGCGGGTCGCGGCCGCGGCGGCGATCGACGGGCCGCCGCTGATCGACCTCGGGCGCGGCAACCCCGAGGTCGGGCCGCCCGCACACGTCGTCGACGCGCTCGCGCGAGGCGGCCGCACGGCCGGACGTCCACGGATACGCGCCGTTCCGCGGGCTCCGGCGGCTGCGCGAGGCGATCGCCGCCGCTACCGCGACGTCTACGGCGTCGAGCTCGATCCCGAGCGCGAGGTCGCGCTCGTGCCGGGCACGAAGACCGCGATCGTCGAGCTCGCCGATGGCGCTCGCCGAACGCCGGGCGAGACGATCCTGCTGCCCGACCCGTACTACCCCGACTACCCCTCGGGCGTCGCGCTCGCGGGAGCCGCGCTCGGGCTCGTCCCGCTCGACCCGGCAGCCGGCGTGGGCGCCCGATCTCGACTCCGCGCCGCCGGCCGCGGCGCTGTACCTGAACTACCCGTCGAACCCGTGCGCGGTCTGCGCGCCGCCCGGGCTCGTTCGAGGCGGCGGTCGCGTACGCCCAGCGCACCGGCACCGCGATCGTCCACGACGCGGCGTACATCGACCTCGTCTTCGACGGCCGCGCGCCGGAGAGCTTCCTCGCGACGCCCGGCGCGAAGGACGCGGCGTCGAGATGTGGTCGATGTCGAAGACGTACGGGATGGCCGGCTGGCGGCATCGGGTTCGTCGTCGGCAACGCGGAGATCGTCGAGCGCATCAACATGCTGAACGACCACACCCGCGTCGGGATCTTCGCGCCGCTGCAGGAGGCGGCGATCGCCGCGCTCGAGGGGCCGCAGGACTCGGTCGAGGAGCGGCGCGCCGGCGTACGAGCGGCGCCGCGACGCGCTCGCCGCGGCGCTGCCCGAGCCGCCCGTGTGCGAGGGCACGTTCTACGTCTGGCTGCGGCTCCCCGAAGGGCTGACGGCCGACCGGCTGCTCGCCGAGCAGCGCGTCGCGGTCGCGCCGGGCGAAGGCTTCGGCCCGAGCGGCGAGGGCTGGGCGCGCCTCTCGCTCGCGGTCACCGACGAGACGCTCGAGCGCGGGATCGAGCGGCTCGCGCCGGCGCTCGCCGGCGGCGTCACCGCATGAAGATCGGGATCGTCGTCCCGTTCTCGTGGTCGTACTGGGGCGGGGTCGTCGAGCACGCCGAGAACCAGGCCGACGCGCTCGCCGCGCGCGGGCACGAGGTGAAGATCGTGATGGGCCACGACCCGCCGGGCGCGCTCACGCGGTTCCTCCACCCGCGCTCCGGCCGTCACGGCGACCTCCCGCCGGACGTGATCCCGGTCGGCCGCTCGGTCGTCGTGCCGGCGAACGGGTCGCTGCCGAACATCGTCCTCTCGCCGCGCTCGATCCGCGCGCGTCCGCGAGGTGCTGCGCGAGGAGCGCTTCGACGTCGTCCACGTGCACGAGCCGATGACGCCCGCGATCTGCGTCGCGACGCTCGCGTTCGCGCAGTGCCCGATCGTCGCCACGTTCCACGCCGCGGGCGACCTCGCCTGGATGCGCGGCGTCGTCCACATCTGGGGCTTCCTCGACGAGCGGATCGACGCGCGGATCGCCGTCTCGCCGATGGCGGCGCAGTCGGCGCGGCGCTGGCTCGGCGGCGAGTTCGAGCTGATCCCGAACGGCGTCGTCATCCCGGAGCGCACCGACCCCGAGACGCGCGAGCACCACGTCGTCTTCATCGGCCGGCACGACGCGCGCAAGGGACTGCCGGTGCTGCTGCGCGCGTGGCCGGAGATCCGCCGCCGCACCGGCGCGCGGCTGCGGCTGATCGGCACCGACCCGCTCCAGTACCGGCTCCTGCACGCGCGGATGCGGTTCGACGAGGACGGGATCGACGTGCTCGGGATCGTCACGAACGAGGTGCGGACGGCCGAGCTCGCGGCGGCGAAGGTGTTCGTCTCGCCGGCGCTCGGGGGCGAGAGCTTCGGGCTCGTGCTCGTCGAGGCGTTCGCGACCGCGACGCCGGCCGTCGCGTCCGACATCCCCGGTTACGCCGCGGTTGCGGGCGACGACGCGGCCGTGCTCGTCCCGCCCGGCGACGCCGCCGCGCTCGCCGACGCCGTCGGCGGGCTGCTCGAGGACGAGCCGCGGCGGGTCGCGATGGGCCGCGCCGCCCGCTCCCAGGCGGAGCGGTACTCGTGGAGCGACGTCGCGCGGCGGCTCGAGGAGACCTACGAGCGGGTGGCGGCATGACGATGAACCGGCTCGGGCGCTGGCGCCTCCTGCTGCCGCTGCCGCTGGTCGCCCTGGCGGTCTCGCTGATCTGGTGGCGCGGGCCCGACTGGGGCGCCGTCGGCGACGCGTTCGACGCCGTGCGCTGGTGGTGGGTCGTGGCCGCGATCGGACTCAACCTGCTCTCGGTGATCGCGCGCGCGCTTGCCTGGAACGACGTGATCAAGCAGGCGGTGCCGCCGCCGCACCCGCGCTTCCGTCACGTGTTCGCCGCGTTCTGCGTCGGCCTGTTCGGGAACGTCGTGCTGCCCGGCCGGGTCGGCGAGCTCGCGCGCGTCGCCGTGCTCCGCCGGCGCATGCCGGGCCGCCCCGGCACCACCGCGAGGTTGATCGGCTCGGTGTTCGCGCACCGGATCTTCGACCTCTTCCCGGCGCTGACCCTCGTCATCTGGGTGCTCTTCACCGCGAAGGTGCCGCACTGGGCCGTGACGAGCCTGATCGTGGTCGGCTTCGTGGCCTTCGCGCTGTTCGCGTTCGCGTGGGTGACGGCGCGCCGCCACAACACGCAGATGGACAGCCTCGGCTCGGTGCGGCGCCTGCTCGTCGGGCTGCGGCTCGGGCTCGCGATCATGCACGAGCCGCTGCCGGCGCTGAGGGCGGGGACCCTCCAGTTCTCGGGCTGGCTGCTGCAGCTCGCGGCGGTGTGGACGGCGATGCAGGCGTTCGACATCCACCTGCCGGTCGCCGCCGCCGGCCTCGTGCTGCGTGCTCATGAACGTCGCGACGATCTTCCCGCTCTGGCCCGGCAACGTCGGCCTCGTCCAGGCCGCGGTCGCGCTGCCGCTCGTCCGCTACGGCGTCCCGTACGCGCGCGGCTTCGCGTTCGGGATCGGGCTGCAGGCGATCGAGGCGTCGGTCGGGCTCGGGCTCGGGCTCGTCTTCCTCGCCCGCGAGGGCTTCTCGTACGCGATGCTCAAGGACATGCCGGAGACGGCCGAGAGCGACGCCGTCCTCGACGCGTCGACGCGGGAGCCGCAGCGTGCGCGCTCTGGCGTGCCCGGCTAGCCTCAAGGGCGTCCTCGCAGCGGACGGGGCCGCGGCGGCGCTCGCCGCCGGACTGCGCGGCGCCGGGGCCGAGGCGGTCGAGCTGCCGGTCGCCGACGGCGGCGAGGGGACGGCGGCGGTGCTCGCGACCGCGCTCGGCGGCGAGTGGCGCACGGCGCCCGTCCGCGATCCGCTCGGCCGGCCGGTCGAGGCGCGGTGGCTCGCGACGCCGGACGGCGCCGCGGTCGTCGAGTCGGCCGAGGCGGTCGGGCTCGGACGGCTCGCGCCGCGGAGAGCTCGACCCGCTCGCCGCGTCGAGCGCGGGCCTCGGCGACCTGCTCCTCGCCGCGCTCGCCGGCGGACCGTCCTCGGTGCTCGTCTGCCTCGGCGGCTCGGCGACCGTCGACGGCGGCGCCGGGCTCCTCGCGGTCGTCCCGGAGTGGCCGGTGGAGGTGCCGCTCGGCGTCGCGTGCGACGTCCGCAACCCGCTTCTCGGCGAGCGCGGCGCGGCCCGCGTCTTCGGCCCGCAGAAGGGCGCGGGGCCGGCCGCGGTCGCGGAGCTCGAGCGGCGGCTCGCGGGGATGGAGCGGCTCGCGCCGTTCCGCGACCTTCCGGGCGCCGGCGCGGCCGGCGGCCTCGGCGCGGCGCTCGCGTCGCTCGGCGGCGAGCTGGTCGAGGGCGCGGAGCTCGTCCTCGATCTCATCGGCTTCGACGCTCGTGCGGCCGCGGCCGACCTCGTCGTCACCGGCGAGGGCGCGGTCGACGCGTCGACCTTCGAGGGCAAGGCGCCGGGCGCGGTCGTCGCGCGCTGCCGGCGGCTCGGCGTGCGCTGCGCGCTGTTCGGCGGGCAAGTGGCTGCCGATCACCTACCGGTCGAGGCGCGAGCCCTGAGCGGGCGGCCGGAGCGGGCGCGCGAGGACCTCGAGGCGCTCGGGGCGGAGCTCGCCGCTACCGGATCGTGAACGTTCGACGGGCTGTGGCCGTCGCGCCGGTCGTCCGGCTCGTGAGCACGACGGTCGCAGTCCAGCGGCCGACCGGGAGCGCCGGTGTCGTGACGCGCGTCGTCGCGGTGATCGCAGGCGCCTTCGCGGTCACGACGCGGCCGCGGACGGAGACGCGGACGGTTGCGTCGCAGGCGCACGCCGGGTGCGTCGCGGTGACGACGACCCGCCGGCCGCGGGGCGCGGTCGACACCGTCGCGATCCGCGGCGCCGGCTCGCCGGCGGCCCACTCGACGCCGCCGAGCAGGTGCGCGAGGAAGAGCGGCTCGGAGTACGACCCCTCGGTGTGCCCGAGCGCGGTGTAGAACGCGCGCCCGCCGTCGTAGTCGTGCCACCACGCGAGCGGGTGGTCGGCGCCCATCGACGCGCCGGTCGCGTCGTACGTCGTCTCGTCGATCGTGAGCAGCACGTGCACGGCCGGCCGCGGGTTCGTCTGGAACGCGTACCACTCGTCGGTGCGCGTCCACTTCGCGGGCAGCCGCGCCGTCGACGGATTGGTCGGGTCGACGACGGTGAGCGTCGCCTGCTGGATCGCCGGGTGGCTCTCGAAGTACGCGCCGAGGAGCCCGCCGTACCACGGCCAGTCGTACTCGGTGTCGGCCGCCGAGTGGACGCCGACCCAGCCGTTCCCGGCCTCGACGAAGCGCTGCATCGCCGCCTGCTGGTCGTCGTCGAGGACGTCGCCGGTCGTGAGCAGGAAGACGACGACCCGGTACCGCGCGAGGTTCGCGTCGGTGAACGCGCCCGCGTCCTCGGTCTGGTCGACGGCGAAGCCGTTCTGCGTCCCGAGCCTCCGGAGCGCCGCGACCGCGGCCGGGATCGAATCGTGCCGGTACCCGGTGGTCTTCGTGAACGCGAGCACCCGGAACGCCGGCGCCGGCGCGCCGGCCGCGACCGGCGGGATCGCCGCCAGCGCGATCGCGAGCGCGAGGGTCGCGACGGCGCGCGTCACTCCGGGTCGGGTTCTCCCTCCCGGAGGCGCTCGGCGAGCTCCTCGATCCGGCCCTGCGCCGCCGTGAGCTGGTCGGCGCAGCGGCGGTACAGCGCCTCGCCGCGCTCCCAGAGCCGGGCGAGCTCCTCGAGCTCGACGTCGCCGCGCTCGAGCCGCTCGACGATCTGCTCGAGCTCGGCCTGCGCCTGCTCGAACGTGGGCTCGGGAGCGCCGCTCACTCGGCCCGCGCTCCGAAGGAACCGCCCGCGACCTCGACCGCGAGCTCGGTGCCGGACGCGGGCGGCTCGCGGACGAGCGTCTCGCCGGCGCGGACGATCGCGTATCCGCGCTCGAGCGTCGCGCGCGGCGAGAGCGCGCGGAGGCGCGCGTGCGTCGTGTCGAGCCGGGCGCGGCGGCGCTCGAGCGCGAGCAGCGGGGCGCGGCGCAGGCGCTCGTGCGCGGAGGCGAGGCGCTCGGACCGGCGCTCGACGACGCGGCGCGCGCCGCGCGCGAGGCCGGCGTGCGCGCGCTCGAGCCATGCCTGCAGCTCGGCGAGGTCGGGCACGACGAGCCGGCCGGCGACCGACGGCGTCGAGGCGCGCACGTCGGCCGCGAGGTCGACGAGCGGCGTGTCCTGCTCGTGGCCGACGGCGCTCACGACCGGGACCGGGCACGCGGCGACCGCGCGCACGAGCCGCTCGTCGGAGAACGGGAGCAGGTCCTCGAAGCTGCCGCCGCCTCGCGCGAGCACGACCACGTCGGCGCCGCGCGCGCACAGCTCGTCGATCGCCGCGACGATCTCGGTCGCGGCCCGCGGGCCCTGCACGTACGTCTCGGCGACGAGCACGTGCGCCGGCGGGAACCGGGTCGTGATCGCGGTCAGCACGTCGCGCTTCGCGGCCGCGTCGTTCCCGGTCACGAGCCCGATCAGGCGCGGGATCCGCGGCAGCGGCCGCTTCCGCTCCGCGGCGAAGAGCCCCTCGGAGGCGAGTCGCTGCTTCAGCCGCTCGAGCGCCGCGAGGTGCGCGCCGAGCCCGAAGCGCTCGATCGTGAGCGCGCGCAGCCGGAAGTCGCCGCGCCGCTCGAACAGCTCCGGACGCCCGTACACGTGGACGCGCTCGCCGTCGGCGAGCTCGAGCCGCAGCGCGTCGAACTGTCCGCGCGGCATCGTCACGCCCAGCGACGAGCCGTCGTCCGGATCCTTCAGCGTGAGGAAGACCGAGGCCCACGCGTCCTGCCGGCGGAGCTCGGTGACCTCGCCCTCGACCCACACGGTCGGCAGCCGCTGGAGCCAGGAGGCGATGCCGGCGTTGAACGCGTGCACCGAGTAGACCTTCCGGCCCTCGACCTCGGTCGCCTCGACCTTCACGCGGCGATGCTAGCGGTGTCCGCCCTGCCTCTCGGCGACCCGGTAGTAGTCGCGCCAGATCAGCCGGTAGACGCGGGATCCAGCGCGGGAGCGAGCGCACGCCCGGGATGAACGGGACGAGCACGAACGCGAGCGAGAGGACGGCCATGAGCGCCCAGATCTGCGCGTCGGCGTTGTCCGAGGTCGAGAACGGCGGGATCTGGTACCAGAACGTGTAGAGCCAGAGCCACGCCTGGCCGGGGAAGTTGCCCGTCTCGTTCATCATCCCCCACTGGCTGCCGAGCAGATGCTCCTTGCGTCGGCGAGGCTCTCCAGGTAGCTGCCGTCGGCGAGGAAGAGCAGCGCCTTCGTGAAGTCGGACTGGTAGAAGCGGTCGGTCGAGACGAGGGCTCCGTCGAGCCCGCCGCTCCGGGCCATCGCGAGCACGCCCGCCATCAGCACGGGGACCGGGCCGTAGCGCGCGGGGTCTCTGGAGACGGCCGGGCGTACGTCGCCACGGTCGAGCGCCTTGCCGAAGGCCTGCGTCCACGCCTGCTGCTGGGCCGGCGTCGCCCGCGTGTAGACCGCGAGCGCACGGGCGAGCACCGGGTTCGTGTGCGCCGGGATCGAGAGCGGGCCGAGCACGAACGACGTCGCCGTGTCGACCGGGATCCGGACGCCGAAGGCCCGCTGCAGGGAGAGGCCGCCGACCACGTTCTGGCCGGCCCCCGCGACGTGCGTGTACGGCGGCCCGTAGGTCGCGACCCCGCTCGTGCCGTCGAGCTCGGCGAGCGCCGTCGCCAGGAAGTCCTTCGGCGCCGCGGTCGCCCAGGCGGAGACGGTGACGGGCTTCACGTCGGGCGAGGAGAAGATCGCCGCGAGCAGCACGGTCAGCAGCCCGACGACCACGACGGCGATCGTCGCCTCCTTGACGAGGTCGTACCGCCGCTTCGCTCCCGTCCACTCGACCGCGGGGTCGGGCGTGCGCGGGTAGGCGGCGCTCGTCACGACTCGGCGTCCCGGGCGGGCAGGGGCGGGCAGACGCCGCGGCGCCGCACGAGCAGGATGTGCCAGCCGGCGAGGAGCGCGACGACGAACGGCAGCAGCAGGATGTGCCACATCAGCATCTGGCCGAAGTTGAGCGGGTTGAAGAACGCGCCGGCACCGGCGGCGTTCAGCCCGTCCTTGGCCTGCGTCGCGATCCACTGCGAATCGAGGTTCTGCTGCGAGAGGTAGCCCGTGAACGCCGTTCCGATCGAGACGAGGAACGCGATCGCGCCGGTCGCCCACGTGAGCGCCCGCCGGCCGCGCCACGCGGCCATGAAGAACTTGCCCCACAGGTGGACGACCATGAAGAAGAAGAACAGCTCCGTGCTCCAGAGGTGCGTGCTGTTGACGAAGTGACCGGTGCTGGACGTGTGCCACCACGACGGCCCCGCGAGTGCGAGCACGCCGCCCGACGCGAGCACGATCGCGAACGCGGCCAGCGTGAGGACGCCGAAGGTGTAGACCCACGACGCGACGTAGACGGGCTGCGTGTCGGGAAGGAGTCGCTCGGGCGGAAGCGCGTCGACGGCGACGCGACGCACGCGCCCGGTCCAGGTCGGCGGCTCGACCGGTGCGCTCACTCGCCGCTACGACCGTGCGGGAACGGCAGGGCGATCGCGAGCGCGAACACGGCGATCATGGCCGCGATCACGGCGAGGTTCGCGACCGAGATCAGGAACCAGCCGGAGTGCAGGTACCGCGGGCGGCCGTCGAGGTCGACGACCGCCCCGAGCAGGCTCTGGCCGAGCGGGATCGCTGCCGGTCCGACCATCGAGTCAGTCGAGGCGCGGCGGCTCGCCGATCCACTTGCCGGTCTCGTCGCGGTACACGTCCGTGTGCCGGGCGAACGGGCTCATCGCGTACAGGCACCAGGCCACGGTCGCCAGCGTGCCGATCACGAAGATGAACGCGATCGTCGTTCCGAGGATGGTCATGTCGCCTCCTTTGGTTGCACTCCAGCCTCGCCGAGCGGGCCGCGAGTCCCATCCGCGGAGGCGCGGATCGTGGTTGCGGGCTACTGCTGAGACGTCGGGACGACTGGTGCGAGCGCCGGTGGGGCCGGCGCCCGCGTTTCCCTCCGCGAACGAGCTAGAGCAGGATCGCCGCGGCGGTCTCGTGCGTGCAGCCGGCACGGACGAGCTCGACGGCGCGGTGCAGATCGGCCTCCGAGTGGGCGAGCTCCTCGGCCAGCGTCAGAGGGTAGCCCGCCTCGACGAGCACGTGAAGGCGCCACGACTCGACCTTCTCGCGCTCCGTCTCTGGATATTCCGCAGTCTGTGCCATGTGCTCTGGAGGCTGTTCGCCCCCTCCTAGACGAACCCTCTCGGCGAAAGTTGGACCGGAAAAGTTAAGGAAAAGTCAAGTTCAAGCTCGGGCCGCGAGCTCGTCGACGCGGCGCATGAGGTCGCGGAGCCGGCGCTCGAGGAGCTCGCGCTCGGCCTCCGCCTCCGAGGCGATCTCGCGGAGCCGGTCGCGGAGGCCCGCCTCGATCTCCTGGACGCGGCTCTCGAACGAGTCGAGCGTCTCGTCGCGGTGGCGCTCGAGGGCGTCGAACAGTGTCGAGAGCCTCGTCTCCACCTGCTGCACCGCGCCGCGAGCCACCGTGTCGACGCGCTCGGCGAGGACGCCGTCGGCCTCGCGGGCGAAGCGCTCGACCGCCAGGTCGAGCTCGCGGCGGAGGCGGCGGGCGGCGTCCTCGCGCGCGGCGCGGATCGTCGTCTCGAACTCCTGCGCGGCGGCCTCCGCGTAGCGCGTCGCCTCCTTTCCGACCGCCCGGCGGAGCTGCTCGACCTGCTGCCTGCCGATGTCGGGGAGACCCGCCGTGACGCGCTGCACCGCGTCGGCCAGCTCGTGCTCGACCCGTTCCTCGAGCTCGCGCTCGCGCTGGAGGAGTCGCTCCTCGAGCTCGTGGAGGGCGTGCCGCCGCTCGGCCGCGTGCTGCTCGAGCTCCGCCGCGCTCTCCTCGACGAGCGCCTTCTGCGCGCGCTGCGCCTCGGCGCGGACGCGGCCGAGCGCCACGCGGTGCTCGTCGCTCGCGGCCTTGAGCCGCTCGGCCTCCTTCTCGAGCCGCGCCTCGAACTCGACCGTCAGCTGCGCCTGCCGCTGCTCGAGCCGCTGCTGCTCGGAAGCGAGCCGCGCCTGGAGCTTCTCGACGTCCGAGGCCCAGTTCGCGAGCCGCTGCTCGACGTCGCGCTGGGTGGCGGTGAGCGCCGCCGCGAGCTTCACGCCCGCGTCGCGCTCGCGCTCGGCGACGTCGCGCCGCCGTTCCTCGGCGATCCGCCGCTCGTCGGCCGCGAGCGCCGAGAGCGCCTCGGCGCGCGACCGCGCGAGCGTCCGCTCGAGCTCCGCGGCGCGCTCCGACGCCTCGGTCGCGACGACCTCGTCGAACTGCGCGCGGCCGCGGGCGATCTCGCGGTCGAGCGCCCCGGCCTGCGTCCTCGTCCGCCCGTAGACCCTGTACGTCCCGACGAGCGCCGCGACCGCGGCCAGCGCGGCGACGATCGCGACGACGGCTGCGACGGTCATCCCACTAGGTTAGGCGCGCCGTCACGAGCGCAGCGCCGAGAAGGACGCTCGCCCACGGGAGGATCCGCAGCGCGTGCTCCATCGGCTCGACGCCGGCCAGCGTGCCGAGCTCGCGCCGCGCGCGGCGAACCGGCGTCGAGAGCGCGCGCTGGACGAGGATCATCCCGGTCGCGTACGCAGCCGCGAGCAGCGCGTCCGCGCGGAGCGTCCCCGCCTGCGCGTAGTACGAGGTCAGCACCGGGAACGCGGCCCACGAGAGCGCGAGCCCCCACGCGTTGTGGAGCCGGCCGCCGAACCATTCGAGGTTGTACGCCGGGACGAGGAACGCGCCGGCGGCGACGAAGACGAGCAGGCCGAGGTCCCGTTCGAGCGCGGCCCAGACCCCGATCGCGCACGCGCCGGCCAGCGCCGCGACCCCGAGCGCGACGAGCACGCCGCTCCCGATCTCGGTCCCGAGCGGCCGGCCGTTCAGCTCGTCGAGCACGTGCGCGGCGACGCCGAGCCCGAGCGCGAAGGCCGCCATCGTCCACACCATCCGGCCCGTGTCGAAGTGCGGCGCGAGCGCGGCGCCGAGCGCGACGTACGACAGGTTCCACAGCGTGTACGGCAGGTGCAGCACCGTCACGTAGTCGCGCCAGCCGCCCGGCCGGAGCGCGTAGAACGCGGGTTTCAGCCCGCCTTCTGTCCCCACGTCACGATCCCGCCGCCGAGGGAGAGCCGGCGCGCGCGGGCGCCGCCGATCCCGGCCGCGCGCCACGCGTCGAGCAGGCGCGGGAGCGGCCAGCGCGCGTCGAAGTCGCGGATCGACCCGCCGAGGAAGGAGCCCGCCTCGCGCCAGCCGTTCCCGATCGCGGCGCCGGCGGCCGGCAGCGCGACGCGGACGTACAGCTCCCACGGGAGCCGCGCGGCGCGGCGCGGGACGCCGAACTCGAGCCCCGCGATCGACCCGCCGGGGCGCACGACGCGCGCGAGCTCGCGGAGCGTCGCGGCCGGGTCGTCGACGTACCGGAGGAGGTAGGTGAACGTGAGCGCGTCGAACTCGCCGTCGGCGAACGGGAGAGAGTCCGCGCTCGCCTCGACGAGCTCGACGCTCCCGTTCACGCGGCGCCGCGCCTCGCCGAGCATGCCGGCGCTCTGGTCGACGCCGACGACGCGGCAGCCCTTCGCGCGCACGAGCTCGCGCGCGACGAGCCCGGTCCCGGTCGCGACGTCGAGCACCCGGTCGCCCGGCCCGGCGTCGATCCGCGAGACGAGGAAGCGCCGCCAGCGTGCGTCCTGCCCGAACGAGAGCAGCGCCGCCGAGCGCTCGTATGTCGGCCCGAGCGGCGCGAACAGCGACCTCGCGTGCTCGGTCCGCTCCACGCCGCGAGTCTAGAGCGCGCGCCCGGGCCTCCTCGCGGCGCCGGGGAGGACTCCGCGGCCGGTTGCGGGCGGTCGACCCGTCGGCGCCGTAACCTGCGGGCGGTGGCGCTGGGCGACGACCTCGAGCGGATCGCGGCCGCCGCAGCCGCGCACGGGCCGGTGAGCGGCGTGCTCGCGGCCGAGCCGGCGTACGAGGCGGAGCGGCTGTATCTCGTCTCGTTCGGCGAGGACGACGCGCTCGAGTGGCTCGTGCTCGACGAGGAGGCGCGGCCGAGCGACCGGCGCGCGGCCGTGCGCGAGGTCGCCTCGATCGTCGTCATGTGCGAGCTCGCAGGGGAGCTCGCAGGCGGCGGCGACCTCGAGGCGCTCCGCTCGCACCTCGCCGAGCTCGCGCTCGTCGAGCAGCCGGCCGGGATCGAGGAGGCGCAGGCGGCGGCGCTCGCGCTCGACCGGGCGATCGGCGCGCCGCCGCGCGTCGCCTCGCTCGCGTACCTCGACGCGGTCGGCGCGGCGACGCGGAGCCTCGAGGTCGCGCTCGGCGAGCACGAGTCGCCGTTCGCGAACGCGGTCGCCGCGTCCGCCGGCGTCGTCGAGTCGTTCGTCCGCGAGGTCGAGACGCGGTACAAGCTGCCGCTCCGCTAGCCTCCGGGGATGGAAGGCGGCGGCATGGGGTTCCCGTTCGGAGGCGATCCGGAGGACCTGCTTCGCGGGCTCCGCGAGTTCGCCGAGCAGCAGGCCGAGTCCGTCCAGGAGGCGCAGCGCGAGCAGTTCGCGACGCTCACGCTCAACACCGCCGTGGAGCTGACCTCGGCGGCGCTCTCGCAGGTCGCGGTCGCCGGGCACGCCCGACGAGCAGGCGATCGCCCTCCGCGACGCGATGCGCGTGCTCTTCCCCGAGGCGGTCGCGCTCGTGAGCGCGGCGCGCCAGGGCTTCATGCGCGAATAGCGCGCGCCCGTGATCGCTGCTCGTCCGCGTTCTGCCGGCGGTGCCGAAGCGGCTCGTGCGGCGGCTCTCCGCGCCGTACATCGCCGGGCCGGAGCTCGACGACGCCGTCGCGGTCGTCCGCCGGCTGAACTCGGAGGGGAAGCTCGCGACGATCGACGTCCTCGGCGAGGAGATCCGCAGCGCGGCGGCGGCCGGCGAGATCGCGCGCGCCTACCACGACGTCTTCGCGCGGATCGACGCCGAGGGGCTCGACGCGAACGTCTCGATCAAGCTCAGCGCGCTCGGCGCCGAGCTCGACCCTGCCCTGTGCCGCCGCCACGTCGAGGCGCTCGTCCGCGACGCGGCCGCGCGCGGCAGCTTCGTCCGCATCGACATGGAGAGCTCGGCCACGACCGACGCCACGCTCGGCCTCTACCGCGAGCTGCGCGGCGCCGGTCACGAGAACGTCGGCGTCGTGCTCCAGTCGCGCCTGCGCCGCACGGTCGCCGACGTCCCCGGGCTCGCGAACGTCCGGCTCTGCAAGGGCATCTACGTCGAGCCGGAGGCGGTCGCGTTCCAGGACGACGACGAGGTGCGCGCGAGCTTCGTCCGCTCGCTCGAGGCGCTGCTCGCGGAGGGCGCGTACGTCGGCGTCGCGACGCACGACGAGCGCCTGCTCGGTGAGGCGCTCCGGCTCGTGCGCGAGCGCGGCCTCGGGCGCGACGAGTACGAGCTGCAGATGCTGCTCGGCGTCCGGCCCGAACGCGCGCGACGAGCTCGTGCGCGACGGCCACCGGCTGCGCGTCTACGTGCCGTTCGGGAGGTACTGGTACGAGTACTCGCTGCGGCGGCTGCAGGAGAACCCGGCGATCGCGCGGTACGTCGCCGCCGACCTCTTCCGGCGGCGCGGGCGCCTCGACACCGCCCGGGGCTCGTGGTAGACAGGGGCGAGTCGGACGCGGGAGGTGCGTTGGCTCGGAGGGCTCGCAGGGTTGCCTCGGCCGTCGCGGTCGCGCTCGCGATCCTCACGGCGGCCGCGGCCCACGGTCAGGTCGGCGCGAGCACGGTGACCGTGACGATCACGACCTCCGGTGACGGCGCGGTCGCGGCCTCGACCGGCGGCTCGGCCTGCCGCGGCGTGTGCACGCTGGCGCTCGCGCGGGGGACGGCGCTGACGCTGACGGCGACGGCCGACACCGGCGGCCACCTCGACTCGTGGGGCGGGGCGTGCGTCGGGACGGCGGCCGGCTGCCGGCTCGTCGCGAACGGCCCGCTCGCGGTCGCGGCCGGGTTCGCGCCGGGGCCCGCGAAGCTGCCGCCGCTCGTCCGGCTCGACGTGATCCGCTCGGGCGGCGGCCACGTCGTCAGCGACCCGGCCGGGACGATCGACTGCGGTGCGACCTGCTCGGTCTCCCTCTCGCAGGGCGCCGCGGTGACGCTGAACGCCGTCGCGGACGCCGGCTCGACGTTCGCCGGCTGGGCCGGCGGCTGCTCGGGAACCGCCGCCTGCGCCGTGACCCTGACCGCGACGCAGCAGGTCACGGCCGTGTTCCGCGACAACGCGGTGGCGGCCGGCTCGTCGCTCGTCACGCTCGTGAACCGGAACCCGGCGGTGCCCGCGCTGCCGGGGCTCGGCGGGACGGTGCAGATCACGACCCCGCTCGGGACGAGCCCGTGCACCGCGGGGACGTGCACGTTCACCGTCGCGAACGGCTCCGCCGTCTCGCTCGACGCGAGCGGCTCGTTCCCGACGTGGTCGACCGGCTGCTTCGGCAGCGGCGCGCACTGCCAGCTCGTCGTCTCGGCGCCGGTCACCGTCACCGTCTCGTTCCCGCTCGCGATCGAGGCGGCCACGGCCTACGGCGTCGACGTCTCGCGGACGCCCGGCGGCACGATCACGAGCGTCCCGCCCGGCGTCACGTGCGGGGACTCCGGCGGCTGTGCGGCGGCGTTCGCGGAGAAGACGCAACGTGCAGCTCACGGCGGTCGCCGATCCGAACTTCGTGTTCCTCGGCTGGGGCGGCGACTGCAGCGGCACCGGGACGTGCAGCGTCGTCGCCGACGCGACGCGCTCGGTCGTCGCGAGCTTCGGCGCCCGCCGCGTCTCGATCGCGGTTGCGCGCTCCGGCAAGGGCGGAGGGACGGTGTCGAGCGGCGGCGGCGAGATCGCCTGCGGAAGCACCTGCTCGGCCTCGTTCGACCGCGGCTCGCCGGTCACGCTGCAGGCCGCCGCGGTGAAAGGGTCCGTGTTCACCGGCTGGAGCGGGGCCTGTCGCGGCGCGGGCGCCTGCACGCTCACGCCGAACGGCAACGCGACGGTCGGGGCGCGCTTCGACCGGTGCGCCCTCGCGGCGGCCGCCCCGTCTCTCGGCGTGACGGCGAGCGGCCGGCCCCGCCGGATCACCGTCGGGCTCGGGCTCGGCGGCCCCGCGCTCGTCACGGTCACGCTGCTGCGGCACGGGAAGCGCGCCGTCCCGTCCGCGTCCCGCAAGGTGACGGCGGGCCGGACCGTGTTCAGGCTCGGCCTGCCGGCGAGCGCGCCGCACGGCGCCTACACGGTCCAGGTCAGCGTGAAGGACGCCTGCGGCGCCCAGCGCGTCCTCCGCCGCCAGGTCCAGGCCTGAGGTGGCCCGGCGGAGGTTCCTGCCGCGCCTCGAAGGGGCGTCGCGGTGGCTCGTCGCCGGTGGCGGGATCGCGGCGATCGTCGCGATCGTCGGCCTCGTCTTCGACCTCTTCCCCGGCATCAAGCCGAAGGCCGCGACGGAGTGCTCCGCGCTCGGCGCCGAGCTCAGCGACGTCCAGGCCACCGGCCGCTTCACGCGCCGCGCGTACCTCGAGCGCGAGAACGGCTCGACCGCGAACCTGACGAGCGCGCGGCTCGGCGAGCGCGGCGTGCTGATCACGTTCGACTTCGGCACGCAGGGCTACCTGCACCAGAGCCTCAAGGTCGGGACGCGCGTGGTCACCGCCGACCGGGCGCCGGTGTCGGGGCCGGAGCTCGACATCCCGCTCGCGCTCACGGTCGTCCCGCAGAGCTGCACGGACAGCGGGCACCGCGAGGTCTGGTCGGCGCTGCCGGACGCCGCCGGCCGCTACCGCGTCGAGCTGCGGCTGCTCGACCCGAGCGGGCAGGAGCTCCGGTCGAAGGAGACGGGGGTGATCGTCGTCTCGCGCCGCCGGGCCTGAGCTCAGAGCCGGCTGATCAGGAAGCGCGCGATCACGATCAGGACGACGACCGCGATCCCGGCGAAGATCGCCATCCGGTGGAAGTCGATGTACTGGTAGGCGAGCACCACGTTCGCATGCTGACAGAGCTTCCGGCGATCCGAAGGGGGCGGGCTCCGCCCGGCCTGGGAGGATCACTCGCCCGTGGCCCAACTCCTCGTCACGCTCGTCGTCATCGGGCTCTTCATCGCCGTCGAGCCGCTGCCGGTGATCGGCTTCATCCTCGTGCTGAGCACGCCGCGCGGCCGGCTCAACGGCTTCGCGTTCCTGCTCGCGTGGGTGGCCACGATGGTCGCGATCGCCGCGGGCGTCGTCGCGCTCGATGGGACGTGGGACACCGGCGGCGGCGGCGGCTCGAAGCAGCAGCTCGGCTACGCGATCCAGCTCGTCGCCGGGCTCGCGCTGCTCGCGGTCTGGCGCGTGCGCCGGCGGCGGCCGGCTCCGTCGGCGGCGCCGGCCCCGCCGGGGTGGATGCGCCGGATCGACCGCCTGAACCCCGCGGGCGCCGCCGCGCTCGGCTTCCTGCTCCAGCCGTGGCCGCTGACCGCGGCGGCGATGGGCGCGATCCTGCACGCCGACGTCGGCGTGACCGAGAGCGTCGCCGCGGCGGTCGTCTTCGTCGCCGTCTCGTCCGCCGGACTGCTAGCGATGCTCGGCTACGAGGTGCTCGCGCCCCAGGCCGCGCGGCGCCGGCTCGGCGCGCTCCGCTCGTGGCTCGAGACGCACCGGAGCGCCGCGATCACGTTCACCGCCGGCGTTGCCGGCGCGTGGCTCGCTGCCACCGGGCTTTTCGGCCTGCTCAGCCTGTGACGAGCGAGAAGCCGCCGTCGACGACGAGCACGTGCCCGCGCACCATCTCGGCGCCGGGCGAGCAGAGGAACGCGACCGCGCCGGCGACGTCGTCGGGCTCGACGAGGCGGCCGGCCGGGTTCGCGGCGCCGGCCGTCGAGCATCTCCTCGCGGTTCGGGAAGTGGTCGAGCGCGCCGGTCTCGACGACGCCCGCGGAGACGGCGTTGACGCGGATCCCGCTCGGCGCGAGCTCGACCGCGAGGTAGCGGACGAGCGCCTCGAGCGCCGCCTTCGAGGTGCCGACGAGGACGTAGTTCTCGAGCACGAGGCGCGAGCCGAGCGACGAGATCGCGACGATCGACGAGCCCGCCGGCATCGCCGGCGCCGCGACCCGCGCGAGCGACAGGAGCGACCGCGCGTTCGCGTTCATCGTCCAGTCCCAGTGCCTGTCGGTGGTCTCGAGCGCCGGCCGGACGACGCCCGTCGCGGCGTTGTGGACGACGCACGTCGAGCGGGCCGAGCGCGGCGACCTGCTCGAGCACGCGCTCGGAGGTGACGTTCCCCCGCACGAGCACCGGCTCGGCGCCGGCCGCGCGGAGCTCCTCGGCGGTCGCCTCGGCGGCGTCGTCGTTGCGGAGGTACCCGATCGCGACGCGGGCCGCGCCGTCGCGCGCGAAGCGGAGGGCGATCGCGCGGCCGATCCCGCGCGACCCGCCCGTGACGAGGACGTTCACGCCCGGGGCGGGAGCGGGGCGTCGGCCGGGGCCGAGCTCGGGATCCGCTCCCAGCCGGGCCGCGTCGCCGCCTCGCGCGGGCCTTCCGCGGCCTTCGACGAGGCGTGGCCGAGCCGGTCGAGCAGCTCCATCTTCTCCTCGGCGTAGAGCCGGACCTCGTGGTCGGCGGCCAGGCGTGCGACGAGCTCGCGGACGCGCGCGCGGAGCTGGTAGGCGAACTGCGGCGTCGCCGGGCCGACGAGGACGTCGACGTCGTACCGGGTCGGCTCGCGCTCCATCGCCCCGGATCGTAAACGGCGCCGCACGCTAGTGTCGGACGGTGAGCCGCCAGCCGTCACTCGTCGACGGGATGCTGCTCGGAACCGTGCTGCTCTGGGCGCTGAACGTGACGGTGACGCGGTACCTCGCTCACGCACGGATTCCGACCGCTCGCGTACGCGAGCATCCGCTACCTCGCCGCGACGTCGCTCTTCTGGGCGTTCACGCTGGCACCGCGAGCGCTCGTTCCGGATCCAGCTCTCGGACGGGAAGCTCGTCGGGCTCGCGGGGATCCTGATCTTCCTGAACCAGCTCTGCTTCGTCGACGCGATCCACCTCACGACCGCGTCGACGGTCGGGCTCGTGCTCGGGACGACGCCCGTCTTCGTCGGCGCTGTTCGCGCTCGCGGTCGGGCTCGAGCGTCCCGGGTCGGCGTTCTGGCTCGCCGCGGCGATCTCGTTCGCCGGCGTCGGGCTGATCGCGGCCGGAGGCGGCGGCACGCTCTCGAGCTGCGGCCTCGGCGACCTCGCCGCGGTGGGCACCGCCGCGACCTGGGCCGCGTACTCGGTCGCGATCGCGCCGCTCATGCGCCGCTACTCGCCGTTCCGGATCAGCGCGCTCGTGCTCGCGCTCGGCTGCATCCCGCTGACGCTCGCGAGCATCCCGCAGCTCCGCGAGCAGAGCTTCGCCGGCTTCGGCTGGACGATGTGGCTCGCGTTCGCGTACGCCGTGATCGGCCCGCTCTTCCTCACGAACATCCTCTGGTTCACGGCGATCGACCGGGTCGGCCCGTCGCGCGCGTCGCTGTTCGCGAACCTCCAGCCGTTCTTCTCCGTCCTCTTCGCGCTGCTGCTGCTGTCGGAGCACCTCAACCGCTGGGAGATCGCCGGTGGAGTCGCGATCGCGGCGGGCATCGCGCTCGAGCGGATCCGGCGCCCGCCGGTCGTGGCGACGGTGCCGGTCGAGTGACGCGGGACGAGCGCCTCTCGCGGCGCCCGCCCGGCTACGCGTTCACGATCCGCCGGACGCTCGCGATCTACGTCGGGCTGATGGTGACGCTGCTCCTCGCGGCGCTCGACCAGACGATCGTCGCGACCGCGCTGCCGACGATCGTCTCCGACCTCGGCGGGATCACGCAGTACTCCTGGGTCTTCACCGCGTACATGCTCACGTCGTGCGTGAGCGTCCCGGTGTACGGCCGGCTCGGCGACGTACACGGGCGGCGGCCGCTGATGCTGTTCGCGATCGTCGTGTTCCTCCTCGGCTCGGCGCTCTGCGGCGCGGCGCAGAACATGACCGAGCTCGTCGTCTTCCGCGGGATCCAGGGGATCGGCGCGGGCGGGCTCTTCCCGCTCACGCTCGCGGTGATCGGCTCGATCGTGCCGCCGCGCGACCGAGGCCGCTGGCAGGGCCTGATCGGGTCGGTCTTCGCCGCCTCCTCGATCCTCGGCCCGCTCGTCGGCGGCCTGATCGTCGACAACGTGAGCTGGCGCTGGATCTTTCTCGTCAACCTGCCGGTCGGCGGCGCGGCGCTCGTCGCGGTCTCGCTGACGCTCCCGAAGCGGACGGTGCGCACGGAACACTCGATCGACTGGCTCGGCGCGGGCCTCCTCGCGGGCGGCACCGCCGCGTTCCTGATGGCGCTCGTGTGGGGCGGCCAGGACTACGGCTGGCGGAGCGACCACGTCCTCGGCGCGTTCGCCGTCGCGGCCGTGCTGCTCGCCGCGTTCGCGCTCGCGGAGCGGCGCGCGCGCGAGCCGATCCTCCCGTTCGAGATCCTGCGGAACCCGATCGTGGCCGCGAGCTGCGCGTGCATGGCGCTCGTCGGAATGGCGATGTTCGGGACGATCTCGTACGTGCCGCTGTTCGTGCAGGGCGTGATCGGCACGTCGGCCGCGTCGTCCGGCGTGGTGCTCACGCCGCTCCTGCTCGCCGCGGTGACGACGTCGTTCTTCACCGGGCAGCTGATCTCGCGGACGGGCCACTACCGCTGGTGCGTGCTCGTCGGCCCGGCGGTCCTGACGCTCGGGATGGTCCTCCTCTGGCAGATGAGCGTGGACACGACGAACCGCGAGGCCGCGCGCAACATGGTCGTGGCCGGGATCGGGATCGGCTCGATGATGCAGGTGTTCGTCCTCTCGGTCCAGAACGCGGTCGAGCGGCGGCGGATCGGCGCCGCGACCGCGCTGACGCAGTTCGGCCGTCAGATGGGCGCGACGATCGGCGTCACGCTGATGGGCGTGATCGTGAACCGCGGCCTGCCACCCGGCGTCGGCACCGAGGGCACGGAGATCCACCGGCTCCCGCCGGCGGCGCGCACCGTGTTCGCGGCCGCGCTGAAGCCGGCGTTCCTCGCCGCCGCGATCGTCGCGGCGCTCGTGTGGGTGATCGCCGCGGTGTGGGTGAAGGAGGTCTCGCTGCGCTCGTCCGTCGACGAGCTCGCCGCGGCCGAGGCGGCGGCAGGTGCGCCGAACCCGGGCGGGGGCGACTAGCGAGGGCACAATCCCGCGGTGATCCCGCAGCGGCGCGCAGCGTTGATGTCGGTCGTCGCGGCGGCCGCGCTCGTCGGCCTGAAGCTGACGACCGGGCTCGCCACCGGCAGCCTCGCGTTCGTCTCCGAGGCGATCCACTCGAGCACCGACCTCGTCGCGGCCGTGCTCACGTTCATCGCCGTCGGCGTCGCCGCCCGGCCGGCCGACGTGACACACCCCTACGGGCACGAGAAGGCCGAGCACCTCACCGCGCTCGCCGAGGCGGCGTTCCTCTCGGCCGCGAGCGCGCTGATCGCGGCGCGGGCGATCGAGCGGCTCGTGGGCTCGGTGCACGCGACGGTCGACGCGACGTGGTACGCGTTCGTCGTGATCGCGGTCGTGATCGCCATCGACTCGAGCCGCCTCGTCGTCTCGTGGCGCGCCTCGCAGCGCTACCGGAGCGCGGCGCTCGCGTCGAACGCGCTCCACTTCGGCAGCGACCTCGCGGGCTCGCTCGCGGTGCTCGTCGGACTGCTGCTCGTACGCGGCGGGTACCCGCAGGGCGACTCGATCGCGGCGCTCTTCGTCGCCGCGCTCGTGCTGGCGGCGGCCGGAAGCCTGATCAAGAGCAACGTCGACGTGCTGATGGACCGCGCGCCGGCGGCGGCGGAGCGGACCGCGCGCGCGGCGATCGCGGAGCTCGAGCCGGCGGTCGAGCTGCGCCGGCTGCGGATGCGACAGGCCGGCGGGCGCCAGTTCGCGGACGTCGTGATCGGCGTCCCGTCGCTCGCGGTCGTCGGCCAGGGCCACGCCGCGGCGGACGCGGTCGAGGAGGCGCTGACGGCGGCGCTGCCGGGCAGCGACGTCGTCGTCCACGTCGAGCCCGTCGAGGACGCTGGCCTGCGCGACCGCGCGCACGCGGCGGCGCTCGCGGTGCCCGGCGTCCGCGAGATCCACAACCTCGTCGTGGTCGAGATCGGCGGCCGCACGGAGCTCTCGCTGCATCTGAAGCTGCCCGGCGACGTGCCGCTCGAGGAGGCGCACGAGGTCGCCGAGCGGGTCGAGCGCGCGATCTGCGACGCGGCGCCCGAGGTCGACGCGGTACAGACGCACCTCGAGCCGCTGACCGAGCCGTCCGCCGCGCGCGAGGTCGCGGTCGACGCGCGCACGGTCGAGGCGGTCGTCCGCGACGTCACCGGCGCCGCGCCGCGCGAGCTCCGGTTCCTGCGGACGGACGGCGGCCTCGTCGCCCTCCTCACGCTCGGCCTCGACCCGCACAGCACACTGGCGGAGGCACATGCACGCGCGAGCGAGATCGAGGAGAGAATCCGCCGTGCCCAACCGGAGATCGCCGACGTGATCGTCCACACCGAGCCGTGAAAGTCACACATTTTTTGCAAAGGACAGCTTGCGCACCGCCCCTCCCGCGGGCGACGATCATCGTGGGTGGCGGGTGGCTCACTCCCCACCCAGGGTGGGGATCTGCGCGCGCGCGAGTACCCGGACCCTGCGCGCAGAACGACGCGGCGACCACGAGAGGCGCTGGCCCGGCATGAAGCTCTGCATGTTCACGCCGACCGAAGCCGCGCTCGAACGGGGCTGGCCCGGGCGGATCGACGGCGATCGGGTTATCCAGCTCGCGGCGCAGACGCTGCAGGCGTTCTTCAGCGGCGGCGCGGCGGCGCGCGAGCACGCCGAGTATCCGCTCGCGGACGTCGAGCTCCGGCCGCCGGTGCTCGCGCCGCCGGGCATCCGCGTGTTCGCGCCGTTCGGGGAGCTCGACTTCGCCTTCGGGAACACGGCCGCGATCGTCGGGCCGGACGCCGACGTCGCCGTGCCCGCGGGTGCACGCGAGCTCCGCCACGGGCTCGGGCTCGCGGCGATGATCGGCGCGGACGGCGCGATCGGCGGCTTCTCGCTCGCGAACGCATGGGCGGCCGCCGACCTCCCGGGCGTGAAGAGCACGGACTTCGCGACGTCGATCGGGCCCGTCGTCGTCACGCCGGACGAGTTCGCCGGCGACCGCGGCGCGATCGTCGCCCGCGTCAACGGCGAGGAGCGCGAGCGCGCCGACCTCGCCGGGCTCGCGCACCCGTGGGCCGAACTCGTCGCGCACGCCGCGCGCAACACACACCTCCGGCCGGGCGACCTGCTCGTCGCCGCGGCGCCGCGCGCGGCGGGGACGCCGCTCGAGCCCGGCGACGTCGTCGAGCTCGAGCTCGAGGGCGTCGGGGTGTTGCGGAACCGCGTCGCCGCGGGTTGACTTCGAGGCCGTGCTTCGCCGCACGTCCGGGATCCTGCTCGCGGCCGCCGCGCTCGCGGCGGCGGGTGTGCCCGGCGCGTCGGCCGACCCGTTCGCCGACGCCGCCGCGAGCGTCGTCTGCCCGGCGGCGCCGTCCGGCTGGTTCCTCCCGTCCGGCGACGGCGGCCGGTTCGTGCTCACGCCGCTCACGCCCGACGGCGACGAGACCTACGGCGGGTTCGACGTCGAGGTCGACTGCGGCTACTTCACGAGCGGCGGCAAGCACCTCACGGTGGGCGTCCGCTACGACCTGCCGCAGGACCCGAACCCGTTCAACGACTTCGACATCGGCTGCACGCTGAACGACTTCGCCGCGGGCGTGCCGACCGGCGCGTACGGCTGGAACACGACCGACCGCGTGTACCGCGTCGTCAGCGAGAAGCGGTGGAGCTACGCGACGTTCTACGACTACCTCGGCGCCCTCGCGCCTCCCGACGTCGCCGCGTTCGAGACGATGGCGCGCACGATGCTCCGGAGCTCGGAGCCGAGCGCGCAGGCGTGCACGTTCGCCCACCTCGGGCAACCGGTCGCGCTCCGCTCGACCTGGGCCTTCGCCTTCGACGTGACCGCGAGCGCGAACGGCGCGGTCACGCGCGCGACCGACAGCGGCACGTTCGCGATCCGGGCGAGCCCGACCGGCGGCGAGGGGACGCTCCTCGCCCTGCAGGCGCCGCCGCTGGTCGTGACGGTACGACCGGCGGGCGCCGGGCGCGCCGGCTCCGTCACGCTCCGCCTCGTCCAGCCGCGTGACTTCCGCGCCTCGTACGGTGCGACCTTCCGCGCGCGAGTCGCCGTCACCGTCTCGACCTTCGCCCCGTGCCGCGTCGGCGCGACGGGCACGCTCACCGTCTCGACGTCAGCCCACTTCGTCCGGCTCGACGTCTGCGGCCGGCGGCTGCTCCAGGCCGACGGCCGGATCTCGCTGGCCGCCGTCTGATCCGCGCGCGGCTCGTACGGCGGCGGAGACGCGCGCTCTCTCGTACGCGAGTCGGAAGAGCTCGATCGTCTCGCCGACGTCCTCCTCGGTGCGAATCCGCTTCGTCACCCAGCCCGAGTCGGGGAGTACGTGGTGCCGATCGGCGCGACCGGTCTCGACGAGCATCTCGCCGATCCGACGCGGGAACGGGAGGTCGGCGAGCGCGTCGCCGTGCAGGTGGCCGAGCTCGCGCCGGCCGAGCCGGAACTCGACGCCGCCGAAGCGGTGCGGCGCGACCGCGACGCCGTCCCAGCTCCCGACCTCCCGCTCGATGCGGCTAGCGTCCACGCCCGTGCGGCTGATCGTAGATTGGGACGGCACCGTCACCGTCCGCGACTCCCAGTGGATGCTGCTCGACCGGTTCGGAGACCGGACGATCTTCGCCGCGACCGAGGATGCGCTCGGGACGACGCTCACCTTCCGCGCGGTGATGGAGCGGCAGCTCGCGACGGTGCGCGTCCCGCTTCCGGAGGCCGTCGCGTTCCTCGTCGACGAGGTCGAGGTGCGCGCCGGGTTCGCCGCGCTCGTCGAGCGGTTCGCGCCGCTCGTGCTCTCGAGCGGGTTCGTCGAGACGATCGAGCCGATCCTCGCGCGCGAGGGCGTCGAGGTCGAGCTGGCGGCGAACCGGGTCGAGGCGCGGCCCGGCGGCTGGCGGATCCGGTGGGCCGACGAGACGCCGTGCCCGGTCTGCGGCGACCTCTGCAAGAGGCGGATGCTGCCGCCGGAACGGCCGCTCGCGTACGTCGGCGACGGCTACTCCGACCGCTGCGCCGCGCTCGCGGCCGACCGCGTCTTCGCGACGCGCGCGCTCGCCGAGTACCTGCGCCGCGAGGGCGTGCCGTTCGAGCCGTTCGAGACGTTCGACGACGTTCGCTCCGCGCTCGAACGGGCGCCGCTCCGCTAGCCGGCCGTGCCGCTCCGACGCATGTGTACACATGGGCCGGCCCAACTGTGGCCAATCCCTTTCCGGACGCGTCCGTAACGGCCGGTGCCGCTGCTCGCGCTCCCCGGGCCGTACGACTTCGAGCTCTCGACCGAGCGGTTCCGCGCGTTCGGGTCCGACCTCGCGAACCTGTGGCACGAGGGCGGGCTCCATCGCGTCGTCCGCGGGCGCGAGGTCCGGATCGAGGCGGCTCCCGGCGGCGTCGAGGCGAGGCCGCTCGACCCCGCGGCGCGCCCCGTCGTCCTGAAGCTCCTCGGCGCCGAGTTCGAGCTCGAGCCGTTCCGCGCCTGGGCAGCCGGACAGCCGGTGCTCGGCGAGCTCGTGCCTCGGCTCGCGGGGTTCCGGCCGCCGCTCGCGCCCGACCCGTTCGAGGCGCTCGTCACCTCGATCACCGCGCAGCAGGTGTCGCTCCGCTCGGCGTTCGCGATCCGCAACCGGCTGATCGCGCGGTTCGGCGAGCCGGGCGGGCGCGCGTACGCGTTCCCGACGCGCCAGCGGCTCGCCGCCGCGGACGAGGCCGAGGTCGTCGGGCTCGGGTTCTCGCGGCGGAAGGCCGAGTACGTGCTCGGGCTCGCGCGCTCCGGGCTCGACCTCGACGCGCTCGGCGGGCTCTCCGACGACGAGGTGCGGGCCGCGATCACGGCGGTCCGCGGCCTCGGCCCGTGGACGGCCGAGTGGTTCCTCGCCCGGCACCTCGCGCGCCCGCGAGCGTGGCCGGCCGGCGACCTCGTCCTGCGGCGGGCGGCCTCGCTCCTCTACGGTCTCGACGTGCACGAGCTCGGCCGCCGCCTCGATCCGTTCCAGAATCTCTCCGCGCACTACCTCCTCACGGGCATGCGCGTCGCCGCCGGATGACGATCCGGCGCGCCACCGAGGCCGACGAGTCCGTGCTCCACGAGCTCTGGCTCGAGTTCGTCGCCGAGGTCCCCGAGCCCGCCGGCTTCGCGCCGGACACGTGGGAGGCGGACTGGGAGTGCTTCCGGCGGGACCTCGCGACGGACGGCCTCTACCTCGCCGAGGACGACGGCGGTGTCCTCGGCTTCGTGCAGGCCGAGGCCGTCGAGCCGGCGCGGTGGCACGTCGAGACGGTGTACGTCCGGCCGCGCGCCCGCCGGCAGGGGGTCGCGACGGCGCTCCTGCGCGAGTGCGCCGCCGCGGCGCGCGCCCGCGGCGCGACGCACGTCTCGCTCGACGTGCTGGCGTCGAACGAGGTCGCGAGAACCGTCTGGCAGCGGCTCGGGTTCGAGGAGGTCGAGTACCTGCTCGCGACGCCGCTCGACACGCTCGAGACCCGGCTCGCCGAGATCCCGGAGGGCGAGTCGCGCGCGTCCACGCACGTCCAGAGCGACGACACGACCTCGGTCGAGCGCGCGCTCGCGCAGTTCGTGCCCCGCCTCGAGAGTCCCGACGTGAGCGTGTCCGACAGCGGCTGGATCCGGATCGCCGACCCGCTGCTCGACGTCGACCGCGACGCGCAGGCGCGGCTCGCGCGCGAGCTCTCGCACCGGCTCGGCGCGGTCGTCGTCGCGCTCGCGCTCGAGCACGCCGCGGTCGTCCGCTTCCGGCTCTACGAGCACGGCCGGATGGTCGACGAGTACCTCTCGGTGCCGACGTTCTACGGCGCGCTGCCGAAGGGCGACGAGCTCGCGCTCGACGCCAACCCGACGCTCGTCGCGCGGCTCACGGGCGCCGGCCGCGACGAGGTGCGGCAGGTCGCGCGCACGGCCGGCTCGCCCGCCGAGCTGCCGCCCGCGCCCGAGCTCTACGAGCAGATCGCGCGGGTGATGAGGCTCGAGCCGTGACGCTCTACGACGCGCCGGCGTGCCCGTTCTGCGCGCGCGTCCGCATCGTCCTCGCCGAGAAGGGGCTCGAGTTCGAGACGGTCGAGATCGACCTCGCCGACCGGCCGGCGTGGCTCTACGACCTCAACGCGAGCGGCCGGGTGCCGGTGCTCGACGACGGCTTCGTCCTGCCCGAGTCGGCGGTGATCATGGAGTACCTCGAGGAGCGCTACCCCGAGCCGGCGCTCCTCCCGGCCGACGCGGCCGTGCGCGCGCGGGCCCGGCTCGCGGTCTTCCGCTTCGACGAGCTGCTCGGCGACGACTACTACGCGTTCCGGCGCCGCGAGCAGAACGAGCTCGCCGCGCGGCTCGACGCGCTGCCGGTCGGCCTCAGCCTCTTCTCCGACGCCGCGTTCGCGCCGTGGGTGATCCGCGCACGCGACCGCTACGGCGCCGAGCTCCCGCCGCGCGTCGAGTCGTGGCTCGACGGGCTCGCCGAGCGGCCGTCGTTCGCGGCCGAGCTCGAGGTCGTCGGGGCGCTGTGACCGACATCGACCTGGCGGAGCTCTCGACCCGCCTCGGCGAGGTGACGGTCGTCGACGTGCGCCGGACCGGCGAGTACGACGGGACGGCCGGCTCCGCCTGCGACCCGCGACAGGGCCACGTCCCGGGCGCGCTGCATTTCGAGCTCGACGAGATCGTCGCGCTGCCCGAGGCCGAGGTCCGCGAGCGGCTCGGCCTCCCGGACGGCGCCGAGGTCGTCGTGTACTGCCACAGCGGCTCGCGCTCGGCGTTCGCCGCGCAGGTGCTCGGCCAGTACGGCTACGACGTCCGGAACTACGTCGGGTCGTGGCACGAGTGGTCGCGCACCGACCTGCCGCTCGAGACGTAACGCGCGTCGCGTCAGCCGACGTCGTGCGTCATCTGGTCGATGCACACGACCACGGCGAGGATCAGCGCGTCGTCCTGGCCCGCCGCGATCTCGATCCCGTACGTGTCGCGGACGCGGAACCACCGCTTCGAAACCTCGGCGACCTTGTCGCCGCCGCGCTCGATCTTGTACTCGTGGTCGACGATGTTGCCCTTCGCCTCGATGTCCTCGCCGCCGTCGACGTCGACCGAGAAGCGGTCGCGGAGCGGCGAGACGAGCGCCTTCTTCACGGTCGCGACGGTCTTGCCGCCGGCCTCGATCTCCATCGTGTCGCGGATGTGGAGCTTCTTCTCCTGGATCGTGAAGAGCTCCTCGCCGCCCGGCGTCTCGAGCACGAGCGTGTCGCGGACGCGGAGCGCCTTGCCGTTCACCTTGAAGACGCGGTCGCCGCCGTCGGTCTCGATCCAGAAGTCGTCGCCGATCGCGAACAGCTTCTCGCGCATCTGGTACTTCGTCCCGCCGTCGTCCCGGCGGCCTCGCAGCAGCGGCATGACGGACGGAGCCTAGCGGCGGCTCAGTCGGCGCGGACCGAGCCGAGCTCGAACCGCTGGCAGTACAGGTCGGCGACGAGCCGGCCCGCGTCGTCGGGGGCGAGCCCGAAGATGCCGAGCCCGAAGAGCCTGACCTCCGTGAACACGTGCGTCAGGTCGGCGGAGAGGAACGTCAGCGTCCCGTTCCGCTCGTGCTCGTGGCCGTGCCTGCCCTCGACGACGAACGCCTCGAACCACTCGTGCCACGTCCGGGATCGATTCGGCGGGAGGGCCACACGCAGGTTCGGGAACGCGAGGGCGCCGAGGTCGACCTCCGGGTCGCGCGGCTTCTCGCCCGCCTCGACGGCGGCGCGGACCGCGAACGGGTCGATCCTGGTCACGCGGGTCGCGTCGAGGCCGTCGATCTCGAGCCGGAAGCGCGAGGCCACCCACTGTCCTCGCCGGAGCTGCGGGACGGCGAGCTTCCCGGCGGCCGGCGCGCTCGCGACGCGCTCGGGCGCGAGCTTCACGGTCAGGTAGGCCGGATCCTTCGACGAGGCGTCGCAGGCCGGGATCCCGATCTCGGTGATCAGCGCGCCCGTGAAATGCCACACGGCCTTCACGTCGCCGCTGGCGTCGACGGTCTGCAGCGAGCCGTCCTTGCGGAAGAAGCGGCCGGTCAGCGACGCGCCGATCCACTCGTCGAGCTCCTTCGACAGCGAGAGATCGAGCCCGAGCGCGAGCTCCTCGACCCGGGCCGCCCCGAGATGCTTGGAGGCGAAGTGCGCGCCGCCGCCGCTCTCGACGACGACGTCGCCGACCGTGTTCCCGCCGGCGACCGACCGCGGCGCCGCGACGACCGCGCCGTCGAGCACGAGCAGCACGTTCCCGGTCGTCATTCCGGCAGCAAACCAGATCAGGCGACGGGCACGTCGTTCTCCTCGAGCAGCCGGCGCAGGAGCGCCGCGCCCGCCGGCGCCTGTGCGACGCCGTCCGTCTGGTTGTTGTTGTTGAAGAACGCGAACGTCCGCTCCGAGCTCGCGGCCAGCTCGCGCAGCGGCTCGACCCACTCGCGCAGCTCGTCCTCGGAGTAGAGGTGGTCGAAGCGCTCGGCCGCGCTCCCGCCGCGGGCGTTCCACGTCGCCGCGTTGCGGCCGTGGAAGCGGACGTACGCGAGCGGTGCCGTCGCGGCGACGACCGTCCGCGGCACGTTCGCGGCGTCGCTCCTCGGCGCGTCGACCGTCACGTACGCGATCCCGCGCTCCTCGAGCCAGCGGAGGACGTTGCTCGACCGTCCCGTCCTCGAACCACGAGCGGTGCCGGAACTCCGCGAGCATCGTGTCGCCGCCGAGCTGGTCGTGCGCCCATTCGAGGTAGTCGAGCGACGACGGCTTCCAGACGACGTACGGCGGGAGCTGGAAGAGGATCCCGCCGAGCTTGCCGTCGGCGCGGAGCGGCTCGAGCGCGTCGAGGAACGCGCGGAAGACGAGCGCGCGGGCCTCGCGCGGCGGGCGGTCGACGCGGCCCCGGTGGTCGACCGGCATCCCGTCGCGGAGGTCCGGCGGGAGCTGCTCGAGCTTCACCGGGTGGCGCGTCATCAGGCCGAACGCCTTCACGTGGACGACGAACCCCGGCGGCGTCCGCTCGGCCCAGCCGCGCACCATCTCGAGGTCGGGGACGCGGTAGTACGTCGAGTCGACTTCGACCGTCGAGAAGTGGTTCGAGTACCAGCCGAGCCGCTCGCGTGCGGTCACGTCGCGCGGGTACCAGTGGCGCACGAGCGCGTCGTCGGCCCACGAGCAGGTGCCGATGCGGACGGGTGCCGGCATCCGCTGATCCTAGAATTGCCGGATGGACCCGCGTCCGATCGGCGTGTTCGACTCCGGCGTGGGCGGGCTGACCGTGCTGCACGAGTGCCTCGTGACCATGCCGGCCGAGGACTTCGTCTACCTCGGCGACCACGCGCGGCTGCCGTACGGGCCGCGGCCGCTCGGCGAGATCCGGCGCTTCGCGCACGAGATCGCGGCGTACCTCGAGGGCCAGGGAGTGAAGCTGATCGTGGTCGCGTGCAACGCCGCGACGTCGGCGGCGCTGCCGGCGCTGCAGGAGTCGCTGGCGGTGCCGGTCGTCGGCGTGATCGCGCCGGAGGCGGCGGCCGCCGTGCGCGCGACGCGCAACCGGCGGATCGGGCTGCTCGCGACGCAGGCGACCGTGACCGCCGGCCGGTACGAGGCGCTCGTCCACGCGCTCGACGCGGGCGCGCGGGTGACGTCGGTCGCGTGCCCGCGGCTCGTGCCGCTGATCGAGGCGGGCGAGCAGACCGTCGACGCCGTGCGCGAGTACGCGGCGCCGCTGCGGGCCGCCGGCTGCGACACGGTCATCCTCGGGTGCACGCACTACCCGCTGATCCGGCCGGTGCTCCAGCGGGTCTTCGGCCGCGACGTGACGCTCGTCTTCTCGGCCGACGAGACGGCCGCCGAGGTCGCCGACACGCTCGCGCGGAAGGGCTGGGAGCGCGAGAGCGGCGACGGCCGCCTCGGCGAGTGCCGGTTCCTCACGACGGGCGACCCGGGGCTCTTCCGGAGCCTCGGCGAGCGGTTCCTCCAGCTTCCGCTCGACGACGTCGAGCGGGTGTCGGTCGCCGAGCTCGAGCGGGCGGCGGCATGAGCCGCGCCGACGGCAGGCGGCCCGACGAGCTGCGGCAGGTCGAGGCGGATCCCGCGTTCCTCGAGCAGCCGCACGGGATGGTGCTCTGGTCGCAGGGCCGGACGCGCGTGCTCTGCACCGCGTCGGTGACCGAGGGCGTGCCGCGCTGGCTCTTCCGCTCCGGGCGCGGCTGGATGACCGCCGAGTACTCGCTGCTGCCCGCGTCGACCGGCGAGCGCACCGAGCGCGAGGCCGCGCGCGGCAAGCAGGGCGGGCGCACGGTCGAGATCCAGCGGCTGATCGGGCGCGCGCTCCGCGGCGTCGTCGACTTCCAGGCGCTCGGCGAGCGGACCGTGTACCTCGACTGCGACGTCCTCCAGGCCGACGGCGGCACCCGCTGCGCGGCGATCTGCGGCGCGTACGTCGCGGCGCGGCGCGCGCTCGACCGCTTCGGGCTCTCGAAGGCGCTGACCGGCTCGCTCGCGGCCGTGTCCGTCGGGATCGTCGACGGCGAGCCGCTGCTCGACCTCGACTACTCCGAGGACTCGAACGCCGACGTCGACCTCAACGTCGTGATGACCGGCGACGGCCGCCTCGTCGAGGTGCAGGCGACCGCCGAGCGCGTCCCGTTCGACCGCTCGCAGCTCGACCACCTGCTCGACCTCGCGGCCGCGGGGATCGACGAGCTCGCGGCCGTGCAGCGGGACGCGATCGATGCTCCTCGCGACTAGCGTCAGCATCTCCGGCTGGGAGGTCCTGCTCCGCCTCGGGGTCGCCGCGGGCCTCGGCGCCGCGGTCGGGATCGAGCGCGAGGTCCGCGAGCACAACGCCGGCGTCCGGACGCACCTCCTCGTCGCGCTCGGCTCCGCGCTGTTCACGATCGTCGGCGCGTACGGCTTCGAGGACTTCGGGACGGCGACCGACCCGACCCGCGTCGCCGCGCAGATCGTGACCGGGATCGGGTTCCTCGGCGCGGGAGCGATCCTGCGCGAGGGCCTCTCGGTGCGCGGCCTCACGACCGCCGGCAGCCTCTGGGTCGTCGCCGCGATCGGGATGGGCGCCGGGCGCCGGCTACTACTGGGCGGCCGTGATCGGCACGGCGCTGACGATCTTCGCGCTGTGGCCGCTCGGCCTCCTCAAGTCCGAGACGCTCGGCCGCATGCGGGCCGAGGACCGGCGTCTCGCGATCGAGCTGCACGAGGGCGGCGGTGCGGGCGGCGTCCTCGACCTGATCGCCGACCGGGCCCGCCAGCTCGAGGTGCGCGACTACGCCGGCCGGCGGACGATCACGGCCGAGCTCGACGGGGTCGACGACTCGCTCCTCGCGGCGCTCTCGGACCTCGACTCGGTCGCCGCCGTGCGCTGGCGCGCGTGAAGGCCACGCTTGCGTCCCAGAACGCGCACAAGCTCGCCGAGCTGCGCGCGATCCTCCCCGGCTGGGAGCTCGACCCGCTCGACGCCGACGGCTGGCCCGAGGAGACCGGCGAGACGTACGAGGAGAACGCCCGGCTCAAGGCGGCGTTCGCGCGCGGGCTCGTCGCGGACGGCTGGGTGCTCGGCGAGGACTCGGGGATCGAGTGCGACGCGCTCGGCGGCGAGCCCGGCCTCCACTCGGCGCGGTGGGCGCCGTCGGGGTCGCAGGCCGACGCGCTCCTCGAGCGGCTCGCGGGCGAGGCCGACCGGCGCGCGCGGATGGTCGCGACGATCGTCGCGCTCTCGCCCGACGGCGACGAGCTCACCGGCGCCGGCGTGCTCGAGGGCGCGATCGCGACCGCGCGGCGCGGCGACGAGGGCTTCGGCTACGACCCGGTGTTCGTCCCGGACGGCTTCACGCGGACGGTCGCCGAGCTCGGCGAAGGATGGAAGCGCGAGCACTCGCACCGCGCGCTCGCGGCTCGGGCGCTGCTCGCGGCCATCGGCCCGCGAGGTGCTGGTTGAGCTCGGCGCCGAGCACGATCACGTTCGCCATCACGTAGAGCCAGACGAGCAGCACCGCCGGCCCGGAGAGCGCCTGCAGCGCCGGGTTGTGCTTCGAGACGCGGACGAACGCCGGAAGGAGCTGGAACGTCGCCTCGAGCGTGACCGCGGCGGCGACCGCGCCGGGGAGCACCTCGCGCCAGCTCAGGTCGGCGTTCGTGAGCACGTAGTACGACGAGGCGAGGAAGACGAGGATCCCGACGAACGACATCGCGATCGAGAGCGCGGTCGCCGACGTGCTGTTGCCGCTGAAGCCCGCGTACCGCTTCAGGACCTCGGTCCCGATCGAGCCGCTCACGAGCGCCGCGAAGAGGAAGACGAGCGAGCCGACCATCATCAGCGTCGCGAGCGCCTTGCCGTGGAGGAAGCCGCGGTTCGGGCGCCCGTAGACGATGTTGAACGCGCTCTCGAGCACGGAGAAGAGCGAGAGCGACGACCAGATCAGGAACGCGGCGCCGACGATCCCGAGCGCGGCGGCGTTGTCCTGGATCGCGCGGATCGCCTTCAGGATCGAGTCGACCGACGTGCTCGGGAAGTCGCGCTGGAGCTCGCGGACGAAGAACGAGTCCGCGTTCGCGCGGTGGGCGAGCCCGAGCATGGCGAGCGAGAGGAAGATCAGCGGCACGAAGGAGAGGAGCGCGAAGTAGGCGATCATCGCGGCGAGGTGCGTGCCCCGGTCGGCGAAGAACTTGCTCAGGACCGCCCGCATTACCCGCCAGTATGCTCCGGCCCGTGGACGCGGCTCAGGCCCTCGCCGACTTGACCGAGATCTCGTCGCAGGTCGTCCAGGTCGCGATCGTGGACGCCGACGGCGCGGTCGTCGCGTCGACGATCGAGCCCGAGTCGCGGGCCGCCCGGTTCGTCGAAGGGGTGGCACGGCTCGTCGCGGAGGCCGACGCTGCGCGGGTCGCGCACGGTCTCGACGGCCTCGCGCAGCTCGAGGCTGCGACGCTCGACGGGAGCGTGTTCGTCGTCCGCGACCCCGACGGCGCGCGGACGATCGCGGCCACGACGCGTCCCGACCCGACCGTCGGGCTCGTCTTCTACGACCTCAAGCACTGCCTCCGCAGCATCGCCGAGGAGGAGCCGCCGGCGGCGGCCGCCGAGGCGCCCGCGAGGCGCCGCCGGAAGAGCGCCGATGCCGCGGAATAGGCTCCTCGCCGGGCTCGTGCTCGTCGCCGGTGCCGCCGCGGCCGCGACCGCGTACCGCCGCCGGGCGGCCCGCCGCCGCGAGCGGGTCGATCTGTACGCCGCCGACGGCTCGATGGCCTCGGTCGCCGACGGCGCGCCCGAGGCGGAGCGGCTGCTCGGGCTCGCGCGCGAGCTCATCCACCTGGCGGGGTAGCGGGTGGACCCGCTCGCCGAGGCGATCCGCGACGCCGCGCTGCTCGAGGGCGACTTCCTGCTCCGCTCCGGCAAGCGCAGCTCGTACTACCTCGACAAGTACCGCTTCGAGACGCGGCCCGACCTGCTCGGGCCGCTCGGCGAGCGGATCGCAGCGGCGGTCGCCGCGGCCGAGCCCGGCGCCGTGCGGATCGCCGCGCCCGAGCTCGGCGCCGTGCCGCTCGCCGCGGCCGCGTCGCTCGCCGGCGGGCTCCCGTTCGTGATCGTGCGCGGCGAGGCGAAGGGCTACGGCACCGCGAACCGGATCGAGGGCCCGTTCGAGGAGGGCGAGCTCGTGTGCCTCGTCGAGGACGTCGTCACCTCCGGCGGCGCCGCGCTCTCGGCGGTCGAGGCGCTGCGCGAGGCGGGCCTCCGGGTCTCGCACGCCGTCTGCGTCGTCGACCGTGAGGAGGGCGGCGCCGACGCGCTCGCACGGGCCGCGGTCCGGCTGGCCCCGCTCTTCACCGCCGCCGACCTCCGAGGTGCCGCAGCGCCGCACGGTTGAGCGATATCCGACGTCGTTGTTAGGGTTTTCGCCCAGGTTCGACCATGGCAGCCCCGGAGACCAGGAGGAAGTTTTGACGAAGCAGGAGTTCATCCAGAAGGTGGCGGACAAGAGCGGTCTCTCGAACCGCGACGCCGGCAAGGCAGTCGACGCGTTCATGGAGACGGTGACCGCGACGTTGAAGTCGGGCGACTCGATCAACTTCACGGGCTTCGGCAAGTTCTCGCCGGCCGCGCGCGCCGCCCGGGAAGGCGTCAACCCCCGCACCGGCGAGCGCGTGCACATCGCAGCGACCACGGTTCCGAAGTTCAGCGCCGGAAGCCAGCTGAAGGCGGCGCTCAAGAGCTGACGCAGGAATTCGGGAGGGGGTTGTCGAGGGCCGCCCAGAGCGGCCCTCGGTCGTTTCCGGGCCCGCCTGCGGCTCAGTACGTGTAGTACGAGATGCGGAGCTTGCCGTTCGCCGCGGTCACGCCGACCGGCCGCGCGTCCTCGCCGATGTGCTCGAGCACGCGCGCCTGCATCTCCTCCGAGACGATGCGGCGGACGTCGCCGGTCGAGAGCAGCTCGCGGCAGGCGTTCTCGACCGTCCGCTGGATCAGCCGGCGCCACCGCGGGAAGAAGCCGGGGAACCACTCGACGAGCTCCTCGAAGCGCGGCTCGAACGAGAACGTCGCGCGGACGTCGGCCTCCTCGTAGTCGACCGTCGAGAGCGCGCGCGACCCGGTCGCCTTGAGGTACCGGACGATGATCGGCAGGTCGACCGTCAGCCGGATGTCGCTGAGGTTGAGCGGGATCGTCCCGTTGATCTCGAGCCCCTCCTCGTCGAATCCGAGCTCGTACCGGAACACCGGGTCAGGCGTGTCGACCGGGACGGAGACCTCGACGCTCGTCGAGCGGAGGTCGTCGAAGTACACGAGCACCCGCGGCGTCCACGGGCACGAGTAGACGATGTCCGCGACCGTGAAGTAGTGGGTGACGGGCCCGGCCGGCGTCTTCATCGTCAGGCTGCTCGCCTGGTGGCCGTGCCGCAGCTCGAGGTGGAGCGCGGCCAGGTCGCCGAACGCCTCGGCCGGAAGGTCGACGAACTGCAGCTCCCGCGCGCTCGGGTACGAGACGAAGAGCCCGAAGTCCTCGGCGTGCGAGGCGAGGTTCGTCAGCCGCGCGGTCCAGCGGCCGAGGCCGCCGTTCTCCTCGGTGATCTCGTAGACGACGTGCGACTCGGGCGTGTCCGAGAGCTCGACCGCCGCGGTCCTGCCGTCGCCCGGCGGGAAGAGCTCGATCCGGTGCGGTGCCCGCTCGCCCTCCCGCGGCCACGGCAGGAGCTGGCCGGGCTCGTCGTCCCACGCCCCGGAGGCGGCGACGACGATGATCAATCCCGTCGCCTCGACGTCGAAGCCGATGTCGAGGATCCCGGCGCAGTCGAGCGTCCGGCGCTCGGCTATCCCCATCGGGAGATGGAGGACGTCGGCCCCGTTCGCCGCTGCGGGCGCGAGTTCGGCCATCGAGCGCGTCAGTCTACGGCCGCCGCTGCGCCGGCGCTCACGCCGGGGCCGTCTCTAAGCTGGGGCGATGGCCGTCGCGACGCTCACGTTCGCCGACCGGCTCGCCGCGGAGGTCGAGCGGAAACGGAGCCAGCTCGTGGTCGGGCTCGACCCGGTCCGCGACCTGCTCCCGGTCGAGCTCCGCGGCGACGTCGCGCGCTTCTGCTGCGGGATCGTGGACGCGGTCGCGCCGCACGCGGTCGCCGTGAAGCCGCAGCTCGCGTTCTTCGAGCTCCTCGGCGCCGAGGGGATCGCCGCGTTCGGGGAGGTGTGCGGCTACGCGCGGCGCGCCGGGCTGCTCGTGATCGCCGACGGGAAGCGCGGCGACATCGGCTCGACGGCGCGCGCGTACTCGGCCGCGTACCTCGAGGGCGAGACGCCGACCGCCGACGCGCTCACCGTGAACCCGTGGCTCGGACGCGAGTCGGTCGAGCCGTACCTCGCCGCGGCCCGACGCAACGGCGCCGGGATCTTCTGCGTGGTCAAGACGTCGAACGCGGGCGGCGACGTCCAGGACGTGAAGCTCTCCGACGGGTCGCTCATGTGGCACCACGTCGCGAAGCAGGTCGCCGAGTGGGGCGCGGACATCGTCGGCGAGAACGGCCTCTCGTCGGTGGGCGCGGTCGTCGGTGCGACGCACCCGCGCGCGGTCGGCGAGGCGCGGAAGCTGATGCCGCAGGCGGTGCTGCTCCTCCCGGGCGTCGGCACGCAGGGCGGCAGCCCGGCCGAGCTCGCACGCGCGTTCACGAGCGGGCCCGCGAGCGCGCTCGTCAACGTCTCGCGCTCGGCGATCTACGCGTTCCGCGACTCCGGCGACGACTTCCGCACCGCGGCCGGGGCCGAGGCTGCCCGGCTCAAGCGCGAGGTCTGGGCGGTGTCCGGGTGGTAGCCGTGACCGGCCGCGGCTGGAGGCCGTTCGCCGCGCCGGCGGCGTTCCTGCTCGCCGTGACGATCGCGGTCCTCGTCGGGCGCGCCGTCCTCGACCGCGGCGGGACGGCATCGCCGGCGCCCGCACCGGCGGCGCGAACGGCGGTGACGACGACGAAGAAGGTCGCCGCGAAGCCGCACCACCGGCTCTACACGGTCCGCGCCGGGGACACGCTCGCCGCGATCGCCGCGCGCTCCGGCATCCCGCTCGCGCAGCTCCGGCTCCTCAACCCGAACCTCGAGCCGACCGCGCTCTTCATCGGCGAGAAGATCCGGCTGAAGTGAGGCCGCTCCGGGCGAGGCGCCGCGTGCTGGCGCGCGCCGCGCTTCCCGCGCTCACAGCAACCTGTTACCTGGCCGGTCTGGCGGGAGGCGGGATCGCCTCCGCCGCCGCGCCGGCCGCGGTCGCGCTGCCGCCGGCTCCGACGGTCGACGCGCGTGCCTGGCTCGTCGAGAACCCGTCCACCGGCGAGGTGCTCCTTGCGCACGGGGCATCGAGCCGGGTGCCGATCGCGTCGATAACGAAGCTGATGACCGTGCTCGTCGTCCTCGACCACCACCGGCTCGGCGACACGGTGCGCGTCGACCCGCGGGTCGAGAGCGTCGGCGGCGAGACCGTCGGCCTCCGCGGCGGGGAGGCGCTCACCGTCGACGAGCTCCTGAAGGCCACGCTGATCCAGTCGGCCAACGACGCCGCCGACGCGCTCGCGCTCTCGGTCGCGCCCGACTTCACCTCGTTCGCGCGGCTGATGAACGCGAAGGCGCGAACGCTCGGCCTCGCCGACTCGCACTTCGTCCGGCCCGACGGCCTCGACGCCGGGGGCGAGGTCTCGAGCGCGCGTGACGTGACGCGGCTCGCGGAGCAGGCGATGACGATCCCGGTCGTGCGCCGCACGGTCGACACGGCCGACGCGACGATCCCGGGCGGACGGTCGCTCCACACGTGGAACGACCTCCTCGGCGTCGTCCCGGGGGTCTTCGGCGTGAAGACCGGGCACACGAGCCAGGCCGGCTGGTCGCAGGTCGTCGCCGTGCGCGGCCAGGGCCAGACCCTCTACGTGACGATCCTCGGCAGCCCGTCGCGGACGCAGCGGAACGCCGACCTCGAGCGGCTGCTGATCTGGGGGCTCGCGCAGTACCGGCGCGTCGACGCGGTCACGGCCGGGCGCGCGTACGCCTCGGTGAGCGTGCCGTACGGCCGCCCCGCGGTCACGCTCGTCGCGGCGCGGAAGCTCGTCAGCTCGGTGCGCCTCGGCCGCCCGCTCCGCGAGAAGGTCGTCGCGCCCGTCGTCGTCGCGCTCCCGGTACGCCGGGGCCAGGTGGTCGGCCGCGTCGAGGTGTGGAGCGGGAAGCGCCTGCTCGGCTCGCGCCCGCTCGTCGCCTCCCGGTCCGTCGCTCGGCCGGGCCTCGTCGGACGGTTAGGGTGGTACACGACGCGCACAGTCCACCACGTGCTCGGCTGGGTCGGATGATCGTCACCGTCACTCTCAACGCCGCAATCGACCGCACGATCACCGTGCCGAACTTCCAGCGCGGGCAGCGCCATCGCGCCAGCGCCGGGCTCGCGCTCGCGGGCGGGAAGGGGATCAACGTGGCCCGCGCGCTGAAGCGGCTCGGCGTGCCCGTCGTCGCGACCGGGCTCGCCGGCGGCCAGAACGGCCTGCGCATCGTCGAGCGGCTGACCGAGGAGGCGATCCTCAACGACTTCGTCCGGATCGACGGCGAGTCGCGCACCTCGACCGCCGTCGTCGACCCGACCGGCGGCACGTACACGGAGATCAACGAGTGGGGCCCGAGCGTGAAGGCCGAGGAGCTCGAGATGCTGCTCGAGAAGCTGCACTACCTCTCGCAGGGCGCGGAGCTCGTCGTCTTCGCGGGCTCGCTGCCGCGCGACGTCGCGGACGACTTCTACGCCGAGGCGATCCACGACCTCGCCCGCCGGCAGGTGCCCGCCGCGCTCGACTGCGAGGGCGAGCCGCTCCTCCTCGGGGTCGAGGCCGAGCCGTTCCTCGTCTCGCCGAACCAGCGCGAGGCCGAGGCGCTCGTCGGGCAGGAGTTCCACGACGACGAGGACTTCGAGCTCGGCCTCGAGCGGATCGCCGAGCTCGGCGCGCGCAACGTGCTGATCACGACCGAGAGCGGCTGCGTCGCCCTCCTCCGCCACGGCCGCGAGACGCTGCGGATGCGCGCCGTCGCGCCGCGCGTCGAGCCGGTCTCGACCGTCGGCGCGGGCGACTCGCTCCTCGCCGGGTTCATCGCCGCGCGCTCGGCCGACCGGGCGCCGGCGGAGTGCCTCCGCGCCGCGGTCGCGACCGGCGCCGCCTCGACCCTCGAGGTCGGAGCCGGACGCTTCGACCCGAAGCAGGCCGGCCGGCTGCAGGGCGGCGTCGAGCTGACCGAGCTCCGCCCGCTCGCCGAGTCCGCGTCGCGCTGAGTCAGCGGAGCGGTTGCCAGCTCGGCGCGGCGTCGAAGCCCGGGTTGACCGTGATCCGTTTCGCGCCGCTGCCGTCGCTCCGCGCGACGTAGATCTCCGGGTTCGTCCTCGTCACGTCGCGGACGAAGGCGATGCGGCCGCCGTCGGGCGACCACGCCGCCTCCGAGGCGTTCGCGACCAGTCGCCGGCTGTGCTTCGTCCCGGTGTCGTAGACCCAGATCGAGCCGTTCCGGTCGAACGCGAGCAGCCGCCCGTCGGGCGACCACTCGAGGCCGCCGTCCGCGGAAAAGTGCAGGTACCGCGTCGCCGGGTGCGCGTCGACGGCGTGGAGCGCCACGTACCCGTCGGCGAGGTACGCGAGCGTGCCCTTCGGCGACCACGCTGGGTCGGTCGCGGTCGGGGTGCCGGGCCCGCTGTCGACGATCAGGTCGTGCCCGTGGCCGGTGGCGACGTCGACGACGTCGATCCCGTTGTCGAGGTTCTCGCCGGCGATCCGGCGCCCGTCGGGCGACCACGTCGCCGTCTGGAGGACGCCGGCGTGGCGCCGGTGCGCGCCGTTCGCGTCCATGACCGCGACGCCGCCGGCCGAGGCGAACGCGATCTGCCGCCCGTCCGGCGACCACCGCGGGTCGCCGTCCCCGCCGGCGACGCCGGGGAAGACCGGCCGCACACCCGATCCGTCGGCGTTCAGCACGCGGAGCTCGTAGCCGCCGTAGTCGAAGACGATGCGGCGGCCGTCGGGCGACCACGCGGGCTCGTCGAGGCCGAACTCCTCGTTGGTCGTGCGGTACAGGACGCGGCGGCCGCTGCCGTCGGGCCGGACGACGACCAGCGAAGGGACGGGCCCGTTGGCCGGATCGAGCTGGTGGCAGCATTCCGCGAACGCGATCAGCTTCCCGTCGGGCGACCAGGCCGGAGCGCCCGTCTCGGTCGCCGCGTCCGTCGTCACCCGGCGCACGTGCTCGCCGTTTCCGTCCATGACGTAGAGCTGCTTCTCTGCAGCCGGCGCACGGTTTCTTGTCGAACGCGATCCGGCGCCCGTCGGGCGACCAGGCGGGCGAACCGCCGTCGTGGAGGCGCCGCAGGCCTCTCCCGTCGACGCCGATCGTCCAGAGCCCCGGCAGGTGGTCGACGCGCGTGAAGACGATCTGCCTGGCATAAGGCGACCAGCTCGGTTCGATCACCGTCGACGAGGTCGCGGCGATCGCTGCCGTCGGGACGGACGAGGGCGATCCGAGGATGCGCGGCCGCGCCGGTGACGAAGGCGATCCAGCGGCCGTCGGGCGACCACGCCGGCGCGCTCGACGACCCGGCTCCGGCGTCGTGGAGCAGCGGGCGCAGGTGAGTTCCGTTCGCGTCCGAGAGCCAGACCTCGGGCGGGGCGGAATCCGAGATCCGGGCGAACGCCAACGTACGGCCGTCCGGCGAGAAGCTGGCGCCGACGGCCTCCGGCGGCGGGCCCGTCAGCCGTACGAGCCCGGTCCCGTCGGTGTGCATCGTGAAGATGCCGGGGCCGAGCCCGTCGCGCGAGCTCGCGAACGCGATCAACCCGTTGCGCCCGGGGTACGCGTTCGGAGCCGGCGACGCGGAGCCGGCGAGGAGCGCCGTCGCCGCGATCGCCGCGGCCACGGCGGTGGCGAGGCTCCGTCGCATGTGCCGGGTATGTTTACCCGCATGGACGTCGAGCGCTTCCCGGTCGGCTCGGAGCTCGCGGAGTCCGGGAAGTTCGGCAAGGAGGGGCTCACCTTCGACGACGTGCTCCTCGTGCCGGCCGAGTCGGCGGTGCTGCCGAACGACGTCTCGACGGCGACCCGGCTCACGCGCACGATCGCGCTCGAGGTGCCGGTCGTCTCGGCCGCGATGGACACGGTCACCGAGGCGCGGATGGCGATCGGGCTCGCGCGCGAGGGCGGGCTCGGGATCGTCCACCGCAACCTCTCGATCGCCGAGCAGGTCGGCGAGGTCGACAAGGTGAAGCGCTCCGAGTCGGGGATGATCGTCGAGCCGCTCACGCTCCCGCCCGGCGCGCTCGTCGCCGACGCGCTCGCGCTGATGGAGCGCTACCACGTCTCCGGCGTGCCGATCACCGACGACGACGGGCGACTCGTCGGGATCCTCACGAACCGCGACCTCCGCTTCGAGCACGACCTCGCGCAGCCGGTCTCCGCGGTGATGACCGCCCGCGACCTCGTCACCGCGCCGATCGGCACGACGCTCGCAGACGCCGAGCGGCTGCTCCATCGCCACCGGATCGAGAAGCTGCCGGTCGTCGACGCGGACGGCGTGCTCAAGGGCCTCATCACGGTCAAGGACATCCAGAAGCGGATCGAGTTCCCGCGCGCGACGAAGGACCAGGCCGGTCGGCTGCGGGTCGGCGCCGCGGTCGGCGTCGGCGCGGACGCGCGCGAGCGCGCCGAGGCGCTGATCGCGGCGGGTGCGGACGTCCTCGTCGTCGACACCGCGCACGGCCACTCGCGCGGCGTGGTCGAGATGGTCGCGCTGATCCGCGGGCTCTCCGGGGAGTTCGAGGTCGTCGCCGGGAACATCGCGACGAGCGAGGCGGCCGAGGCGCTGATCGACGCGGGCGCGGACGCGCTGAAGGTCGGGATCGGGCCCGGCTCGAGCTGCACGACGCGGATCGTCGCGGGCGTCGGGGTGCCGCAGGTGACGGCGATCTTCGACGTCGCCGAGGTCGCCTCGCGCCACGGCGTGCCGGTGATCGCCGACGGCGGGCTGACCTCGTCCGGCGACGTCGCGAAGGCGATCGCCGCCGGCGCCGACACGGTGATGGTCGGCTCGATGCTCGCGGGCACCGAGGAGGCGCCCGGCGACGTGATCTTCATGCAGGGCGAGCGGTTCAAGGAGTACCGCGGGATGGGCTCGCTCGGCGCGATGAAGGCGCGCGGCTTCTCGAAGGACCGGTACTTCCAGGGCGACGTCGAGGACGTCGAGAAGCTCGTGCCCGAGGGGATCGAGGGCCGCGTGCCGTACAAGGGCCCACTCGCCGGCGTCCTCCACCAGATCGTCGGCGGGCTCCGGCAGGCGATGGGCTACTGCGGCGCGCCGACGATCGACGCGCTCAAGGCCGCGCGCTTCGTCCGCATCACGGGCGCGGGGCTCCACGAGTCGCACCCGCACGACATCACGATCACGAAGGACGCGCCGAACTATCGTCGCTGAGCTCCGGCCCGAGCCCCTGCCCGAGGAGCGCCCGGTGCTCGTGGTCGACCTCGGCGGGCAGTACTCGCAGCTGATCGCGCGGCGCGTGCGCGAGGCGCGCGTGTACTCCGAGCTCGTCGCGCACCGCGTGTCGCCGGACGAGATCCGCGCCCGCAACCCGGCCGCGCTGATCCTCTCGGGCGGTCCCGCGTCGGTGTACGCCGAAGGCGCGCCGCACGTCGACCCGGCGATCTTCGAGCTCGGGATCCCGACGCTCGGCATCTGTTACGGGATGCAGCTGATGGCGCAGGACCTTCCCGGCGGCCGCGTCGACCGCACCGGCGTCGGCGAGTTCGGGAAGGCGGAGGTTCGGCTCGGCGGCGAGCTCGCGCGCGATCTCGCCGAGGAGCAGACCGTGTGGATGAGCCACCGCGACTCGGTCGTCGCGCCGCCGGACGGCGCGGTCACGACCGCCTCGTCCTCGACCACGCCGGTCGCGGCGTTCGAGGACGCACGCCGTCGCCTGTACGGGATCCAGTTCCATCCCGAGGTCGTGCACACGCCGGGCGGCCAGCGCGTGCTCGAGAACTTCCTCTTCGGGGTCGCCGGCGCCGAGCCGACGTGGACGCCGGCCGCGGTGATCGAGGAGCAGATCGACCGGATCCGCGCGCGGGTCGGCAACGACCGCGTGCTGTGCGCGCTCTCGGGCGGCGTCGACAGCGCGGTCGCCGCGCTGCTCGTCCACCGCGCGATCGGCGACCGGCTCACGTGCGTCTTCGTCGACCACGGCCTGCTGCGGAAGGACGAGGCCGCGCAGGTCGTCGAGACGTTCCGCGGCCGCTTCGGCGTTCCGCTCGTGCACGTCGAGGCGCAGGAGCGCTTCCTCGCCCGGCTCGCCGGGGTGACCGACCCCGAGGAGAAGCGGAAGCGGATCGGCGAGGAGTTCATCCGCGTCTTCGAGGACGAGGCGCGGAAGCTCGGCGACGTGCCGTGGCTCGTGCAGGGCACGCTCTACTCGGACGTGATCGAGTCGGGCGGCACCGACGGCGTCGCCGACAAGATCAAGAGCCACCACAACGTCGGCGGCCTTCCGGACGACATGGAGATGGAGCTCGTCGAGCCGCTGCGGATGCTGTTCAAGGACGAGGTGCGGCGGGTCGGCGAGGAGCTCGGGATGCCCGAGCGGATGGTGTGGCGCCAGCCGTTCCCGGGCCCGGGTCTCGCGATCCGGATCATCGGCGACGTCACCACCGAGCGGCTCGACGCGCTCCGCGAGGCCGACGCGATCCTCCAGGAGGAGGTGCGCCGCGCCGGCCTGTACCGCGACCTCTGGCAGTCGTTCTGCGTGCTGCCGGCGATCCGATCGGTCGGGGTGCAGGGCGACTCGCGGACGTACGGCTACCCGATCGTGATCCGCGCGGTCACCTCCGACGACGCGATGACGGCCGACTGGGCGCGGCTCCCGTACGACCTCGTCGAGCTCGTCTCGTCGCGGATCGTGAACGAGATCCCCGAGGTGAACCGCGTCGTCCTCGACGTGACCTCGAAGCCGCCGGCGACGATCGAGTGGGAGTGACGCCGCCCGTCGAGCCCCGGCGCCGGACGTAGCCGTTCCGAGGTCGGCCCGCGGCGGCTTCGTCAGAGTAGGGGCACGATGCGCGACTTCCTCGGGTGCCTCGCCGGCGCGCAGATCGGCGCCACCTTCAACTTCTACGGCTCGGGCGAGCGGGCGCCGCTCCTGCGCGAGCGGCTCGCGCGGTACCTCGACGAGGGGACGGGCGCGCGGATCGTGCTCGTCGGCGAGGCGCCCGGCTTCCGCGGCGCGCGCGTCTCGGGGATCCCGTTCACCTCGGAGCGGCAGCTCACGGGCGCGGGCCCGGCGGAGGCGACGGCGTCGATCGTCCACCGCGTGCTCGCCGAGCTCGACCTCCGGGACGACGTCCTGCTCTGGAACGTCGTCCCGACGCATCCGGGCGACGAGCGCTCCAACCGGCGCCCGACCCGCGCCGAGGTCGAGGCGGGGCTGCCGTTCGTCCGCGCGCTCGCGCGCGGACGCCGCGTCGTCCCGGTCGGCCGGGTCGCGCACGCGGCGCTCGGCGGGTCGTACGTCCGCCACCCGTCGCACGGCGGCGCGGCGGCGTTCCGCGACGGCCTCGAGGCGCTGGTCGCGTGACGCCCGCCGGCCGCAACGCGGTGCTGCTCTCGGGAGGGCTCGTCTGCCTCTCCGGGATGATCCAGCTCGCGGTCGCGCTCGGCACCGTGACGATCGTCGCGGTCACGGGCGTGAGCGCGATCCTCGGGCTCGGGCCCGCCGTGTTCCTGATCGCGGGCGCGCTCGCCGTCGGGCCGGCGGGTCGCGTCTCCGACCGCGTCGGGCGGATGCCGGTGATCCGCTTCGGCTTCGGGCTCGGGATCGCCGGGCCGGCCGTGACCGCGCTCGGGTGCTGGTTCCTCTCCGGCCCGCTCGTCTTCCTCGGCCTCGGCCTCTGCGGCGCCTCGCAGGCGATCGTGCTGCTCTCGCGCGCGGCCGCGGCCGAGATGTTCCCGCCGGACTTCCGCGCGCGCGGGATGTCGTTCGTCCTCTTCGGCGCCGTCTCGGGCGCGATCTGGGGCCCGCTCGTCTTCGGCCCGATCTTCGCCGGCCGCGCGCTGACGCCGCACGAGCTCGCGGGGCCGTGGCTCGGCACGTCGCTGTTCGCGCTGGCCGGGCTCGCGATCTCGTTCTTCGTCCGGCCGGACCCGAAGGAGCTCTCGAAGCGGTACCGGACCGAGGCGCCGGGCGAGCCCGACACGCCGCCGGCACCGCTCGCCGAGATCGTGCGCCGGCCCGGCGTCGCGATCGCGATGATGGCCGCGGTCGCGAGCTTCGCGGTCATGGTCGGCGTGATGAACCTCGCCGGCGCCGTCGTCGTCGGCCACGGCCACAGCCACGGCGACGTGTTCACGGTGATCAGCGCGCACATCGTCGGCATGTACGGGCTCGTCCTCGTCGCCGGCGACCTGATCGAGAAGATCGGCCGCGGCCGCTCGATGACGCTCGGCCTCGCGCTGATGGCCGTCTCGAACGCCGGCCTGATCTGGCTCACCGGCATCGTCGGGATGTCGATCTCGCTCTTCGGCCTCGGCCTCGGCTGGAACTTCGCGTACGTCGCGGCGACGACCGAGCTCGTCTCGCGCGCGGCCGCGAGCGAGCGCGGGCGGCTGATCGGGCTGACCGACCTTCTCTCGAGCTTCTGCGGCGCGGCGCTCGCGCTCGGCGGCGGCGTCGTGTACAGCCGGCACGGCACGGTGCCGCTCGCGGTCGCCGCCGCGATCCTCGCCGCGATCCCTGCGTTCGGGATCGTGCTGCTACCATCCGGCCTCGGCGGGCGGCTCGTCCGCCGCTTCTCCGTATGAAGACCTACAGCGCCAAGCCCGGCGAGATCACTCGCGACTGGTACCTCGTCGACGCCGAGGGCCAGACCCTCGGTCGCCTCGCGACCCAGATCGCCGACCGCCTGCGCGGCAAGGGCAAGCCGCAGTACACCGCACACGTCGACACGGGCGACTTCGTGATCGTCGTCAACGCCGAGAAGATCGCGGTCACGGGGAAGAAGCTCGACGAGAAGATGTACTACCGCCACTCCGGCTACCCCGGCGGCCTGAAGGAGCGCCCGCTGCGCGAGCAGCTCGAGCGCCGGCCGACGGAGGTGCTCCGCAAGGCGGTGAAGGGGATGCTCCCGCGCAACCGCCTCGCCCGCCAGCAGATCACGAAGCTGAAGATCTACGCCGGCCCCGACCACCCGCACGAGGCGCAGGAGCCGAAGCCCTTCTGATGGCGACGATCGCGCAGTACCTCGGCACCGGCAAGCGCAAGACGTCCGTCGCGCGCGTGATCCTGCGGCCCGGCGACGGCAAGACGTGGATCAACGGCCGGACGCTCGAGGAGTACTTCCCGCGCCTCGGCCATCGCGTCGCCGTGCTCGCGCCGCTCAAGACGACGCAGCTCGAGGGCCAGTACGACCTCCGAGTCCGCGTCCACGGCGGCGGCCCGTCGGGCCAGGCCGGCGCGGTTCGGCACGGAATCGCCCGCGCCCTCGTCGAGGTGAACCCGGACTTCCGCGTCCTGCTGAAGCGCCAGGGCTTCCTCACGCGCGACGCGCGCCAGGTCGAGCGCAAGAAGGCCGGCCTGCACAAGGCGCGCAAGGCGCCGCAGTTCAGCAAGCGGTAAAGCTGCGCTCTCCCGCTTCGGTCTCGCCGCCGCGCTGTGCGCGTTCGCCGGCAGGTAGAAACGAGGTGTGCCGCGCAACGTCGTGACGATCGTGCCCCGCTTCATGCCGTTGATGCGAACGCGCCAGCGGGAGCAGCGGCGCATCCTCGCCGAGATCGCCAGGCGTCACCGTCCGACTGACGACGGAAGCGAATCGGTCGTTCTCGACTTCTCGAAGGCGGAGGAGTCGTCCGCAGCACAGGCTCGCGTTGTCGGTTGGCTCGACGAGATCAACCCGGACTGGCAGCACTACGTGCGGGTCTATTCGCGCGGCCGGGAGGCGCCGTGAGGGAGACGGGCGCATGCCGCGCGTCCTCGCGCTGGAGGCGGCAGGACACGGCTGGACGGCAGATCAGCCCCGCTCGCCCTGAACGAGCAACGGCGGCGTGTTGTCGAGCTCCATCAGCGCCTCGGCCTCCAGCGGCACGACCTGCTCGCGTGCCTGCTCGAGCAGCCCCTGGTACGAGACGCCCTCGGGGAGCTCGATCGAGAGCAGCTCGGCGGCCTCGAAGCAGTCGACGTCGAGCTCGGAGATGATCTGGCCGACGTCGGCCGGTGAGAGCCCGAACCGCGACTGGGCGTCGGTCGCGAACGCGACAGTCGAGCCCTCGGGGTCGTCCCCGAAGATGTGCGAGGTGCCGAGGCGGGCGAGCGCGACGATGTCGGCGAGCCGGCGCGCCTGGTAGGGCGTGTCGGCCGGGAGCCGTTCGCGCCGGTCGGCGAAGGACGAGCCGAGCACGAGGAGCTCGGGAACGCCCCAACCGCGGAGAAGCAGCTCTCCGGCCTCGCTCCCGCTGAAGCCGAGGCGCTCTCGCTCCAGGCGGTCGGCGGGCCAGCCGCCGCCCTCCTCGACGACCGGGCCGTAGGTGTCGGGGACCGCGTGGGCGAGCACGAGCTTGCCGAGCTCCGAGAAGAGCCCGCAGAGGAACGCCTCCTCGGCCACCGGCCGGTCGAGCGAGCGGGCCAGCGAGCGCGCGATCACGGCGTCGAGGAGGCTACGGTGCCAGTAGCCGGGGAGGTCGAGCCCCGCCGCGGAGCCTCGTCGGGGCATCTCGTTCGCGAGCGTGAACCCGAGCGCCACCAGCTTGAGCGGCTGCATTCCGAGCCTCACCGTGGCGCGGCGCAGCGACGTCACCGGCGTGCCGCGGAAGTAGAAGGCGGAGTTCGCGACCTGCAGTACCTGCCCGGTCAGCACCGGGTCCCGCGAGACGACCTCGGCGAGCTCGGTCACGTCGGCGTCGGGATCGCCGCACACTCGCAGGACCTCGAGCGCCACGACCGGCAGGCTGGGAAGGCTGCGCTCCAGGTCGAGCGCGGAGAGATGCTCGTCAAGTGCCATGAACCTCACCTCGAGTCGATGGGTTGTCTCCGGTGTCGGCAGCGGCGTCCCCGACCTTGAGGGGCGCCGGAGGTCGCGCCGCCGGGCCGCAGTACCATCGGGACGATGACTCGAGCCGGCGACCCCGAGCGCGAACGCGCCGCGATGAAGCTCCGCGAGCACTACGTCCACGGCCGGCTGACGCTCGACGAGCTCGACGAGCGCACGGGGATGGCGCTGCGGGCCCGCTCGACCGCCGACCTCCGCCGCGCCCTTCGAGGCCTGCCCGAGGGTCCCGGCCGGACGCTCGGCCAGTCCGTTCTCCGCGGCGCCGCGCTCGTGATGTTCACCGGCGCATGGCTCGTGTTCAGCCTCGTCTTGCTCGTCGTGCTGGCGCTGACGCTCCTGATCCACGGGGCGACGCTGGCCGTGCTGGCCGTGTTCGTGCTCCTGTGGCTCGTGCCGACCCTGCTCCTCTCCCGGCTGTGGCACCGGACGCTGCCGCGCCGGACCGCCGGCGCGTAGATCCGCGCGCCTCAGCGGTGGAGGCAGCCCCAGTAGCCGCCTCGGCGAAGCCCGTAGGCGGCGACGAGCACCTGGACCTGCGGCGGCGCCATCCACGCATGTGGGAACTCGCGGACGACGTGGACGGCCTTCGCCCACTCGCGCCACGTCGACGCGTAGAAGCCGAGGCCGCCCTCGAACGTCCGGCCCTCGAGCGGCCGCCGGCGCGCCGTGCCGGCGAAGCGGCCCCAGTCCCAGCGGCCCTGGGTCTCGCACTGGGCCAGGCGCGTCCAGAAGACGCTCACGCCCGAAGCGCGCTCGGCCGGCGCCGCGGGGGCGAGGCCGAGGAGCATCGCCGCCGCAACGGCGAGGACGGCTGCGCGCGCGCGAACAGACGAGGGATGTGGGGGAGAGGCAGTCATCGCGAGGAACGCGGCGCCCCGGCTTCGGGAGAGGGAACGAAAAAGCCCTGAACTGCAGGGCTTCGTGAAGCAGCGGGACTGAGAGTCCGCGCAGGGTAGCGCACCTCGGACACCTCGGCGTCGGGCCGGCGCGGGGAGTACCGTTTGCGCTCCATGGCGAACGACTCCCTCGTGGCTCGGCACTTTTTCGGAACCGACGGCGTCCGCGGGATCGTCGGCGGGTCGCTCACAGCCGACCTCGTCGAGCGGCTCGGACGGGCGGCGGTGCTGTGGAGCGAAGCGGGCGACGTCCTCGTCGGGCGAGACACGCGCGCCTCCGGGCTCGAGCTCGAGGCGGCCTTCGCGCGCGGCGCCGTCTCGGCCGGCGCGACCGTCCGGCTCGCCGGCGTGCTGCCGACGCCGGCCGTCGCGCTCGCTGCGCCCGAGCTCGGGGTCGTGATCTCGGCCTCGCACAACCCGCCCGAGTACAACGGCGTCAAGCTCTTCCGCGGCGGAGGGAAGCTTTCCGACGACGACGAGGCCGCGGTCGAGGCGCTACTCGACGCGCCCGCGCGGGACGGCGGCTCGGTCGCGGCCGTCGGTGGCGAGGCCGACGCGTACCTCGACCGCGTGCTCGACGCGTTCGGCTCGGACCTGTCCGGCCTCCGGATCGGGGTCGACTGCGCGAACGGCGCCTTCTCCGGGCTCGCGCCGCGCGCGTTCGAGCGGCTCGGCGCGACCGTGACCGCGATCGGCGACGCGCCCGACGGGACGAACATCAACGTCGGCTGCGGCGCCACCGACACCGCCGCCCTGCAGCGACTCGTTACCAGCGGCGGCCTCGACCTGGGCGTCGCGCTCGACGGCGACGGCGACCGGCTCGTCGCGGTCGACGAGCGCGGCGAGGCGGTGGACGGCGACCAGATCGTCGCGATCCTCGCGCTCGACCTCGAGGTCGATCTCGTCGCCGTGACGCAGATGGCGAACCTCGGCTTGCACGCGCTGATGGCCGAGCGCGGCATCCGCGTCGTCACGACCGACGTCGGCGACCGGCACATCCTCGAGGCGCTCCGGCGAGAGGGCGGCGTGCTCGGCGGCGAGCAGTCCGGCCACGTGATCTACCTTCGCGGCCACGTCTCCGGCGACGGGCTCACGGCCGCGCTGCTGCTGTGCGCGGCGGTTCGCGGGCGCCGGCTGAGCGACGCGGCCGCGGTGATGGGCCGCTACCCGCAGGCCAAGGAGAACGTCGCGGTCGCGTCGAACGAGCTCACGGAGGCGATCGTCGAGGAGGTGGAGCGGGTCAACGCGGAGCTCGCCGGCACGGGGCGCGTGCTCGTCCGGCCGTCCGGCACGGAGCCGGTCGTGCGGGTGCTCGCCGAGGCCGAGAGCGCGGCCGTGGCGGCTGAGGCCTGTGCTAGCATCGCCGGGCTCGTTCGCAGGGAGCTCGGCTGACCATTCCGGCGCGGGAATGGCTCACGAAGCCGGGCTCTTACGGTTTTCATGAAGCGCTTCCGGACACACTCCGCTCCGTCCCCCGATCGGGTCGGCCGCTAGGCAAGGAGGTCCACCAGTGTGCGGGATCATCGGCTACGTGGGGCCCCGTGCCTCGAAAGATCTGCTCATCGCGGGGCTCGAGCGGCTCGAGAATCGCGGCTACGACTCGGCCGGGATCGCGCTCCTCGAGGACGACTGCCTCGAGTACGTGCGCGCCGTCGGCAACCTCGGGAACCTGAAGGTCGCGGCGGGCCCCAACCACTCGGCGGCGACGACGGGGCTCGGGCACACGCGCTGGGCCACGCACGGCGCGGTCAACGAGGAGAACGCGCACCCCCTCACCGGCTGCGACGAGGACAAGCTCGCGGTCGTCCTCAACGGGATCGTCGAGAACTACATCGAGCTCAAGGCGAAGCTCCAGGCCGAGGGCCACACGTTCAGCTCCGAGACGGACGCCGAGGTCGTCGCACACCTGCTCGAGGACGCCTACCACGGCGACCTCGTCGCGGCGGCGCGCGACGTGTACGGCCGGCTCGAGGGGCACTTCACGTTCGTCGTCATCCACCACGACGAGCCGCAGCGCCTCGTTGCCGTGCGCCGGCAGACGCCGCTCGTCGTCGGTCTCGGCGAGGGCGAGAGCTTCCTCGCCTCGAACATGACCGCGTTCCTCTCGGAGACGCACCGCGTGCAGTTCCCGGACGACGGCGACGTCGTCGAGCTCACGCCCGAGGGCGTCCGCTACGCTGAGCGCTCTCGACGGCACGCCGGTCACGCACGACGTCGTCGAGATCGACTGGTCGCCCGAGCAGATCGAGCGCGCCGGCTTCGAGACGTTCATGCTCAAGGAGATCTACGAGCAGCCGGACGCGCTCCGCGTGACGATGGGCGAGCGCGTCCGCCACGGCGTGCTCGTGCAGGACGGCCTCGGCCTCGACGCCGACGACCTGCGGGAGCTGCGGCGGATCGTGATCGTCGCGTGCGGCACCGCGTACCACGCCGCCGTCGTCGGCCGGTACGTGATCGAGGAGTGGGCCCGCGTCCCGGTCGAGCCCGACATCGCGAGCGAGTGGATCTACCGGAACCCGGTGCTCGACGAGGACACGCTCGTGATCGGGATCTCGCAGTCCGGCGAGACGCGGGACACGATCCAGGCGATGCAGCTCGCGCGCTCGCTCGGCGCGCGCACGGTCGCGATCACGAACCAGATGGGCTCGCAGATCACCCGCGAGGTCGACTCGGTCCTCTACACGCGCACCGGGATGGAGGTCGGCGTCGCCGCGACGAAGACGTTCACGGCGCAGGTCGCGCTCATGTACCTGATCGGGCTCGAGCTCGCCCGGCAGCGCGGCACGCTCCCCGCGCCGGAGATCGAGTTCATCCTCGACGAGGTCTACCGGCTGCCCGCGAAGATGGAGCACTTCCTCCAGGGCGACCACCCGATCGAGGAGATCGCGGCGCGCTTCCACGAGCAGCCGTTCTTCCTCTTCCTCGGCCGCCACATCGGCCTTCCGATCGCGCTCGAGGGCGCGCTGAAGCTGAAGGAGATCTCGTACATCCCGACCGAGGCGTACTCGGCCGGCGAGATGAAGCACGGCCCGATCGCGCTGCTCGAGGACGGCACGCCGGTCGTCGTCGTCGCGACGCGCCAGAAGGTCGTCTACGACAAGATCGTCTCGAACATCCAGGAGACGCGGGCGCGCGGCGCGCACGTCGTCGCGATCGCGACCGACGGCGACGAGGCGATCCAGCACCACGCGACCGACGTGATCTACATCCCGAAGTCGCCGGCGTTCCTGCAGGCGGTGCTGGCGGTGCTGCCGCTCCAGCTCCTCGCGTACCGCATCGCGCGGCTCCGCGGCCTGAACGTCGACCAGCCGCGGAACCTCGCGAAGACCGTCACGGTCGAATAGCGCTAGTCGTCGCCGGGCGGGCGCCGCAGCCGCTTCGTCTTCGCCTGCCTGCGCTTCTCGTCGAGACGCCGTTCCTTCGAGCCGGCGGTCGGCTTCGTCGCCCGCCGCGGGCGGCGGACGCGGGTCGCCTCGCGAAGCTGCTCGACGATCCGGTCGGTCGCGAGCTCGCGGTTGCGGAGCTGCGAGCGCTCGTCCTGCGCGATCGCGCGGACGACCGGGCCGAGACGGTCGAGCACGCGCCGGCGCTCGGCTTCGGTCAGCGCCTGCGAGCCCTCGACGTCGAAGAGCGCCTCGACGCGCGTCGAGCTCTTCTGCGCGTGCTGGCCTCCCGGCCCGCTCGAGCGGGAGAAGCGGAACGCGACCTCCGACCGAATAGACTCGCCGTCCATGGCCGCGATTCTCCTCGACGTGGACGGCGTCCTGCACGTCTCCGGTGAGCCGATCGCGGGGGCGGTCGACGCGGTGCGGCGGCTGCGCGCCGCCGGGCACCGGATCCGGTTCGTGACGAACTCGACCACGATGTCGCGCGCGCTCCTCGGGAAGCAGCTCCGCGACGTCGGGTTCGCGATCGACGACGCCGAGCTGCAGACGACCGGCGGCGTCGCGGCCACCGTCCTCGCCGGCAAGCGCGTGCTCGCGCTCACGATGCCGGGGATCCTCGACGACCTCGAGGGGCTGCTCCTGATCGGCATGAACGCCGACGCCGTCCTCGTCGGCGGGTGCGACGAGGGCGACGAGCCCGGCCGCGTCTTCTCGTACCTGAACCTGAACCGCGCGTTCCTCGAGCTGCAGGCGGGCGCCGAGCTGTACTGCCTGCACAAGAACCGCTGGTGGCAGACGGGCGACGGGCCGCGGCTCGACTCGGGCGCGTTCGTCGCCGGGCTCGAGTACGCGGCGGACACCGAGGCGACGGTGCTCGGCAAGCCGAGCCCGAGCTACTTCGCCGCCGCGCTCGAGGCGCTCGACGCAGACCCCGAGCTCGCCTGGATGGTCGGCGACGACCTCGAGGGCGACGTCGTCGGCGCGCAGCGGCACGGCATGCGCACCGTGCTCGTCCGCACCGGCAAGTTCCGGCCGGACGAGCTCGAGAGCACCGGCATCCATCCCGACGGGATCGTCTCGTCGATCGCGCAGCTCCCCGAGTGGCTCGAGCAGAACCTCTGACGTGCGTGTCGGCGTCGACCTGATCGAGATCGACCGGGTCCGCCGGGCGCTCGAGCGGCACGGCGACGGGTTCCGCGAGCGGTGCTTCACGCCGGACGAGCGGGCGTACTGCGACTCGAAGCCGAACCCGGCGCAGCACTACGCCGGCCGGTTCGCGGCGAAGGAGGCGGTCGGCAAGGCGCTCGGCGTCGGCGTCCACTTCACGTGGCGCGAGATCGAGGTCGCCGGCCGGCCGAAGCCGGGCATCCGGCTCAGCGGCCGCACGGCGCTCGCCGCCGAGCGCCTCGGCGCCGGCCGGATCGAGCTCTCGATGACGCACTCGCGCGAGCTGGCCGCGGCGGTGGCGGTGGTGCTCGATGCGGTTTGAGCCGCTGCTGACCGCGGAGGAGACGCGGCGCGCGGAGGAGGCGCACGACGGTCCGCTCGACGCGTTGATGGAGCGGGCGGGAGCCGCGGTGGCGCAGGTCGTGCTGCAGCGGTTCCCCGGTCGGGTGACGGTCGTGTGCGGCGGCGGGAACAACGGCGGCGACGGCCGCGTGTGCGCGCGCGTGCTCGGCGAGGCCGGCCGCGAGGTGACGGTCGTCGACGGGTACGGCGACCTCGGCGAGCCGAACGTGATCGTCGACGCGCTGCTCGGGATCGGACTGCACGACGCCCCGCGCGACGAGGCGGCCCGGATGATCGAGCTGATCAACGCGAGCGGCCGGAACGTCGTGGCGGTGGACGTGCCGTCGGGCGTGGACGCGTCGACCGGCGAGGTGCCGGGCGCGGCGGTGCGGGCGGACGTGACCGTCACGTTCGGCGCGGCGAAGGTCGGGCTCGCGGTCGCGCCAGGGCGGTTTCACGCGGGCTCGGTGGTGGTCGCGCCGATCGGCCTCGCGCCGGGCGAGCACGAGCACGCGCTCGTGCCGGCGACCGTGCTCGAGCAGGTGCCGCGGAAAGCTCGGGCGAGCACGAAGTACACGGCGGGCAGCGTGCTGGTCGTCGGCGGCTCGCGCGGGTTGACCGGCGCGCCGATGCTCGCGGCGCGCGCGGCGTTCCGCGCCGACGCGGGGTACGTCACCGTCGCCGCGCCGGAGTCCGCGCTGCCGGTGCTCGAGGTCGGGCTGCTCGAGGCCGTGAAGTGGGGGCTGCCGGAGGACTCCGCGGGACGGTTGCTGCCGCGCGCGGCGGACGCGGTGCTCGAGGCGGCCGAGCGCGCGGCAGTCGTCGCGCTCGGGCCCGGGCTCGGCCGCAGCGAAGGGACGCGCGAGCTCGTCCGCATCCTGCTGGAGCGGCTCCCGATCCCGGTCGTCCTGGATGCGGATGCGCTGTGGGAGCTCGAGCCGTTCGAGCGGCAGCCGGCGACGATCATGACCCCGCACGCGGGCGAGCTCGCGCGGCTGCTCGGCGCCGAGGTGGCCGAGCTCGAGGCGCACCGGCTCGAGGCGGCACGCCGCGCGGCGTCGATCTTCGGCTCGGTCGTGCTGCTGAAGGGCGCGGACACCCTCGTCGCCGCGCCGCGGGAGGGCGTGCTCGTGGCGGGGTTCGGCGCGCCGTCCCTCGCGACCGCCGGCTCCGGCGACGTGCTGACGGGAGTGGTCGCCGCGTTCGTCGCGAAGGGCCTGGAGCCGCGTCTCGCCGCGGCGGCGGCCGCGGTGGCGCACGGCCTGGCCTCGACGCTCGTCGAGCCGCAACCGGGCCTGGTCGCCAGCGACCTCCTCCCGGCGATCCAGCGCGTGCTCGCCGGGGACGGCCGGCAGCGGCAGCCGCTCGCCTGAACCCCGGGCCGTGCGGGGCCTGTGGAACGTTTGTTGCTACGGCTGCCGCCGGACATGGCGCGTCTGGGCGCGTCTGCGACAGCCGGGACGCCCGCCGTGTCTGATAGACGGTCGCCGTGCCCCGGAGCGAGGTGACGATCGATCTCGGCGCGCTGCGCCGGAACGCGAGGCGGCTGCTCGCGACGCTCGGCGGCGCCGAGCTCTGGGCCGTGGTGAAGGCCGACGCGTACGGGCACGGCGCCGTCGACTGCGGCCGGGCGGCGCTCGAGGGCGGCGCCACCGCGCTCTGCGTCGCGACCGTCGCCGAGGCGCTCGAGCTCCGCGCGGCGCTGGACGAGCCCCGCATCCTCGTCCTCGGCCCAGCCGCGCCGGACGAGCTGTCCGCTGCGCGTGCGGCCCGCCTCGAGCTCGTCGTCGGCGACCGGATCCCCGAGGGGATCCCCGTCCATCTCAAGCTCGACACCGGCATGGGCCGCTGGGGCGCGGGCGAGCTGCCGGCGCCGACGCGCGAGGTCGTCGGCGTGATGACCCATCTGGCCACGGCCGACTCGGGCCCCGAGTTCGCGCGCGTCCAGCTCGAGAGCTTCCGCGCCGCCACCGCGCACCTGCCGCCGCACATGACGCGGCACGCCGCGAACAGCGCCGCCGCGCTGCGGCTCCCCGAGGCCCGCCTCGACGCGGCCCGTTGCGGGATCGCGCTCTACGGCATCTCGCCGTTCGGGACGAGCCCGGCCGACGACGGGCTCGAGCCGGTTCTCTCGTGGCGAAGCGAGCTCGCGCGCACGGTCCTCCTCCGGCCGGGCGAGTCGACCGGCTACGGCCGCCGCTTCGTCGCCGAGCGCGACACGTGGATCGGGGTCGTCCCGCTCGGGTACGCGGACGGCTTCCGCCGCGACCTCGCCGGCACCGAGGTGCTCGTCGCCGGCGAGCGCCGGCGCGTCATCGGCGCCGTCTCGATGGACGCGTTCGCCGTCGAGCTCGAGCGCGAGCTGCCGCGCGGCACGCCGGTCACGATCGTCGGAGACGGGCTCGCACTCGAGGAGCACGCCCGCGTCGCCGGCACGATCGCCTACGAGCTCGCGACCCGGATCGAGAGCGGCCCGACGCGGGCGAGTCGCGTCGTCACCGGCGCCTGAGCGTGCCGGGCCCGCGCGAGCGTGCCCGGCAGCGCCGCCTGGGCCCACATCGCCGCCCGGTACCAGCGCGGCACGAAGATCTCGCGGCGGTCGTGCTCGATCCCGTCGAGGATCCGCCCGACGACGAAGGGCGGGTCGACCACGAGCCGGCCGACGAGCCCCCCGTGCCGCGCGCGCTGCGGGAAGCCGGGCGTCTCGACGTAGCCCGGGTTGACCGTGAGCACCGAGATGCCGCGCCGCCCGAGCTCGACCGCGACCGCGCGCGAGAAGCAGAGCTGCGCGTGCTTCGAGGCGGAGTAGGGACCGTCCGAGACGGTGCCCGCGACCGAGACGACGTTGACGACGCGCGACCCCGGCGCGAGCCCGGGCAGGAACGCGTGCAGCACCCAGACCGAGCCGAGGTAGTTCGTGCGCACGAGCTCCTCGACGACCTCCGGCGCGGCGTCGAGGAACCGCGTGCGCCCGGCGACGCCGGCGCCGTTCGCGAGCAGGTCGATGCGCGGGTGCCGCTCGAGCACGCGCGCCGCGACGGCCTCGACGGCGGCGCGGTCACCGACGTCGCACCCCTCGTGCTCGTCCGCGTCGGGCGCCGCCCGGCGCGAGAGCCCGACGACGTGCCACCCGCGCGCGCGGAGCCTGCGGCAGAGCTCCGCGCCGATCCCCGACGAGGATCCGGTGACGACGGCGACGCGCATCGACGGCCGAGAGTAGCCGAGGCGGTTAGAGTCGCTCGCATGTTCGAGGGCAAGCGCGGACTCGTGCTCGGCGTCGCCAACCGGCGCTCGATCGCCTGGGCGATCGCCTCGCGGCTCGCGGCCGGCGGCGCCCAGCTCGCGTTCACGTTCCAGGGCGAGCGGATCGAGGGCAACGTCCGCGAGCTCGCGGAGTCGGTCGCGAGCCCGCTCGTCACCTCGTGCGACGTCCGCTCCGACGACGACGTCGCACGCGTCTTCGCCGAGGTCGGCGAGACGTTCGGCGGCGAGCTCGACCTGCTCGTCCACTCGGTCGCGTACGCCGCGGCCGAGGACCTCGAGGGCCGCTTCACCGACACGCCGCGCGACCGGTTCTGGATGGCGCTCGACGTGAGCGCGTACTCGCTCGTCGCGTGCGCCCGCGCGGCCGAGCCGCTGCTCGAGGCCGCCGGCGGCGGCTCGATCCTGACGATGACCTACCTCGGCGGCGAGCGCGCGGTGCCGCACTACAACGTGATGGGCGTCGCCAAGTCCGCGCTCGACTCGAGCGTCCGCTATCTCGCGTGGGACCTCGGCCAGAAGAACATCCGCGTGAACGCGATCTCCGCCGGCCCGGTGCGGACGCTCGCTGCGCGGTCGATCGCCGGCTTCCCGACGATGGAGGCGATCGTCGAGGAGCGCGCCCCGCTCCACCGCCCGATCGCCGCCGACGACGTCGGCGGCGCGGCCGCGTACCTGCTCTCGGACGACGCGAGGAACGTCACCGGGACGACGCTGTACGTCGACGGCGGGTACCACGCGATGGGCATGTAGAAGCCTCCGCGTGTTGAGCCGGATTGGCTCAACGGTGGGGTTCGCCAGGCTGTCCAGGCTGCACAGAACGGTGCTCGTGTTGTCATGGTGATGGCGCGAGAACGCTGTTGTTCGGCAGATCCTCGGGCTACTCGCTGTTGATCCGCGAGCGGTCACGTCGAGCTCGCCGTCACGGCCCTCGAGGACGGCGAGAGATGTCGGGTTGGCGGCTCCGTCGTTCGCGTGGACAGGCCTCCTCTTGGGTCACGCGTCTTGAACCGCAGGAAGCGGCCGACGGTAGAAGCCGCTGCCGGTGTGGTGCTCGAGAATCCCCTGCAGCACCCGCGCCTGATCGCGTCCCTGATTGTCCTCACGACCTCGCTGACGATCGGCTACCTGATCGTCTACAGCGGCGCCGGCACGCACCTGGAACTCGATCGCGACTGACGCACCTCGCCTCGGCCAGCGAAGAGTTGTGAGATGGCGCTTGGCCTTGCCGTTAGCGCGCCGGCGCGAGTCGGGGCCGGGGTCCGACCGGTTGGGCCGGTCAGGCGGGGCGTCGTCGGCGCCAGCGCGATCCGAGCGAAGCTGCGCGGTCCTCGCCGAGCGCCTGCGCTGCGGCAGCCATGTCTGCGGCCGTCAGCGCTTTGAGCTGGTGGGGATCGAGTCCGCTGACCGGTTGCTCCGGGTCGTTTGCGAGGCGGAGCGCTTGGGCGTTGAGTGCCTGCTCGAACAGGGTGCGGGCGTAGCGGGCGTTCCCGAACCCCTCACCGTGGCTGACGCCGTCGAGGGTCGCTGCGAGCTCGCGTTCCGCGTCGGGTTCGAGCTCGTACTCGTTGCTGGCGGCGAACTGCTGGGTGATCGCGAGCAGCTCGGCGGTCGAGTAGTCCGGGAAGCTGATCTCGCGTGAGAAGCGCGAACGCAGGCCCGGATTCGAGTCGAGGAACCGACGCATCAGCCGCGGGTAGCCCGCGACGATCACGATGAGGCGATGGCGGTTGTCCTCCATCCTCTTCAGCAGCACCTCGACCGCCTCGGCCCCGAAATCGAGCCGGGCGTCCGGCGGTGTGAGCGCGTATGCCTCGTCGATGAAGAGCACGCCGTCGAGGGCGCGACGGATCACGCGGTCGGTCTTCACTGCCGTCTGGCCGACGTACTCGCCGACGAGCTGGGCACGGTCGACCTCGACCAGGTGACCCTTTTCCAGCAGGCCGAGCGACCGGTACATCTGTGCGAGCAGACGGGCGATCGTGGTCTTGCCCGTGCCGGGGTTACCGACGAACACGAGATGCTGCGAGGTCGCCACCTCCGGAAGCCCGTGCTCCAGACGCCGCCCCTGCACCTGCAGGAACGCGGTCAGTGCACGTACCTGCTCCTTCACGCTCTCGAGGCCGATCAGCGAGTCCAGTTCGGCCTGCAGCTCAGGCAGCGGTAACGGCGCCAGAGGCCGCTGGAGCTGTTCGGAGACCCAGTCCAGCGTCTCCCCCGCAGGAGTCTGGCTGATCCGCTCACGGATCAGGCGCAGCCCACGGGCGACCTCGTCGAGCGGCCCCGAACTCATCCGCCACCCCTCTGATCCACGCGGCCATCGTAGCCCCGCCTCGTCGGCGCGCCCCGGGCCCAGCGGGTGTAGCGCGAGGGCGCGGCCGGTCATGGACGCGGTCTGATCTGGACGACGGTACGCCGAGACGGTCTGGGCACGTCCTGCTGCGAACAACGGCGCCGCTCTGGTTCTGGCGTCGGTTCGAGCCGCCCCCTCCCCCGCAGCTATCAGTAGTGCGCTGGTGCCTCTTTCCGCGTCGGCTGACGGTCGGCTTGGGAATAAGCGGCTTCGGCGCGGGGTCTTCAGCGGTACGACGGGCCCATCGAGGGCTCGCAGACCGAAGGGGGACGAGATGAACACGAATGCAGAACCCCGCGCGGCGACGCGCGGACACAGATGGTTTGCCCGGTCGAACCGGTTGCTGTTCGCGGGCCTCTTGGCCGCGATGACGGTGCTCTCGCTGGTGGCACAGGTCGCGCTGGCCGGACCGCCGAGCCCGACGGGGGTCCCGGGCCAGATCATGCCCGGCGATGGCAACAAGGTGTTCCTGGTCGGTCACGGGGTCGGTGTCCAGATCTACACCTGCAGCGGCTCTGTGTGGAGTTCCGCCGTGCCGCGGGCGAATCTGTACGGCGACAACGGGAAGTTGATCATCACCCACTTCGCCGGCCCGAGCTGGCAGGCCAAGGACGGCAGCAAGGCCGTCGGCACGGTCGTCAACAAGGTCACGCCCGACCTCTCGGCCATTCCCTGGGTGCTCCTGTCCGCGAAGACGACTCCGGGGCAGACGGTGACCGGCTCGTGGACACGACGTTCATCCAGCGGCTCGACACCGTTGGCGGCCTCCAGCCCCCGGCCGCGGACTGCAACACGGCAACGGCAGGCACCGTGGTCGAGTCCCCGTACACGGCCGAGTACGTGTTCTGGAAGCACACCGGCGCGTGACCTCACCACGTCGTGAGGATTCAACGCGGGCCACACGACCCTAGAAGCATCGCGCTCGTCGGGCGGGAGGTCGCACGGTTCGACCTCCCGCCCGCCGCGCACGTGCCGGGTCACGCCGCCGAACGAACAGGGATCGGGCCGTCAGGCCGGGGGCAAGCGGTACCCACCGATCGTCGACAGACGACGCAGATCGTATGGCCGCGGGAGGTGCATTCTTCGTACCAGTGGCCCTCGCCGGGCTTGCGGGTCGCCGTCCCGCAGATGGATCGCTGCTCGGTATCCCGGTAGACGTGGCAGATCCTTCGCCACTCGGGCAGGTTGGCGGTTTGGTTGACCTCCATGTTCTCGTCTTGCCCCAGCGGGCCGCATCGTCTTGCCACCGTGGACGAGCCCGGTTGGCGGGCGCTGAGCGCCTTCTCTTGATGCCGACTGCAGCGCGCACGCCGACCCGACGAACAACCGAGCAGCACACCATGGGAGCGCGCCACCCCACCCGCCGGAATAGGCGCGAGCGTGGAACCCGTGCGGGGAGCGGTGTTCGTTCAGACTGGTTTGCAGGCGGGGTCGTTGAGCGCTTTGATCGCTGCGTCGGCGTCGGCTTGGGCGGCGGCGGAGGTGCCGGCGGGTTTGCCGGACCACATCGCGTCGGAGGTCACGCCGGGGCCGATCACGGTTGCGCGGTACTTCTCGCCGTCCCCGGTCGGGTGCTCCCCGTGCTTGGCGAACAGGTAGCAGAAGCTCCCGTTGGTCGCGTGGGTGAGGAAGCTGTTCTCGCGCTTCCAACCCGAGCCGTACGCGGAGTCGAAGGTGTCGAGGTAGATGTTGCGGCCGAAGCTGTCTTGCGGGACACCCGCCGAGTTCGAAGCGAAGCCATAGACGCCTTTGCCGGAGTACTTGAACGTGCCGAACAGGTGGTCGAGTCCCTGGTTGTTCCGATCGGTCGTGATCTTGAGGACGGGCAGTCCGCCTGTCCAGTGCGACACCCGCAAGTCCTTCGCTGCGTTGGCGCCCGACGACGTAGCGCCGTAGTTGTTCAGCTCTCGCTGCCATTGCTGAAGGGCCCAGTAGGAGCCGTCGGGCGCCTTGCATACCTTCACCAGCCACGGAAGCGCAGGGCCCGTGTACTTCTGGCATGTGCTGCCGAAGGTCTTCCAGTATTTCTCGTTGTCCCACTTGCCATAGCCGCCCGAGTAGTCGAGCTTGAACTTGACCTGCTCTCCGCCCTTGGTCGGTGGCTTCGCGTTCACAGCGCCCCAGACGAGCAGGTGTTTTTGCGTCCCGCCTACCGTGTAGGTGACGAGCGCCTCCCCCTTGCCGTTCACCGCAAACGAAATCTTCGTCGCGTTGTCGGCGATCTTCTCCGACGACCGCGCCGCCGGCACCGCGACCAGCGCGACCGTCGCGACGACGACCAGGAGCCGCAGGCGGGCATTCGTCATGCCGATCGCCTCCTCCCGAGAGTTACTCGCAAACAGCGCCGAGCATAGTCGTTGCAACCCGCGACCGACACCCGGCGGCGGGCCGGCGGCGCTTCGTCGCGTGGGGCTCGTAGCGGCACACGACCGGCACGCGCCGCGCGCCACAGCTGACCGCCGTCATGAAGCGGAAGGATCGGCTCCGGTGCGGGCGGTACGTCGCCCGGCGGCTCGCAGGGTGGCTCGCCGAAACGCGGCGGATGGCGTAGCGGCACCAGAGAGCCGCCGGCTGGAGTTCCGGGGTGCGATCCGGCTGGCGGTCGCTCTCGTGGCGACCCTCGCGATCAGCCAGTTGCGCGACGAGAGACAGCTGTGCGGACCGCCGAGCGCGAGGCGGTGTACGACCGGGGAGGAACTGACGAGTGGCTGCGCGGGCGGGGTAAGAGCACGTTCGCAAGTCGTAAAGGTTCTCCGAAACCGGCGCGCGGGAGGGGCGCGAGCGGGTATTTCGGTAGGTGAATAGTTCACGCGTAGAGAGAAGAGGGGGTCCACGACAATGCGTCGCAAGCACGTGCTCCTGGGAATACTCGCCGCGTCTTGTGCCGGCCTCGCCGCGTCCCTGCTCGGGATGGTGGCGGGGTCCGCATCGGGTCAGACGCAGACAAAAGCGGCTCCGAAGGTCACGGTGATCACCGTCACGGCGGGGAAGCCTGTGGAGCTGGGGTTCAAGCTGTCGAAGTGGTCGATGCTTCCGGCCGGGACGGTGACGTTCAAGGTCACGAACAAGGGCTACGCCACGCACGACTTCAAGCTCTGCACCACGCCGGCGACCAGCAGCGCGAAGAACGCGTGCGTCGGCAAGGTGACGAAGATGCTGAAGCGGAACCAGACGGCCACGCTGACGGTGAAGCTGACGACGAAGGGCAAGTACGAGTTCCTCTGCTCGGTGCCGGGTCACGCGGCGGCCGGGATGAAGGGCCTGCTCGGGATCGGCGTCAAGGTGACGTCGCCGGCCGCGGGCTCGACCACGAGCAACACGTCGGGCAACGACAACGGCACGACCACGCCCGCAACGACCACGCCCGCGCCTGTCACGACGACCACGCCCCCGACCACGGGCGGCGGCGGTGGCGGCGGCGGCGGCGACGCGAATCCGGACGGCTGCCCGCCCGGGACGACGATCCAGACAGCCGGCTTGGGCATGGACGGCGACAACGACGACGGCGGTCTCGCCTCCGACGGGGACGGCTGCGTCTAGCCGCGACCAGACCAACCGCAAGAGGCGGCGGGCTGCTGCGCGGGACGCGCGGCTCGCCGCCTCCGGCGGCCCGGGCTCACCTCGTTCAAGGCCCCGATCGCGACATATCTTCGCCGACGCCATCTGTACGCCTCAGCGCATGGAGTGCGGAGCGACGGCGGACGCTGACGCGGCCGGCTGGCGTGCGTACCTTGTCGAACTGACGCTGTCGCTGTCGTTGACCCGAAGAGCCGCGCGGCTGACGTAACGGGGCCACGGTTTCTTATTGGCCGCGTCATTGTTTCCTAACAGCGGCGGGGAACTACAGGCGGACGCAGTTCGAACCTCGAAGGAGAAAGGAGCTTGCATGCGCCGTTCACGCGCGACGCTCATGGCGACCGCGAGCGTGCTGGCCCTCTTGACCGGCCTACTGTCTGCGCTCGTCCTCTTCCGCGCCGGGCCCGGCGCGGCGGGAACTCGTGCCCCGACGAAGACGACCGTCCTCGTCACTTCCGGCAAGCCGTCCGAGTTCTCGTTCTCGCTCTCGAAACGCCGGTTCCCGGCGGGAGTCGTCGTCTTCAAGGTGGCGAACAAGGGCAAGATCCCGCACGACTTCAAGCTCTGCGCGAGCCCGAAAGGCGGGACCGCGAACAGCTGCGTCGGCAAGGTCACGCAGATGATCGCGCCCGGCAAGACGCGCACCCTCACGGTTACGCTGACGAAGGGCACGTACGAGTACCTCTGCACCGTTCCCGGCCACGCCAAGCTCGGGATGAAAGGCGTGATCGGCGTGGGCGTCAAGCCGCCGCCGCCCGTGACGACCCCGGTCACGACCACGACGCCGACCACGACCACGACGCCGACCACGACGTGCGCGAACCCGCAGACCACGACGGTCTCGGTCACCGAGTTCGACTTCGGGTTCACCCTCTCGAGCGGCTCGGCGCCTTGCGGGAAGATCGTCTTCAACCAGACGAATACCGGGAACGTCGACCACAACTTCGACATCAACGGCAACGCCGGCGCACTGATCTCGGCCAACCAGACCACGACGATGACCGTCACGCTCACCCCGGGGAGCTACCGCTACATCTGCGACGTGAACGGCCACGACGCGCTCGGCATGGTCGGCACATTCACGGTGAGCGGCTAGCTCTTCCCCACAGAATCGGGAACGACAGAGCGCACCGAGCGTCCCTTGCTCGGTGCGCGGCCGCATCGAAGCCATCGTGGCGGACGGCGGCCCCCACGAGCTCGCTCAGTAGCTCGACCCGTCGCAGCAGACGTAGCCGCCATCGTCACCGCGAACGCCTGCCTCGCCCCCGGCGGGCCGAGCATGGAGCGGGTTGGGCACCGGGACGCCCGACCGGCGTCTGTCCGCGGGTGCGGTCCAGCTGCGCGCAACCCGTTGACGCCGCGGTGCCGGCGGGCGTGAGGTTCGGTGGCCCGGGCTGCGAAGCTTCGGCGGTGGTGAGCCTCTTGCTGATCGGATCGGCGGTGGTGACCGCGGTTCTGGTCGCGTTTGCGGCGCGGCTTACGAGCGTGGTGTCCACGTTGTTGGTGACCTATCTCGCGTTCACGGGGAATCTGGGCCTGACCACGATCGTGCTCTCTCCCTTTCATGCGGTGACTCGGGCGGGGCTCGGTGTGGCGGAGGCGCTTCTTCTGGTGTGCGCGATGGCGCTGTGGTGGGTGCGCGGGAGGCCGACGCCGCCGCTTGCGTCTGCGCGCGGGGTGATCCGTGAGGTGATTTCCGACCTTCCGACGGCGGTGTTCCTGGTCTTTGTTCTCGTGCTGCTCGGCTACGAGCTCTTTCTCGGCCTGAGGGTTCCTGCGAACAACATCGACGCGCTCGCCTATCACCTGTCGAGGGCGGCGGCGTGGGCGCAGCACGGTGGCGTCTACTGGATCCCGGATCCGCCGAGCGTCCGGATGAACGCGTTCCAGCCGTTCGCCGAGCAGCAGCTCCTCTTCTTGCTCGTCGCTGTCCCCGGTGGGCTTCTGATCGCTGTCCCGCAGTTCCTGGCGGAGCTCGCGATCCTCGTCGCGGTGTACGGATCGGCGCGTCGGCTTGGTTTCGCGGCCCGGCGCGCGGCGTGCGCGGCGTTTCTGCTGGCGACGTTCTCGCTGTTCGCGCTCGAGTCGACGACCGCACAAAACGACCTGGTCGCGGCGTCGTTCCCGGCCGTCGCGGTCTGCCTCCTGCTCGGCCCGGGACGGATCGAGCCGCTGCTCGGAGGCGTGGCCGCGGCAATGGGGCTCGGTGTCAAGCTCACGACCGGCCTCGTGCTGCCGGTGCTTGTCTGGCTGGCGATACGGCAGGGCCGGCGGGCGTTCGCGGCGGCGGTCGTGGGCGGGGTCGTCGGGTTCGTTGCGCTCGGGATGTGGGGCTACGTCCTGAACCTCGCCGAGACAGGTCACGTCCTGGGTGTGGGGACGTATGACCTGGAGGACAGGGCGTCGCCGTCGTATCCGGGAAGCGTCAAGAACGGCCTCTACCTCCTGTACGGCCTCATGGACCTCTCCGTGCTCTCGAACAACCTGATCGAATGGCTGGCCGTCGCCGGGCTCCTCGCCGCAGCCGTGGTCGCGGCCTGGGCTCTGCGCACGAAGAAGATGTCGCTCGCGGTTCACGACGGCGCGCGCGTCGCGCTCCCGTTCTTCGCCCCTGTCGTCGTTCTCGGCGGCGCCGCGCTGATCGCGGGCACGACCGGGCTGCTCGGCTTCCCGCTTCGCGGTCCCGACGGCGTACTTGCCCCGCTGAACGCGAGCCTCGCGAGGACCTACACCCGCATCTCGAACGAGGATTACTCGGCGCTGGGGCCGCTTGCGATCGTCGCGCTGCTTGCCGCGTCCCTGATCGCCGTGACGGCCTACCTGCGGCGCCGCGCCGACGCGAGGCATCTGGCACTCGCGTGCGCGCTGCCCTGCTTTCTCTTGCTGATCTCCGCCACGACGACCTGGACGCCGCTCCTGATCCGTTTCGTCGTCGTACCGGCGGCGCTCGCGGCGCCGCTTCTTGCGTGGCTCTTCTCGGGGCGCGCGGCGATCGTGGCGTACGCCGCGGTGGCAGCCGTGACGGTCTCACTGACCGTGGCCCACGACCAGGCCAAACCGCTCTCGAGTCCCTACGGCTTCGGGTGGGCCTGGAACCTCTCGCAAACGCTCGCGCTCACGACCAACTCACGCCCGGACTACGCGGGGGAGGTCGCCGGACTCGACCTCGCGGTGCCGTCCGGCTGCCTGGGCGCCGTCGTCCGCGAGTCCGACCCCGTCTACCTCCTCTACGGATCGCACTTCCAACGCCACGTCATCTACCTCCCGCAGGGCAACCCGGCCCTACCGGCCAACGCGAAAGGGCTGACGGACGTGGTCGTCAACACGATCCTCGAGCCCAGCGCCGACGTGTTCGTGCAGGACGGCTGGACGGTCCGGCCGCTCGGCGGGAACTGGCTCCTCGCCACGAGAAATGTCCCGCCCGGCACCAAGTGCAGGCCGTGACGCCGCCCGAACGACCCACGGCTTGCACCCAGACGAACCGACCAGGGCTCGGCCGACCGCGCCGTAGGAACGCGATGCTGCACACGACACACCCGCGCGTCCGACCACCCGACTAGTAGGCGAGCGTGCGTCCGGCTGGTGCTCCGGCAGAGGGTCGTGGAGTCCCGTCCAGGTGTTGTCCATCGTGATGTCGCGCAGGAACTTCTAGCCACGCGATCGGCATGTAGCCCGTCAGCGAACCCAGAGCTGGTCGAGCAGGATTCCCAGACCGGACGGGCTGTACTGGTAGTTGCCGACGCGCTTCGACAGTACGTCGACGACGTCCGGGTTGACGAGCGGCACCCAGGGCGCCTGGTCGACGGTCTCCCGGTCGACGCGCTCCCACAGGCCGCGGGCGGCGTCGGGGTTCGTGGCCTGCTCGAGCGAGGCCTGTTCGATCTGCCGGTCGAGGCGGGGGTCGCAGAACCCCGCGGCGTTCAGGTTCCGCCGGCTCCTCGGGAGGAAGGACGCGCACGTGAGAACGGTGTTGAAGAAGCCGGAAGCCGCGGGATAGTCGGAGATCCACTCGCCCGTCCCGATCTGCGCCTTCGTGCGCGAGTCGTCGATGGCATAGAAGTAGTTGGCGCTGTCGGGGACCTTCAGCGAGGCGCGATAGCCCAGCGACCGGAGAAGCTTCACGACGTACGGGCCGAGGCCTCCCAGATCCGACCCAGGACCAGACGGTGACCTTCATGCCGCGCGTCCCGGACTGGGCGATGAGAGCGCGGGCCTTGGTGAGATCGGGCCCCGTCCACGTTCCCTGCGGTGACGCGCCGGTCGTGTAGGGGCAGTAGGGCCGGTAGCCCGGGTAGTGCGGTGGGAGGATCTGGCACGTTGGTTGGGCGACCCCGGGCCCGCCGAGGGCCTGGACGGCGGCGGAGCGGTCCACGGCGTAGTTCAGCGCCCGGCGCACGTCGAGACGGTTGAAGGGCGCGAGCCGGGTGTTGAGGAAGAGATACACCGTGGCCGGCTGCGGGTTCGTGTGCACCTCGCTCGCGTGCTGGGTCTCGATCGCGGCCAGCCGGCTCGCGGAAGGCGGGTTTTCCGATTGCGCGGTACTGAAGGCGTCAGCCTTGCCGCGGATCACGGCGTCGACCGCGTCGTCCGGCGTGCCGCCGACCTCGACCACGATCTTGTCCGGATAGCCGTCGGGTTGCGCCGCCTTCGACCACTCGTGGAAGTACGGATTGCGCCTCAGCGTCAGGACGTGCTTCGGGCGGTAGCGCGCGATCATGTACGGCCCGGTTGCCGGCAGGGGCCGGACGCCGGTCTCGTTCGACGGCGTTCCGGCCGGCACGACGTACGCGAAGTCGAGCGCGAGCTTGTAGAGGAACTCCGGGTCGGGAGCGACGCAGGTGGAACGTGACGGTCCCCGCGGCGTCGTCCGGGACGATCCCGTGCGAGAGGTCGCAGCGCCGAGGGTGCTTCTCGCAGCGAACCGCGCCGACGATGCCCTCGTAGTACGAGAGCACCGCCTTCCCGATCCTGAAGTCGCGCTCGAACGTGGAGCGGAAGTCGGAGGCCTTGACGAGCTTGCCGGTCGAGTAGCGGATGTTCGGCCGCAGCATGAAGGTGTACGTCCTGCCGCCGTCCGTCGGGGCCGGGAGCGAGACGGCGAGGTCGGGCACGAGCTGCGTTCCCGCGAGGCCACTGGTCTGGTCGAACGCGACGAGGCCGTCATTCGTCATGCGGAGGAGCGGCCACGAGGTCGAGTCGTACGCGACTGCGGGGTCGATCGAGTCGACATCGCGGTTCATCCGCACCGACAGCGCGCCGCCGCGATGTCCGGCGCCGGATTGCCGGACGCTCACGAGCACGTCTCCGCCCGCGATCGCGACGCCCTGCGGGTGGTTGCCGACTTCGATCCGCCGGACCACCGCATTCGTCCGCGGGTCGATTCGCACCAACGTCCCGTCGTACTGGTTGCTCACCCAGATGCCGCGCGGGTCGGGCGCGACCGCCGCGGGGCCGTTTCCGGCGGGGATGGTCGCGAGGACAGAGTTCGTCTCCGGATCGATGCGCGAGACGGTCCCGTCCAGGCTGTTCGCCACCCACGCCGCGCCGCTGCCGAAGGCGACGCCGACGGGGCCGTTCCCGACCTGGATCGTCTGGACGAGCTTCCCGGTTCCCGGATCGATGCGCGCGAGGCGGCCCGCCGTGCTCTCGCTCGCCCACAGCGCACCGTCCCCGAACGCGAGCTCTGTCGCCGCGACCGGCAGCGTCGTCGTTGCCTTGCCGCTGACGGCGTCGATCCTCGTGATCGTCCCGTCTCCGGTGTTCGCGACCCAGATCGAGCCCGCCGCGTAGGCGATCCCGACAGGGCCGTTTCCGACGTCGATCGTCTGCACCACCCTGTTGATCGCGGGGTCGATCCGCGAGACGGTGCCGTCGAGGCCGTTCGTGACCCAGGCGAAGCCGGCTCCGAAGGCGATCCCGGCGGGTCCGTCGCCGACCTGGATCGTCTGGATCGTGACCCGCGCGACCGGGTCGACTCTCGAGACGCTGTGCGCGTCGACGTTCGCGACCCAGAGCGAACCGCCGCCGGAGGCGACCGCCCCCGGCGACCTCCCCACCGGGATCTGCCCGATCGGGTGTCCGTTGCCGAGCTGGAAGATCCCGACGGAGTCGGCGGAGACCTCGGCCCCTGCCGAGTTCGAGCCACCTCGTGTGAGCGCCACGACCGCTGCGCCGACGGACGCCGCGGCGGCGATCGCACCGCAGGCGACCGCGACGACGAGCCGCCGCCTGCCGCGTCGTACGGGTGCGGTCGGTGCCGCGTCGGGCGGTGGCGTGACGGCCGCCGACGCCGCCGTCGTGGGCACAGCGGGCGCCGCGAGCAGACCACGGTAGATCGCCTCGGTCTCCGCCGACGGGTAGGCGCCGAGCTCCTCGGCGAGCAGGCGCCGGCACCGCTCGTAGACCTGGAGCGCCTCCGCGCCATTGCCGGCGGCGGCATGCGCCTCCATCAGACGCCGGTAGCCGACCTCGCGGAACGGCGCGAGCGCGATCGCCTGCTCGGCCCACTTCGCCGCCTCCGCCGCGTCACCGGAACGTAGGCAGGCCTCGGCGAGGGCGCTCAGCGCACGGCCCCGAACGTCGGCGAGCCCGCGCCGCTTCTCCGCCACCCACGTTCCGACCTCGCCGGGCAGGAAGGGCTGCCGTGTCATCGACTCCGCGAGTGCGGCCGCGATCCTCGCCTGCTGCGGGTCGTCCGCTGCCAGCGCGTCCTCCGCCTCCTGGGCCGCGTCCGCCGCGACGACGACGTCGACCCAGGACCCCTCGGGCAGATCGAGCCGGTAGCAGCCGAACGCGCCCGTCAAGACGCTTCCGCCGTCGACGCCCGCGTCTGCGAGCAGGCCGCGCAGCTTGCTGACGATCACCGACAGCGCCTTCTCCCAGGTCGCCGGCGGAGCCTCCTCCCAGAGCGCCGCCGCCAGCTCGTCGTGCGGCACGGCTCTGCCCTGCTCGGCCACCAGGTAGGCGAACAGGAGCCGGCCCTGCCGCCCAGGGAAGCGCGCCTCGTCGATCACGACTCCGTTGCGCTCGACTGCGACCCGACCCGCGAGGAAGACCTTCAGTTGCGCACCCGCTAACCGGTCCCTTGCCGTCACGTTGCCTCCAGCTAGAGGCGCTCTCCTAGCCTCGCCGCGAAGAGTCGTGAACCCAACGTACTCCACAGCGCCTGCGGGTTCGAGCCCCGCACCCAAACCGATCAGGAGGACACATGACGTCGAAATCGATTCGGGCCTTGCTCGTCCTGCTCACGATCACCGCCGGCGCTGCGCTGGCCGTCGGTACGGCCCGCGCGGACGTAGCGCAGACTCCCGTCGCGACGGGATGTCCTGCCGGCTTCGCGCATCTGAGCGTCGCGGCGCTCGAGGCCACGGGGCCGTACTACCTGCCTCGCCTGGTCGACACGGCCGGCAACGACAACGGCTACGTCTGCGGAAACGCGCAGCCCGACAGCGTGCGGGACGCGTTCTGCAGGCAGGGCGGCGTGGTGGCGTGCCTGCTCGCGCAGCTCGGCCTGCCCCACTACGTGTTCAAGGACGACGACAGCCCGGCACAGAAGGCCAAGGGCGACGGGTAGCGGCCGCCAGCCGCCCCCGGGCGGAGGGCGGGCGTGCGCCCGCCCTCCGCGGTTTCGTCACCGCACCCAGAGCTGGTCGAGCAGCGTGCCCCACTGCGGGTTGTACTGGTAGTTGCCGACCCTGCTCGACTTCACCTCGAGCGCGACACCGTCGGCGAACGAGACCCACGGGGCCTGCCGGGTGAGGTCGCGGTCGACCTTGCCCCAGAGACGCGAAGCGGCCTCGGGGTCGCCGATCTCGAGCGACCGGGCGTGGGCGATCTCGCGGTCGATCGCCCGGTCGCAGAACGCGGCGTAGTTCGAGTTCTCGGACGGAACGGGCTTGTAGGCGCTGCAGGTGAGCGTCGGGACGACCATGCCCGAGGGTGCTGCGTAGTCGGGGTACCAGCCGGTGAAGACCACCTGGTCGTCGGTCGCGACGTTCTGGCCCGTGGACCGGAGGCGCGCCTTGAACCCGAGGTCGTCGAGCACGGAGACGACGTAGCGGCCCGCGGCCGCGTCGAAGTGGGGCAGGTGCGGCATCCAGACCGTGACCGTCCGGCCGGCGGCTCCGGAGGCACGCACCAGCTGCCGCGCATGCGCCATGTCCGGGCCCGTCCAGGCGCCACTCGCGTTCGGCCCGGCCGTGTAGGGGCAGTAGCGCCGGTACCCGAGGAGGCCCGGGGGCAGGACCTGGCAGGTGGCCTGGCCGAGCCCCGGGCCGAAGGCGAGATCGAGCAGCCGCTGCCGATCGACGGCGAGGTTCAGGGCGCGCCGGACACGCACGTCGTCGAAGGGCTCGACTCGAGTGTTGAGAGCGAGGTAGTAGGTGATGACCCACGGGTTGAGCTCGAGCTGGCTCGCATGCTGCGTCCGCACGGAGGCGAGCGCGCTCTGTGACGGGCGGGTCTCACCGGAGGCGAGATCGGCCGAGCCGTGCAGAACCGCTGCGACGTGCGTGTCGGCCGAGCCCTGGACGTGCTCGACGATCGTGTCCGGGAAGCCGCTCGGCTGGGCGGCAGGCGACCACTCGTGAAACCGCGGGTTGCGGACGAGCCGGATGCCGCGCTTCGGATCGAACGAGGCGATCTCGTACGGGCCAGTGGCAGGCACGAACCCACGCGGATGGAGTGGCGTTGCGGCGGGCACCGCGAACGCGGAGGGGAGATCGAGCTTGTAGAGGAAGTCCGGGTCGGGCGAGTCGAGGTGGAACGTGATCGTGTTCGAGCCCGCCTGGGTCTCGATCCCCCGCGACAGGTCGCACGGCTCCTCCGGCGCGACCAGACAGCTCCGGGCGCCGACGATGCCGGAATACGCGTACGAGTAATACGCTCCTTCGCTCGCCAGCCCGAGCGTGCGCTCGATCGCGCGGCGGAAGTCCTGTGGCCGCACGAGCGCGCCGGTGGAGTAGTGGATGCCCGGGCGCACCTGGAAGCTGTACGTCCGGCCGCCGTCGGTCGGGGCGGGAAGCGAGACCGCGAGATCGGGCACGAGCTGGAGACCGGCGCTGCCGCCGACCCTGCGGAAGCCCGTGAGCCCGTCATTCGTGAGCACGGCGACCTGGTTCTCGGGCGAGTCGTACGCGAGGGCCGGATCGACGTGCTGGAGGTAGCCGCTCGTGGTCAGCACGGTCAGCTTCCCGCCACGGTGGCCGGCGCCCGAAGCGCGGACCGCGACGAAGAGCGATCCCGATTCGACGGCGATCCCTTCGGGACGATTCCCTGCGGTCACAGTGTCGACGGGGACGTTCCGGCTCGGATCGATCCGCGAGAGCGTGCCGGCGAACTCGTTGCTCACCCAGATCGCCCCGTTCACGATCGCGATCCCGTTCGGGAAGTCGCCGACCGGGATCGTGGCGCGGATGCTGTTCGTCACCGGGTCGACACGGGTGACGGTGCCGTCGAGGCTGTTGGCCACCCAGACGGCTCCGTCGCCGGTCGCGACGGCGCCGGCGCCGTTCCCCGCCTGGATCGGCTGGACGGGGTTTCCCGACCGCGCGTCGATCCGGGTCACGGTCCCGCTCGTCTCGCTCGTCACCCAGACCGACCCGAAGCCGACCGCGACGCCGTCGGCGCTCTGGTCGACCGGGATCGGCGGGAGCGGCCTGTCCGTCAGCAGGTCGATCCGGGTGACCGTGCCGTCGCTCGAGTTCGCCGCCCAGAGGTAGCGCGTGTCGACGGCGACGCCTGCGGGCCCGTTTCCGACCGTGATCGTGTCGACCGCGGTGTCCGTCTGCGGGTCGATCTTCGAGACGGTGCCATCGAGGCCGTTCGCGACCCAGACGAAGCCGCCGCCGAACGCGATCCCGTCGGGGCCGTTGCCGACCGGGATCGTGTCGATCGCGACCCGCTTGACCGGGTCGATCCTCGAGACGCTGTGCGAGTCAACGTTCGCGACCCAGATCGAGCCGTCGCCGCCCGTGACGGCGCTCGGCGATGCGCCCACCGGGATCTGCCCAGAGGGGCGGCCGGTTCCCGGGTTGAAGACCCCGACCGAGTTGGCGGAGATCTCGGCCGCCGCCGGGGCGTGACCTCCGCGGGTGAGAAGCACGACGGCCGCGGCGGCGGCGGCCGCAGCCGCGATCGACCCGCAGGCGAGCACGAGCATGCCTCGCGGCCGGCCGGGTCGGGTGGTCGCCTCGCCCACCACGGAGGCGTCGGGTCGCGGTGGCCTGATGGACTCCGTCGCCGTTCGGGTGGCGACGGGCGCCGCCTCGAGGAGCCCGCGGTAGATCGACTCGGTCTCGGGCGACGGGTAGGTCCCGAGCTCCTCGGCGAGGAGGAGCCGGCACCGTTCGTAGACCTGGAGCGCCTCGGCCCGGTTGCCGGCCGCGACGTGCGCCTCCATCAGGCGGCGGTATCCGGTCTCGCGGAACGGCGCGAGTGCGATCGCCTGCTCGGCCCAGCTCGCCGCCTCCGGTGCGTCGCCCGATTGCAGGCAGGCGTCGGCGAGGGCGCCGAGCGCGCGGCCGCGGACGTCGGCGAGCTCACGGCGCTTCTGCTCCACCCACGTTCCCTCCTCGCCGGGCAGGAAGGGCTGCCGTAGCAGCGTCGCGGCCGCCTCGGCGGCGTCCTTCGTCCGCTCGAGGTCACCCGCGGCGAGCGCGTTCTCGGCCTCGTGCGCAGCGCTCGCCGCGGCGATCACGTCGACCCAGGATCCCTCGGGGAGGTCGAGCCGGTAGCAGCCGAAGGCGCTCGTCAGGGCGGTCGCGCCGGCGCCGCCGTCTGCGAGCAGGGCGCGCAGCTTGCTCACGATCACGGTCAGCGCCTTCTCCCAGGTCGCGGGCGGCGCCTCCCCCCAGAGCGCCTCCGCGAGCTCGTCCCGCGGCACCGGCCTTCCCTGCTCGGCCGCCAGGTACGCGAACAGGAGCCGGCCCTGGCGCCCCGGAAACTGCTCCTCGTCGATCGACAGGCCGTGGTTCTCCACCGCGATCCGACCCGCGAGGAAGATCCTCAGCTCTGACGCCGTAGCCACGGTCTTGCCGAGATCTTGCCTTGATCTAGGGGCGCACTCATAGCGTCGGCGAGAAGTCGTGGACAAGGTCATTCATTGCGAATGCGGGTTCGACGCTCGCGCCGAGGACGAGGAAGCGCTCGTCACGGAGGTCCAGCGCCATGCGCGGGACGCACACGGGATGTCGCTCTCGCACGACGAGGCGCTGCTGCTCGTCTTTCGCGCCGAACTCGACGGGCCGCCCGCGACCCATCCCGAGACGACAACTCGAACCGATTTGGAGGAGAGATGAAGAAGAGGACCGTCCAGAGGAAGACGTTGCTCGTCGTGGTGGGCATGGTCGTCGTGGCTGCGACGGTGGCGTTGTCGTCGGCCTCGGCGAAGCACCCGCCGTTGCCGCCGCCGGTGCCGCCGGATGCGGTGTTGACGTGGAACACGAATACCGTCAACGCGGTTCGGAGTTCGACGCCGACGAAGGTGCAGACCGACGGCATGGTCTACATGTCGTACGTGCAGGCGGCGGTGTACGACGCGGTCACGAAGATCGAGGGGCGCTACCAGCCGTATCACGACTTCGCGTTTGCGGTCGTTCCGGGCGCGTCGGTGCAGGCGGCGGTCGCTGCGGCGGCGCGGACGACGCTCGACTACTACCTGCCGGATCAGCAGCCGGCCGTGGACGCGGAGTACACGGCGTACCTCGCGACGCTGACGGGTGACGTCGCGGACGGCGTCGCGGTCGGCGAGGCGGCGGCGAACGACATCATCGCGTTCCGGGCCGGCGACGGTCTCAAGGCCGCGACGCCGAGCTACGGGCAGATCGGGCCGATCCTCCCGGGGCAGTGGCAGCTGCAGCCGGGTCAGGCGGTGCAGACGCCGTGGCTCGCGACGATGCGTCCGTTCCTGCTCGAGCAGGCCTCGCAGTTCCGGGCCGACCCGCCGCCGGCGCTGACGAGCCGGCAGTACGCGAAGGACCTGAACGAGACCGAGGCCTACGGCGCGATCGACAGCACCGTGCGCACCGACGAGCAGAAGGCGATCGCGTTCTTCTGGGTCGGGAACAACATCAACCAGTACAACCAGACGATGCAGAGCGTCGTCGCCCAGCACGGGATGGATCTCATCGACGCGGCGCACCTGCTCGCGATGGGCGAGATCGTCACGACCGACGCCGGGATCGCCTGCTACGACTCGAAGTTCTTCTACCAGTTCTGGCGCCCGATCACGGCGATCCGCAACGCCGACAAGGACGGCAACCCCGACACGACCGCCGACCCGACCTGGCAGGCGCTGCTCGTGGTGCCGGGCCACCCCGAGTACCCGTCCCAGCACGGCTGCTTCACCGCCGCCTTCAGCGACACGCTCGCGGCGGCGCTGCACACCAAGCACATCGACGTGACGATGCCAGGAGGACAGAACGGAAGCAGCATGCTCACCACCACCCAGCACTTCGACACCGTCAACGACATCCAGAACCAGGTCGTCGACGCAAGGGTCTGGCTCGGCTTCCACTTCCGCAACTCGGTGGAGCAAGGCGAGAACGTCGGCAACCAGGTCGCCGACTGGGAGCTCGACCGGTACTTCCAGCCCGTCGGTCACTGACCGCCGGCCCATCCACACGCGAGCGGCCCGCCCCCGCGCGGGCCGCTCGCGGATCTTCACATCGGGCGCGGTCGGCGTTAGATTCGCGCTCTGATGAAGCTCGCGTACGCGATCGAGGGCATCCCCGGCGCGCCGGTGCTCGTGCTCTCGCCGTCGCTCGGCTCGACGACCTCGCTCTGGGCCGCGCAGGAGGTCGTCTTCGCGACGCACTTCCGCATCGTGCGCCACGACCACCCGGGCCACGGCCACTCGCACGCGCCGGACGGGCCGGTCACGGTCGAGACGATCGGCCGCGGCGTGCTCGCGATCCTCGACGAGCTCGAGGTCGAGCGCGCGTCGTTCTGCGGCGTCTCGCTCGGCGGGATGGTCGGGATGTGGCTCGCCGCGAACGCGCCCGAGCGGATCGACCGGCTCGTGCTCGCCTCGACCGGCGCGAAGCTCGGCACGCGCGACGACTACTACGCCCGCGCGAAGCTCGTCCGGGCGGAGGGAACGGCCGCGACCGTCGACGGCGCGCGCGAGCGCTGGTTCACGCCGGCGTTCCGCGACTCGCCCGAGGCGGGCCGGATCCTCGAGGAGCTCGCCGCGGTCACTCCCGCGGGCTATGCCGCCTGCTGCGAGGCGGTGGGCGACTTCGACTTCCAGGCCGGGCTCGGCCGCGTCGCGGCGCCGACGCTCGTCCTCGCCGGCGCGGAGGACGGGCTGATCACCTCGGCGGTCTGCGAGACGCTCGTCTCCGGCATCCCGGACACGCGGCTCGCGGTGGTCGAGGACGCCGCGCACCTCGTGAACGTCGAGCAGCCGGACGCGTTCGCCGAGGCCGTGCTCGGCCATCTCGGCTGAGCCGGGGGAAGCGGAGTGATGACTCCGCTTTCTGGCATACTGGGGCGGTGAGCACCGAGACCAGGACGCTGCGCAGCGACGCGCGCCGCAACCGCGAGCGGCTCGTCGCGTGCGCGCGGGAGCTCTTCGCGACCGAGGGTGTCGACGTCCCGGTCGAGGAGGTCGTCCACCGCGCCGGGCTCGGGATGGGCACGCTCTACCGCCACTTCCCGACGAAGGAAGACCTCATCGACGCGGTGCTCGAGGACGCGTTCGCCGAGCACGTCGTCCTCGCCGAGGAGGCCGCCGCCGCCGACGACGCGTGGGCCGGCCTCACGCACTTCCTCGAGCAGGCGCTCGCCCTGCATGCCGGGAACCGCGGCCTCAAGGACGTGCTCGCGACGAGCGAGCACGGCCGCCAGCGCGCGCAGGCGATGCGCGAGCGGATCACGCCGCTGCTCGCGCGGATGGTCGAGCGCGCGCAGGCGCAGGGCACGCTCCGCGCGACTTCGCGACCGAGGATCTTCCCGCTCGTCTTCTGGACGGCCAGCCGCGTGATCGAGCGGACCGCGACGATCGCGCCCGACCACTGGCGCCGCTTCCTCGCGATTCTCCTCGACGGGCTGCGGGCCTCCGCGGCGACGCCGCTCCCGGCGCCGCCGCTCACGCCGGCCGAGCTCGCGCGGGCCGCGGGCCGGAGGGAGGGCTGAGCGTGGACGCACCGCTCACCGGGGCGCCCGCTGCGGATGGTGTTCGCGGCGCTGATGCTCGGGCATGTTCCTGGCCGCGCTCGACCAGACGATCGTCTCGACGGCGCTGCCGACGATCGTCGGCGACCTCGGCGGGCTCAACCACATCTCGTGGGTCGTGACCTCGTACCTGCTCGCCTCGACGATCTCGACGCCGCTCTACGGGAAGCTCGGCGACATGATCGGGCCGCAAGCCGGTCTTCCTGGCGGCGATCCTGATCTTCCTCGCCGGCTCGATGCTCGCCGGGCTCTCGCAGACGATGGGCGAGCTGATCGGCTTCCGCGCGCTGCAGGGGATCGGCGCCGGCGGGCTGATGGTCGGCGCGCAGGCGATCATCGCCGACATCGTCCCGCCGCGCGAGCGCGGCCGCTACATGGGCCTGATCGGCTCGGTGTTCGCCGTCGCGTCGGTCGCCGGGCCGCTGCTCGGCGGCTTCTTCGTCGACAACCTCTCGTGGCGCTGGGTCTTCTACGTGAACATGCCGGTCGGCGCGATCGCGGTCGTGATCGTCGTGACGCGGCTGCACCTGCACACGCCGCACCGCCGCCACCGGATCGACTACCTCGGCGCCGCGCTCCTCGAGCGGCGGCGTCGGCGCGCTGATCCTGCTCACGACCTGGGGCGGCAACGAGTACGCGTGGGGCTCGGCGATGATCATCGGGCTCGGCCTCGCCGGCGTCGCGCTGCTCGTCGGCGTTCGTCTGGTGGGAGGGCCGCGCCGCCGAGCCGATCCTGCCGCTCAGGCCTCTTCCGCTCGCGCGTGTTCAGCGTCGCGAACGCGATGGGGTTCACGATCGGGATGGCGATGTTCGGCGCGATCATCTTCATCCCGCTCTACCTCCAGCTCGTCTACGGCGCGAGCCCGACGAGCTCCGGCCTGCGGATGCTGCCGCTGATGGCCGGGCTGCTCGTCGCCGCGATCGCGTCCGGCCGCGTGATCAGCCGCGTCGGCCGCTACAAGGCGTTCCCGATCGCCGGCACGGCGATCCTCGTCGGCGGCATGTTCCTGCTCTCGCGGCTCGGGGTCGGGACGGCGCCGTGGCTCGCGTCGCTGTACATGCTCGTCGTCGGGGTCGGGATCGGGCTCGTGCATGCAGGTGCTCGTGCTCGTCGTCCAGAACGACGTCGCGCCCGAGGAGATCGGCGTCGCGACCTCGACCGCGACCTTCTTCCGCTCGGTCGGCGGCTCGTTCGGCGTCGCGATCTTCGGGACGATCTTCGCGAGCCGGCTCGCCGACCAGCTCGTCGCAGCTTCCCGCGCGCGCGTGACCGCGCACCTCGGCAGCGGCGTGCACCTCAACCCGGAGCAGGTGAAGCACCTGCCGCCGGCGATCCACGCCGACTTCCTCCACGCGTTCGCGCACTCGCTGCACGGCGTCTTCCTCTGGGGGATGGCGATGGCGGTGATCCCGTTCGGGCTCTCGTGGCTGCTCAAGGAGGTGCCGCTGCGGACGACGCTCGCGCGCACCGCGCCCGACGAGGCCGTCGTCCCCGCGCCGAGCCACGAGCCCGTCGCGTCCGCGCCCGGCCGCTGACAGAATCGCTCGGCCATGCCCGAGCAACCGGTGTCCGCGCGCCTCGCCGGCTATTCGCTCCTCGACGCGCTCCTCTTCCGGCGCTCGCGCCGCTTCGCGCCGGGGCTCACGCTCGACGGCGGGCCGCTCACGTACGAGAGCGCACGGCCGGCCGTTCCCCTCACGCTCGACGAGCAGGCGGCGCTCGCGTTCGCGGCGTGCGGGATCACCGGCCACGCGCTCGCCGAGCTGCCGTACGCCGACGGCGCGGAGCCGGAGACCGGCGGCGGGACGATCATGATGAACCTCGTCGCGCGCACGGCCGCGAGCGGCGACGCCTCGCACGCCGACACCGTCTTCGTGATCGACGACGGCGGCGTGTGGCTCCTCCGCCGCCCGCAGGACTACCCGCGGCAGCGGATCCCCGAGCTCGTCGCGATGGCGCGCGCCGGGCGGCTCACCGAGCTCTACGAGGAGGCGCGGGTGCGGATCGCGGACGGGCGCGTCGACGTCCCGCAGGACGTCCGGTACGTGCTCTCGCTCAACAAGTGGTCGGCGAACCGGCCCGGCACGACGTACTTCCTGCCGATCGCGGAGCTCACCGCGTTCGCGATCAACATCGCGTTGATCCTCTTCGACGACGACTTCTCGTACTTCGTCCTCGACGAGCGCAACTGGTTCCGGCCGGCGGGGATCGGCCGCTTCGCCCGCTCGAAGGGCGGCCCGCTCGCCGACGATCCGAAGCTCGGCCGCATCCTCACGCTCGGGATGCTCGAGACGCTCGTGCTCGAGTTCGCCGCCGTCGAGCAGGGCGGGATCATGCAGAACCTCGGCCTCGCGACCCAGGCGCTCGGGCTCGGCGGCTTCGCCCACTTCGCCGCGAACCCGTGGATCTGGGAGCGCGAGCTCGGCTTCCGCATGATCGAGCTCCCGACCTCGCAGATCACGGGGATGAACCTGCTGCTGCGGCTCGCGACCCGCCTGCTCGGCCGTGACCTGCCGATCCCGAGCGCGGTCGGCCTCGAGCGCGGCGGCGACGTCCTGATCCGGCCGTTCTGCCCGCCGTACTACCCGACGATGCGGGAGGCCGTGCTCGCGTTCGTCGAGTCGAAGTACGGCGAGTACGGGACGTTCCGCGCCGAGGACTCGACCGGCGCGTGGCGCGACCCGGCCGCGGTGCGCGCGGGCATCCCGCCGTACTCGGACGCGGCGATCGAGGCGGCGATCGCGTACTGCACGTACGTCTTCGAGCGGTACGGCCGCTTCCCGGCCGTGAGCGGCCCGTTCCGGACGACGCTCGCGTACCAGGCCTCCCGGCTCGACCCCGACTTCTACGAGCGCTTCTACGAGCCGGGCGTCCTCCCGTCAGGCGACGGCGACTGAGACCTCGACCGCGAGCGTCTCCTCGGCCTGACCCTTGAAGACGCCGCGCGTCGGCGGCACGTCGGCGTAGTCGCGGCCGACGCGCGACGCGGACGTACTCCTCGTCCTGCTCGCGCCCGTGCGTCGGGTCGAGCGAGAGCCAGCCCTGCTCCGCGTCGAAGACGTCGACCCACGCGTGCGAGGCGCCGTGCTCGCCGGCGAGCGCGTCGTCGTGGAGGTAGCCGCTGACGTACCGCGCCGGGATCCCCTCGTGGCGGCACGCGGCGATCAGGAGGTGCGCGAAGTCCTGGCAGACCCCGCGGCGGAGGGCGAGCACCTCGGGCGCCGGCGTCTGCACGGAGGTCGCGCCGCGCTCGTACACGAGCTCCTCGCCGATCGCGGTCATGAGCGCGCGGGCCCGCTCGCCCGCGCCGCCCTTCCCGGCGTGCGTCGAGGCGAACGCGGCGATCGTCCGGTCGAGGGTCGCGTACTCGGACGGGCGCAGGTAGTCGTGCAGCTCGAGCGGGCCCGGCGGCGCCGCCTGCTCGAGGCGCGAGGTCTCGACCTCGCTCGTGGCGGTGACGACGAGGCGCTCGTGCGGCTCGAGCACGTCGAAGTGGCCGACGACGTTCCCGAGCCGGTCGACGAACTCGTGGATCCGAACCCCGCGCGGCTCGGTCGCGAGGCGGAACGACGCGCACCGCTGGCCGTCGACGTCGCGCGGCCGGAGGCGCAGCTCGGTCGACGCCTCGACGATCGGCGCGTCGTACGTGAACGTGGTCGTGTGCTCGACGCGGAGGCGCATCACTGCTGCTGTTGCTGGGCCTGCGCGTACGCGCCCGGGACGAGCACGCGCGTGGAGAAGAAGCTCGACGCGATCTCGTCGCCCGGCGTCGTCGATCCCGGCGAGGACGCGGCCGAGGAGCGGCGCCAGCCGGCCGCCGAGGAGCTCGGCGAGCTCCGCGAACGCGAGCTCCGAGGTGACGCGGCCGATCGCCCGCTCGGGCCGGTCGGCGTCGCCGCCGATCGTGCCGAGCGAGCGCAGGCACTGGTCGAGGCAGAAGAGGACGGCCCGCGGGCAGGCGCGGTCGAGGAGCAGGAACTCGAGCACGCGCGGCGCCCGCAGCAGCGAGCGGTCGGCGGTGCGGAACGCCTCGAAGGCGCCGCACGAGCGCAGGAGCGCGGTGAGCCGCACCGTCTCCTCGCGGGTCTCGGGCGGGAGCCCGGCGACGACCGGCGAGACGACCGCGACCGTCCGCGCGGTCGTGTCGGCGCGCTCGACGTGCGCGCCGAGCTCGAGGAACTCGAACGCCTCGCCGCGCGGCATCGTCGCGCGCATCACGCCCTGGAGGGCGTGCGAGCCGCGGCGGACGCGGACGAACAGCTCGTGCTGGGCGCGCGCCGCGCCGCCGCGCCGGCTCGCGGCGGCGAGGAAGAGGTGCAGGCGGTTCAGCTCCTCCCACATCTCGGTCGAGATCTGGTCGCGGACGCCGCGGGCGTTCTCGCGCGCCCGGGCCACGCACGCGACGACCGCGTTCGGGTTGTCCGCGCTGCCAGAGCAGGAACTCGCTCACGTCGTCGGCGGCGTACCCGTCGAAGTGCTCGCGGTAGAGGTCGTCGGTGCCCGTGATCCAGAGGAGCCGCCGCCACGTCTCGGCGCGGTCGGCCTCGTCCGAGTCGAGGAGCGCGTGGAAGTTCGACGTGCAGCGCGCGGCTCACGGCCTCCGCCCGCTCGACGTAGCGGGCCGTCCAGTACAGCGACTCGGCGACGCGGCTCAGCATCAGCGCAGCACCCACGTGTCCTTGCTGCCGCCGCCCTGCGACGAGTTGACGACGAGCGAGCCCGCGCTCAGCGCGGCGCGCGTCAGGCCGCCGGGGACGAGCGAGATCCGCTCGCCGTGGAGCACGAACGGGCGCAGGTCGATGTGCGCCGGCCGCAGCTCGCTCCATGTGGATCGGGTGCCGGCTGAGCGCGATCGTCGGCTGCGCGACGTACGCGGCGCGGCCGGGCCTGGAGCCGCCGCCGGAACGTCTCGCGCTCGGCCGCGCTCGACGTCGGCCCGACGAGCATGCCGTAGCCGCCGCTCGCGTCGACCGGCTTCACGACGAGCTCGTCGAGATGGTCGAGGATGTAGCGGCGGTGGTCGTCGTCGGCCGCGAGGTACGTCGGCACGTTGTCGAGCACCGGCTCCTCGCCGAGGTAGAAGCGGATCATCTCCGGCACGAACGCGTAGACCGCCTTGTCGTCGGCGACGCCGGTGCCGGGCGCGTTCGCGAGCGCGACGTTGCCCGGCGCGGTACGCGTTGAAGAGCCCCGGCGTCCCGAGCAGCGAGTCCTCCGGAACGCGAGCGGGTCGAGGAAGTCGTCGTCGACGCGGCGGTAGATCACGTCGACCCGCTGCAGGCCGCGCGTCGTCCGCATGTAGACGGCCTCGTCGTGGCAGACGAGGTCGCGGCCCTCGACGAGCTCGATCCCCATCTGCCGGGCGAGGAACGAGTGCTCGAAGTACGCCGAGTTGTGCACACCCGGCGTGAGCAGGACGACGGTCGGGCTCGCCGCGCCGGGCGGCGCGACCGCGCGGAGCGCCGCGAGCAGCTCGTGCGGGTAGTGGTCGATCGCCCGGACGCCGCAGCGCTCGAACAGGTCGGGGAACGTCCGCTTCATCGCCTGCCGGTTCTCGAGCATGTAGCTCGCGCCCGACGGCGAGCGGAGGTTGTCCTCGAGCACGAGGTACTCGCCGCGCTCGTCGCGGATCACGTCGATCCCGGAGACGTGCGCGTAGACGCCGCCGGGCGGCTCGATCCCGATCATCTCGCGCCGGAAGTGGCGCGCGCCGAACACGAGCTCGGCCGGGACGCGGCGCGCGGAGAGGATCCGCTGCTCGTGGTAGATGTCGTGCGAGGAAGAGCTCGAGCGCCGCGACCCGCTGCTGAGGCCGCGCTCGAGCAGCGCCCACTCCTCCGCGGGGATCACCCGCGGGATCAGGTCGAACGGGAAGATCCGCTCGAGCGCCTCCTCGCGGCCGTAGACGGTGAAGCCGATGCCGGCGTCGCGGAAGGCCGCGTCGACCGTGCGCCGGCGCTCCTCGAACTCGTCCGGCGTGAGCTGCGCGAGCTGGCGGACGAGCGCCGCGTAGTGCGGGCGCGGCCGGCCGTCGGCGTCGAACATCTCGTCGAAGAACGGGCCGGGCGCGTACCGCTCGCCGAGGATCGCGGGCTGGGAACGAGGGATGGGCAGGGGCAGGCTGGTCATGGCTCGAGAGGAACCGGGGCAGCCTCGCCCGCCGCGGACGCCCGACGGCGCGCGCCCGCCGTCGCAGTGTGACAGAAGCGCGGACGCCGAAACGCGATGTTCATCGAGCGGTGACATCGCTGCAATCCGGTCGCCGTAGCGTCTTCCGTCATGCCGTCAGTTCCCAAGCAGCGCGAGGCGCGCAGAGTCGCCCAGCGCGGTCCCTCCTCCGGGCCCCGCCCGTCGTCGGGAGCGTCCTCCCCGCCGAACTCGACGACGTCGAGGCGACCGTCGGTCGCTGCCTCGCGCCCCTTTCTCTCGATGCCGCCGCGCGCCCCGCCGGGCTAGCGCGGCTCGAACGCGCTCGCGCGGACGTGGCCGCCCGCCTCCGGATCGGGGCGGCGCCGGCCCACCGCCCGCGGCTGCGGCAGCTCGAACAGGTAGCCGACGCTGCGGATCGTCTTCACCCGGTGGGCGTGCTCCTGGCCCAGCTTCGCGCGGACCCGCCGGATGTGCACGTCGACCGTCCGCGCCCCGCCGTAGTAGTCGTAGCCCCACACGCGCTGCAGGAGCGCCTCGCGCGAGAAGACCCGGTTCGGGTGCGTGAGCAGGAACTTCAGCAGCTCGTACTCCATGTACGTGAAGCTGATCGGGTCGCCGCCGATCGAGACCTGGTAGGTGACCGGGTTAAGCTCGAGCGTGCCGGCGCGGACGACCATGCCGCCGCCGCCATCTCCGGGGGCCGGCTCGCGCGTCGCACGCGCGACGCGGGCGTCGAGCTCGGCGAGCGTGAACGGCGCGACGAGCAGCTCGTCGGCTGCGGTCAGGCCCGGGAGCGAGCCGAGCTGATCCGGCGTCGCGGCGAGCAGCAGGCCGACGTCGTCGAGCTCGCGCGCGTCGCCGAGCCGCGCGAGCAGGTCCGCGTCGGCGCGCTCGTCGGGCCCGCAGACGACGACCGCGAGCGACGGCCGGCCGAGGGTCGTGCCGTCGCGCGTCGGCGGCACGACCGGCTCGCCGCTCCCGAGGTAGCGCGGGCCGAAGCCGAGCTCGGCGAGCGCGGCGCAGATCTCGTTCGCGCTCTCGCGGCTCGCGGCGTACACCCACACGTCGGGCATCAGAGGAGCTCCGGGAAACTGCGCCGCTCGGCGTCGCCGACCGTCGCCCGGTAGGCGTCCCACTCGCGCAGCCGGTTGCGGAGGAGCCACTCGTGGAGCTCGTCGCCGAGCACCTCGCGCGCGAGCTCCGAGCCGCGGAAGAGCTCGAGCGCCTCGCCGAGGTCGGCCGGCAGCCGCTCCGCCGGTGCCGCCTCGTCGGACAGCTCCGGCGGCAGCTCGTACCCCTCGTCGATCCCGCGCCGGCCGGCCGCGCAGATCGAGCGCGAAGGCGAGGTACGGGTTGCACGACGGGTCCGGCGAGCGGAGCTCGATCCGCGCCGCGCTCTCCTTCCCCGGCCGGTTCGACGGGACGCGGACGAGGGCGGCGCGCGAGTGCCGCGCCCACGTGACCGCGGTCGGCGCCTCGAAGCCCGAGAGCAGCCGCTTGTACGAGTTAACCCACTGGTTCGTGACCGCGGTCAGCTCGGGCGCGTGCCGGAGCACGCCCGCGAGGAACGCGCTCCCGAGCGGCGAGAGCGGCCGCGCCGGGTCCGGGTCGTAGAACGCGTCGCGGCCGCTGTCGGCGTGGAGGAGCGAGAGGTGCAGGTGCATCCCTGAGCCCGGCAGCCCGTTCATCGGCTTCGGCATGAACGTCGCGACGAGGCCGAGCTCGCGCGCGGCCTCCTTCACCGTCAGCCGGAAGGTCGTGATCGCGTCCGCCATCGACAGCGCGTCGGTGTGCTTCAGGTCGAGCTCGTGCTGCGACGCTCCGACCTCGTGGTGCGAGGCCTTGACGCCGATCCCCATCTGCTCGAGGTACTCGATCGTGCGGCGGCGGAAGTCGCTCCCGTCGTCGAGCGGCGTGAGGTCGAAGTACGAGCCCCCGTCGAGTCGGCCGCGGCGGCGCGTCCTCGAGCGGCCCGTCGAAGAGGAAGAACTCGATCTCGGGCCCGACCTGGAACGTGTAGCCGAGCTGCGCGACGCGGCGGAGCTCGCGGCGGAGCGTCTCGCGGCAGTCGCCCGGCGACGGCGAGCCGTCGGGGAGGACGACGTCGCAGAACATGCGCGCGACGCCGGCGCCGGGCCGCCACGGGATCACCTCGAACGTGGTCGGGTCGGGCATCGCGATCGCGTCGAGCTCCATCAGCCGCGTGCCGCTCTCGAGCGCCGAGCCGTCGACGCCGACGCCCTCGCGGAGGGCCTGCTCGAGCTCGGAGACCGGGATCGACGAGCTCTTCGGGAGCCCGAGCACGTCCACGAACCAGAGCCGGACGAAGCGGATCCCCCGCTCCTCGGCGGTGCGCAGGACGTACTCGACCGGGGTCGTCTCGGTCATCGGCGCAGCTCTGATGCGTCTCGCTGGTGGACGGGCCCTCCTTCGCAGCTCTCCCTCTCGGAACTGCGGCCTCGTCGCCGCGGTGCCGGACTGCATCGCCCGGCTCTACGCAGGGCGGAGCATAACGACGCGTCAGGCGACCGCGCGGAGGAGCCTCGGCGCCGCGCTCCAGCGGAGGACGGCGCGGCCGGGGTGCGGCCCGCCGGGGCAGGCGAGGAGCACGGCGGCGCCCTTCTTCAGCTCGAGCTGCACGGCGCCCTCGTCGCCGGCGAGGAGGAGCGAGGCGAGCTCGGAGAGCTGTGGCTCGTGGCCGACGACCGCGACCGAGCGCGCCCGCAGCGCGGCGAGGGCGGCCAGCGCGTCGCCCGCGGAGCGGACCGCCTCGAGCGCCGCGCACGGCTCGGGCGCGGGCCAGCCGGCCTCGCGCTCGAGGATCGCGGCCGTCTCCCAGGCCCGCGCATACGGGCTCGCGAGCACGAGCTCGACCTCCGGTACGAGCCGGCCGAGCCCGCGCGCGGCCCGCGCGAAGCGCTCGGCGCCGGCCGTCGAGAGCGGCCGCTCCGAGTCGTCGGGGAAGCGGCCCGCGTCGCGCTCCTCCGCGATCGCGTGCCGCACGATCACGAGCTCGTCCACGAAGCCGATGGTAGTGGTCGGGTTTACATCGCCATTACGACCCGTTCACGGCATTCTTAGGAAGCGAGTCCACGATCCCGACTCGCGCGCCGGGCCCAGAGCAACTCGGGGGAGTCATGCCAGGATCGACCACCACGCGAAGGCAGTTGCTCAGGTCGGCTGCGCTCGGCGCCACGATGCTCCTCGGCCTCGACGGGCCGGTGCTCGCGGCGGCGCGCGCGCTCGACCCCCCAGCCGCGGTACCGCTCGCGGCCGCTGCTCGACCCGCCCGTCGTCGAGATCACCTCGACCGGGGCGGACCCGGCGACGGGCCTGTACTTCCTCGCGCCGTTCACGGTCGCGGGCGAGGCGCCGCCGTCGCTCCAGGTGGGCCCGCTGATCGTCGACGCGGAGGGCCACGTGACGTGGTTCCGGCCGCTCGCCGGCGGGCTTGCGGCGACCGACTTCCGCACCCAGCAGTACCGCGGCAAGCCCGTGCTCACGTGGTGGGAGGGCAAGGTGCTCGGCGGGTACGGCCAGGGCGAGGGCGTGATCCTCGACGAGACGTACACCGAGGTCGCGCGCGTCCAGGCCGGGAACGGCTTCCAGGCCGACCTGCACGAGTTCCAGCTCACGCCGCAGAACACGGCGCTCCTCACGGCATACACGACGCACGACGCCGACCTCTCGGCGCTCGGCGGCCCGACCGAGGGGACGCTCCTCGACTCGATCGTCCAGGAGGTCGACGTCGCTACCGGCCGCGTCCTCTTCGAGTGGCGCGCGAGCGACAACGTCGGCCTCGACGAGTCGAAGTCCGCGCTGCCGCCGCCGACGGCGGTCCCGGCGCCGTTCGACTTCTTCCACGTCAATTCGATCGGCGTGGACACGGACGGGAACCTCCTCGTCTCGGCCCGCAACACCTCGACGGTCTACAAGCTCGATCGCAAGAGCGGCGAGATCCTCTGGCGGCTCGGCGGCGTGCGCAGCGACTTCGCGTTCGGCAACCGGGCCGCGTTCGCGTGGCAGCACCACGCGCGGCGGCGCGCCGACGGCGCGATCACGCTCTTCGACAACGCCGCCGCGAGCTTCCCGACCGAGACCGAGCCGCAGTCGCGCGGGCTCGTGCTCGACGTGGACGAGAGCGCGATGACGGCCTCGTTCGAGCGCGAGTACGTGCATCCCGAGGGGCTCGTCGTGGTCGCGATGGGGAGCATGCAGACGCTGCCCGGCGGGGACGTCGTCGTCGGCTGGGGCGTCGAGCCGCGGTTCAACCAGTTCGCGAGCGACGGCGAGGTCGGGCTCGAGGGCGTCTTCCCGTCGGGCGCGATCTCGTACCGCGCGTTCCGCCTCCCGTGGACGGGGCGCCCGGCGACAGCGCCGGTGCACGCGACGGCGGCGAACGGCGACGGGACGACGACCGTCTACGCGAGCTGGAACGGCGCGACCGAGGTCGCGCGGTGGGACGTGCTCGCCGGCCCGCGCGCGAGCGAGCTCCATCCGGTCCGGAGCGGGCTCCGCAGGAGCTTCGAGACGGCGATGATCGTCCGCGCGACCGGCGGCCTCGTCGCGGTCGAGGCGTTCGACGCCTCCGGCCGCGCGCTCGGGACGTCGAAGGCAACGCCCCTGTAGGACCTACGCCGGCCGACCCGCCCGGCCCATTGTCTTCGGCGTGACCGCCCCGTACCGTGGAGCCGATGCGGTGGGGTCGGCTCGCGCTCGCTGCGGCGGCGGCGGCAGCAGTGCTCGTGTTCGCGACCGGGGGCGGTGCCCGCACCGTCCACGCCGACCGGATCGACCCCGCGATCCACAAGATCAAGCACGTGGTCGTGATCATGCAGGAGAACCGCAGCTTCGACTCGTACTTCGGCACCTTCCCCGGCGCCGACGGGATCCCGATGAAGGCGGGCGTGCCGACGGTCTGCGTGCCCGACCCGGCGAAGGGCGGATGCCAGCGGCCCTACCACGACCCGAACGACGTCAACGCCGGCGGGCCGCACAACCACATGAGCGCGCTCGGCGACGTCGAACGGCGCCGCGATGGACGGCTTCATCGGGCAGGCCGAGAAGGCGCAGGCCGCGTGCGCGAACACCGACGATCCCGCGTGCCGGAGCGGCGCCGGGATCGACGTGATGGGCTACCACGACCAGCGCGAGATCCCGAACTACTGGGCGTACGCGCGGAACTTCGTGCTGCAGGACCACATGTTCGAGCCGAACTCGAGCTGGAGCCTGCCGGCGCACCTGTTCATGGTCTCGGAGTGGTCGGCGATCTGCTCGGTCGCGGCGGACCCGATGAGCTGCGTGAACGAGAACGAGAGCCCGGTCAACCCGCCGGACATGTACCCGGCCGGAACGAACGCGCCGAACCCGGACTACGCCTGGACCGACCTCACGTACCTGCTCCACCTGGCGCACGTGAGCTGGGGGTACTACGTCGCCCCCGGCTCCGAGCCCGACTGCGAGGACGACGCGATGACGTGCAAGTCGGTGCCGCAGAACGCCCGGACGCCCGGGATCTGGAACCCGCTCCCGTACTTCGACACGGTCGCGCAGGACGGCGAGCTGGGGAACATCCGCCCGACGCGCGACTTCTTCGCCGCGGCGAAGGCCGGGAAGCTCCCGGCGGTCTCGTGGGTGATCCCCGCGCAGGAGGTGAGCGAGCACCCGCCCGCGTCGGTCCGCGTCGGCGAGAACTACGTCACGAACCTGATCAACGCGATCATGCGCAGCCCGAACTGGAGCTCGACCGCGATCTTCCTCGCGTGGGACGACTGGGGCGGCTTCTACGACCACGAGCCGCCGCCGAACGTCGACGACAACGGCTACGGGCTCCGCGTCCCCGGCCTCGTGATCAGCCCGTACGCGAAGCGCGGGATGGTCGACCACCAGATCCTCAGCTTCGACGCGTACACGAAGTTCATCGAGGACGACTTCCTCGTCGGCCGCCGGCTCGACCCGAACACCGACGGCCGCCCGGACCCGCGCCCGGACGTGCGGGAGAACGCGGCGATCCTCGGCAACCTGATGAAGGACTTCGACTTCAAGCAGCAGCCGCGGAAGGCGTTCCTCCTCCCGCAGCACGCCGTGCCGTCGGGCTGACCTACGAGGCGGCGGAGACGGTCGCGGCCTCGGTCGCGAGCGAGAGCTCGCGGACGACCTCGATGATGTCGCGGTTCGCGTTCCAGATCCGGAGCTGGCGGTCGGCGCTGTTGCCGCGGGCGAGGAGCTCGCGGACGCCCTCGAGCTCGCGCTCGGAGCCGAGCTCGCGCGCGTGCGGCTCGAGGTCGCGGAGCGTCCGGCGCACGAGCTGGGCGACCGGGACGCGGTTGCGCCGGCCGGTCGCGAGGTCCATCACCGGCGCCTCGAGGCCGTACCGCGCCGCGAGCCACTTGTTCTCGGCGGTGAGGATGCGGTGGTAGCTCGGCACCTCGCGGCCCGCGTCGAACTGCTCGCCGTACAGCTTCACGAGCGCCTGGAAGTACGCGGCGAGCGCGACCGCGTCCTCGACCCGCGTGACCGCGTCGCAGATCCGCAGCTCGATCGTGCCGAGCCGCGGGTGCGGGCGGACGTCCCACCAGATGTGCGTGTAGTCCGGGATGCAGCCGGTGCGCTCGAGCTGGCCGACGACCTCGGCGTACTCGGCGTAGTTCGCGAACCGCGGCGGCAGGCCCGAGCGCGGGAACGCCGAGAACACCATCTGCCGCGACGAGGCGAGCCCGGTCGGCTGCGCCGCGCCAGAAGGGCGAGCTCGCCGAGAGCGCGAGGAACTGCGGCAGGTGCGTGAGCACGCCGTTCACGACCGCGATCGCCTTGTCCGGGCCGTCGACGGCGGTGTGGATGTGCATGCCGAAGATGAGCTCGCGGCGGGCGATGTACTGCATCTGGTCGACGAGCAGCCGGTAGCGGTCCTTCGCCGTGATCCGCTGGCGCTCGAAGAGGCTGAACGGGTGCGTGCCCGCCGAGGCGAAGCGGCAGCCCTCCTTCCGCGCGATCTCGCCGACGTACGAGCGCAGCGCGCGGAGGTTGCACGTGGACCTCGGCGGCCGTCCGGCACACCGGCGTCGTGATCTCGAGCACCGACTGCATCAGCTCCGGCGCGAACGTGCGCCTCGAACTCGCCGTCGTCGGTCACGCGCGCGAGCATCGAGTCGATGTGCTGCACGAGGTCCCACGTCTCGGGGTCGAGGAGCATGTACTCCTCCTCGACGCCGAGCGTGTACTGGTCGCTCGAGCCGAAGCGGTGGTCGAGCACGCTCGCGTGCTGCGCGCCGTCGGCGCCGGTGATCGAGGAGGGGTAGATCTGCTTGCTCATGGCCGCTCCTCGACGATAGCCGCTTCGGCCTCGATCTCGACGAGCCAGCGCGGGTCGAGGAGCGCGGTCACGATCCCGGTCGTCGCGGGGAGCGCGGTGCCGAACGCCTCGCGGTGCGCGCGGCCGACGGCCTCGATGTCGGCGGCGTCGACGAGGTAGAGCCGCGTGCGGACGACGTCGTCGAGGCTCGCGCCGAGCTCGGCCAGCGCGCGCTCGACGATCCCGATGCAGATCCGCGCCTGCTCGTACGCGTCGGCGGGCGGGTCGGCGTCGCCGGGCATGATCGGCGCGGTCCCGGAGACCCACACGTGCGGGCCGACGCGGACGGCGCGCGAGTAGCCGACGCGCTCCTCGAACGCCGCCCCGGACGAGACTCGCCGTTTCTCCACGGCGATAGTCTCGACGCGGTGGAGGCCCTGCGGCAAGTGGACGCGTGGCCGTGCGAGCACGTCGCGGTCGCGGTGGCCGGCCGGGCGGAGGGCTCGTACGGCGACGTCGAGCGCGCGTTCCCGTGGACGTCGGTGACGAAGCTCGCGACCGCGGTCGCCGTCCTCGTCGCCGCCGAGGAGGGGACGGTCGACCTCGACGAGCCGGCCGGGCCGCCGGGCTCGACCGCTGCGGCACCTGCTCGCGCACGCCTCCGGCCTGCCGTTCGAGGGGACGAGGCCGGTCACGCGGCCGGGAGCGCGGCGGATCTACTCGAACTCGGGCTTCGAGCTCGCCGCGGCGCTCGTCGCGGAGCGCGCCGAGATGCCGTTCGCCGCGTACTTCGAGCACGTGTGGGGCTTCCCGCTCGCGGGCCCCGCGGCGTCGGGGGTCGAGGCGCCGCTCGCGGCGCTGCTCGTCGTGGCGCGCGAGCTGCTCGAGCCGGCGCGGCTCGCGCCCGAGACGCTCGCGGAGGCGGCCACCGTCCAGTTCCCGGGGCTCGAGGGCGTGCTGCCCGGGTTCGGGCGCGTCGGGCCGAACGACTGGGGGCTCGGCTTCGAGCTGCGGGACGCGAAGAGCCCGCACTGGACGGGCGGCCGCAACTCGCCGGCGACGTTCGGGCACTTCGGCGCGAGCGGGACGTTCCTCTGGGTCGACCCGGAGGCACGGCTCGCGCTCGCGTGCCTCACCGACCTCGACTTCGGCCGGTGGGCGAAGGAGGCGTGGCCGCCGCTCGCCGACGCGGTGCTCAGCGAGGCGGCGTGATGCGGAGCACGGCGTCCGAGCCGTCGCCGCCGAGCACGTAGACGGACCCGCCGAGCGCGACCGCGGCGGCGTTCGCGAGCGGCGCCGGCAGCCGGCCGGCGACCGCGACCGTCCCGTCCGGACGGATCCGGAGCACGGTGTCGCGCCCGTCGCCGCCGACGAGGTACAGGGCCCCGCCGAGCGCGACGAGCGGCGCGTGCGCGACCGGCGCCGGCAGCGTCGCGACCCGCGACACGCGGCCCGTGCGCGGGTCGAACGCGTACACGGCGCGGCTCGTCCCGGTCGTGGTGACGCCGCCGGCGACGTACACGCGCCCGCCGAGCGCGGCGACGCCCGCGTACCGCAGCCCGACCGGGAGCCGCGCGGCGAGCGTCGGCGCGCCGGCGCCGTGGAGCGCGAGGATCCCGGTCGCGAACTTCACGCCGGTGTAGCCGCCGACGACGTACGCCTTTCGTCGAACGACGGCCGCGCCGAGGTCCGAGAGCGGCTCGCCGAGCGAGCCGACGCGCACGGCGTCGCCGGCCGGCGAGACGCGGACGACCGCGTCGCTCGAGCTCGCCTGCCCGCCGCCGAGGAGGTACACGGAGCGTCCCAGCCGGACCGCCGCGTCGTCGTGCGTCGGCGCGGGCAGGCTGCCGACGGGGACGAGCCGCCCCGGCGGCCCGGCCAGGATCTCGGGCGAGGACGAGCCGCCGACGAGACCGCCGAGGACGAGCAGGCGCCCGCCCGGCAGCGCGACGGCCGCGAGCCGCGAGGTCGGCGCCGGGAGCGTGCCGACGCGCTCGACGCGGAGCGAGGCGGTCGCGACCTGCCGGGCGGGCGGCCTGGCTCCGGGCGCGACCGCGGCGGGCAGCAGGTCGATCCCGTCCGGCTTCGAGAGGTAGCCCGGCGCCGACGAGGCGACGCCCGTGTGGCCGTACTGCCAGACGATCCGCTTCGTGCGCGGGTCGATCACGATCACGCGGTCGCCGTAGTCGTCGTTCGCGGCGATCATCCCGTTCGGCCAACGGACGGCGAGCGACGGCTTGTTCAGGAAGTCCGGCCCGGACGCGGCGCCGAACGACCACGTCACCCGGCCGCCCGGCGTCAGCTCGACGATCCGGCCGGGGACGGTGAACGACGCGACGAGGATCCGCCCGTCCGGCAGCAGCTGCGCGTCGGAGGGGTACGCGACCGGCGAGCGCACCGACCACACGAGCCGGCCGCGCCGGTCGAGCCGGTCGATCCAGCCGCCGATCTCGGTCACGAGCAGGCCGCCGTCGGGGAGCGGCGTGTCGCCGTTCGGGCTCGCGAACCCGGCCGGCGGGTCGTGCGTGCAGCTCCCGCCGAGCACGCGGGCGACCCTCCCGCGGCGCGTGAGCTGGACGATCCGGCAGTTGCGGATGTCGGCGACCGTCGTCTCGCCGTTCGGCAGCCGGTACGCGTCGTCGGGCGTGTCGAGGTAGCCGGGGCTCGAGCCCGGCACGGCGGCATGACCGTACGACCACACGATCCGGCGCGGGCGCAGCGCGACCTGGTGCAGCGTGTCGTCGAACTCCTCGTTCGTCATCACCGAGCGCCAGCCGGGCGCGAAGAAGGCGTCGTCGGGCCCGCGCAGGCCGGCGAAGCTCCAGACGACCTTCTTCGCGGGCGAGACGAGGAGCAGCCGGTCGTTGTTCCGGTCGGCGATCAGCACGTAGCCGGGAACCGGCCCGGGCGGGACGCGCGGGAGGCGGAGCGCGGTCCAGGCCGGGTCGGTGCGGGGGCGGGGGCGGGGGGCGGGCGCGGCGCGGCGGGTCGCGGTCGTGGACGGCGCGCCGGCCCCGCCGCACCCGGCGAGCAGGACGATGGCGGCGAGGCACGCGGCTGGACCGAGCCGGGGCACAGACCGGGCAGCTTCGTCGGTCGAGATGAGCGGGCGGTGAGGGCTCGTCTAGGGCGCGACTGGGGGCGTCCCCGACGCGAAGCGGCCCGGCCGGGGCGCATGCTCGATACCCGAGCGACAGTCGTCCGCTCCCGACCCGAGGAGGCCACGTGGAAGGCTCGACCGAAGAGCGCCTGCTGTCCCTCGAGAGCCGGCTCGACCGCGTCGAGCGACTGCTCTCGATCGGCGCGCCCGTCCCGTTCGTGCGGGCGCCGGCGCCGCCGCGCCGCGCGGAGGAGGCGCCGCCGGACCGACCCGCCCGCACGCGGGTCGACGTCGAGGAGGTTCTCGGCGGCCGCGTGCTCGCCTGGGTCGGCGGCGTCGCGGTCGTCCTCGGCGTCGTCTTCTTCCTCGTGATGGCGGTCAGCCGCGGCTGGATCGACGAGCCGACGCGCGTCGCGCTCGCCTTCGCCGGCTCGACGGCCCTCCTCCTCGGCGCGCTCTGGCTGTACGAGCGCGCGGGACAGACGCAGGCGGCGCTCGCGGCGGCCGCCGCGGCGCTCGCGTCGCTGTACGCGAGCCTCACGGTCGCGACGGTCGTGTACGGCCTGATCCCGGCCGCGGCGGGCGTCCTCGCCGCCGCGCTCGTCGGCGCGGCCGGGGCGGCGATCGCGGTGCGCTGGGACTCGCAGGTCGTGGGCGGGATCGGGATCCTCGGCGCGCTCCTCGCACCGGTGCTCGTCGACGCCGGCTCGACGACCGGCGCCCTCGTCTTCATGGCGATCGCGCTGACCGCGGCCGTCGCCGTGCTCGTGTGGCGGCGCTGGCCGTGGCTCGCGACCGGCGCGTTCGTCGTCAGCGCGCCGCAGCTCGCGGCGTGGATCGACGGCGACCGCCCGCCCGCGCCGGTCCTCGCCGTGCTCGTCCTCTACTGGGCGCTCTTCCTCGCGGCGGCGCTCGCGTACGAGCTGCGCTTCCCGACCGACGGGCTGCGCACGTCGTCGGCGCTGCTCCTCCTCGCCGACGTGCTCTTCGTCTCCGCCGAGGGCTGGCGCGCGCTCCACGACGCGGGCCGGTCCGACGCGGCGACCGCCTGGGTGCTCGCGCTCGCCGCCGCGCACGTCGGCGTCGGCGTCGGCGCGCTGCGCGTCCGGGTCGGCCGCGAGGTCGGCGAGCTGATGATCGCGCTCGGCGTCGCGCTCTCGGCCGTCGGTCTCGCGCTCGCCCTCGACGGGCCGGCGCTCGTCGCGGGCTGGTCCGCCGAGGCCGTCCTGCTCGCGTGGGTCGCGGCGCGCTCCGGCGACGAGCGCGCGACCTACGGCGCGGCGGGCTTCCTCGCCCTCGCGCTCGGCCACGTGCTGTTCGTCGAGGCGCCTCCGGACTCGCTCGCGAACGGCCTCGACGACGCGGCGCGCGGGCTCTCCGGGCTCGCGATCGTCGACGCTCGCGGCGGCGGCTTCGGCGCGGCTGAGCTCCGGCCGCTGGCGCGGGTGGTTCGCGAGCGCGGCCGCGGCGACGGCGGTGTACCTCGTCTCGGTCGCGATCGTCGACGCCTCCGGCGCGACCGACGCGACGGGCGCGACGCAGGGCGGCCAGCTCCTGCTGAGCGCGTTCTGGGCCGCGACCGGCCTCGCGGCGGTCGTCGTCGGCCTCCTGCGCGACCGTCGCGAGCTCCGCCTCGGCGGGCTGATGCTGCTCGGGCTCGCGGTCGTGAAGGTGTTCCTCGTCGACCTGAAGACGCTCGGGTCGGAGTACCGCGTCGGCTCGTTCGTCGTCCTCGGCCTGCTGCTGATCGCCGGCGCGTTCGCCTATCAGCGCGAGCCGCGCTCGGTGCGGCAGTGAGGCTCCTCCTCGCGGTCGGCGCGCTCGCGGTCGCCGCCTCGTCGGTGAACGCGAGCGAGTTTCGCTGGTCGCGGGCGCTCGCCGCGCCGGCCGGGGCCGGGCCGATCGCGTTCGGCGCCGACGCGCCGCTCTTCGCGCACGCGGGCCCCGGGCTCGCCGGGCTCCGGATCGTCGACGCTCACGGGATCGAGGTGCCGTGGCGGCCGTTCCCGGCAGCCGCGGCTCCACGCGCGCGGGAGGTCGCCATCCTCGACCGCGGCCGGCGCGGCGGCGCGGCGGTCGCGTTGCTCGACCTCGGCTCGCACCCGGGAGTGCACGACCGGATCGACCTCGACCTGCCGGGGCACGGGTTCGTCGGCGTCGCGACCGTCTCGGGCAGCGACGACCTGCGCACGTTCACGCGGGTCGGCGCGAGCCGGGTCTTCGACCTCGCCGGCGCCGGCGGGCGCGCGCGGAGCACCGCCGTCGCCTTCGCGCCGAGCGACTTCCGGTACTTCCGGCTCCGCGTCGGGGGCGTCGCGCGGATCGACGGCGCGGCGATCGCGTCGCCGGTCTCGCGCGCGGCCGCGAAGCCGGTCCCGTTCCGGCGGCACGGCCGCCTCCTCGACCTCGGCGGCGCGAACGTGCCGGTCGACTCGATCGCGGTTTCCGCCGCCGCCCCGCGGTACGACCGGCCGGTGCGGATCGAGGCCCGGAACCCCGGACGGGCGTGGCGCACCGTCGCGTCGGGCCGCGTCTTCCGCCTCGACGGGACGCGCTCGGCGCCGATCCCGGTCGGGACGAGCGCGCGCTACCTCCGCGTGACCGTGCTGAACGGGAACGACCCGCCGCTCGCAGGAGTGGTCGTCGAGCCGCTCGCGCGGCCGCGGACCGTCCTCGTCGAGGGCGGCCACGCGGAGCCGCTGCGGCTGCTCTACGGCGGCCGGCCGCGGCCCGCGCCGTCGTACGAGTTCGCCCGCCTCCCGCGCGGGACGCTCGGGCTCGCCTCCGTCCGGCGCGGGACGCTCGGGCCGCCGCGGGCGAACGCGGACTACCGGCCGCGGCCCGACACGCGCTCGTGGGCCGCGCGCCATCCGGCCGTGCTCGACGCGGCGCTCGCGCTCGCCGCCGCGGCCGTCGCGCTCGCGGGCTTCCTCGCGCTCCGTCGAAGCTGACCTATCCTCCCGGCCGATGGGAGTCCTCGACGGCTGGCGGCTCTGCCCGCGCTGCGGGCACGAGCTCGAGACGGTCGAGCGCGGTCACCGCACGTGTCCCGGCTGCGGGTCGAGCTACTGGGCGAACTCCGCGCCGGCGGTGCAGGGCCTGCTCGAGCGCGACGGCCGCGTGCTCCTCGCCCGCCGCGGGATCGAGCCGCGGCTCGGGTACTGGGACATCCCCGGCGGGTTCCTCGAGGAGGGCGAGGAGGCGCTCGACGGCCTCCGGCGCGAGCTCCGCGAGGAGACCGGGCTCGAGGTCGAGCCGGTCGAGTGGCTCGGGGCGTACGTCGACCCGTACGACGACCACTTCGTGCTCGGGCTCTCGTGGCTCGTCCGCGGCGAGGGCGAGCCGCGCGCCGACGACGACGTGGCCGAGCTGGCCTGGTTCGGCCCGGACGAGCTCCCGGCCGAGATGGCGTTCGCGACCCAGCTCGAGGTACTCGCGCTCTGGGTCTCGCGCGGGTCCCGGGCGTAGTCGGCCCGGTCTCGCGAAATGGGCCGTTCGGCTCATGCAGTTCTGCGCGCGTCGGACGATCATCGAGGGCGAGATGGAGAGCGGCAGCATCCACCGGATCGAAGAGGACCTCGACGCGAGCTGGATCGAGACCTGGGCCGGCGCCGGGGTCAAGGCGATCGAGGAGTACCTCGCGAAGTACCTCGCGTTCCTCGCGTACCTCGACGAAGCCTCGGCGGCGTAGCGGCTCACGACCCGTCCCGGCGCGGGACGGATCGGTAGAGTCGCCGGCATGTCGGTCGTCAACCGTCGCAACGCGTTCGTCGGGTACCTCGTGCTCCTGCTCTTCAAGCGCGCCCTCTGGCGCCGCGCGGAGGCTGCGGCCGCGGAGGAGGAGCGGAGGCTCGGACGTCCGCTCGTCGGCCTCGCCGCGGTGGTCGGCCTCGCCGCCGCCGGCGCGGCGATCGCCTGGCGGCTCCGCGCCGACCAGGACCTCGACGCCGAGCTTCCGTAGTTTCTTCGGCTGCCGGCCGCGCGCCGGAGGCGCATAATCTCCGCCGATGAACGTCGAGCACCTGCCACCCGCAGCGGCTCACGAGGAGCGGTACGAGGAGGTCTACCGCTTCTACCAGCTCGCCAAGCGGGCCGAGTGGCAGATCACCGACCTGCCGTGGAACGACCTGCCCGCGATCCCGATCCTGAGGGGCTCGCCGCAGCGTCAGGCCCGCCGCAAGGACATCTGGCGCTCGGTGATCACGCAGCAGCTCCAGGCCGACGAGCTCGCGGTCGAGATGGCCGCGCAGCTCTTCGCGATGGCGCCGCACCGCGAGGCGAAGCTCTACTACACGACGCTCGTGCAGGACGAGGCGCGCCACACCGAGGCGTGGATCAAGCTCGCCAACGAGGTCGGCGGGACCGCCGAGCGCGACCCGTACCTCGACCAGATGGCGAAGATGACCCTCGACGCCGACACGCTCGAGGAGAAGGTCTTCCTGATGCAGGTCTTCTTCGAGCGGCTGATCATCCCGAAGTTCAAGCTGATCGCGCGCGCCTCGCCCGGGACGCTCCTCGCGGACCTCTGCGGCCGGCTCTCGATCGACGACGGGATCCACCACGGCGCGGGGATGGCCTACGAGCGCGTCCTCCTCCAGCGGGCCTCGAAGAAGACGAAGGACGACCTGGTCAAGGCCGCGAACCGGCTCCTGCCGATCTTCGTCGAGCACGAGTTCTGGCGGCCGCGGGAGCGGGCGTGGCTCGGGTCGACGATGCGCGCGGCCGACGTGGCGCGCCTGCGGCACGAGCTCGAGAACGGCATCCGCATGGCGCAGTCGCTCGGCCTCGACGTGAGCGGTTTCGAGATGCCGCGGCTCGCCGCGTAAGTTGACACTTACGTAAGTCTCTGCTTACATATGCCGCGATGGAGACCGCGCTGAAGGCGATCGCCGAGCCCCGCCGCCGCCGGATCCTGAGCCTCGTCCGCGACGAAGAGCTCTCGGCCGGCGAGATCGCGGCGCACTTCGAGATCTCCCGGCCCGCGGTCTCGCAGCATCTGACCGTCCTGAAGGAGGCCGGGCTCGTGGACGAGCGACGCAACGGCACGAGGCGGCTCTATCGGGCCCGCCCGGAAGGGCTCGCCGATCTGAAGGCGTTCCTCGACGAGCTCTGGGGCGACCGGCTCGAGGCGCTGAAACGCGAAGCAGAGCGAGAGGAGAAGGAGAAGCATGGAACAGACGGCTGAGCAGACCTCCGTCGTGCGCGAGCTCGAGATCGCCGCGCGCCCCGAGACGGTCTGGGAGTTTCTGGTCGACCCCGCGAAGGCCGTGCGCTGGATGGGCATCTCGGCCTCGCTCGACGCGCGGCCCGGCGGCGAGTACCGGGTCGTCGTCCTGCCCGGGCACATCGCGAGCGGCGAGTTCGTCGAGGTCGACCCGCCGCACCGGCTCGTCTACACGTGGGGCTGGGAGGTCGACGAGGGCGAGCCCAACCCGGTCCCGCCGGGCGCCTCGACGATCGAGATCGAGCTCGAGCCGAGGGGCGAGGGCACGCTGCTCCGTCTCGAGCACCGCGACCTGCCGGGCGCGCCGTCGGCCGAGTCGCACGGCCACGGCTGGGATCACTACCTCGGCCGGCTCGCCGCGATCGCCGGCGGGCGCGAGCCCGGCGTCGATCCCTGGATCGAGCACGGCGCCTCGTAGGAGTCCGACCACACGACCGGAGGAGAGAGCAGATGGGGAACTACGTGTTCGTCTACAAGGGCGGCGGGATGGCGCCGACGCCGGAGGAGCAGGAGCGCGTGATGGGGCAGTGGATGGCCTGGTTCGGGAGCCTCGGCGACTCCGTCGTCGAGGTCGGGAACCCGTTCGGCGCGTCGGCGGCGGTGAACGGCGGCTCCACCTCGGGGCTCACCGGCTACTCGGTCGTCTCGGCGGACAGCCTCGACGACGCGGTCGCGAAGGCGGGCGGCTGCCCGATCCTCGAGGGCGGCGGCGGCGTGGAGGTGTACGAGACCGTCGCGATGTGACTCAGGCGGGGCGCGGGCGCGTCGCCTCGACGGCGCGCCGCGCCTCGGCCTCGTACCGGTTGGCCGCGTAGCCGCGGAGGTACGAGAGCGGCATCGCGACCGGCCGGTGCTGCATCTGCCAGACGTGACAGAGCTCGTGGACGACGAGGTCCTCGTCGGCCGCCATCGCGTCGCTGCGGAAGAAGATCGCGTTCCAGGCCGCGTAGCCGTCGAAGCGGCGGAACCACGGCAGCCTGAAGAGGAGCGGCCAGACGACGACGCGGACGCGCTCGATCCGCACCGGCGAGGGGTAGAGCGCGAGCCGGTCGAGGCGCGCCTTGGCCGGGCCGAGCTCTACGCGCGCCCGGCCCACTCGGGCTCGGCCCAGACCCGCAGAAGCTCCACGACCGCCGCGGCCGCGAGCGCGAGGTCCTGGGCGGTGATCCACTCGCGGACGGAGTGGAACTCGTTCCCGCCCGCGAACACGTTCGGGGTCGGGAGGCCCATCTCCGTCAGCCGCGAGCCGTCCGTGCCGCCGCGGATCGACGCGAGCTTCGGCTCGAGGCCGATCCGGCGCGTCGCCTCGAGCGCGGCCTCGACGACGTGCGGGACCCCGTCGAGCGCCTCGCGCATGTTCCGGTACTGGTCCCAGCGCTCGAACGTGACGGTCGGATCGATCTCCTCGGCGAGCCGCCGGACGAGCGCCTCGTGCTGCTCGAGCTTCGCCGCGTCGTGGTCGCGGAGGATGAACGTGATCGTGCAGTGGTCGGCGCCGCCCTCGATCGCGTACGGGTGGACGAACCCCTCGCGGCCCTCGGTCGTCTCCGGCGAGAGCGAGTCCGGCGGCAGGCTCGCGACGAGCCGGGCGGCGAGCTTGACCGGGTTCACGAGCTTGCCCTTCGCGTAGCCCGGGTGGACGCCGACCCCGGCGAAGGTGACCTTCAGCTCGACGGCCGAGAAGGTCTCGTTCTCGATCTCTCCGACGACGGAGCCGTCGATCGTGTACGCGAAGCTCGCGCCGAAGCGGTCGAGGTCGAAGTGGTCGGTGCCGTGGCCGACCTCCTCGTCGACGGTGAAGGCGATCCGCGTGTTCGCGCGCGGCAGCTCCGGCCGCGCGGCGAGGTACGCGACCGCGGCCATGATCGCGGCGACGCCGGCCTTGTCGTCCGCGCCGAGGAGCGTCGTCCCGTCCGAGGTGACGACGTCGTGCCCGATCCGCTCGGCGAGGAGCGGCGAGGTCGCGGGCGACAGGCCGGGGACGAGCTCGCCGCCGTCGTAGCCCTCGTGCACCTGCGGCCGCACGCCGGCGCCGGGCGCGTCGGGGCTCGTGTCGACGTGGGCGAGCACGCCGACGGTCGGGCCGGCGACGCCGGGGAGCGTTGCGAAGACGTAGCCGTGCTCGGTCAGCTCGACGTCGGCGAGGCCGAGCGCGCGGAGCTCGCCCTCGAGCAGGCGGCTCAGATCGAGCTGCCCGGGCGTGCTCGGATACGTGCCGGACGTGCGCGACGCCTGCGTGTCGATACGGACGTAGCGGAGGAAGCGCTCGAGCGCGTCGTCCTGCAGGTCGTCGGCGAGCCGGCTCGACACCGGTGGCGATTCTATGCTGACGTCCGTGTCCGACCCAGCCCGCAACCGGTTCGCGAAGACGGCGGCGCTCATGGCCGAGGAACAGGACCGGCGCGCCGAGGCGACGCGGGAGCGCCTCCGGCGGCTGCTGCCCCTCAGGGGAGAGGAGCGGGCGCTCGACGTCGGCACCGGCGCGGGCGCGCTCGCGATCGCGCTCGCGCCGCTCGTGCGAGAGGTCGTCGGCGTCGACGTCGTCCCGGAGCTGCTCGCCGAGGCGCGCAAGCGCGCGCCGGCGAACGTCGAGTTCCTCGAGGGCGACGCGACCGCGCTCCCGTTCGAGCGCGGCTCGTTCGACCTCGTCTGCACGGCCCGGACCCTCCATCACGTCGCGCGGCCCGAGCTCCTCGTCGCCGAGCTCGACCGCGTGCTCCGCCCCGGCGGCACGATGCTCGTGATCGACCAGCTCGCGCCCGTCGATCCGCTCGCCGCGATCGAGCTGAACCGCTTCGAGAGCGCGCGCGACCCGTCGATGACGCGCATCCTCGCCGACGTCGACCTGCGCGGCCTCTTCGACTCGAACAGCCTCGTGCTCCGCAGCTCCGAGGTCGTGCACGAGGACCGCGACCTCGAGCGGTACCTCGACCTCGCGGGCTGCGAGGGCGCGGACCGCGCCCGCGCGCAGGCGCTCGCGCCGTCGGACACCCGCGCCGAGGTCGGCTGGTACGTCCTCCAGCGGCCCGGGCTCTGAGACGAGCCGGTACTTTCGAGCCGTGTCCGGATCGGACATGCTTGGGGCATGCGGCGCCTCGCTCTCGCGGCTCTGGTCGCGTTCGCCCTGTGCGGCGATGCGAGCGCGGCCGGAACCCTTCGCGTCGGCCGCGTCGTCGACGGCGACACCGTCTACCTGACGAGCGGCGCGAAGATCCGCCTCGTCCAGATCGACACGCCGGAGGTCTATTTCGGTGTCGAGTGCTACGGCCATCAGGCGTCGGCTGCGACCGAGAGGTTGCTCCCGCCGGGGACGGCGGTGCGTCTCGCCGCCGAGCCCGCGACGGACCGCGTGGACGCCTACGGCCGCCTCCTCCGGTACGTGATCCGGGCCCGCGACGGCCTGAACGTGAACCTGTACCTCGTCGCCCACGGCGACGCCGCTCCGTACTTCTACGACGGTCGCCGCGGCCGATACGCGGCGACGCTCGACCGGCTTGCGCGGAGCGCGCGTGCCCGAGGCCTCGGGCTCTGGGGCGCCTGTCCGCGGACGCCGGTCGACTTCACGCGCGGCGTCGACACCGGGCCGGACGCCACCCCGTGAGCGAGCGCGACGGGCCGCTGCCCGGCTCGTACTGGGTCGTGCCGGGCAGGTTGCTCGCGGGCCGGTGCCCCGGGCTCCACGAGGACGAGCCCGGCGCGCGGGCGGAGCTCGCCTCCCTGCGCGCCGTGGGCGTCGAGCTCTTCGTCGACCTGACGGAGGGGCGCGAGTACGGCCTGCGCCCGTACGACGGCTTCCTCACCGCGCCCGCCGTCCACCGGCGGTTCGCGATCCCGGACTTCGGCGTCACCACGCCGGCCGCGATGCGCGAGATCCTCGACACGATCGACGGGGCCGTCGACGCCGGCCGGGGCGTCTACGTCCACTGCTACGCCGGGATCGGGCGCACCGGCACCGTCGTCGGCTGTCACCTCGTCCGGCACGGGATGGAGCCGGCCGAGGCGCTCCGGACGGTGACCGGCTGGCGCGGGATCCGCTCGCCGCAGAGCGTCGAGCAGGAGGAGTTCGTGCTCGAGTGGCGCGAGCCGCCGTCTCGAAATCGGCACGAAGTCGGCACAGACACGTAACGGTTTCGCTGCTTCCATCGGGAGATGAGGAAGGACGGCACCCCGCCCGAGCCGCCGGGGCTCGCGGCGCGATCGTCTCCGCGGTCTCGAGTCACGTCTCGATCGACCTCGCGCCGATCTGCGCCGAGCCGGCGGCGCGGCTCGCCGAGCCGTCGGACGAGTACGCGTGGCCGCGCGCGGAGCGGCTCGCCTCCGACGCGATCGACGCGATCGGTCGCGGAGCTCGTCGCGGAGTGCGAGCGCGGGCTCGCCGAGGCGCACGAGGGGTTCCTGCTCGCGGCCGCGAGGTGCGTCGACGCGACCGCCGAGCTCGAGCGCGCGGGTCGGGACGCGTGGATCGACCGGGCGATTCGCCAGCGGCTCGCGTTCGACGCCACCTGGGACGTCCTCGCCGAGACCGACCGCCTCGCGGAGGAGGGATGCGCTTCGGCCGTCGACGAGTGACCACCACGGCCTGCCGACGGTTCCCGCGGGAGCTCGGCGGGGGCGTGCCGGAGGGAGCGGCAGCGGTTCGCCGCAACGTGCGGACGCGGGCGCGGGGCGGGCCGGGAGCGCGCGTCCGCGCAATCCGAGCCGGTTCCTAGACTGTCCCTTCCGCATGCCCACCGCCTCCTCGAAGCAAGCGCCGTTCGTCCACCTGCACGTCCACAGCGAGTACTCGATCCTCGACGGCGCGTGCCGGATCCCGGATCTCGTCTCGCGGGCCGCGGAGCTGGAGATGCCGGCCGTGTCGCTCACGGACCACGGCTCGATGGCCGGGGCGGTACAGCTCTTCAAGGCGTCGAAGGGGACGGGCGTGAAGCCGGTGATCGGCTGCGAGGTGTACGTCGCCGACGACCGCCGCGCGCAGACGAAGGGCTACGCGCACCTGACCCTGCTCGCCGCCGACGACACCGGCTACGGGAACCTGGTCAAGCTGTCGAGCCTCGGCTACCTCGAGGGCTACTACTACAAGCCCCGCGTCGACTGGGAGCTCCTCGAGCGGCACGCCGACGGCGTGATCGCGCTCTCCGGCTGCCTCTCCGGCCGCGTGTGCAAGGCGCTCGAGGAGAACCGCGTCACCGACGCGGCGGCGGAGCTCGACCGGCTCGCGCAGGTGTTCGGGCGCGACGACGTCTACGTCGAGCTCCAGAACGCGCACCTCGAGGTGCAGGCGCGGCTCGTCCCGCAGCTCGCCGAGCTCGCGCGGGCCGCGGGCCTCCCGACGGTCGCGACGGGCGACGTCCACTATCTCCGCCACGAGGACGCGCGGGCGCACGAGGCGCTCCTCTGCATCCAGTCCGGCGACTCGCTCAAGAACCCGAACCACTGGAAGTTCGACACCGACCAGTTCTTCTTCAAGACGCCGGAGGAGATGGCGGGCGACTTTCCGGGCCACGAGGACGCGCTCCGCCGCACGCTCGAGGTCGCGGAGCGCTGCAACGTCGAGCTCGCGCTCGGGAACATCCTGCTGCCGCGGTTCCCGACGCCCGACGGCCGCGACGCGTTCGAGTACCTCGTCGAGCTCTGCGAGCGCGGCCTGGAGAAGCGCTACGGCACGGCGACTCCCGAGCTGACCGAGCGGCTGCGCTTCGAGCTGAAGACGATCAAGGAGATGGGCTTCGCCGACTACTTCCTGATCGTCTGGGACTTCATCCGCTTCGCGAAGCGGAACGGCGTCAGCGTCGGGCCGGGCCGCGGCTCCGCGGCGGGCAGCCTCGTCGCGTACTGCCTCGAGATCACCGACCTCGACCCGATCCACTACGACCTGCTGTTCGAGCGCTTCCTCAACCCCGGCCGCAAGGAGATGCCCGACATGGACATCGACTTCGCCGTCGAGGGCCGCGAGCGCGTGATCAACTACGTGACCGAGAAGTACGGCCGCGACCGCGTCGCGCAGATCATCACCTTCTCGACGATGGCCGCGCGCGCCGCCGTCCGCGACGCGGGCCGCGTGCTCGAGCTGCCGTACGGCGTCGTCGACCGGATCGCGAAGCTGATCCCGGAAGGCCCGGGCCAGACGCTCGAGGAGTGCCTGAAGCCGAGCGCCGAGCTGCGGAAGGCGGTCGACTCCGACCCGGTCGCGAAGGAGATCGTCGAGCTCGCGCTCCCGCTCGAGGGGTTGACGCGCGCCGACTCGATCCACGCCGCCGGCGTCGTGATCGGCGCCGAGCCCCTGATGGACATCGTGCCGCTGCAGCAGAAGGGCGCCGACCAGGAGGTCGTGACGCAGTTCGCGATGAACGACGTCGTCGCGATCGGCCTGCTGAAGATCGACTTCCTCGGCCTGCGCAACCTCGACGTGATCGACAAGGCGGTCGCGCTCATCGGCGGCGGGCTCGACATCGGCGAGATCCCGATGGACGACCGGCAGACGTACGAGATGCTCGCCCGCGGCGAGGCGACCGGCGTCTTCCAGTTCGAGTCGTCGGGCATGCGCGAGGCGCTCCGCCAGGTGAAGCCGACCGTGTTCGAGGACCTGATCGCGCTCGTCGCGCTCTACCGCCCGGGCCCGATGCAGTACATCCCGAACTACGCCGCCCGCAAGGCCGGCCGCGAGCAGGTCACCTACCTCGACCCGCGGCTGAAGCCGATCCTCAGCGGCACGTACGGGATCTCGATCTACCAGGAGCAGTCGATGGAGATCGCCAAGCAGATCGGCGGCTTCACGCCCGCCGAGGCCGACGACCTCCGCAAGGCGATCGGGAAGAAGATCCACGCGCTGATGGCGTCGCTCAAGGGCAAGTTCATCGAGGGCGCGGTCGCGAACACGACGCCGGACGCGGTCGCGCGCCAGCTCTGGGACGACATGGAGAAGGCGCAGGACTACTCGTTCAACAAGTCGCACGCCGCCTGCTACGCGCTGATCGCCTACCGCACCGCCTGGCTGCGCGCGAACCACCCGTGCGAGTACATGGCCGCGCTGATCTCGTCGGTGATGAACACGAAGGACCGCGTCCCGTTCTACGTCAACGCGTGCCACGAGCTCGGGATCGAGGTGCTGCCGCCCGACGTGAACGAGTCGCAGGTCGACTTCGCGGTCGTCGGCGGCAAGATCCGCTTCGGCCTCAACGCCGTGAAGGGCGTCGGCGAGATCGCGTGCCGCACGATCGTCCGCGCGCGAGACGAGGGCGGCCCGTTCGAGTCGATCTGGGACTTCACCGAGCGCGTCGACCCGTCGGTCGTGAACAAGCGCGCGCTCGAGTCGCTCGTCAAGTGCGGCGCGCTCCCGGGCTCGCGCCGGGGCATGCTCGGCGTGCTCGAGCAGGCGCTCGGCTACGGCCAGCGCCAGCAGGCGGACAGGCTCGCCGGCCAGGGCTCGATCTTCGACCTCGGCGACGCCAACGGCGTCGCGGACGCCGCGCCCCGTCACCACCCGCCCGTGCCGAGCGAGGAGTTCGAGAAGAACGAGCTGCTGCGGCTCGAGAAGGAGACGCTCGGCCTCTACGTCTCCGAGCACCCGCTCTCGGCGATCCGCAGCGAGCTGCGCGCGAAGACGGACGCGACGATCGCGGAGCTCGAGCGCCGCCGCGACGGCGAGAACGTCACCGTCGGCGGGATCGTCTCCGAGGTGCGGCACCTGACGACGAAGCGCGGCGAGCCGATGGCGTTCCTCCGGCTCGACGACGTCACCGGCGGGATCGAGTGCGTCGTCTTCAACTCGACGTACGCCGCCGCGTCCGAGCTCTGCGTGCCCGACCGGATCCTGATCGTGAAGGGCCGGGTCGACCACAAGGAGGGCGAGACGAAGCTCGTCGCGAACGAGGTCTCCGCGTTCGAGTCGGTCGCGATCAAGCGCGAGGTGCGGCTGCGGATCGACGCGACGCAGGCGCCCGCCGGCGTGGTCGGCGAGCTCGCGCGGCTGATCCGCGACTACCCCGGCGAGAGCCCCGTCCTCGTCGACTGCCTCACCTCGGACGGGCCGAAGCTGCTCGAGCTCGGGCCGAAGTACCGCGTCGAGCCGGAGCCCGACTTCTACGCCGAGGTCCGCGCGCTCCTCGGCGAGTCGGCCCTCGCCTGAGGCGGCGCTCGTCGAGGCCGGACGGCAGGGCCTCGAAGGCGGTCGTCACGTCCGACTGCACCTGACGACAGCCCCACTTACGGAATTAAAAGTTCCGTAAATCCTCGCTCCGGACGGTATCCGCTAAACCGCGGCCGACGTTTAACCGAATACCCACCTGAGAGGAGACAGAGCGAGATGTCGTCGTCGATAGAAGCCCTCGAAGTACTGGTCCGGAGACCGAGCAGGAGCGCGTGGAGCGCTGGCGCTCCGAGGCGCTCGAGAAGGTCGGGTACGACCCCGACTCCGCGGCGATGCTCGCCGTCCGCCACGACGTCGACCTCCACCGCGCGATCGAGCTCGTCGAGCACGGCTGCCCGCCCGAGACCGCGCTCCGCATCCTCCTCTGAGCCGGTAGCGGCGCAGTTTTCGGCGAGCGCCGTCACAATGTCGACGGTGCTCGCCTCGATCCCCTCCCCGCACGCCGCCACCGTCAGCCTCGGCCCGCTGACGATCCACATGTACGGCCTCACGCTGCTCGTCGCGATCCTCGCGTGCGTCTGGCTCACGGCCGTCCGCTGGCGGAACGTCGGCGGCGAGTTCGACCTCGTCGTCCGCGTCACCGTCTGGGGCGTCGCGGCCGGCGTGATCGGCGCGCGGCTCTACCACGACCTCACCTCGTGGAACGAGGTGCCGTCGCCGAAGTGGCAGGGCATCTTCGAGGTCTGGCGCGGCGGCCTCGGGGTCTGGGGCGGGATCCTCTTCGGGACGATCGCGGGCGCGATCGTCGTCCGCCGCTCCGGTGCGTCCGTCCGGCTGTTCATGGACGCGGTCGCGCCGGGCCTCCTGCTCGCGCAGGGGATCGGCCGCATCGGGAACTGGTGGAACCAGGAGCTGTACGGCAAGAAGACCGGGCTGCCGTGGGGCCTGCAGATCGACGACGCGCACCTGCCGCGCGCGTCCGACGGCTCGATCCTGCCCGGCTACTTCCAGGGCAGCACGTTCCACCCGACGTTCCTGTACGAGCTGATCTGGGACGTGGTCGGCGTGTTCCTGCTGATCTGGATCGGCCGCCGCTGGCGGATCAAGCCGCCGGCGCTCTTCGCGCTGTACGTCTCGTACTACTGCTTCGGCCGCTTCTTCGAGGAGCTGCTCCGGATCGACCCGGCGCACCACTTCTTCCACCTGCGCCTGAACGCCTGGGTGTCGATCGTGATCTTCATCGCTGCGACCTGGTTCTTCGTCTGGTGGCAGATCCTCGACCACGGCTGGGACCCGCCGCCGCCACCGCCGCGGAAGGTGAAGCCGCGCGAGGTCCCGAAGGGGCCGGCGATGGCAATCCCGAAGACCCGCGTCCGGCCGCGTCGATAGCCTCGCCGCGTGCCCGCGGTTCGAGAGCTCGAGCTCGACCTCGACGCGTTCGAGGGACCCTTCGACCTGCTGCTGACGCTCGTCCTCCGCGAGGAGGTGCCGCTCGGCGAGCTCGACCTCGCGGAGATCGTGATCGCGTTCGTGGCCGGCCTGGCCGCTCGCGACCAGCTCGACCTCGACGCGTGCGGCGAGTTCCTCGTCCTGATCTCCGCGCTCCTCGAGCTGAAGGCGGGCGGGCTGTTCCCCGAGGAGGAGGCCGAGCTCGCGGAGCTCGAGCCGGAGGCGGCCGCCGAGGAGCTCGCGCGCCGGCTCGCCGAGTACCGCCGCGCGAAGGAGGCGGCGCTGTGGCTCGCCGGGCGGCTCGACGAGCGCCGCGACGTCTTCTTCCGGCTCGGCCCGGCGCCGCTCGCGCCCGCGCGGCCCGAGCCGACGTTCGCGGCGCAGCCGCCCGAGAAGCTCGCCGCTGCGATCCGCGCGCTCGCGGTCGAGCCGCCCGCGCCGTCGACCGCGCACATGGGCCTCACGTTCCCGCCGGTCGCGCGGTTCCTCGAGCGGTGGCGCTCGCTGCTCCGCCGCCGCGCGCTCGCGGACTTCGACCGCGAGGTCGAGGGGCTCACCCGCGTCGAGGTCGCGGTTGCGTTCCTCGCGCTGCTCGAGCTCCGCAAGCTCGACGAGCTCGTGCTGGCCCAGGCGGCGCCGTTCGCGCCGATAAGGATTTCCCGACCGGAAGCAGAAAGGAGCCTCGCATGGAACGTCCGCTCAGGCTGATCGCGGCGAACCCGGTCGACGAGCTCGCCCGCACCGTCGAGGCGCTGCTCGTCGTCGCCTCGCAGCCGCTTGACCGTGGACGAGCTCGCGGACGCGACCGCCGACGACCCCGAGCGCGTCGAGATGGCGCTCGGCCTCCTCGGCGAGCGGTACCGCGAGGGCCGCAGCGGGATCGTCCTCGAGCACGTCGCGGGCGGCTGGGCGTTCCGCGCCTCGCGCGCCGCCGCGGAGGCGTGCGCGCGTCTGTACGACCGCCCCGTCGAGCGTGGCCTCTCGCAGGCCGCGCTCGAGACGCTCGCGGTGGTCGCGTACCTCGGCCCGTGCTCGCGCCCGGAGATCGCGCGCATCCGCGGCGTGAACGTCGACGGAGTCGTCGCCGGCCTCGCCGAGCGCGGCCTCGTCGCCGAGTCGGGCCGCGAGCACGACTTCGGTGCGATCCGCTACCGCACGACGCCGCTCTTCGAGCGAGTCTTCGGCCTCGAGTCGCTGTCGGAGCTGCCGCGCCTCGACGACCTCGGCGACGACGTCACCGAGCTCCGTTCGCGCCTCGAAGCGGTCGCCGAGAAGCGCCCGGCGTAGCCGCGCTCGACGGCTCGGGCGCAAGGGCTCTCGCGCGCCGGCGTTCCTCTGTCTTGAGCGTCCGGTGAAGCGTGATTTGACCGGTCGTGACGGGACGGGGTACGGTCGCGTTCCTTCCCAGTCGAGCCCAAGGAGTGAACGTGCACGACGACGACGAGCCGATCACCGAGGTCGAGGTAGACGCTCAGGATCTCTCAGACGACGATCTCGAACTCGACGCCGATGAGGTCGAGGGCGTGGTCGGAGGCGGAGGCGCTAGCGCGCCTCGCGGGCCTGGTCCAGCACCGCTGGGCGGCTAGCCCGCTCAGGTGTCTGTGAGAGTCGTGGGGTCGGTCCGTCAGGGGCCGTTGCCAGCCTGGTGGCCTCCGTGTCGTCCGTGACTCCTCAGGCGTCGGGCCGCGTTGTGCGTGCCTTTCGAATGATCCGTCCGGGTGTGCACGGCGGCGCCGGTCTGGCGCCCGCTGTTGGCTTGATCAGGAGCTTGTCCGCCCTCCGGGCGTGACCCGTCACAGACCTGCCGCGCGGTTCCCTGCCCCAGACCGGCGTACCGGACCCTGCGAAAAGGAGGATCGGTCGGGATGCTTGCAGACGAACTGGACTACGTCGTCGGTGTCGACACGCACCGCGATCAGCACGCGCTGGCGGTTGTCGCCGCGCCCACGGGTGCGCTGATCGCGCAGCAATCGGTCGGCGCGGACGCGCGCGGCTACGCGGCAGCGGTGCGTTTCGCCGAGAAACACGCGCCGGGCGTGCGCGTGTGGGCGATCGAGGGAGCCGGCCACTACGGGGCCGGGCTTGCCCGCTATCTCGTCGGACATGAGCAGCGACTGCACGAGGTCAGCTGCACCGGCCGCGGCGAGCGACGCCTGCGCGGCAAAGACGATCCGCTCGACGCAGTCCGCGCGGCACGCACGGCACTCGCGAGCGACACGATCGCAACCCCACGATCCGGACAGCGGCAAGAGGCGCTACGGGTGCTGCTTCTGGCACGACGAAGCGCCGTCGACGTCCACCGCGTCGCTCTCGTCCAGCTGCGCAGCGTCATCGTCACCGCACCCGAGAATCTCCGGCAGCAGTTGCGAGCTCTGCCCGTTGGCGAGCTCATCCGCCGCTGCAGCCGCTTCCGACGCTCCAGCGCACGCACACCCGACCAGCTCGCAACGATCATCGCGTTGCGCTCACTCGCACGACGCGTCGAGGCCGCCACCCGCGAAGCGACCGAGCTCGAGCGCGAGATCCTCGCTCACGTCCGCGCGACCGTCCCGCAGCTGCTCGACGAGCCAGGCATCGGCCCGATCGTCGCCGCCCAACTCATCGTCACCTGGTCACACCACAACCGCGTCACCTCCGAAGCTGCCTTCGCCCGACTCGCCGGCGTCGCACCACTCCCCGCCTCAAGCGGCCTCACCACCCGCCACCGCCCCAGCCGCGGCGGCGACCGCCAACTCAACCGCGCGCTCCACACCGTCATCCTCCAACGCCGCCAGCACGACCCCGCCACCAAGGACTACATCGCGCGCCGCGTCGCCGAAAGCAAAACCAGCCGCGAAGCCGTCCGCCTCCTCAAGCGCTACCTCGCCCGCCACCTCTACCGCGTCATGCAGAACTCAGCCCCGCTCACCACTTGACAGACATAGGAGCTTCATTCCTGAACGCTGGCGCAGGGCACGGCGCCGTCGTCCGAAGACCACTCCTGACAGTGGGACTACGACCGTCCTAGTGGTTTGACCGGCAACGTTTGCCGGTTTCGGTAGAGGGTCCTCTGCGTTCGCGTCGAAGAGCGACTCCCGATCGATCATCGACCGGGAGGGGACAGTGGCGGCGCGGGTGGAGTTGCGGGAGATCAGCAACGAGGAGGGCAACCGGCTGCTGCGGATGATCCGCCGTACGAGCGGCTCTATCGTGACCTGGCGTCGGGCGCAGATCGTGCTGTTGGCTGCGCAGCGGATGCCGGCGACCAAGATCGCGCAGGTCGTGTTCAGCGATCCGGACACGGTGCGCGAGGTGATCCACGACTTCAATCAGGACGGCTTCGAAGCGCTCTATCCGCGTTACCGGGGCGGCCGGCCGCGTACGTTCACGCTGCCGCAGCGGCAGCAGATCAAGCGGGTCGCCCTCGCGATCCCGACCGACCTTGGCCAGCCGTTTTCGACCTGGAGCCTCGCCAAGCTCGCCGACTATCTGGTCGCCGAGGGGGTGGTCGACGACATCTCCCACGAAGGGTTGCGGCAGCTTTTGCGCGAGGGGGGCGTCAGCTTTCAAGCCGTGAGGAGCTGGAAACGCTCCAACGACCCTGCGTTCGAGGCGAAGAAGAACCGGATCCTCGAGCTGTACGCGATCACTGACGGGCTCGCCGAACCGGGCCCGGACGATCCGACCGTGATCATCTGCCTGGACGAGTTCGGGCCGCTCAACCTTCAACCTCAGCCGGGCGGACGCTCCTGGGCGCCACGGAAGAAGCCGCGCCGGATCCGCGCCACCTACACCCGCCCACACGGCGTCCGCCACTTGCTCTGCGCGCTCGACGTCGGCGACGACCTCTTGAGCGGCGAGCGCACCGAGCGCAAGACACGGGTCGAGTTCCTCGCCTTCTGCAACCAGATCCGCTCCCGCTACCCGGCCGGAACGCGGATCGCGTTCGTGCTCGACAACTTCTCCGTCCACAAAGGCGACGAGGTCCGCGACTGGGCCGCCGACAACAACGTCGAGCTCGCGTACACCCCGCATTACGCGTCCTGGCTGAACCGGATCGAGCCGCAGTTCAAGGGGCTCCGCTACTTCTGCCTTGACGGAACCGACCACCCCGACCACGAGACACAGGCCAGGCTGATCACCGACTACATCGACTGGCGCAACGCCCACCGCGACAACCCCAAACTCCGTCACCTCACCCGACGCCCCCTCGCACACAAGGCAGCCCCTGCCCTCAAACCGGCGAACGTTGCCTGATGATCCACTAGCCGGTCGTACTGGCGCAGGCGAGACTCGCCGGCTGCCGGCTAGGCCGACTCCAGCGAACGTCTCAAAGACTTGAGCGTTCTCGCGCGTTCGCTTCTCGCCAACAACGCCGCGGCGGGTTTCATCACCCGCGTCCAGCCGAAGAGCTCGCCTTCGGCGACGTGATGAACGATCGTCCTCTCCTGATCCGTCTCGAGGAAGTACTCGGGCCGGGCCTCCATCACGGCGCCGAACCACCGCAGCGTCTCCCGGAATCCAATCCGTGACGGACGCTCAAAGCTGATCACCTCACCGCGGTAGGTGCCCATCCTGGTGGCGTCGAAATACGTCGTCCCCTTTTCTATCGGGCCGTCCGAGACTTGGCCGCACCGCCGGAACAAGCCGGTGCGGTGCATCCAGGTGCTGTAGGCCGGCAGGTCCGCCAGCCGCGCGAAGACCTCCTCGATCGGTCGATCGATCGTCGTGCGCGACTCGTACCGGACCGTGCTCGACACGTTCAGTCGGCTCACCTCGCCATCCTCTATCGAGGACGGACGCCGAGTCAAACTGAGAACCGGACGCGCGTCTCGCGCGTCAGGGGTCATTCCGCGAACACTGGCGCAACCGAGTGGGTTGCGGCCCGAAGCCACGATTCGCCGAGAGGCTCGGCTGTTACTAACCCGGCGGGCAATTGGTTGACGGTCGGGCTGCGTAGGCGACGTCGGGGTGCTGGAAGAAGTTGCGGATTACGTGTGGTTGTTTTTGGCGGCGGTGGAGGTGGCTGCGGGTGCCGTCGATGAGTTCGTCCGGGTGGCGTGGTCTGCGCCGGGTGAGTGCGGCGTGCTTGGTGTCGTTGTTGAGTAGCTCGGCGGGGTTGAGCTCGGGGCTGTAGCCGGGCAGCCGGTGGAGTTCGATCAGCTCGGTCCGTTCGGCCAGCCAGGCGTTGACGTTTTTGCCGCGGTGGACGGGGTGGCCGTCGACGATCAGGTAGAGCTTGCGGCCGCCAGCCTGTTTGAGCAGACGTTTGAGGAAGTCGCGGTAGATCGCCTGGGTGAAGCTGCCCTCGAAGACGCGGAAGCAGAGCTCGCCCCGGTTGGAGACCGCCTGGATCACGTTGCAGCCGAACCGTTTCCCGGTTTTGCCGACGACCGGGGTGCGACCCCGAGGCGCGAAGGAACGGCCGGCGGCCTGATCGGAGCGCAGGCCCATCTCGTCGGCCCAAAGGATCCGTGCGCCTTCGCGCTTGGCTCGCGCCTCGATCGCCGGGTACTCGCGCTCCAGCCAGCGCGCGACCGCGACCGGGTTCTGCTCGAACGCACGCTGCACCGGCTTCTGCGGCGTGAACCCCCACCTCTTCAGGTACTGACCAACCGTCGTCAACGCCAACTCGACCCCATACCGGGTGCGGATCAACTCGCGCACGGCCTCCCGCGTCCAGAGAAAGAACGGCAGCCGCAACTGATCGGGGTTACGACCACGGATCGTCTGCACCAGCTGCCCCTGCATCCACGGCGGCAACGCCTGCTGCTCACCGGCCCGCCGGCCCCGCCGCCCCGCCGCCAACGACAGCTCACCCTGCCGCCGAAAACCGTTCACCCAACCAGACACCGACTGCCGCGAAACCCCGAACACCCGGCCAGCCGCAGCGACACTCATCCCCTGCTCGACCACCGCCGCGACCGCCAACCGACGCACCCGCTCCTGTTCGGCCTGCGACCACACCCGAGCATCCGAAACCACAACCCAAACACTACACTGACCGTCGGCTATTTGCTCACCAGGTTAGTAGGTTGGTCCCATGGAGCGCGAGAGCGTCGCTGTTGATGAGGAGATGCCGTCGGCCGGCCGTGGGGGGTCTGCGCGCACTGGGCTGATCGGGACGCTGTTGGTCCTGTACTGGCTGCTCGACGGCTTGGTCATCGGGGCACCCGTCGTCATCCTCGCGGCTCTGTTCAACCCGCTCATTGTGTTCGTCGTGGCCGCGGCTCTCCTGGTGCCTCTCAATATCTGGTTCTGCGGCTGGCTCGACGGCCACTGGACGGCTGGTCGGAGCGGCTATGCGAAACGTGTCGAGACAAGGCTCGAGAAAGTCCGCTCGGGCCGCGTGATGAAGCATCCGGCCAAGTGGGTCACGAGCGGCTCGGACACCTGGTTCGCTGTTGCGGCAGCGCTCACCAACGCGATTACCGTCGTCTGCTTGACACGTGTCGTCGGGGGGCAGCCGCTCGGGCGGCATCGGGTGCTGCTGGCCGGTATCGGCTACGGACTTGGCTGCTCGGCGATCTGGGCGTTCGTCGGGTTTCTCCTCAGCGACGCCGTCCGAGCGCTCTAGACCGACCGTCAGCCGCCGAGAAGCCGGCGCTCGCGCCCAGGCGTCCTTCGGCAACACTACGCGCAGGCGAGCGGCCTTCGCCCCGAAAACCTCGTTGCCGGCGACGGGTTTCGCGCCGGTGTCTCACACCGCGCGTCCGGCGGGTCAGGCCCGCGCTGCGACCTCGGCCGGGAGCGCCTGCTCGCGGCGCCGCGTGACGGCGATCGCGGCCGCCTGCGTCGCGAGGGCGAGGATGGTCGCGAGCGCGAAGGTCGGGCCGACGCCGAGGTCGCGGAGCCCGACGCTCACGACGAAGCAGAACAACGCGTACGCGAAGAACCCGAGCGTGAACCCGTGGAGGATCCGTGCCGCCTCCCTCGATCCCTGCTGCGCGTGCGTGAACGCGGCCAGCACCGGCGTGATGATCGGGACCGCGGCGACGAGGCCGCTCAGGTGCGGGCCGAGCGCGCTCGCGGCGCCGGTGATCGCGACCACGGGGCCGACCGCGCACGCCGCGCGCAGCGGCAGGTCCCAGCGCGGATACGTCACGGACGACGACGCGATCGCCGCTGGGGCCGGCAGGACGACGAGCGTGATCGCGCACGCCGAGCAGGCGAGCGCGAGCGCGACGACCGCGCCGACGTGGACGGGGCGGAGCGCGGCGATCGCGACGACGAACGCCGCCCAGCCGGCGAGGAGCGCCCACGGCCAGGCGCGGCGGCGGCTCACCGCGGCGTACGCGAGCACGAACCCGATCAAGGCGACGACCCCGAGCAGCGTCCCGGTCGCCGCGTCGGCCGCGAAGGAGGTGCCCCGGTCGAGCGCGAGCACGAGCAGGATCGGGCCCGCGATCACCGGCAGCCCGCCGACGACGCCGCCGACTCGCGTCCCGAAACGCCGCGCCACGAGCGTCGCGGCGACGATGAAGGCGGGCGCGAGGAACAGCCGGAGCGCGAGGATCGTCACGGCTCAGCGATCGCTCGGCGCGACCTCGCGGAGCGACGCGGAGAACGCTTCGAGCTCCTCGCGCGTGTACGGCGTGTGCCGGCGCCGGGCGTCCGGCGGGTCGTTGACGAGGCCCGTGCCCTCGCGCCACGCCTGCGCCGGGCGGATCGGGCGCACCTGGAAGCCGCCGCCGCAGTTCGGGCACACGTCGTGGAGGACGCTCTCGACGCAGTCGGCGCAGAAGGTGCACTCGTACGAGCAGATCCGCGCGTCGGGCGAACCCGGCGGGAGGTCGCGGTCGCACAGCTCGCAGTTCGGCCGGAGCTCCAGCATGGAGCGGCTCAGGCTACCGAGGGTCGAGCAGCAGGAGCACGCCCTGGTCGTCCGGCCCGCCGCGGACGAAACCGCACGCGACGTAGAACGCCTCCGCGCCCGGGTTGTCGGCGAGCACCCATGCCTCGGGAACCCGCGCCTCGCGCATCCATCCGACCATCTCGGCGACGAGAGCGGCGCCGACACCGCGGCGGCGCCAACCGTCGCGGACGCCGATCGAGTACAGGAGCAGCTCGCGGCCCGCGCCGAACGGCAACGGCAGCACGTGGCAGAGGAGCTCGCCGACGATGCGGCCGTCCTCCTCGGCGACCCAGTGGAGGACGGACGGCTCTGCGAGGTACGCGGCCGCGTCCGCCGGCGCGAGCGGCGGGTCCGGGGAACTGCGCCCCGCGAGGTCGAACGCGGGCGCCTCCGCGGCGAGCGCCGCGAGCACGGCCTCGTCGCCCGGGCCGAGCCGCCGGATCGCGAACGGCGTCAGCGGCACTCGACCGCCCCGGCGGCGAAGAGGCGGCTGCACGCCGGCAGGTGGGCGCCCGTGCGGACGGCCTCGACGACTGCGTCGACCGCGTCGACGACGACGTCCGGCTGACCGGCGGGCGCGGGGCGCTGGAGGTAGTGCGTGCTGCGCCGGGCGATCGCGTCGACGCTGTCCGTCGAGAGCGCCGCCTCGTCGTCCTGTGCCTGCAGCAGCTTCGCGTCGAGCGGTGGCCGGTTCGAGCCGAGGACGACGAGCGGGACGGCGCCGAGGCTCGCCACGGCGCCGGACTCCGCGACCGCCGAGGCGAGGTCGATCCGCTCGCGGTTCGTCCGGGTCGGGAGCTGCCGCGCGAGGGCCGGGGTGAGGTAGGGGAAGGTCGTCGCGTCGACGAGCACGACGCCGGCCGTCTCGTGCGGGTACGCGAACGCGAAGAGCCGCGCGAGCAGCCCGCCCCAGGAGTGACCGACCACCACGTACGGCCCGGCGATCTTCGCGTTCTCGAGCAACCCCCGGAGGTCGCGCGCCTGGTCGAGGGCCGTGCGGCGCCCGGGCGGGGCGGGCGCGCTTCGCCCGAGGCCCGCGCGGTCGTACGCGCAGACACGCGTGCGCAGCGCGAGCGCCGGCTCCACGGCACTCCAGGTCGCGGTCGTGTCCGGCGAGCCGGCGTCGAGGACGACGGTCGGCGCGCCCGTCCCTCTGCACTCGTAGTACAACCGGTGGCCGTCGACCGTGACGAAGCTCGTGGGCGCCGCGGCCGTCGCTCCCGCCCCGGCGAGGAGCGCGCACAGCGCCGCCGCGGCCACGCGCACGCTCACGCCGCCGCGCCGAGCGCGAGCTCCATCGCCACGCACTCGATCGGGACGCCGTCGGGCATCCGCACCTCGACCTCCTCGACCGCGGCGAACCCGTAGGCGAGGTACAGCGGCAGGCCGGACATCGTCGCGACGAGCGAGAGCCGGGTGAAGCCCTCGGCGCGTGCGGCGGCCTCGCACGCCTCGAGGATGCGGCGGCCGAGCCCGCGGCGCGTCCAGTCGGCGCGGACGAACATCGCGCGCACGCGCGCCGGCTCGGTCGCCGGGTCGAGCAGCCGGTCGTCGCCCGCGGCCTCGCCGCTCCCCGTGTACGGCTTGTCGCGCCGGCTCCAGCCGCCGCACGCGACGAGCCCGCCGCCCGCCTCGAGGACGAAGTACGTCCCGTCGGCGAGCAGCATCGTGTCGACCTGCGCGACGAACCGCACGGCGCTCGCCGCCTGCTCGGGCGTGTACGAGCGCGGGAAGAGGGCCGCGCCCGACTCCTTCATCAGCGCGTCGATCGCCTCCGCATCGGCCGGCGTCGCGATGCGCAGCGACGGCTCGTCCATCGCCGGACCGTAACAGCGGGCTCGCGTGATACGCCTCGCCCATGCGCCTCAACGCCTGGCTCGCCCGCGCCGGAGTCGCCTCGCGCCGCGGCGCCGACGAGCTGATCAAGGGCGGCCGCGTGACCGTCAACGGCGAGCCCGGCCGGCTCGACACGTTCGTCGCCGCGGCCGACCGGGTCGAGCTCGACGGCCGCCCGCTCGAGCGGCAGCCGCTCGCGTACGTCCTCCTCCACAAGCCGGCCGGCGTCGTCACGACCGCGCGCGACCCGCACGGGCGGCCGACCGTCGTCGGGCTCGTGGCGCATCCGGCCCGCGTCGTCCCGGTCGGCCGACTCGACGCCGACACGACCGGCGCGCTCCTGCTCACGAACGACGGCGAGCTCGCCCACCGGCTCGCGCACCCGCGGTACGAGGTCGAGAAGGTCTACGTCGCCGAGGTCGAGGGCGATCCCTCGCGCGAGACGCTGGCCGCGCTCGAGCGCGGGGTCGAGCTCGACGACGGGGTCACCGCGCCTGCGCGCGCGCGCCGCGTCGGCCGCGGCCGCGTCGAGCTCGCGATCCACGAGGGTCGCAAGCACCAGGTGAAGCGGATGCTCGGAGCGGTCGGCCACCCGGTCAGCCGGCTTCACCGCAGCGTCTACGCAGGACTGACCCTCGCCGGGCTCGAGCCCGGCGACTGGCGCGAGCTGACCCGCGACGAGGTCGAGGCGCTCGCGCGGCCGCGGCCCGCGCCCGGAGGCGCGGACCGCGGCCGCGGCCGGGACTAGCCGCCGAGCGCCGTCGCCTCCGCGATCAGCGTCTTCGCCTGGTCGGTCTCGTCCTTCACGTCCTTCTCCTTCAGCTTCTCGTCGTCGAACGCCGCGCCGTCGAGCTGCCCGGAGATCTCCGTCGCGAGCACGTTGCGCTGGCTCGTGAGCGACGAGATGCGGTTCTCGATCGACGTGTACGTCGCGTCGTCCGTCGCCTCGAGCGCGCGCGTCGAGGCCTTGAGCGTCTCCTGGCCGAACGTCCCGAACGGCGCGTTCAGCTGCTCGTAGACCTCGGCGAGGTCCTCGGTCGACTTGCCGTGCTGGTCGAGCTCCTTCGGGATCGCCTGCTTGTCGAGCGCCTCCATGAGCACGCGACCGTCGTGGCGATAGTCGTCCTTGAGCCCGGTGAGCGCCATGATCGTCGGCCGCACGTTCGTGTGGTCGGTCCACGTCGTCGAGTCGACGCCGTTCTTCGCCACGCCGGGCCCGACGAAGCCGACCCACGTGTTCCCGATCACCTCCTGGTCGTCGCCGTGGTTCCACGCGAAGCTCGGCACCGCGCAGAGGTGCACGCCGGCGCACTGGTTCGGCCCTCCCGGCGCGGAGTACGACCCGTCCGACGTCTGGAAGAAGAAGTCGTCGTTTCCGAACAGCGTGAACGTCGGCGTTCTCGCGGCGTCCGAGTTCACCATGTGGAGCGTCTGTTCCTCGACCGGGTCGGCCATGTTGTCGACCATCGAGACCGTCTGCCCGTTCCCGACGTACGGGTCCGGCGCGGTCAGGGCGCCGACGTCCCGCTCGAGCTTGCGCACGGTCGGGTCGGTCGGGCCCGGGTTGCCGTTCACGTAGAAGTTCGGCGCGTCGTCGTTGTGGACGCTGAACGCCGGCTCGCCGGACGGGAGCAGCGCGTTGACGTTCGCGTCGACCTCGCCGATCTGGTTCGACGGGCACGCGGTGAGGACGGCGCACGCCGTGTGCACGCCCTGCGCGTCCTGGGCGTACTGGAGCGAGCCGTCCGGCTGCGGGATCCCGACGCCGCCGGCGAAGTGGTCGCCCTCGTCCACGGTGACGACGAAGAGCGTGTTGCTCCTGTCGATCCCGTGCGCCGCGAGGTTCGTGAAGAACGCGCTGAACGCGTCGTCGTACTGCTTCAGCTGCGCGTCGTGCGACGCCTCGCCCGGGCCGGTCGCCGCGCTCTGCGGCGCGTCCGAGGTGAGCGCCGCCTGCGACGTCGCCGTGTGCGCGTCGTGCACGTCGGAGATGTACGCGTAGGTCACCGGCACGCCGTTCTCCTGCATCTGCGCGACGTACCCGAGGGAGTTCCACGCCTCCATCCCGTCGAAGCCCGGGAAGCCGCACGTGCCGTCCGGGTCGGTGATCGGCGCGCCGGTCGTGTCGTTCACGCACGGGTTGCCGTTGTTGATCGCCGGGTCGACGTACTTCGCGCCGAACAGCGCGTCGAAGCCGTTGTAGCCGCCGGGCTCGTCCGGGAGCGAGTCCGTCCGTGCGTCCGCGTCGCCGGTGCACTTGCTCGTCGGCGCCGCTCCGCAGTGGATCGCGATCCCGACGAAGTCGGTCTGCGCCTGCCCCTTGATCTTCGCGATCGGGACGCTCGCGGGACTCGTCTGCTGGTACGCCGCGTCCTGCGCCGCCTCCGTCCACTCCGGCGAGCCGGCGCCGAAGACGCGGGTCATGTCGCCGGTCTGGTTCGGGACGGCGACGTAGACGGGCACGCCGCCCGCGTGGGCCTTCGTGAGCGGCACGGCGAGCGTGATGCCCGTGCCGCCCGCGCCGGCCGTGCCGACGTTCAGGATCGTGTCCGTCTCGGCGTTGTCGCCGATGTCGAGCGAGACCGTCTGGCCCGCCGCGAACCGCGTCACGCTGCCGACCTTGATGTTCGTCGCGCCCGGCGTCGAGGCGACCGCGAACGAGGTCGGCCCGGCGGTGAACGTCGCCGCGGTCGTGTTCTCGAGCTCGATGTTCGCCGTGCCGACGCCGCCGACGTCGCACCCTGCGCGCGTGAACGGCACCCACGGCGCGGGCGTGTTCTTCTGCCCGTCGGTGATCATGCTCGGGAGCGGGTCGTTGACCGCGTCCACGACGTCGTTCCAGTACTTGAAGGTGGACGAGAAGCCGACCGACCCGTTCGACTCGAAGTAGCCGTACGAGTTCGAGACCGACGGGCCGCCGCGGTCGGGGTAGAGGCCCGTGAGGCTCGTGAGGATCCCGCCCGCGGTGTGCGAGATCAGGATCGTGTGGTCGTCGGTGAAGAGCGTGCCGTTGTCCTTCAGGAAGTTCAGGAGGTGCGGCATCTGCTCGAGATCCGACGGGACGTTCGGCGCGTCGCGCCGGTAGTGGACGTTGTCGAACTGGATGTAGACGACGTGCTTGACCGGGCTCGACGACGCGCTCAGCGCGCAGCCGGTGGGGGCCGGCGCCGGGTGCCCGGCCGCGGCCGGGCGGGCGGTCCCGCCGAGGGACGCCGCCGCTGTGATCGCAGCGAGCACGACGAGGGCCGCAAGGCCCCGCTTCGACCAGCGTTTCACCGCATACCTCCTCTTCGATTGCCGGACGTCAAGCGTTGGGCAGCCGCATTCCCGCAGCCGAGAAAAACATAACGACGTGATGAAGTGCGGCAACGATCTCGAGGCGATCTGGTGAATGCCGCCGGACCGCTCGAAGGGCCCGAGCGAGCTCGGGCCCTTCGAGGCGGAGCGCTATTGCCCTACTTCTTCGGCTTCTTCGCGTCGAACACGCTCGACATGTCCGGCACGGCCGCGTCGCGGGAGGTCAACGGCGCGAGACCGTAGCGGTGCTCGATCGTCGCGATGATCGAGGTCGTGTCGTGCTCGGTGCTATCGACGACGTAGTCGCCCTTCAGGTGCGGGGCGATCGTGAGCGCCGGGATGCGGGTCCCGGGCCCCCAGACGTCGTGCGGGCCGTTGTCGTTGCCCTGGCCCGGCGGCGGGACGTGATCCCACTGACCGCCGAACTCGTCGTAGGTGACGATCACCATCGTGTCCTTCGCGCACGCCGAGCCCTCGATCGACTGGATCAGCTCGGTGAGCGACATGTTCCCGTGGTACGTGCTCGCGTAGCCCGGGTGCTCGTTCTCCTCGCCGATCGGCTTGATGAAGCTGACGTCCTTGAGGTTGCACGTCTTCTTGTCGGACGAGGTCGCGAGGGCCTGGAAGTCGAGCTGGTCCTGCAGGTGCGACCGGCCGGGCCCGCCCTCGGCGAAGTTGGCGAAGTAGTCGAACGCCTGATGGTGGAACTGGAACAGGCCGTCCGGGCAGTACGGATACGTGTTCGTCGAAGTGGGATGCCCCGGGCCCGGCGGCAACGCTCCCGTATTCGTGTTCGGGTCGGAGCAGGCCGGCCCGGTCCCGTTCGTCCAGCCGGGACCGGCAGTGACGCCGGCGGCGTTGTCCCAGCCGCCCGAGTACCAGGCCCAGTCGACACCGGCTGCGGTCAGCTCGTCGCCGATGGTCGGTGCGGTCTGCAGCGGCAGCCGCCGGTTGAGCGCGGTGCCGGGCGAGTATGGCTGGCTCAACGGTTGGGTCGTGTTGACCGCGTAGTTGCCGCAGACGAACCCGGGCTGCAGCGGCGGCCGCGACGCGGCCGGGGTGCACGACTGCGTCAGCTGCTGGTCCTTCACGTTCGCGCCCAGCGGTGACGCGTACAGCGGGTAGTTGTTCGGCATCCCGTTCGCGTCGAGCACGGAGTGCAGGTCGTTGTTCGACCCGTCGTTCAGCGCCGAGTACCAGACCGGAGTCGCGGCCGCGATCAGCCACTGGTGGTTGAGGAACGACCCGCCGAACGCGCCCTGGAAGAAGTCGTCCGAGATCGCGTAGTCGGGATGTCCCTTCGAGTGCATGTACTGGTAGATCGGCAGCGCCTGGGTGTTGTAGTGGCCCATCGTGAGCCCGATCGCGTCGCTCCCGGTCATGTACCGGTTCTGGTTGCCGCCGTTCAGCTGGTACGGCTCCTGGTAGAAGCGGTGCACGAGGTCACGCGTGCAGCCGCCCGGCAGCCCGTTCGGATCGAGGATGCCGTTCGCCGGCCCGAACACGAGCGGCGACGGGCACGTCTTCGCCGTCGGCGGGATGGAGTCCTCGATCTGGAACGGCCCGTTCGTGAACGCGCTCGTGAACGGGCCGCCGGTCGTGCCGGCGGTCGAGTCGGAGCACGTCGCGGCGAGCGGCGGACTGGTCAGGTTCACGTCGTCCTGCTTGAGGCAGGTGTACGCGTTCCCGGCCTGGTTGACCTGCGTGGTGTGCGCGGCGTCCGCGTTGGCGAGGCCGTTCACGCCCTCCCAGCCGCCGTACAGGTTGTCGAAGCTGTGGTTCTCCTCGTAGATCACCACGATGTGGTTGATCTTCCCGAGCTGCTTCGAGTCCGACGTCGAGTTGAACGAGGCCGCGAGCTGGCTCGCCTGGTCGAGCAGGTCGTTGGCCTGGTCGGTCCAGTCCTTGGCCTGCTTGGTGTCGAGCTTCTGGCCGTTGAACTCCGCGTTCCAGAGCGCCAGCCGGATCTGCGCCGCGAGTGCGTCGCGGGCGTTGCCGAGGGCGGCGAGCGCGTTCTCGGTGTTCGTGTACGTCGAGTCGCCCGGGCTGTTGCTCGCGAGCGCCGCCGTGGACACCGCCAGCGTGTCCATCGAGAACTGGCCGAACGAGGCCATGATCTGCTTGTAGGCCTGTCCGAGGTCCTCGGCGGGCTTCCCGTTCAGCGAGTTCGGGGTGACGTCGCCCTTGAGGATCTCGGTGACGACGCGGCCGTCGGAGACGTAGTCGTCCTTGAGGCCGAGCAGCGACATCATCGTCGGGCGGATGTCCGTGTGGTCGGTGAACGGCTGGTTGCCCGGGTCCGCGTCCGCCGCCGTCGGCGCCGGGCCGTCGTTCTCGTGGAGGTTGGCGATGCCCGGCCCGACATAGCCGATCCACGTCGATCGGATCTCCGGCTGGACGCCGCCGTGGTTCCACGCGAACGTCTGGTTCGGTGGCGGGGCCTCGCTCGGAAGGAACAGGCAGTTGTCGAGGTTGTTGTCCGTGCACGCGGACGGCGTCGTGGTCAACGAGCTCGCGTTCAGGAAGAAGTCGCCCTGCGCGAACGGTGTGAACGTCGGCGTTCGGGCCGGGTCGGCGGTGACCATGTGGAGGAGCTTCTCCTCGACCGGGTCGGCCATCGCCACGAAGAGGTCGCCCTTCTCGCCGTTCAGCGGATCGGTGACCTGCATGTCGGACATCGCCTGCTCGAGCGTGCGGGCGGTCGACGAGCCGCGCGTCGGGTTGCCCGTGATGTAGACGTTCGGCGCGAGGTCGGAATGGACGCTGAAGTTCGTCGTCGCGTTCGTTCCGTGGCTCGCGTTGTACGTCGTGACGAGCCGCCTGAGGTCACCGTTGACCTCGGTGACGTGCTGGTAGGTGCACGGCGTGGTGACGCCGTCGCAGCTCGGGTTGTCGGGCTGCGTGCCGGCGAAGTGGTCCTCCTCCTCGACCGTGACCACGAACAGCGTGTTGTCCTTCGTGATCCCGTCGTTCTTCAGGCGGGTGAAGAAGCCGCCGAAGGCCTGGTCGTAGTCCTTCAACTGCTGGACGTAGCCGGCCTCTCCCGGCCCGTAGGCGTGGTGTTGCTCGCCGGCAACGCCGTGGAAGTCATGCGCGTCCGAGATGTACGCGTACGTGACCGGGATCCCCGCCTCCTGCATCTGCGCGACCTCGCCGAGCGTGTTGCGCGGGAACATCCCGTCGAACCCGGGGAAGCCGCACTGGCCGAACTGATCCTGGATCGGTTGACCGTTCGTGCCGTTGACGCACGCCGCGCCGTTGTTGATCGCGGGGTTGACGTACTTCGCGCCGAAGAGCCCCTGGAAGCCGGAGTAGCCGCCGGCCTCGTCCGGGAGCTTGTCGGGCTGCGCGTTCGCCGCGTTGTCGTTGCAGATGCCGCCGCCGGAGGCGCAGTGAATCGCCATCCCGACGAAGTCGGTCTGCGCGAGGTTGCGCGCCGCCGTGCCTGCCGGCGCGATCTGCGAGTTGCGGCCCTCGTTCCACTGGGGCGAGCCGGCGCCGAACACCCTCGTCATGTCGCCCGTCGGGTCGGCCGAGTACACGGTGACCGCACCGCCGCTCAGGTGCGCGTTCGCGAGCGGTGAGGCGAGGTTGACGGTCGCGCCCGAGATGGTCGTGATCGTCGCCACCTCTGCCCGCGTCGTTCCGGTCTCGAGGATGATCGTCAGGCCGGGCGCGAGGGTCGCGGCGGACGCGACCGTGATGCTCGTAGCGCCCGACGAGGACGCCGCGGCGAGGGTCGTGTTGCCGGCGGAGCGGTTGACGATCGCGGTGTTGTTCTCGAGCACGGCGTTCGCGGTGCCCACGTTGCCGACGTCGCAGCCGGCCCGCGTGAACGGCACCCACGGCGCCGGCGCGTTCCGGACGGCGCCGGTGCCTCCGAGCGAGGCCGGGTCGTTGTTGACCATGTTGAAGTTCGAGTCGGCCGACGGCGTCGGCGGGCTGTTCGCCGGGTTCCCGCCGTCCGTGGTGTCGGTCCAGTACTTGAAGCTCGACGAGAACCCGACCGAGCCGTCCGGCCGGAAGTACCCGTACGAGTTCGAGACCGCCTGGCCGTGCCGGTCCGGATAGAGCCCGGTGAGGCTGCTCAGGATCCCGCCGCCGGTGTGCGAGATCAGGATCGTGTGGTCGTTCGTGAGCAGCGTGCCGTTCTGCCGCAGGAAGTTGAGTAGGTTCGGCATCTGCTCGAGATCGGACGGGACGTTCGGGTTGTCCCGGAAGAAGTGCACGTTGTCGAACTGCAGGTAGATGACGTGCTGGATCTTTCCGCCCTTGCCGAAGCTGCAAGCCGCAGCCGGCGGCTTCGGCGGCTTTGCCGCGACGCGCGCGGACGCGAGCTGCGTGCTCAGCAGCACCGCCGCGAGCGCGACTGAAAGCACCCCGATGACCATGGTTCCGCGTTGCATTGACCCTCCCAAGAGGTCGGTGAGACTGAACGACTGCGCGAGTATCCTCCCGCCCGCGTCCCAAAACCAGGGCTAGCGGCCGGTGAACGCGCGGTGACGGCTCGGGTGCGGCTACTCGCCGCCCGGGCGCACGAAGCCCATCGCCTCGTACATCCGCTCGAGCGTCGGCTTGGAGGCCGCGCGCGCCTTGTCGGCGCCGACCGCGAGCAGCCGCGAGAGCTCCGCCGGATCGTCGCGGAGCTCGCGGTACCGGACCTGGATCGGCTCGAGCATCGCCACGACCGCGTCCGCGACGTCGCTCTTGAACTGCCCGTAGCCCGCGTGCTCGTAGGCGACCTCGATCGCGCCGGCCGGCTCGCCGGCGGCGACGGTCATCAGGTCGATCAGGTTCGTGATCCCCGGCTTGTCGTCGCCGCGGCGGACCTCGCTGCCCGAGTCGGTCACCGCGCTCTTGACCTTCTTCCGGATCGTCTCGGGCGGGTCGAGGAGCAGGAGCGTCCCCTGCGCCGTCCCGCCCGTCGTCGACATCTTCTTCGTCGGCTCCTGCAGGTCCATGATCCGCGCGCCGACCTCGGGGTAGACGCCCTGCGGCACCGCGAACGTCTCGCCGAAGCGGGCGTTGAACCGCTCGGCGATGTCGCGCGCGAGCTCGAGGTGCTGGCGCTGGTCGTCGCCGATCGGGACGCGGTCGGTCCGGTACAGCAGGATGTCGCCGGCCATCAGCACCGGGTAGGTGTAGAGCCCGGCGGAGACGAACTCCTGCCGGTCGCCCTTCTCCTTGAACTGCGTCATCCGCCCGAGCTGTCCGTAGCTCGCGACCGCCGAGAGCAGCCACGCGGCCTCGGCGTGCGCGGTCACGTGGCTCTGCGCGAACACGGTCGAGCGCTCCGGGTCGAGCCCGGTCGCGAACAGGAGCGCGGCGAGGTCGAGCGTCCGCTCGCGCAGGTCGGCCGGGTCGTAGTCGACGGTGATCGAGTGCAGGTCGACGACGCAGAAGAACGCGTCGCCGAGCTCCTGCGTCGCCGCGTACTGCCGGAACCCGCCCGAGTAGTTGCCGAAGTGCTTCGCGCCGGTCGGCTGGATGCCCGAGAAGATGCGCACGCGCTCGAGCTTAGCCGCGCAGATCGGCGGCGAAGACGGCGAGGTCCCCGACGCGACCAGGTGACCTCGGGCTCGAATCCCGCGTCGCGCAACCAGCCCATCAGCGCGGCCCGCCGGTCGGGATGATCGTGTTCGTCCACGATCGGAGTCACGGCCTCGTCCGGGTCGTCCGGCACGACGACGTCGCCCATCACGAACCGGCCTTCCCGGGCCATGACCGACGCGATGCGCCGGAACAGGTCGGCCTTCGAAGCGCCCTCGAGGTGATGGACGGCGAGAGCCGAGACGACGACGTCGAACGGCCCCTCCGGGAGAGCATCCGCCAGGCCGCCGACGACGTATCGGTCGACGCGGTCGCGGGGAAGGGCCGCCTTCGCGAGCGCGAGCATCTCCGCGCTCGCGTCGAGCGCGGTGAGCCGCGCCGACGGATGGAGCTCCAGCACGCGCCGGGCCGTCTCGCCGGTTCCGGTGCCGAGATCGAGGATTCGCGGGCCGCTCGCGGCCGTCGTCGCCTTCGCGACCTCGTCCTCGAACTCGTCGTAGTCCGGGATCGCCTCGCGCATGAGGGAGAGATAGCGCTCCGGCGTGAAGTGGAATTGCATCGCCTCGCCGACGATAGCCCGCAATTGCCCACCGCCTACACTGACGACGTGGCCGTGGTCGATTCCACCTGGTCCCCGTCGTCGTGGCGGGACTTCGAGGCGCTCCAGCAGCCGGAGTGGCCCGATCCCGCACGGCTCGAGGAGACCCTCCGCTCGCTCCGCGCGCTGCCGCCGCTCGTCTTCGCGGGCGAGGCGCGGCAGGTGCAGACGGCGCTCGGCGAGGTCGCGGCCGGCCGCGCGTTCCTGCTTCAGGCCGGCGACTGCGCCGAGTCGTTCCACGACTTCACCCGCGTCACCGACACGGGCGCCGCGTACGCCGCGGTCGCGATCCGCGAGCGGCTGAAGATCCTGCTGCAGATGGCGGCGGCGCTGACGTACGGCGCCGCGCTGCCGGTGCTGAAGGTCGGCCGCATCGCCGGGCAGTTCGTGAAGCCGCGGTCGACGCCGTTCGAGCGGACGCCCGACGGCGAGATTCCCGTCTTCCGCGGGCACATGATCCACGACGACGCGCCGTTCGCCGCCGCCCGCGTGGCCGACCCGGGCCGGATGCTCCAGGGCTACTACTACTCGGCCGCGTCGCTGAACCTCGTCCGCGCGTTCACGAAGGGCGGCTTCGCCGACCTGACGCAGGTGCACGCGTGGAACCAGGACTTCGTCGCGAGCTCTGCCGAGGGCCAGCGCTACGAGCGGCTCGCCGGCGAGATCGAGCGCGCGCTCTCGTTCATGGCCGCGTGCGGGATCGACCTCGCGGCGACGCCGCAGCTCCACCAGGTCGACGTGTGGACGAGCCACGAGGGCCTGCTGCTCGACTACGAGGAGGCGCTGACGCGCCGCGACTCGCTGACCGGAGACTGGTACGACTGCTCGGCGCACGTGCTCTGGCTCGGCGACCGGACGCGCGACCCGAACGGCGCGCACGTCGAGTTCTTCTCCGGCGTCCACAACCCGATCGGCGTGAAGGTCGGGCCGGACGCGAACCCGGACGAGGTCGTCGAGCTGTGCGCGCGGCTGAACCCCGACCGCATTCCCGGCCGGATGACGCTGATCGCGCGCCTCGGCGCCGAGCGCGTGCACGACGCGCTGCCGCCGCTCCTCGCCGCCGTCCGCAAGGCGAAGCACCCGGTCGTGTGGGCGTGCGACCCGATGCATGCGAACGTCTTCGTCGCCGCCGGCCGGAAGACGCGCCACTTCGATGCGATCATGGGCGAGCTCGAGGGGTTCTTCGGGGCCTGCCGCGCCGCCGGCGTGTGGCCGGGCGGCGTGCACCTCGAGTACACGGGCGAGGACGTGACCGAGTGCCTCGGCGGCTCGGAGGGCCTCTCCGAGGACCAGCTCGACCACCGCTACGAGACGCTCTGCGACCCGCGCCTGAACGCCCGCCAGTCGCTCGACCTCGCGTTCCGCCTGGCCGAGCTCATGCGCCGCTGACGATGGTCCAGCGCCTCGCGATCGTCGGCACCGGGCTGATCGGCGCCTCCGTCGGGCTGGCCGCGTCCGCGCGCGGCGCGCGCGTCGCCGGGCTGGGACCCGGACGGCGACGCGCTCGCGGCGGCCGAGGCCCGCGGCGCGGTCGAGCCGGCCGGCTCGCTCGCCGAGGCGCTCGACGGCGCGGAGCTCGCGCTCGTCGCGGCGCCGATCGCGGCGCTGCCGGCCGAGGTCGCGGCAGTGCTCGACGGCTCGCGCGAGGAGACGACCGTGACCGACGTCGGCTCGACGAAGGCGGGCGTCGTCGGCGCGGCCGGGGGCTCGCCGCGGTTCGTCGGCGGGCATCCGATCTCGGGCTCCGAGGCTCGCGGCGCCGAGTTCGCCTCCGGCGCGATCTTCGAGGGCGCGACGTGGTTCCTCACCCCGACCGCGGAGACCGACCCCGAGCGCCACCGGCTCGTGCACGGGTTCGTCGCCGAGCTCGGCGCGGTGCCGATCGCGATCGACCCGTCGGCGCACGACCGGCTCGTCGCGCTCACGAGCCACGTGCCGCACGTGCTCGCGAACGTGGTCGTGAACCAGGCCGGCGCGTCGCGGATCGAGGGGCACGAGCCGCTCGCGAGCGCCGGCGGCTCGCTCCGCGACATGACCCGCATCGCGGGCGCGAACCCGCGGATCTGGGTCGACATCTTCCTCGACAACGCCGACGCCGTCCGCGACGCGCTCGCCGAGCACCGGCGCCGGATCGAGAGCGTCGAGGCCGCGCTCGATCGGCGCGACGCCGAGTTCCTCGGCGGCTGGATCGGCGAGGCGGCCGACAACCGCCGGCGGATGCTCGAGCGCGCGTACCCCGACGTCGGCGAGCTCCACCGCCTCCGCGTCCACATCCCCGACCGGCCGGGGGTGTTCGCCGAGGTCACGCAGGCGCTCGGCGCCGAGCGGATCAACATCGAGGACTTCGAGATGCAGCACGTCTCGCCCGAGCTCGGCGGGACGCTGACGCTGCTCGTCGCCGGGGCAGGTGAGGCCCGGCGGGCCGCGACGCTCCTCGAAGGGCGGGGCTACGCGGTTCTCGTCTCGGCGGTCCTCGATGAGGGCTGACCCGGCCGCCCGCGTCGCCGGCCACATCGGCGTCCCGGGGGACAAGTCGATCTCGCACCGCGCGCTGCTCGTCGGCGCGCTGACCGAGGGCGAGACGCGCGTCTCGCACTGGGGCCGGAGCGGCGACACGGAGTCGACGCTCGGCGTCGTCCGCGCGCTCGGCGTCAGCGTGGACGAGGTCGACGTCGACACGCTCGTCGTCCACGGCGCCGGCCTCCGCGGGCTCCGCGAGCCGGAGGGGCCGCTCGACTGCGGCAACGCCGGCACGCTCGCGCGGCTCGTCACCGGCGTGCTCGCATTCCAGCCGGGGCGCTTCGAGCTCGTCGGCGACGAGTCGCTCTCGCGCCGGCCGATGGGCCGCGTCGTCGAGCCGCTCCGCCGGATGGGCGCCTCGTTCGAGGCCGAGGACGACCGGCTCCCGCTCGTCGTCACCGGCGCGGAGCTGCACGGGATCGAGTACGAGCTGCCGGTGCCGAGCGCGCAGGTGAAGTCGGCGATCCTCTTCGCCGGCCTCGGGGCGACGGGCACGACGACGGTCGTCGAGCCGACGCCGACGCGCGACCACACCGAGCTGATGCTCGGCGCCGCGGGCGCGCGCGTCCGACGCAGCCCGCGCTCCGTGAGCATCGAGGCCGCCGGCCCGCTCGTCCTGCCGGAGGTGCTCGTGCCCGGCGACATCTCGTCGGCCGCGCCGTTCCTCGTCGCGGCCGCGCTCCTGCCCGGCTCGACGCTGACCGTCCACGACGTCGGGCTGAACCCGCTCCGCACCGGCATCCTCGACGTCCTCGAGCGGATGGGCGCGCGCGTCGGCGTGCTCAACCGGCGCCGCGTCGCGGGCGAGCTCGTCGGCGACGTCGAGGTCGTCCACCAGCCGCTCACCGCCACCTCCGTCGGCGCGTCCGAGGTGCCGCGCCTCGTCGACGAGCTGCCGCTCGTCGCGCTCCTCGGCGCGTTCGCGCACGGCACGACGACGGTGTGGGGCGCGGAGGAGCTGCGCGCGAAGGAGTCCGACCGGATCGAGACCGTGAGCGGCGCGATGCGGGCGATCGGCGTCCGGATCGAGGCGCGGCCCGACGGGTTCAGGGTGCGCGGAACCCCGGCGCGCCCGCGCGGAGGGACGATCGACGCGGCGGGCGACCACCGCGTCGCGATGCTCGCCGCGATCGCCGGCGCCGTGTCGCGCGAGGGCGTCCGGATCGAGGGCGGCGAATGCGCGGCGATAAGCTTCCCCGGTTTCTACGCCCTCCTCGAGGAGGTGGCAGAGCGGTGATCGTCGCGATCGACGGGCCGGCAGGAGCCGGCAAGAGCACGGTCGCCCGCGCGCTCGCGGGGCGGCTCGGCTTCCGCTACCTCGACACGGGCGCGATGTACCGCGCGCTCACCTGGCTCGCGCTCCAGCAGGGCGCGCCGCTCGGCGAGGGCGGGCTGCTCGGCCGGCTCGCGCGTCGAGAACCCGGTTTCGTTCGACGAGGAGGGCCGCGTGCTCGTGGCCGGCACCGACGTCACCTCGGCGATCCGCCAGTCCCGCGTCGACCGGATGGTGCCGGTCGTCGCCCGCCACCCCGAGGTGCGCAAGGTGATGCGCGAGCGGCAGCGGGAGCTCGCCGCGCTCGGCGACGCGGTGATCGAGGGCCGCGACATCGGCACGGTCGTCGCGCCCGGCGCGGAGGTCAAGGTGTATCTCGTCGCCGACTCGGACGTTCGCGCGCGGCGCCGCGTGAGCGAGCGTCCGGACATCGGCGCGGACGCGCTCGCGACCGACCTCAAGCTCCGCGACCAGTCCGACCGCGAGCGCATGGAGCCCGCGACCGACGCCGAGCGGATCGACACGACCGACCTCGGCGTCGACGAGGTCGTGGCGCGGATCGAGGCGCTCGTCCGCGAGCGCTCGTTCGCCTAGCGATGGCGCAGCGGTGAACTACGGCGACCGCCCGTGGGCGTTCACGCGGCTGTGGCTCGGGACGCTCGCGGTGCTGCTCACGCGCGGCCGCGGCTACGGGTTCGACCGGATCCCGAAGACGGGCGGGTGCGTGCTCGCGATCACGCACCTCGCCTGGATCGACATCCCGCTCGTCGGGGCAGCTCTCGCCGCGGATGATCAACTACGTCGCGAAGGTCGAGCTCGGCCGGGTCCCGGTGGTCGGCTGGTACGTGCGCAAGCACGGGGTGATCGAGGTCCGGCGCGGCGAGTCGGACCGCGACGCGGTGCGGCTGATGCGGCAGGCGGCGCGCGACGGCCGCGTCGTCGGGCTGTTCGTCGAGGGCACGCGCCAGCGCGGCGGCGTGCCGGGGATCGCGCAGCCGGGCGCGGCGATGGTCGCGCTCCAGGAGGACGTTCCGGTGCTCCCGGTCGCGATCCGCGGCACCGCCCGGTGGAGGCCGTGGAACCTCGCGCGGTGCGAGGTCGCGGTCGGCGAGCCCGTCCGGTTCGAGGGGCTGCCGAAGGGCGGGCGCGGCTACAAGGAGGCGACCGCCGAGATCGAGCGCCGGATCCGCGTCCTCTTCGACTGGCTCGGCGAGGTCGAGGCCGGCGGCCGGCCCGCCGGCGCGGTGCCGCCGCTGTGAGCGACGAGCTGATCGGCAAGGTCGCGATCGTCGGGTTCCCGAACGTCGGCAAGTCGACGCTCATCAACCGGCTGACCTCGTCGCGCGCCGCCGTCGTGCACGAGACCGAGGGCACGACGCGCGACCGGAAGGAGCTCGTCTGCGAGTGGAACGGCAAGCGGTTCCTGCTCGTCGACACCGGCGGCGTCGACGTCGTCTCGCGCGACGCGATCGCCCGCTCGATCGTCGAGCAGGCGCGCACCGCGGTCGCCGAGGCCGATCTCGTGATGCTCGTCGTCGACGCCCGCGCCGGCGTCACGCCGGGCGACGAGGAGCTCGCCGCGATCCTTCGCGCCGCGCACAAGCCCGTGATGGTGCTCGCGAACAAGGTCGACGACCCGTCGCAGGAGGGGCTCACCTTCGAGTTCCACCGCCTCGGCCTCGGCGACCCGTTCCCGCTGTCGGCCATGCACGGCACCGGCACGGGCGACCTGCTCGACGAGGTGGTCGACACGCTCGAGCGCGTCGCGGCGGCGCCGCGGGTCGCGGTCGGCGACGAGGCGATCCGCGTCGCGATCCTCGGCCGCCCGAACGTCGGCAAGTCGTCGCTCTTCAACTCGCTGCTCGGGACGGAGCGCACGCTCGTCTCCGACGTGCCCGGCACGACCCGCGACGCGATCGACACCGTGCTCGAGCACGAGGGGCGCACGTTCCTCCTGATCGACACCGCCGGCCTGCGCCGCAAGCGCCGCCAGCGGCAGGGGATCGACTACTACTCCGAGCTCCGCGCGCTCGACGCGGCGCGCCGCGCGGACGTCGCGCTCGTCCTGATCGACACGGCCGAGGGCATCGTCGAGGGCGACCTCTCCGCCGCCGACGTCGCCCGCAAGGCGCAGTGCTCGACGCTCGTCGTCCTGTCGAAGTGGGACGTTTCGACGGTGACGATCGAGGACGTCCGGCCCGAGCTGCAGCGGCGGCTGCGCCAGCGACCGCCGTTCATCACCGTCTCGGCGAAGACCGGCCGCGGCATCTCGCGCGTGCTCGGAAAGGTCGCCGAGCTGTACGAGAAGCACGCCGGCCGGGTGCCGACGCCGGAGCTCAACCGCTTCCTCGGCGAGCTCCGCGAGGCGCGCCAGCCGCCCTCGCGCGGCTCGAAGCGGCTCAACCTCCTCTACGGCGCGCAGGTCGAGACGCGCCCGCCGCGCTTCCGCTTCACCGTCAACGACCCGGGCCTCGTCACGCGCGACTACGGCTACTGGGTCGAGAACGAGCTCCGCGAGCGGTTCGGGCTCGAGGGAGTCCCGGTGGCGATCGACTTCCGTCCGCGGCCGTCGTGAGAGCCGTCGTGCTCGGCGGCGGGACCTGGGGCACGAGCTTTGCGCGCGTGCTCGTCGAGCGCGGGTGCGAGGTGACGCTCGCGACGCGGTCGGCCGACGACGCGCGCGCGATCGCGGAGACCGGCCGCAACCCGCGGTACGCGACCTCGATCGATCTCGACGGCGTCGCCGCGACGACGATCGCCGACGCGCCGGTCGCGGATGCGGATCTCGTCGTCGTCGCGGTGCCGAGCCACGCGTACGCGGCGGTCGTCGAGGGGCTGCCCGGCGCCGCGCCGGTGCTCAGCCTCACGAAAGGCCTCGACCCCGCGACGGGCGAGCGGCTCTCGACGCTCATCGCCGGACGGCCGGTCGCGGTGCTCTCCGGGCCGAACATGGCCGAGGAGATCGTCGAGGGGCTCCCGTGCGCGGCGGTGATCGCGAGCCGCGACGAGGCTCTCCTCCACGAGCTCCAGGCGCAGCTGAACTCGCTGCTCTTCCGCGTGTACGTGAACACGGACCTGATCGGGGTCGAGCTGTGCGCCGCGGCGAAGAACGTGATCGCGCTCGCGGCCGGCGCGGTCGACGGGCTCGAGCTCGGCGACAACGCGAAGGCGGCGCTCGTCACGCGCGGGCTCGTCGAGATGGCCCGGCTCGGCGAGCGCGCTCGGCGCCGACTCCGGAGACGTTCTTCGGGCTCGCGGGCATGGGCGACCTCGTCGTCACGTGCTGGCACCCGAGCGGCCGCAACCGCCGCGCCGGCGAGCTGATCGCGCGCGGCGTCTCGCGCGAGGACGCGCTCGCGGAGATCGGCCAGGTCGTCGAGGGCCTCACGACGGCGCCGGTCCTGCTCGACCTCTCGCGCCGGCTCGGGATCGAGATGCCGATCACCGAGGGCGTCTGCGAGGTCCTCTCGGGCCGCGAGCTGCACGAGCTCGCCGGCGTGCTGATGGGGCGCCGCCCCACCGACGAGTAGCTAGGGTTGCGCGGTGGCCGTGAGATCGTTCTCGTTCACGTCGGAGTCGGTCACGGAGGGGCATCCCGACAAGGTCGCCGACCAGGTCTCCGACTCCGTCCTCGACGCCGTCCTCACCGACGACCCGTACGGGCGCGTCGCGTGCGAGACGCTCGTCACGACCGGCCTCGTGGTCGTCGCGGGCGAGATCACGACCCACACGTACGTGGACATCCCGCGGCTCGTTCGCGAGCGGATCGCGAGCATCGGCTACACCCGCGCGAAGTTCGGGTTCGACGCCGAGACGTGCGGCGTGATCGTCGCGCTCGACGAGCAGTCGCCCGACATCGCGCAGGGCGTCGACACCGCCTTCGAGGTGCAGCACGACCCGGGCGACGACGACCCGCTCGACCTCGTCGGCGCCGGCGACCAGGGGCTGATGTTCGGGTACGCGTCGAACGAGACGCCCGAGCTGATGCCGCTGCCGATCATGCTCGCGCACAAGCTCGCGCGCCGGCTCGCCGAGGTGCGCAAGGCCGACCTGCTGCCGTACCTCCGGCCCGACGGCAAGGTGCAGATCTCGGTGCGGTACGAGGTCGACGACGACGGCCGGCAGCGGCCGATCGAGATCGAGCGCGTGCTCGTCTCGACGCAGCACCGCGACGGGCTCGACCCCGAGGTGATGATCAAGCCCGACCTCGTCGAGCACGTCCTCCACCCGATCCTTCCGCGCGAGCTGTACGACGAGCGGCGGCTCGACGACAAGGAGTTCGTGTACGTGAACCCGACCGGGAAGTTCGTGATCGGCGGCCCGATGGGCGACACCGGGCTCACCGGGCGGAAGATCATCGTCGACACGTACGGCGGCTCGGCCCCGCACGGCGGCGGCGCGTTCTCGGGCAAGGACCCGACGAAGGTCGACCGCTCGGCGGCGTACGCGGCGCGGTACGTGGCGAAGAACGTGGTCGCCGCGGGCCTCGCCGACCGCTGCCAGCTCCAGGTCGCGTACGCGATCGGCGTCGCGCACCCGTTCTCGATCCTCGTCGAGTGCTTCAACACCGAGCGCGTGCCGGTGACGCGGATCGAGGAGCTCGTCCGCGAGCACTTCGACCTCCGCCCGGCGGCGATCATCCGCGACCTCGACCTGCGCCGCCCGATCTACGCGAAGACCGCCGCGTACGGCCACTTCGGCCGCGACGACCGCGACTTCACCTGGGAGCGCGTCGACAAGGCGGACGCGCTGCGCGAGGCGGCCGGCCTCGGCGCGCACGCGACGGCCTGAGCCGCCGCCGCGCTTTCGTCGCACTCTCGTGGCAGCTCCGTCACGGTGCCTGGCACCGGACACGGCCGCGCGGTCAGGCCGCGAGCCGGACGTACAGGCCCGAGGCGGCCTTCTCGGCGATCGACTTCTCGCCGCCCTCGACGCGGACGCGGAGCTGGCCGGCGGCCGGCTCGGCCGCGGCGAGCTCGATCGAGGCGCCCGGAACGAAGCCCTCGTCGTAGAACCAGTGGAGCAGCTCGCCGTCGTGCTCGGCGAGTCGGACGATCGTCGCGTGGTCGCCGGGCGAGAGCGCCGAGAGCGGCGTGAGCTCGCGGTTCTCGGCCTGCTCGGCGTCGGTGTCGACCGGCCACCCGTGCGGGCACCGGTCGGGATGGCCGAGCCGGTCGTCGATCCGCTCGATCATGTCGTCCGTGAACGTGTCGCCGAGCTCGTCGGCGTGCACGTGCGACTCGGCGGCGGTGTAGCCCATGAAGTCGGTGAGGAGCCGCTCGATGATCCGGTGCTTGCGCACCGCCTTCTCGGCCCGCGCGCGGCCGGTCTCGGTCAGGATCGCCTCCTTGTGCTCGCCGCGCTCGACGAGCCCGTCGGCCTCGAGCCGCTTCAGCATCTCGCCCGCGGAGGCCCGCGAGACGCCGAGCATCTCGGCGACGCGCGCCGACAGCGTCGGCGTGCCGGTCGTCTGCGGCCGGTACTCGCCGATCGGGAAGGCGAGGAAGTAGATCGTCTCGAGGTACTCGTCGACCGAGTGGCCCGCCATCGAGCCATCGTATAGTCGAGGTGCTGTAAGGTGACCCTTACAAGTGAGCTCGACGCAGACCTTCGTCCTCGGCGCGATCGCCGGCCTCACGATCTTCCTCGGGCTCCCCCTCGCGCGGGTCCGGCACACGCGGCAGGAGCCGCGCGCCGCGCTGGCCGCGCTCGCGACCGGGATCCTCATCTTCCTGTTCTGGGACGTGACGACGAACGGCGTCGAGCCGGTGCAGAGCTCGCTCGAGGCGCACGACTGGAGCACGTTCGCCGCCCGCGCCGCGCTCCTCACGCTCGGCTTCGCGGTCGGGCTGATGAGCCTCGTCTACTACGACTCGTGGCTCAGGTCGCGTGCGCGCGCGAGCAAGTTCGTCGGGCCGGGCGCGGCCGCCGTCGACGAGTACGGCACGCGGCCGCTGCACGGGCTCTCGCCGGCGAAGCGGCTCGCGCTGCTGATCGCGACCGGGATCGGGATCCACAACTTCGCCGAAGGGCTCGCGATCGGCCAGTCGGCCGCGACGGGCGAGATCGCGCTCGCGCTCGTGCTGATCATCGGCTTCGGGCTCCACAACGCGACCGAGGGCTTCGGCGTCGTCGGCCCGCTCTCGGGCGAGCCGGAGCTGCCGAGCTGGCGGTTCCTCGCGCTGCTCGGGCTCATCGGCGGCGGGCCGACGTTCGTCGGCACCGTGGTCGGCTACTCGTGGGTCAGCACCGCGCTCGAGATCCTCTTCTTCGGGCTCGCGGCCGGCTCGATCCTCTTCGTCGTGCTCGAGCTCGCGGCCGTCTGCCGGCGCTACGCGATGCCGATCCTCGTGACCTGGATGATCCTGCTCGGGATCGTCCTCGGCTTCGCGACCGACTTCGTGCTCACCGCCGTCGGCGCCTGACCCGGACGCCGCCGGGGGCGCCCGTACGCTTGCCGCGTGGGCGACTTCCTCCACGCGATCCACGTCTTCTTCGACCACCTGGCCGCCGTGCACTGGGGGCTGCTCGGCATCGCGCTCGCGCTGCACGTCGTCCGGCTCTTCCTCCGCGCGATCGCGTGGAAGACGATCCTCCGCGCCGCGTATCCGCGCAGCCGCGTGCCGCTGCTCACCGTCTTCGGCGCGTACGTCGCGGGGGTCGGCGTGAACTCGATCGCCCCGGGCCGCGCCGGGGATCTCGTGAAGCTCTACCTCGTCCGGCACCGCGTGCCCGAGTCGCGGTACGCGACGCTCGCGCCGACGCTCGTCGTCGAGACCGTGTTCGACGCGATCGTCGGCGCGGCGCTCCTCGGCTGGGCGTTCTCGATCGGCGTGCTCCCGACGCACCAGGTCTACTCGCGGCTGCCGACCGTGGACTGGAAGTTCCTGCTCCGCCACGAGCACGCGACCGGGATTGCGCTCCTCTTCGTCGCTGCCGCCGTGCTGATCGCGGTGATCCTCTTCGCGGAGCACGGCGACGAGCTTCGCGCCCGCATCCGGCAGGGGTTCGCGATCTTCGGCGACCCGCCGCGGCTCGTGCTCGGCGTGATCGTGCCGCAGGCCGCGTCGTGGGTGCTGCGGATCGCCGCGATCTACTACTTCCTGCGCGCGTTCGACGTGCACGCGAGCATCCACAACGCGCTCCTTGCGCAGGTCGTCGACTCGCTCTCGACGCTCTTCCCGGCGACGCCCGGCGGCGCCGGCACGAAGCAGGGGCTGATCGTGTTCCTGTTCGCGGGCGAGGCGGTGTCGAAGTCGCTGCTGCTCGCCTTCAGCGTCGGGATGAACATCGCGACGGTCGTCCTGAACCTCGTGCTCGGGCTCACGGCGCTCGTGCTGATGGCGCGCACGATCTCGTGGAAGCGGCTGCGGGCCGACGCCCGCGAGCAGACGCCGGCGAGCGGCGTCGACTGAGCGTGCCCTACGCGTCGGTCTTCCCGCTCGTCACCGCGCGCGGCCTCGCGCGCCTGTTCACGTACGAGGTCGAGGACGGCGTCGGGAAGGGCGCGATCGTGGCGGTGCCGTTCGGGCGGCGGCGGGCGCGCGGGATCGTGGTCGCGCTCGAGCCGCACGCGCCCGACGGGATCGACGTCGTCCCGGTCGACGGGGTCGTCGGACAGCTCCCGTCCGCGCTCGTCGACCTCGCGCTGTGGCTCGCCGACTACTACGGCTCGACGCCCGCGCGTGCGCTCGCGCTCGTCGCGCCCGAGCAGCCGCGCCGGCGGAAGATCCAGGACAGCCCGGTCGCGCGGCAGTCGCTGCCGGGCGAGGCCGAGCCGGCGACGCTGACGCCGCCGCAGCGCGCCGCGGTCGCGCGGATCGTGGACGCGCTCGACGCCGGCGGCGGCGCGTTCCTGCTCCACGGCGCGACCGGCTCGGGGAAGACCGAGGTCTATCTGCAGGCGTGCGCGGCCGTGCTCGAGCGCGGGCTCGGCGCGATCGTGCTCGTGCCGGAGATCGCGCTCGCGCCGCAGACGGTCGGCCGGGTGCACGAGCGCTTCGGCGCCCGCGTCGCGGTGCTCCACTCGGGGCTCACGGTCGCGGAGCGCCGCGACGAGCGCGCGCGGATCGAGAGCGGCGAGGCGCGGATCGTCGTCGGCGCGCGCTCGGCGGTCTTCGCGCCCGTGCGCGGGCTCGGCCTGATCGTCGTGGACGAGGAGCACGACCGCTCGTACAAGCAGGACTCGGACCCGCGCTACGACGCCCGCACGGTCGCGGCGAAGCGCGCCGCGCTCGAGGGCGCGGTCGCGGTCTTCGGCTCCGCGACGCCGCGGCCGGAGAGCTGGGCGCGGCTCGAGCGGCTCGAGCTCGGCGGGCGCGTCACCGGGAAGCTGCCGCCGGTGCGCGTCGTCGACCTCCGGCGCGAGGCCGGCTACCCGCTCTCGGCGCCGCTTCTCGACGAGCTCCGCCGGCTGGTCGACCGCGGCGGGAAGGCGATCCTGCTCCTGAATCGGCGCGGCGTCGCGCCCGCGCTCCACTGCCGCGCGTGCGGCGGGACGATCCGCTGCCCGAACTGCGACGTCGCGCTCGTCCTTCACAGCGACGGCGCGCTCCGCTGCCACCACTGCGGGCACGCCGAGCCGTCGCCGGAGACGTGCCCGGCGTGCGGGTCGGCCGAGCTCGCGCGGCTCGGCGCGGGGACGCAGCGGCTCGAGCGCGAGCTCGCCCGCGACTTCCCGGAGCTCGAGCTCGTGCGGCTGGACGGAGACACGGCGGCGAAGCCGGAGGAGCTCACGGCCGCGCTCCGCCGCTTCGCGGCCGCGGACCGGGCGATCCTGCTCGGGACGCAGATGGTCGCGAAGGGCCACCACTTCACCGGCGTCGAGCTCGCCGCGGTGATCGACGCGGACACGGCGCTCGGGATGCCCGACTTCCGCGCGGAGGAGCGGACGTTCGAGCTCGTCACGCAGCTCGCCGGCCGGAGCGGCCGGGACGCCCCGGGCCGCGTCCTCGTCCAGACGTTCGAGCCCGACGCGCGGCCGATCACGTACGCCGCCCGGCACGACGTCGCGGGCTTCCTCGACGGCGAGCTCGAGCGAAGGCGCGCCCTCGGATATCCGCCGTACAGCCATCTCGTCTCGATCGTGGTCTCGGGCCCCGAGCTCGCCCCGACGCTGCGGCTGCTCGAGGAGCTCCGTGCGGGGCTTCCCGGCGCGGAACTGCTGGGCCCGGCGCCGCTCCTCAGGATCCGCGGCCGCCACCGCGCCCAGCTCGTGGCGAAGACCGACCGGCCGCGCGCGCTCGCGACCCGCGCCGCGCGCCTGCTCTCGGCGGCGGCGCCCGCGATGCGGCGCGGGGGGCTGACGGCCGTCGTCGACGTGGATCCGCAGAGCCTCTGACCGTGGCTGAAAACGACGGTTGTGGCTGGGTACACATGGGCCGGCCCATGTGTACCCATGCGCCTGCGGCAAAATGTCCGCCGTGAAGCGCCCGCGTGCAGAGGAGATCCTCGGGGAGTGGGGCATCCGCGACGTGACGCCGGACCTGATGGCCGAGCGCGCGCAGCTCGAGGCCGACCGCGAGCTGAACGGGCTCGTCGGCAGGCCGATCCGGCGGCGGCTGCGGAACTTCCACGCCGAGCCGGACACGTACCTCGCCTCGCTCGGCGGGCCGCTCCCGTACATGCGGCGGCTGCGCCAGATCGAGCAGGAGACGGACGAGCACCTCGCGCGGCTCGCGGTCGCCCACGACGCGCTCCGCGACGACCCCGCGACGTGGCGGCGCGTCGCCGGGCGCTGGGACTTCGGCGAGGTGAACGAGCTGATCGAGAAGCACAACCGCTGGTATCCGATCGAGGCGCGCCTCGCGATGGACCCGCGCTCGCGCGACTTCGTCAAGGTCGGCGGGCGGCCGTACCGCCGCGAGCCGCTCGACGCGGCGTGGATCCTCGAGCGGTTCCCGCCAATAGACTCTCCGCGCCGATGACGCACGAACACGACCACGATCACGATCACGATCACGATCACGACGACGAGCACGAGCACGACGACGAGGAGTCGCGCGACCCCACCGAGGAGGCGCGCCGGCGCCACGCGCTCGCGCAGATCCGGCAGTACCCGGACGTCGCGCTCCGCCTCCGGGCCAACGAGGTGACGGAGTTCGACGAGGACCTGCACGCCCTCGCCGAGCGGATGGAGCGGCTGATGGACGAGGCCCAGGGGATCGGGCTCGCCGCCACGCAGGTCGGCGTGCTCCGCCGCATCTTCGTCTTCCGGCCCGACGACGAGGGCGCCCGCGCCGTCGTCAACCCGCGGCTCGTCGACCCGGGCGACGAGACCGAGACGCAGGAGGAGGGCTGCCTCTCGCTCCAGGGCGTGCGCGTGCCCGTCCCGCGCTCGACCCGCGTGACGCTCGTCGGTCAGAGCCTCGACGGGGGCGACGTCAGCTTCGAGCTCGAGGGGATGGGCGCGCGGGTCGCCCAGCACGAGTCGGACCACCTCGACGGCGTGCTGATCATCGACCGCACCGACGACGAGAACCGCCGCCGCGCGCTCGGGATCCTGCGGCCGCAGCCCGTCCTCCGGTAGGCGCCGATGCGCGTCGCCGTCGCCGCGACGGCTCCGTTCGGCGCCGACGTGCTCGAGCGCCTCGCGGGCCGGCACGAGATCCCGTTCCTGCTCACGCGCCCCGACGCGCCGCGCGGCCGCGGGCGTCGGCTCGCGCCGCCGCCGGCGAAGGAGACGGCCGAGCGCCTCGGGATCGCCGTTCACCAGCCGGCGCGGCCCGAGCTCCCGGACGAGCCGGTCGACGCGATCGTCGTGTGCGCGTACGGCCTGCTGATCCCGCCGGCGCTGCTCGAGCGGTCGCTCTGGCTGAACGTCCACCCGTCGCTGCTGCCGCGCTGGCGCGGCGCGGCGCCGGTCGAGCGCGCGATCCTCGCCGGCGACGAGGAGACGGGCGTGACGATCCACGAGACGGTCGAGGCGCTGGACGCCGGGCCGATCGCGGCGCAGGAGGCCTTCCCGCTCGGCCCGGACGACGATGCCGGGGCGGTCTTCGCGCGCGCGGCGGAGCTCGCCGCGACGCTGCTCGACCGGGTGCTCGCCGCCCCGTCGTTCGAGCCGCAGCCGGACGACGGCGCGACGTACGCCGAGAAGATCGGGCCCGCCGACCGCGAGCTCGACCTCTCCGACCCGGTCGACGCGTGGCGCCGCGTCCGTGCGCTCTCGCCGCACATCGGCGCGTGGACGACGCTCGACGGCCGACGCGTGACCGTGTGGCGCGCCCGGCTCGACGGCGACGCGTTCGTCCCGGTCGAGGTGCAGCCCGAGGGGAAGCGCCGGATGGGCTACGACGAGTTCCGCCGCGGGCTGCGGTGATCGCGCCGGCGCGGCGCGCCGCCTTCACGGTCGTGCGGCGCGTCTTCGAGGGCGGTGCGTACGCCGACCGCGCGCTCACCGCGGCGGCAGCGGGGCTCGACCAGCGCGACCGCGCGCTCGCCCAGCGGATCGCGTACGGCACCGTCCAGCGCCGCCGGACGATCGACCACGGCATCGACGTGCTCGGCCGGCGGCCCGCCGCGAAGCTCGACCCGGCCGCGCTCGCCGCGCTCCGCATCGCCGGGTACGAGCTCGGCTGGAGCGAGGCGCCGGCGCACGCGGTCGCCGACGACGCGGTCGAGCTCGTCCGCAGCGCCGGGCTCGAGCGTGCGACCGGGTTCGTGAACGCCGTCGCGAGGCGGCTCGCCGAGGGCTTCCGGCAGCTCGTCGAGTCGCTTCCGGACGGGCCGCTGAAGCACTCGTACCCGGACTGGATCTTCGAGGTGTGGGAGCGCGACCTCGGCTTCGACGAGGCGGTCGCGCTCGCCGTGGCGCAGAACGAGCCGGGCGAGCTCGTCGTCCGGTCGGCCGAGCCCGTGGGCGAGCCGACCGACGTGCCGGGCGCCTATCGCGTCGATCGCGTCGACCCGGCCGAGCTCGCGGCCGGGCGGATCTGGCCGCAGAGCCGCGCCTCCCAGCTCGCGGCGCTCGTCGTCGGCGCGCGCGACGGCGAGCGGATCCTCGACGCGTGCGCCGCGCCCGGCGGGAAGGCGACGATGCTCCGCGGCTCGGTCACCGCGGTCGAGGTTCACGCGGGGCGGGCGCGCGAGCTCGAGGAGAACGTGCGCCGGCTCGGCGCGGAGAACGTCCGCGTCGTGAACGCCGACGTCCGCGAGCTCGCCGAGGACGGCTTCGACCGGGCGCTCGTCGACGCGCCGTGCTCCGGGCTCGGCGTGCTCGGCCGCCGCCCCGACCTCCGCTGGCGCTCGCATCCGCTGCCCGAGCTCCAGCTCGAGCTCCTGCGCGCGGCGGCCGAGCGCACGAGGCCCGGCGGGACGATCGTGTACGCGGTCTGCACGCTCAACGTCGACGAGAACGAGGCGATCGCGGACGCGTCGGGGCTCGAGGTCGAGCCGCTCGGCGACGAGTGGCCGCAGTTCGCGCACCCGCGGCGCCCGGAGTTCCTGCTCACGACACCGCACCGGCACGGCACCTCCGGCTTCTTCATCGCGCGTCTGCGAAAACCTACGATCGGCGCATGAGCCTCGCGCGTGCGCTCCAGCTCGCGGCCGCCGCCGACGGTCGCGCGTACCCGAAGCCGACGGTCGGCGCGGTCGTCGCCCGGGACGGCGAGACGGTCGGCGAGGGCGTGACCGAGCCGGGCGGGCGGCACGGCGAGATCGTCGCGCTCGACGCGGCGGGCGGGCTCGCGCGCGGCGCGACGCTGTTCACGACGATGGAGCCGTGCGCGCACTGGGGGTCGCAGCCGCCGTGCACGGAGCGGATCGTCGCCGAGGGCGTGGCGCGCGTCGTCGCCGGGTGGCGCGACCCGAACGCCGGAGGCGGCCGGCGGGCTCGAGCGGCTCGAGGCGGCGGGCGTGGACGTCGAGCTCATCGACTCGCTCGAGGCGCGGGCGCAGAACGAGGCCTGGCGGGTCTGGGTCGCGACCGGGCGGCCGTTCGTCACGTACAAGGTCGCCGTGACGCTCGACGGGCGCGTGACCGTGCCGGGCGAGCGGTGGGTGTCCGGCGAGGAGGCGCGGCGCTTCGTCCACGAGCTGCGCGCGCGCTCGGACGCGGTCGCCGTCGGGATGGGGACGGTCCGCGCCGACCGGCCTCGGCTCGACGCGCGCGACGTGCCGACGCCGCGCGGCCAGCCGCGCCGCCTCGCGTTCGGCCGCGGGCCGCTGCCCGACGGGGTCGACCTCGAGCTTCGCTCCGGGCCGCTGGACGACGAGCTCCGAGCGCTGGCCGCCGAAGGCGTGCAGTCGCTGCTGCTCGAGGGAGGCCCGACCCTCGCGGCGGCGTTCCTCGAGGCCGACCTGGTCGACAAGCTGCTCGTGTTCGTCGCCCCGACCCTCGCCGGCACCGGGCCCGGCTTGCTCGCAGCCCGGCTAGCATCCCCTCGGCGCCTGTCCCACCTCTCCGCGCGGGCGGTGGGGGACGACGTCCTTCTCGAGGCCTATGTCCACGAGCCCTGACATCCAGCGCACCGACGACCAGATCGTCACGCTGCTCTCGCAGTGGCTGATGGGGACGGTCGGAAACGACGAGCTGCGCAAGCGGATCGAGGAGATCGGCACGGCGGAGCTCGCGCCCGCCCCGCGCGCGGCCGTCGACGAGCTCGTCGTCGAGCTCCGGAACGCGCTCCCGGGCGAGCGCGGCGACCTCGAGATGGTCGTGCGCGAGACGCTCGAGGCGCTCGCCTACGGCGAGTAACGCCGAGGAAACCGTGTTCCCTCCGCGGACCGCCATCTTCCGGTTCGTCGGGCTTCCGCTCGCGCGCTGATTCGTCGAGTCGCCGGTCGGCTCGGCGTTCCGTCCGTGACGGAGGTGCCGGCACCTCCGGCTCTCCCGCGTCCCCGACGGCCGCGTCTCCGGGGCCGGCGGGTGTGGACGAAAAGTCACGCAATTGGCACATTCGCCGGGCCTCGATCGGGCTAGGTTTGGTCTGGGTGGTCTTTCCCCGGGTGGGAGGGGCGCGGACCGTGGGGGTGGCGCTAGCCTGCGCTCGTGTTCACGGGACTCGTGCGGGAGGTCGGCCGCGTGGCCTCGATCGACGGCGACGCCGACGGCGTGCGGCTCGAGATCGACGCGCCCGCGACCGCCCCGCTGCTCGCCATCGGCGACTCGGTCTCCGTCGGCGGGTGCTGCCTGACCGCGGTCGCCCTCGACGGCGGGCGCGTCTCCTTCGACGCGGTGCCGGAGACGCTCGCGCGCACCTCGCTCGGGCGGCTCGCGCCGGGCTCGCGCGTCAACGTCGAGCCCGCGCTTCGCGCCGGCGAGCCGCTCGGCGGGCACTACGTCCAGGGGCACGTCGACGGCGTCGGCGCCGTTCGCTCCGCCGAGCCTGAGGGTGACGGGCGGCGCGTCTGGTTCGACGCCCCGCCGACCTGCTCCGCTACCTCGTCGAGAAGGGCTCGGTCACGGTCGACGGGACGAGCCTCACCGTCGCCGGCATCGACGGGCGCGGGTTCGCCGTCGCGCTGATCCCGCACACGCTCGAGGCGACCACGCTCGGCGAGCTCGCGCCCGGCGACCCCGTCAACCTCGAGACCGACGTGCTCGCGAAGTACGTCGAGCGACTGCTGCTCGAAACCCGGCGGTAGCCTTCACGAATGGCCGTGACGACGCCGTTCGCCGCGATCGAGGACGCGATCGAGGACATCCGCGAGGGGCGCTTCGTCGTCGTCGTCGACGACCCGGATCGCGAGAACGAGGGCGACCTCGTGATCGCCGCCCAGTTCGCGACGCCGGAGGCGATCAACTTCATGGCGACGCACGGGCGCGGGCTGATCTGCCTCTGCCTCACGACCGACCGGGCGCGGGCGCTCGGCGCTGCGGCCGATGACCGACCGGAACGAGGCGCCGCTCGGCACCGACTTCACCGTCTCGATCGAGGCGCGCGAGGGCGTGACGACCGGCATCTCGGCCGCCGACCGCAGCCACACGATCCAGGTCGCGATCGCGCCGGACACCGTCCCCGACGACCTCGTCCAGCCCGGCCACGTCTTCCCGCTCCGCGCGCGGCCCGGCGGCGTGCTCGAGCGGATCGGGCAGACCGAGGCGGCGGTCGACCTCGCGCGGCTCGCCGGCCTCAACCCGTCCGGCGTCGTCTGCGAGATCATGAACGAGGACGGCACGATGGCCCGCGTCCCCGACCTCGTGCCGTACTGCGAGCGGCACGGCCTGCGGATGGTCACGGTCGCCGACCTCGTCGAGTACCGGCGCCGGCACGAGAAGCTCGTCGAGCGCGGCGCGGCCGTCCGGCTGCCGACCGAGTACGGCGAGTTCACCGCGGTCGCGTTCCGCGAGTCGCTGACCGGCAAGACGCACCTCGCGCTCGTCGCGGGCGACGTGGACGGCGCGGAGAACGTGCTCGTCCGCGTCCACTCCGAGTGCCTGACCGGCGACGTCTTCCACTCGCTGCGCTGCGACTGCGGCGAGCAGCTCGAGCAGGCGCTCGCGCAGATCGCGCGCGAGGGGCGCGGCGTCCTCCTCTACATGGCGCAGGAGGGCCGCGGGATCGGCCTCCTGAACAAGCTCCGCGCCTACGAGCTCCAGGAGCAGGGCTTCGACACCGTCGAGGCCAACGCCGAGCTCGGCTTCCCGGCCGACGCGCGCGAGTACGGGATCGGCAACCAGATCCTCGCCGACCTCGGGCTCACGACGATCCGCATCCTCACGAACAACCCGAAGAAGCTCACCGGCATCGACGGCTTCGGCCTCACCGTCGTCGAGCAGGTGCCGATCGAGATCGCGCCGAACGACGAGAACCGCCGCTACCTCGACGCGAAGCGGGATAAGCTCGGGCACCGCCTGCACCACCAGGACCTGAGGGACCTCGACTACCGAGCGGAGGGCGAGTGAGCGAGTACGAGCAGCGACCGATCGGCGCGCCGGCCGACGACGAGGACACGGGCGAGAGCGCCGAGGCCGCCGCGATCGTCGAGCCCGAGCCGGCCGAGGAGTCGGAGCCCGCCGCCGAGGTCGAGCCCGAGTCCGAACCGGAGTCGGAGGTCGAGGCCGAGCCCGAGCCCGAGCAGCCGCGGCTCGACGAGACGGTGATCGAGCCTCCGCCGCCGCCGGCCGACGAGCCGTCCGCGGAGGATCCGTTCGAGGGCTGGCCCGAGGCCCAGTCGGCGACCGTGATCGAGGATTTCCCCGACGAGAGCTGGAGCGTCGAGCACGTGAGCGGGGAGATCGACGTCCCCGACGGCTACACGGTCTTCGAGGGGACGCCGATGGGCCGCCGCCGCACGGTCGCGATCGTCGTCTCGCGGTTCAACGGCGGGCTGACGAACCGGATGCTCGCCCGCGCGCTCGAGGCGCTCACGGACGCGGGCGTGGAGCCGGACGGGATCACGATCATGCCCGTTCCCGGCGCGTTCGAGCTGCCGCTCGCGGCGATGGCGCTCGCGAAGACGCGCCGCTACGCATGCGTGGTCGCGCTCGGCGCGATCGTCCGCGGCGAGACGCCGCACTTCGAGTACATCGCCTCCGAGGCCGCGTCCGGCCTCCAGCTCGCGGCGATCGAGACCGGGATCCCCGTCTCCTTCGGCGTGCTCACGGTCGAGAACGTCGAGCAGGGCGAGGCCCGGATCGAGCGCGCGGCCGACGCGGTGCGGAGCGCGCTCGAGATGGCCGACGTGTTCGCCCAGCTGCGAGTCAGCGCCCAGAGCGGCTAGACTGGCCGGCCGATGTCGAAGGTCTGCTCAGTCTGTGGCAAGAAGCCGGCGTTCGGGAACCACCGCTCGCACTCGATGGTGGCGACGAAGCGACGCTTCAACCCGAACCTCCAGCGCGTCCGCATGCTCGTGAACGGCGTCCAGAAGCGCGCGTACGTCTGCACCCGCTGCCTCAAGGGCGGCAAGGTGCAGAAGGCCGTCTGAGCTCCGGCCCGTCCGCCTACTAAGCTCGGCGGGTGAGAGAACGCGTTCTCGAGCTGGCGCGCGGCGCGCTCGGCGCGCTCGAGGCGAGCCGGCGGCGGATCGACGACCTGAACGTCTTCCCGGTCGCGGACGGGGACACCGGGACCAACCTCGTCCTCACCGTGCGCGCGGTCGTCGAGGCGCTCGAGCGCTCGCAGGCCGACGACCGGGCGGCGCTCGCGGCCGAGGTGACGCACGCCTCGCTGATGGGAGCGCGCGGGAACTCGGGCGTGATCCTCTCGCAGGCGGTGCGCGGCGCGGCCGAGAGCCTCCGCGACTCCGGCGACCTCGCGCGCGCGTTCCGCGGCGCGAGCGACGCGGCGTACGCCGCCGTCCGCGCGCCCGTCGAGGGGACGATGCTGACCGCGCTGCGCGAGCTCGCCGAGGAGGCCGAGCGCGGCGGCGACCTCGGCTCGATCGTGGCGCGCGGGCGACGACTGCGTCGCGCGGACGACCGCGATGCTGCCGGCGCTCCGCGACGCGGGGGTCGTCGACGCGGGCGCGGCCGGCGTCGTCGAGCTCGTCCGCGGGATCGCGGCCGTCGTCGCCGGCGAGCCGCTGCCGCCGCCGGCCGCGCACGACGGCTTCGCGGCGCTGACCGACGAGGCGATCCACCGCGAGCTCTCGCGGTTCCGCTACTGCACCGTGTTCGTGGTCGAGGGCGACGCGCTCGACACGCGGCGCGATCGAGAGCGAGCTCGAGCCGCTCGGCGACTCGCTGCTCGTCGTCGGCGGCCGCACGGCGGTGAAGGCGCACGTCCACACCGACGATCCCGGCCGCGCGCTCTCGGCGGGCGTCGCGCACGGGTCGATCTCGGGCGTCGAGATCGCGAACATGCACGCGCAGACCGAGGAGCGCGAGCGCCGGCTCGCGGAGCCGCCCACCGAGCGCACGGCGTGCGACGCGGTCGCCGTGGCGGCGGGCGCCGGCAACGGGCGGCTGCTCGAGAGCCTCGGCGCGCGCGTCGTCGACGGCGGCCGGACGATGAACCCGTCCACGGCCGACCTGCTCGCCGCGATCGAGGCCGGCGGCGCCGAGGCGGCGGTGCTGCTCCCGAACGACGCGAACGTGCTGCTCGCCGCCGAGCACGCGGCCGCGTCCGCGACGAAGCCCGTCCGCGTCCTTCCGACCGTGTCGGTGCAGGCCGGGCTCGCGGCGATGGTCGCGTTCGACCCGGCCCGCACGCTCGACGAGAACGTCCGCGCGATGGAGTCCGCGCTCGAGCCCGTCGTCACCGGCGCGGTCACGGTCGCCTCGCGCGACGTCGACGCGAACGGCCTCTCGATCCGGAAGGGTTTCTGGCTCGGGCTCGCGGACGGCCTTCCCGTCGCCGCCGCCGACTCGTTCGACGCCGTCGCCCGCGCCGTGCTCGAGCGGCTGCTCGCCGAGCCGCGCGTCTTCCTCACGCTGCTCACGGGCGAGGAGCCGCCGCCCGCGTTCGACGGCCTGCTCGCGGAGGTGCGGGCCCGGCACCCCGGGCTCGAGCTCGAGGTCCACGACGGCGGCCAGCCCAACTATCCGCTGCTGCTCTCCGCCGAGTGATGTGTTGTAGTTGGTCGAATGAGCAGCGTCCGCGTCGCCCTCGTCGAGGACAGCCAGGTCTTCCGGGAGACGCTGGAGCTTCTGCTCGGGCTGCGCCCCGGGATCGAGATCGTCGCCTCCGTCGCGACCGGCAAGGAGGCCGTCGACGTGTGCGCGCGGTTGCGCCCCGACGTCGTGCTGATGGATTACCGGATGCCGGGGCTCAACGGCGCGCAGACGACGACCGCGGTGCTCGCCGCGTCGCCGGGCTCGCAGGTCGTCTGCCTCACGGCCTCGGTCTCGCGGAACGAGCGGGACGAGATCCTCGCGGCCGGCGCGTTCGCGTGCGTGATGAAGGACGACGACCTCGACGAGATCTTCGCCGCGATCAGCGACGCGGCCGCGCACGGCCCCCGCGTGTGAGGCTCACGGCGGAGAACACCGCGGTCGTGCTCGACTCGACCGCCGACTTCCCGGAGGGCCCCGGGCGGTTCCCGAACTGGCGGATCGTGCCGCTGTACGTCCGCTTCGGGACCGAGAGCTTCGCCGACTACGTCGAGCTCGGGCCCGACGAGTTCTACGACCGGCTCCGCGCCGCGCCCGAGCCGCCGACCACCTCGCAGCCGACGCCGGGCGACTTCCTCGCCGTGTACGAGGAGCTCGCGCCGCGGTACGAGCGGATCCTCTCGCTCCAGCTCTCGGGCACGCTCTCCGGCACGTTGGCGAGCGCCGAGGCGGCGGCGCTGACGCTCGGCGGCGAGAGCGTCCGCGTGATCGACACGCGCACCGTCTCGGCCGCGATCGCGATGCTCGCGCTCGCCGTGCAGCGGCGGCTCGAGCGCGGCACCACCGACGAGGAGGTCGACGAGCTCGTGGCCCGGTACCGCGACCGGCACGGCCTGCTGTTCACGGTCGACACGCTCGAGTACCTCGCGAAGGGCGGTCGCATCGGCCGCGCCGCGGCGCTCGCCGGGTCGCTGCTCGACGTGAAGCCGATCCTCACGATCGAGGACGGCGAGGTCGTGCCGCTGAAGCGCGTGCGCGGTCAGCAGCGCGCGCTCGACGCGTTCCGCTCGATCTTCGAGGCCGGCTCGACCGACGCGCCGGGCCTGCACGTCGGGATCGCGCACGCCGCGGCGCCCGAGCGGCTCGAGGCGGTGCGCCGGCTCGTGGCGGAGGCCCGCCCGCAGGCGACGGTCGACGTGGCGACGACGCTCGGCGCCGTCGTCGGCACGCACGCCGGCCCGGGTACGGTCGGGTTCTTCTGGTTCGAGGACGACTGACGCACCGATGACGTCCTGGACCGGGTCCGATGCTCCCGGCCCGGTGGCGACGATGACCCGGCCGCGTACCGGATTCACGGCCGCCGGCTCCCAGGCGGACCGGCCGCGACCGCGCGGGTGGGCGCGCCCGGAGCGGCTCGCGCTCCCGGTCGAGACGCTGCCGGCGGTCGGCGCCGCGCTCGCGAAGCGGCTGCGGGCGCTCGGCCTCGCGACCGTCGGCGACGTGCTCCTCCACCGGCCGCGCCGGTACGAGCAGCCGGCCGACGAGGTGCCGATCTCGCAGCTCTTCGGCGACGAGGAGGTCGTGATCGCGGGCGTCGTCCGGGACGTGCGCGTCCGGCGGCCGTCGGGGCGCGGGCGCCGGACGATCCTCACCGCGCGGGTCGCCGACGCCGGCGGCTCGATCTCGGCGACGTGGTTCAACCAGCCGTGGCTCGCCGAGAAGCTCCAGCCGGGGACGCACGTGCGGCTGCGCGGGCGGCTCGGCCGCTACGGCTTCGACGTCCGCTCGTACGACCTCGGCGAGGCGCGGGCGACGGCGGACTTCGCGCCGGTGTACCCGGCGAGCGAGCAGGTGCCCTCGACCCGGCTGCGGGAACTCGTGCGCGCCGCGCTCGAGGAGCACGCGCGGGACGTGGTCGACCCGCTCCCGGCCGAGCTCGAGCTGCCGCTGAAGCGGGACGCGCTCGCGGCGCTGCACTTCCCGGCCGACCTCGACGAGGCGGAGGAGGCCCGGCGGCGGCTCGCGCTCGAGGAGCTCGTCACGCTCCAGCTCGCGGTGGCGGCCGCGCGCGACGAGGACGCGGTCGCGACGCCGCTCGGCGAGCCCGGCGAGCTCGTCGCCCGCTACCGCGCGGCGCTCCCGTTCGCGCTGACCGGGGACCAGGAGACGGCGATCGGCGACCTCGACCGCGACCTCGCGCGCGCGGAGCCGATGCAGCGGCTGCTGCAGGGCGACGTCGGCTCGGGCAAGACGGTCGTCGCGCTGTACGCGCTGCTCCGCGCGGTCGAGGCCGGCCGGCAAGGCGCGCTGATGGTGCCGACCGAGACGCTCGCCGAGCAGCACTTCCTCACGATCGAGGGCCTCTGCGCCGAGCTCGGCGTCGCGACCGTGCTGCTCACCGGCACGGCGGGCTCGGAGGCGGCGCGCGCCGCGATCGCGAGCGGCGAAGCCGCGATCGCGGTCGGCACGCACGCGCTGATCCAGGCCGAGGTCGAGTTCGCCGACCTCGCGGTCGCGGTCGTCGACGAGCAGCACCGCTTCGGGGTCGAGCAGCGGCGCGCGCTCAGCGAGCGGCGATCGCCGCATGTCCTCCACATGACGGCGACGCCGATCCCGCGGACGCTGGCGCTGACGGTGTACGGCGACCTCGCGGTCTCCGAGCTCGCGCGGCCGCCGGCGAGCCGGAAGCCGATCGTGACGGCGTGGGTCGGGGCGGAGCGGTCGTCGGAGGCGTACGCGCGGCTGCGCGTCCACCTCGACGCGGGGCGGCAGGCCTACGTCGTCTGCCCGCTCGTCGAGGAGTCGGAGACGCGGCTCGCGCGCGCCGCGGAGGCCGAGGCCGAGCGGCTGCAACGCGCCGAGCTCGCGGGCTACCGCGTCGGCCTCGTGCACGGGCGGCTCCGTCCGGCCGAGCGGCGCGAGACGATGCGCGCCTTCCGCGCACGCGAGCTCGACGTGCTCGTCGCGACGACGGTGATCGAGGTCGGCGTCGACGTCCCGAACGCGACGATCATGATCGTCCAGGAGGCCGACCGGTTCGGGCTCGCGCAGCTCCACCAGCTCCGCGGGCGGGTCGGGCGGGGCGCCGAGCAGTCGTACTGCCTGCTCGTCTCGCGCCCGAAGGAGGAGCTGACCGACGCGGCGCAGGCGCGGCTGCAGGCGCTCGTCGACACCACCGACGGGTTCGAGCTCGCCGAGCGCGACCTCGAGCTGCGCGGCGAGGGCGCGCTCCTCGGCACGCGCCAGTCGGGCCTCAGCGACCTCCGCTTCACGCGGCTGCGGGCCGACCGCGAGCTCCTCGACCGGGCGCGCGAGCTCGCCCGGACGCTCTCCGGCGAGGACGGCCCGTGGCTCGACGAGGCGCGCCGGCTCTCGGCCGGCTCCGCCCCGTAATCGCGAGAGGCAGTCGCGAGAGCCCGCCCCCGACCCTTCGGCAGGCGATGGGGACGGGCTCCGCAACACCGCTCGCGTCCGCGAGCCGGGTCCTACGTGACGTCGAGCTCCTGGGTGCTCACGGCCGTCCCGTGCGGCGTGGTCACCTTGATCTCCCCGGTCTTCGCGCTCGCGGAGAGCGTGACGACGATCTTCGTCGCCGAGGAGACCTTGAACTTCATCTTCATGCCGGCGACCGTGACGGCGGTTGCGCCCTTGAGGTTCTTGCCGGAGATCGTCACCTTCGACGCCGGCTTGACCGACGTGGGCTTGAAGGTCGAGATCGTGGGCAGCGTGACACGGGCCGCCGCAAGGGCCGATCCCGCCACCACGAGCACGACCGCCGCGAAGGCCGCCACGGCTGCGAAGCTCCGAACGCCGGGTTGAGCACGCATGAGTACCTCCATCTTCGGGATGCGATCGACACGGGCCGCTCGCTCATGCCGGAGGTGTACGCGCCCCGCGCGGCGGCGGGCATCCGGCGGCCGCAGGATCGCGCGGCCCGTCGCGCGCGGCGGTCGGAGGATGCGCAGGTCATCCGGTCGATCGTCCTCCGGTCAGGGGTCGCTGCCGCGATCCTGGGGTGAACCGGCGTGTTTCCGGGCAACAATGACGAGCGTGACCACGATCCGAGACGTCCCCGCGCGGGAGCGGCGGGTGCGCGTCCTCGTGGCGGACGACCACCCGGTCTTTCGCGAGGGCGTCGTCCGGGCGCTCGAGGCGAGCGGCCGGGTCGAGGTCGTCGGGCAGCCCGAGAACGGACGCGACGCGCTCGCCGAGATCGCCGCCCAGCTCCCGGACGTCGCCGTCCTCGACTACCGGCTGCCGGGGCTCGACGGGATCGCGGTCATCCACGCGATCACACGCGACGGCCTGCCGACGCGGGCGCTTCTCCTCTCGGCCCACAACGAGAGCACGCTCGTCTACGAGGCCCTGCAGACCGGCGCGGCCGGGTTCCTCTCGAAGGAGGCCGAGCGGGAGCAGATCGTCGACGCGGTGCTCGCCGTTGCGCGCGGCGAGTCGGTGCTCTCGGCGGAGGTCGCGGCCGGGCTCGTCGGCGAGATCCGCCTCCGCGCGGCGAACGACGCGCCGGTGCTCACCGACCGCGAGCGCGAGATCCTGCGGCTGATCGCCGACGGCAAGTCGTTCCCCGAGATCGCGTCCGAGCTGTACCTCGGCGTGACCACGGTGAAGACCCACGTGCAGCACATCTACGACAAGCTGCACGTCTCCGACCGGGCCGCGGCCGTCGCGGAGGGCATTCGCCGGCGGCTGATCGAGTAGCCGTGGCCGCGGCGGAGCCGACCCGGAGCGCGAACCCGAGCGAGCGTGCGGAGCGGATCGTCGCGTGGCTCCGGCTCGCAGCCGTCGGCCTGATCGTCGCCGCTGAGCGGCTCCCGCACCCGAACCCGAACCGCGCCGCGTTCGACGTCGCGGCCGTGCTCGTCTCGGCGTACGCGATCGCGGTGCTCGTCCGGGTGCACCTCGGGCCGGTGAGCCGGCGGCTCACGCTCGTCGTCACCGCGGTCGACGTCGCGGCGATCACGCTGCTCGCGTTCCTCTCCGGCGGCGCGTACTCCGACGCGCGGCTCGCGTACTTCGTGATCCCGATGACCGTGGCGTTCCGGTTCGGCCCGCGCGTGACGGCGGCGGCCGGCCTCGGCGTCGTCGCCGCGTACGCCGCGCAGGCGGTCACGCACCCGTCGCGGGACGCGTTCGACGCGTGGGGGTTCATCGCCGTACAGGTCGGCTACCTCGCGTGGATCGGCGCCGCGGCGGTGCTGTTCTCGAGCCTGCTCACGCACCGGACGAACCGTCTCGTCGAGCTCGCGGCGAGCCGCCGGACGCTGCTCGCGGACGTGATGACCTCGGAGGACCGCGAGCGGCGGCGGCTCGCCGAGAGCCTCCACGACCACGCGATCCAGAACCTGCTCGCCGCGCGGCAGGACCTCGAGGAGGCGGCCGCGTCCGGCCCGCGGGTCGAGCTCGACCGCGCGCACGCGACGCTGACCGACCTCCTCTCCGACCTGCGCAGCGCGATCTTCGAGCTCCACCCGCACGTCCTCGACCAGGCCGGCCTCGAGGCGGCGCTGAGGGCGGTCGGGCAGCGCGCGAGCCGGCAGGGCGGGTTCGATCTCGAGCTCGACCTCAGCTACCGGAAGCGCCACCCGCACGAGGTGCTGCTCCTCGGCGCGGCGCGGGAGTTCCTCTCGAACGCCGCGCGTCACGCGAACGCGTCGAAGGTGACGCTCCGCCTCGCGGAGGAGAACGGGTCGATCGTGCTCGTCACCCGCGACGACGGCGCCGGCTTCGACCCGGCCGACCGGCGGCACGTCGCCGAGGCCCACATCGGCCTCCTCTCGCAGCGCGAGCGGCTCGAGGCGATCGGCGGCGGCCTCGAGATCGACTCGGCGCCCGGCGCCGGCACGACCGTCACGGCGCGGCTCCCTCGCTGAGACTGTCTCCGTGAGGATCGTCGCGGGCAGCCGGCGCGGGCACCGGATCGAGGCGCCGAAGGGCACCGAGACGCGGCCGACCGCCGACCGTGTCCGCGAGAGCGCGTTCAACCTGATCGGCCCGGTCGACGACGCGGCGGTGCTCGACCTGTTCGCCGGCTCGGGCGCGATGGGGCTCGAGGCCCTCTCGCGCGGCGCGGCGAGCTGCGTCTTCGTCGAGTCCTCGCGCGCCGCGTGCCGGACGATCGACGCGAACCTCGAGAAGCTGCGGCTGCACGCAACCGTGCTCTGCCAGGACGCGCTGCGCGCGCTCGCCGCCGAGCGCCGCACGTTCGACCTCGTGCTCTGCGACCCGCCGTACGGCTTCGAGCGCGCCGCCGCGCTCGCCCCGCACCTCGCCCGCGTCCTGGCCCCGGACGGGGTGCTCGTGTACGAGAGCGCGGCGCGCGACGAGCCCGCCGTCGAGGGCCTGGCGATCCGCACCTCGCGGCGCTACGGCTCGGCACGGCTTACGCTGTTCGAGCGGTGATCACGGCGATCTGTCCCGGCTCGTACGACCCCGTCACGAACGGCCACATCGACGTGCTCTCGCGCGCGGCCGCGATCTTCGACCGCGTCGTCGCCGGCGTGATCGGCTCGCCGCTGCACAAGACGCCGCTCTTCCCGCTCGAGGAGCGCCTCGAGTTCGTCCGCGGGGCAGTCCGCGGCCTCGAGAACGTCGAGGTCGACGCGTTCCGCGAGCTCGTCGTCGACTTCGCGCGGCGCTGGGACGCGCGCGTCATCGTCAAGGGCCTCCGCGTGATCTCCGACTTCGAGTACGAGTTCCAGATGAACCAGCTCAACCGCACGCTCGCGCCCGAGATCGAGACCGTGTACGTGATGGCGAGCCCGCAGGTGAGCTTCGTCTCGTCGAGCGGCGTGAAGGAGATCGCGTCCTTCGGGGGAACTGTCGAGGAGTTGGTGCCCGAAGCCGTCGCGCGCCGTTTGCGGGAGATGTTCCCGGACGGCCGGGGCGGGACGCCCGTCAGCGACCAGGAGTAACATCAAGCGGCGATGGACGTTCTCGTACTGATCGACAAGCTCGACGACCTCGTGCACAACGCGAAGGCCGTCCCCCTGACCGACCAGGTCCGGATCGACCGCGAGGAGATCTACGACATCCTCGACCAGATGCGCGCCACGATCCCCGAGGAGATCAAGCAGGCCCGCTGGATCGTCAAGGAGCGGCAGGAGATGCTCGCCGAGGCGAAGCGCGAGCAGGACCGGCTCCTCCAGGAGGCGCGCGAGCAGGCCGTGCGCGAGGCGTCGCAGACCGAGATCGTCAAGCTCGCCGAGCGGCAGGCGCAGGAGATCATCGACGAGGCCCGCCGGCAGGCCCGCGAGATGCGCCTCGAGATGGAGGACTGGGCCGACGGGATGCTCGCCACGCTCGAGAACAACCTCGACAAGTTCCTCACCGCGGTCCGGCGCGGCCGGGACCGGCTGCACGAGCGCTCGCAGGAGACGGTCGTCGCCGGGATCGGCCCGATCGAAGTCGGCGACGACGGCTCGGCGTACTGATCGCCTGCTGAGCCGACGATCTCGGGCCCGGACGAGGGCGCTACGCTGGCCGGCATGACGAGCTTCGCCATGCGCCGGCTGAAGCTCCGGCCGGGGGAGGAGTACCGCACCGAGCTCGAGATCGAGCTGCCCGTGTTCGAGTTCGGCGGGCAGCGGTACGTGCCGGTGCCGGAGGAGCTCCCGGCCGAGCTCGCGATCACGCAGGCGACGACCGGCACGGTCTTCGAGCTCGCGTTCGCGACCCGGCTCCACGGGCCGTGCCACCGCTGCCTCGACGACGCCGTGCTCGACGTGCCGATCCGTGCGCGCGAGTACCAGGCCTCGGTGCCCGAGACCGACGAGCTGACGACGCCGTACCTCGTCGACGGGCAGCTCGAGGTCTCCGACTGGGCCCGCGACGCGGTCGCGCTCGCGCTGCCGGATCAGATCCTCTGCCGGCCCGACTGCGCCGGCCTCTGCGCCGAGTGCGGCCGCAACCTCAACGACGAGCCGCACGTGCACGAGCCGGAAGCCGGCGACTCGCGCTGGGCCGCGCTCGAGCGCCTCCGCGGCGAGCTCTGAACGAACGCCGCGCGCGGGCGGCTATAGTGACCGCCGCTCATGGCTGTCCCCAAGAGGAAGACGTCGAAGTCGCGCCGCGACAAGCGCCGCGCGCAGCATTCCATCTCCGCGCCGCGGGTGAACATCTGCCCGCAGTGCCACTCGCCGAAGCGCCCCCACCGGGTCTGCCCGGTCTGCGGGACGTACCGCGGGCGCGAGATCGAGCCGCTCCGCCTGAACGTCCCGTAGCGTGGCCCGCGTCGCGGTCGACGCGCTCGGAGGGGACCGCGCCCCGGAGGAGATCGTCGCCGGCGCGCTCGAGGCCGCCGCCGACGGGATCGACGTCTCGCTCTACGGCCCGGCCGGGCTCGACACCGGCGGGCTGCCGCTCGTCGAGGCGCCGGAGTCGATCGACATGGCCGAGAAGCCGGCCGACGCGGTGCGCCGCAAGACGCGCTCGTCGCTCGTCGTCGCGGTGCAGGCGGTCGCCGAGGGGCGCGCCGACGCGGTCGTCTCGGCCGGGAACACCGGCGCGATGCTCGCCGCCGGCCTCGTCCACCTGCGGCGGCTGCCGGGCGTGCATGCGCCCCGCGATCGCGGTCGTGATCCCCGCGCGGATGGGCCCGACCGTGCTGATCGACGCCGGCGCGAACGCCGACAACCGCCCTGAGCACCTGCTCCAGTTCGGGATCATGGGCTCGATCTTCGCGGCGGAGATCCTCGGCGTCGAGCGCCCCGGTCGTCCGCCTGCTCTCGAACGGCGAGGAGCCGGAGAAGGGAAGCCAGCTCGTCCTCGACGCGCACGCGCTCCTCCGGGACTCGACGGCGATCGAGTTCGCCGGCAACACCGAGGGCCGCGACATCGTCCGCGGCGCCGCCGACGTGATCGTCACCGACGGCTTCACCGGGAACATGACCCTGAAGCTCCTCGAGGGCACGATGCGCGAGCTGTTCGACGTGCTGCGGGAGGAGATCACGGCGACGACGCGCGGGAAGCTGGGTGGTCTCATGATCCGGCCGGCCGCGCGCCGCGTCCGCGCCCGGCTCGATCCGGACACCTACGGCGGCGCGTACCTGCTGGGGCTGCGCGGCCTCGCCGTGATCGCGCACGGCGACTCGAGCCGCCGCGCGATCGCGAACGCGATCCGCCTCGCGGCCCGCGGCGCGGAGCACCGCGTGGTCGAGCGCCTCGCCGAGAAGCTGCCCGTTCGCCCGAAGGGCGACGCGGACACGCCCTCGTCGCGCGCGCTCGAGGGTGTGTGAACGTCTCGTGTCGCCTGTGTATGATCGGCGCGCTCTGCGAACCCCCGGACAATGAGGTGCCATGGCAGCGTCGCGTGAAGAGGTCTTCGAGCGGGTCAAGGAAGTCCTGACCGAGCAGCTCGGCGTCGAGGAGAGCGAGATCAACGAGGAGGCGTCGTTCCAGGAGGATCTCGACGCGGACTCCCTCGATCTCGTGGAGCTGATCATGGAGCTCGAGGACCAGTTCGGGATCAAGATCTCCGACGAGGACGCGCAGAAGATCACCACCGTCGGGCAGGCAGTCGACTACGTCACCTCGCACCAATAAGTCGCTCGTAGAGCTGATCGCGGCGCTGCCGCCCGAACGAACGGCCGCGGTCTTCACGCACTCGAGCTGGGCGGTGTCGCGGACGGCGTCGTACGAGCGGCTCGAGTTCCTCGGCGACTCGGTGCTCGAGCTCGCGATCGCGCGGACGCTCTACGACCGCTTCCCGGACTTCAACGAGGGGCGGATGGCGAAGATCCGCTCGCACGTCGTCTCGCGCGTCTCCTGCGCCGTCGTCTCCCGCGAGCTCGGGCTCGGCGAACGGCTGCGGTCGAGCGGCGGCGGGCTGCCGGGCGAGGAGCTCGACCGCCTCTCGCGGAACCGCAACGTCCTCGCCGCCGTGCTCGAGGCGGCGCTCGCGGCGCTCTACATCGAGCACGGCTTCGAGCCGATCAAGGACGCGGTCGTGGGCGCATTCGAGGGGCGGATCCAGCACGCGCTCACGAACCAGGTCGACCACAAGACCGAGCTGCAGGAGACGCTCGCGCGCCTCGGCCGGACGGTCGGGTACGTGCTGCTCGACGCCGAGGGCCCGCCGCACGAGCGGACGTTCACGGCCGCGGCGGTGATCGACGGCGAGCAGGTCGGCGTCGGCCGCGGCCGCTCGAAGAAAGACGCGGAGCAGCTCGCGGCGCGGGAGGCGCTCGCCTACCTCGGCGAGCCCGTCCCGGACGCCCAGCCGTCGGGCTGAGGCGGACGGCGGCATCCGTCGCGCCCGATAGCCTCGCTTCGCGTGCACCTGAAGGCGATCAAGCTGCGCGGGTTCAAGTCGTTCGCGGACCCGGTCGAGGTCCGGCTCGAGCCCGGCGTCGCGGTCGTGATCGGGCCGAACGGGTCCGGGAAGTCGAACGTCTCCGACGCGATCCTCTGGGCGACCGGGTCGCTCAGCCCGCACGAGCTCCGGGCGGAGAAGCCCGACGACGTGCTCTTCGCCGGCTCGGCGCGGCGGAAGGCGGTCGAGTTCGCCGAGGTGGAGCTGATCTTCGACAACGAGGACGGCGCGTGGCCCGAGCTGCCGTTCGCCGAGGTGTCCGTCGCGCGTCGGCTCCACCGCGGCGGCGAGGGGCAGTACCTCGTGAACCGCGCGGCCGTGCGCCGGCTCGACCTCGTCGAGCTGATCTCCGACGTCGGGCTCGGCGGCGGGCTGCGCTCGGTGATCTCGCAGGGGAGCGTCGAGTCGCTGCTCGCGGCGAAGCCCGCGGAGCGGCGCTCGCTCGTCGAGGAGGCGGCCGGCCTCGGCCGGTTCAAGCTCCGCCGACACCGCGCGGAGCTGAAGCTCGCGCGCGTCGCGACACAGGTCGAGCGAGCGCGCGACCTCGAGGCCGAGGTACGGAAGAGGCTGCGGCCGCTCGCGCTGCAGGCGAGCGCGTCCGAGCGCGCGGAGCGGCTGGCGGGCGAGGCGGCGAGCCTCGAGGCGGCGATCGCGTCGCTCGACCTCGCCCGGCTCGGCGGCCGGCGAGCCGAGGTCGAGGGCCGGCGCGCCAACGCGCTCGCCGTCCGGGCCGGAGCTCGAGAAGAAGCTCGAGGCGCTGCTCGCCGAGCGCACGCGCGTCGAGGAGGAGCTCGCCGGCGCGGCCGGCGCGAGCGAGGGCGCGAACGCCGCGCTGTACCGGCTCCGCACGGCCGGCGAGCGGCTCGCGATCCGGCGCGAGGCGGCCGAGACGCTCGGCGCCGAGCTCCGTCGCTGGGCCGCCGACCCGCCTCGCGCGAGCGCGCGGCGGCGGGACGATCTCGCCGACCGTGCGCAGCTCGCGCGCGAGCGGCTCGCGGTGCTCGAGCAGGCGCTCGCGGAACGCGAGGGCCTGCCGCCGGCCGCCCGGGCGCTCGCCGAGGGCGGCGAGCGGCTCGCGCTCTCGGCGCTCGACGCCGCGCCGGGGATGGAGCGAGCTGCCGCCGCGTCGCTCGGCCACCGCGCCTCGGCGCTCCTCGCGGGCGACGCGGCGCACGCGCTCGCGCTCGTCGAGCGGGCCCGCGACACCGGCCTCGGCTCGCTCGTCGTCCTCGTCGACCGCGACCCGAGGGAGCTCGTGCTGCCGGTCGTCCCGCGCGACGAGCTGCTCGCGTCCGCGACGCCCGCGGTGACGGAGGACGGGATCGGCTGGGATCCGCAGCGCGGCGAGCTCTGGTTCTCCGGCGAGACGGCCGAGGCGCTGCTGCTCGAGCTCGAGGCTCGCCGCCGCAGGCTCGAGGCCGAGGTCGCCGAGCTCGACCGCCGCACCGCGGCCGCGGCGGACGCGCCGCGCCGTCCTCGCGATCGACGCGAACCGGCTGCTCGCGGCCGTCGACCGGCTCGCCGCGGCGCTCGCGCTCGACGTCGCCCGCTTCGAGGCGCCGCTCCGCGCGGACGCCGCGGTCCCGCGCGCCGCCGAGCTCGGAGCTGCGCTGCGCCGGCTCGGCGCCGACGAGGTCGAGCTGCGCCGCGCCGTCGCGGAGGCCGCAGAACGGCTGAGCGCGACCGACGTCGAGCTCGCCCGCATCGACGCCGAGCGCGACGAGGCCGCCCGCCGGCTCGAGGCCGCGCAAACCGGGGCCGGCGACGACGTGGTACTCGAAGGGGTCGAGCGCGACGAGCTGGCCGAGCGGCTCGACCGGCTGCGCCGGCGCCGCGAGCAGCTCGGCCAGGTGAACCCGCTCGCGAAGGAGGAGTACGAGGCCGAGAAGGAGCGCCTCGAGGAGCTCTCGCGCCAGCGCGCCGACCTCGAGCGCAGCCTCGACGAGCTCGAGCAGCTCCGCCGCGAGCTGGCCGAGACGGTCGAGCGGCGCTTCGCGGAGACGTTCGCCGCGGTCGAAGGGCACTTCGCCGAGGTCGCCTCCGCGCTCTTCCCCGGCGGCGAGGGCCGGCTGCGGCTCACCGAGCCCGAGGGCGACGGCGACGACGGGGAGCCCGGGATCGAGGTCGAGCTGCGTCCCGCCGGCAAGCGCGTCACGCGGCTGTCGCTCCTCTCGGGCGGCGAGAAGGCGCTCGGCGCGCTCGCGTTCCTGTTCAGCCTCTTCCTCGCGCGGCCGAGCCCGTTCTACCTCCTCGACGAGGTCGAGGCCGCCCTCGACGACGCGAACATCGGCCGCTTCACCGAGCTGCTCCGCCGCTACGCGGGCCGCGCGCAGTTCATCGTCGTCACGCACCAGAAGCACACGATGGAGGCGGCCGACGTGCTCTACGGCGTGACGATGGGCCCCGACGGCGTCTCGCAGATCGTCTCGCGGCGGCTGCCGCGCGAGGAGGCGCTGACCGCGTGAACGACCTCCGGCTCGTGATGCGCGCCGCCGACCTGCTCGCCGAGGGCGGCTTCCGGGTGTGGCTCTTCGGCGGCTGGGCCGAGGAGCTGCGCGGCCTCCGGCCGCCGGCCGAGCACGCGGACGTCGACCTGCTCTACCCGGCGCCCGACTTCCGCCGCCTCGACGAGTTCGTCGCCGCCGCGCCGGTAGAGGAGTGGAAGGGCAAGCGTCGCGGGTACAAGCGCGCGTTCGAGCTCGACGGCGTCCCGGTCGAGCTGTTCCTCGTCCAGCGCGACGCCGGCGGCTGGTTCACCGACTTCGAGGCCGGCCGCCACCGGTGGCCGGCGAACGTCTTCGGCCGCTCGGCGTGGCCGCCGGTCGCGAGCGCCGAGGCGCTCGAGGGCTACCGCGCCGCGTACCGCGTCGCTGCACGCTCGCGCCGCGTAGCCGGACCGAGGCCTCCTTGACGGCCGCGCGCCGTCGGCGTAGGTTGCGCCTCCCCGGCGGCTCGGGCGCGCTCGACGTACCGCCGGACCAGTCGACGAAAGGAGTGCAGACGATGGCCACGAGCCGGATGCTCGCCGCAGTGGCAGTGGTCGGCGCCGTCGCCGCGGCGTTCTTCGCGACCTCGGTAGCCGCCTCTGCTCCGCTCCACGGCACCGGAACTTCGACCCTCACGTCCTCGACGATCCTCGCGGTCAGCCAGGCCGGCCCGAACATGATCATCGAGCAGATGAACACACGCGCGGACGTCGGTGCGTTCACCGGCACCGTCACCGAGCACCAGCGGCTCGTGGTGCACCCGAACGGCCTGATCATCACCCACGCCGACGCCTCGATCACCGGCACGTACGCAGGGTGCGGCGCCACGCCCGTGACCCAGGAGCTTCAGCTCGAAGGCCAGGTCTCGGCGGCGGGCGACGTCACGCGCGAACTTCACGACCACGGGCCACCCTGCCGTCGTCGTCCACGGCACGGTCGAGGGCACGACCGCGTCCGACACCGTCAACTTCACGATCGACTACCACTGCTGAGCCGGGGGGACGGGCGGGCCCGTAAGCGCGGGCCCGCCCGTCCGACGAGTCGGCTCTCGCCCTCGGATGCGCGGCGGCCGGGCTTCCGAGGGGACGTCGCCGAGTCGCCGCCGCCTCTGCGCGAGAACGCGGCCGTGCGGTTCCGGCGCGTCTTCGGGGTGCTCGCGATTCTGAGCGTGGCCGCGATCGCGGGTGTCGCGGACGCAGCGAGCGCCTCGACCCCGACGCTCGATCCGGCGAGCCTGCCGGCGCTGCCGTCGCAGGGACTGGTCGTCGCGCAGCCCGCCGGCGTGCTGCTCGAGACGACCGGCGGCACGGTGCTCGGCCGCCTGGCCGGGTTCTCGGTCGACCCGCCCGAGAAGCTGACCGGGCTCGCGCTCGCGCGCTCGGTCGGGATCGGGACGCTCGCGAGCGCCGATCCCGCGCTCACGGTGCTCTTCGACCGGGCCGGCCGCGGCTGAACGCTCGACGTCGCCGGCCGGCGGCTTCGTGCGATCGGCCCGCTCGAGGCTCCGCTCGCCGGCGGCGCCAGGTTGCGGGTGATCGTCGACCGGCACGGAGACGGCGTCACCACCTGGACGGTCGTCGAGCGCGGCGGCGCGAAGCTCATGTCCGGGCTGTCCGTCGCGGCGGTCGGCACGCGCTATGTCGCGACGAACGACTCCGTCGGCTCGACGCCGAACCAGGTGCTCGACCTCGTCAGCAGCCGGTGCACGACGATCGGCCCGCGGTGCGTGCTCGCCGGCGTGCGCCGCGGCGCCGCGATTGTGGCCTGCTCCCCCGTCGCTGAGCGCGAGCCCTCGAGCCTCTTCGCTACGGGAGCGACGGCTCGAAGCGCGTCCTCGCGACGTTCGCGCCCGGCGTCTTTCCGACGTCGGCGTCCCCGTCGCCTGACGGGCGCTGGGTCCTCGCTCTACCTCCAGCCCAACTGCGGGCCCGGCTGGGCCGCGGTCGCGCCGAGCGACGGCGGCCCCGCGCGCTTCGTCGCGGGCGGCGGAACGGTCCCGGCGACGGCGATCTCGACCTCGCCGCCCTTCTTGTTCGGGCTCGGCTGGACAGCCCGGAGCCTGATCGTCGCCACCGTCGCGCGCAAGGTCAGCTGGGAGGGCGAGTCGTCGGCCGGGACGTTCGCGATCGACCCCGCGACGCTCACGAGGACACGGTCGACGCCGGCGCTCGCCGCAAAGTTGTGGGGCGCGGGCGCCTCTGGTTGAATCCGCCGCCGATGGGCGGGGGGTCCAGGAACCTGATCCTGGCCGCGATGATCTTCGCGGTGTCGATGACGTTCATCGACCAGACGATCGTCTCGATCGCGGCGCCGAACATCCAGCACGAGCTCGGCCTGAGCTCGACCGGCATGCAGTGGGCGATCAACGCGTACCTCCTCTCGCTCGCCGCGCTGTTCGCGTTCGGCGGTCGCCTCGCCGACACGCGGGGGCACACGCGCATGGTGGTGATCGGCGTGATCGTGTTCGCGGGCGCCTCGGCGCTCTGCGGGCTGACCCCGAGCGGCAGCATCGCCGAGGCGTGGCTCGTCGGCTTCCGGGCGCTCCAGGGCGCGGGCGGCGCGCTGATGTTCCCCGCCGCGCTCGCGATCGTCGTGCAGACGTTCCCGCTCCGGGAGCGCGGGCGGGCGCTCGCCGTCTTCTTCGGGATCGCCGGCGGCCTCACCTCGGTCGGCCCGATCCTCGGCGGCTTCCTCACGCAGTGGACGTGGCGCGCGATCTTCTGGGTGAACATCCCGGTCGCGCTCGTCGCGCTCGCGCTGATCGCGGTCGCGCGGCCGGCGACCGAGTACCGGCCGGCGCGGATCGACTACCGCGGGCTCGCCCTGATCGTCGCGGGCGTCGGGCTCAGCATCTTCGGCTTCCAGCAGGCGTCGCTCTGGGGCTGGAGCAGCCCGGGTGTCTGGCTGTGCGTCGTCGGCGGCCTCGCCGTCCTGGCCGTGTTCGGCGTCGTCGAGTCGCGCACGGAGTCGCCGCTGATCCAGGTCGGCATCTTCCGGATCCGTCCGTTCTCGGTCCAGAACGTCGTGCTCGGGATCGCGATGATCGCCTTCCTGCCGACGTTCTTCTTCGCGAGCGAGTACGCGCAGATCGCGCTCGGGAAGTCGGCGTCGGGCGCGAGCCTCGTGCTCCTTTACTTCTTCCTCGGCTTCGTCGTCGCGGCGCAGATCGGCGGCCGGATGCTCGACCGGAGAGGCGCGAAGCGCCCCGTCGTGCTCGGCTGCGCGCTCGCCGCGGTCGGGTTCTACCTCTGGGCCGGGAAGGTGACCGACCTCGACCTCGGCTCGCAGGTCTGGTTCATCGTCCTCGCCGGCGCCGGGATGGGGTTCATGCTCGGCCCGTCGAGCACCGACGCGGTCAACCGCGCCTCGCGGCTCTCGTACGGCGAGGCGACCGGGATCACGCAGACCGTCCGCAACTACGCCGCGAGCCTCGGGATCGCCGTGCTCGGGACGATCCTCGTGAACGAGATGCGCTCGCACACGGTCTCGTCGCTCGTCGCGCGCGGCGTCTCGCGGGTCGACGCGAAGGCGCAGGCGGCCGCGATCTCGGAGTCGCAGGGGAACGGCTCGGGCCGCGCGATCCCGCACTTCATCCGGCTCGACTTCGCGCACGCGACGCGCAGCGTCCTGCTCGCGATGGCGATCGTGATGGCAGCGGCGACGGTCGTCGCCCTGCTCGGGCTCCGCGCCGGCGTCCAGGTCGAGGCCGAGCCTGCGCCGGCCACGCCTCCCTGATCGCGGCGAGGCGTAGGCTTGCGAGATGGCCGAACGCGAGCAGTTCACCAAGGAGGAGGCGCGGCGGTTCGGCGCCGAGATCGGGATCGACTGGGGGAGTTCGCCGTTCAACGTCGAGGAGTTCCGCGCCGGCATGGACGTCGAGCTCGAGCACGGGCTCCACGATCCCGAGACCAACGTGACCGACGACGACCCGCACGTGACCGCGCGGATCGCCCGCGCGCACCTGAACGAGTTCCCCGACTACTACACGCGCCTCGGGCGGATGGAGGAAGAGGCGAAGCGCGACTGGGCCGGACGCTGAGCCGAGCCGCCGGTCAGTGGCCGGTGGCGGAGAAGTGCATGTAGTCCTTCGTCGAGCCGGTCCACGAGCCGCCCCAGCCCCAGCCCGCCGCGCGGAACGCCTCGACCACGGCCGGGGTGACCATCCCGCGTCGCACGCGCGAGCGGTCGAGGTACGAGAGCGCCGTCCTGTCGCGGGTCATCCCGCAGCCGACGTACGGGTTCTCGACCGGGTTCAGGTCGACGGCCTCGCCGTAGGCGTGCTCCGACCAGGTGCCGGTCGTCGTGTTCGCGAGGCCGCCGCACGGCGACGCGGAGGCCTGGCGGCACTCGAACGAGGCCGTGACGTCGCCGTCGGCCGGCTGCCCGCTCGCCGACCCGTACGTGTCCGAGAGCGCCATGTGGCGGATCGGAAACCGAATCGCGTACAGCCGCGCGAAGACCTGCGTCAGCGGCCCGACCGCGGCCTCGTTCACGACGAGCCGGCCGGTGTGCGCGCGCCCGTCGAAGCCGAGGTACCGCACGCTGAGCAGCCGGAGCCGGGAGAGCGCGACCGGGCAGCCGGCGTGCCACTCCTTCGCCGAGACGACCTGCGCGCGCACCGGCGCCGGGAGCGGCCGCGACGAGGCGTGTGAGGCCGCGAGCGCTGCGAGGGCCGCGAGCGTGACGGAGGCGAGGACGCGCATCCCGGGACGATGCCCGAAACGCTCGGGGCCCGGCAGCGAGGAACCGGGCCCCGAGCGTCTCCGTCAGACCGGCCGGTAGACGAGCGCGTGGCTCGCGCTGCCGAGGTAGCCCTTGCCGGCCTGGTTCACGCTCATCGCGACCCGGAGCGTCGAGCCCGGGAGCGGGAGCATGAAGACGGCGCTCGACGCGGAGCCGAGCCGCTTCTCCGCGAGGGTCTGCCAGGCGCCGCCGGCGACCTGGCGCTGGAGCTGGACCTTCTGGCCGCCGAACGAGCGGCCGGCCTGGACGCTCGTCCAGACGTGGCCGTTCGCGAGCTCGCGCACGGTGACGAGCGGCTTGACGCCGACGATCGCGTTCGGGCTCGTCTTCCCCGCCGCGCGGGCCGCGTACGTCGTCTGGATCGCGGGGCCGACGCGCCAGCTCCACGTGCCCCCTGCGCCGGTCGTGACGATCCCGATCGTCGCGGGCGCCGACGTGCCGAAGCCCCGCGCGAGGATCGAGACCGGCATGCCGGCGCGGCCGTTCACGAGCCGGCCCGACAGGGTCAGCGGGTGCCCGTACAGCACCTTCGACGCCGAGGCCGTGAGCGTCAGCGAGCGGGGCCGGTACACGAACCCGTGGCTCGTCGACCCGAGCAGGCCCTTACCGGCCTGGTTCACGCTGAGCGCGGCGCGGAGCGTCGAGGCCGGGAACGCGGGTGCGAAGACGGCGATCGACGCCGAGCTGAGCTTCTTCGTCATGACGGTCTGCCACGTCGCGCCGGTGAGCCGCTGGAGCTGCAGCGTGCTTCCCGCGAGCGAGCGGCCGGCGTCGAGGCCGACCGACACGTGGCCGTTGTCGAGCACGCGGACGGTGATTGCCGGGCGGACGCCGACCGTCACCTTCGGGCTCGTCGTGGACGCGTGCCAGCGGGCCGCGTACGTCGTCTGGACCATCGGCTTCGCGGCGAAGCTCCAGCTGCCCTCCGGGCCGGTCGTGACGGTTGCGACGTGGACCGGGGCCGACCGGCCGTACGGCCAGGCGAGGATCGAGATGCTCTGGCCCGGCAGGCGGTTGCCGAGCCGTCCCGAGAGCGTGAGCGGGTGGCCCGCGAGCACCTTGTAGCCGGAGACGGAGAGGCTGAGGCTCGTGCGGGCCGCGCCGGCCGACGCGGAGCCGAGGAGCGAGGTCGCCGCGATCGCGGCGACGAGAAGGAACGTGCGCACCACAAACACCCCCTGTGAACGAACATTGGGCTACGTCGGCGTGCTACCCGGCCGCGCAGGTTCCATGCCTCACCGGGCGAGGCGACCAGTACCGTTGGCGCCCATGGCCCGGAGCTGGACGGAGTTCCTCGGCGACGCCGAGGGGCCGTACGAGACCCAGGAGGCGCAGCGCGGCTTCATCGGCCGGCTGCGCGACTCGCTGTCGCGCTCGCGCCGCGCGCTCACCGAGCAGCTCGCGGTCGCGGCGTTCGACCCGAGCGACGAGGGGTCGTGGGAGCGGCTCGAGGAGGCGCTGATCCAGGGCGACGTCGGCGTGGCCGCGACCGCCGAGCTCGTCCGGCGGCTCGAGGCGCGGCAGGAGCTCGGCGACCTGAACGACGCGCTCGCCGAGGAGATCGCGACGCTCTTCGGCGCGCCGCCCGTGCTCGAGCTCGACCACCACCACCCGGCGGTGATCCTCGTCGTCGGCGTGAACGGCACCGGGAAGACGACGACGATCGGCAAGCTCGCGCAGAAGCTCCGCGAGCACGGCCGCGAGGTGACGGTCGGCGCCGCCGACACGTTCCGCGCCGCGGCCGAGGAGCAGCTCGAGATCTGGGCGAGCCGTGCCGGCGCGCGTTTCGTCGGCGGCGCGCGCGGCTCCGACCCGGCCGCGGTCGCCTACGACGCGGTCTCCGCGGGCGGCGACGTCGTGATCGTCGACACGGCGGGCCGCCTCCACACGCAGACGAATCTGATGGACGAGCTCACGAAGGTGCGGCGCGTGATCGCCGGCCGGCTCGAGGGCGCGCCGCACGAGACGCTCCTCGTGGTCGACGCGACGACCGGCCAGAACGCGATCCAGCAGGCGCGCCTCTTCAAGGAGGCCGTGGACGTGACCGGCGTCGCGCTGACGAAGCTCGACGGCTCTGCGAAGGGCGGCGTCGCCGTCGCGATCGCGTTCGAGCTCGGCCTGCCGGTGAAGCTGATCGGCGTGGGGGAGGGCCTCGACGACCTGCGCCCGTTCGACCCGCGCGACTTCGCGCGCGCGCTCGTCGCGGGCTGACCCGCGTCACGCGGCAGCGCGCTCGAGCCGGCGGCGGTAGCCCGACCGCTGGGCCGCGAGCGTCGCGGTGCCGGCGATCACGATGCACGCGAGGTTGATCACGAGCTGCTCGAGCGCCCCGCCCAGCTCCGACCAGTCGCGGTAGGCGAGCGCGACGCCAACGTTGCCGGCCGCCGGGATCGTCGTCACCGAGATGAGCACGCCGAGCAGTGCGCCCGACTTCGCGGTCGTGAGCGAGAGCATCCCGGCGATGCCCGCGAGCAGCGCGACGAGCACGGAGAACGTGTCCGGGTGGGAGATGAAGTACGTGGCCGGGCGCGAGTGCGCCGCGATCCGGTCCGGCGCCGCGCCCGTCCAGCGGAGGACGAGGACGGCGACGGTCGTGACCGAGATCCCGAGCGGGAAGCCGACCGCGAGCGCGGCCGCCGAGCGCCGCGCGAGCGCGCGGCGCCGCTCGACGAGTGCGACGCAGAGCCCGGCGAGCGGGCCGAACTCGGGGCCGACGACCATCGCGCCGATGATCAGGATCTGCGAGTCGGTGAGGATCCCGATCGCGGCGATCAGCGTCGCGAGCACCATGAACGCCAGGAAGCTGAACGAGAGCTCGGCGCTCTCGGACGTCCGCGCCTCGACCTCCTCCCAGATCACCGCGTCCGAGGCAGAGCCGATCGAGGCGCGGGCAGCGGCGCTCGCGCCGCGCGACACGGTCGTCGCGACCTCCTCGATCGAGATCGAGCCGCGCTCGTCCACGCCGAGAACGCAGAGCCGGTCGACGATCACGCTGACCTCCTCGCGCGCGACGTCGCAGAGCAGGAGGTCGCCCGGCGGCTCGAGCGCGGCGCCGGGCAGGCGGACGAGGTTGACGACGGCGGGCGATCGCGAGAGCGTGTCGATCACGCCGTCGGCCAGGTCGGCCGGCACGATCACGCGGAGGTTGACGAAGCTCGCGTCGACCGTTCCCGCCATCCGCGCGATCGTACGGCGCGCCCCGGCCGGCGCACGGGTGCGGGCGGACGCCTCCCGACAGGTCGGCAGGCGCCCGCCGCGGGAGCTACCTGATCCCGACCTCCGGCCGGCTGTAGACGGCCTGCCCCGGCTGGGAGATCTCGTCCACGAGTTGGCCGGCCCTGCGGTCCTTCACCTCGTGGACGAGGTCGGCCTGGGACAGGATCCCGACGATCCGGTCGTTCTCGAGGATCGGCAACCGGCGGATCCGCCACGCGGCCATGCGCTCGACGGCGTCGTCGAGCGACTCGTCTGGGGTCGCGTAGCGCGGGTCGGAGGTGGCGATCTCCTCGATCGCCGTCGTGCGCGGGTCGCGCCCGGTCGCGATCACGCGCAGGACGATGTCGCGGTCGGTGACGATCCCGGCGAGGAAGCCCCGGTCGTCGACGACCGGCAGCGAACCGATGTCCTCCTCGAGCATCCTCCTCGCCGCGTCGGCGGCGGTCGCGCGCCGCGGGACGGTCTGCGGGTTCGGGGTCATCGCATCGGCAACGGTCTTGCTCATCGAAACCCTCCTCTCTCGGACACCGTCGGCCTTCCGCGGCCGAGCATCCGCGAAACGCGCGGCCGGGTCGAGTGGCCCATCTGTACACATGGGCCGGCCCACAGGTGGCCAACTCGCACGAGGCGTGCGATCCTGACGGCGTGATCGAAGCCGATCTCCGCCGCCGCCTCGCGCTCGTCGGGGCCGCGATCGCGGCGCTGCTCGTCGCCGGTGGCGCGTCCGCGGCGTTCGTCGTCCCGTCGTCGGAGATCGCGCAGGACAAGCTCGTGATCTCGCAGATGGCCGCGCCGGGCGACTTCTTCCGGCTCCCGACCTGGGCGCCGCCGCGCTACGTCGAGTCGAGCAGCGGGCTCGGGACGACGTACGTCGACCTCGTGCTCACGGACAAGCGCTATGTCAGGAAGACCGGGCCGGCGCTGCTGAAGCACTCGCTCGCGTTCACCTCCGAGGTCGTCCCGCTCACGCTCGCGCGCTGCCTGACGACGAAGCCGGACGAGACCCAGACCGTCCCGAAGACCGGCAAGCCGGCGTGGCGCTGCTTCGCCGGCCGCAAGGGGACGATCGTCCGCGTGTCGGCGTACGGGCCGGGCCTGTCGGCCGCCGCGCTCCGGCGCATCGTGAACTCGACGAAGCCTGCCTGAGCTCCCTTGAGGCTCGGGCTCCAGCTCCCCGAGGTCGAGCGCGAGGTCCGCTGGCCGGAGCTCCGCGCGATCGCCCGCGCCGCCGAGGAGTGCGGCTTCGACTCGGTCTGGCTCGGCGACCACATGCTCTACCGCGGCGACGGCCGGCCCGAGCGCGGGCCGTGGGACGTCTGGACGACGCTCGCCGCGCTCGCCGCCTCGACCGAGCGCGTCACGCTCGGGCCGCTCGTCGCCTCGACCGCGTTCCACCCGCCGGGCCTGCTCGCGCGGATGGCCGCGACGATCGACGAGGCGTCCGGCGGCCGGTTCATGCTCGGGCTCGGCGCGGGGTGGAACGAGGTCGAGTTCCGCGCGTTCGGCATCCCGTTCGACCGGCTCGTGTCGCGGTTCGAGGAGGCGTTCGAGATCGTCCGCCGCCTGCTCGCCGGCGAGCGCGTCACGTTCGCGGGGCGCTTCCATCGAGTCGAGGACGCCGTGCTCCTCCCGCGGCCGGCGCGGCGCGTGCCGCTGCTCGTGGGCGGCGCCGGGCCTCGGCTGCTCGCGATCGCGCTGCCGCACGTCGAGTCGTGGAACGTCTGGTACGGCGAGTACGGCAACGACGTGGAACGCTTCGCGCGGCTCGCCGGGCGCGGCCGTCCGGGAGTCGAGCGGAGCGCCTGCGTGTTCGTCACGGTGGACGGCGGCGCGGGCGAGCGCCCGCACGAGCCGGACGCGCCGCCGGTCGAGCTGCCTCGCCTCGCGGCCCATCTCCGCGAGCTCGCCGACGCGGGGGCGGACGAGGCGATCCTCGTCGTCGACCCGATCACCGAGCGTTCCGTCCGCGCGATCGCCGACGCGCTCGCCTGACGCGCGTATCGTCCGCGCCATGAGCTCGCCGCCCACCGTCGCGCCGGCCCTGACGCGGATGGAGCAGATCCTCGCCGGGCTCACGAAGTCCGACGGAGTCGCGTGCTTCACGCGGCTGTACCTCGCGGTCACGGAGGCGGTCGAGACGCGGCTCTCCGCCATGACGTTCGCCGACCCCGCGTTCATGGCCGCGCTCGACGTGCAGTTCGCCGACCTCTTCTTCGCGGCGGTCGACGCCGCCGCGCGAGACCCGGCCACGGTCCCGCGGGCGTGGGCGCCGCTCCTCGAGGACCGAGCCCGGAAGGGCATCGCGCCACTCCAGTTCGCGCTCGCGGGGATGAACGCGCACATCAACCGCGACCTCGCGGTCGCGCTCGTCGCGACGTGCCGCGCGGCCGGGATCGCGCTCGACCGCGGCTCACCGCAGCACGCCGACTTCGTCCGCATCAACGACGTCCTCGCGGCGGTCGAGCCGCAGGTGAAGCAGCAGTACGTCCCGCGCGGCTTCTTCCGCAGCCTCGACCGGGCGCTCCACCGGGTGCACCGCCTCGACGACGTCGTCGCGATGTGGGACGTGTCCCGCGCGCGCGACGCGGCGTGGGCAAACGCCGAGGCGATGTGGGCGATCCGCGACGACGCAGGACTGTCGGCCGACTTCCTCACCGTGCTCGACCGGACGGTCGGGTTCGCGGGGCGCGGGCTGCTCGTCCCGGCCGACACGTTCCTGCAGCGCCTCGGCCGCAGGTTCTGAGCGACGCGGGCCGATCGCTGGAACCATGTCCGGCGATGTCCGTGACCTGGCTCCGGCGGCTCGCGGTCGGCGCGCTCCTCGCGACCGTCGCGATCGCGTTCGCGGACTCGTCGATCGTCGTGCTCGCGCTCCCCGATCTGCTCGGCCAGTTCGACGTCTCGATCACCGAGGTCGCATGGGTCGTGACCTCGTACAACCTCGCGCTCGCGATCGTCGCGCTCGTGCTCGTCCGCTTCGCGCCCCGCGCCGGGGCGAAGCGGCTCGTGCTCGCGGGAACGGCGACCTTCCTCGTCGCGTCGCTCGCATGCGCCGCCGCGCCCGGGATCTGGGAGCTCGTGGCCGCCCGTACGGTGCAGGGGGCGGGCGCGGCGCTCCTCCTCGTCGGCGCGCTGCCGCTCGTGGGACGGCCCGCGCTCTGGGCCGGCGCGAGCGTGATCGGCGGCGCGCTCGGGCCGGCGCTCGGCGGGGTGCTGACCCAGGCGTTCGACTGGCGAGCGATCTTCGTCGTCCAGGCCCCCGTCGCCGGCGCCGGGCTGCTCGCCGCGCTCTTCCTCCGCGAGCGGCCCGCGGCCGAGGAGACCGCGCCGACCCGCGGCCGGATCGCGGCGAACACGGCGCTCGGGCTCGTCTCGGCCGCGCTCGTCGGCCTCCTGTTCCTCGCGGTGGTCGAGCTCGTGGACGTGCTCCGGCTCTCGCCGCTCGAGGCCGGCGTCGTCGTGAGCGCGCTCGCGGTCGCGACGCTCGTCGCCCAGCCGCTCGCCCGCTCGGGCCGCGCAGGGCTGACGGTGGCGGGGATCGTGCTGCTCGCGGGCGGGCTCGTCGCGATGGCGTTCCTGCCGTCGCGCGACGTGATTTGGGCCGTCGCCGCGCTCGCGCTCGGTGGTCTCGGCTACGGGATCGTCGTGCCGCGCGTGACGCGCGACGCGCTCGCCGGCGCCGGTGCGGCGTCGGACGGCGCGCGCACCGTGTGGGCCCGACACGCCGGGCTCGTCGCCGGTCTGCTCGTGCTGACGCCGCTCCTCGCGACCGACCTCACCGCGGCGGGGAACCGCGCCGAGCTCCGCGGCATCTCCGTCGTGCTCGACGCGCCGGTGCCGGCCACCGCGAAGCTCCGCCTCGCGATCGACCTCGCGCCGGCGCTCGCGCGCCCGCCGCGGAAGGAGCTCCCGAGCTTCGCGGCGCAGGTCGCGCACGAGCACGACTCGACGCTGACCGCGATCGGCCGGCGTCTCGACGAGACCGCGCAGGCGACCGTGAGCCGCGGCTTCCGCCGCTCGTACCTCGTCGCCGCGCTGTTCGCGCTGCTCGCGCTCGTGCCGCTCGCGATCGCCCGCCGCCCGGCCGCGCTCCGGACGCCGGCGGTCGCGTTCGCGATCGTCGCCGCCCTCCTCCTCGCGGAGCTCGCCGCCGGCGCCGCCGCCTTCGGTGCCCGGCCCGCGCTCGTCGCCCCGTGCGGCGAGCGGAGCCCACCGCCGAGCGGCCCCGTCCTCGTCGGCCTCGACGCGGTCGCGTGCGGCCTCCACACCTCGCGCGAGCAGCTCGTCGCGGACGCGGCGCGCCGCGGCGTCGGCGCCGCCGAGCTCGCGTTGAAGGTCGAGCGGAACGCGAACGGCCTCTCGGGCCTGTTCGACTGGCTCCGCGCGGAGCTGTCGCGCCGCTGAGCGTGCTCGTCGAGCCGACGCTCGCCGACGTGCAGGACGCGCGGCGGACGATCGCGCCGTACCTCCAGCCGACGCCGCTCCGCGAGTACGCCGGGCTGACGGAGCTCGTCGGCGCCGAGACGCTCGTGAAGCACGAGAACCACCTGCCGACCGGCGCGTTCAAGGTGCGCGGCGGCGTGAATCTCGTCGCGTGCCTCGCCGAGGACGAGCGCGCCCGCGGGCTCGTCACCGCCTCGACCGGGAACCACGGGCAGTCGATCGCGTACGCGGCGCGCCTCTTCGGCGCGCGCGCGACGGTATGCGTCCCCGAGCGCGCGAACGCCGCGAAGGTCGGGGCAATTCGCGCGCTCGGCGCCGAGATCGTCGAGCACGGGCGCGACTTCGACGAGGCCCGCGAGCACTGCGAGCTCCTCGCCGCCGAGCGCGGGGCGCGCTACGTCCACTCGGGCGACGAGCCGCTGCTGATCGCGGGCGTCGGCACCCACACGCTCGAGCTTCTCGAGGAGGAGCCCGATGTCGACGTCGTGGTCGTGCCGATCGGCGGGGGGAGCGGCGCGGCCGGTGCGTGCATCGTCGCGAGGGCGCTCCGGCCCGGGTGCGAGGTGATCGGCGTCCAGTCGGAGGCGGCCCCCGCCGCGTACCGCTCGTGGCGGGACGGCGTGCTCCGCGAGGACCGGATGGGGACGGCGGCCGAGGGCCTCGCGACGCGCGTCGGCTTCGAGCTGCCGCAGCGCATCCTCCGCGAGCGCCTCGACGAGTTCGTGCTCGTCGGCGAGGACGAGCTGGCGGCGGCGCAGGGGTCGATGATCGAGCACACGCGGAACCTCGTGGAGCTCGCCGGCGCAGCGCCGCTCGCGGCCGCGCTCCGGCTCCGCGAGCGGCTCGCGGGGAAGCGCGTCGCGCTGATCTGCAGCGGCGGGAACGTCACGCTCGACCAGCTCCGCGCGCTGCTCGCCGCCCCGTGACAGCGGGGAGGTGCTTCTCGCAGCCGTTGCTTGATCGCCGACGCGCGTACGCTCGCGGCGTGGGGCTGCCCGTGTCCGCCGGGTTCCCGATCGTCGCCTGTCTGCCCGCCGCGACTTTGGCGCGGTGGGGAGCGACCGCCGGGGCCGCGCTCATCGCGGTCGTCCTCGCGCTGAGCCTGGTTGCGGTCCTCGGGCCGAACAGCGACTCGAGCTGACCGCGCGCCCGACTCGAGCCGCCCGACCTAGACTGGCGCGGGTGGCGCCCCGGATCGCAGCAGGACTCTCGACCGCGCCGGGTGCGGGCCGGGCCGCGGCCGAGGCCGCGCGCGAGGCGGCCGCGGGACTCGGCGGCCGCGCGACCGATCTCGCGTTCCTGTTCCTCTCGGCCGAGCACCTCGACGGCGCGGAGGACGCGGCCGCCGCCGTGACCGACGAGCTCGATCCGCGCGTCCTCCTCGGCTGCGTCGCCGGCGGCGTGCTCGCGCAGGAGCGCGAGCTCGAGGACGGGCCGGGCGCGGCCGTGTGGGCCGGGGCGCTGCCGGGGGCGACGATCGACCCGTTCCACCTCGGCGCGCTCGACGCGGCCGACCCGCCGGCGCTCGACGACCCGGCGCTCGTCGCGCTCCTCGTCGACCCGTTCACGTTCCCGCTCGCCGAGTACCTCGAGAGCCTGAACGCGGAGCAGCCGGGGCTGCCGCTCGTCGGCGGGATCGCCGCGGGCGCCGGCCGGCCCGGGACGCAGGCGCTGATCCTCGACGGCGAGGTGCTCGACACCGGCGCGGTCGGCGCGTCGGTCTCCGGCATCCCGGTGCGGACGGTCGTCTCGCAGGGCTGCGCGCCGTTCGGCCGCGAGGCCGTGATCACCCGCGCCGAGGGCAACGTCGTCCACGAGCTCGCCGGCGAGCCGGCGCTCGACCGGCTGCAGGCGGAGATTCTCGCGCTCGACCCGGCCGTGCAGCGGCAGGTCGCAAGCGGCCTCCTCGTCGGGCTCGTGATCGACGAGAACAAGTCCGAGTACGGGCGCGGCGACTACGTCGTCCGCGGCCTCCTCGGCGCCGACGAGCAGGCTCGCTCGCTCGCCGTCGGCGAGCGCGTGCGCGTCGGGCAGACGCTCCGCTTCCACTTCCGCGACGCGACGAGCGCCGACCGCGACCTCCGCGAGGCGCTCGACGACGCGCTCGACCACGGGCAGCGTCCGGCGGCCGGCGCGCTCGTCTTCAGCTGCAACGGCCGCGGCACCGGCATGTTCGGCGAGGCCGACCACGACGCCCGCGCCGTCGCGGCCGCGCTCGGAGCGCCGGCGCTCGCCGGCTTCTTCTGCGGCGGCGAGATCGGCCCGGTCGGCGGCCGCGCGTTCCTGCACGGCCTCACCGCCACGATGGCCGTCTTCTTCCACGACGACTGAAACGACAAGGGGGGCTCGATGAGGATCGGCGTGCTCGGAACGGGAATGGTCGGCCACGCGCTCGCGACGAGGCTCGTGCAGCTCGGGCACGAGGTGACGATGGGCTCGCGGACGGCGGGGAACGAGAAGGCGGTCGCGTGGGCGCAGTCGGCCGGCGCGGGCGCGAGCGAGGGCAGCTTCGCGGACGCCGCCGCGTTCGGCGAGCTGCTCGTCCACTGCACCGCCGGCATGCACTCCCTCGCCGCCCTCGGCGAGGCCGGCGTCGCGAACCTCGCCGGGAAGGTGCTGATCGACATCGCGAACCCGCTCGACTTCTCCGGCGGGATGCCGCCGACGCTCGCGGTCTGCAACACCGACTCGCTGGGCGAGCAGATCCAGAGCACGTTTCCCGACACGAAGGTCGTGAAGGCGCTGAACACGATGAACTGCACCGTGATGGTCGATCCGGCGTCGCTGCCCGGCGACCACGTCGTCTTCGTGTGCGGCGAGGACGCCGACGCGAAGCGGCAGGTCGCGGAGCTGCTCGGCACGTTCGGGTGGCCGGACGACCGGATCGTCGACCTCGGCGGGATCCGGGCCTCGCGCGGCGTCGAGATGTTCCTGCCGCTCTGGATCGGGCTGATGGGCGCGCTCCGCACGCCGCAGTTCAACGTCGGCCTGATCCGCGGCTGACCGCGCCGGCGTTCCTCGGCGTCGACGTCGGCGGCACGTTCACCGACGCCGTGCTGCTCGCCGACGGCGAGCTCACGACCGCGAAGGTGCCGACCGTGGCGGGCCAGGAGGAGTCGGTCGTCGCCGCCGTCGGCGCGGTGCTCGGGGCGCGCCCGGCTGCCGAGGTCGAGCGGTTCACGCACGGGACGACGATCGTCACGAACGCGCTCCTCGAGCGGCGCGGCGCGCGGACGGCGCTCGTCGCGACGGCCGGGTTCGAGCACGTGCTCCACCTCGGCCGGCAGGCGCGCCCGCACCTGTACCGGCTGTGCGAGGCGCCGCCCGAGCCGCTCGTCCCGCTCGACCGCTGCGTCGGCGTCCGCGAGCGGGTCGGGCCGGAGGGCGTCGTGCGGCCGCTCGAGCTCGACTCGCTGCCGCCGCTCGACGCCGAGGCGATCGCGGTCTGCCTGCTCTTCTCGTTCCGCGAGCCGGAGCACGAGGCCGCCGTCGCGGCGGAGCTGCGGCGCCGGTACCCCGACGCCCACGTCGTCGCGTCGCACGAGCTCGCGCCCGAGCTCCGCGAGTACGAGCGCGCCTCGACGACCGCGGCCGACGCGTACCTCGGGCCGCTGTTCTCGCGGTACCTCGGCGGGCTCGAGCGCGCGTGCGCGGCGCGCGGGCTGCCCGAGCCGCTCGTGATGCGCTCCTCCGGCGGGCTCGCGCGGCTCGGCGAGGCCGCCGAGCACGCGAGCTGGGCGCTGCTCTCCGGGCCGGCCGCCGGCGCGGTCGGCGCCGCGCTCGTCGCCCGGCTCGCCGGATTCGACGACGCCCTCGCGCTCGACATGGGCGGGACGTCGACCGACGTCTGCGCGATCGTCGGCGGCGAGGTGCTGCGCGCGGCGGAGCGGACGGTAGGCGGCGTGCCGATCCGGCTCCCGAGCGTGGACGTCCACACCGTCGGCGCGGGCGGCGGCTCGCTCGCGTGGCGCGACTCCGGCGGCGCGCTCCGCGTCGGGCCGCGGAGCGCGGGCGCCCTGCCGGGCCCGGCCTGCTACGGGCGGGGCGGGACGCAGCCGACCGTGACCGACGCGAACCTGCTCCTCGACCGCCTCCCGGCGGCGCTGCCCGGAGGGCTCGAGCTCGACCGCGGCGCCGCGGCGCGCGCGCTCGGCCGGCTCGACCCGGCGAGCGGTCGTCGAGGTCGTGAACGCGGAGATGCTCCGGGCGCTCCGCGTCGTCTCGGTCGAGCGCGGGCTCGACCCGCGCGGGTTCGCGCTCGTCGCGTTCGGCGGCGCCGGGCCGCTCCACGCGTGCGCGCTCGCGCGCGAGCTCGGGATCCGCACCGTGCTCGTCCCGGAGGCGGCCGGCGTGCTCTCGGCGCTCGGGCTCGTCGCCGCCGACGAGCGCCGCGACGAGGCCCGCTCGCGCGTCGAGCCGCTCGCCGGCGCCGGCGAGCTGCCGGCCGACGCGGAGCTCGACCTCCGCTACGCCGGCCAGTCGCACGAGCTGGCCGTGCCCGCGGCGGGCGACCCTGCCGAGGCGTTCCACGGGCTGCACGAGGAGCGGTACGGCTTCTCGGACCGCGGTCGCCCGGTCGAGCTCGTCGCCGTCCGCCGTGCCGAGACGCGGCCCGGGCCGAAGGTTCGCCTGCACGGAGCCGCCCGCTCGGTCCGCGGGCCGGCGGTCGTCGAGCTCCCGGGCGCGACGTGCTGGGTGCCCGACGGCTGGTCGGGCTCGACCGACGCGCACGGGACGCTGGTGCTCGAGCGGTGAACGTCGAGCTGGAGGTGATCGGCGGCGCGCTCCGCTCGGTCACGGAGGAGATGGCCGCCGTGCTCGTCCGCTCGGCGTTCTCGCCGAACATCAAGGAGCGGCGCGACTGCTCGACCGCGCTCTTCGACGAGGACGGGACGATGGTCGCGCAGGCCGAGAGCATCCCGGTGCACCTCGGCTCACTGCCCGACGCGCTCGCGGCGGTGCGCGCCGCCGCCGGCACATGTGTACACATGGGCCACTTTCTGGGCCCGGCGCCCGGCGAGACGTGGATCCTGAACGACCCGTTCGCCGGCGGAACGCACCTCCCGGACCTGACGCTCGTCTCGCCGACGGCGCTCGGCTTCGCGGTCTCGCGCGCCCACCACGCCGACGTCGGCGGGGCCGAGCCGGGCAGCCTCCCGGCTGGCTCGACGCGCCTCGAGGAGGAGGGCGTCGTGATCCCGCCGACGCGGCTCGACGACGTGGCGCTCGCGGAGCTGACCGGCCGGATGCGGAACCCCGACGAGCGGGGCGGCGACCTCCGGGCGCAGCTCGCCGCGCACCGGCTCGCCGAGCGGCGCGTCGCCGAGCTCGCCGATCGCTACGGCCCGGATCGCGTCCGCCGCGCGATGCGCGCGCTCGTCGCGTACTCCGAGCGGCGCGTCCGCGCGGCGCTCGCCGCGCTCCCGGACGGGCGCTGGGAGGCGGTCGAGCTGCTCGAGACCGCCGACGGCGAGCTCGAGCTCCGAGCCGCCGTGGCCGTCCGCGGCGACGCGGTCGAGATCGACTTCGCCGGGACGGCGCCGCAGCACGGCGGCAACCTGAACTGCCCGCTCGCGGTCACGCGCTCGGCCTGCTACTTCGTCGTCCGGTGCGTCACCGACCCGGACGTGCCCGCCTCGGCCGGCGCGTTCGCCCCCGTGACCGTGCTCGCGCCGGCCGGCTCGCTCGTGAACGCGGGGCCGCCCGCCGCTGTCGCGGCGGGAAACGTCGAGACCTCGTCGCGGCTCGTCGATCTCCTGTTCGCCGCGTTCGGCCGGGCCGTCGCGGTGCCCGCGCAGGGGCAGGGGACGATGAACAACGTCGTGCTCGGGAACGACAGCTTCGCGTACTACGAGACGATCGGCGGCGGCCAGGGCGCGTGCCCGGACGCCGACGGTCCGTCGGGCGTCCACGTCGCGATGTCGAACACGCTGAACACGCCGGTCGAGGCGCTCGAGCTCGCGTATCCGCTCCGCGTCGAGCGGTACGCGCTGCGGCCCGGGAGCGGCGGCGCCGGCGCGCACCGCGGCGGCGACGGCGTCGTGCGCGAGCTCCGCGCGCTCGAGGACTGCCGGCTGTCGGTGCTCGCGCAGCGGCGCCGGAGCGCGCCGCGGGGCGCGGCGGGCGGCGAGCCGGGCGCGCGCGGCCGGACGCTCGTGAACGGGGTCGAGCTGCCGCCGCTCGCGAGTCGCGACCTCGCGGCGGGCGACGTGCTCACGGTCGAGACGCCCGGCGGCGGGGGGTACGGCCCGGCCCGCGCCGGTGCATAGTTCGCCCGTGCCGCGCATCCCCAGGCCGAACGTGCTCGAGCGGCGTATGTCGCGGTTCATGGCGGCGCCGCCGTCCGTCCGGACGGCCGCCGGTGTGATCGTCACGGCGACGGCGATCGTCGTCGTGGGCGGCGGGATCCTGATGCGGATCATCGACCACGAGGAGTACGCGAACGTCTGGGTCGGGATGTGGTGGGCCATCCAGACGGTCACGACCGTCGGCTACGGGGACGTGACGCCGGCGCACCGCTCGGGGCGGCTCGTGGCCGCGTTCGTGATGCTCGAGGGGATCGCGTTCCTGACGATCATCACCGCCGTGATCACCTCGACGTTCGTCGCCCGCGCGCAGGCCGAGCGGGCCGCGCTCGACGCCGCGGACGTCGGCGAGCACGACCAGACCGTCGACGCGAAGCTCGACGAGCTCGCGCGACGGCTCGACCGGATCGAGGCGGCGCTCGGCGAGCTGAGCCGCCGCTGATCTCAAGGGCCCCGGGCGGCAGCCGATTACACGGCCGTCCCCGATGCGACGCCCTCGCTTTCACTTCAAGCTCGACTCGGTTCGCACGGTCCGGCAGCACTCCGAGAGCCTTGCCATGCAGGCGCTCGCGAGCGAGCTGGCCGAGGCCGGCGAGCTCGAGCTCCGGCTCGGCGCCGCCGAGCAGCGCCTCGTCGCGGCCCGCGAGGAGGGCGCCGGCTCGCTCGGCGCGCTCGAGCTCGCGCAGCGGCAGCTCTACCGCGAGCGGATCGAGCGCGAGCTCGATGACGCACGGATGCGCGCGAGCCTCCAGGCCCGCGCCGTCCAGCACGCGCGCGACCAGCTCGACGTCGCCGCCCGCGAGCGCGAGGCGCTCGACCGGCTCGAGGAGCGCAGGCGGGCCGAGCACTCGCAGGAGCTCGATCGCGCCGAGCGGCTCGTCGTCGACGAGATCGCGGCGAAGATGCGGCCGAACGGCTTCGGCGCGACGGCCCAGGGAGATGCGCGGTGAGCCTCGCCGACGTCCTGGCCCGGATCGAGCAGCTCCTGCCGCAGCCGCCGCAGCAGGCTCCCGCGCCGACGAGCGCGACCGGTTTCGCCGACACGCTCGCGCAGGCGCAGTCCGCCGCGGCGCCGGCGGCTGGCGATCAGCCAGAAGCTGCAGTCGCAGGTCGGCGGTCTCGACCAGGCGCAGCGGAACGCGCAGGACGCGGTCTCGCTGGTGCAGACGGCGGAAGGCTCGATGAGCGAGGTGCAGTCGATGCTGCAGCGCGTTCGCGACCTGGCCGTCCAGTACAACAACGGCACGCTGTCCGCGTCCGACAAGGCGGCGATCACGAACGAGGTCTCGCAGCTCTGCAACGAGATCTCGCGCATCTCCGCCCAGACGAAGTTCAACGGCATCTCGCTTCTCACCGGCAGCGCCGCCCTGAACTTCCAGGTCGGCGCCGACGACGGCGAGACGATCACGGTCTCGGCCCGCGACCTCTTCGGCGCCGGCACGACCTACGACGTCAACTCGTCGCTCTTCACGTTCGGCACGACCGTGACGCTCGCGTCGATCGATGCGGCGATCGGCAACGTCTCGACGGCCCGCGCCACCTTCGGCGCCGTGCAGAACCGCCTGGAGCACACGCTCAACAACCTCACGAACTACGAGGAGAACCTGAGCGCGTCGGAGAGCCAGATCAAGGACGTCGACATGGCGTCGGAGATGGTCAACTTCACCAAGCTCCAGATCCTCCAGTCTGCGGGCATCTCGATGCTCGCGCAGGCAAACAGCGCACCGCAGTCCGTGCTCAAGCTGCTCGGGTAGCAACGCGCTGCTGCACCACAGCACGACCGCACCACCCGCACCAAAACATAGAGCAGGTCACATATCAAGGGGACACGAGGGCCGCCGCGAGGCGGCCCTCGTATTTTCTCCGCGGCGCTCCGTCAGGCCGGGCGCGATGTTCAGGTTCAGCCGGAACACGTTGTCGGGGTCGTACGCGCGCTTGACCTCGGCGAGCCGCCCGGCGTTCGTCGCGTAGACGGCCGAGACCACCTCGCTGCCGTCGTCCTCGGCGAGGTAGTTCACGTAGCGGAGGCCGGACGCGAACGGCTCGAGCCCGTCGTGGAGCTTCCGGGTCCACGCGACTGACGTGTCGGTCTCGCCGGGGTCGGCCCAGGTCGTGGTGACCGCGATCTGGTAGCCGGGGCGGCGAAGCTCGCACGCGGTCGCCTCGAGCGGGACGCGCGTCACCGCGCCGTGGAAGTGCTCGATCACGACGCCGCCGAGGGGCGCCGGCCGCTCCGCGACCGACGCGACCATCAGGTCGATCGCCCCGTCGGAGAGGTCGTCGAGGAAGCTCGACTTCCAGTAGTTGAGCGAGCCGTACGGGTAGCTCCCGTCGAGCATCCCGTTGAGGACCGCGTACGGCATCGGCCCGATCTGCGTCATCGCCGGCGTGCCGAACTCGAGCAGCGGCGCGAGGTCGCGCTCGGCCTGCTCCGGCGGCCCGATGTGGCAGACGGCGACCGCGCCGAGCTTCGCGCCGGAGCCGTCGGGCGCGTCGACGAGCGCGGCGACCGTCATCAGCTCGTCCGGGATCCCGGCCGTCCAGTCGCGGTAGAAGCGCAGGAGCTCGCCCGCCGCCGGGAGCGGGTGCGCGATCAGCCCGCCGGTGATCGTCGGGCCGACCTCGTGGAGCCCGTAGGTGAACGAGGTGACGACGCCGAAGTTCCCGCCGCCGCCGCGCAGACCCCAGAAGAGATCCGCGTTCTCGTCCGCGCTCGCGGTGACCACGCGCCCGTCGGCGAGCACGACCTCGGCGGAGAGCAGGTTGTCGAGCGCGAGCCCGTACTTCGGCATCAGCCAGCCGAGCCCGCCGCCGAGCGTGAGCCCGGCGATGCCGGTCGTCGAGATCACGCCGCCCGGTGACCGCGAGCCCGTGCGCCTGCGTCGCTTCGTTCAGCTCGCCCCAGAGCACGCCGGCCCCGGCCGTGACCGTGCGCGCAGCCGCGTCGACGTCGATCGCCTTCAGCCCGGACAGGTCGATCATCAGCCCGCCGTCGGTGAGCGCGCGCCCGGCGACGCTGTGCCCGCCGCCCTTGACCGAGACCTCGAGCCCCTGCGCGCGCGCCGCCGCGATCGCCGCGGCCACGTCGGCCGGCCCGGTCGCGCGGGCGATCAGCCCCGGCTGCTTGTCGATCAACCCGTTGTAGACCCGCCGCGCCTCGTCGTATCCGTCGTCGCCCGGCGCGTACTGGCCGCCCGCGAAACCCTCGATCCTGCTCGCCATCTCTGCCTCCCGGTCGTGAACCGGGAGACCCTAGTCGGTCGAGGCTCAGAGCGTGACGTATCCGGTCGCCTCGGCGGGCGAGCGGTGGACGCGCGAGACGGCGTTCGCGTAGTTGCCCTCGACCGTCGTCAACGAGCCGTCCGCGTTCACGGACTCGACGATGCCGACGTGGCGGCTGCCGAAGAGGATCAGGTCGCCGGGTGCCGGCGTCGCCGTCGGCGGGAGGAGCCGGCCCATCCGACCGGCCCAGTCGGCGATCCCCGCCACCGACGCGGAGCCCTCGCCGCCGTCGCCGAGCGGGACGCCCGCGCGGGCGGCCGCCCACGAGGCGAAGGTCGCGCACCACGGCTCGCCGGGCGCCGCGCCCGCGACCGCGCCGCGGTAGACCGCGAGCTGCGGCCCGTCGTTCGAGCCGGGCGGCTGCTCGCTCGCGCCGAGCTGCGACTCCGCCTCGGCGAGGACGCGCGTCCCCGCCGATCCGCCGGTGGCGGGCGCGAACGAAGGCAGGTATTCGAGCTGCGGCAGAAACCCGTCCAGGGTCGGCAGTCCGTCGGTCGAGGAGTCGCCGCCGACGAGCGCCGCGAGCGCGGCGGGGAACGCCTCGGCGTCCGGCTGCGCGGCGGGCTCGCGCGCCGCCGGCGTCAGGCCGGAGAGCTGCTGCAGCTCGGACACACGGCTGACGACGTCGGGATACGACATCTCCTCCTGTCATCGACCGTGAGCGCGTGCGCTTGAACGCCGAGGGCCCGCCGGAGCGGGCCCTCGAGAGCGCACCACGTTCAGGTCAGGGGCCTAGCCGAGAAGCTTGAGCACCGTCTGCGGTGACGTGTTGGCCTGCGCGAGCATCGAGGTGCCGGCCTGCTGCAGGATCTGCAGCTTGGTGAAGTTGACCATCTCGGCCGCCATGTCGACGTCCTTGATCTGGCTCTCGGACGCGCTCAGGTTCTCCTCGTAGGTGGCGAGGTTGTTGAGCGTGTGCTCGAGGCGGTTCTGCACCGCGCCGAAGGTCGAGCGGGCGTTCGAGACGTTGTCGATCGCGTCGTCGATCGAGGCCAGCGTCACGGTCGCGCCGAACGTGAACAGCGACGAGTCGACGTCGTACGTCGTGCTCGACCCGAACAGGTCGTGGGCCGAGACCGTGATCGTCTCGCCGTCGTCGGCGCCGATCTGGAACGAGATCGTCCCGTTGCCGGAGAGGAGCGAGAGGCCGTTGAACTTCGTCTGCGAGGCGATGCGCGCGATCTCGTCGCAGAGCTGCGAGACCTCGTTCGTGATCGCCGCCTTGTCGGAGCCCGACAGCGTGCCGTTGTTGTACTGCGACGGCCAGGTCGCGAACGCGCTGCAGCATCGACTGCACCTCGCTCATCGAGCCTTCCGCCGTCTGCACCAGCGAGACCGCGTCCTGGGCGTTCCGCTGGGCCTGTTCGAGGCCGCCCACCTGCGTCTGCAGCTTCTCGCTGATCGCGAGTCCGGCCGCATCGTCGGCTGCCTTGTTGATCCGGTAGCCCGAGCTGAGCCGCTCCATCGACTTCGAGAGCTGGTTCGACGTGTTCACGAGGTTGCGATGGGAGTCCATCGCCTCGATGTTCGTCTGGATGCGAAGAGACATGATCGATCGGATTCCTTTCCGAAGAGAGCTGAGGGGACTCGGGCTCTAGGAGCCCGGCGTGCGGTTCTCGGTGGAGGGCAGGTCGGCGATGCTCTGGTCCGCCGCGGCGACGTTCTCCGCCTTCACGGCCTCCCAGATCTCGTGCCGGAAGATCGGCACCTCGGCCGGGGCTTCGATTCCCAGCCGCACGACCGAGCCGGAGACCTCGAGCACCGTCACGGTGACGTCGTCACCGAGACAGAGGCTCTCGCCGGCCTTGCGCGTGATCACGAGCATCGTCCCTGTCCCTCCCTAACCGGCCGTCGCCGCCACTGGCACGGACGACCTGACCGGCTGAACCTCGTTCAGCTCCACCTCGGAAAAGAGGGGGTGCCGAACAGAGTACCCGGCAAGGTCGTTGAGCACCTGCCGGCCGGTCCGGGTACCTGCGTTGATGATCAGCGGGCCCGCGAGGTTGATGCTGAAGTCGGAGAGCTCGTCGGTCGCGCGGACGACGCAGACGATGTACGCGTCTCCCGCGTCGGTCAGCCCGAGCCGCTTCGCGTCGTCCTCCGGAACGCGGACCTCGTAGTCGCTGAAGAACAGCCACGGCGACGTGACCGGCAGGGCCACCTCGGCGTGGTCGACGGAGTGGAGCCAGAAGAACGGCGAATCCTCGTCCTTGGCGACGAGCGTCCAGCGCTCGCCGGGCAGGCCGGGAAGCCCGTCCGGGAACGTGAGCACCGCATCCTCGCGGATCTCGACCGTTCCGAACCTCGTGCTCTGGATGTGCATCTGCTTGGCCTCCTTTCGGCCTTAGTGGAGAAAGTCGATGAGAGAGGGCTGGATCAGCTCGGCGCCCGCCTTGAGCGCCGCCTGGTACACGGCCGACTGCGACGAGTAGTCGATCATCGTCTGCGCGACGTCGGCGTCCTCGGTGTCCGAGAGCTGCTTGGTCTGTGCCAGCTCGAGGTCCTGCAGACGGCTCGCGGCCGACGCGAGCCGGTTCGTCCGCGCCCCGACGATCGCCTGCGTCGTCGTGAGCTGGCCTGTCGCGGCGTCGAGCGCCTGCAGGTCGGTCGTGTTCAGGTTCGCGGGGGTGCCGCCGGCGCGGAGGTCGGTCGCGGCCTGGCGGATCGCGGCGAGGATCGGGGAGACGACGGTGTCGCCGGTGACGTTGATCGGGACGATCACGCCGTTGCCGATCGCGCGGCCGATCGCGCCCGTGTCGCCGGCGTACGTGTCGGCGCCGCCGACCGTGAACGGAGGCGTCTGCGTCGACATCCCGGCGAAGATGTAGCGGCCGGCGTACTGCGTGTTGCCGGAGGTCTTGATCGAGTCGGCGAGCTGGTCGAGCTCGCTCGCGATCGCGTCGCGCGCGGTCTGCGACATCGTCCCGTTCGAGCCCTGCAGGATCAGGTCGCGGACGCGCTGGGCGTCGTCGTTCATCTGGCCGAGCGCGGTGTCGGTCGTGTCGAGCCACGCCGTGCCGTCGCTGACGTTCGTCTGGTACTGCTTGTTCGCCGCGAGGCCGGAGCGGTAGAGGAGCGCGCGGCTCGTCGCGAACGGGTCGTCCGACGGCTTCGTCAGCTGCTTCCCCGACGAGAGCTTCTCCTGCGTCTGGGTGAGCTGCGTGTAGACGTTCTCGATGTCCGCGAGGACCGTTCGCTGCATCATCCCGTTCGTGATCCGGTCGGTCACAGCCCGACCCTCCCGGTGCGGGTGATCAGCAGCTCGATCGCGTCGTCGAGCGACGTGAGCGCCCGCGCCGCGGCCGAGTAGCCCTGCTGGTAGCGGATCAGGTTCGTCATCTCCTCGTCGAGCGAGACGCCCGAGACCGACTCGCGGCGGTTCGTTAGCGAGTTGACGAGCACGTTCGCGTTCGTGACCGCGCGGGTCGCGTCGGCGGAGTCGGAGCCGATCGTCGTCACGAGCGTCGAGTACGCGCCGTCGATCGAGGCGCCGTTGAGCGGCGCGAGCGTCGTGTCGGTCGACATCGTGGCGATGCGGAGCGCGTTCGTGTTGTCGCCCGGCGCGTTCGCCGCCGACGCGGCCGCGATCTGCTGCGCGGTGACGACGACGCCGATGTCGGACGCGCCCATGCCGCCGAAGAACAGCTTGCCGGTCGAGCCGTCGAGGCCGACGCCGCCGGTCTGCGTGACGCCGTTCGCGTCGACGCCGCCGGCCTGCAACGCGTTCGTCTGCGTGATCAGCGTGCTCGCGATCGTGTCGAGCTGCGACAGGTACGACGGGATCGTCGTGTCGCGCAGCGCGATCAGCGCGCCGAGCTTGCCGTTCGTGGCGCCGACCGTCGCGGTCTCGGGCGTGGGCGCGTCGTTCGAGATCGTGCCGCCCGACTCGGAGATCGTCCGCTGCGTCTTTCCGTCGACGAGCGTGACGCCGTCGAACAGCACCTTGATCGTGCCGTCGCCGTTGTCGGTGACGCTGACGTTGCCGAGCTGGCTCAGCTTGTCGAGCACCGCGTCGCGCTGGTCCATCAGGTCGTTCGGCGTGTTGCCGCCGGCGGTCGCGTCGAAGATCGAGACGTTCAGGCTCTGGAGGTCGGTCGCGTCCGAGTTGAGCTCGCCGACCGTGAGCTGCGCGTCCTGCGCGGTCTGCGACTGAAGCGTCGAGAGCTGGCTCGAGAGCGTGTTGAAGCCGTGCGCGAGGCTCTTCGCGGCCTCGACGAGCGCCTGCCGCGTGGCCGTGTCCTCGGGTGAGTTCGAGACGTTCTGCCACGCCGCCCAGTACTGGCCGAGCAGCGAGGAGAGCCCGTTGTCGGACGGCTCGTTGAGCACGCCCTCGACCTGGCCGAGCCCGTCCTGCTTCGCCTGCGCGGAGCCCTGGAGCATCGTCTGCGCGCGGAGCTGGACGTCGAGGAAGGCGTCGCGGACGCGCTGGATCGAGGTGACGTCCATGCCGGTGCCGAGCTGGATCCCCGGCATGACCTGCACCGGCAGCGTCGTCTGCATGTTCGCGGTCTCGCGCGTGTAGCCCGGCGTGTTCGCGTTCGTGATGTTGTGGCCGGTGAGGTCGAGCGCCTGCTGCTGGGCGAGGAGGCCCCGGAGCGCGGTCTCGATCCCGACGAAGGTGGAGGTGATCGCTACGCCTCGCGTCCAGGAGGTTGACGGTCTTCGGGGCCGGGTCCCAACCCGTCGGCGACGCCGTCGGGCTCGCGCCGGGCGCGGTGCTCGAGCTCGACCGCGGCGTCGACGACCCGGTCGACCTCTACGTGAACGGTCGCCGCCTCGCGCTCGGCAGGCTGCTCCTCACCGAGGACGGCGAGTGGGCCGTCCGCGTCGAGTCGATCTCGACCGAGACGGCTAGCTGACGGCGACGTGCGCGCGGCCGCGCCCGGCGGCCTTCGCGTCGTAGAGCGCGCCGTCGGCGGCGCGCAGAAGTTCGACCGGCGTCATCCCGCACGCCGGCGACGACGCGATCCCGAGCGAGATCCCGACCGTGAAGCGGCCATCGTCGAACGCGCGCCCGACGGCGTCGAGGAGGTACTCGGCGGCCTCCTCGGCTGCGGCGGCCTCGCCCGGGACCCAGAGCGCGAACTCGTCGCCGCCGAGCCGGCCGACGAAGCCGCGCTCGGCGAGGATCCCGCCGACCTGCGTCAGCACCGCGTCGCCGGCCTCGTGGCCGTGCTGGTCGTTCACCTGCTTGAACCGGTCGACGTCGCAGATCACGACCGAGCCCTCGGCGCCGGCGGCGAGCATCCCCTCGACCTCCTCGAGCCAGTGCCGGCGGTTCGAGAGGCCGGTGAGCGCGTCGGTCTGGGCGAGGTGCTCGAGCTTCCGGACGCGCTTCACGAGCGCGTCGATCATCCCGACCGCGGACGCGCCGGCCACCTCCTCGGCGAGCTCGTCGAGGACGGTCACCGGCAGCTCGATCCGGGCCGTCGCCGCGTGGAGCAGCTCGGCGTCGGGCTCGGCGCCCGCGAGCATGTTGACGAGGCAGTTCGCGATCTGCACGCACGCCGCCTCCGGCGTCGGCGAGTCCTGACCCGAGCGGCCGCCGTGGTGGTGCGTAATCGCCGCGAAGACGTCGTCGCCCGCGTTCGAGCGGCCGGCGAGGAGCGCGCCGACGTACGCGTGGTCGACCCCGAGCCGCTCGCGTTCCACGTCGGCGCGGCGAACGCCGTTCGGGAACTCGAGCGAGATCGCCTCCACCTCCTTCTCGCCGAATGCGAGCGGCATCACGAGCTTGCCGACGTCGTGGAGCAGCCCGGCGAGGTGCGCGATGTCGACCGACGCGCCGCACCGCTGCGCCACGGCCTCGGAGTACGAGGCGACCGCGACCGCGTGCAGGTGCATCTGCCCGCGCGAGATGCGGCCGTTCCCCGGTACGTGCTCGAGGAACTGGTACGTGCGGGCCGCGACCGCGAGCCGGCGCAGCTCGTCGCGCCCGAGGATCGCGATCGCCTGCGCGACCGAGCGCGCCGGGAAGCGGCGGGCGAGCAACGCCGAGTTCGCGACCCGCAGGATGTTCGCGGCGAACGCCTCGTCCTGCTCGATCGTGGCGCAGATCTCCTCGTTCGACGTCTCCGGGTCGGCGGCGAGCGCCCGGACGGCCGCCACCGTGCCGGTCAGGACCGGCAAGGGTGAAAACTGGTCGAGCGCCTGGTCGAGTGACCTCGTGGGATCGCGCGGGATGCGCCAGAATAGCCCCCGGCCCGGCCGGACCCAACCGGTTCCGTGACCGCCGTCCACAGGGTTTTCAACAGCTCCGGCCCGGGCGCGAAGCCCGGGCCGGAGCGTGTCGTCAGGCGCGGCTCAGAGCCCCGCGCACTGCCCGTTGTTGTTGCCGGAGACGGTGTTCCCGCTTCCGGTCGGCGCCGGGTTGTTGCCGTTGCAGTTCAGGTTCTTGCCGATGGTGTTGCCGCCGACGACCGCGGACGGTCCGCCGGACACCTTGTTGTTCGAGACCTGCACGTTGCCGCTGATCGAGTTGCCGGACGTGCAGCTCCCGCCGACGCCGATCCACGACGTGGCGTTGTTGTTGTGCACGTTCAGGTTGCCGTCGATCATCGCGCCGCAGATCACGTTGGCCGGCCCCGCTGGGGCGTTCGCGATGTCGACGTTGCCGTCGACGATCGTCGGCGCGCCCGTGCTGTCCTGCACGAGCGAGACCGGGCTCCCCTGCGTGCTGAGGTTGCCGCCGACCGTGACGCCGTTCAGGGTCAGGCTGCCGCCGCCGTCGACGCTGACGTTGCCGTTGACGCTCGAGTCGGTGAGCGTGCAGCTCGCGCCCTTCTTCACGCGCAGGTTGCCGGTAACGGCTGCGAACGACATCGAGCCGTTGCAGTCGACGTTCTGGTTCTTCCCGGCGGCCGCGGCGAGCGCGGGCACGAGCCGCGGCGGGTAGACGGTGCCGAGCCCGCTCGCGAGGTCGTAGCCCGGCAGCGCGTCGAAGCCGGGCACGTGGTACGTGACGCCGTCGCTGTTCGTGAACGGGCCGATGTCGTTGTTGCCCGAGGTCACGTCGACGATGCCGCCGCCGTACGGCGTGTTGTAGAGCGTGTTGTTGATGACGCCGAGGCCCTGGCCCGCGACCTGGTCGGCCATCGCGACGATGCCGGAGAACTCTGGCGACGCGGCGCTCGTGCCGCCGATGATGTGGTACCCCGTGGACACGCCGCCGAACGAGGTGTAGATCCAGACGCCGCCGTCGACGGCGGCGTTCATGCTGATGTCCGGCGTGCCGCGCGCGCCGCCGACGAGCGACTTCACGCCGTTCTGGAAGTCCGGCCGCGCGAAAACGTGGCTAGGCCCCCCGCCGCCGGCGCCGAAGCCGTCGTTCCACACGACGTCTGGCGAGAGCCGGTTGCCGGCGTCGTCGAGGTTCAGCTGCGTGCCCCCGACGCTCGTCACGAGCGGGTCGGCCGACGGCCAGCTGTTCACCTGCATCGGGTACAGGTCCTCGAGGTTGAGCTCGTAGTCAGTCGAGCCCGTGTCGCCCGACGAGCCGAGCACGGTGACGTTGTTCTTCTGTGCGTTCAGGAAGGCGCTCCGCAGGTCGAAGATCGCCTGGTTGTTCGGGAACGTCTCCTCGGTCGCGCCGAAGCTCTGCGAGATCACGTTCGCGAGGTGGTTGTCGATCACGTAGTTCTCGGCCTCCACGATCTCGGGGAAGCCCTGGACGCCCTCGGTCTCGCTCACCGGCGTCTCCACGAGCAGGATCTTGGCCTTCGGCGCGACTACGTGCGACCACTCGACGTCGAGGGTCGTCTCCTCCGCCCAGCCGACCATGTCGCCGTTGGTCGGGTCGAAGGGCGGCACTACTCCCGCCGGCTGGATGATCTGCAGCTCAGGGTCCTGCGCGATCGCCGGGTCGACCGGGATGCCGGCCGTGTTCGAGACCCCAAACGTCTGGTCGAACTGGTGCAGGTCGTGGGCGATCGTGGGCGAGCCGAACGAGTCGACGATGGCGATCGTCTCGCCGCTCCCGTCGATGCCCGCGGCTTGCAGGCCGCCGAGGGCGTACGCCTTGCTGAACTGGTACGGCGAGTAGCACCGGATGGCGATCGTCGCTACGCAGCCCGACGTCGGAAGCGGCTGAACGAGCGTCTTCGCCTGCAGCGGCCTCGCCGCCAGCGGCCAGAACGCCGACCTCTTCGCCGAACCGCTTGAGACCCCAGGCGCGCTCGAGACCAACACGAGCGCTGCGAGGGTCGCGCAGGCCACCGCCGCCGCAATCGCAGACCGGCTAACCCCTCTCAATGTCATGCTTCCTCCTTGACTGGCACCCGCCATGGGTGCATGTGTGCTGCCGGGAGTCTCAAGAAGATCACGGCGACATGCAACTCGTGGCGCGCCGGGAGGAAGAGCGCGCGGGGGAGACATCGTTTCCCCCGCGGCCGCGGACGGGGAGGGACTTGAACCGCCTCGCCTCGGCTCCGAGGAGGACGGAGGCACGTCGGCACTGTCGGTGTTGCGCGGTGGCGTTGTTGCGGCCGAGGATCGGGATCGGGTGTCCGTCGGAGAAGGCGAAGGGGAAGGGTTGCGACGGTGTGACCGGCGCCGTCGCGGCGCCGACGCGCCCCGATCCTCGTTCCGGTGATCGCGCCGCGCCGGCGAGAGGCGCGCCGTCGTCAGACGTGCGTCGGTGCACGAAACGAGGACGGACGTTTCACGCCGCACGAGTAGCTCTGCGTCAGGGCTTGCCTAGCGCACGGTCCGCGCTTGCAAGAACACCCAGGTCGCTCCTGCGGCCGCTGCCGCCGAGACCACCCCGAACACCCAGTGTCCGCTGGCCAGGAACACCAGCGCCAAGACCACGAGAACGCCCGCGATCAAACCTGCTCGCCGGAGGATGCGCCGGCGCGCCTGGCCTCTCCCGCTGACGCTCATCGAGTCACCCTACCGTCTGGTCTCACCGACGATGCCCCAGCGCTCGGGCCAGCGCGACCCGGCAGCGCGGCCGGGTTCAGTGGCCCGCTCGCCACCACCAGCTGGCCGCTGGGCTTGGTGTCGTGGTCGCCGTTGGAACGGTGGGAGGGACGTTGCCAGGCTACCGTCCGTCGCCTGAGGGTTGCTAGGAGGCGTGACGTGGTCATGAGGACGGCGGCGCGGGCTTGAAGCCGGGGGAATGACGATCCCGAAGTGAGCGAGGTTCGCGCGGGTGCGAGGGAGCCAGGTGAAGTCGTTGCTCACCATGATCGTCGGGCCGACGGGACGCGCGTGCAGGCGATCGCCGAGGGTGTGCGGAAGGCGACTTCTTCGTACACCGGGAGGTAGGTGGACTGGTCGATCCACATGTCAATCGTCGACGGTAGTGGCACGTCGGTGACGAAGTGGAGGTGAAGCGTTGACCGCCCGTCGATGGTCGCGCGGCCGAGGAGCGAGATCGGTGGCGCGGGCCCGAAGTTCGTGAACGGGTCGAGGTCGCAGTTGCAAGCCGTAGAGGGGTCTGGCGGTCTTGGGCACCGGCTCGCCGGACATCCGACGGAGCCGGTTTGCACTGACCACGTCTTCGAGTCGTGCGAAAACGTCAACGTGCGAGTGGTCATCGAGTTGCTCCCCGGGGAGGAGCGCGTGGTCTCGGTTTCGAGGCGCCCTCGCGTGTCGTAGTCGAGTCTGCGCTGCCGCCCGTCGGCGAGATCGGCCCATTCCACGGCGGTGGCGTACCGCGTCGTCGTCGTCGTCGTACGCCAGTGGACATGCAAGAGCGTCGTCCTCGGCGCTTTCGCGAGCGCGTTCGCGAGGTCGCGCTCGATGGCTCGGATCGTCGGAGGATGGCCGGTAGGCGGCGCGCCCTGCGCTGCGGTCGCGAGTGGCACAACCCGTACGGCAACGACGAAGGCCGCTACAAGCAGCCACCAACGCGAGAGCCTCACGCCGCGAGAATACGACGGCTCGAATCGGGTAGCGACGGCGCGTACTCGACGACGTACACGGCACGACAGTCTATGAGTGCAGTCCTTCGCCTCGGTTCGTTGCGCTGACCGTCGATGCCATGGTCGTGAAGCAAGCGGACCAGCTCGTCGCGGTCGTGAGGACCGACGATGCTCGCCGGCGCAATCGGACGAGAGGCTCGACCTTGCCTTTGTCCTCTTCTCAGCTTCGTTCTTTCAGCCCTCGACGGACCCGCGGTTCCCTGGCGGCGCTCGACCACCCTCCCCGCGCGTCAGTGCGCGCCTAGCAGGAGCCGTTTTCAGCGGTCTCAGCCGGTTCAGTGGACTCTGCGAGACGGAAGACCGGGAGGCTCGCAAACCCAGTCGCTATGCGGGTTTGCGAGCCTTAGAGAGCGGAGGGGAGAGGATTTGAACCTCCGATCCGCTTGCACGGATAACGGTTTTCGAGACCGCCGCATTCGACCGCTCTGCCACCCCTCCGGGACGCGAAGCGTAGCGGCGACGGCCCGCGGCTACGGAGAAGGAGGGATTCGAACCCTCGAGGCAGGGATTTCCCCACCTAACGCCTTAGCAGGGCGCCGCCTTCAGCCACTCGGCCACTTCTCCGGGCGGGTCCGATCCCGGACCCCGGCCCTGAGTGTAACCGGGACCCGGGCGCGTTCCCCGGGCGAAGCCGGCCGGGCGGCGCGCTCGCCGTCCGGCCGTCGTCACCGATCCCGGTCCCCGGTTCGCGGTCGCCTCAGGCGAGTGCCTTCGCCTTGAGCGCATCGAACTCGGCCTGCGTGATCGCGCCCGAGTCGAGGAGGCCCTTCGCCTGCGCGATCTGGTCCGCCGCGCCCCCACCGCCGCCGCTCCCGGCGGTCTGGCGAATGTACGCGTCCATGCTCGCCTGCTGGGACTGGGCCTGCTGCATGTTCCGCTCGGCCATGCCCGAGCCGTTCGCGATCAGGTAGATCAGCACGCCGAGGAACGGCGCGATGATCACGAAGACGATCCACAGCGCCTTCTTCCCGCCGCTCGCGTCGTGCCGGCGGAAGAGGTCGGAGAAGACCGTGATCAGCAGCCAGAACCAGATGATCCAGGCGAAGATCACGAGCATCGTCCAGAGGACGTCGAGGAACGGGTAGCTCGATGCGAGCATATGGACTCCTTTCAGAACTGATGGATCGACGGTAGGCGAGCGCTCAGCGGCGCCGATCCCGACGGGCGAGACGCCCTGGTAACTCGGCGGTATTCCGATTCCCTGCTCACGGCGCGCATCCTGCCAGGTCGCCCGTACGGCCGCATCCCGGAGAGCCCGCCGTCGTGAATCATGGGGAGGCCCTTCCGGGCCCCGACGAGGAGACCGCTCACGAGAGAGGACGGCGATGGCGACACTGACCGACACGCAGGCCAGGCTCCTGCTCGACGCGAACTTCGCGGTCGTGACGACGCTCCGGCGGGACGGCGCGCCGCACTCGACGATCGTGTGGATCGACTGGGACGGCGAGAACGCCGTCTTCAACACGACGATGTTCCGCGCCAAGGGCCACAACCTGACCCGCGACCCGCGCGTGACCGTGACCGTGTGGGATCGCGAGGACCCGTACCGGTACCTCTCGATCGAGGGCAACGCGGAGCTCGACACGACGGGCGCGGACGAGCACATCGAGAAGCTCGCGCAGCAGTACTGGGGCGAGAGCTACGCGAACCCGCGCGAGCGCGTGATCGTCCGCGTCCGGCCCGAGCGCGTGTACGTGTACGGCTTCGGCGAGTGACGCGCGTCGTCGTCTGCGACGTCGGGCCGCGCGACGGGCTCCAGAACGAGCCCGACGTGCTGCCGCCCGCGACGAGGGCGGAGCTCGTCTCGCGCCTGGGGGCAGCGGGGCTCCCGCGGATCGAGGCGGTCTCGTTCGTGCGCGACGAGCTCGTGCCCCAGATGGCCGGTGCGGAGGAGGTCGTCGCGGCCGCGGAGCGCGGCCGCGCCGAGCTCGCTGGCCTCGTCCTCAACGAGCGCGGGTACGAGCGGTTCGCGGCGGCGCCGCTCGACCGGCTCGACGTCACGCTCGCGGCGACCGACGCGTTCAACCGGCGGAACGCGAACGCGTCGCTCGAGGGGGCGGTCGCCCGCGTGCGGGCCGTCCTCGCAAGCAACAACTCGTCAGTTTCGCGGCCTGCGACCGTGACAGTCTCGTGCGCGTTCGGCTGCCCGTTCGAGGGCGAGGTCGACCCGGGCGCGGTCGCCGACCTCTGCGAGCGGGTCGGCGGCGACGAGCTCGTCCTGGCGGACACGATCGGGGTCGCGACGCCGCGCCGCGTGCGGCGGCTCGTCGAGCGCGTCGCGATTCTCGGCCGGCCGGTCGGCTTCCACGGCCACAACACGCGCAACACCGGCTACGCGTCCGCGTGGGCGGCGCTCGAGGGCGGCGCGACCGTCCTCGACGCGTCGGTCGGCGGCCTCGGCGGCTGCCCGTTCTCGCCCGGGGCGACCGGGAACGTCGCGACGGAGGATCTCGTCTGGCAGCTCGGGTCGCGAAGGCGTCGAGACCGGCGTCGATCTCGACGCGCTAGTCGAGGTCGCGCACTGGCTCGAGGGCCTGCTCGGACGGCGGCTCGAGGGCCAGCTCCACCGGGCGTCTCGCTGGCCCGGGTGACGCGGGTACGGTGGCCGCGTGAACCGCCTCGCCGCCGAGTCGAGCCCGTACCTGCTCCAGCACGCCGGCAACCCGGTCGACTGGTACCCGTGGGGCGACGAGGCGCTGGCGCGCGCGCGGGACGAGGACCGGCCGATCCTCCTCTCGGTCGGGTACTCGGCCTGTCACTGGTGCCACGTGATGGAGCGCGAGTCGTTCGAGGATCCGGCGACCGCCGCGCTGATGAACGAGCACTTCGTCAACGTGAAGGTCGATCGCGAGGAGCGCCCGGACGTCGACGCGGTCTACATGGACGCGGTCGTCGCGCTGACCGGGCAGGGCGGCTGGCCGATGACGGTCTTCCTCACGCCGGCGGCCGAGCCCTTCTTCGCCGGGACGTACTTCCCGCCCGAGTCGCGGTTCGGGATGCCGGCGTTCCGCGACGTGCTCGGCGCCGTCGCGGAGAGCTGGCGCGAGCGACGCGAGCGGATCGACGAGACCGCGGCCGCGATCGTCGCGCACCTCGGCTCGACGGTCGCCGCCGCGGGCGCCGCGCCCGGAGCCGACGTGCTCGAGGCGGCGGTGCGCGGAATGCACGACGGGTTCGACCCGCAGTGGGGCGGCTGGGGCTTCGCGCCGAAGTTCCCCGCCGCATCGACGCTCGAGCTTCTGCTGCGGCGCGGCGAGACCAAGCTCGTCGAGACGACGCTCAACCGGATGGCCGCCGGCGGCATGTACGACCTCGTCGGCGGCGGCTTCCACCGCTACTCGGTCGACGAGCGCTGGCTCGTGCCGCACTTCGAGAAGATGCTCTACGACAACGCGCAGCTCGCGGTCGCATACCTCCACGGCTTCCTCGTCCTCGGCCACGAGCACTACCGGCGCGTGGCGACGCACACGGTCGAGTACATGCTTCGCGAGCTGTCGCTCGACGGCGGCGGGCTCGCCTCGGCGCAGGACGCCGACACGAACGGCGTCGAGGGGCTCACGTTCACGTGGGCCCCGGGCGAGGGTGCGCCCGACGAGCTGCTGCAGCCGTTCGAGGACGGCCGCTCCGTCCTCCGGGGTCGGCTCGACGAGGAGACGCGCGCGCACCTCTTCGAGCTCCGCGAGCTGCGGCCGAAGCCGCTCCGCGACGACAAGGCGATCGCCTCGTGGAACGGGCTCGCGCTCGCGGCGCTCGCCGAGTGCGGGCGGTTCCTCGACCGGCCCGACTGGATCGACGCGGCGCGCCGCCTCGGCGACTTCCTGCTCGGGCCGCTCTCGACCGCGGACGGCCGCCTCCACCGCACGTGGCGCGAGGGCGCCGCGAAGGGCACCGGCTACCTCGACGACTACGCGAACGTCGCGAACGGGCTCTACGAGCTGCACGTCGCGACGGGCGAGCCGCGCTGGCTCGGGGAGGCGCACCGGCTCGCGCGGCTCGCGGTCGAGCTCTTCGCCGACGGGGAAGGCGGCGGCTTCTTCCAGGCGCCGGCCGACGGCGAGCGGCTCGTCGTCCGCCGGAAGGAGCTCGACGACCACCCGGCGCCGAGCGGGAACGCGATGCTCGCGTACGTGCTCCTCCGGCTCGCGCGGATCTACGGCGACGACGGGCTCGAGGAGCACGCGCTCTCGGCGCTCGGCCTCGCGGGGCCTGCGCTCGTGCGCGCGCCGTCGGCGTTCGGCTGGATGCTCGTCGCGCTCGACCTCCACCTCGCGCCGAGGCGCGAGCTCGCGATCGTCGGGCCGCCGGGCTCGGAGGTCGCCCGGGCCGCGCTCGGCGCGCTGGGACCCGACCGCGGTCGTCGCCTTCGGGCCGGCCGACGGCGTGCCGCTCCTCGACGGGAAGACGCTCGTGGACGGTCGGCCCGCCGTGTACGTCTGCGAGCGCTTCGCGTGCCGCGCGCCGGTCGTCGACCCGGCCGGCCTCGCGACGGCCTGACCTCCCGCGGCCCGAAGATCACCCGTTCGAGTTAGGTCTGTACCCGCTTCGCGGGATGGGCCGGACCGTCCCGATCCGCTTTGCTCAGAGCACGTGGCGCGGTAGCCACATCCGACGCAGGAGGTCTGGGACTTGACGCGCTGGAAGCTGATGACCATGCAGATCGCGCCCGTCGTGGCCGCGGTCGTCTCGTTCGCGATCGCCACCGGCTCGGGCGCTCGCTGGACCTGAGCATGCAGGTCCGAAACGGCACCGGGGGTATGCCGAGGATCCTGAAGCTCGGTGAGGCGCTGCCGCCGCGGCTGCGCCGGCACGTCCTGGCGACGATCGCCGTGGGCGTCCCGGTCGTGGCCGCGGCGGCGGCCGTCTCGGCGCGCAGCGTGCCGAGCCTGCGCACGATCGCCGGGGTCGCGACGTTCTTCTGCCTGACGGTGCTGGCGGAGTGGCGGCCGGTGCCGATCGACACGGAGGGTGACCGCCTCGTCTCGCTCGCGTTCGTCTTCATCGTCGCGAGCGAGATCCTGTTCGGCTGGCAGTGGGCGGTCCCGGTCGGCGCGCTCGGGATCGGCCTCGTGATGGCGCTCGAGCGGGTCGAGCCGCTCAAGGCGATCTTCAACGGCGCCGCGTACGCGATCGCGGCCGGGCTCGCGGCCGTTCCGCTCCTGCTCGAGGACGACCGGCGCCAGAGCTACGCGCTCCTGGCGCTGACGGTCGTCGCGTCGGGGGCGATCTTCGTGCTCGTGAACGTCGCGCTCGTCTGCGCGGCGATCGCGCTCGCGGCGGGGACGAGGGTGCGCGAGGTCTTCGCCGACCACCTCCGCTACTCCGGCCCGATCTTCGCGATCGCGGTCCTCGTCGCGGCTCAGGCGGTGATCCTGTGGCGCGTGTCGGCACCGCTCGTGCTGCTCCTCAGCGCGCCGCTCTTCGCGCTCACGCTGTACCAGCGCTCGTCCGTCCGCGGCCGGGTGGCCGAGAAGGCGGCCTCGACGGACAGCCTCACGTGCCTCAAGAACCGCCGCGCGTTCGAGGAGGACGCCGCGCGCCGGCTCGACGTCGGGGCCGTGACGCTGTGCCTGATCGACGTCGACCGCTTCAAGCAGGTCAACGACCGCTACGGGCACCCGACGGGCGACGCCGTCCTCGCGCGCCTCGCCTGCGCGCTCGAGGAGACCGCCCCGGGGCGGGGCTACCGGCTCGGCGGCGACGAGTTCGCGCTCCTGCTCGAGCCGTCCGAGCACGGCGACGCGCTGGCGGAGGTGCAGCGGCGCTTCGCCGCCGCGCAGGCTCGGCTCGCCGAGCTCGCGGAGCCCGTGACGATCAGCGCGGGCGTGGCGTCCTCCGCCGGGCGCGCCGACGACCTGCACGCGCTGCACAAGCGCGCGGACATGGCCCTCTACCGGAGCAAGTACAACGGGCGCGCGAAGGTCTCCGTGTGCGGCGGCGCGGACGCGCTCGGCGACGATCCCGCCTCCGCCGGCGGGGCGCTCGGCCGCCTGCTCGGGGCGGGCGGGCTCGGCACGGCCGGCCGGCTCGCCGCGCTCGTCGACGCCGTGGTCGACGCGTCCGCACGCGAGCGCGGCCTGATCCCGGCCACCGGGCTCTCGGACGCGCTCGACCGCTGGAGCGTCTCGAACGGCGACCACTCGCGCGCCGTCGCCTCGCTCGCCGTCGCGCTCGCGCGGCGGCTCGGGGTGGTGGGCGAGGAGCTCGCGCACGTCGAGCTCGCGGCGCTCCTCCACGACGTCGGCAAGGTCGCGGTCCCCGACCGGGTGCTGAGCAAGCCGGGGCCGCTGACCGACGAGGAGCGGGCCCTCGTCGAGCGGCACCCGGTCGTCGGCTACGAGCTCCTGCGCGACCTCGGGATCGCCGGGGCGGCGACGTTCGTCCTCCACCACCACGAGCGCTGGGACGGCACCGGCTACCCGCACCGGCTCGCCGGCGCCGAGATCCCGTTCGGCGCGCGGATCGTCCTCGTCGCGGACGCGTTCGACGCGCTCACCTCGGACCGGGCCCACCGGCCGGCCGTCTCGGTCGAGGCGGCGATCGACGAGGTGCGGAGCGAGAGCGGCCGGCAGTTCGACCCGCTCGTCGCCTCGGCGCTGCACGAGCACTTCGCCCATCCCGAGCGCGGGCTCGCGGGCGCCGCCGGCGGGCAGGTCGTCCGGTTCCCGCGCGAGGAAGGAGCAGCGCCGCGAGGGTCGAATCTCCTACGACCGTGCGCGGGGGGTCGCTCACCGGGGTCGCGCTCGCGCTTGTAGTCGCGCTCCTTGCGGCTGCCGCGCCGGCCAGCGCGAACCCGCAGCAGGCCGGCGTCCAGGTGGCGCTGCGCGCGCTCGGCCTGTACTCGGGCCCGATCGACGGCGAGATCGGCCCGGCGACCGTCTCGGCGATCAGGGCCGCGCAGCTCAAGGCGCACCTGCCGGTGACCGGCATCGCCGACGCGCGGACACGGGCGGCGCTCGGCCCGCTCGGGACGCCGCTCCTCGGCGCGCGCGTCCTCCGCCCGCGCGACTTCGGGCTCGACGTCGCCGTCCTCCAGTTCACGCTGCTCCGCGACGGCCTGTACGCGGGCGCGCTCGACGGGTACGTCGGCAAGGAGACGGAGGCGGCGATCCGCCGCTACCAGCTGCAGGCGAGCCTCGCGCCCGACGGCATCGTCGGGCCGGCGACCGTCGCGTCGCTCGTGCGCCGCGCCGGCGTCCCGGTGCGGACGCTGCCGCCGGCGCCGGCGCCCGCGCCGGCTCCCACCCCGGCTCCGGTTCCCGCGACGACGTACGTCGTGCAGCCGGGCGACACCCTCACCGCGATCGCCGGTCGCTACGGCCTCACGCTCTCGTCGCTCGCGACCGCCAACAGGTTCGACCCGGCCACCGTGCTCGTCGCGGGGAAGCGGCTGACGATCCCGGTCGTCGCGCTCGACGCGACGCCGACCGACGTCCGCGGCCGCCTCGACGCCTGGTCGGCGAAGGTCGGCGTCTCGCCGCACCTCATCCGCGCCCTCGCGTGGATGGAGTCCGGCTACCAGCCGCGCGTCGTCTCGAGCGCGGGCGCGCGCGGCGTGCTCCAGCTCCTCCCGGTCACGCGGCAGTTCGTCGAGGAGGTGCTCGTCGGCCAGCCGATCCCGCGCACGGTCGACGGCGACATCGAGGCCGGCGTCCTCTACATCCACCATCTCCTCGAGGACTTCGGCGGCGACGAGCGGCTCGCCCTCGCGGCCTGGTACCAGGGCGAGCGCGCCGTCCGCGAGCACGGCGTCTACGCGGTCACGACGCCGTTCGTGGACGACGTCCTCGCGCTCGAAGCCCGCATGTAGTCTCGGTCCATGGACCTGCTCGCGGCGCCGCTCGACGAGCTGATGGCGGAGGCGCGGCGTGTGCGCGACGACGCGCGCGGGCCGCTCGTGACGTACAGCCCGAAGGTGTTCGTCCCGCTCACGAAGCTCTGCCGCGACGTCTGCCACTACTGCACGTTCGCGCGGCCGCCGCGGCGCGGCGAGCGGGCGTACATGACCGTGGACGAGGTGCTCGCGGTGGCGCGCGCCGGCGAGCGCGCGGGCTGCCGCGAGGCGCTCTTCACGCTCGGCGACAAGCCCGAGCTTCGCTACCGCGCCGCGCGCGACGAGCTCGCCGCGCTCGGGTTCGCGACCACGCTCGAGTACCTCGCGCACTGCGCGCGGGCCGTGCTCGAGGAGACGTCGCTGCTGCCGCACCTCAATCCGGGGGTGCTGACCGCCGCGGATTTCGCCGCTCTCCGGCCGGTGTCGGCGTCGATGGGCGCGATGCTCGAGACGACCGCCGAGCGGCTCTCGCGGCGCGGCGGCCCGCACTTCGGGTCGCCCGACAAGCTGCCGGCCGCGCGGCTCGAGACGCTCCGCCTCGCGGGCGAGGCGCGCGTGCCGTTCACGACCGGGATCCTGATCGGGATCGGCGAGACGCGAGCCGAGAGGCTCGACGCGCTGCGCGCGATCGCGGCCGCCGGGCCTCACGTGCAGGAGGTGATCGTCCAGAACTTCCGCGCGAAGCCCGGCACGCGGATGGCCGACGCGCCGGAGCCGCCGCTGGACGAGCTGCTGTGGACGATCGCGGTCGCGCGGCTCGTGCTCCCACGCGAGGTCGCGGTGCAGGCGCCGCCGAACCTGACCGGCGAGTTCGCGCGGCTCCTCGACGCGGGGATCGACGACTGGGGCGGCGTGTCGCCGGTGACGATCGACCACGTCAACCCGGAGGCGCCGTGGCCCGAGGTCGAGGCGCTCCGCCGCGCGAGCGCGAGCCGCAGGCTCGAGCTCGTGCCGCGGCTCACCGTGTACCCGCGCTTCGTCGATTCCGAGTGGATCGACCCGCGCGCCCTGCCCGCGGTGCTCCGGGCTTCGGACTCGCTCGGGCTCGCGCGCGAGGACGAATGGTCGCCCGGCGAGACCGGCCCGGTGCCGTTCGTCGTCCGCCGCGACGCACTCCCGGTCGGGACGACCGCCGAGCTCGGCGAGGACGAGCTCGTCCGCCTCTTCCGCGCCCGGGGCGACGAGCGGCAGCGCGTGTTCGCCGCGGCCGACCGGCTGCGGCGCGAGGTGAACGGCGACACGGTCACGTACGTCGTGACGCGCAACGTCCAGTACACGAACGTCTGCTACTTCCGCTGCGGCTTCTGCGCGTTCTCGAAGGGCCGGCTCGCGGCGAACCTGCGCGGCGCGCCGTACCTCGTCCCGCACGAGGAGATCGTCCGCCGCGCGGTCGAGGCGTGGGAGCGCGGCGCGACCGAGGTCTGCCTCCAGGGTGGGATCCACCCGGCGTTCGACGGCGACTACTACGCGTCGGTCGTGCGCGCCATCAAGGACGCGGTGCCGGAGCTGCACGTGCACGCGTTCAGCGCGCTCGAGATCTGGCAGGGCGCCGCGACGCTCGGGTTGCCGCTCCGGCCGTACCTCGAGCGGCTCCGCGACGAGGGGCTCGCGTCGCTCCCGGGCACCGCCGCGGAGGTGCTCGACGACGACGTGCGCCGGGTGATCTGCCCGGACAAGATCACGACCGCGCAGTGGCTCGAGGTGCACGAGACGGCGCATGCGGCAGGCCTCCGCTCGAACAACACGATCATGTTCGGCCACGCCGACGGCCCGCGCTCGTGGGCGCGCCACCTCCTCGCGGTCCGCGGGCTCGCGCGGCCGCACCGGCGGCTTCACCGAGTTCGTGCCGCTCCCGTTCGTGCACATGGAGGCGCCGATGTACCTGAAGGGCCGCGCGCGCCGAGGGCCGACGTTCGGCGAGGTGCTGCTGATGCACGCGGTCGGCCGGCTCGCGCTGCACCCGTGGATCGAGAACGTCCAGGTCTCGTGGGTGAAGGCGGGGCCGGAGGGCGTAGCGCAGGCGCTCCGTGCCGGGGTGAACGACCTCGGCGGAACGCTGATGAACGAGTCGATCTCGCGCTCGGCGGGCGCCGCGTGGGGGCAGGAGATGCCGCCAGAGCGCATGGAGGCGCTGATCCGCGCCGCCGGCCGGATCCCGCGCCAGCGGACGACGCTGTACGGCGACCCGCCGGCCGACCAGGTCGCGCGCTCGTTCGGCGCCGCGCCGCTCGAGGAGCCGTGGAACCCGCCGGTCAGCGAGGCGCGGCTCGAGCGGCCCGGGCGGCTGCTGCGGCCGGCGAGCGCGGCGTAACGCCGGACGCGTCGTGGACCACGCGGTGAGCGAGCGAGCCGTGAGCGCGCAGCCGACCGCCGTCGTCCGCGAGACCACGAGCTGGGACGCGTTTCCCGCGCTGTGGCCGAGGCTCCTCACCGAGGTCTGGGAGGCCGTCAGGTCGGACGCCGAGATCGCGCCCGGGCGGAACGTGTTGCTGTATCGGGACGACGTCCCGAACGTCGAGGTCGGGGTGGAGGTCGGCGGGCTCTTCGGAGCCGTCGGTCGGGTCGTCCCGTCGACTCTCCCCGCCGGCCGCGTCGCGACCGTCACGCATCGAGGCCGATACGAGGATCTCGGGTCGGCCCACGAGGCGGTGATCGCGTGGTGCGAAACCCGCGGGCTCCGACGAGCGGGTGTCCGCTGGGAGGTCTACGGCCACTGGAACGAAGAGTGGACGGACGAAACGGCCGAGCCGGAGGTCGACGTCTACTACCTCTTGCGATGAAAGAGCCCACAGCCGCGGCGGCCTCGTCCGTTCGGGGTCGAGTCGCGATACTCGGGCCGATGCCGGCCGACTCCGTCGACTCGGGACCGCCGCGCCTCCGGCTCTGGCTCGAGCGCGGCGAGCTCGAGGGCGGGCGCGGGTTCTGGCTCCGCGACGCCGCCTCGGGCGAAGCGCTCCGCTGGGACGACGCGCGGCTCGCGGCGGCCGGCGCGCGCGTCGTCCCGGTCGCTGGAGCCTCGTACCGGCTCGACGCGCTGCAGGATCCGGCGTTCGCACCGGGGTCGAAGCTGGCGCTCGTGCCGGAGCCGGAGAACGAGCACGACCCGCACGCGGTCGCGATCTGGGACGCCGACCTGCGCATGCAGGCGGGCTACGTGCCGGCGGATGCGGCCCGCGAAGTGGAGCCGTCGCTGCAGGCGCTCTCGCTGTGGGAGTGGGGCGACGGCGGGCGGCGCGTGGGGTTGCGTGTCCTCCTCGCGCCGCCCGCCGTCTGGATCGGGACCCCCCGCTGATCAGCCCGCGGCGATGAAGCCGTAGAGCCCGTGCGTCTGGCCGGTCGGGCCGGCGAGGAAGTACAGGTTCGTCGTCGGCCCCGCCGAGGCGCCGTTGCCGAAGGCGATCGCCCACAGGCCGTCGATCTGGATCGGCGCGCCGCTCGCGGTCCGGACCTGGCCCTTGTAGGCCCACTTGCCGGTGGCCTGCGGCTGGTACGCGCTGATCCGGCCGTTCCCGAAGTTGCCGACGAGCAGGTCGCCGCTGTACGCGCCGAAGTTCGCCGGCGCCATCGCGAGGCCCCACGGCGCGTTCAGCGGCGCGGTCGGCTTGCCCTTCGACGCGACGCGCGCGATCAGCGCCCCGTCCGGGCTGAACTCGTCGACGTACCCGAGTCCGCCGCCCGCGACGGCGTTCGCCTTCGCCTTGTCCTGCTGGGCGTACGTGACGAAGACGTTGCCGTTGAGCGCCTGGATCCCGAACGGCGCCCAGCCCTTCGGGATCTTCGCGTCCGTGAAGCCGCCGACGAGCGGCACCGGCTTGAACGACGCGTCGAAGACGTCGACCCGCGCGTTGTGGAAGTCGGTGGCGTAGAGCCGGTCGGACACGGTCGCGAGGCCCTCGTACACGGCGCCGGCGGACGAGTTGTCGACCGCCGTGACCGCCGCGGTCCCGTTCACGGTCGGCGTCCAGCCGAGGATCTGGCCGGCCTGGTTGGAGAAGAGGAAACGGGACGCGCCGCTCACCCCGTTCTGGGCGACGACGAAGTCCGTGGTGCTGGCGTTCGCGACCGTCCCGGTCGGGCCGCCGCCGACGGCCACCGTCAGCGCGTTCTTGGCGCCGAGCCCGGTGTAGAGCGTGGACGTGTTCGTCTTGTTGTTGGACACCCACCACGGCGAGGTCGCGCTGGCGCTGAGACCCCAGCCGTTGACGAGCGACCCGTCGGTGGCGGGAGCGGTGACGGCGGAGCTGTCCGAGATGAGCGGGTAGAGGTTGTAGGCGACGAGCGCGCTCGTCGCCGCGGAGCTCGAGGCGGCGACGACGAGCCCCGCGAGCGCGATCGCGAACGCGGCGGCCGCCGCCCGGCGGGCGGAGTTGATGTTCAGCATGAGTTGCACCCCCTGGTGAGAGAACAGACGCTGCTCGGAGTACGCGTGGGCACGGCCGGCGGTTTGCACCGCGCTGCGCGGGCCCGGCGCCGATCGTGCGACGCCGCGCCGGGCCCGCCGGACGTGGATCAGTCCCGGTCGATGGTGGCGCCGGACGGCGCGAGCGCGTACCAGGCGGCGCCGAACGCCGTCGAGCCCTCGCCGGTCGTCTGGCCGGTCTTCTTGTCCGGGAGGTACAGGTAGAGCGGGTGGCCCTTGTAGGTGACCTGGAGCTTCCCGTCCTTCCGCTTGGTCGTCCCGAGCAGCGACGTCTTCACGCGGCCGGAGGCGACCGGCTTGCCGCTCGTGAGCAGCGGCGGCCAGTAGGTCGCACACTGCCCGTAGCAGGCGCTCGTCGTGCCGTGGTCGGCGCGGAAGAGGTAGAGCGTGCGTCCGCTCGAGGTCGTGATCGCGTTCCCGATCGGCGTCTTCCGCCAGGTGACGACCGTTCCGGTGGCGCCGCTGGCTGCCGAGGCGGCGACCGCGACGACGACCGCCGCGAGCACGACCAGCGACGAGATCGCTGTGAACCGCATCGTTTGCATCCTTTCGTGATGTGACTGGGCACCCGGAGTACGGCGGCCGGGCCTGCGGCGGATTCGCGCGGGCTACGCCTCGAGCGCGAGCAGGTCGTCGATCGTCTCGCGGCGGCGGATCAGGCGCGCCTCGCCGTCGCGGACGAGGACGACGGCGGGCCGCGGGACGGCGTTGTAGGTCGAGCTCATCGCGAGCGTGTACGCACCGGTCACCGGCACGGCGAGGACGTCCCCGCGGCGCGGCTCGGGCAGCTCGACGCGCTCGATCAGGAGGTCGCCGGACTCGCAGTGCTTGCCCGCGACGGCGTACGTGCCGGTGGCCGCCTCGCCGGCGCGGTTCGCGAGCAGCGCCGTGTAGCGCGCCCCGTAGAGCGCGGGCCGCGGGTTGTCCGAGATGCCGCCGTCGACCGCGACCCACGTCGTCCCGGCCGCCGCGCGCTTGACCGAGCCGACCGTGTAGAGGGTCACGCCCGCGCTCGCGACGAGCGAACGGCCGGGCTCGAGGATCACCTGCGGCCGGCCGAGGCCGTGGAGGTCGAGGGCACGCTCGAGCTCGGCGAGGAGGCCGGCGACGAACTCGTGCACCTCGAGCCCCGGCTCGTCCGGCGCGGTCGGGACGCCGAGGCCGCCGCCGAGGTCGATCGTCCGCAGCTCCCACCCGAGCTCGGCCCGGGCGCGCGCGGCGAACGTCGCCATCCAGTCGACCGCCATCAGCGCGGCACCGATGTCGAGGAGCTGCGAGCCGACATGGACGTGGAGGCCCTCGGCCTTCGGGAAGCGGCGCAGCGCCTCGAGCGCGTCCTCCGGCGGCAGGCCGAACTTCGAGCCGTGGTGGCCGGTGCGGATCGCCTCGTGCGTGTCCGCCTCGATCCCCGGGGTGACGCGGATCAGGCACCGGGCAGCGCCGGCGGCGCGCGCGCGCTCGATCTCCTCGAGCGAGTCGATCACGACGACCGCGCCCGCGGCGACCGCCGCGCGGAGCTCGTCGTCGGACTTGTTGTTGCCGTGCATCACGAGCCCGCCGCCGGGGACGCCGGCCGCGAGCGCGAAGCGGATCTCGCCGAGCGTCGAGACGTCCGCGCCGAGCCCCTCCTCGGCGAACAGCCGGAGCAGCGCGACGCTCGGGAACGCCTTCGTCCCGTAGCAAACCGACGCGTCCGGGGCCGCCTCGCGGTAGGTCCGTGCACGCGTCCGCAGCGTCGCCTCGTCGTAGACGAGGAGCGGGCTGCCGAACTCGCGGAGGAGCGCCGAGACGGGGAGGCCGCCGAGCGCGAGCTCGCCGCCGTCGATCCGCGCCGTATCGGGGAAGAGCCCGAGCACGCGGCCGATTGTGCCTGTGGAGGAATCGTCACGAATTCGGCGCGCTCCCGTCGCTGACACGTAGCGGTTTCGGCGATAGCCTCGTCGGCATTGGGGAGGGAGGTGGGGTGCCCTGCTACACCGGGCTCGGTCAGGCGGCTCCGGCACGGCGTCGACGGAGCCCGACGACTAGTATCTGACCTGAGTCAGAGATGGACGAGCGGACGGTACAGCGCGTGCGGCGGTTCAATCGGACGGTGACCCAGCGGGTCGGCGCGCTCGAGGACGGGTACCTCGGCCGCGGCCGGCCGCTCGGCGCGTCGCGGCTCCTCTGGGAGCTCGGCGACGGCGGGCTCGACGCACGCTCGCTCCGCGTCCGGCTCGGCCTCGACTCGGGCTATCTGAGCCGGCTCCTGCGCTCGCTCGAACGGGAGGGCCTCGTCGTCGTCGAGCCGCACGCGGGCGACGCGCGCGTCCGCACCGTCCGGCCGACCGCGGCCGGGCTCGCCGAGCGCGCCGAGCTCGACCAGCGCAGCGACGAGCTCGCGCGGTCGCTGCTCGAGCCGCTGACCGAGCCGGAGCGCGAGCAGCTCGTCGACGCGATGGGCCTCGTCGAGCGGCTGCTCGTCGCGGGGGCCGTCGAGATCGCCGTCGAGGATCCGGCGAGCGCCGCGGCGCGCTTCTGCATCCGCTCGTACTTCGCCGAGCTCGAGGCCCGCTTCGAAGACGGGTTCGACCCGGCGCGGAGCGTGCTGCCCGACGTCGGCGAGCTCGCCGAGCCCCGCGGGCTGCTGCTCGTCGCGCGGATGCGCGGCGAGCCGGTCGGCTGCGGCGGCCTCCGGCTCTCGACGGGCGGGCCGCCGGAGCTGAAGCGGATGTGGGTCGCGCCGGCCGCGCGCGGGCTCGGGCTCGGCCGGCGTCTCCTGCGCGAGCTCGAGGAGCAGGCGCGGCTCCGCGGTGCGGGCGTCGTGCGGCTCGAGACGAACCGCGCGCTCGCCGAGGCGATCGCGCTCTACCGCTCCGCGGGCTACGTCGAGGTCGAGCCGTTCAACGACGAGCCGTACGCCCACCACTGGTTCGAGAGGCGGCTCTGACCTGGCTCCGCGGCGGGCGCGCCGCTAGACTCCGACGCGAGTGAGCAGCCGGCTTTCGTAGTCATCGGGAGGCCCGCAGCGCGGCTGCGACCAGCTTCCCACGGCCTCTCGAAAGAGAGGCTTTTTCGTTTCAAGGGAGCGACGTGGAACGGTACGACCCGCACGCGATCGAGAGGAAATGGCAGGCGGTCTGGGACGAGGCCGGCGCGTTCGTGACGCCGAACCCGGACGACTCGCCGGCGGCCGAGGGGCGAGGGCGCGTACTACGTGCTCGAGATGCTCCCGTACCCGTCGGGCGAGCTGCACATGGGGCACGTCCTCAACTACACGCTCGGCGACGTCGTCTCCCACGTTCGCCGGCGCCGCGGCTGGTCGGTGCTGCGGCCGATGGGCTACGACGCGTTCGGCCTGCCCGCCGAGAACGCCGCGATCCGTGAGGGCCGCCATCCGCGCGAGGTGACCGAGCGCAACATCGACGCGATCCGGACGCAGATCAAGCGGATGGGCTGGTCGATCGACTGGACCCGCGAGGTCTCGACCGCCGAGCCCGAGTACTACCGCTGGACGCAGTGGCTCTTCCTGCGCCTGCACGAGGCCGGGCTCGCGTACCGGAAGGCGGCGCCGGTCAAGTGGTGCCCGCACGACCAGACCGTGCTCGCGAACGAGCAGGTGATCGACGGGCGCTGCGAGCGCTGCGGCGCGGAGGTCGAGGCGCGCAACCTCGAGCAGTGGATGTTCAGGATCACCGACTACGCCGACGCACTGCTGGACGAGATGGCGCTGCTCGAGTCGTGGCCCGAGCGCGTTCTCGCGATGCAGCGCAACTGGATCGGCCGCTCCGAGGGCGCCGAGATCCGCTTCCGGATCGAGGGGCTCGACGAGGAGGTGCCGGTCTTCACGACGCGGCCGGACACGCTCTTCGGCGCGACGTTCTTCGTGTTCGCGCCGGAGCACCCGATCGTCGAGCGGCTGGCCGACGTCTCCCCGCACGCCGCGGAGCTGCGCGACTACGCGCGCCACACCGCCGCGAAGAAGGGCGAGGAGCGCGCCGCCAGCGAGGAGAAGACCGGCGTCTTCACCGGCTTCCACGCCGTGAACCCGGTCAACGACGCGCACATCCCGATCTGGATCGCGGACTACGTGCTGATGGACTACGGCACGGGCGCGATCATGGGCGTCCCGGCGCACGACGAGCGCGACTTCGCGTTCGCGCAACGGTTCGGGCTGCCCGTCGTCCAGGTCGTCGCGCCGGCCGACGGCGAGGTCGACCCGGACACGGCGTACGTCGCCCACTCGGCCGACGAGGTGCTCGTCAACTCGGGCGAGTTCACCGGCCTGCCGGCGCCCGAGGGAAAGCGCGCGATCGTCGAATGGCTCGAGCGCGACGGTCGCGGCCGCTTCACGATCGGCTACCGGCTGCGCGACTGGCTGCTCTCGCGCCAGCGCTACTGGGGCTGCCCGATCCCGGTCGTCCACTGCCAGCTCGACGGGATCGTCCCGATCCCGGACGACCAGTTGCCGGTGCTCCTCCCCGAGGTCGAGGACTACGTACCGAAGGGCCGCTCGCCGCTCGCCGCGGCCGAGGACTGGGTGCACACGACGTGCCCGAAGTGCGGCGGCCCGGCGCTCCGCGAGACCGACACGATGGACACGTTCGTCGACTCGTCCTGGTACTTCCTCCGCTACACCGACCCCCGCAACGACGGGGCTCCGTTCGACCGCGCGATGGTCGACCACTGGCTGCCGGTCAACCAGTACATCGGCGGGATCGAGCACGCGATCCTGCACCTGATGTACGCGCGCTTCTTCACGAAGGCGCTGAACGACCTCGGCCTGCTCGGGTTCCGCGAGCCGTTCGCGCGGCTCTTCAACCAGGGGATGATCTACCGCTTCGGCGCGAAGATGTCGAAGTCGAAGGGCAACGTCGTCGCGCCCGACGAGCTGGTCGACCGCTTCGGCGCCGACGCGCTGCGGCTCTACATCCTCTTCATGGGCCCGGCCGACCAGGACAAGGAGTGGCAGGAGACCGGCGTCGAGGGGATGTCGAGGTTCCTGCAGCGGCTGTGGCGCGTCGTGCACGAGGAGCTAGAACGCGGCGGGCCGGCCGCGCCGGCGGTGACGACGGGGACGCCGCTCGCACGCAAGGCGCACGAGACGATCGCGAAGGTGAGCGACGACATCGAGCGCCGGTTCGTCTTCAACACGCCGGTGTCGGCCGTGATGGAGCTCGTGAACGAGATCTCGCGCGACCCGGACGACCCGGCGGCGCGCTTTGCCGTTACGACAGCGGTCTCGCTCATCCAGCCGTACGCACCGCACGCCGCCGAGGAGCTCTGGCAGCGGCTCGGCGGGTCGCGGCTCTGGGCCGAGCCGTGGCCGGTCGCCGACGACGCGCAGCTCCGCCGTGACGAGATCGAGCTCGTGCTGCAGGTGAACGGCAAGGTCCGCGACCGGATCCGGGTGCCGGCGGGGCTGCCGGACGAGGAGCTGATCGCGCTCGCGAAGTCCTCCGAGAAGGTGCGCGCGCACCTCGACGGCGGGGAGCCGCGGGCGTTCGTCGTCCCGGACAAGCTCGTGAACCTCGTCGTCGCGCGAGGCTGAGCTCGAGGACCCGCACGCGCCCACGCCCGCCGGCGCCGCTACGGGTCAGCCGGCGATCACGTTCCGCACGCTCGCGGGCATCGGCCGGTCGGGCTCGACGCCCAGCTCCGTCAGGATCGGGACGAGCGTCGCCCCGAACGCCTCGAACTGCTCCATCGACTCCCAGACGTCGAAGACCTGGATCGCGCCGTCGATCTCGAGCGCGACGTGGTAGCTGCGCCCGTCCGGCGCGCCGGCGCCCGCCTCCTCGAGACGTTTGATCGCCTCGTCGTATCGCTCCGGGGTGAACCCGGCCGGCGTGAAGTAGAGCCCGATCGCCACGCTGGTGCTCCTTCCCGCGCCCTTGGGACGCCGTTCGTCGGAGGTCGAGAGCCGAACGTACCGCAGGGGTCCCGCCGCCGATAGCGCCGGCGTTGATTTGTCACAGAGTTGGCACAGACGCGTGACACTTCTCGAGGCACGCTCGATCGGTGCCCGCGCTCACCCTCACCCGCAAGCAGGCGCTCGCGCTCGCCGCCTGCGTCGTCGCGGCCGCGGTGCTCGCGGCGCACTTCTTCGGCGGCTCGGAGACGAGCTCCGCCTTGACGGAGGGGACCGGCGCGCCGGCGGTTCCCGGCCTGTCGCGGGCCGTCCTTGCGCACGGGTCGCCGGCGCTGGTCGTCGACGTCGCCGGGGCGGTCCGGCGGCCGGGGCTCTACCGCCTCGCGCGCGGCTCGCGGATCGCCGACGCGATCGCGCGCGCCGGCGGAGCGACACACGCCGCCGACACGCCCTCGGTGAACCTCGCCGCGCCCCTGGTGGACGGAGAGCAGGTGCTGATGCCGCGACGCGCCGGCCGCGGCTCGAGCGCCGCGGGTCCGGGCGGAGCCGCCGGAACGTCCTCGCATCCACCGCCGGTCGATCTGAACACCGCGACGGCCGACCAGCTCGACTCGCTACCGGGCATCGGCCCCGTCACGGCCGAGAAGATCGTCGCGTACCGCGAGGCCCACGGCCCGTTCGTCTCGCTCGACGCGCTCGACGCGATCCCGGGCATCGGCCCGGCGCGGATCGCGAGCCTGCGGGGGCTGGTGGTGCAGCGATGACGTGGTCGCGCGTCCCGGCGGCGCACGTGCTCGTGGGAGCGCTCTGTCTCGGGCTCGCACTCGCGAACCTCGAGCGGGTGCATGTCGCGGCGCTCGCGGCGTCCGTCGCTGCCGCCTGCGCCCTCGCCGCGGTCGGCCCCCCGGGCGCGCGCCTGGCCGTCGTGGCCCTGGTCGTCGTGCTCGCCGGCTGGTGGTGGGCGAGCGTTCGCCTCGACGCGCTCGACCGGAGCCCGATGCTCCCCGAGGTCGGTCGCGCCGGCCGTGCCGTCGTCGTCGTGACGACACCGGCGACGCACGCGACCTTCGAGCTGCGGGCCCAGGGCCGGCTCCGGCGGTTCGAGGGCGCTCCCGTGAGCGAGCGAGTTCAGCTCGAGCTCCCGCTCGGCCGCTCACCTCCTCAGGGTGCGGTCATCGACGCGCTCGCCGTCGTCGACCTCCCGCGCGGGCCCGAGCACGGGTTCGACGAGCGGACGTGGCTGCGCCGCCACGGCGTCCACGTCGTGCTGCACGTCGACGCCTGGCGGCAGGTCGGCCGACGCGGCGGCGTTGGAGGCGTCGCCGACCGGCTCAGATCGCACCTTGCCAACTCGATCGCGCCCGGGTTGACCGGAGAGCGGCGCGCGGTCCTCGAAGGCATCGTGCTCGGCGACGACGCGGCTCTCCCGACCAACCTGCGTCACGACTTCCGGGCCTCGGGCCTCTACCACCTGCTCGCCGTCTCGGGCCAGAACGTCGCGCTCGTCGCGGCCGGCGCGCTCGTGCTCGCATGGCTGCTCGGTCTCCAGCGGTGGCTGGGCGAGCTCGGGGCGCTGGCGGGAATCGGCGCGTACGTGCTCGCGGTCGGCCCGCAGCCGTCGGTGATCCGGGCGGGGATCGCGGGCTCGCTCGCGTCGCTCGCGTGGCTGACGGGTCGACTCCGCGATGCGTGGTACGCCCTTCTGCTCGGCGCGGTCGCGCTGCTCGCATGGAACCCGTACCTGATCTACGACCCTGGCTTCGAGCTCTCCTTCGCGGCGGTCGCGGCGATCTTCCTGCTGGCGCCGCGGCTCGCCCGCCGCCTCGAGGGCTACCCGCTGCCGAGAAGCCTCCGGCTCGTCGTCGCGATCTCGACCGCGTGCGGGCTCGTCACCGCGCCGATCCTCTGGCTCCAGTTCGGAGCGCTGCCGCTCCTCGGCGTGCCGGCGAACGTGCTCGCGGAGCCGGCGATGCCGGCGCTGCTCGGCCTCGCGTTCGCGACGGCGGCGCTCGACGCCTTCTCGCCGGGCGCGGCCGCCGTACTCGCGTGGGTCAACGGCTGGTTCGCCGCCTACATCGCCCTCTGCGCCCGCGTCGTCGGCTCGCTCCCGTTCGCGCAGGTGCACCGCCCCGAGAGCCTCGCCGCGCTCGCCGGCACGCTCCTTCTCGCCGCCTATGCTTGGCGGCGATGGCCGAGGAGCTGAAGCCCGCGTACCTGCTCGCTGGGAACGATCGGCCGAAGGTCGACCGCGCGCTCCAGCGCCTGCGCGGGCGGTTCGCGGCCGACGCGGTCGAGTCCCACGCGGCCTCCGAGACGCCCGGCGCCGACGCGGTCGCGGCCTGCAACGCCCTCGCGCTCTTCGCCGGCGACGGGCGGCTCGTCGTCGTCGACGGTGTCGAGACGTGGAAGGCCGACGACGCGAAGGCGGTTGCCGCGTACCTGAAGGAGCCCGCGCCCGCGACCACGCTCGCGCTCGTCGGGGGCGAGCTCAAGAAGGACGCTCCGATCGCGAAGGCGGTCGCCGCCGCAGGCGAGGTCCGCATCTGGGACGTCGCGCAGCGCGGGCTCACAGCCTGGGTCGGCGAGCAGTTCAAGCTCCACGGCGCGAGCGCCGAGCCCGAGGCGTGCCGCGCGCTGATCGAGCTCGTCGGCGACGACCTGTACGAGCTCGCGACCGAGGTCGACAAGCTCGCCGTGTGGGCCGCCGGCGATCGCGTCACGCTCGCGGACGTCGAGACGCTCGTCGCCGCACGCGCCGAGGCGACGAGCTTCGCGCTCACCGACGCGTGGGGCGAGCGCGACCTCGCCTCGGCGCTCGTCGCCGCGGAGGCGATGCTCGAGCGCTCGGCCGACCCGCGCTCGCGCACGGTCCCGCGCATCGTCGGCATCCTCACGAGCCACGTCGCACGCGTCCGCACCTGCCAGGCGCTCGAGGCCGAGGGCCTGTCCGCAAAGGACGCCGCCGGCCGCATGAAGCAGCACCCGTTCTACGTCCAGAAGCTCTTCGCGCAGGCGCGGAACTTCAGCCCGGACGAGCTCCGGCACGCGACGGTCAGCCTCGCCGCGCTCGATCACGCGCTCAAGGGCGGCTCGCGCCTCCCGCTCGACCTCGAGCTCGAGCGCGCGCTGATCGACATCACCGCCGCGCGATAGCCACGCTGGCGCCGCTGGTCGTCGTGGACTACCGCGCGACCGAGTACCGCGACGACAGGACCGGCTACGCGGAGGCGAAGGACGACTTCGGCGACGAAGCGCCCGGTCTAGCGCGACGGCCGCTGAGCTCTACGCGCGGGGCGAGACGAGCCGCGCCGCCTGCGACTTCTTGCGGGCGGCGGCGTTCCGGTGCAGGGCGCCGCGCGTGACGGCCCGGTCGATCATCCGGACGAGGCCCTTGAACTCGGTCTCGACCGTCTCGGCGTCGCCGTCCTCGACCGCCGTCGCGAGGCGCTTCGTGAGCGTCTTGATCGTCGAGCGGTAGCGCAGGTTCTCGAGCCGCTCGGCGGCGGCGGTGCGGACGCGCTTCTTCTGCTGCTTGATGTTCGGCATCTCGTGAAAACGCCCGCATCGGCGGGCTCGGCGATGGTACCAGAGCGGCGTTTCCCGGCCGCGCCGCCGCGTATGGTGGGCCGCGTGCACGAGACGGGCACCGGCGGTCCCGCCGACGCTCCGCCGCCGCCGGCCGTGGCCGCCGCGCACCGGCGCCGGCTCGCGCTCTCGACCGCGATCTTCTCGGTCGCGACCGGCCTCTCGCGCGTGCTCGGGCTCGTGCGCGAGATCGTCAGCGCCTACTACTTCGGCACCGCCGGCAAGATCAACGCCTTCACGATCGCGTTCCAGGTGCCGAACCTGGTCCGCGCGCTCGTCGCGGACTCGGCGGTCTCCTCGGCGTTCGTGCCGGTCTTCAGCGGCCTGCTCGAGAAGGGCGAGCGGCAGCGCGCATGGCGCGTCGCCTCGTCGGTCTTCTGGCTGCTCCTCCTCGGCCTGAGCGGCCTGACCGCGTTCCTGATGCTGATCGCGCCGCTCGTGCTCGCGCCGTTCGGCGAGCCGCCCGGCTACTCCGACCTCGCCGTCACGCTCTCGCGGATCCTGTTCCCGACCGTCGGGCTGCTCGGCGTCTCCGGGATCATCGTCGGGATCCTGAACTCGTACGACGAGTTCACGATCCCGGCGCTCGCGCCCGTCGCGTGGAACCTCGCGATCATCGCCGGCCTCGTGCTCGGCGTCCCGCGCGCGAACTCCGCCGACGCGCAGCTGTACGTCTACGCCGGGGCCGGTGCTCGTCGGGACCGTGATCCAGGTGCTGCTGCCGGTGCCGTGGCTGCGCGGCCTCGACGGCCGGCTCCGGGTCGCGATCGACTGGCGCGACCCCGCCGTGAAGCAGGTGTTCCTGCTGATGGTGCCGGTGACGATCAGCCTCGGCCTGATCAACTTCAACGCCGTCATCGACGTGCTCTTCGCCTCGCGGCTGATCGACCCGAGGCTCGCGCCGGCCTCGATCGACAAGGCGTTTCGGCTCTACATGCTCCCGCAGGGGATGTTCTCGGTCGCGGTCGCGACGGTGCTCTTCCCGTCTCTGTCGCGCGCCGCCGCGCGGGCCGACATGGACGACTTCCGCCGGACGCTCTCGACCGGCCTGCGCTGGATCGCCTTCCTGCTCATCCCCGCGAGCGTCGCACTCGCCGTCCTCGCTGCGCCGATCGTGCGGCTGCTCTACCAGCACGGCCGGTTCACCGGCCACCAGACGGTCGTCGTCGCGGGCGCGCTCGCCGCGTTCGCGGCCGGGCTGACGTTCAACGGGACGATGCTGATGCTGAACCGCGCGTTCTTCAGCCTGCAGTCGAACTGGATCCCGACGGCGGTCGCGCTCCTGAACCTCGGGATCAACGCGGTGCTCGACGCCGCGTTCTACCGCCTCGGCGTGTGGGGGATCCCGCTCTCGACGTCGCTCGTGAACCTCGCCGGCACGGCGGCGCTGCTGGTGCTGCTGCGGCGCCGGATCGGCCCGATCGGCTTCACGGCGATCGCGGGGCAGACGGGCCGCGTGCTCGCCGCGTCCGCCGCGCTCGCCGTCGTTGCGTTCGGCGTGTGGCGCGCGCTCGACGACGCGCTCGGGCGCTCGCTCGTCGGGCAGCTCGTCTCGCTCGGCGTCGCCCTCGCCGCGGCGGGGCTCGTGTACCTCGGCGCGTGCCGCCTCGCGCGCGTCCGCGAGCTCGACACGCTGCTCGCGCTGCGCCGCTCCTGAGTCTCAGCGCGCTCTCAGGTTGCTCTCACCGCTCGTTCATGACCGGCCGCGAGAGTGGCCGGCGATGGAGACGACCCTCGCATCCACGGCGGCCCGTCCGGCGGCGGTCCCGCGCCCACATCGCGCCCACGCCGTGCTCGTCGGCTCGGCGCTCGCCGTCGTCGCCGTCGGGAACGCGGCCGCGATCGTCTGGCTCTGGTACCACGGCGGGAACGTCACGAAGGTGCACTCGACAGGGCGAGCTCCTCACGAGCATCGCCCGGATCACCGGGCTCCTCGGCGCGTACCTCGCGCTCGATCCAGGTGCTGCTGCTCGCGCGGCTGCCGGCGCTCGAGCGGCTGCGTCGGCTTCGACCGGCTCGACGGTCTGGCACCGCTGGAACGGCACGCCTGCCTCTGGCTGATCCTCGCCCACGTCTTCTTCTCGGTCTGGGGCTACGCCGACGATGGACCGGCTCACGCGTCGGCAAGGAGATCTCGACGATGATCTGGGGCGGCGTCTACCCGGGGATGATCATCGCGACGATCGGCACCGCCCTGTTCATCGCCGTCGTCGTCACGCTCGATCGTGATCGTCCGCCGCCGGCTCGACTACGTGGCCTGGTACGCTGGTCCACCTCACCGCGTACGCGGCGATCGCGCTCGGCTGGTTCCACCAGATCCCGACCGGCAACGAGCTCGTGCTCGACAAGGTCGCGGCCGACTACTGGAAGAGCCTCTACCTCGCGACGCTCGCGATCCTGCTCGCCTTCCGCGTCGCGCTTCCGATCGTGGACGCGTTCCGCTACCGGCTGCGCGTCGCCGAGGTCGTCCCCGAGGGGCCCGGGCGTCGTCTCGCTGCGGATCGACCGGCCGCGGCCTCGACCGGCTGCAGGCGCGCGGCGGGCAGTTCTTCCTCTGGCGCTTCCTCACCCGGCGCGGCGTGGTGGGAGGCGCACCCGTTCTCGCTCTCGGCCGCGCCCGACGGCCACTCGCTCCGGATCACCGTGAAGAGCCTCGGCGACTTCACCGAGCCGGATCGGCGAGATCGCGCCGGGCACGCGCGTCGTCGCCGAGGGGCCGTTCGGCGTGTTCACCGCCGCCGCGCGCCGCCGCGAGAAGGTGCTGCTCGTCGCGGGCGGGATCGGGATCACGCCGATCCGCGCGCTCGTCGACGAGCTGCGCGGCGACGTCGTCGTCATCTACCGCGTCCTCCGCGAGAGCGACGCCGTCTTCCGCGACGAGCTCGAGGAGCGCGTGCGCGAGCACGGCTTCGAGCTGCACGTCGTCGCCGGCGACCACGCGACCGAGGAGGGCCGCCGGCTCCTCTCGCCCGAGCACCTGCGCGAGCTCGTGCCCGACGTCGCCGAGCGCGAGGTCTACGTCTGCGGGCCGCCCGCGATGACCGACGCGATCGCCCGCACCATCCGTGCCGTCCACGTGCCTCGCCGGAACGTCCACCTCGAACGCTTCGCCCTCTGACCGAAAGGAGACTCCTATGCGCAAGACACTCACCGTCCTCCTCGCAGCCGTCACGCTCGGCGCCTCGGCGGCGAACGCCGCCACGGCGTTCGCGCAGACGGGTGCGACAGCCTCGACGAAGAAGAAGGTCGTGACCAGGAAGGTCAAGGGCCAGAGCTTCGAGGCCGATCGCTGGGGCACCGTCACGGTCGTCGTCACCATCCGCACCACGACCACCGCCGGCTCGAAGAAGACGACCGTCACGCTACACCGACCTCGGCGGCAACGTACACGTACCACACCGACCGCTCGCAATACATCATGTCCCAGTCGCTGCCGTACCTCCGCCAGGAGTTCCTGCAGGCGCAGAAGCGCGAACGTGCAGACGGTGTCCGGCGCGACGTACACGAGCCAGGCGTTCGTCCAGTCGCTGCAGTCGGCGCTCGCGAAGGTGTGATGGCGACGGCGCGCCGTCCCCGGCGTCCGGCGCGTCGAGCACATGATGGGGATGCCGATCGTCGTCGACGTCCGCGACGACGGCGGGCGAGGCGGCGCTCGACGACCTGTTCGCATGGCTGCGCCGCGTGGACGCGACGTTCAGCACCTACCGGGAGGACAGCGAGATCCGACGAATCGGCCGCGGCGAGCTCGCGCTCGGCGACGCGGATCCCGACGTGCGCGAGGTGCTGGAGCGCTGCGAGGAGCTGCGGCGCGAGACCGACGGGTACTTCGACGCGAACGCGTCCGGCTCGCTCGACCCGTCCGGGCTCGTGAAGGGCTGGGCGGTCGACCGCGCCGCGGCGATCCTCGCGGCCGCGGGCCTCCGCAACTTCGCCGTCAACGCCGGCGGCGACATCGTCCTCGCCGGCGGCGCGCTCCCGGACGACCGACTGGCGCGTCGGGATCGAGCACCCGGAACAGCACGACCGCGTCGCCGCGGTCGCCGCGATCCGCGACGGCGCGATCGCGACCTCCGGCGACGTACGCGCGCGGCGACCACGTCCTCGACCCGCACACCCGCCGGCCGCCGGAGGGACGTCCTCTCGGTCACGATCGCCGGCCCCGACCTCGGCACCGCGGATGCGTACGCGACCGCCGCGTTCGCGATGGGCCTGGACGGCCCGGCGTGGACGGCGCGCCTGCGCGGCTACGAGGCGCTGACGATCCTCGCGGACGGCCGCGTGCTCTCGACGCCCGGCTTCCCTCGCGCGGACTGATCGCCCGGGCAGGCGTCGCCGAGCAACCGGCCCGACGCGCGCATCGCCGTCGCCTCGTCGGGGTCCGGCCCGCGAGTCCCGCCGGGTTCGCGGCCCGGTTTCCGAGACCCCGTGAACAAGGGGCACCCCACCTCCCTCCCCAATGCCGACGAGGCTATCGCCGAAACGGTGACGTGTCAGCAACGGGACCGCGCCGACATCGAAGCGATGTATCCACACCCGCCGAGCTCCCGGGTCGCCGACGAGCCGTCCGGTCGGCTTCCTCCGCGAGTTCGGCGCGAGGGCCGGATCGGCCGGCCGAGAACGCCGAGGTTCGCGGCTACCATCGCCGCACCCCATGGAGCAGAGCCGGATCCGCAACTTCTCGATCATCGCGCACATCGACCACGGCAAGTCGACGCTCGCCGACCGCATCCTCGAGCTCACCCACGCCGTCTCGAAGCGCGAGATGCGCGAGCAGGTGCTCGACTCGATGGACCTCGAGCGCGAGCGCGGGATCACGATCAAGGCGCAGGCCGTCCGGGTGACGTGGAAGGGCCACGAGCTGAACCTGATCGACACGCCCGGCCACGTCGACTTCACCTACGAGGTCTCGCGCTCGCTGCAGGCGTGCGAGGGCGCGCTGCTCGTCGTCGACGCCGCACAGGGGATCGAGGCGCAGACGCTCGCGAACGCGTACCTCGCGATCGAGAACAACCTCGAGATCGTCCCCGTCGTGAACAAGATCGACCTGCCGCAGGCCGACCCCGACGGATCGTCGCTCGAGGTGGCCGAGCTCGTCGGCGACGACCCGGGCCGCGTGCTCCGCATCTCCGCGAAGACCGGCCTCGGCGTCGAGGACGTGCTCGACGCGATCGTCGAGCGGATCCCCGCGCCGGCCGGCGACCGCGACGCGCCGCCGCGCGCGCTGATCTTCGACTCGTCCTACGACCAGTACCGCGGCGTGGTCGCGTTCGTCCGCGTCGTCGACGGCGAGTTCCGGCCGCGCGAGCAGCTCCGGGCCATGGCGCAGGGGACGCGCTTCGAGGCGCAGGAGATCGGGTTCATGTCGCCGTCGATGCGGCCCGTCGAGGCGCTCTCGGCGGGCGAGGTCGGGTACGTGATCACGGGCCTGAAGGACGTCTCCGAGCTGCGCGTCGGCGACACGCTCACCGCCGACGGCCGCCGCGCGGCCGAGCCGCTGCCGGGCTACAAGGACGTCAAGCCGATGGTGTTCGCCGGCCTCTTCCCGACGGACTCGGACGACTATCCGGAGCTGCGGGACGCGCTCGAGAAGCTGAAGCTGAACGACGCCGCGCTCTTCTACGAGCCGGAGACCTCGCAGGCGCTCGGCTTCGGGTTCCGCTGCGGCTTCCTCGGCCTGCTGCACATGGAGATCGTCCGCGAGCGGCTCGAGCGCGAGTTCGACCTCGACCTGCTCGTGACCGCGCCGAACGTCGCGTACCGCGTCCGCGCGCAGAACGCCGTCGACTGGATCGAGGTGCACACGCCGTCGGACATGCCGGACGCGTTCGACGAGGTCGAGGAGCCGTACATCCGGGCGTCGATCATCGTCCCGAAGGAGTTCATCGGCTCGGTGATGGAGCTCTGCAACGAGCGCCGCGGCCGCTTCGACCACATGGAGTACCTCTCCGAGGCGCGCGTGCACCTGACGTACGAGCTGCCGCTCGCGGAGATCGTGCTCGACTTCTACGACTCGCTGAAGTCGCGGACGCGCGGGTACGCGAGCTTCGACTACGACTTCGTCGGCTTCCGCCCGGGCTCGCTCGCCCGGGTCGACATCCTCGTCGGCGGCGACCCGGTCGACGCGCTCTCGCTGATCATCCATCGCGACTTCGCGTACGAGCGCGGGCGCCTCCTGGTCGAGAAGCTGCGCGAGGAGATCCCGAGGCAGATGTTCGACGTCGCGATCCAGGCCGCGATCGGCTCGCGCGTGATCGCCCGAGAGACGGTGAAGGCGAAGCGCAAGGACGTGATCGCGAAGTGCTACGGCGGCGACATCACGCGGAAGCGGAAGCTGCTCGAGAAGCAGAAGGAAGGCAAGAAGCGGATGAAGCAGGTCGGCGCCGTCGAGGTGCCGCAGGAAGCGTTCCTCGCCGTGCTGAACCTCGGGGACGGGAAGCGCTGATCGACGACGGCGCGGGCGGGGCGCGGCACCTCTACGTTCACCTGCCCTTCTGCTCGCACCGCTGCGGCTACTGCGACTTCGTCACGGTCGTCGGGCCGGAGCGGCGACCACGCGCGCTACGTCGACGCGCTCCTCGCGGAGTTCGAGCTGGGGCGGGCCGCGCTCGCGCCGCGGCTCGAGACGATCTTCCTCGGCGGCGGGACGCCGACCTTCACCGAGCCGGCCGCGCTCGAGCGAGTGCTGGCGGCGCTGCCGGACGCGGACGAGGTGACCGTGGAGGCGAACCCGGAGACGGTGACGCCGGAGCTCGCGGCGCTTCTGCAACGGAATCGCGTCAACCGTGTGTCAGTTGGCGCACAAAGCTTCCACATGCACCTTCTGGACGTGTTGGAGCGGCGCGCCAGCCCGCAAGATGTTCGCAATGCGGTCAACGTCCTCCGCGAGGCCGGGTTCGAGAACCTCTCGCTCGACCTCATCTACGGGATCCCCGGCCAGAGCGCCTCCGAGCTCGAACGCGACCTCGCCGAGGCCCTCGCGCTCGAGCCCGAGCACATCTCCGCGTACGAGCTGGAAGCGAAGCCGGGCACCCGCTTCACCCATGCCCACGGAGCGGCGCTCGCGCGCGTGGCCGAGTCGATGGAGTCGTACTTCGAGCTAGTCGTCGAGACGCTGACGCGCGCCGGGTACCGCTGGTACGAGACCGCCAACTTCTGCCGCTCCGCCGAGCGCGCAGGCGGCCGCGACCTGCGGGCGCATCACAACCTCGGCTACTGGCTCGGGCACGACTACGTCGGTATCGGGGTGGGAGCGGTCAGCACAATCGAGAATCGGCGCTGGCGGAACGCGCCGTCCCTGCGCGGCTACCTCGAGGCGCTCGAGGCCGGGAGCGCGCCTCCGCGGGAGCACGAGGAGCTCGGGCGCGAGAGCCGCGAGACGGAGCGAATCATGCTCGCCCTCCGTCTGGACGAGCCGCTCCCGCTCGCGGGGCTCGAGGACGCTCTCGACGCGGACGCGCTCGCACGCCTCGAGGAGCTCGGGCTCGCCGAGCGGCGCGGGGACGAGCTCGCGCTCACCTCGCGCGGTCGCTTCCTCGGCGACGGCGTCACCGCGCGGCTCCTGGCCTGACGACGGCGTCGGCGGTCCCGCGTTCCGTGGGGTGCCGTGCGACGAGCCGCGAGGCTCCGGTCCGTTCGGGGCCGGGACGCGCACGCGCACGCGCCGCGTGGCGTCGCCGCCTCGGCGACGCGCCGGACGCCGTCCGTCGCCGCGCGCGGTCGAGCGTCGACCGGGCTCGAGCCGACGATTCCGGTGCGGCCGTCCGTGGTGCGTCGGCGTGCGCCCGCACGGACCGAGCGCGAGCCGGCCGTCCAACGTGGCCGCGGTCGTTGTGCGCCCCGGTCGCCGGCGCGATCCCGAGCCGCCGACCGCGTCGCGCCCGCCGCGATCCGGCCGGCAGCGCGATCGCCGTGGCGGCTCTGCAACCGCCCGCGTCCCGCTGCGCGCGACTGACCTACGATGGGCCCACGGTGAGCGTCCTGCTGTCGGATCGGCAACGCGAGATCCTCCGCGGGATCGTGGAGGAGTACGTCGCGAGCGGCGTCCCGGTCGGGTCGAAGACGCTCGTCGAGCGCGCGGGCTTCGACGTCTCGTCGTCCACGGTCCGGGCCGAGCTGGCCGACCTCGAGCGCCAGGGCCTGCTCACGCATCCGCACACCTCCGCGGGCCGCGTCCCGACGGAGGCGGGCTACCGCGTCTACGTGGACGAACTGCTCGCGCGCCCGGAGCCGCGACCGCACGAGCTTGCGCTCGTGTTGCCCGCCGCGCGCGCCGAGATCGAGGAGGCGCTGCAGGCGACGACCGAGGCGCTCTCCGAGCTCACGCGCCTGCTCGCGCTCGTGTCCGCACCGCCGCTCGAGGCGGCGACGGTCCGCCACGTCGAGGTGCTGCCCCTTCAGCCGAACGTGGTGATGGTCGTCGTCATCACCTCGACCGGCGGCGTCTCGAAGCAGCGCTACGTCTTCCCGGATCCGGTCGACCCCGGCCTCGTCACCTGGGCCGCCGACTACCTCGGCGAGCGCCTCGCCGGCGTGCGACTCCGCTCCCGGCTGCTCCGCCGCGCCTTCGACGACGTGCAGCTCTCGGTCCGCGAGCGCTCGTTCCTCGACGCGATCCGCGGCGCGTTCGACGCCGTCGAGGACGACCGGCAGCTCTTCGTCGGGGGCGCGGCCGGGCTCCTCGACGTGCTCCACGCCGAGGAGATCGGCGCGTACCGCAGCCTGATCGAGGCGCTCGAGAAGCGGGCCGCCCTCCTCGACGTCCTCGTCCGCTCGTTCGACTCGCGCCGCACGTTCGTGCGCGTCGGCGACGAGCTCGAGCCGTCGGGCCTGCGCGAGCTCGCCATCGTCGGCGCGTCGTACGGGATCGCCCACCAGACGCTCGGCACGGTGAGCCTGCTCGGCCCGCTGCGGATGGACTACGACATGGCGCTCCGCACCGTCCGCGCGGCGGCGCACGAGCTCTCCCGCTTCGTCGAAGAGGCCTACTCGGACGACTGAGTCGCCCGGGCGGCTCCCGTTGCCGCTGGCACCATGTGACCCCATGTCGACGACGGAACGCGACTACTACGAGCTGCTCGGCGTCGAGCGCGGCGCGGACGAGCAGGAGATCAAGAAGGCGTTCCGGCGCCTCGCGCGGCAGCTCCACCCGGACGTCTCCGACGAGCCGGACGCCGAGTCCCGCTTCCGCGAGGTGTCGGAGGCGTACGAGGTGCTGTCGAATCCGGAGACGCGGCAGCTCTACGACCGCTACGGCCACGCCGGCGTCCGCTCGGGCGGGTTCACGCCGACCCACTTCAACCTCGGCGATCTCGGCGACCTCTTCGCGACGTTCTTCGGCGACGACCTCTTCGGTGGGCGGGGCGGCGCGGGCGCCGCTCCCGGCGCAGACCTCGGCGCCGAGGTCGCGATCGAGCTCGTCGACGCCGCCCGCGGGATCACGTCGAGCGTCCCGCTCCGGGTCGCGGTCACCTGCGAGACGTGCACGGGCACCGGGGTCAAGCCGGGGACGTCGCCGACGACGTGCAGTCGCTGCGGCGGCGCGGGCCGGCTGCAGCAGGTCACGCGGAGCGTCTTCGGTGACTTCGTCCGCACCTCGACGTGCCCGGACTGCCGCGGCACCGGCCGCTTCGTCGAGCATCCGTGCGAGGACTGCGACGGCGGCGGCCGCCGGCTCGTCGACCGCACGATCGAGGTCGAGATCCCGGCCGGCATCCACGACGGCCAGCGAATCCGCCTCTCCGGCGAGGGCCACGCCGGCGCACTCGGCGGCCGTCCGGGCGACCTGTACGTCGGCGTCCGCGTCCGGCGCGACGAGCGCTTCGTCAGGGACGGGAACGACATCGTCTCGCACGTCGACCTGACGATGGTCGAGGCGGCGCTCGGCGCGACCGTCGCGGTCGAGACGCTCGAGGGGCAGGTCGAGCTCGAGTTCGAGGCCGGCACGCAGCCGGGCGAGACGAAGGTGCTCCGCGGGAAAGGGATGCCGGTGTTGCAGGGCCACGGCCGCGGCAACCAGCGCGTGCTCGTGAACGTCAAGGTGCCGCGCCGGCTCACGGACGATCAGCGGCGCCTGCTCGGCGAGTTCGAGCACGCGAGCGACGACGACACCTACGCGAAGCACGACGGCTTCTTCGACCGGCTGAAGAGCCACTTCCACTGATCCGGGCTTCCGTCACGGTCCCGGCCGAGCGGGCGGAGGAGCTGCGGGCGCGGTTTCTCGAGCTCGCGCCCGAGGGCTTCGAGGAGCGGGAGCTGCCCGGCGCGGTCGAGCTCGCCGCGTTCGGCGAGGCAGCGGAGCGCGTCGCCGCTGCGTTCCCGAGCGCGCGCACGTCGGAGGTCGAGCCGGGCTGGGAGGACCGCTGGCGCGAGTTCCACCGACCGGTACGGGTCGGCCCACTCTGGGTCGGTCCGCCGTGGGAGCCGGCGCCGGCGGACGCGCTCGCGGTGACGATCGACCCCGGCCGCGCGTTCGGCACCGGCGCCCACCCGACGACGCGTCTGTGCCTCTCGTTCCTCGCGGAGCTTCCGCGCGGCAGCCTCCTCGACATCGGCTGCGGCTCGGGCGTGCTCTCGATCGCGGCCGTCCGGCTCGGCTTCGACCCGGTCGTCGCCGTCGACGTCGGCGATGCCGCGGTTGCGGCGACGCGGGAGAACGCCGCCGCGAACGGCGTCGCGCTCGACGTCCGCCTCCTCGACGCCGCGACCGACGAGCTCCCCGCAGCGGGAACGGCGGTCGCGAACGTCGACCTCGCGACCGTCGAGCGGCTCGGCTCGCGCCTCGACGCACGGTGCGTGATCGTCTCGGGCTACCTCGCGACCGACGAGCCGCGCCTCGCGGGCTTCGCCCACGTCGAGCGCCGCGAGCTCGACGGCTGGGCGGCCGACCGGTTCGAGCTCGGATAGCAAGAGCCCGCGACCGCGCACTCGCCGACCGAGCACACCGAGGCGCGCGTCGCCGAAGCCGGCTTCGGCGCGTCCGCGCTCCCGTGTCGCGCGACGGTGCCGGGCGGGCCTCGCCACCGCGGACGGCGCTTTCGAGCCGTGGACGTTCTCGTCCCGGACGCCCGTCCCGTCGCGGCCTCCGCGGCAGACCGATCGTCGAACCGGATTCCGTGCGCAAGGTCCGTCTGGTCGCGCGACTTCCGACGTGCCCCCAAGGGGGCGCGAGCCCCCTGCCTGAATGGTCGCAGGGAAAGACATACGTGTCAGTGACGACTCCGAGTCAAGTGTGTGAAATCGCGTCAGGCCTGGTCGACAGTTCGTGCTCGCGCTCGCCGTGCTCGTGCGCACGCCATCCCGGCGACGAGCGGCGTCGCCGGCACGAACCGACCCAGCGCCATGCGGAGAGGGACGCGCAGACATCTCGCCGCGCGAGATCCCCGTCTGCGGCGAGTCGGCCGGGCCTCCGAACTCGCGCCGGCGCCGCGTCGCGTGCGAGACGCACTCGCGATCGCGCCGCCATGCGGCGGCTCACAGCACGCGCGCGCCGGCGGCGTCGAACCCGCGCAGCGCGAGGCCGGCCGCGGGCGAGGCGTCGAACTCGTCCTCGAACAGCGTGAACACGACCTCGTCGCGACGGCCGGCCGACGGGGGAACCGACTCGAGCCTCCGCCGCAGCGTCGCCTCGCGGCGGAAGCCGAGCTTGGCCGGGATGCCGAGGCTCGGCGTGTTCGCCGGGTCGACGTGGATCTCGACCCGCTCGACGCCGCACACCCGGAACGCGGCCTGCGTCAGCGCGGCCGTCGCGTCCGTCGCGAGCCCGCGGCGCACCTGCTCGGGCCGGATCCAGTAGCCGATCTCGAGCGAGCCCGGGCCCGAGCGCGGGTGCAGGCCGGCGCCGCCGACGACCTCACGGCCGTCGGGGGTAAACAGGCCGAACACGTACTCCTCGTCGAGGTCGAACCGGCCGCGGAACGTGCGCAGCCGCGACGCCACCATCTCGACCGGCGACGGCTCGTCGTGCGCCCACGGCATCCACGGCCTCAGGTGCTCGACGCTCGAGTCGAGGGCCTCCTTCAGCCGCGCCGCGTCGGCCGGCTCCCAGCAGCGGAGCAGGAGCAGCTCGGTCTCGATCCGGTACGGAGGCGGCTTCACGCCGGAACAGTAGGGCGGCGGGCGCGCCGCGAGAGCCCGATCAGCTCCTCCAGCGCGGCGTCGGCGTCGCCGCGGTCGAGGTCGCGGAGCGCTGCGTGCGCGCCCCGGCCCGCCGTGTCGAGGTGGACGGTCGCGAGCCCGAGCCGGCGCTGGACGGGGCCCTCGACGCGCCGGAGGCTCTGCACCTTCGCGAACGGCACCCAGTAGGTGACGCGCGCGAGCCGGCCGGCCGTCGCGACCGCGCACGCGTCGGTCCGGTCCCACGAGAGGTTCCGGTAGCGCAGCGGCGACTTCCACCGCGCACGCCGCGGCGGGCGTAGCCGGCCGGCCGGAACGTCCGGGAGCAGCAGCTCGAGCAGCGCGTCCGCCTCGGCCCGGCCGCCGACCGCGAGCAGCGTCCGCAGCCGCCGCTGCGAGCGGCCGCCGCCCTCGCTCTGCTCGTGCCCTGCGAGCAGCACCTGGAGGCGGCACCAGCCGAACGGCCGCCAGAGCAGCGGCTCGACGAGCCGCACGGCCTGGATGCGGCCGCTCCGGATCGTCTCCGCCGTCGTCGCGAGCAGGCCGCTGCGGAGGCGCAGGCCGTCGGGCGCCTCCGCGACCGTCAGCCGGTACTCGGCGTTGAAGCGCCTCCAGACCGCGGCGACGATCGCGATCAGGTCGGCCGCGCCGCTGCGGACGCCGACGAACCGGAGCAGGAACGCGAGCGCCACGACGAGCGCCAGCGTGGTGAAGCTCAGCAGCACGCTCGCCGCGAGCCGCGGAGTCGGGGTCGCGACGAGCGGGCGGTGCAGCTCCGGCTCGGGCTCCGGCTCGGCGGCAGGCCCGTCCCGGCTCTCCCGCACGAGCTCGAGCAGGCGCACGCGCAGCTCCGCCGCCTCGGACGCGGGCAGGAACCGGAGGCGCACCGCCGCCTTCCTCGCGCCCGTGCGAAGGCGCAGCTCGGCGAGGCCGAACAGCCGCGCCGACGCCGGCCGGACGACGTCGATCGCCTGCAGCTGCGAGAGCGGGACGCGTGCCGCGCTGCGGCGCAGCACGCCGTGCCGCTTCTCGAGCGCCGCGCCGCTGACCCGCCAGCGGGTCGCCGACCAGAGCACGACCTCGGCGGCCAGTGCGACCGCGAGCAGCGCGACGGCGACGGGGAGCCGCCAGTCCCACTGCGCGCCGTTGACCGCGGCCGGCACGAGCAGGATCAGCCCGATCACGACCCAGCGGCCGAGCGCGGCCAGCGGCGACAGCGGGCTCAGCCGCCGCCATTCGCCCTGCGGCGTCGCGGTCACAGGCCGCTCGCCCGCGCCTCCCCGAGCGCGGCGAGCCGGTCGCGGAGGAGCGTGCCGGTCTCCGCCGGCAGGCCGGGGATGCGCGCGTCGCTCGCCGCGGCCGCGGTGTGGAGGCGCACGGTCACGAGCCCGAACCGCCGCTCGAACGGGCCGGCGGTCACGTCCACGAACTGCATCCGCCCGTACGGCACGACCGACAGCCGGGAGACGAGGATGCCGCGCCGGACGAGCAGGTCGTCCTCCCGCTCGCGGTAGCCCCACGAGCGGACGCGGCGCTGGACGAGCGCGCCCGCGACCGCCCCGGCGAGCGCGACGGTGACGGCCGCGGCCAGTCCCGCGACCGGCGAGACGGCGATCCACGCGACGGCGCCGGCGACCGGCGCGGCGGCGACCGTGGCCGACGCGACCTCGGCGCGGCGCACCGAGGCCAGTCGCGGCGAGGGGCGGAGCCACTCGCCGGCGTCGAGGCTGAGGCTCTCCTCGGGCATTGCGGCGATTGTCGCGACTCGGCGGCGGCCCGCGGCGCGCGACCTCGCCTCGCCGGGGCAGCCGCAGTAGCATCCCGCGCGTGACGAGGTTCCATGCCGACTTCCTCGGCTGCAAGGTGTCGCACGCGGACGCGCAGGAGATCCGCGAGCGGCTGCTTGCGGACGGCCACGACGAGGCGCGCGAGGGCGCGGCCGACGTCGCGGTGATCAGCAGCTGCTGCGTCACGAACGAGGCACTCGCGAAGAGCCGCAAGGCCGCCGCGCGCGCGGCGCGCACGCACCGGCGCGTGTACGTGACCGGCTGCGCCGCGAATCTCGCCGGCGACGGGCTCGCCGGGCTGCCGGCGAACGTCGTCGTCGTCGCGAGGCCGGCCGAGGAGACGCCCGCGTTCGTCGCCGGCGACGTCGGCGCGCTCGGCTGCGTCCAGGCCGAGACGCGGCTCGACCGCGTGCGCGCGTTCGTGAAGATCCAGGACGGCTGCTCGTTCTCGTGCGGGTTCTGCGTGATCCCGCTCGTCCGCGGCACGTCGCGGAGCCGTGCCGCCGCCGCCGTCCTCGGCGAGATCCGCCGGCGCGTCGCGCAGGGCCACCGCGAGGTCGTGCTCACCGGGATCAACCTCGGCTGCTTCCGCGACCGCGACGCGGGCTTCGACCTGCCGCGCCTCGTCCGCGCCGCCGCCGCGGTGCCGGGGCTCGAGCGGCTCCGGCTGAGCTCCGTCGAGGTCAACCACGTGAGCGCCGAGCTCGTCGCCGCGCTCCTCGAGCCGGGGCCGGTCGCGCGTCACCTCCACGTCCCGCTGCAGTCGGGCGACGACGCGGTGCTGCGCGCGATGGGGCGGCGGTACACGGTCGCGACCTTCCTCCGCCGCCTCGAGCCGCTCGCCGGAGAGTTCAACCTCACGACCGACGCGATCGTCGGCTTTCCCGCCGAGGACGAGCGCGCGTTCGCGGCCACGCTGGGGACGGTCGAGCGGGCCGGGATCTCGCGCGTGCACGTGTTCCCGTACTCGCCGCGGCCCGGCACGCGGACGGACGGCTCCGACCCGGTGCCGCCGGCCGAGAAGAAGGAGCGCGGCGCGCGGCTCCGCGCGCTCTCGCGCGAGCTCGAGCAGCGCCGCTGGCACACGAAGCTCGGCCGCGAGGAGCTCGTGCTCGTCGACCGTCCGGGCCGCGGGTACGCCGACGACTACACGCCGTTCCTCGTCGACGCGCCGGTCGGAGAGCTCGTCCGCGCCCGAGCCGAGGCCGTCACCGAGGAGGGGATCCTTGCCGTCGCCGCATGAGGGCTGCCTGTTCTGCGAGATCGTCCGCGAGGGCACGTACGTCGCGAAGACGCGCGGCTTCGTCGCGATCAACGACATCAACCCGCAGGCCGACGTGCACGTGCTCGTCATCCCGGAGCGTCACGTGGACACGTTCCGCGACATCGCCGAGTTCCACTCCGGCGAGACGAAGCGGATGCTCGAGTTCGTCGCCGAGGTCGCCCAGCAGGTCGGTCTCACCGACTACCGCGTGGTCGCGAACGTCGGCCCGGCCGCGGGCCAGACGGTCTTCCACCTCCACTGGCACGTGCTCGGCGCACCCGCCGACGCACGAACTGCACATGCCGGACATGACCGCGGTCACCGAGCTATGAGCCTGATCGAGGAGCTCGAGAGCGAGCTCAAGGAGGCGACCCTCGCGCGCGAGGCCGCGCGCCGCGACGCGCTGCGGCTGATCCTCGCGAGCCTCCGCTCGGCGGAGAAGGAGCTGCAGCGTCCGCTCTCGGGCGACGAGGAGCTGCAGGTGCTCCAGCGCGAGCGGAAGAAGCGGCACGAGGCGGCCGAGGCGTTCCGCTCCGCCGGCCGCGAGGAGCAGGCCGCGAACGAGGAGGAGGAGCTCGCGGTGCTCGAGGAGTTCATGCCCGAGCCGCTCTCCGAGGACGAGCTCGAGCGGATCGTCGACGACGCGATCGCCGAGAACAAGGCGACGAGCCTCCGCGACATGGGCCGCGTGATGGCCGACGTGATGCCGCAGGTCGCGGGCCGCGCGGACGGCTCCGCGGTCGGCCAGCTCGTGCGCGAGAAGCTCGCGTAGACCGCGCCGTGGACGAGTCGAGCGCCTTCGCGAACGTCGACGAGATCGCGCCGAACCGGATCTGGGACGGCGTCGTCGGCCGGACCGTGCACACGGAGCGCGTGACGATGACGCTGATCCAGCTCGAGCCCGGCGCGGTCGTCCCCGAGCACCGACACGAGCAGGAGCAGGTCGGCCTCCTCGTCGACGGCTCGATGACGTTCAGCGTCGCGGACGAGACGCGGGAGCTTCGCGCGGGCGGCATGTGGCGGATCGGGTCGAACGTCCCGCACCGGGTCGAGGCCGGGCCGGCCGGCGCCGTCGCCTTCGAGGTCTTCGCGCCGATCCGCGACGACTGGGCCGGCCACGAGCGCGACGAGCCGAGCCCGCCGCGCTGGCCCCGGCCCGGCTGAACGGGTCGCGGCTCGCGGCCGCCGGCACCGAGGAAGCGGTCGGCGCTCCATCCGCCCCCGGGGGGCACGCAGGCCCCTGCAGTCACGGTATCGAGGATCCCGTCACGTGTCTGTGACGGCTCTGTGCCGAAACCGTGCCGAATGTGCGACGGCCTACACTGCGGTCCGTGCAGGAGGTTCTCGACGTCTCGAACGCCGTCGCGGCGGAGCTCGCGGGCATCGGCGGACGGGGTGCTCGAGGCCTTGCGCGACCGGCTCGAACTGCACGATCCGGCTCCGCGGCAACCAGCTCACCCTCGAGGGCGACGACGGCGACGTGGCCGAGGCGCGCGAGGTGATCGACGAGCTCGTCGAGCTGGTCGAGGGCGGCCACCAGATCGGCTCGCACACGGTCGACGCCGTGCTCGGCGCGCTCGAGGCCGAGCAGGACGTGCGCGACGTCTTCGACGCGGTCGTCTGGCGGCACCGCGGCAAGAAGATCGCGCCGAAGACGGTGACGCAGAAGGCCTACGTCGACGCGATCCGCAGCTGCACCGTCACCTTCGGGATCGGCCCCGCCGGCACCGGCAAGACGTACCTCGCGATGGCGCTCGCGGTCGCCGCGCTGCACGAGCGGCAGGTCGCGCGGATCATCCTCACGCGCCCCGCGGTCGAGGCCGGCGAGCGGCTCGGCTTCCTCCCCGGCGACATGCTCGCGAAGGTCGACCCGTACCTCCGGCCGCTCTTCGACGCCCTCTACGACATGCTCGACCCGGACAAGGCCAACACGTACATGGAGCGCGGCACGATCGAGGTCGCCCCGCTCGCGTTCATGCGCGGCCGCACCCTCAACGACAGCTTCATCATCCTCGACGAGGCGCAGAACACCTCGCCCGAGCAGATGCAGATGTTCCTCACGCGGCTCGGCTTCGGCTCGAAGGTCGTCGTCACCGGCGACGTCACGCAGGTCGACCTCCCGCGCGACCAGGCCTCGGGCCTGATCCAGGTGCAGGGCATCCTCGGCGACATCGACGGGATCGCGTTCATCCGGTTCGGCCACCAGGACGTCGTCCGCCACAAGCTCGTGCAGCGGATCGTCGAGGCCTACAAGCTGCACGCGGAACAGACCGGCACCGAACGGCAGCGATAGCCGGCGGCGAGCTCGAGCCGACGCATCGTGCGCGAATCGGTTCGCGTACGGGCACGGCGTTACGCTCTTGGCGTGATCCTCCGGCCGTGTCCCGTCTAGTCGTGCTCTCGGTCGAGGTCGAGAACCGGAGCGGGGTGGAGGTCGACGAGGGCGGCGCGGCCGAGCTCGCGCACCGCGTGCTCGCGGCCGAGGGGGTCGACGACGGGGAGCTCGGGCTCGCGTTCGTCGGGCCCGACGAGATCCGGGCGCTGAAGCGCGACCACCTCGGGATCGACGAGGCGACCGACGTGCTCTCGTTCCCGATCGACGGGCGCGACGAGTTGCCGGACGGGATGCCGCGGGCGCTCGGCGACGTCGTGCTCTGCCCGCAGGTCGTCGGCGACGCGTGGCGCGCGCCGCTCACCCACGGGCTGCTGCACCTGCTCGGCTACGACCACGGCGACGCGATGGAGTCGCGCGAACGGGAGCTGCTCGCGTGAGCCAGTGGCGCCCGCCGACGATCCTCGACTCGTTCAACTACGCCTTCGAGGGGATCATCCACGCGCTCCGCACGCAGCGGAACCTGCGCATCCACTTCGCCGTCGCGTTCGCGGTGTTCGTGTTCGCGATCGTGGTATCGGTGTCGAAGATCGAGCTGATCGTGCTGCTGATCTCGATCACGTTCGTGCTGATCGCGGAGATGATCAACTCGGCGATCGAGGGCGCGATCGACGTCGCGACGACCTCGTTCGACCCGATGGCGAAGCTCGCGAAGGACGTCGCGGCCGGCGCGGTGCTGATCGCGACGATCAACGCGATCGCGGTCGGCTACCTCGTCTTCGCCGACCGGATCGGGACGCGCTCGAGCCGCCTCCTCGACCGCGTGCGCGACGCGCCGGCCACGCTCACCCTCGCGGCGCTCGCGATCACGGTCACCGGCGTGATCGCGGCGAAGGCGGTCACCGGGCGCGGGACGCCGCTGCGCGGCGGACTGCCGTCGGGCCACGCCGCGATCGCGTTCGCCGCCTGGATCTCGGTCACGTACGCGGCGGGCGCGCACCACCGGTTCGTCGTGTGCTCGATCGCGCTCGTGATGGCGCTGCTCGTCGCCCAGACGCGCGTCGAGTCCGGCGTCCACTCCGCGGTCGAGGTGCTGCTCGGCGCGCTGCTCGGCTCGCTCACCGCCCTCGCCCTCTTCCAGCTCGCGTGATGAGCGGATCTCGTCGAGAAGGCGGAGGCAGCGGCGGCGCAGCGCCTACGCGCCGTACTCGAACTACCTCGTCGGCGCGGTCGTGCGCACGCGCGACGGACGCGAGTTCGCCGGCGTGAACGTCGAGAACGCGGCCTACCCGCTCGGCGTCTGCGCGGAGAAGACGGCGATCGGCGCGGCGGTGACCGCGGGCTGCCGGCCCGGCGAGATCGAGGCGATCGGGATCACCGCGTCGCCGTGCGGCGGCTGCCGGCAGTGGCTGTACGAGTTCCGCGTCGGCGAGGTCTCGTACCGCGGCGCGGACGGCGCGATCCACACGGCGTCGCCGGCCGAGCTCCTGCCCGACACGTGGGAGCTGCCGGAGTGAGGTCGGGCTTCGTCGCCGTCGCCGGGCGGCCGAACGTCGGCAAGTCGACGCTCGTGAACGCGCTCGTGGGCGAGAAGGTCGCGATCGTCTCGCGGGTGCCGCACACGACCCGCCATCGGATCCGCGGCGTGTACACGCGCGACGACGCGCAGCTCGTGCTCGTCGACCTCCCCGGCTGGCAGCGCCCGATCGACCCGCTGACCGTGCGCATGCAGGAGCGCGTCGACGAGACGATGGCCGACGACCTCGACGTCGTCCTCGTCGTCGTGAACGCGCGCGAGCGGATCGGCGCGGGCGACCGCTTCGTCGCCCGCCGGGTGTTCTCGCTCGACGTGCCGGTCGTGATCGTCCTCAACAAGGTCGACCGGCTGAAGGCGGGCCACATCGCGACCCAGATGAAGTCGGCGGCCGGGCTCGGCGCGTTCCACGCGCTGCACCCGGTGAGCGCGAAGACCGGCGACGGGATCGGCGAGCTGCGCGACGACCTGCTCTCGCTGCTGCCGGAGGGGCCGTTCTACTACCCCGCGGGCGAGGTGACCGACATGCCGCTCGAGGCGCGGATCGCCGAGCTCGTGCGCGAGCAGGCGCTGCGGCACGCGAAGGAGGAGGTGCCGCACGCGCTCACGGCCGAGGTCGTCGAGGTCGAGGAGGGCCGCGTCCACGTCCGCCTCTACACCGAGACCGAGAGCCAGAAGCAGATCCTGATCGGCAAGGGCGGCTCGATGGTGCGCGAGATCGGCCGCGGCGCGCGGCCCGGGATCGAGCAGCTCCTCGGCCGCAAGATCTACCTCCAGCTCCAGGTCAAGGCGTCCCCGAAGTGGCGCCGGAACGAGACGATGCTCGAGCGGCTCGGGCTCTGACGACCGACCGCCGCGGCCTTTTTTCACACAATTGGCACGGTCCCGTCACACGTCTCCGCTCTACCCTTGACAGTGCGGGTTGCGGGTGGAATCCCCCGGGTTGGGTGGGGCGCGGACCGTGGGCGGGGCTTCGGCGGAGCGCGGCAGAAGGCGCCGGTCGGAGAGCTAGACGCGCGCGCCGCGGAGCGCGGTCGCGCAGACGTCCTCGGGCTGCGGGCCGATCTTCGGGATCGCCGCGAAGAGCAGCTCGCGGAGCTTCTCGTTGTTCTCGGTGAAGACGCGGAGCACCGTCTCGTGGCTCACCGGCTCGGCGCCCTCGACGCCGACGTCGTGGTCGGTGACCATCGAGATGTTCGCGTAGCAGAGCTCGAGCTCGCGCGCGAGGTAGCCCTCCGGGTACGCGGTCATGTTGATCGTCTGCCAGCCCATCGCCTGGAACCACCGCGACTCGGCGCGGGTGGAGAAGCGCGGGCCCTGGATCACGACGACGGTGCCGCCGTCGTGGACGGCGATCCCGAGCTCGCGCGCCGTTTCGACGAGGAGCCGGCGGAGGTCGGGGCAGTAGGGGTCGGCGGCCGAGACGTGCGTCGTCTCGGGGCCGGTGTAGAAGGTGTCCTCGCGGCCGGAGGTGCGGTCGACGAACTGGTCGCACACGACGAACGCGCCCAGCTCGAGCTCCGGCTGGAGCGCCCCCGACGCGCACGGGCCGATCAGCCGCCGGACGCCGAGCTCGCGCATCGCCCAGACGTTCGCGCGGTACGGCACCTGCGCCGGCGGGAGCTCGTGCGCGCGCCCGTGGCGCGGGAGGAACGCGACGCGCCGGCCGCCGACCTCGCCGATCACGATCGGCGCCGACGGCTTCCCGTACGGCGTCTCGACGTCGACCTCGTCGACGACGTCCACGAACGAGTAGAAGCCCGACCCTCCGAAGACGCCGATCTCCGCCTCTGCCATCGCGTGCAGTCTCTCAGCTCTCGCGCCCCGGTCACTCGAACGAGTGACCCTCGAACGAGTGAGCCGCTTGAAAGCGCGGCGCGCGCACCGTAGCGTTCGAGATCGTGCGCACACGCACCGCGACCGTGGTGACGCATCCGTGGCGACGGCGCCGCGATGACGCCCGCGCAGCGCGACCTGTACGAGCTCGTCGGAAGGTGCCTCTGCGAGGCGTACGGCGACCACGCCGGCACCGCGTCGCGGCAGGCGACCTACCTCGTGCCTGTCGGGCCGCACGGCGTCCGGGTGACGACGTGCGCGGTCGGCGAGAACGACGCGCTGGTCGAGCTCTACACGTGGCTCGGGGACGGCGTCGAGCTGACGCCGTCGATCACGCGCTACCTGCTCGAGAAGAACGCGCGCCTGCGGTTCGGGTCGCTCGGGATCGACGGCGACGGAGACGTGCTGCTCGCCGACTCGCTCTTCGCCGAGCACGTGAACGCGGTCGCGGTGGCGCGGCTGATCGAGCTGCTCGCCGCGACCGCCGAAGAGGTCGAGCGCGAGCTCTCCGAGCTCTACGTCTAGCGGCTCAGCCGCCGAGGACGATGATGTAGCCGGCCTTCGAGATGTCGTGCGTGCCGGCGGTCATGTCCTTGACGCCCTTGAGGGACGTGACTGCGAAGACGGCCTGCCGGTGACCGCTCTTCAGCTTCGCGATCATGCCGTCGATCTCGTCCGCGTACTCGCGCACGCCCTTCAGGAGCAGCTCGTGCCCGGCGCGGGCTCCCGCGGGCGGCTTGATCTTCGCGAGCTTCGCGGCCGCGAGCCGGAGCGCCTTCTGCGCCTTCCGCAGGTTCTTCTCGATCTGCTTGTTCGTCGCGGTCCGGTTCGCGGTGCCGGTGTCGAGCAGCGACGCGGCGAGCGAGTTGCCGAGCGCCTGCATCTGGGTCTCGTACGGGCTGAAGCCGCTCGCGGACTCGTCCGTCGAGGTGGAACTGCCGCCGCCGCCGCATCCGGCTCCCGCAACGACGAGCGCTGCGCCGAGGAGTAGGAGGACGAATCCCCGTCTCGCCCTTGCCATCGCGCCGAACGATAGCGCGTCGCGGGCGCGGGGTTACACTCGCGGGATGGCGCAGGCGCCCGCTCTGCCCGCCGGATTCGAGCTGCCGCTGAAGCAACGGCTGCCGCGGATCGGCTCGATCGACCAGGTCGCGGTCGAGGCGCGCGCGGGCGAGCTCGCGAAGCGGAGCATCAAGCGCGACGCGAAGCTCTGGGCGCTCGAGCTCGCGATCCGCTGCTGCGACCTGACCACGCTCGAGGGCCAGGACACGCCCGGGCAAGGTCGCGGCGCTCTGCTCGAAGGCGATCCGGCCCGACCCGTCCGACGCGAGCGTGCCGTCGGTCGCGGCGGTCTGCGTGTACCCGAGCCTCGTCGCGGTCGCGAAGGAGCGGCTCGCCGGGAGCGGCGTCAAGGTCGCGTCGGTCGCGACCGCGTTCCCGTCCGGGCAGAGCCCGCTCGACCGTCAAGCTCGCGGAGGTCGAGGCCGCGGTCGCGCTCGGCGCCGACGAGATCGACATGGTGATCGACCGCGGCGCGTTCCTCGCCGGCCGGTACGCGCAGGTCTACGAGGAGGTCGTGGCCGTGAAGGAGGCCTGCGGCGAGGCGCACCTGAAGGTGATCCTCGAGGTCGCCGAGCTCGGGACGTACGACAACGTCCGCCGCGCGTCGCTGCTCGCGATGGCGGCGGGCGCGGACTTCATCAAGACGTCCACCGGCAAGCTCCCCGGCGCCGCGACGCTGCCGGTGCACCTCGTGATGCTCGAGGCGATCCGCGACGTCCACGAGGAGACCGGCCGCCGCGTCGGGATGAAGCCGGCCGGCGGGATCCGCGCGTCGAAGAACGCGATCCAGTACCTCGTGCAGGTGAACGAGACGCTCGGCCCCGACTGGCTCACGCCCGACCTCTACCGGCTCGGCGCGTCGTCGCTCGTGAACGACATCCTGATGCAGATCCGCAAGGAGAAGACCGGCGCGTACCAGTCGAAGGAGTACTTCACGAATGACTGACGTCGAGCGCCGCGGCGGGCACCGCGCCCGTCACCGACGGAGTGGACGTACGCGCCCGCGCCCGAGTCGCGCGACGTCGTCTCGATCCGCGAGCGGTACGGCCTCTACGTCGGCGGCGAGTGGCTCGAGGCGGCGCGAGACGTACACGACGCTCTCGCCCGCGGACGAGGAGCCGCTCGCCGAGATCGGGCAGGCGAGCGCCGCCGACGTCGAGAACGCGGTCGCCGTCGCGCGCGAGGCGTTCGGCGCGTGGTCGGCGCTGCCCGGGAGCGAGCGCGCGAAGTACCTGTTCCGGATCGCGCGGATCCTCCAGGAGCGCTCGCGCGAGTTCGCCGTGCTCGAGTCGATCAACGGCGGCAAGCCGATCAAGGAGTCGCGCGACGTCGACCTGCCGCTCGCGGCCGCGCACTTCTTCTACTACGCCGGGCTGGGCCGACAAGCTCGAGTACGCGTTCCCGAACCGGCGGCCGCGGCCGCTCGGCGTCGCCGGCCAGATCATCCCGTGGAACTTCCCGCTGCTGATGCTCGCGTGGAAGGTCGCGCCGGCGCTCGCGACCGGGAACACCGTCGTCCTCAAGCCGGCCGAGACGACGCCGCTGACGGCGCTCCTCTTCTGCGACGTCCTCCGCCAGGCCGAGCTCCCGCCCGGCGTCGTCAACATCGTCACCGGCGACGGGCGGACGGGCGCCGCGCTCGTCGAGGCGGACGTCGACAAGATCGCGTTCACCGGCTCGACCGAGGTCGGGAAGGCGATCGCGCGGCGGCTCGCCGGCACCGGCAAGAAGCTGACGCTCGAGCTCGGCGGGAAGGCCGCGAACATCGTCTTCGACGACGCCGCGCTCGACCAGGCGGTCGAGGGGATCGTGAACGGGATCTACTTCAACCAGGGCCACGTGTGCTGCGCCGGCTCGCGGCTCTTCGTGCAGGAGTCGATCGCCGAGCCCGCGATCGAGAAGCTGAAGCGGCGGATGGCGACGCTCCGCGTCGGCGACCCGCTCGACAAGAACACCGACGTCGGCGCGATCAACTCGCGCGCGCAGCTCGAGAAGATCGAGGAGCTCGTCGCCGCCGGCCGCGCCGAGGGCGCCGAGCTGTACCAGCCGCCGTGCCGCCTCCCCGAGAAGGGCTACTGGTTCGTTCCGACCGTGTTCACGAACGTCGCGCAGAGCTACCGGATCGCGCAGGAGGAGATCTTCGGGCCGGTGCTGTCGGTGCTCACGTTCCGCACGCCGGACGAGGCGGTCGAGAAGGCGAACAACACGCCGTACGGGCTCTCCGCCGGCGTGTGGACGGAGAAGGGCTCGCGGATCCTCTGGATGGCCGAGCGGCTCCGCGCCGGGGTCGTGTGGGCGAACACGTACAACCGCTTCGACCCGGCGAGCCCGTTCGGGGGCTACCGGGAGTCGGGCTTCGGTCGCGAGGGCGGCCTGCACGGGCTCGCGCCGTACCTCGACGGCGGCGAGTGAGCCTCGAGATCCGGGTCGCGGACGCCTCGGACGAGGAGGCGCTCGCCGCGCTCGACCGCGCGACCTGGACGGCCGCTCTCGAGCCCGGGTCCCGTCCCCGGCGACGGCGAGCCGTTCTTCGACGAGCGCACGAGTCCCGAGGACGTCCTCGTCGCGGTCGAGGACGGCGAGGTCGCCGGCTACGTGCGGCTGGGCCGCGCGAGCCGGTTCGCCTCGAGCGACCACGTGGTCACGATCAGCGGCATCGGCGTCGACCCCGGCCGGCAGCGGCGCGGGGTGGGGCGCGCGCTGATGGACGCGGCCGCCGCCGAGGCCCGCCGCCGCGGCGCCCGCCGGCTGACGCTGCGCGTCTTCGCCCCGAACGCGGCGGCGCGCCGCCTCTACGCCTCGGCCGGCTTCGCCGTCGAGGGCGTGCTCCGCGGCGAGTTCCTCCTCGACGGCGAGTACGTCGACGACGTGCTGATGGCGCTCGACCTGACGTGAGCCGTGTCGTCAGCCGGCGTCCGGCCGCACGAGCGATCCCTTCGCGCGCTCCGCGCACGCGAGGTGGCACACGCCGTACTGCGCCTCGCCGGACTCGAGCGGCTCGATCGTGAGCGCGCCGGCCTCGGCCTCGTCGTCGACCTCCGCGCCGCAGAACCAGCACCGCTCGGGCGCCGGCGCGGGGTCCGCCGCGCCGATCGTGAACCGGGCCTGCATCGCCTTCTCCGCGGCCGACGGCTCGTGGCGCCGGAAGACTCCCATCGCCCGGGGAGGATAGAGGCGCCGGGACGCCGTATCCTCCGCTGCGTGGCACGCCTCCCTGTCCGCAAGACGTACAAGCTCTTCATCGGCGGCGCGTTCCCGCGCTCCGAGTCCGGGCGAACGTACGAGGCGCAGGGGCAGAACGTCTCGCGCGCCTCCCGCAAGGACGTCCGCGACGCCGTCGTCGCCGCGCGCGCCGCGCAGCCGAAGTGGGCCGGCGCGACCGCGTACAACCGCGGCCAGGTGCTCTACCGGATCGCCGAGATGATGGAGGCGCGGACGGCCGAGCTCGCCGAGCTCGCGAGCGGCCGCGACGAGGTCGAGCGCGCGATCGACCGCTGGGTCTGGTACGCGGGCTTCGCCGACAAGCTCGCGCAGGTGCTCGGCTCGTCCAACCCGGTCGCCGGGCCGTACTTCAACTTCACCGTCCCGGAGCCGACCGGCGTCGTCGGCCTCGTCGCGCCCGCCGAGCCGCCGCTGCTCGGCCTCGTCTCGCGGCTCGCGCCGGCGCTCGTGGGCGGGAACGCGATCGTCGCGATCGCGTCCGAGACGAGCCCGCTCGCGGCGATCGAGCTCGCCGAGGTGCTCGCGACGAGCGACGTCCCCGCCGGCGCCGTCAACCTCCTCACCGGCTTCCGCGACGAGCTCGCGCCGTGGCTCGCCTCGCACATGGACGTGAACGCGATCGACGTCACCGGCGCCGACGGCCTTCGCGCCGACCTCGAGCGCGCCGCGGCCGAGAACGTGAAGCGCGTCGTCGTGGGCTCGCCCGACGCGCAGAGCCTCGACGCGGTCGCCGCGTTCCTCGAGCTCAAGACCGTCTGGCACCCGATCGGCGTCTAGCAACTACGCTTCGCCCGCCAGTGCCCGGGACACGACGTCTGAGCCAGCTCATCTCCGAAGGCGACGGGATCGCGATCATCGTGCGCGTGCGCGGGGCCGCGGCGGCGAGCGACGCGGAGCGCAAGGGCGCGAAGGCGATCGCGGTCGACCTCGCGATCGAGGGGATCCGCCGCGCGACGACGCTGCCGCTGCTCTGGACCGGGTCGGCGCCCGCCGGTCGACGCGGACGCCGATGATGATCCGGCACGACGGCGAGATCGGCCACCCCGGGCTCGAGCACGTCGTCGACGTCCGCGACGAGGAGGAGCTCGAGCACGCGCTCGAGGAGCTCGACCCGGAGATCTTCCTCCTCTCCGGCCGCAACACCGACGACGGCGACGACCCGCTCGAGACCGTGCTCGAGCTGCTCCCCGACGTCCCGGCCGGGAAGCTCGCGATCGCCCACGTCGACGCCGCCTCGAGGGCGGACGTGCTGGCGCTCGAGCGGGCCGGCATCGACGCCGTCCTCGTCGAGACCGGCCTCGTCGAGGACCTCGTCGGCGAGCACCCGCCGGCCGTCTGAACCGATCCGCGGCGCGAGCCGTACGAACGGCGAGGGCACCCTGGTCGGGCCTCGCACGCGCACCCGCGGCCGAAAAAAGAAGCGCCCCTCGCCGCGGAGGGGCGCTTCTTCTTCCTGGCCCTGAGGAACTCCCCTTGCCGCATGAGGGGAGCATCTCTCTCGTCCGAGTCTGAGATGCCGGTGTGTGCGAAGCGGTGTGGCGCAGGTATGAGTCCCGTCTGAATGGGCGGAAGCGCGAGCGCCGGCTCGCCGATGTTCAAGCTCACGGCCGGCGGCGCGTCGGGCGGCGTCGCGGTCGGAAGCACCGTCGTGGTGATCGCCGGGATCTCGAACCCCCGCGGGAACGCCGACTCGGCGACGCTGCACGTGTCGCTCAGCGGCCTCCAGTTCGTCTCGGCGAAGGTCGACCGCGGCTCGGGCTGCACGTCCGACGGCGGGTCGGGCGTGACCTGCTTCCTCGACTTCTTCAACAGCGGGCTGTCGTCGGGCGAAGGAGCTCGCCGTTCGCGTCACGTCGCGGCCGGCGCTGTCGACGCCGGCCGGGTCGCCCGGCGTGAGCGTGCCTCCGCCGTCGTCTGCCGCGCGCGCGACGGTTGCGGCGAGCTCGGCGCTGAAGAGCGTGGCGAAGCCCGCGACCGTGCACGTGAAGGCGAAGAAGCCGACCCTCGCCGTGACCGTCGTGCTGACGAAGGCGGCCACACTGAAGCTCGCGCTGCTCGACGCGAAGGGCCACGTGCCGCGACCTGGAGCAAGACCGCGAAGGCCGGCACCGACAAGCTGAAGCTCGCACTGCCCGCGAAGGCGCGGAAGGCCGGCCACGACACGCTGCGGGTCACGGTCGCCGGCCACGCGAAGAGCGTCGCCGTGACGCTGCGCGCCTGAGCGCCCGCTACTGCTTCGCGAGGTAGCTCTTGCCGGCCCGCACCGTGACGGTCTTCCGCAGCGGGATGTCGAGCACCGCCACGACGCCGCGGCGGACCTTCACCTGCGTGCCGTCGCAGCGGTCGGCGGTGAGCCAGTTCGTGCCGCGGACGGTCGCCGCCGCGTACCGGCCGCGCGTCCGGAAGTGGCCGCTGCCGTTGCCCCAGAGCTGCCGGATCACCGTCGCCGTCGCCCGCGACGCGCTCGCCTTCTTACGCTTGCAGGCGCTGAAGTCGCCCTTCGCGAGCCGGAGCTCGACGACCGGCGTCTTGCCGTCGAGGCCGCGGACGAGCGTGAACGCAGCGGTGATCCCGCCCTGGCCGTTCACGGTCAGGGTGCCGGTGGTCGCGACGATCGTCAGCGTCCCGGAGGTGACGTCGACCGTCGCGTTGAACGGGACCGGGCCGCCGGTGAACGGCCGCCCGTTCAGGGTCACCGTCCCCGTCGGCGTCGCGGTCGGCGTCGGGATCGGCGCCGACGACGAGGTCGTCGTCGTGGTCGTCGTCGAAGGCGGGCCGCCGCCTCCGCCGCCGCCGCCGCCGGGCGCGGCCGTCGGGATCGTCGCCGCGGTCGGGAAGCGGAAGCTGCCGACCCACGAGGGGTACGAGCGCGTCGTCACTCCGTTCGCGGTCGCGCTCACGTACGACTTCTGGCCCGGCGCGATCTCGGCGGTGACCCGGCCGCCGTTCGCCGGCGTGATCAGCCCGACCTGCACCGCGGCGGTGCAGACCGAGCTGTCGTCGGTGTAGACGTTCGTCCCGTACACCGTCCCGATCCGTCCGCCGCCCGGGCAGATGTAGAGGTACTTCTGGCCGTTCTTGCCGCGGTACGTCGCCGCGTCCGCGGTCCAGCCTCCGCCGCCCATCAGCACGCCGGCCGCGCCGCCGCCCTTGTCGGCCCCGATCAGCTGGAAGCTCCCGGACCACGAGCCCCCAGCTCACGCTCGTGACCCCGTTCGCCGTCGAGCCCGTGTACGAGCTCCGGCCCGGCAGGTGCTCGATCGTGACGATCCCGCCGTCGGCAACCGTGATCAGCCCGGCATGCACCGCGGCGGTGCAGACGGAGCTGTCGTCGGTGTAGATCGTCGTCCCCCAGACCTGGTCGGGCCGGCCGTTCGCCGGGCAGACGTACACGAGCCGCGAGCCGGCGTTGGCGGGGAGGCTGTGCGCGGTCGCCGTCCAGTCGGCGCCCGTCGGCGTCGGCTCGACCGCCCGCTGCGACGCCGAGGCGCCCGCCGCTCCGAGGAGCGCCGCCACCGCGAGCGCGACCGCGAGCGCACGCGTCATCCCCGCACCATGCCGGCGGACTCTACGCGGCCGGTCGAGCGGTTCGCTACCGTCGCCCGATGCTCCGTGCGCTCGCCGTCGCGGTCGCGATCGCCCTCTGCGCCGGCGCCGCGTGGGCCGCGACCGACACCACGCCGCGGCGCGCGACGACGCCGACCTCGCCCGGCGCGGTCGACCCGAAGGCGATCCCGCTCGGCGACGGGTACGTCTCCTCGACGCCGAAGGTCGGCTACGTCGACTCGTGCGTGACGAGCTTCGGCGGCGTCGGCGGCGCACAGGTCGTCGGCCCGTGGATCGACATGGCCACGAAGACGTGGAACGACGCGACGAAGGTCGCCGTCAGCGGCGCCGTCACCTGGCCCGCCGCGAGATACTCGGTCCGGGTCGCCGCGACCCGGCGCCTGATCGCCTTCGACGACCTGCCGAGCCACGCGACCGGCGTGTTCCCGATCGCGGCCACCGACCCCGCATACGCGTACGACCGGAACCCGAACCGGATCGCGCAGCAGACGGCGAGCTGGAGCCTGCCGCTGCACCCGGCCGCGGCGGCGAGGCCTTCGTGCCTCGGTCTCGGGCCGATCGGCGTGCTGGGCGACGGCGCGTACCTCTACGACGCGCTCGACGGCGAGGGCCGCGACGCCGCCGCGCACGAGGTGCTCGACGCGTGCGCCGGCCACCCCGACATGTCGAGCAGCTACCACCACCACGACGTCCCGCCGTGCCTCCTCGGCCGGGCGCCGAACGGGAAGGCGACGCTCGTCGGCTACGCCCTCGACGGCTTCGGGGTCTACGTCGTCAAGGACGCGGCCGGCGCGCTACCCGGGAACGCGTCGCTCGACGCCTGCCACGGCACGACGAGCACGGTGCCGTGGAACGGCAAGCCGACCCGGATCTACCACTACGTCGCGACGCTCGAGTACCCGTACGCGGTCGGCTGCTACCGCGGCACGCCGATCCGCGTCGCCCGCGGCTCGGCGCTTCCCGGGCCGCCGCCCTAACGTCGCGGTCGCAAACGCGTCTTACCTGCACGTTGCTCGAAACGGACGACCGATGCCGAAGGTGGGGATCGAACCCACACGCCCCGAAGGGCACCGGATTTTGAGTCCGGCGCGTCTGCCAGTTCCGCCACTTCGGCCGGGGGCCTGATCGTAGCCGGGGCGTCCGCACGCGTACGCCTTGGCGGCCGGCCGGGCCGGGGCTATCCTGCCGCGCACGTGCCGAGGCGAACGATCGTCGCTGCCCTTCCGCCGCTCCTCGCGGCCCTCGCGCTCCTCGCCACCGGCTGCGGCAGCGCCGGCAGCAGCAGCGGCGCCGCGCCGACGGCCGCCGCCCCCCGGGCCGCGACGTGCCCGGCGGCGTGGCGCGCGGGCTGGCAGCGCCTCGCGGAGCAGGTCGACGCCCCGGTGTACTGCCCCTCGTGGCTGCCGCAGCCGCTCACCGGGAAGATCGGCGGCGGCCTGGGCTCCGCCAAGTACGTCGAGCCCGACCGGTCGTACCTCGTCGCCTTCTTCTGGCTCGACACGATGGCGAACGGCGGCGAGGAGGTCCACGTCAACCTGCGCGGCTACCCCGGCCGGGTGACGATCCCCATCTGCGAGGACACGCTGACCGTGAAGGGCAAGACGTCGCACCCGAAGATGCCCTGCTTCGACGACGCGAGAGGGACCAAGCAGTTCGGCGCGGAGCGCGTCACCGTCTACACGGCGAACCAGGGCGCCGACCAGTGGCACGTGCTCTACGCCTGGCGGCATCGCGGCTCGCTGTACACGGTCAGCGAGCACGTAGCGCCTCCCTTTTCGTACCCGCAGGTGATCTCGAACCTCAATCGAATGATGCGCGGGCTCGTCTTACTGAAGCCGCTCGCCGTTCCGGCAGGCGGTTGAAATAAAAGGCGCTCCGAGCGATACTCGGGCGCGCATACCGGTGGGCCACTACCAATCAACGAGGAGGGTCATGTGAAGAAGGGAATCCCGATCGGTGCACTCGTAGCGAGCATCGCGGCACTCGTGGTCGTCGCGACTGCCATCGGTGGGGCCAGTAGGAATGCCGGTGTGACGGTGTTGCCGTCGTCGTCCTGCGGCAAGCTCCAGTACAGCGGTAGCGGGAAGCCGCAGTTCATCATCGCGTCGGACCTTCCGCTTCAGGGCGCGAACCGCGCGCTGACGACGGAGATGAACAAGGCGATCGCGTACATGCTCGGCCAGCAGGGCTGGAAGGCCGGGAAGTACACCGTCGGCTTCCAGGCCTGCGACGACTCGACAGCGCAGAAGGGAAGCTGGGACTCCTCGAAGTGCACCGCGAATGCCAACGCGTACGCACAGGACTCCTCGGTGATCGGCGTGATCGGCACGTTCAACTCGGGCTGCGCGAAGCTCGAGATCCCGATCGCCAACCGCGCGCCGAAGGGCCCGCTCGGCATGGTCAGCCCGTCGAACACGTACCCGGGCCTGACGGTCAAGTACGCGGGCTCGGCTCCGGGTGAGCCGAACGTCTACTACCCGACCGGGAAGCGGAACTACGCGCGCGTCGTCTGGACCGACCAGTTCCAGGGCGCGGCGGATGCCATGTTCCTCAAGGCGAAGATGAAGGTGAAGAGCCTCTACATCCTCACCGACAAGGAGACGTACGGCCAGGGCATCGCCTCGATCGTCTCGGCCAAGGCGAAGCAGCTGGGGATCAAGATCGTCGGAACCCAGGGCTGGGATCCGAACGCGACGAGCTACGAGTCGCTCGCGAACGCGATCAAGAGCTCCAAGGCCCAGGGCGTCTTCCTGGGCGGGATCGTCTGCCTGAACGGCGGCAAGGTGATCAAGGACATTCGCTCCGTGCTCGGCGCGAAGTTCCCGATCCTCATGCCCGACGGCTTCACGCCGTTCTCCGCCACGGGCCAGACGTCCGGCAACACCTCGAACGGCGCGTACATCAGCTATCCGGGCATCCCGGTCAAGTCGCTGAAGGGCGCCGGAGCGAAGTTCGTGTCCGGCTTCACGAAGGTGAACAACCGGAAGCTGCCCGACCCGTACACCGCGTACGCGGCGCAGGCGGCGCAGGTCCTGCTCGGCGCGATCGCGAAGTCGAACGGCACGCGCGCCGACGCGACCTCGAAGCTGTTCAACCTCAACGTCACGAACGGCGTGCTCGGCAACTTCACGATCAACAAGAACGGCGACACGACGCTCGGCACGGTCACGTTCGGCCAGATGAGCGGGCAGAACGCGAAGTTCATCGAGCTGATCTCCCCGCCGCTCAAGTTCGCTCTGGGCTAGCGGAACCGGCAACAAGGTCGAAAGAGGAGCATGGGGGGAGGGCGCGAGCCCTCCCCCCACACGAAAGCCCCGAGAACCCATGGCGACGGACGCAACCACCGAGTCGATCCCCACCCGGAGGGGGTTCACGCGCCCGAGCCCTCCTGCCCTGATCGCGATCCTGCTCGTCGGGCTCGTCGTCGCGTGGCTCGCCGTCAACTTCGTCAAGACGCCCGAGTCGCTCGTCACGAACCTGATCATCGGGATCACGAACGGCGCGGTCTACGGCCTGATCGCGATCGGGTACTCGCTCGTGTACGGGATCCTCGAGCTGATCAACTTCGCCCACGGCGACGTCTTCATGCTCGGCGGGATGCTGACCGCGACGCTCGTCGCCTCGCTCGGCCTCGCGGCGGGTGACGCGTGGTACACGATCCTCGGCGGGATCCTGCTCATGCTCCTCGCCGCGATGGCCTTCTGCGGCGTGCTGAACGCGAGCATCGAGCGCGTCGCGTACCGCCGGCTCCGACACGCGCCCCGACTCGCGCCGCTGATCACGGCGATCGGAATGTCCTTCATCCTCCAGAACGTCGGCCTGATCTGGAAGGGCGCGCGGCCGGTCTCCGTGAACAACATCCTCCCCCACGGGACGATGTTCACGATCCCGATCGGCTCCGGTGTCGACTACACCTGGGACAAGGGGATCGTGCTCGTCATCACCCTGCCGGTGCTCTTCGCGCTCACCTACCTCGTCCAGCGGACGCGGCGCGGCAAGGCGATGCGCGCGACGGCGCAGGACCGCGAGGCCGCGGCGATGATGGGGATCGACGTCGACAGGACGATCTCGTTCACGTTCCTCCTCGCCGGCTGCCTCGCGGGCGCGGCGGGCGTCATCTACGCCCTCTACTTCACGAACCTCACCTTCCTCACCGGGTTCCGCGTCGGCCTGATCGCGTTCACGGCCGCCGTCTTCGGCGGCATCGGCAACCTGCCCGGCGCGGTGCTCGGGGCGCTCCTGATCGGGCTGATGGAGGCGTTCGTGAACGGGCTCGGCTGGCACTCGCCCGGCAGCAACTGGACCGAGGCGGTGATCTTCGCCATCCTGATCCTCGTCCTCGTCTTCCGTCCCGAGGGTCTCCTCGGCGAACGGACACCCGAAGGGGGGTAGGCGTGGCGACGCCCGTCTCGCAGCGACCCGGGCTCGGCGGCGCGTGGTGGCGCCTGCTCGCGCGGCTCGGCCTGCCCGAGTCGCGGTGGCGCGCGTTCCACGGCTGGCAGCGGCGGCTCGTCAAGTTCGCCGCCGTGAGCTTCGTCGCGCTGGTCGTCCTCGCGCCGATCTACGGGTTCGACGCCGGCGCGTACGGGATGTTCCTCGTGATCGGGGCGCTGTACGTCCCCGACTGGAACCGCGTCCGGTTCGGGCGCATGGTCTTGCCGGCCGCGGTGATCGGGCTCTGCATCGCCTACCCGTACTACCTCGGCCACCTGCCCGGCCTGCCGATCTTCAGCGCCTTCCCGACCGTCGACACGGCCTTCGTGATGGCGATCTACGTGATGATGGCGCTCGGCCTGAACATCGTCGTCGGCTTCGCGGGCCTGCTGGACCTCGGCTACGTCGCCTTCTACGCGATCGGGGCGTATACCGCGGCCTGGCTCGCGTCGCCGCAGGGCGCCCGCTACGGCTGGAACATCGACTTCGGCGGGGTCGGCGTGCCGGTCGGTATCGGCGGCATCCACATCTCGATCTGGCTCGTCCTCGGCGCCGCGGCGCTCATGGCGGCGCTGGCGGGGATCGTGATCGGCCTCCCGACGCTGCGGCTGCGCGGCGACTACCTCGCGATCGTGACGCTCGGCTTCGGCGAGATCGTCTACGTGGCCGCCCTCAACGGGGACCACATCGCGGGGGCGAACATCACCAACGGCTCGCAGGGGATCAACCCGATCGATCCGCCCGGGTTCGGGAACTGGCTCCACCACCACCTCGGCCTGCCGTCCGACTTCCTCTCGGCCGGGAACTCGAGCGACCTCTACTACTGGGGCGCGCTCGCGCTCGTCCTCTTCGTCGTCGTCTGCTCGGTGATGCTGCGCGACTCGAAGCTCGGCCGCGCGTGGATCGCGATCCGCGAGGACGAGACCGCGGCGGCGGCGATGGGCATCCCGCTGATGCGGACGAAGACGTGGGCGTACGCGATCGGTGCGTTCTTCGGCGGCATCGCGGGCGCGTTCCTCAAGAGCCAGCAGGGCGGCGCGTTCCCGAACGACTTCCTCTTCGACTTCTCGATCTTCGTGCTCTGCATGGTCATCCTGGGCGGGATGGGCTCGATCTGGGGCGTGATCGTCGGCGGCGCCTTCCTCGCGTACCTGAACCTGGAAGGGATCGCCAACGTCGGCGGCTGGATCAACGACACCTTCGGCGGCAACCGCGACCTGACGCTGTACTCGTCCGGGATCTACGGGACGATCCTCGTGCTCGTGATGCTCTTCCGCCCGGCCGGGCTGATCCCGAGCGCGCGCGCCCGCGCCGAGTTCGAGGTCGGCGTCGAGGACACGCCGCTGATGGACGTGCGGCACGGGCCGGAGGAGTAGAGCGTCGTGGCCGACCTCCTCCTCGAGACGGTGGTTCTGCGGAAGGAGTTCGGCGGCCTCGTGGCCGTCCACGACGTCGACTTCCAGATCCCGTACGGGGCGATCGTGAGCCTGATCGGCCCGAACGGCGCCGGCAAGACCACGTTCTTCAACATGATCACGGGCGTCTACAGGCCGACCCGGGGCAAGGTCGTCTTCGCCGGCGCCGACATCACCGCCAAGCCGCCGCACGTCGCGACGGAGCACGGGATCGGGCGCACCTTCCAGAACATCCGGCTGTTCAAGGAGATGACCGCGCTCGAGAACGTCCTCGTCGGGATGCACTCGAGGCTGAAGGGCGGGATCCTCAAGAGCGTGCTCCGCACCCCGAGCCTGCGCCGCGAGGAGGCGGACGCGAGAGAGCGCGCGCAGGAGCTGCTCGAGCTGTGCAACCTGGCGCGGCGCGGCGGCTCGTACGCGCACAGCCTCGCGTACGGCGAGCAGCGGAGGCTCGAGGTCGCCCGGGCGCTCGCGACCGAGCCGAAGCTGCTGCTGCTCGACGAGCCGACCGCGGGGATGAACCCGCAGGAGACGGTCGAGTTCATCGCCTTCGTCCAGATGCTCCGCAGCGAGAAGCAGCTGACGGTGCTGATGATCGAGCACGACATGAAGGTCGTGATGGGCGTGTCCGACCGGGTGACGGTGCTGGACTACGGGACGAAGATCGCCGAGGGGACGCCGAGCGAGGTCCAGCACGACCCGCGCGTGATCGAGGCGTACCTCGGCAAGGCAGCCGCCGAGGCGCTGGGCGTGTCGGGATGAGCGCGGTCCCCGCGCCGGCGCCCGCGCCCGCGCCGGCGGCCGGGGCCGCGAAGGTGCTCGAGGTCGAGTCGATCGACGCGTTCTACGGCTCGATCCAGGCGCTTCGCGGGGTCTCGCTCGAGGTTCGCGAAGGCGAGATCGTGACGCTGATCGGCGCGAACGGCGCGGGCAAGTCGACGACGCTCCGCGCGATCAACGGGATCGTGCACCCGCGTCACGGCCGGATCCGCTTCGAGGGCGAGGACATCACCCGCGAGGGCCCGCACGACATCGTCAGCCGCGGGATCTCGCAGTCGCCGGAGGGGCGCCGGCTCTTCCCGCGGATGACGGTGACCGAGAACCTCGAGATGGGCGCGTTCCAGCGCCGCGACAAGGCCGGGATCCGGGAGGACATGGACCGCGTCTTCGGGCTCTTCCCCCGCCTCGAGGAGCGGCGCGACCAGAAGGCGGGGACGATGTCCGGCGGCGAGCAGCAGATGTGCGCGATCGGCCGCGCGCTGATGGCGCGCCCGAAGCTGCTCCTCCTCGACGAGCCCTCTCTCGGCCTGGCGCCGATCTTCGTCGAGCGGATCTTCGAGATCATCGAGCAGATCAACCGCGAGGGCGTCTCGATCCTGCTCGTCGAGCAGAACGCGCTGATGGCGCTCGACGCGGCGCACCGCGGCTACGTCCTCGAGACCGGCCGCGTCGTCCTCGCGGACGACGCGAAGGCGCTGATGACGAACGAGCAGGTCCGCAAGACGTACCTCGGCGAGACCTGACCTTTTCGGACACGTCGATTTCGACGAGCCCCGACCGGGGCGGCTCGTACGATGGCGCGGTGCGGATGGTGATCGCGATCGCCGTCGCCGGCTCGGTCGGGGCGCTCGCCCGCTACGGGGTCGACGGCTTCGTCGCGCGGCGGACGAGCGGCGCGTTCCCGTGGGGGACGTTCGTCGTCAACATCACGGGCGCGTTCGCGCTCGGGCTCGTGTTCACGCTCGCGACGGAGCGCTGGGCCCTCGCGCCGTGGTTCCGCTCCGCGCTCACGATCGGCTTCCTCGGCGCGTACACGACGTTCTCGACGCTCTCGTTCGAGACCTACCGGCTCGCGGAGGACCGCGCGCTCGGGCTCGCGGCCGCGAACATCCTCGGCTCGTGCGCCGCCGGCCTCGCCGCGGTCTACCTCGGCGTCGTCGTCGCGAGGGCGATGTGACGCGGCTCGCCGGCAAGGGGAAGCTGCTGCGGATCTTCATCGGCGAGTCCGACCGCTGGCACGGCCGGCCGCTCTACCAGGCGATCGTCGAGCGCGTGCGCGAGGAGGGCCTCGCCGGCGCGACCGTGATCCGCGGGATCGAGGGCTTCGGCGCCGACTCGCACCTCCACACCTCGCGGATCCTCCGGCTGTCCGAGGACCTGCCGGTCGTGATCGAGCTCGTCGACACGCCCGAGCGCATCGATGCGGTCCTGCCGCTCCTCGACGAGATGGTCGAGGAGGGGATGGTGACCGTCGAGCGCGTGCAGATCGTCGTCTACCGCAGCTCCGACGCGCCGAGCAGCGGGTAGTACGGCGGCGAGAGCAGGAACCCGATCCGCTCCGCGCCGGCGCCGCGCGCCATCGCGAGCGCGGCGCCGAGGCTCGCGACCGGGACGAAGCCGAGCTGCCGGGCCGAGCCGGCGTCGCGGCAGCCGGCGACGAGCACCGAGCGCGCGCGGCTCGCGGTCGCGTCGCACGCGCTCCACTCGACGAACGGCTGGAGCGGGTGGACGCTCCGCCCCGCGCGGTACCGCGCGATCGCCTGCGGGTCGGCGCCCGCCGCGTCCTCGGCCTCGCGGAGCGCCCGCACGTCGCGCGCGTCGCGGCCCGGCGCGAAGAGCGCGCGGTAGGGCGTCTGCGTCGGCGCCGGAAAGCGCCGGACGAGGTCGTGGAGCAGGATCACCGTCCCGCCGGAGCGGAGCGGGGGCGCGTCGCGCCACAGCCGCAGCGCGAGGCCGAGCCCGAGGTACGCGGCCGAGACCGGGTTCGGGTCGCTCGCGCGGGAGGAACGGCGTCGTCGCGGGCGTGCCGATCACGATCGCGTCGAGCGGCTCGGCGAGCGGCGTGCCCTTGAACGCGCTCGCCCGCACGAGCGCCTCGGTGTGCGCGGCCGACGGCGTGCCGCCGAAGACGGCCGCGACGGTGAGCTCGCGCGGCACGCGCTCGATCAGCCGGATGCGCAGCCCCGCCGGCAGGAGCCCGAGCCCGAGCCGAAGGCGCGACCGCGCGACGCGCTCGAGCGCCTCCTCGGCGTACGGGTAGCCGCCGAGCACGCGCGGCAGGTTGAGCGCGAGCGAGACGCCCGTCACCGGCAGCCGCGCCGAGAGCAGCCGCTCCACCTCGACCGCGAGCCGCCAGCCCTGCGACGCGCTCGTCTCGAGGAGCGACACGGCGCCCGCGGCCCGCAGCGCCTGGCGCCCGCCCGCCTTCAGGAGCGCCGACGGCCCGCCGTTCAGCACCGTCTCCGCCGCGGTCACGGTGACGACGAGGTCGGTCTCGACGAGCGCGCGGTTGACCGCGACGGGGGTGTTCCCCAGCTGCCCGAGCTCGACGAGGTCGTCGCTCTCGGCGTCGTGGACGACCACGCTGCCGCGGAAGCGCCGCCGGAACTCGGGCGCGACGAGCAGGCCGATCTCGCGTGGGCTCGTCCGCCGGTGGAAGCCGCCCGCGACGAGGATCGTCACGCGGGCGACGCCGAGCCGCACGAGCTCGTCTGCGGTCGCGGCGATCGCATCCTGCCGCGGGTCGTCGGCCGAGGACGGGATCGGCAGCGACGGCTGCTCGACGACGAGCGTGGCCGTGCCGCCGCGGCGCGCGAGGTTCCCGAGCGGCTCGCCGGCGAGCGGGAACCGCAGCGCCTCGGCGACCGCGGCGCCGACGTCGTCGATCGCATCGCCGGGCGGGGGCGGCCGGAGCACCGTCCCGCCCGCGGGAACGTCCGCGACGACGAGCCGCGAGCCGCTGAGCAGCGGCACGCGAGCCGCGGGGCTCACGCCCGTTTCGCGGTCGCCGCGGCGGCGCCGAGCGCGACGAAGATGCCGCCGGAGACGAGCCGGCGGAGCCGCCGCGCCCGCGCGCTGCGGTTGAGGCGCCCGGCGAGCGCCGACGCCGCGAGCGCGTAGGTGCAGTCGGAGACGACCGCGATGGCGACGAAGACGGTTCCGAGCACCGCGGCCTGGAGCCCGACCGAGCCGCGGTCGGGGTCGACGAACTGCGGCAGGAACGCGAGGAAGAAGAGCGCCGTCTTCGGGTTCAGGACGTTCACGAGCACGCCCTGCCCGAACACCTTGCGCCGGCTCGTCTCCGCCGGCTCCGCCGCCTCGTCGTCGTCGCGGCCGAGCATCCGGCGGACGCCGATCACGATCAGGTACGCGGCGCCCGCGAGCTTGACGACGGTGAACGCCTCGGCCGACGACGCGAGGAGCGCGGAGAGCCCGATCGCGGCGGCGGTGACGTGGACGAGCCCGCCGCACGCGACGCCGAGCGCGGAGAGGAGGCCCGCGCGCCGTCCCTTGTCGACGCTCTGGGTGACGACGTACGTCACCGCGGGCCCTGGCACGACGATCAGCGCGAGCGCGGCGACGCAGAAGACGGCGAGGGTGGAGACGGTCGGCACGAGCGCGAACCGTACCGCCGGTTGTCGCCCGTCGCCCGCCGCAGTAGGCTCCGCTGCCTATCGGCGGATTCCGGCGTCCGGAGGTGGGTGAAGGTGAAGAAAGCTGCTGCGGTCCTCGCGCTCGCGGTCGGGCTCGTCGCGGCGGGCGCCGGGAACGCGGCGAAGGGCTGGTACTGGACGCCCGGCCTCTGCAAGACGAACCTGATCCACCGCGGCGTGTCGCTCGCGGACGGGCGGTCGTTTCGCGCCGTGGACGTCCGCTGCTTCGGCCAGCCGACGTGCTGGATCGACGACAACGTCGTCCGCTACGACCACTTCGACGTCGCGATGCTCGACGGGAACGGCGCCGTGCGCACGCACAGGGTCGTCGTCACGGGCAAGAGCGCCGCCTCGGTCAGCGCCGTCCGGGTGTGGCCCGGCGTGAAGTGGGGCGACCTCGAATACTTCCTCGGCAAACAGGGGATCGGCCCCGTCTCGCCGACCGCCTGCCACCGCTGACGCGGCGTACAGTTGGCCCGTGCCGAAGACGCTCACGGGAGCCGAGCTCGTGCTGGACGACGCGCCCGCCCGCGAGGCCGAGCTCTTCCTCGTCGACGGCAACAACCTCGCCTACCGCGCGTTCTTCGCGCTCCCCGAGGAGCTCGCGACGAGCGACGGGCAGCCGACGAACGCGCTCCTCGGCTTCACGAACATGCTCTTCAAGCTGCTCGCCGACTACCGGCCGAAGGGCGTCGCGGTCGCGTGGGACTCGCGCCCGGTCGAGCGCGCCGCCGCCGCCGAGTCCGCGGGCGTGATCTACAAGGAGGGCCGCAGGCCGATGCCGGACCTGCTGCGCGAGCAGTTCCCGCACCTCCGCCCGATCGTGGAGGCGTTCGGGTACCGCAACCTCGCATTCGAGGGGTGGGAGGCCGACGACGTGATCGCGACGCTCGCGACGCGCGCCGACGAGGCCGGCATCCGCACCTGCGTCGTCTCGACCGACCGCGACGCGTTCCAGCTCGTCTCGGAGAACGTCTGCCTGATGATGACGCCGCGCGGCGTCGCCGACGTGAACGTGTACACGCCCGACCGCGTCGAGGCGCGGTACGGGATCCGGCCCGCGCAGATCCCGGACTTCATCGGGCTCAAGGGCGACACGAGCGACAACATCCCCGGCATCCCGGGGATCGGCGACAAGACGGCCGGGCAGCTGATCGCGCAGTACGGCTCGCTCGAGGAGGTCGTCGCGCACGCGTCCGAGCTCTCGCCGGCGCGGGCGAAGAACGTGACGGCGTTCGCGGAGCAGGCCGCGGTCGCGAAGCAGCTCGCGACGATGCGGCGCGACCTCGACATCGACTGCGACCCGGCCGGGCTGGTGCTCGAGCCGCCCGACCGCTCGCAGCTCAAGGAGATCTTCCGCCGCTTCGAGTTTCGCAACCTGCTCGGCCGGGTCGACGAGCTCGACGTCGCGCTCCCCGCCGCGCCGATGGCCGTCACCGGCGTCGAGGTTCCGTGGCGCGAGGGCGAGCTCTCGTTCGCCGGCCGCGTCGGGTTCGCCGCCGACGGCGACCGCGCCGCGGTCGCGACCGCCGACGGCGTCGTCGTCGGGCCCCGCCCCGCGCGCGTCGCGGGCGAGCTCGTCGTCCACGACGCGAAGGCGCTCGGGGTCGAGGCGGCGGACGACACGCTCCTCGCGGCGTACCTGATCGAGCCGGGCCGCTCGGCGTACGAGCTCGCCGACCTCGCGGCCGAGTACGGCGTCGAGCTCGTCCCGACGCCCGAGACCGAGGAGGAGACCGCCGCGCTCGTCCGCGCCGCCGAGCTCCCGCGCCGCCTCGTCGACGCGCTGCTCGCGCGCCTCGACGAGCGGGGGCTGACGGAGCTGTACCGCGAGGTCGAGCTGCCGCTGACGCAGGTGCTCGCCGACATGGAGCGCAGCGGCGTGAAGATCGACACGTACCGGATGGGCGAGATCACCGCGCGGCTCGCCGAGCGCGTCGCGGAGCTCGAGGCGCTGGCGTACGAGCTCGCGGGCGAGGAGTTCATGCTCGGCTCGACGCAGCAGGTCGCGCGCGTCCTCTTCGAGCAGCTCGGGCTCACGTCGGGGCGGAAGGGGAAGACGGGCTACTCGACCGACGCGAAGGTGCTCCGCTCGATCCGCGGCGAGCACGAGCTCGTGCCGGTGATCGAGGAGTGGCGTGAGCTCTCGAAGCTGCTGAACACGTACCTCGGCCCGCTGCCCGCGCTGATCGACGAGCAGACGGGGCGGCTGCACACGACGATCAACCAGACCGTCGCCTCGACCGGCCGGCTCTCGACCACGAGCCCGAACCTGCAGTCGATCCCGATTCGCACGCCGCTCGGGCGCGAGATCCGCTCCGCGTTCGTCGCGGAGGAGGGCGCGCGGCTGCTCTCGGCCGACTACTCGCAGATCGAGCTGCGGATCCTCGCGCACGTCTCGGGCGAGCCGAAGCTGCGCGAGGCGTTCGCGCGCGGCGAGGACATCCACCGCGCGACCGCGGCCGAGGTGCTCGGGGTCGAGCCCGCCCGGCTGACGACGGCCGAGCGCTCGATCGCGAAGATGATCAACTTCGGGATCGTCTACGGCATCTCGGCGTTCGGGCTGTCGGAGAACCTCGAGATCCCGCGCGAGCAGGCGCAGGCGTACATCGACGCGTACCTGGCGCGGTTCCCGCACGTGCAGGACTTCATCGCGCGGACGATCGAGCAGGCCGCGCGCGACGGGTACGTGACGTCGCTGCTCGGCCGGCGCCGGCCGGTGCCCGAGATCCGCGCGTCGAACCGGGCGACCCGCTCGCTCGGCGAGCGGCTTGCGGTCAACTTCGTGATGCAGGGCTCGAACGCGGACATCATCAAGGTCGCGATGATCCGGATCGAGCGCCGCCTGCGGGACGAGGGCCGCGCCGCGCGGCTCGTCCTCCAGGTGCACGACGAGCTGCTGCTCGAGGTGCCGGACGCGGAGACGAGCGCCGTCCGCGAGCTCGTCCGCGCGGAGATGGTCGGCGCGTACGACCTCGACCCGCCGCTCGCCGTGGACGTCGGCGTGGGGGAGAACTGGGCAGACGCGAAGGCGTGAGCCCGCCGCTCGCGGTGTGCGCCGACTGGAGCGCCGGCCGGAAGGGACGCGCCGCCTGGGCGGCCGACGTGGTCGAGGACGTCGTCTTCCGCCTCGAGCCGCCTGCGAGGGGCTGGACCGTGGACTCGCTGCTCGCCGACGTCGAGCAGCTCCGCGGGGAGGAACCGGCGCTCGTCTGCTTCGACGCCCCGATCGGCGTCCCGGCGTCCTTTCTCGACGCGTGGGGCTATCCGTCGTTTCCGGACTGGCTCGCCGACGCGCCGTTCGACGACCTCTTCGCGCCGGTGACCGAGGCGGGCGACTGGTCCGCGCTGCGGCCCTTCGTGCGCCCCGGACCCGGCGAATGGAAGGCCGTCCGACGGCTGGCCGGTGAGGCGGGCCTCGAGCTGATGAGGAACGTGGACGTACGGAGCAACGCGGAGTCGATGTTCAAGCTCGTCGGCCCGAAGCAGGTCGGCAGAGCGGCGCAGGAGCTGTGGCGGGAGCTCCGTGCGGCTCGACTTGCCGGCCACCCGTTTCGGCTCTGGCCCTTCGAGGCGGATCTGGACGGCTCCGGCGTGGTCGTCGCGGAGATCTATCCGCGCGGCGTACGTCGAGGTGATCGGGCCGGCGGGCGTCGTGAAACGCGAGCACCGCTCGCGGATCGGGGCCGCGACCCGGCTCCGGCCCGAGGTGGACGACCCGTCGTCGGCGGCGGCGACCGAGGACGATCTCGACGCGGCGATCACGGCCGTCGCTCTGCTCCGCCGGCTGCGGGCGGACATGCCGCTCGCGAACGAGGCGACGGTCGATCGCCGGGCGGAGGGCGGCATCCTCTGCGTCTGACCGGAGCCGCTTCGCCAGCCTCTGGCGCGTGTCCGAGACCACCGCCGGGCGCTCCGCACGGTAAGTCCCTGCTCGTTGCGAGGTGGTGTCTGGCACGCGTCTGAGGCACCGGTCGGCCGGGCCCACGGGGGCCGCCGCCGGATCGGGAGCGTGTGCGGGCTATACTGCGCCCCGCTTTGACAAGCCACGATCTGATGCAAGAGGAGCCCGGGGTCTGGGTCGTAGGGCCGGACGGCGAGCTCATCCCCGACTACGAGTCGACCTTCCCCGAGATCAGCGAGGGCCAGGTCGTCCACGGCACGGTCGTCCGGGTCGACAAGGACGAGGTGCTCGTCGACATCGGCTACAAGTCGGAGGGAGTCATCCCGATCGCGGAGCTCTCGATCCGGCGCTCGATCAACCCGGCCGACGAGGTCTCGGTCGGCGACGAGGTCGACGCGCTCGTCCTGATCAAGGAGGACACCGAGGGCCGGCTGATCCTCTCGAAGAAGCGCGCCCGCTTCGAGCTCGCGTGGAAGAACATCGAGCGCGCCGCCGAGTCGGGCGAGCCCGTCACCGGCCGCGTGATCGAGGTCGTCAAGGGCGGACTGATCCTCGACCTCGGCGTCCGCGGCTTCCTGCCGGCGTCGCTCGTCGACATCCGCCGCGTGCAGGACCTCGACGAGTTCCTCGGGCAGGAGCTCCGCTGCAAGGTGATCGAGCTCAACCGCTCGCGCAACAACGTCGTCCTTTCGCGGCGCGCCGTGCTCGAGGAGGAGCGCAAGGAGCAGCGCCAGCAGATCCTCGACCGGCTGCAGCCCGGCGACGTGGTCGAGGGCGAGATCTCGAACATCGTCGACTTCGGCGCGTTCGTCGACCTCGACGGGATGGACGGGCTGATCCACATCTCCGAGCTCTCGTGGTCGCACGTCAACCACCCGTCCGAGGTGCTCTCGATCGGGCAGACCGTCAAGGTCAAGGTGCTCGACATCGACCGCGAGCGCCAGCGCATCTCGCTCGGCCTGAAGCAGACGCAGAACGACCCGTGGCAGCAGGTGCTCGACAGCTACCACGAGGGCGACGTCGTCGAGGGCCGCGTGACGAAGGTCGTCACCTTCGGCGCGTTCGTCGAGATCCTCGCCGGCGTCGAGGGGCTCGTGCACATCTCCGAGCTCGCCCAGCACCACGTCGAGAACCCGCGCGAGGTCGTCGCGCAGGGCCAGGCCGTGGACGTGAAGATCATCGAGGTCGACGCCGAGCGCCGGCGCCTCTCGCTCTCGCTCAAGCGCGTCGAGCCGACCGACCCGGTACAGCCGCGCGCCGACGGCGGCGAGTCGGTGCACCTCCAGCCGACGCTCGACCTCTCCGACGACGCGGACGCGCCGGCCGAGGCCGAAGCGGAGGCCGAAGTCGTGGCGGAGGCCGAAGTCGTGGCGGACGCCGAGGCCGAGGCGGAGGCGGTCGAGGCCGTCGAGGTCGAGGACGCGGCCGCGGAGCCGGAGCCCGAAGTGGAGGCGGACGCCGAGGTCGAGGCGGAGGCCGTCGCCGAGGAGCCCGAGCCCGTCGCCGAGGCCGAGCCGGACGAGGTTCTCGAGGAAGCGGCCCCGGAGCCCGAGGCCGAGGAGGAGCCCGCCGCGGAGGCGGTCGCCGAGGAGCCCGAGCCCGTCGCCGAGGTCGAGGCCGAGGCCGAGGCTGAGGATGAGCCCGAGGACGACGCCGAGCCCGCCGACGAGGTCGAGCTCGACGCGGACGCAGAGCCCGAGGACGACGACGCTGCGGCCGAGCCGGAGCCGGCCGCCGCCGCGCCGGCCGCCGCCGCGCCCAAGGCGACGACGGAGCCCTCCGGCCGCGAGTGACCCGCCCGGTCGCGGTCGCGATCACGGGCGGTATCGGCGCTGGCAAGAGCGAGGCGCTCGCATCGTTCAGGCGTCACGGCGCCGCGACCGTCTCGAGCGACGAGATCGTCCACGAGCTGCTGCGCCGCGACGAGGTCAAGGCCGCGGTCGTCGAGCGGCTCGGCAACGGCGTCGTCGGCCCCGACGGGCAGCTCGACCGCGGCGCGATCGCCGGCGCCGTCTTCCACGACCGCACCGCCCTCGACTTCCTCGAGGGGCTCCTCCATCCGCTGGTGAGTGCGGAGTACCTCGGCTGGCGCGAGCAGCTCGGCCGGCTCGAGCACCCGCCGCGCGTGTGCGTGACCGAGGTGCCGCTCCTCTACGAGGTCGGCTCGGAGACGCAGTTCGACAGGGTCGTGGTCGTGACCGCGCCGTCGAAGCTCCGCCGCGCGCGCTCGGCCGCCGCGATCGACGAGCGCGAGGCGCGCCTGCTCGACGACCGCGAGAAGGCGAAGCGCGCCGACTACGTGTACTCGAACACCGGCACGATCGAGGAGCTCGACGAGTTCGTCGGCTCCGTCATGCACGATCTGTTGTCGTGAAACGTCTCGTCGCGGGCGCGCTGCTCCTGGCCGTCGTGGCCGGGGGGGTCGCGCTGTACGTCGTCTCGTCGAGCCCGCCGTGGTTCGAGCGGATCCGGTACCCGCTCCGCTACTCGGAGTACGTCCGCGTCCACGCCCGCGAGAACGACCTCGACCCGGCACTGCTCGCGGCGGTGATCTACCAGGAGTCGAAGTTCGACGCCGGCGCGCGCTCGGCCTCCGGCGCGATCGGGCTGATGCAGCTCACGCCGGCGACCGCCGACGGGATCGCGATCCGCACCGGCGGATCGCAGTTCCGCACGAGCGACCTCCTGAACCCGGAGATCAACATCCGCTACGGCTCGTGGTACCTCGCGAACCTGTTCCGGAAGTACGGCAACGAGCGGCTCGTCCTCGCCGCGTACAACGCCGGACAGGGGAACGTCGACCGCTGGCGCGCCGAGGGCCGCCCGATCGTCTTCCCGGAGACGCGCGCGTACGTGAAGCGCGTCGAGCACCTGCAGAAGGTCTACCGGCGGGCCTGGCACTCCCGGCTCTACGCGTAGCGATGGACCCGGTCCTCGAGCTCGCGGAGAACGCGAACACGTACACGCCGCTCGCGCCGGGCGACGAGCGGATCGTGACGGACGGATACGTGCTGTGGCTCGGGCGAGCCGACCTCCCGCACTTCAACGTCGCGCAGCGCTTCCGGCTCGCGCCGGACGGGGTCGAGCGCGCCCGGGCGGAGATCCACGAGGCGCTGCGGGCGCGCGGCCGCACCAGTTGCACCTGGGAGGTCGGCTCGTCCGCGACGCCGCGCGACCTCGTCGAGCGGCTGCTGCGCGCTCGGCCTCGTCGAGGACGGCGAGCCGCTCGCGATCGGGATGGCGCTGACGGAGCCGCCGCGGACGACGATGCCCGAGGGGATCGAGGTGCGCCGGGTACGGAGCTCGGAGGACGCGCTCGTCGGGGCGCGGATCGCCGCGGCCGCGTTCGGGAGCGGGGTGCCGGTGCCGCCGCAGCTCGATCCGACCGGCAGCGTCGTCCGCTATCTCGCCTACCTCGACGGGGAGCCGGTGGGGCAGGCGACGGCGGCGTTCAGCGAGCACGGCGCGAGCATGTTCGGCGGCGCGACCCTGCCGGAGGCGCGGGGGAGAGGCGTGTACCGCGCGCTCGTCGCGGCGCGCTGGGAGGACGCGGTCGCGCGCGGGACGCCGGCGCTCGTGACGCAGGCCGGGGCGCAGTCGCGCCCGATCCTCGCGCGGCTCGGCTTCCGGGAGCTGTGCGAGATCCGGATCCTCGTCGACGTGTTCGGCGGGACTCTCCGGCGCGCGCCGTGTGAGAATGGCCGCGTGCGCGTCTCGGCCAAGGCGGACTACGCGATCCGGGCGATGGTCGAGCTGGCCTCGGCGGGCGAGGGCCCGATCAAGGGCGACCGGGTGGCGCAGGCGCAGTCGATCCCGGTCAAGTTCCTCGAGAACATCCTGGTCGACCTGCGCCGCGGCGGGCTCGTCGAGAGCCAGCGCGGCGCCGACGGCGGCTACTGGCTGGCGCGGCCGGCCGGCGAGATCACGCTCGCGCAGGTGATCCGTGCCGTGGACGGCCCGCTCGCGAGCGTCCGCGGCCAGCGCGCCGAGCAGCTCGGGTACGCGGGCTCGGCCGAGCCGCTCCGCGAGGTGTGGGTCGCGGTCCGCGCGAGCCTGCGTGGCGTCCTCGAGGCGGTCACGCTCGAGGACGTCGCGAGCGGCCGGCTCCCGACGCGGTCGCGTCGCTCACCGCCGACCCGGACGCCTGGACGTCCCACTGACCCCGGTCCGCAACGGTCACGTGAACGTGGTCTCGCGGATCGGCTCGACGAAGACGATCTGGCCGCGCTCGAGCTCGAGCTGCTCGAACTCGTCGCGCGTCAGTCTGCACGCTGAGCCGCTCGCCGTCCTCGCGGACGAGCTCGACCCGGATCTCGAAGCCGAGATGGATGATCCGCTCGATCATCGCCTCGCGGCTCCCGTCGGCTGCCGTCACCGGCTCGAGCGTGAGCTGGAGGTCGTGCGGGCGCACCCACGCGTCGCCGAGCCGGTTCGCCTGGCCCACGAACGACATCACGAACTCGTTCGCCGGCCGCTCGTAGAGCTCGACGCGGATCCGCGACCTGCTCGACCCTGCCGCGATTCATCACCACGACCTCGTCGGCGACCTCCATCGCCTCCTCCTGGTCGTGCGTGACGATCACCGTCGTCGTGTGCGTCTCGTCGTGGAGCCGCCGCAGCCACTCGCGCAGCTCCTTCCGCACGCGGGCGTCGAGGGCGCCGAACGGCTCGTCGAGGAGGAGCACCTTCGGCTCGACCGCGAGCGCGCGCGCGAGGCCCATGCGCTGGCGCTGCCCGCCGGAGAGCTGCGCCGGGTAGCGCTTCGCGAGCCCGTCGAGCTGCACGAGCTCGAGCAGCTCGGCCACGCGGGTCGCGATCTCCGCGCGCGGGCGGCGGCGGATCTTCAGCCCGAACGCGACGTTGTCGTACACGGTCATGTGCTTGAACGCGGCGTAGTGCTGGAAGACGAAGCCGACCGCCCGGTCCTGCACCGCGCGGCCGGTCACGTCCTCCTCGTCGATCCGCACGCTGCCCGCGTCGGGCGTCTCGAGCCCGGCGATCACGCGCAGCAGCGTCGACTTGCCGCTCCCGCTCGGGCCGAGGAGCGCCGTCAGCGACCCGCCCGCGACCTCGATCGAGACGTCGTCGAGGGCGACGAAGTCGCCGAAGCGCTTCGAGATTCCGTGCACCGAGATCGACATCAGCCGGCCTCCTCCCTTGGCTTGACGAGCATCATCGCGACGAGGATCACGACCGCGATCGCGGCGAGCGTGAGCGACAGGCCGTACGCCGCCGACGTGTGCAGGTTCTCGTACTCCTCCTGCACGCGCAGCGTCGCGGTCTCCGTCTGGCCCTGGATGCTCCCGGACACCACCGCGACCGCGCCGTACTCGCCGAGACAGCGCGCGGTCGTGAGCACGACGCCGTAGATCACCGCCCACCGGATCGACGGGAGGGTGATCCGCCAGAACGTCTGCAGCCCGGACGCGCCGAGCGTGTGCGCCGCCTGCTCCTGCTCCATGCCGATCTCGCGGAGCGTCGGCACGACCTCGCGGGCGACGAACGGCACCGAGACGAAGATCGTCGCGAGCACGATCGCCGGGGTCGCGAACAGCACCTGGTGGCCGTGCGCGATCAGCCAGCTCCCGAACCAGCCCTGGCGGCCGTAGAGCAGGAACAGCGACAGTCCGACCACGACCGGCGAGAGGGCGAGCGGGAGATCGACGAACGCGTTCAGGAGACCCCGGCCCGGGATCCGTCCGCGCACGATCACGAGCCCGCAGACGATCCCGAAGATCGTGTTCAGGGGCACCGCGATCGCGGTCACGATCAGCGTGAGCCGGAACGCGTGGATCGTGTCCGCGTCGCTGAGCGCGGCCCAGAGCTGGTGGCCGCCGTCCTCGAACGTCCGCCAGAAGATCATCAGCAGCGGCGCGATCAGGATCACGAGCAGGTAGCCGAGCGCGACGAAGCGCAATCCGTATCTACGCACGCTCGAACCTCGTCGCCCAGCGGCGGAGCCCGCCGACCGCGAGCAGCACCGCGAAGGAGATCCCGAGCAGGACGACCGCGACCGCGGCCGCGCCGTGCGGGTCGCCGCTCTGGATCCGGTTGAACACGAACACGGACGAGACCTCGGTCCGGTACGGCAGGTTCCCGGAGATGATCACGATCGCGCCGATCTCGCCGACCGCGCGGGCGAACGCCATCGTCACGCCGGAGAGGATCCCCGGGAGGATGTTCGGCAGCACGATCCGCCGGAACGTCGCGAGCTCGCTCGCGCCCAGCGACCGCGCCGCCTCCTCCATCTCGCGGTCGAGCTCGAGCAGCACGGGCTGCACGGTGCGGACGACGAACGGCAGCGTCACGAAGAGCAGCGAGAGGTAGATCGCCGTCCGCGTGAAGGCGACGTCGATCCCGACCGGCGACGACGGCCCGTACAGCGCGAGCACGACGAGGCCCGCGACGATCGTCGGGAGCGCGAACGGGAGGTCGATGATCCCGTTCACGAGCGACTTCCCGCGGAAGTCGTCGCGGACGAGGACCCACGCGGTGATCGTGCCGAGCACCGCGTTCGTGAGCGCCGCGATCGCGGCGACCGTCAGCGTCAGCTTCAGCGCTGCGACCGCCTCGGGGCCGCTCACCACCTCCCAGAAGCCGGCGCCGCCCGCCTGCGTCGACGACCAGATCAGGGCCGCGATCGGCAGCCCGACGATCACCGAGAGATAGGCCGTGACAAAACCGAGGGAGAGGGCCCCTGCGGCCCTCTCCCTGCGGCGGTACGTCCAGCGTGACCGCGCCCGGGGCGCGGCGGCGGCAGTGCTAGCCAGAGGTCGGCCCTCCGACCGCGCGCTCGATCTTCGCCATCCGCCCGTTGTTCGGGTCGAACCACACCTTGTCGGCATGGCGCCAGCCGCCGATGATCTTGTCGTCGATCTTGAAGACGCCGGGCCGTGTCGGGAACTCCTTCACCGCGGCCGGCTCCTTCGCGACGACCGGGCTCACCGGCCGGAAGCCGTACTGGACGAAGAGCTCCTGCGCCGGCGTCGACTTCACGTACTGGATGAACTTGTTCGCGAGGTCCTTGTTCGAGCTGTTCTGGAGGACCGCGATCGGGAGCTGGATCAGCATCGTCTGGCGCGGGATCACGTACTGGATGTCCTTCCCGTTCAGCCGCGCGTTGATCGCCTCGCTCTCGTACGTGAGCAGCACGTCGCCCTTGCCCGAGAGGAACGTGTTCGTGGCGTTCGAGCCCGACGTGTCCTGCGAGACCACGTGCGAGAAGAGCTTCTGCACGTACGCGGTCGCCTGCGCGTCGGTCTTCCCGAGCCGGCGCTGCGCGCCGTACGCGGCGAGGATGTTCCACTTCGCCGAGCCCGAGCTGTACGGGTTCGGCGTCACGACCTGGACGCCCGGCTTGAGCAGGTCGTCCCAGCCCTTGATGTGCTTCGGGTTGCCGTCGCGCACGGCGAAGACGACGACCGTGTTGGCGGCGATGCCGTTGTAGCCCTGCTGGCTCCAGTTCTGGTTGACGAGCCCGGCGTCGACGAGCGAGTTGACGTCGTCCCCGGCCGAGAGGAAGACGAGGTCGGCGGGCTGGCCCGCGATCACGGCCTTCGCCTGGTTCGTCGAGGGGCCGTACGACTGGCTGAAGTCGACGCCCTCACCCTGCCCGGTTCCCTGCCAGCCGCTGATGATCTTCGCCATCACGGGCTTCGGGGTCGAGTAGGCGACGAGGTTCAGGGTCGTCGCGCTCGCGCCGGCGACGACCGCGAGGGCGAGAACGAGAGCGGAGAGAGCGAGGGTGAGACGGCGCATGAGGCTCCTTGGACTGTCGGGTTTGTCTACGGGCTTGGTGAACAATTACATGAGACGGGCTAATACGTCAAATAAGAAGTCGGGCGCTCGACCGGCCCGGCTCCAGATCCCGTTCGGCGCGCTCGCGTACCTCGCTGCCGCCTGCGCGTCCGGATCGCCTCCGCGATCACCTGGAGAGGCCCCGGCCCTGGACTTGCCGTGCGGCGCCCGTCCTCGGTCTGCGCCCGACCGCGCGACGACGCTCCCCGCCGCCTGCGCTTGAGCGGGACCGTCGGCTCACGCGTGGCCCGCCGAGCCCGCTCGCGGCCTGACTGAATCGCGGCATCCGGCCGCCGACAACTGCGAGGGAGGAGGAGAGCGCGCGGATCGCGACCCTGCGGCCGACGACCCCGTGCGGAACGCGGAGATGCTTCGCTCGAACCGGGCTGGGGAGACGACCGTGACCAAGGTGGTCGTCGGGCAGAATCGGCCGTCGAGCGGGGCGGTGCGCTGGCGCGGTGAGGCCGTCGTCTCGCCGGTCCGCACCGAGGTGCGGCAGCGGATCGGCGTCGTCACCCACAGGGCTTCCGGCCGCGGGGCTGATCAGCTCGCGCATCGATCCGCAGCACCTCACGCGCGCCGAGATCGCGGCCCTCGCGACGTACCTCGAAACCCTGAAGTAGACCGGCCCCCGAGCTACACTTGCGGAGTCAAGATGAACACCGCTCTCATCACGTCGCGGCGGCTCGACGCCTGGGTCGGGTTTCTGCGCTCGCATTCCGCGATCACGCGGCAGCTCAACGTCGACCTGCTCAACGGTCACGGCCTGACCCTGAACGACTACGAGGTGCTCCTCCACCTCGCGGGAGCCGAGGACGGGATGATGCGGCGCGTCGACCTCGCCGCGAGCGTGCTCCTCACCGCCTCCGGGATCACCCGGCTGCTCGACGGGCTCGAGCGCGCGGGGTACGTCGAGAAGGCGCGGTGCGACTCGGACGCGCGCGTCTCGTACGCGAAGCTCACGCACGCGGGCCACGAGAAGCTGCGCGAGGCCTCCAAGACGCACCTCGCCGGGATCGAGGAGCTGTTCACGAGCCGGTACTCCGAGGACGAGCTGACGGTGCTCGCCGGGTTCCTCTCGCGCCTGCCGCTGACCGGCAAGGCGTGCAACGCCGGCTGAGCGGAAGCGCCACGCCGGTCTACTGGAAGCCGAAGTACGCGACCCGCTCGATGCGCGAGCGCGCGTGGGCGAAGCGCTCGCTCGCCCGCGAGCGCGCGCTCAGGGCGCAGGCGCGGCCGGCGACGTGGCGCACGCGCCTGCTCGACTGGCTTCGCCGCTGATCAGGTGACCGTGATCTTCGGCGACGTCGCGAGCAGCGTGAAGCCGTTGTTCGCGAACAGCCGGAGCTCGTACGTCCCCGCGGCATTCGGCATCGTGAAGGAGCACGAGCCAGAGGCGCGGGCGGAGCCCCTCGCCCTCTTCCCGCAGCTCGAGTCGTAGATCATGCTCAGGTCCGCGGTGTTCGCCGTGCCGGGCACGAAGACGCCGATCCAGTCGCTGTTCGTCGGCGACTGGACGCCGCTCCAGCTCACCGTGATCGTGCTGCCGTGCGGCGTGGTCGTCTTGCTGACCGTCAGCGTCGGGGCCGGCACCGCGCTGACGGCGACGGACTCGCCGCTGTCGCCGCACGAGCCGGCGGCGGAGTTGTTGTTGCCATCGCCGCCGTAGCTCGCGACCCAGTGGTAGGTGCCGACCTGGGTCGGGGTGTACGACGCCGAGCCGTAGCTCCCGTTGCCGTTCACCGACGCCGTCGAGGTCGTGACGGGCCCGGCGCCGCAGGTCGGGTCGGACGGGCCGTAGAGCTTGAAGGTGATCGTCCCGGTCGGGCTCGTCCCACCGGCGAGCGTGGCCGTGTCCTTCACCGAGCCGCCGAGGGCCACGCCGGCGGAGGCCGTGGTCGAGATCGTCGGGCTGGCCTTCACGACGGTGACGGTGACCACGTTCGACGTCGCGAGCAGCGTCGTCGCCTTCGTCGCGAAGAGTCGGAACTCGTACGTGCCGCCGGTCGTCGGCATCTTGAACGTGCAGGTCCCGGAGGCGACCGACGTCGTGCCGGCGCTCTGGCCGCAGTTGTCGTCGAAGAAGCCGCCGAGGTACGCGCTGTTGGCGGCGCCGGACACGTAGAGGCCGATCCAGTTGTTCCTCGTCGGGCCGCTCACGTTCATCCACGCGACCGTCACCGTGTCGCCGCCGCCGACGCCCGTCGGGCTCGCAGCGAGGGCGACGGGCGGCGGCTGGACCGTCAGCGACGCCGTCGTCGTGCGGGTCAGCGTGCCGTCCGCGCCGCTGATCGTGAGCGTGTACGTCCCGGCGGCGGTGCCCGCGGGAGCCGTCACTGTCAGCGTCGACGACGGGCTCCCGGAGTTGACGGAAACCGGACTGAAACCGCCGCTCGCGCCGGACGGGAGGCCGCTGACGCTCAGGTTCACGTCGTCGGAGAATCCGTTCGCCGGGGTCAGGGTCACGGTGTACGTCGTGCTCCCGCCCTGGCCGACCGTCCGGCTCGACGGCGAGGAGCCGAGCGAGAAGTCCGGCGTCGGCGCGCCGACCGTGAACGCGGCGAGGCCGTTCGGCGCGCTCGGCGTGCCGAGCCCTGACGGGCCGTCGTAGCCGACCGCACCCGTGCAGAGGTACGACGGGCTGCAGCTTCCGTTGCTGCCGGTGACGATGTCGTGCAGCGACGCGGCGTGCGAGTACGGCACCGAGCCGTAGTTCCCGGTCGTGTTCCCGGTGAGCGCGTACACCGCACCGATCAGCGGGGCCGAGAGGCTCGTCCCGCCGACCTGGTACCAGGCGTTGCCGCCCGACGTGCCGATCGAGTCGTAGATCGCGGCGCCGGTGTTCGGATCGGCGTCGGCCGAGACGTCGGCGACGGAGCGTCGCTGGCAGCCGGTGTCGGTCTGCCACGCGGGCTTCGGCACGTACGCCGAGCAGCCCGAGCCGGCGCCGCTCCAGACGGTCTCGCTCGCGAACGTGTGGTCGGCGTTGACGTGGAGCGACGTGCCGCCGACCGCGGTGACGTACGGCGAGGCGGCCGGGTACTCGACACCGAAGCCGCCGTCGCCCGAGGACGCCGTGATCATGATCCCCGGGTGGTTGTAGGTCGAGTCGGAGGTCTCGAGCGAGTACTCGCCGCCGCCGTACGAGTTCGAGATCACGTTGGCCCCGAGCGCCGCCGCCTCGTTCACCGCGGCGTCGAGGTTCGTGAACGAGTTCGTGTTCGCCTCGACGAGCAGGATCTTGCAGTTCTGGCAGATCTGGTGCGCGGTCTCGACGTCGAGCGCGATCTCGAGGTGCCAGCTCGTGTTGGACGAGAACGTCGTGCCGCCGCTCTGGTTCACCTTCCGGAAGCAGCCGTTCGCCGTCGTGCAGGCCGGGAGCCCGTACTGCGCGTCGTAGGCGGCGAGGTCGGCCTCGATGTTCGGGTCGTCGAACGCGTCGACGATCGCGATCGTCGGGTTGCCGGAAAGCGAGGTCGTCGGCAGCGAGTAGGCGGTGTGGAAGTCCGCGGGCCCGAGCGCGGTCGCGGGCGGCGTCGACGAGGCGAGGGGGACGCCGACGTCGTCGCTCACGACCTGCGCGCCGCACGCGGCGGCCTGTGACGCGGGGCTCAGGCAGACTTTCTCGTACCAGTGGCCGCGACCGTGGTCGCGCATCGGCTGCGGGATGCCGTTGTCGCTCAGCGCGCCGCCGGCGACGGCGCTCGTGACCGCCGCTCCGAGCACGAAGAGAAGCGCCATCCTCGTCTTCAGCTGCCGACCCCTGGACACAAGCTCTCCTCCCGCTCGCTTTCGTAAGATTCGGATAGAAGTCGGGCCACGCTAGCAGAGGAAGTGGCAGGATTCACGCGTCCCGAGCCGCTTCTAGCCCACGGTCCACCCGGCCGGATACGGTCATCTCGGGACCTATCGTCTACGCTTGACGGAGCCTTGAGCGCTCCCGAGCTTCTTCGTCTCGAGCCGACCTGCGCGGGCCGCGCCGTGAGGCCCGCCGCCTGGCTCGGAGCCTGGGCCTCCATCGTTCTCGCGGGTCGCTGGCTCGCGTACGCCGTTGCGCCCGAGCCGACGGCGCTTGCCGCCCGGCTCCAGGGCGAGACGCTCCCGCCGGACCCGGTGATCCTCGCCGCCGTCGTGCTCGGGATCGCCGTAGTGCTCGCGGTCGCGGTCGTCTGGCTCGCGGCGATGGGCGTCGCCGAGCGGAACCGACTCGAGCCGCGCGCCGTCGCGCCGCCGCCGATCTCGATCGCGCGGCTCGCGCTGCGCACGCTCGGGCTCTTCGTCGCGAGCTCGCTGGCGTTTGCCGCGCTCGAGTCGTACCTCCACGTCCGGGCCGGGCTCGGCTTCCACGGCATCCACTGCCTCGTCGGGCCGGTCCACCAGGACGTGCTCCCGTTCCTCGGCGGGCTCTCGCTTCTCGCCGCCGCGCTCGCGGCCGTGGCCGAGCACGTCCTCGGGTGGATCCGCCGCTCCGCGGCGCTCCTCGCCGGCGGGGCCTGGCGCGCGGCGCGGACGACCGTCCCGCGCGCGGTCGCGCTCGCCGCTCCGCGGTCGGCGCCGGCCGGGCGCGCGAACCGGCCGCGCGGGCCGCCGGCCGCCGCACGGCGCGCCCTCCTCTCGCTCTAGCCCTACCCGGGCTCGGCGCCGCGCGTCGCCTCGACGTCCGCAACCTTCCGAACAAGGAGCTCTGACCGAATGCACGTCTCGATCCGCGCGACGGTTGCCGTCGCCGCGACCGCGGCTCTCGCGCTCGTCGCGGTCGCCGCAGCGTCCGCGCACGCTCGCATCAGCCCGTCGGTGACGGTCGCCGGGCACTCCGAGCTGTACAGCCTCGTCGTCCCGACCGAGAAGGAGGGCGCGACGACGACGAAGATCGTGCTGACCTTGCCGAGCGGGTTCTCGATCGACTCGTTCGTCCCCACGCCCGTCTGGAAGCGCGACGTGCAGCAGACCGGGTCGGGCGAGGACGCTCTGATCCAGAAGGTCACCTGGAGCGGCGGGCGCACGCCGACCGGCGAGGACTCGCTCTTCCAGTTCCTCGGCGAGGCCGCGTCGAGCAAGACCTACACGTTCCAGGTCGAGCAGACGTACTCCGACGGGACGATCGTCGACTGGAACGGGGCGGAGTCGTCGGAGTCGCCGGCGCCGACCGTCGAGGCGAAGAGCTCGTTCGGCGGCGGCAGCTCGACGGTCGCGATCGTCGCGCTCGTCGTCGGCGCGATCGGCGTCGTGCTGGGCGCGATCGCGCTCGTCTCGCGTAGCGGCAGGCAGCTCGCGTGAGCCGTCGCGGGCGGGCCGCCGCCGCCGCTGCGATCCTCCTCGCCGCGCTGCCGCTCGTGCTCCCGGCGGCGGCGTCCGCCCACGCGTACCTGATCAGGACCGTGCCGGCGGCGAGCGTGACGCTGAACGCGCCGCCGCCGGTCGTCGCCCTCACCTTCGACGAGGCCGTCGAGCCGCGGTTCGCGGTGATCTCGGTCACCGACGTCCACGCCCGCCAGGTCACGGACGGGCCCGTGCGCCGCTCGGCCGCCGACCCGAACACGCTCGTCGTGCCGCTGAAGAAGGTGCCCGAGGGCTGGTACCTCGTCTACTGGCGCGCGATCTCGATCGACGGCCACCCCGTGCAGGGCGCGTTCACCTTCGCGGTCGGGCCCAACGCGGGCCCGGCGCCGCAGTTCCCGGTCCCGCACATCTCGCAGACGGCGACGACGATGCCGCTCCTCGTCGCGCGCTGGGCGATGTTCCTGACCGCGATGACCGCGATCGGACTGCTCGTGCTGCGGCTGCTGATCGCGCGGCCGGTCGTCCGCAGCGTGGAGGGGACGAGGCTGCGCGCGCTCTCGATCGGGTTCGTCGTCGCCTCGATGCTCGGCCTGCTCGCGATCCCGGCGTACGTCGAGGAGTCGACCGCGGTCGACTCGTTGCGCTCGTTCTTCGCGTTCGGAGACCTCGTGCCGCTCTGGCGGGTGACGGCGTTCGGCCGCGGCTACGTGGACATGTGGATCTGCTTCGCGCTCTTCTGCGTCGCCGGCTGGATCGCGGTCTGGCTCGACCGCCCGGAGCGGCGCCAGCGGTCGGTCGCCGAGCTCCTCGCGCTCGTCGCTGCGCTCGCGGCCGCCGCGGCCGTGGTCGCGATCCCGGGCGTCGCCGGCCACGCGGCGCAGACCTCGCCGCGCGTGCTGACGCTCGTCGCCGACTGGCTCCACATCGCCTCCGGCTCGGTCTGGATCGGCGGCCTCGTCGGGCTGCTCGTGCTCTGGGCGAGCCTGCCCGCCGCGCGCCGCGTCGCAGGCCTGGTCGTCGTCGTGCCGCGGTTCTCGACGGTCGCGTTCGCCTCGGTGCTCGTCCTGCTCGGCTCGGGGATCGCCGAGAGCATCCTCCACCTGCCGGCGCTCGCGGCGCTGTGGGAGACCTCGTACGGGAAGGTGATCATGATCAAGGTCGGGTTGCTCGGGCTCGCGAGCGTGCTCGCGGCCGGGAACCTGCTGCGGTCGAAGCCGCGCCTCCTCGCAGCGCGCCGCCGTCCCGACCTCGGCGAGCCGGCCGCCAGGCTCCTCCGCCGCCTCGTCACCGGCGAGGCCGCGATCGTCGCCGTCACGGTGTTCGCCGCGGCCCTGCTCTCGAGCCTCGCACCGCCGCCGCCTGCGTTCGCGAAGGAGGGCGCCGCCGTCGCGAAGGTCGGCCCCGGCCGCGTCGCCGAGGTGCTCCACCACGGCCCGTACACGCTCCGCGTCCTCGTCGACCCGAACAAGGCGGCCGCCCCGAACTCGTTCGCGCTCGAGCTCACGAAGAACGGCAAGCCGGTTCGCGGCGCCGACGTGCGGCTCGCGTTCGACATGCTCGACATGGAGATGCCCGAGCAGACCTACCAGCTCGCCGAGACGAAGCCGGGCGTCTACACGCGCGCGGCGCCGGCGCTCGTGATGGTCGGCCACTGGGGCCTCGGCTTCACGGTCGCGCCGCCGGGCAGCCCGCCGTTCACGGCGCTCATCGTCGACCACGCCGCGGGATGAGAGTCGCGTTCGCCTAGGGTCCGGAGCCCTTCGGGGTGTACTGGAAGAAGAACGGGTCGATCGACGGCGCCACCGGCGTGACGTTGTCGGCCGCGAGGAGCGTCTTGGCCGTCCAGTTCGCGTTGCGCTGGTAGGTGACCCCGTTCGGGAAGTTCGCCTTGTCCGGCGTGTTGTTGCCGCAGAACACGCCGTAGAAGCTCGTCCCGATCGCGATCATCCGGACGTAGTCGCCGAGGTACGGGAAGAACTGCCGCACCGGCGTCGCCGACGGCGCCGTGTGGAGCACGAGCGTCGTCGCGGCCGTCGCCCAGCTGTTGAGGGTGAGCTCGAGCGTCGTCACCCACCGTTTGCCGGTGAACGCCTGGTACAGGAGTCCGAGCTCGCTGTTCGAGTTGAGCGCGAGCGACGGGTTCTTCGCGTTCTTGATCGTCCTTACGTCGGTCTTCGACCACGTCAGCCCCTTGTCGGTCGAGCGGCGGACGTGGAGCGTCCAGTCCGTCCCGCTCGGCCCGCCCACCCGGTCGCACCACGCGACCCAGACGTCGCTCGAGTTGTGCGGGTCGACGGCGATCGCGAGGTCGCCGCCCAGCCGCTCCTGGCCCATGACCGCGTTCCAGGTGATGAACCGACTCGGCGCCACGATCTTGCCGTTCGCGCCGAGCGCCTGGAACGGCGTGGCCCCGGCGCCCCAGGCGTCGTCGCGGGTGATCACGATGTCGATCGTGTAGTTCGGGTACGTGCCGCTCTTCCACCGCTCGAACGCCGCGTAGATCGTCCCGTCCGGGTGGAGCGCGATCCGGGTCGGCGGCCCGTCCTGCGGGTTGGCCGGCCCGTGCTCGACCTGGTGCGGCGCGAACCCGGCCGGCGCCGCGGCCGTCGCCGCGTTCAGCGAGAGGTCGACCGTCGCCGTCTTCGGGCTGGTCCCGAAGTTGTTGTTCCCGATGTAGACGCGGTCCTTCGACGCGCCCTTCACGAGCACGCTCGCGGCGACGACCCACGGCTGGTCCTCGTTCGCCCGGTCGACGAGGATCTTCATCGGCGCGGTCGAGGTGAAGCTCGCGGTGCGGAGGATCTGGAGGTTGATCGTGCTGCCGTTGAGGATCCCGGCGTACAGGTGCCCGCCCGTGTCGGCGAACGCGACGGTGATGTCCGACGTCCCCACCGAGCCGTTGCCGGGGACGATCGTGTTCAGCGCCCACGTGCTGCCGCCGTCGCTCGACACGTAGATCGGCGCGAACGCGCCGCCCATCGGCGCGGGGGTGAACGCGGTCCCGACGATCGCCTTCGTGTTCTTCGGGTTGACCGCGATGTTCGGCTCGCTGTCCTGGCGGGACTCGCCGCTCAGCGAGTGCGGGATCATGTTGACGATCTTGATCATCGGCTCATCAGCTCCCGTTCCCGTTCGGGGTCAACGCATCGAGGTTCTGGACGGGCTGCAGGTCGTCCGGGTGGAGGAGCTGGAACTTCGCGAGCGGGCGGAGCGCCTTGTCGGTCGCGTGGAGGATGAAGAGGCCCTCCTGCCCCATCTTCGGCTTCGGGACGTCGTGCCAGCGCACGTCGAGGCTGTTCGGGTAGAGCACGGCGAGTTCCCCGGCGCGGACGCCCTTGCCGCTCGCGACGTGCTGGACGTCGATCGTCGCAGTGCACCACGCGGGGTCGTGTTCCGACATCCCGACGGGAGCTGCCTGCGCGAGCGCGGTCACGCGGCCGGTGACGACCGCGGCCGCCTCCTTCGCGTGCGCGCGCAACGTCTCCGCGTCGAGCTCGGCCTGGAGGTCGGCGAACGGGCTGCCGCCCATCGCGGTCGCTCGCGCGAGGTGCGGCGCCATCTCGTTCGCGGGCCGGCGCCCGACCTCGGTCACGGCGACGCTGCTCCCGAAGGCGAGGCCGTTCGTGAAGAAGGCGAACTGCTGGCCCTCCTTCGCGTCGGCGGCGAGCTGGACGGTGATCGTGCTCCCGCCGAGCTGCGCGAAGGTCGACGGCGCGTGGAGCACCTCGTCCACCTGCACGACCGCCGTCCGCTTGTCGATCGGAACGTCGGGCATCGTCGCCGCGCCGAGGCGCTCGACGGTCCCGAGGAAGGAGAACGTCGTCTGCTTGAGCAGCGCGAGCACGTCGGCGTCGGTCATGCCGCCACCTCCTGCGCCCTCCGCCACTCGAGCCGCGCGAGCGTCGAGAACGTGACCGTGCCCAGGATCGCGACGGTCACGATCAGCCACTCGAACGAGCCGTTGCCGTGATCCGGATCGACGCGGAACACGATCTCGATCCAGTCCTTCCACAGGAGCGTGACGAGGAGCAGGAAGGCGCTGAAGACGGCCAGGCCGAACTCGACCCAGAACCGTCTCGGCAGTTCGGTCATCGCGGGACCTCCGGGATGCGGGCGCCGGCGGGGAGCGGATCCGGGAGCGGGCAGCGCCGGAGCGGGATGGTGGCACGCGGCCATCCCGGGCAGGTCACTGTCGGGCGACTGGGCATCTCCACGACGGCACGGTTGAGGGAAGCGCCGGTACGGTCGCCGGCCGACTTCCCGGGCGTTCGGCTGCATTCTCGGAGCAGCGGGCGGCGCGCGTCAAGCGAGCCCGCCACCCGTTCCGGAGAAATGGAGCGTGCCGGGATCGAACCGGCGA
>CAVSMT010000015.1:0-54989 GCA_963729135.1 uncultured Actinomycetes bacterium
TGGTGACGTGGTAGCGCTTCACGGCCGCCACAGGGTAGCCGCGAGCAAAGCGGGGCTCAGGGCCCGAAGTCGAGCACGGCCTCGACGGTGTCCGCGTCGAAGCCTCTCGCCGCGAGCCGGCGCGCGACGCGGGGCGAGCTTCCGTCGCGCGCGACGATCGCCGCAGCGCGGTGCTCCTCGGGCGCGAGCGCGGCGAGCGCCTCGTCGATCGGGCCGGCGTCCACGCCCTGCCGCTCGAGGTCGAACCTGATCGCGGCGTCGCCGTAGCCGCGCTCGGCGAGCGCGGCCGCCCGACCGGCCGCGAAGCGCGCGTCGTCGACGTATCCGGCCCGCTCGAGCGCATCCACCGTCTCCCGGCGCGCTGCCGGTGCGACGCCGCGGGCCGCGAGGTGCGCCGTGAGTTCCGCCTCCGAGCGGTCGCGCCGCGCCAGGGCCCGTGTAGCCGCTTTCACGGCGCCCACACGGCGAAGCTCGCGCCCGAGCGTGCGCGCCCGCGGCCGGTCGAGCTCGATCCCGGCCGCTAGGCCCGCGCGCACCACCGCCTCGAGCGGCAGGACCCGCCAGGGCTCGCCGTCGAGCTCCACCCGAACGCGGGCGCCGCGCTCGGCGCGAAGCGCGGTGACCCGCGGAGGGGACATGCTCCGCGGTCCTACGCCGCGGCGGCCGGCTCCTCGTCGGCCTCGACCGGCTCGGCCGCTTCGACCGGGCTCGGGCCTGCTGCGACCGGCTCGGGCTGGGTCAGCAGGCGGGCCGAGACGGTCTGGTCGGGCGGCGCCTGTGCCTGGATCCCGGCCAGGATCTGCTGCACGACGTCGGGATGCTCCTCGAGGAACGCGGTCGCGTTCTGGCGGCCCTGGCCGAGCCGCTCGTCGCCGTAGCTGAAGTACGAGCCCGACTTCTGGACGATCTTCCGCTCGAGCGCGGCGTCGAGGACCGTGCCTTCCCAGGGGATGCCCTTGCCGTAGATGATGTCGAACTCGGCCTGCTTGAACGGCGGCGCGACCTTGTTCTTCGCGACCTTCACGCGGACGCGGTTGCCGATCGCCTCGACGCCGTCCTTCAGCGTCTCGATCCGGCGGATGTCGAGCCGGACCGAGGCGTAGAACTTGAGCGCGCGGCCGCCCGGCGTCGTCTCCGGGTTGCCGAACATCACGCCGATCTTCTCGCGGAGCTGGTTCGTGAAGATGCAGATCGTGTCCGTGCGGTTGAGCGTGCCGGCGAGCTTGCGGAGGGCCTGCGACATCAGGCGCGCCTGGAGGCCGACGTGCGTGTCGCCCATCTCGCCCTCGATCTCCGCCTTCGGCGTCAATGCCGCGACCGAGTCGATCGCGACGATCGCGAGCGCGCCCGAGCGGATCAGGAGCTCCGTGATCTCGAGCGCCTGCTCGCCCGTGTCGGGCTGCGAGACGAGGAGCTCGTCGATGTCGACGCCGATCCGCTTCGCGTACGTCGGGTCCATCGCGTGCTCGGCGTCGACGAAGGCGCAGATGCCGCCGCGCCGCTGGGCCTCCGCCATCGCGTGATAGACGAGCGTCGTCTTCCCCGACGACTCCGGGCCGAAGATCTCGACGATCCGGCCGCGCGGCAGGCCGCCGATGCCGAGCGCGAGGTCGAGCGACAGCGACCCGGTCGAGATCGCGCCGACCGACACGTGCGCCTGGTCGCTCATCTTCATCACGGCGCCCTTGCCGAAGTTCCGCTCGATCTGGCCGAGCGCCATCTCCAGAGCCTCTTCGCGACCCACGTCACCCACCTCCTAGCCCAACCGCTTCGAGAATCTCGTACTGCGCCCCGCCGGGGCGCAGACGGGATAGGTAAACAGCAGCGTCGGACGGCGCGATCCCGCCGAGCTCGGGAAGCTCCGGTCGCAGCCGCGGCCCGGCGCGGAACCGCAGCACCGTGACGTGCGGGAGCCACGGGCGGGGCTCGCGCCGGTAAAGGCCCAGCGCCTCGAGCCGCTCGTGCAGGCGGCCGGCGAGCCCGGCCGCCCGCTGCTCCTCGTCGTCGAGGACGAGCATCCCGACGCTGCGCGTCTCGCGATAGCCGCGCACGTGGAGAAGGAGCGGCGCCGTGCCGGCGGCGGCGCCGCGCAGCGCGCCGGCGACGGCCTCGACGTCGCCGGCGGGCCGGTGCCCGAGGAACGCCAGCGTGACGTGCAGGCTCTCGGGCGGGACGATCCGGCCGCCGTGCAGCTCGGCGTGCTGCCACGCGGCGAGCCGGGAGACCGGCTCGGGCGGGAGACGCAGGGCGCAGAAGAGGCGGAGCCGTTCATCTCCGGCCACGCTAGCGGGGAAGATGTCGCGTGTCTGTCACGACTTCGTGACAAGTCTGCGCACGAGATGGAGCGCCGACGCGGCGGCCCGCGCGCGCACCGTCTCGCGGTCGCCCGGCAGCGAGAAGCTCTCCGCGAGCTCGCCGTCCGGGCCGGCCGCGTGCAGGTGGACGAGCCCGACCGGCTTCTCCTCGGTCCCGCCGCCGGGGCCCGCGACCCCGGTCACCGCCACGGCGACGTCCGCTCCGAGCCGCGCCCGCGCGCCGCGCGCCATCGCCGCCGCGGTCTCGGCCGAGACGGCGCCGTGCGCGGCGAGGACGGCGGCCGGCACCCCGAGCTCCGCCGTCTTCACCGCGTCCGCGTACGAGACGATCGCGCCGAGGAAGACCTCGCTCGCGCCCGGCACCGACGTGAGCCGCGCCGCGACGAGCCCGCCGGTGCACGACTCGGCGGTCGCGAGCGTGAGCCCGCGCTCGCGGCAGCGGTCGAGCACGAGCGCCTCGATCCCGCGCTCGTCCTCGCGCGCGAACAGGAACGGTGCGAGCGGCGCCCCGAACCGCTCCTCGAGGGCGTCGGCGCGCGGCCCGGCGCCGGGCTCGACGACGAGGTCGACGTGGATCTCGAAGTCGCGCGCGCAGATCGTCGCCTCGACGCCGCCGCCGTCGCCGCCCGCGTCCGCGAGCGCCCGCGCGACCGTCGACTCCGAGACGCCGAAGTACCGCAGCACGCGCCGCTCCGGCGCCCGCGCCCGCCCGAGCAGCGCGGCGAGCGGGGCGGTCTCGAGCGCCTTCGGCCACAGCGCCTGCAGCTCGCGCGGCGGGCCCGGCAGCACGATCGCGACCGCCCGGCCGGTCTCCACGACGAGCGCCGGCGCGGTGCCGGCGAGCCCCACGACGAGGGCGCCCAAGGGAATGGTCGCCTGCTTCGTCACGCCCTCGGCGAAGTCGGCGTACGGGCGGCCGAGCCGCTCGGCGAACCGGCGCGAGCGCGCTCCGATCGCCTCCTCGAGCCCGGCGTCGACGCGAAGCTCGAGCCCGGCCGCGCGCGCGAGCAGCTCGACCGTCCGGTCGTCGTGCGTCGGCCCGAGCCCGCCGGAGGTGACGACGAGGTCGTGGCCGAGGCTCTCGCCGAGCGCCCGCTCGAGCTCCGCGGGCTCGTCGCCGACGACCAGGATCCGCGCCGGCTCGACTCCGAGCGCGAGCAGCGAGCCCGCGATGAACGGGCCGTTGGCGTCCCGCCTGTCCCCCCGGACGAGCTCGGAGCCCGTGACGACGATCGCGGCGCGCAGCCGAGGTGCGCTCAGTCGACGTTCCAGCCCGTGGGCGTGACGGTGATCACGCGCGGGCGGAACCCGCCGACCGCGATCCGCTTGCCGCGCACCACGATCCGGAGGTTCTCCGGGGTGCTGACCGTGATCCAGAACCGCTTGCCGGTGAACGGCTCCGTGTGGCCGCGGTCGACCGTGCCCTGGAAGACGACCCGGCCGGCGGCGTTGCCGCGGCGGATCGCGACGTACGACGGGCCGCGGACGCCGGTGATCGCGAGGCCGGGGACGCGCTCGACGGGGACGACCTTCTTCGCCACCTTGGGCGAGGACGGGGCGGCGGTGCCGTGGGTCGACGACGTCCACGCACCGACGACGAACAGCGTCACGACCACGATCGCGCCGAGGACGGCGAGGACGACGATCGTCTCGAGCCGCCGGCTGCGGCGCGGGCTCGAGCGTCGCGGTCCGCGGCTCGCGGCCGCGGCGGCGACGAAGCGGGAGTCGTACTCGTCCACGTAGATCTGCCCGTCGAGCCCGAGGTACTCCGCGTACGAGCGGAGGAAGCCGCGAACGTACGTCTGCGCGGGCAGGAGGGCGAACTGCTCGTCCTCGAGCGCGCGCAGGTACTTGCCGCGGATCTTCGTCGCCTGCTCGGCCTGCGCGATCTCGATCCCGCGGCGGTGGCGCGCCTCGCGGAGGCTGTTGCCGAGCTCGAACATCGCCCCGGGAGTGTAGAGCCAGCCGTCAGCCGCGCATGACGAGCAGGCCGTAGAACCCGAGCGCGACGCCGCCCGCGGCGGCGAGGTACAGGCCGGTCCACGCGAGCACGCGGCCGGTGCGGACGAGACGCGCGCCGCGGCGGTTCACGCTCTTCTCGACGCGGATCCGGCCCCGGCGGACGGCGTAGATCGCGAGCAGGCCGAGCACGAACGCGGCCGCGACGCCGAGCTCGATCCCCTCGAGCAGGCTCACGTCCGGCCGGCGCCACGAGACGACGATCCCGACCGGGATCGCCGCGACCGCGAGCACGCCGAGAACGACCGCGACCCGGCCGGCCCTACTGCCTGACATACGGTCTGCCGTCCGCTGCGGGCGGCGTCGAACGGCCGATCACGCCCGCGACGGCGACGAGCGTGAGCACGTATGGAAGCGCCTGGAACAGGGTGGCGGCGGAGTCGGAGTACACGGGGAGACGGTACGCGAGCGCGGTCGAGAAGCCGAAGAGGAGCGCCGCGCCGAACGCGCCGAACGGGCGCCAGTTGCCGAAGATCATCGCGGCGAGCGCGATGAAGCCGCGGCCGGCGGTCATGTTGTCGGTGAACGCCCCGCCGCCGAACCCGATCGACAGGTACGCGCCGCCGAGCGAGGCGAGGATCCCCGAGAGGATCACCGAGCGGTACCGGACGGCGTAGACGTTGATCCCGACGGTGTCGGCCGCGCGCGGATGCTCGCCGCACGCGCGGATGCGTAGGCCGACGGGCGTCCTGAAGAGGACGATGTACGAGACGATCACGAGCAGGAAGCTGAGCCAGACCATCAGGTTGAGGTCGCCGAACGCAGGCCCGAGGAACTTCAGGTTGTCGAACCACGGGATCTTCACGTTCGGGATCGTCGAGATCCCGATCGGCACGTCCTGGCCGTGGTAGAGCTGGAAGAAGAAGTAGCCGGTGATCCCGAGCGCGAGGAAGTTCACCGCCACCCCCACGACGATCTGGTCGGCGCGTAAGTGGATCGCGAAGAAGGCGAGCACGAGCGCGAGCGACGCGCCCGGCGAACATCGCGACGAGGAGGCCGACGACCCAGCTCCCGCCCTTGTCGGCGCCGTACACGCCCCAGAACGCGCCCATCAGCATCATCCCCTCGAGGCCGACGTTCACGACGCCGCTGCGCTCCGAGAACATGCCGCCGATCGCGCCGAAGACGAGCGGCGTCGAGAACACGAACATCGACGCGATCAGGTCGGCGCGGAAGACGCTGTTCAGGTTCGCCGAGCTCGACCGCGTGGCGAGGAAGCCGAGCCCGATCCCGATCAGCCCGACTGCGATCGCGCCCCAGCCGATCCGATACTGGCCGCGCGTCACCGCCCAGATGCCGAAGAAGGTCGCGAGGATCCCGACGAGGATCGACCAGACGACCGAGCGCGCCTCGATCGGCGGCAGCGCGATGAACGCGGCGAACACGCCGAGCGAGATCCCGGCGATCCCGAACGCCCGCGCTCCGCGGAGCCGCTCCCACTTCGGGACCCGGGTCTCGGCGGCCGCGCTCACGCCGGCGCCTCCTTCCGGCGGAGCTTCTTGCGGCTGTTCCACAGGTAGAGGATCAGGATGTCCGCGCCGACGAACAGCACGATCAGGCCCTGGATCATGTACGTGAGGTTGCCGGCGAGGTCGGGCGCGATCACGCTCGACTGCAGGCCGTGCGTCGTCCCGAAGAGGAGCCCGCCGAAGAGCAGCGCCGCGAGCCCGACGCCGACCGCGGTGTTGCGCCCGAGCAGCGCGACCGCGATCCCGAGGAAGCCGACCGTCGACGCGGGGATGTCGGAGACGCCGAAGCGGTAGAGGTAGCCGAGCATGTCGAGCGCGCCCGCGAGCCCCGCGAACGCGCCCGAGATCGCCATCGCGCGGATGAGGTTCTTGCGGACGCTGATCCCGCCGTAGGCGGCCGCCTCCGGGTTGAAGCCGACCGCGCGCACCTCGTAGCCGAGCGTCGTCCGGTTCAGGATCAGCCAGAAGACGACGAGGGAGCCGATCGCGATGAAGAAGCCGATGTGGAGGCCCTGCAGGTCCTGGACGCCCCAGAAGACCGGCAGCTTCGCGCCCTCGCTGACGTCGTTCGAGATCGGGAGCGAGGCGTTCGCGGTGTTCTGGAGCGGCCCGCCGTCGCCGAACAGGTACGAGCCGCCCCAGATCGCGATCCAGTTCAGCATGATCGTCGTGATCACCTCGTGGGCGCCGACCGTCGCCTTCAGGAAGCCGGCGATCCCCGCCCACACCGCGCCCGCGAGCGTCGCGCCGACGACCGCGATCGCGACGTGCGGCAGCGGCGCCATCCCGGCCCACGAGGAGCCGATCCAGTTCGCGACGATCAGCCCGATCAGGTACTGGCCCTGGCCGCCGATGTTGAACATCCCGCAGCGGAACGCGAACGCGACCGCGAGGCCCGTGAGGATCAGCGTCGTCGTCTGGAGCAGCGTCTGCGAGAGGTTGTACGAGGCCGTGCCGACCGTGCTCGTGGTCGGGTGGAAGACCCAGTTGAGGCCGGCGCCGCGGAAGATGTCGCGGTAGGCGAGGAGCGGGTTGTGCCCCGTCGCGAGCACCACGATCCCGCCGATCAGGAACGCGACGAGCGCGGTGAGCACCGGGACGGAGATGCCGCCCGCGCGGTGGCGCAGCGAGAGCCGCGCCGCGAGCGAGCCGGTCGCGGAGGCCTCCTCGGGGCTCTCGGGAGGAACCTCGGGCTCGGACGTCACGCCGCGTCCCTCCGCTTCGCGCCGAGCATCTCGAGCCCGATCTCCTCCTCGCTCGGCTCCGCGCCGTGCTCGCCGACGATCTCGCCCTCGTAGAGCACGAGGATGCGATCCGAGAGGGACAGGATCTCCTCGAGCTCGAGCGAGATGAGCAGGATCGCTCGGCCCTTGCCGCGCTCCTCGACGAGCCGGCCGTGGAGGTACTCGATCGCGCCGACGTCGAGCCCTCGCGTCGGCTGGGCGGCGATCAGCACCTTCGGGTCGCGCGAGATCTCGCGCGCGGCGATCACCTTCTGCTGGTTGCCGCCGGAGAGGCCGCGTGCGGGCGTGAGCGGCCCGCCGCCGCGCACGTCGAACTCCTTGATCAGCCCGCGCGCGCGCTCGACGAACCGGTTCGGGAAGATCCAGCCCCACTTCGCGTCGGGCGGCTTCGCGTAGTCGTGCAGCGCGATGTTCTCGGCGATCGAGAACTCGAGCACGAGACCGCGCCGCTGCCGGTCCTCGGGGATGTGGCCGAGCCCGGCGTCGAGGCACTCGCGGGCGCTCGCGTGGGTCACGTCCTCGCCTCCGACGGAGACGTGGCCGGACTGGAGGGCGCGAAGGCCGGTGAGCGCGTCGATCAGCTCGCTCTGGCCGTTGCCGTCGACGCCCGCGATCCCGACGATCTCGCCGGCCCTGACCTCGAACGAGACGCCCTTCACCTTGTCGATCCCGCGGTCGTCTGCGACGTGCAGGTCGTCGACCTTCAGCACCGTCGCGCCCGGCGTCGACGGCGGCTTCTCGACGCGGAGGAGCACGCTGCGGCCGACCATCGCGAGCGCGAGCGAGTCCTGCGTGGCGCCGTCGCGCGGGACCGTGTCGATCGTCTTGCCGCGGCGCAGGACGGTGATCCGGTCCGCGATCTCGAGCACCTCGTTCAGCTTGTGGCTGATGAAGATGATCGACTTCCCGTCGGCCTTCAGGCTCGCGATGATCGCGAAGAGCTCGCCCGCCTCCTGAGGCGTGAGCACCGCGGTCGGCTCGTCGAGGATCAGCACGTCGGCGTCGCGGTAGAGCGCCTTCAGGATCTCGACGCGCTGCTGCTGGCCGACGGTGATGTCCGAGACGAGCGCGGTCGGGTCGACCGCGAGGCCGAACTGCTGCGAGATGTCGCGGACGCGACCCTCGGCGCCGCGCTCGTCGAGGATGAAACCGCGGTGCGACGGCTCGATCCCGAGCACGATGTTCTCGGCGACGGTCATCACCGGGATGAGCATGAAGTGCTGGTGGACCATCCCGATCCCGGCGCCGATCGCGTCCTTCGCCGACGCGAACACCACCGGCTTGCCGGCGAGCAGGATCTCCCCCGCGTCCGGCCGGTAGAGGCCGTAGAGGATGTTCATCAGCGTCGACTTGCCCGCGCCGTTCTCGCCGAGGAGCGCGTGGACCTCCCCTCGCGCGAGCTCGAACGCGACGCCGTCGTTTGCAACGACGCCCGGGAACTCCTTCGTGATCCCACGCATCTCGAGGACGGGGACGTCGGTCACTGTCGGCGATCCTAACCCGGAAGACGGCGAGGGGCGGGCTCGTCGCCCGCCCCTCGGTCTCCGCCGATCGAGTTCCGTCTACAGCGAGGACGGAACCTTGAGCTTCCCGCTGATGATGTTCTGCTTGTACTGGTTCATCAGCGTGATGTCCGCCGCCGGCACGGCCGGGTTGATCTTGCCAACGCCCATGCCGCCGTTCTTCAGGTTGAAGACGAGGTCGCCGCCGCCGTTGAACTTGCCCTGCTTCACCTGCTGGATCGCCTGGTAGACGCCGTTGTCGACCCGTTTGATGCCGGACGTCAGAACCCGCTTGGCGTCCTTGTACTGGTCGACGTCCACGCCGATGCCCCAGATGTTCGCGGCGTCGGCCGCCTTCAGCGTGCCGAGCCCGCAGCCGCCCGCCACCTGGAAGAGCACCTGGGCGCCCTGGCCGATCTGGTTCTGCGCCACGGTCCCGCACTTGTCGGTCTCGGTGAAGCTCTGCGAGTACCCGACGAGGACCTTCGTGCCCGGGACGGCCTTCTGCGCGCAGTACTTGTAGCCCGCGATCCAGATGTCGACCGGCGGGATCTTGAGGCCGCCGACCGCGCCGATGACCTTCTTGCCGGCCCGCTGCGCCGCCTTCGCCGCCAGCACACCGACGAGGCAGCCCGACTCGTTCGCCGCGTACGTCAGGCCCTCGACGTTCTTGAACAGCGGGGTGCCCTTCTTGTCGGCGAACGGCGCCGCGTGCACCGAGTAGTCGGTGATCGCGAAGTTCGTGTCCGGGAAGTTCTTCGCCATCGTCGCGAGGCTGTCGGCCATCAGGAACCCGGCCGCGATCACGATGTTCGCCTTGGCGCGAACGGCGGCGGTCAGGTTCGGGATGTAGTCGCTCGTGGAGTTCGACTGCTTCGCGATGATCGCGACGCCGAGATTCGTCTTGGCCTTGTTCAGACCGGAGAGCTGGCTCTGGTTGAACCCGCGGTCGGTGAACTTGCCGATGTCGCTGATGAGTGCGGCCGTCGTGGTGGCCCGCGGCGCCGACGCGGCTGCGCCGGTCATCGCAAGGCCGACCACGAGCACGCTCGCGGCCGCAATGAATGCTGATTTCCTCAAGTTCGAGCCCTCCTGGTGGCTGATTGGTGGCGCGATGCTAAACCTGTTGGGGGTGAAGCGCCACACCCGATTCGACGGCTCGACGCGGCGTTAGTTGGCGTCGAGCGAGGCCCGCTCGAGGTCGTGCTCGCCGATGAGCACGCGGCGGGGCTTCGAGCCCTCGTACGGCGAGATGATGCCGCGCCGCTCGAGCATGTCGATCAGGCGCCCCGCGCGGGTGTAGCCGACGCGGAGCCGGCGCTGGAGGAGCGAGACCGACGCGGTCTGCGCGGTCACGACGACCTCGATCGCGCGGTCGAGCAGCGGGTCCTCGTCGGGGTCGAACTCGCCCTCGTCCGAGTACGCGTCGTCCGCGAACACCTGCGGCGCCTCGAGGAACGACTCGTCCACCTCCTGCTCGCGCTGGCCGCGGACGGCCTCGACGACGAGCGCCACCTCCTCCTCCGAGACGTACGCGCCCTGCAGCCGCTGCAGCCGCGAGGTCCCGAGCGGCTTGAAGAGCATGTCGCCCTGGCCGAGCAGGCTCTCGGCGCCGTTCGCGTCGAGGATCACGCGCGAGTCGGTCTGCGACGAGACCGCGAACGCGATCCGCGAGGGCACGTTCGCCTTGATCATCCCGGTGATCACGTCCACCGACGGCCGCTGCGTCGCGAGCACGAGGTGGATGCCGACCGCGCGCGACTTCTGCGCGAGCCGGATGATCGCGTCCTCGACCTCCTGCGGGCTCACCATCATCAGGTCGGCGAGCTCGTCGATCACGACGAGCAGGTACGGAAGCTCGGGCTCGCCGCGCTTGCGCAGCGTGCGGTTCGCCTCGGGGAGGTTGCGCGCGCGGAGCTGGTTCAGGTGCTCGTAGCGGCGCTCCATCTCGCCGACGACGTTGAGGAGGACGGCGCTCGCCTCCTTCGGGCTCGAGACGACCGGCGTGAGCAGGTGCGGGATCGACTCGTAGTAGTTGAGCTCGATCCGCTTCGGGTCGACGAGGATCAGCCGCACCTCGTCGGGCGTCGAGCGCAGCAGGATCGAGGTGAGGATCGTGTTGATGCAGCCCGACTTGCCCGAGCCGGTCGTGCCGGCGATGAGCAGGTGCGGCATCCGCGCGAGGTCGGTCCAGACCGCGGCGCCGGAGATGTCCTTCCCGAGCCAGACCGAGACGGGGCTCGCGGTCGCCGGCAGGTCGCCGAAGATGTCGCCGAGCGTGACGAGGTTCGGCGAGAGGTTCGGGACCTCGACGCCGACCGCCTGCTTGCCCGGGATCGGCGCGAGGATGCGGATCTCCGTCGTCGCGAGCGCGTACGAGAGGTCGTCCTTGAGCTGCGCGACCTTGCCGACCTTCGTCCCGGGCGCGAGCTGGAGCTCGTACCGCGTCACGCGCGGCCCCGAGATCTCGCCGACGACGGTCGCCTCGACGCCGAAGCTCGAGAGGCAGCCGAGGAGCGCGTCGGCGATGCGCTTGCGGGCGTCGTCGCTCGGGCCGGCGCCGGGCTTGGAGCGGACGAGGAGGCTCCGGTCGGGGAGCCGGTAGTCGCGGGCCGGCTCCGCCCGCTCGAACAGGGTCTGCTGGGTGTCCTCGGTCGGGTCGTCCGGGACGAGCGACACGAGCGGCGCCGGCTCGGAGACGAGGTCCGGGTAGTCGTGCGCGACGTCGACCGGCGGCTCGGGCGGCGGCGGCGGCGATACGAGCCGAGGCTCCGCAGGTGCGACGCCGTCACTTGCCGGCGCGGGGCGCGGCTCGCGCCGGACCCGCGTCGAGGCGCGGCGGACGGCGTGGCCCGAGCGGCGGACGATCGCGCCGAGCGAGGCACCGGTGAGGAACAGCACGCCGGTCAGCGTCAGCAGCACGCCGATCGTGGCGGCGCCGGTCGTGCCGAGGCCCTTCGCGACCACGTCCTCGAGCCGACCGCCGATGGCGCCGCCGTGGGAGCCGCCGAGCGTGAGGACGAGCCCGACGGCGGCGAGCGCGAGCCCGATCCGGAACGGCCGGGCCTCGACGAGCGGGCTCCGCGCGACCACGAGCAGGCCGACCGGGACGAGCACGAGCGGCGCGACGTACGCGGCCCAGCCGAGCGCGTCGGTGATCCAGCCGGCGACCGGTCCGCCGCTCAGCCCGAACCAGAGCGCGCAGACGAGGAACACGCCGAGCGCGACGACGACGAGGCCCGACGAGCTCGTGGTGGCGCTGCCCGCCGCGCGGCCCTTTCCGGCCGCGGCGCTTGCGGACGCGCGCCGGCAGCTTCGGGCGCGCCTTGGGGCGCGGCTTCGCAGTGCGCTTGGTCGGCGCCATCCGTTGGCTTTCGGGGCGGCGCGGGCCGCTCCTGCCCGGCGGTCAGCCGAGAGAGGCGATCCGCGCGACGAGCAGGTCGGCGAAGGCGGCGGCGTCGATCCCGACCGCGACGTGCGCGTTCGGCTCCCACCCGCGGCCGGACGTCGACGTTCGTGCGGCCGCGGCTCCCGTCCGCGCTGCAGTCGACCTCGATCCGCGCCGGCCGGACGTCGAGGAGGCGCGGGTCGATCGTGTGGGCGAGCGCGACCGGGTCGTGGAGCGGCGAGCCGCCGAGCTCGGGCCAGCGCTCGGCGTGGAAGCGGCCGAAGAAGTCGAGCAGCTCGGCGACGACCTTCCCGACGCGGCCGGCCGCGCGGAGCTCCTCGACGCGGTCGGCGCCGAGGACGGCGCGATGGGTCACGTCGAGGCCGACCATCGTCGTCTCGATCCCGCTCCCGAAGACGCGCGCGGCGGCCTCCGGGTCCCACCAGACGTTGAACTCGGCCGCCGGCGTGCGGTTTCCCTCGCCGATCGAGCCGCCCATCAGCACGATCCGCTCCGGGCGCGCGTCCGGCTCGAGCGCGAGGAGGAGCGCGACGTTCGTGAGCGGCCCGGTCGCGACGAGCGTGACGGCGCCGTCGCGCGCGCGGATCCGCTCCGCGAGGAACGCGACCGCGTGCTCGGCGACCGGCGCGGCGCGCGGCGTCGGCAGGTCGGGCCCGTCGAGCCCGCTCTCGCCGTGGACGTTCGCCGCGACCTCGAGCTCGCGGACGAGCGGCCGGTCGGCGCCGGCCGCGACGGGCACGTCCGCGCGGCCGGCGAGCTCGAGCACCCGGAGCGCGTTCGCCGTCGTCCGCTCGAGCGTCTGGTTGCCGGCGACCGTCGTGACCCCGAGCAGCTCGAGCTCCGGCGAGGCCAGCGCGAGCAGGAGCGCGATCGCGTCGTCGTGGCCGGGATCGCAGTCGAGGAGGATCGGGGTCGGGCTCACCGCGCGAGTATCGCGTCCACCTCGGCCGCCGTGGGCAGCGACGGCTGCGCGCCGAGCCGCGACGCGGCGAGGGCGCCGGCGGCGCACGCGCGGCGGAGCGCGTCCTCGCGTCCGCGGCCCTCGAGCAGCGAGACGACGAGGCACGCCGTGAACGCGTCGCCGGCGGCGGTGCCGTCGACGGCCTCGACGGGCGGCGGCGTCGCGCGGGCGACCTCGCGGCCGTGCTCGTACAGCGCCGCGCCCTCGGCGCCGGAGGTCACCGCGACGAGCTTTCCGCGCGAGACGACCTCGTGCTCGAGCCGGTTCACGACGAGCAGGTCGGGGACGAGCGCCAGCGGCCGCGCCGGCGCCGCGTTCACCGCGACGAACGACGCGCGCCGGGCGGCGGCCGCGACGACCTCGTCGCTCACCTCGAGCTGGCAGAGCACCGGCCCGGTCACCTCGCGCGGCGTCAGCTCGGCGTTCGCGCCCGGCACGACGACGATCGTGGTCTCGCCGGACGGCGTCGACGACGATCAGGGCGAGCCCGGTCGAACCGTGGCGCTCCAGCTCGAGCTCGACACCCTCCGCGTGCAGTCCGGCGAGCGCCTCGTCGGCGAACGCGTCCTCGCCGACCGCGCCGACCATCCGCACGCGAGCGCCGAGCCGCGCCGCGGCGACCGCCTGGTTCGCCCCCTTGCCGCCCGGGAAGCGCCGGAGCTCCGCGCCGCTCACCGTCTCGCCCGCCCGCGGCAGCCGCTCGACGCGCGCGACGAGGTCGAGGTTGATCGACCCGACGACGGTGAGCTCGACCGGCACGCGCCGAGCCCGTCAGACGCCCACGACGAGATCGAAGTGCTCGACGGTCGGGAACGGGTCGTAGAAGTGATGGAGGAGCCGCCGCCACTCCCCGTACTCCTCGGAGCCCCGGAATCCGTCGGTGTGGTCCTCGAGCCGCTGCCATTCCACGAGCAGCAGGTAGCGGTTCGGCGATTCGATGCCGCGATGCAGCCGCAGCGACACGAAGCCGGGCATCCCGGCGATGATCGGCGCAGCCTCGGCGAACGCGGCCTCGAACGCGGCCTCCTCCCCCGGCTTCACGTCGAGGATCGCGTGCTCGGTGATCACGGCCGGATCCTCGCACCGACGAGGTCGCGCCGTCGATCGTGTGCGTAGGCTTGCCGCCGTGGACGCCGACGCCGTCGAGATCCGTGTCCTCGGGTGCCTGATCGAGAAGCAGCGCACGACGCCGGACACCTACCCGCTCTCGCTGAACGCGCTCCGGCTCGCGTGCAACCAGGCGACGAACCGCGACCCGGTCGTCGACTACGACGAGCCGGCGATCCGCGCGGCCCTCGACCGGCTCGCGCGGAAGGGCTGGACGCGCCTCGCGAGCGGGCCCGGCAGCCGCGTCGCGAAGTACCGGCAGCTCTTCGACGACGCGCTCGAGCTCTCCCGCGCGGAGATGGCGCTCCTCTGCGTGCTGATGCTCCGCGGGCCGCAGACGCCCGGCGAGCTGAAGCAGCGCACCGAGCGGCTCCATCGCTTCGCCGACCTCGGCGAGATCGACGAGACGATCGAGGTGCTGATCGACCGCGAGCTCGTCGCCCGCCTCGAGCGGCGCCCGGGCCAGAAGGAGCAGCGGTACGAACAGCTTCTCGGCGGCGACGCCGCGCCGTCTCTCCCGTCCGCGCCGCGCGTCGAGGAGGAGGACGTCGGCGGCGACGAGGACGACGACCGCCTCGCCGCGCTCGAACGGGAGCTGCAGGAGCTCCGTGACGAGATCGCCGCGCTCCGCGCCGAGCTGCGCGGAGGCTAGCCCGAGAGCGCGCGCAGGTCGTCGACCGCGGAGCCGAGGAGGTTCTCGCGCAGGTCGAACAGGCCCGCCCACAGCGAGCCGCGGTCGAGCCGCGAGTCCCAGCGCACGAGGGCTGACAGCCCCTCCAGCGCCCGGACGAGCACGGCCAGCTCGAGGTACACGGACGCGACACGGTGCGGCGCAGCGGCGACGCCGGCGCGCGTGAGCACCGGCTCCCAGTCGACGAGCTCGCCCGCGCCCGGCTCGCCGAACCACGAGCGGCCCTCGGCGACCTCCGGCTCGAGCTCGAGCAGGTAGCGGCCGAGCGGGCGTTCGAGCCCGGTGAGCGCGGTCTCGGCGCGGTCCGCCGCGTGGCGGAGCGCCGCCTCGCGCCGGCCCGGCGTCGAGGGCTCGGCCTCGCCGCGGGCCCACCGCTCGAGCAGCCGGCAGAACGCGACCGCGGAGACCTCGACCGCGACGAGCTGCGCGATCAGGCGCCGCGCCGTCCGCTCGTCCGCCGCGTGCTCGGCGATCACGCCGGCCCACGCCGGATACGTCTCCGTCGAGCTCAAACCTCCACCACCACGGGAAGGATCATCGGCCGGCGGCGCGTCCGGTCGTAGACGAGCTGGCCGATCCCGTCGTGCAGGTGCTCCTGCAGCAGCTTGATCTCGCGGATGTCCTGGTCGAGCAGGTCGCGGACGATGTCGTGCGCCTCGCCGCGCATCTCCGAGAGCAGCTCCTCCGACTCGCCGAAGCCGCGGGCGATCAGCTCGGGCGCGCTCACGTGCCCGTCGGAGAGCGTCGCGACGACGATCAGCACGCCGTCCTCGGAGAGGTGGCGCCGGTCGCGGAGCGCGACGTCGGAGATGTCCCCCACGCCGAGCCCGTCCACGAACGTGACGCCGGCCTCGACGTGGTCGGCGATGCGCACGCCGTCGCGCGAGAGCTCGACGACGTCGCCGTTCTCGACGATCACGATCGAAGAGGCCGGCACGCCGGCGTCCTGCGCGAGGCGCGCGTGCGCCGCGAGCATTCGGAACTCGCCGTGGATCGGCATCACCGCCTTCGGGCGGACGAGGCCGAGCAGCGTGCGCAGCTCCTCGGCGCGCGCGTGGCCGGAGACGTGCACCGGTGCGTTCTCCTCGTGCAGCACCTCGGCGCCGCTCCGCGTGAGGCGGTTGATCGCGTCGTGGACGCGGAGCTCGTTGCCCGGCACCGGCCGCGCCGAGATGATCACGGTGTCGCCGCGCTCGACCCGGACGGCCGGATGGTCGTGGTACGCGATCCGCGTCAGCGCCGAGAGCGGCTCGCCCTGCGATCCCGTGCAGAGGATCAGCTGCTCGTGCGGCGGCACGTCGTCGAGGTCGGCCGGCCGGACGATCAGGCTGTCCGGCGCCTCGACGTAGCCGAGGTTCCGCGCGATGTTCATGTTCTTGCGCATCGAGCGCCCGACGACGGCGACCTTGCGGTTGACTGTCGCGGCGACGTCGATCGCCTGCTGCATCCGGTGGATGTTCGACGCGAACGACGAGATCAGGACGCGGCCCTGCCGCGCCGGGATGATCTGCCGGAAGGCCTCGCCGACGATGCGCTCGGACTCGGTGAAGCCCGGCCGCTCGGCGTTCGTCGAGTCGCCGAGCATGAGGTCGACGCCGCGGTTCCCGAGGTCGGCGAGCTTCCCGACGTCGGTGCGGAGGCCGTCGATCGGCGTGTGGTCGAGCTTCCAGTCGCCGGTGTGGAAGACCCGGCCGGCGGCGGTCTCGATCGCGATCCCGACCGCGTCGGGAACCGAGTGCGCCATCCGCACGAACTCGAGCCGGAAGGGGCCGAGCTCGACGGGCGGCCCCTCGGGGTCGATCTCGCGCAGCTCCGTCGCGCGGAGGAGGCCGTGCTCGTCGAGCTTCGACTTCACGAGCCCGAGCGTGAGCCGGGTCGCCCACACCTCGCGCACGCGCACCTCGCGGAGGAAGTACGGCAGCGCGCCGACGTGGTCCTCGTGCGCGTGGGTGAGCACGACGGCGCGGACCTCGCGGTCGCGGAGGTAGCCGAAGTCCGGAAGGATGAGGTCGACGCCGAGGTGCTCGTCGCGCGGGAACGCGAGACCCGTGTCGACGACGATCACCTCGCCCGCGGTCTCGTAGACGGTCATGTTCTTCCCGACCTCGCCGAGGCCGCCGAGCGGGATCACGCGCAACACCGAATCAGTCATCTGCCTCCAAGCATACGAGCGATCGCGGCGCGATCGGCCGCGGGTTGTGGAAAGGGTTTACGCCGCGACGAGCAGGCCGAGGCGCGCGAGGCAGCCCCGCACGGCGGCGAGCTCGTCCCCGGTCGGCGGGACGAGCGGGAGCCGGTAGCCGCCGACGTCGTGGCCGAGCAGGTTCAGCGCGGCCTTGATCGGGATCGGGTTCGTCGTGATCCGCAGGAGCTCGTACACCGGCTCGAGCTCGCGGTCGAGCTCGCGGGCCCGGTCGAGGTCGCCGTCGAGCGCGGCGCGCACCTGCTCGGCGACCTGCGGCCCGACCACGTGGGTGTGCACGCAGATCCCGCCCGTGGCGCCGAGCTCGAGGAACGGCTGCAGGAGCACGTCGTCGCCGGCGTAGAGGTCGAGGCCGGTCTCGACGATGTGCCGCGCCTCGTCGAGCGCCGGGGTCGCCTGCTTCACCGCGCGGACGTTCGGGATCTCGGCGAGCCGCGAGATCGTCTCCGGCTCGATGTTCACGACGACGCGGCTCGGGATGTTGTACGCGACGACCGGCCGGTCGGTCGCCCGCGCGACCGCCTCGAAGTGCGCGACGATCCCGCGCTGCGGCGGCTTGTTGTAGTACGGCGTCACGACGAGGAAGGCGTCGGCGCCGAGCTCGTGCGCCTCCTCGGTCAGGTGCACCGAGTGGGCGGTCGAGTACGTGCCGGTGTTCGCGACGACGGTCGCGCGGTCGTGCACGGTCTCGACGGCGGCGCGGACGAGGTCGAGGCGCTCCGCGTCGGTGAGCGTCGGGCTCTCGCCGGTCGTGCCCGCGACGACGAGGCCGTCCGAGCCGGTGTCGACCAGGTGCTGCGCGAGCCGCTGGAACGCGTCGAAGTCGACGGCGCCGTCCTCGGCGAAGGGCGTCGCGATCGCGGTGAGGACGTGGCCGATCACCCGGCCGATTGTACGCGCGTGAGTCGATAGACCCGGTCCGCTCGCTCCCCGATCGCCCACTCCTCGCGCGCCCGGGCGAAGAACCCGGCGCCCGCCGGCCGGCCCGGCTCGGCGAGGAGCACCTCGGGCGCGAGCCGCGGCAGCAGCTCGAGCAGCGCCTCGACGTTCCGCGGCTCGTAGAGCACGTCTGCCGCGAGCACGAGGTCGAACGAGCCCGCGAACGCCCGCCAGTCGGCCGCGCGGACGTCGACGGCGAGCCCGTTCGCCGCCGCGTTCGTGTGCAGGAGCGCGACTGCCTCCACCGCCCAGTCGACCGCCGTGACCGACGCGCCCCGCGCGGCCGCGACGAGCGCCGGGACGCCGAGCCCGCAGCCGAGCTCGACGACGCGCACGTCGTCGAGCCGCTCCGGCAGCGCCCGCGCGAGCGCGAGCCCGGCCGGCCACAGCTCCGCCCAGTACGGCATGAACTCGTCCCGCGCGAACGCGTCCTCGTCGAGCAGCGCCTCCGGGTCGCTCGGGCGGAGCAGCGAGAGCTCGACCTCGCCGATCCGGACCGTCTCCTCGACGTGCCCGGTCAGAGCAGCGCGTCGAGCCCGACGGTCACGCCCGGCGGCAGCTCGTGGAGGCGCGAGAGCGCGAGGAGGACGCCCGGGCAGAACGCCTCGCGGGAGCTCGTGTCGTGGCGGATCGTCAGCGTCTGCCCCGCCCCGCCGAGGATGACCTCCTGGTGCGCGATCAGGCCGGGCAGCCGCACCGAGTGGATCGGGACGTCGCCGGCCATCCTCGCGGCGGTCGCCTTCGCCGTCCCCGAGGGCGCGTCGAGCTTCGTCGCGTGGTGCAGCTCGACGATCTCGGCGGCCTCGAGATGGCGCGACGCCTCGGCGGCGAACCGCATCATCAGCACCGCGCCGATCGCGAAGTTCGCGGCGTGGAAGACCGGCAGACCGGCGGTCCGGGCGGCGGCGTCGACCTCGGCCGGGTCCCAGCCGGTCGTGCCGACGACGCACGGGACGCCGGCCGTGAGCGCGCGGAGCACGTTCGGCACGACCGCCGCGGGCGCCGTGAAGTCGACCATCGCGTCCGCGCCGTCCTCCGAGCCGACGAGCTCGTGCCCGTGCGCGACGAGGTACGGCCCGAGCGTCGCGCCGACCTTCCCCGTCTCCGGTGACGGCGGCGCGTACCCGTTGAGGACGATCTTCACGCGGCGTTGGCCAAGCGAGGGCGTGACGCGCTCGAGCGCCTCGAGGAACCGCTCCTCGCTCGGGCCGATCCCGGCCGCCGAGAGCCGTTCCGGCGCGAGCAGCTCCGCCGCGAGGCCGCACACCGACTCGGCGTCGACCGCGTCGACCTCGGCGAGGACCCGGTCGAGCGAGAGGATCTCCGTGCCCGTGACGAGCGCCTTCCCGAGCCGGTTCATGTGCGTCGAGGTCGACTCCATCGAGAGGAGGACGTGGCCCTTCACGAACTCCTTCGCGCGCTCGAGCTCGCGCTCGCCCACGTTGCCGCCTGCGATGTCGGCGATCTGCTCGGCCGTGATCGCGAACGACTCGACGAGGTTGTCCTCGCGCGTCCCGAGGTACACGCCGATCTGGCCCGTGTCGCTGTAGTGGGAGGCCCAGGTGCCGACCGAATACGCCATCCCGCGCTTCTCGCGGATCTCCTGGAACAGGCGCGACGAGGCCGAGCCGCCGAGCACCGAGTCGAGGATCGACGCGACGAACCGCCGCGGATCGGTGATCGAGAGCCCGGGCGCGCCGAGGCAGACGTGGTACTGCTCGGTGTCCTTGGACTGGAAGCGGATGCCCGGCTTCGCGATCTTCACGACCGGCGTGCGGGCGCGCGCGACGCCGGTCGTCGCGGGCCGCCGCCCGGCCGCCTCCGCGACGAGCTCGACGAGCCGCTCGTGCTCGATCGCACCCGCGGCCGCGACGACGACGTTCGCCGGCGCGTACATCGAGCGGTGGTAGGCCCGGATCGCGCGGCGCGAGACGGTCGAGATCACCTCCGCGGTGCCGATCACCGGCCGGCCGATCGGGTGCGTGCCGAACACGGCCTCGGAGATCAGGTCGTGGACGAGCTCCTGCGGCGTGTCCTCGTACATCGCGATCTCCTCGAGCACGACGTCGCGCTCGGCGTCGAGGTCGTGGAACCGCGGCGCGAAGACCATGTCGCCGGTGACCGCGAGCGCGGTCTCGAGGTGGTGCGCCGGCACGCGCGAGTACACGAGCGTGTGCTCGCGCGAGGTCGCCGCGTTCAGCTCGGCGCCGAGGCCGTCGAAGATCTCCGCGATCTCGAGCGCGTCGTAGCGCTCGGTGCCCTTGAAGAGGAGGTGCTCGATGAAGTGCGAGATCCCGGCCCGCGCGTCGGTCTCGTCGCGCGAGCCGGCGCCGATCCAGTAGCCGACCGCGACCGACCGCACGTGGTCGAGCTTCTCCGAGATCACCCGCTCCCCCGAGTCGAGCTCGGTCAGCTGCCAGTTCTGCACGTGTGGATCGTACGCAGGGTCGCCGGCGGCCGCGCGTTCCTCACCGGACCCTAACCGGGCGCTGAGGAACCGTTCATGCAGCGGTGTTCTGATGGGCGACAGGCAACACCGGACCTCGGACGAGCAGGACGCCGGGAGCCTCGATCAGGCCGTCAGCCCCGTAAGGGAGCGAGAGGTGGAGGGCTCGATATTCCTCCGCTCCGCCGGATCGAGGCTTCTGTGCGTCCGGAGCCCGGGTTGTGCGGTGCGCACCGTTTCGGTTCACTACCGGCATGAGCGACGAATCGGCCCCGCCCGAGCGCCCGCACGGGCACCTCAGCGACGACGAGCTGCTCGCGCAGCTCCACGTCCACCGGCGCGAGACGACCGAGTGGGCCACCGCGATGATCGAGATCCAGCACCGCGCCGACCGGCTGCACAGCGACGAGCGCTTCCGAGCCGCGCTCGAGCTGGCCGACGACGGGATCGCGCGGAGCGATCCGCCTGCCGCCTGAGCCTCGAGGCGCGGCCCGCACGCCACGGCCGAACCGAGGGCCTCGCCGGAAGGGTGTCCGTCCGTGAGGTCCGGCCGTGGCCGGCGAGAACGTCAGTCCGTCCGGGTCACCACTTCCAGCCGCTGGCGACGCCGCAGAACGCCGCGCCGAGCACGAGCGTTCCGGTGATCCACACGCGCAGGACCGTTGCTTGATGCCGCATCGAGGTCTCCTTGTATCGGGTCCGGGGTTCAGAACAATCGGCCAGCGCGGCCCCCGGCGCATCCCTCGAACGGGCTATACGAGCCTCAGGGCTCGATCGTCGCGGCCGCGCCGTCGGCGCGCGGAAGCTCGACCGTGAAGGTCGAGCCGCGGCCGAGCTCGGAGGCGACGCTGATCCGGCCGCCGAGCTGGTCGACGAGGCGGCGGGAGATGTAGAGCCCGAGCCCCGTGCCGCCGACGCCGCGCGTCAGGTTCGGGTCGACCCGGTGGAACTTCTCGAACACGCGCTCCTGCTCCGCGGCCGGGATGCCGAGGCCCTCGTCGGCGACGTCGAACCGCACCCCGTCCGCGGCGGCCGCGACGCTGAGCTCGATCCGGCCGCCGTCCGGCGAGTACTTCACCGCGTTCTCGACGAGGTTGAGGAGCACCTGCTTCACCTGCTCCGGATCGCCGGCGACGGGCGGGAGCGACGGCTCGGCGAAGAGCTCGAGCGTCAGACCCGGCCGGAGGTGGACCCGCGTCGCCGCGACGACCGCCTCCGCGACGGCCACGGGATCGGTCGTGCCCGCGACGCGCGCACCCCGCGGCGGCTCGGGCCGGCTCGTCCACAGGACCTGGTCGACGAGCCGCGCGAGGCGCGCGGACTCCTGGTGGATCACGCCGAGGAGCGACTCGCGCGTCGCCGGGTCGAGGTCGTCGCGCTGCAGCGTCACCGACGCGCCGTACACCGACGCGAGCGGCGTGCGCAGCTCGTGCGAGACGACGGCGATGAACTCGTCCTTCAGGCGGTCGAGCTCGCGCAGCCGCCCGAGCGCGTCGTGCACCCGCCGCTCGTAGAAGACGAGCGCCGCGAGCGGGCCCGCGAGGACGACCGCCGCGAGCGGCGAGCGGTCCCACACGAGCACGAGGATGATCGCGAGGCACGCGAGCACCCCGAACGGCACGAACGTCCGGTACACGTATCCCGCGAGCAGGGGCAGCGGGCTCGTGCCCTGCGCGCTCCCGATCACGACGGCGACGAGCGTGATGTCCACGAGGTAGAAGGCCGACGCCGCGAGGAGGGTCGCGAGCACGCGGTGGGCGACGGTCGAGCCCTCGGCGAGCTCGGCGATCCCGCCGGCCGCGCACGCGGCGAGCGCGTACACCGCGGTGTTGTAGGCGACGCGCGCCGGCGGCGTCCGCCGGGCGATCTCGACCGCGGCCATCGCGCACGCGGCGACGAGCGTCGCGGCCGCCCAGCCGTACAGGACGGCGGCGGCGACGATGAACACGGTCGCGAACGACGTCCGGCCGACCGCGACGCCCTCGAGCGGGACCGGGAGCGCCTCCGCGGCCGCCGCGGCGAGGAGCAGCGCCGCCGCGCCGGAGAGCGTCGCGACCGACGGGTCCGACGCGACGAAGGACCAGAGCGCGACCGCGACCGCCGCCGCGCCGGCGACGATCACCGGAACGAGCACGAGCAGCAGCCGGCGGGCGGTGCCCGACGGCGAGGCCCGGTTCGCCGCGTCCGCGGCCGGAGGCGCGGACGGCGTCGGCCCCTGCGGCGGGAGCCGGCCGGTGGAGCGGGGCACGTCTGCGTCTGTCTGCGTCATCGTTTCGCGCCGCAGCGCCGCAGATCGACGACCCGTCGGCGCCGCTGCGAGGCGCCGACGCTCAGGTTGACCCTACGCCGGAGGAGAATCCTGTCAAGGAGCACGGACGGCACGGGGCGGCCGGAGCCGCCCCGTGCCCTCGCGCGTTACTCGCTCCGCGCCTCCTGGCGGTCGCGGCGCGGGCCGCCCCGCCCGCCGCCGCCACCGCGGCGGTCGTCGCGGCGCGGCCGGTCCTCGCGGGGCTCGCGCGGGGGCGCGTTCTTCGCCCGCTCGACGAGCTCCTCGGGGGAGACGACGGTGTCGCCCTCGTGCTTCTGGATCAGCTTCAGGCCGATCCGGCCGCGGGCCTTGTCGACCTCCTGGACGAGCACGTCGAGGATGTCGCCGCGTGCGATCACGTCCTCGATGTGGTTGACGCGGCCGGGGCCGACGTTCGAGACGTGCAGCAGCCCGTCGGTGCCCTTCTTCAGCTCGACGAACGCGCCGAAGTCGGTCGTCTTCACGACCTTCCCGGTGAACGTGTCGCCGACCTCGGGCTCCTTCGTGAGCGCCGTGATCGCGGCGATCGCCGCGTCGGCCTTGTCGCCCTCGGTCGCGTAGATGAGGATCGTGCCGTCCTCCTCGATGTCGATCTGCACCTCGTACTCGGACTCGAGCGAGCGGATCGTCTCGCCGCCCTTGCCGATCACCATGCCGATGAACTCGGGGTTGATCTGCACGGTCGAGATCCGCGGCGCGTGGCCGGCGAGCTCCGTCCGCGGCTCCGAGATCGCGCCGAGCATCCGGTCGAGGATCGCCTCACGAGCGGCCTTCGCCTGCGCGAGCGCCCGCTCCATGATCTCCCGCGAGACGCCGGTGATCTTGATGTCCATCTGCAGCGCCGTGATCCCCTCGCGGGTACCGGCGACCTTGAAGTCCATGTCGCCGAGATGGTCCTCGGCACCCTGGATGTCGGTGAGGATGACGTAGTCGTCGCCCTCCTTCACGAGGCCCATCGCGATCCCGGAGACGGGCGCCGTGATCGGCACGCCCGCGTCCATCAGCGCGAGGGTCGAGCCGCACACCGAGCCCATCGACGACGAGCCGTTCGACTCGAGCGTCTCGGAGACGAGCCGGATCGTGTACGGGAACTCCGACTCGGGCGGGAGCACCGCCTCGAGCGCCCGCTGGGCGAGCGCGCCGTGGCCGATGTCGCGCCGGCGCGGGCCGCTCATCCGGCCGGTCTCGCCGACCGAGTAGGGCGGGAAGTTGTAGTGGTGCATGTAGCGGCGGTCGGACTCGAGCGAGAGGTCGTCGATCCGCTGCCCCTCCTTCGCCGTGCCGAGCGTGCAGAGCGTCATGATCTGCGTCTGGCCGCGGGTGAAGAGGCCCGAGCCGTGCGTGCGCGGGCTGACGGTGACCTCGCACTCGATCGCGCGGATCTGCTCCTCCGAGCGGCCGTCCGGGCGGCGCTTGTCGACCGCGATCTTGCGGCGGACGAGCTCCTTGTAGATCGCCTCGGAGGCCTTCTTGATGTACGCCTTCGTGAGGTCGTCCTTCGCGGCGGGCTCGCCGTCGGCCGACGCCGGGCCGACCGGGAACGGCAGGCCGACCGTCTCGACGATCCGGTCGAAGAGCAGGTGCCGCTTCGCCGACTTGAGCTCCTTCGAGTCCTGCTCGGCGTCGGTGAGCGCGCGCAGGTCGTTCTCGAACTGCTCGCGGACCGGGCCCGTGACCGCGGCCGTGCGGCGGCTCTCGAGCACCGTCGCGAGCGCCATCCGCGTCTGGAGCTCGCGCGTCACGTCGTCCTCGCTCGACTCCATCGAGAGCTTGCCGCCCTCGCGCTCGATGAGCTCGTCGACGATCGAAGCGGCCTCGCGCAGGCCGACCTCGCCGATCCGCCAGGCGATCTGGTCGCCGTACGACTCGTCGATCCGGCGCGTGACGTCGGCGTCGAGCCACTTCGCCTTGCCGGCCTGCGCGCGGAGCTGCTCCTGCGCGTCGCAGAGCTTCACGATCTCGCGCTGGGCGAGGTCGAGCGCCTCGAGGAGCACGTCCTCGGGCACCTGGTCCGCGCCGGCCTCGACCATCGTCAGCCCGTCCTTCGTGCCGACGACGATGAGGTCGAGCGTCGACTCCTCGGTCTCCTGCAGCGTCGGGTTGACGGTCAGCTCGCCCTCGACGATCCCGATCCGCACGGCGCCGATCGGCCCGTAGAACGGGAGCGGCGAGACCATCAGCGCCGCGGAGACGCCGTTGATCGCGAGGATGTCGTGCGGCGACGACCATGTCCGCCGAGAGCACCGTCGCGATGCACTGCACCTCGTTGCGGTACCCCTTCGGGAACAGCGGCCGGATCGGGCGGTCGATCATCCGCGCGGTCAGGATCGCGCGCTCGGTCGGGCGCCCCTCGCGCTTGAAGAAGCCGCCCGGGATCTTCCCGGCGGCGTACATCCGCTCCTCGACGTCGACCGTCAGCGGGAAGAAGTCCGTCCCCTCGCGCGCGTCGGTGCGGCCCTGTGCGGTGGCGAGGACCATCGTCTCGCCGGAGCGCACGACGACCGCGCCGTCCGCCTGCTTCGCCAGTTTCCCGGTCTCGAACGTGACGTCCTTGCCGCCCACGTTGACCGTCACCGAGACGGGGGTAGCCCGCTGCTCGGCCTCAATGATGCTCATCTCTTCTCTTCCTCCACTGTGCTCGTGAAGGGTGGAGGTTTGAGTCAGCCCCTCCGGGGGGCTCGCTCAAACTTCCACCCTCCGGGGCTGTCGGAGCTAGCGGCGCAGGCCGAGCTCCTTGATGAGGGCGCGGTACCCCTCGACGTCCTTCCGCTGCAAGTAGTTCAGGAACCGCCGCCGCCGGCCGACCAGCTTGAGCAGGCCGCGGCGGGAGTAGTGGTCCTTTGCGTGCGTTCGCAGGTGCTCGGTGAGCTCGTTGATGCGGGTGGTCAGCATCGCGATCTGCACCTCCGGCGAGCCGGTGTCCGTCTCGTGCTTGCCGAACCGCTTCGTCGCTTCCTGCTTCGCTTCCTTGGTGAGGGCCATCGAACCTCCTCGGTGAGTGTCGCCGTCATCCCAGCGTCGCCGCGCAAGGAAGGACGCGCACGGCCGGGACGAGGTCGCCCCGAAGGGTAGCGGCTCTCAGCCGAGGACCGTGTGCGTGACGCTCACGAGGGCCGTCTCGCCGCGCGCGCTGCCGCCACGTCACGGGCGATCTGCTCGACGAGCGCCGCCTCGCTGTCGAACACCGCCTCGTCGCGCAGGCGGGCCCACAGCTCGACGACGACGCGCCGCCCGTACAGGTCGCCCTCGTAGTCGAGGAGGAACGCCTCGACGCGCCGCTCGGCGCCGCCGTAGTGCGGGTTCGTCCCGATCGAGACCGCGGCGCGATGGCCGAGGGCCGAGCCGGCGTAGATCCCGAAGCGCGGCACGAGCATCTCCTGCCCGACCCGGAGGTTCGCGGTCGGGAACCCGAGCGTGCCGCCGCGCGCGTCGCCTGCCACGACGGTCCCCTCGACCTCCGGCGGGCGGCCGAGCAGGGCCGCGGCGCCGGGCACGTCGCCGAGCGCGAGCAGCCGCCGCACCTCCGTCGAGGACACACCCTCGACGTGCGCCGGGACGCGCGTCTCGAAGCCGAGCCGCTCGAGCAGCGCGAGGTCGCCGCTGCGGCGGCGGCCGAAGCGGAAGCCGGCGCCCGCGACGACGACCTCCGCACCGATCGCGCCGAGGTACTCGCGGGCGAACTCCTCGGGCTCGAGCTCCGCGAGCGCCGGCGTGAACTCGACCACGAGCGCCTCCTCGGCGCCGGCCTCGGCGAGCAGCTCGAGCCGGCGCTCGAGCGTCGCGAGCAGCTCGACCCGGTTCCCGAGCGCCTCGCGCGGGTGCGGGTCGAAGGTGAGCACCGTCGGCGTCCTCCCCGTCTCGACCGCGGTCTGCACGACCGCGCGATGGCCGCGGTGGACGCCGTCGAACGTGCCGATCGCGACCGCGCGCGGCTTCGGTTCGAGCTCGCCCGGCACGCGCGCGACGTTCATCCGGGCTCCGCCTCGAACGCGAGCACGGCGCCGCGCACGTCATCGGGGACGCGTGCCAGCGCGTCGGCCGGGAGCCGCGCGAGCGCCTCGGCGGCCGGGAGCATTCGCGCCGGGTCGGCCTCCTCGATCGTGAACGGGCCGATCGCGGTCCGCCGGAGTGTCCGGCAGTGGCCGCCGAGCGCCGCCGCGATCGAGCGGACGTACGTCCCGGAGCCGACGTGCAACGCGAGCCGGGCCTCGCCGCCGGACGACGAGACGAGCTCGAGCTCGTACACGTGCGAGCGGCGCACCGGCATCTCGACCGCAACGCCGCGGCGCGCGAGCCGGTAGGCGCGCTCGCCGCCGATCTTCACCGCCGATGCAGCCGGGATCGGCAGCGCGACCTCGCCACGGAGGCCGGCGAGCAGCTCGCTCGAGCTCGGCCGGCGACGGCGGCTCGTGGCGCTCGACGACGTCGCCCTCGGGGTCGCCGGTCGTCGTCGTCGCGGTCAGGTCGACGTCGGTCACGTACCGCTTGTCGAGCCCGACGAAGCACGGCGCGAGCCGCGTCGCCGCGCCCGAGAGGAGCAGCAGCAGGCCGGTCGCGAACGGGTCGAGCGTGCCCGCGTGCCCGGTGCGCGCGCCCGTGCGGCGGCGCAGCTCCGCGACGAGCGCGAACGAGGACGGGCCCGCCGGCTTGTCGGCGAGCACGATCCCGACCGGTCTACGCGCCCTCGGCGGCATCGGCGGTCAGGACGAGCGCGAACTCGCGCCGGATGAACTCGATCACCTCGTCGAGCGTGCCCTCGTGCGAGAAGCCGGCGGCCTGCCGGTGCCCGCCGCCGCCCGCCTTCCGCGCGATCGCGGACACGTCCACCTCGTCCCGGCTCGAGCGGAGCGAGACGCGGTGGGCGGGCCCGCCGTCGCGCGGCGGCTCGCGGACGAGCGCGACCATCTCGGAGCCCTCGACCGCGCGGAGGTAGTCGATGATCCCCTCGGAGTACGGCTCCTCGGCGCCCGCATCGGCGAAGTCGGCGCGGACGAGGTAGGAGACGACGAGCCGCCCGCCCTCGAACAGCCGCGCGTGGTCGAGCGCGCGCGCGAGCAGCTTCAGCTTCGCGAACTGCACCGTCTCGTACACCTCGCGGAAGATCCCGTGCACGTCCGCCCCGGCCTCGACGAGCTCGGCGGCGAGCCGGAGCGCCTTCGGCGTCGTGTTCGCGTACTGGAAGCGGCCGGTGTCGGTGACGAGCGCGACGTACAGCGCCTCGGCGATGCTCGGGCGTCAGCGCGACGTCGAGCTCGCGCAGCAGGTCGCGGACGATCTCCGCGGTCGAGGACGCGTCCGGCGACGATCAGGTTGACGCCGCCGAAGCGCGTGTTGTCGTGGTGGTGGTCGACGTCGAGCACGAGCGGCGCGCGCTCGAGCAGCTCCGGTACGGGCCCGAGCCGGCTCGCGTTCGCGCAGTCGAGCGCGAAGAGCACGCGCTCCGCGGCGTCGTCGGGCAGCGTCGCGGCGCAGGTCGCCGAGCTCGAGGAAGCCGTACTCGCCCGGGAGCGGCGCGTCGCCGGCGAGGAACATCACCGCGTCCTTGCCGAGCGCACGCAGCGCGAGCGTCGCGCCGAGCATCGAGCCGAGCGCGTCGCCGTCCGGGTTCTCGTGCGTGGTCACGAGGAAGCGGTCGTGGGCGCGGAGGGCCTCGGCGACGGCGTGGAGGTCAGCTCTGGGTCATCGGGAGGTGCGCCGTCGACGAGCTCATCGATCAGCTTCGTCATGCGGACGCCGCGCTCGACCGTCGGATCGTATTCGAAGGCGAGGTGCGGCGTCCGCTTCAGGTCGAGCTCGCTCGCGATGCGCGCCTGGAGGTAACCGTGGGCCGACTCGAGCCCGGCGAGCGTCGCGCCGCTGCTTGCGCTTGTTCCCGAGGACGGAGACGAAGACGGTGCCCTCGCGCAGGTCGGGCGAGACCTCGACGCCCGTGACCGTCACGAGCCCGATCCGCGGGTCCTTGAGGTCGGTGAGCGCCTCGGCGATCACCGCGCGCACCGACTCGTTGACCCGGCGCATCCGCTCCGTCATCCGCTCGCCCCCATCGCAAGGACTGACGCTAGTCGTCCGGGGAGACGAGCGTCATCTCCGCCCGCACGAGCTCCCACTCCTGGCCGGCGAGCCACCGCTCCGCGGCGGCCGCGAGCTCCTCGCGCGCCGCGCGCCTCGCGGGCGACGAACGCCGCGGTCAGCGTGCGCCCGCTGCCAGAGGTCGTGATGGTCGACCTCGGCGACGGAGGCGCCGAAGCGGTTCTGCAGCTGGGCCTTCGCCGAGAGGACGTGCTTGCGCTTGCCCTTCAGCGAGCCCGCCTCCGGGAAGTGGAGCTCGACCGTGAGGATGGCGACGAAGCCGGTGCTCAGGACTCGTCGGCCGACGCCGCGGCCGTCGCGCCGGCGGGCGCGGGCTCGTCGAGCGACGTGCGCTCGATCTCGCGCGTCTCGAAGCACTCGAAGACGTCGCCCTCGCGGAGGTCGTTGAAGCCCTCGAGGAGGATGCCGCACTCGAAGCCCTCGGCCACCTCGCGGGCGTCGTCCTTGAAGCGCTTGAGCTGGGAGATCGTCGTCTCGTGGATCCGTGCGCCCTCGCGGAAGATCCGGACGCTCGCGCCGCGGCGCACGACGCCGCTCGTGACCATGCAGCCGGCGATCGTGCCGAGCCGCGAGACGCGGAAGAGCGCGCGCACCTCGGCCTCGCCGATGATCGCCTCGGTCTCGACGGGCGAGAGCATGCCGACCAGCGCCTGCTCGATCTCGCGCGGTGAGCTCGTAGATCACCCGGTACTGGCGGATCTCGATCCCCTGCCGCTCGGCGAGCTGCCGTGCCTCGGGCGACGGGCGGACGTTGAAGCCGACGACCATCGCGTTCGAGGCCGCCGCGAGGTTGACGTCGTTCTCGGTGATCCCGCCGACGCCGGTGTGGATCACGTTCACGCGCACCTCGGAGTGGTCGATCTTCGCGAGCTCGCCGACGATCGCCTCGACCGAGCCCTGCACGTCGCCCTTGACGACGAGGTTCAGGTCCTGGACGCCGCCGGCCTGCATCTGCGCGAACAGCGTCTCGAGCGTGACGCCGCGGCTCGACTGCTTCGCGAGCGACTCGCGGCGGAGCCGCTCGCCGCGCTGTTGCGCGAGCTCGCGTGCGCGGCTCTCCTTCTCGACCACGCGGCCGAACTCGCCGGCGGGCGGCGGCTTGTCGAACCCGGTGATCTCGACCGGGTCGCCCGGGCCTGCCTCGTTGATCCGCTCGCCGCGGTAGTCGTAGAGCGCGCGGACGCGGCCCCACGCGTCGCCGGCGACGATCGCGTCGCCGACCTTCAGCGTGCCGCGATGGATGAGCATCGTCGCGACCGGGCCGCGGCCGACGTCCTGGCGCGACTCGATGATCGGGCCCGACGCCTCGACGTTCGGGTTCGCCTTGAGGACGAGCTCGGCGTCGGCCACGAGGAGGATCCGCTCGAGCAGGTCGTCGAGCCCCTCGCGCTGCTTCGCGGAGACGCGCGCGACCTGCGTCGTGCCGCCCCACTCCTCCGGCTGGAGGCCCTCGTTCGCGAGCTCGCTGAGCACGCGGTCGGGGTTCGCGGCCGGCAGGTCGACCTTGTTCACGGCGACGACGATCGGCACCTCGGCCGCGCGCGCGTGCGAGATCGACTCGCGCGTCTGCGGCATCACGCCGTCGTCGGCGGCGACCACGAGCACCGCGATGTCGGTGACCTTCGCGCCGCGGGCGCGCATGGCCGTGAACGCCTCGTGGCCGGGCGTGTCGAGGAAGGTGATCTTGCGGCCGTCGACCTCGGTCTGGTACGCGCCGATGTGCTGCGTGATCCCGCCGGCCTCGGTGTCGACGACCGCCGTCTTCCGGATCGCGTCGAGGAGCGTGGTCTTGCCGTGGTCGACGTGGCCCATGATCGTGACGACCGGCGGGCGATCGCGGAGCGCTTCCTCCGGGTCGTCGTACGACTCGGGCTCCTCCTCTTCCTCGCCGGCGTGCTTGATCGTGATCTCGCGCTTCAGCTCGACGGCGATCAGCTCGACCTCCTCGTCGGAGAGCGACTGCGTCGCGGTCTTCATCGGCCCGAGCTCCATCAGCATCTTGATGAGCTGGCCCATCGGGACGCCGAGCGCCTGCGAGAGGTCGCGGACGGTGACGCCGGACTCGACGGTGACAGGGCCGGTCGGGGCGACGACCTCGCGCGGCTGCTTCGGCCCGCGCTCGACCGGGCGGTCGCCCGGCCGCTGGCGCTGCCCCGCGCCGGGACGGCCTCCGCCGCCCTCGATGACGACGCGGCGGCGCCGGTTCCCCGGCCCTCCGCCGCCTCTCGGCCTGATCGGTCTTCCTCCCGGCATCAGCGGTCAGTGTAGAGACGCGCGAGCGCGGGGTCGACGGAAACGGTCCGGTGCAGGATGCGGTCGAACGCACGCCGGGAGCGGGCGCGCTCGAAGCACGCGAGGCGCGCGCACGTGTAGACGCCGCGCCCCGGTCCGGGCCCGGGCGCGAGCGCGCCCTCCTCGGCGTGGAAGCGCTGGAGCTCCTCCTGCGAGGCCTTGCGACCGCACCCGGCGCACGTCCGGACGGGACTGCTCGGCGGCGCCGCGACCGTCACTCGGCGGTGCCCGCTCCCTCGACCGCGCCGCTCGCGCCGGCGAACGGCTCGGCGCTGAGGTCGATCGCCTCGACGTCGGGATGCTCGGTCGCCTCGATGTCCGAGCGGCCCTCGGCCTCGTGCGCGACGACCACGTCGCCGGGCTCCTGCTGGAGCACCTCGAGCACGTCGGCGACGTCGATCGGATCGTCGGCCGCCTCGGCGGCCGCCTCGAGCGCGGGCTCGGGCTCGGCGACCTGCTGCGTGCCGAGCTCGGCGAGCGCCTGGTGGGCGGGCACGCCGCAGTACTTCGAGCCGGGCAGCGCCGCGTTCGGGCAGCGCTTGCCGTTCGAGAGGATCGCCGAGCAGCGGCCCGAGAAGTCGCCCTCCTCGCCGCCGCCGCCGGCGTACGCCGCGTCGGCCTCCTGCTGGGCGAACTCGGTGTCGCTGACGATGTCGATCTTCCAGCCGGTGAGCCGGTGGGCGAGCCGGGCGTTCATGCCCTCCTTGCCGATCGCGAGCGCGAGCTGGTCGTCGGGGACGACCACGGTCGCCTCCTTGCCCTCGTCGTCGAGGTACACCTCGCGCACGCGGGCCGGCGAGAGCGCCTTCGCGACGAACCGCGCCGGCTCCGGGTTCCACGGGATGATGTCGATCTTCTCGCCGCGCAGCTCGGACACGACCATGCGCACGCGCGAGCCGCGGGGGCCGACGCACGCGCCGACCGGGTCGACGCCCTGCGTGTGCGACTGGACGGCGATCTTCGAGCGGTAGCCGGGCTCGCGCGCGACGCCCTCGATCGTGACGAGGCCGTCCGCGATCTCCGGCACCTCGAGCTCGAACAGCGTCTTGATCAGCTCCGGGTCGCGGCGCGAGAGGATCACCTGCGGGCCCTTCGTGCCGGTCCGCACCTCGGTGATCACGGCCTTGATCCGCGAGCCCTGCTCGTAGCGCTCGCCGTCGACCTGCTCGGAGCGAGGCAGCAGCGCCTCGACCTTGCCGAGGTCGACGAGCACGTTGTTGCGGTCGCCCGCCTGCTGGACGATCCCGGTGACGACCTCGCTCACGCGGTCGATGTACTCGTCGTACATCATCTCGCGCTCGGCCTCCCGGATCCGCTGCAGGATCACCTGCTTCGCGGTCTGCGCGGCGATGCGGCCGAAGTTGTCGGGCGTCACGTCCTCGCGCGTGATCTGCTCCTCGGGCACCTGCGACCAGTCGAGATCGAGGTCGTCGTCGGACAGGAGCGTGTGGTTCTTCTCGCCGGACTCCTCCTCGAGCCGCTCGAGCTCGTCGAGCGCACGCTCGCGCGCCTCGTCGAGCAGGCGCTCCTCGAGGTCGGCGGGCAGCTCGATCGAATAGACGCGGAAGTCGCCGGCCTCGTCGAGCTCGACGGTGGCGTGCCGGCTCGCGCCGGGCGTCTTCTTGTACGCCGCGAGCAGCGCGTCCTCGAGCGCCGAGACGAGCAGGCCCGTCTCGATGCCCTTCTCCCGCTCGATCTCGCGTACGGCTTCGACGATCTCCTGGCTCATCGCTCCTACCCTTCTACGATCAGATTCGCCCGCACGATCGCGTCGTACGGTATGTCGACCGGCTCCCCGGTCCCGGTGTCCAGCCTCAGCGAGCGCTCGCCGGCCGAGGCGACCTCGCCCCGGAGCCGCCGCTCGGCGGTCCGCACCCTCACCGGGAGACCGACCGCGCGCTCGAAGTGCGCGCGTGTCCGCAGCGGACGGTCGAGCCCCGGCGAGGAGACCTCGATCGAGTACCGGTCGAGGTAGCCGCGCAGCACCCCGGTCACCCGCTCGCAGAGCGCGTGGTCGACGCCGGCCGGATGGTCCACGTAGACGCGGAAGCGCTCCTTGCCCGTGATTTCGAGCGCCAGCACCTCCACCCCCGGAAGGGTCGACGAAACACTCTGCGAGACCTCGCGATACAGCTCTCTCTCCCTGTCGTACTGAACGGTTGCCATCACAAAAAATGGGCGCCGCGCGCCCATTTCCGTCGTGCCGAAATGTGGTGACAGGAGGGTAGCAAACGGCCGTCTGCGGGGCCTTCGCGCGGCCGGCCCCCGACCGCCGGTTAGCCTGTCGGCGTCGGGCAAGCGACGTCGAGAATCGGAGGACGGATGACCGCGAAGAGCGACTTCACCGAGGAGGAGTGGGGGCTCGTCTCCCAGGGGCCGGCGACGGCGGGGATGATCGTCAGCACCGCCGACGGCGGCGGGAGCTTCCGCGAGTCGTTCGCGATGGCGAAGGCCTACACGGAGGCGCGGTCCGCGCACGGCGCGAGCGAGCTCCTCGACGCGATCGTGTCCGCCAAGCCCGCGTTCGACCGGCACAAGTACCACTCGTCCGCCGAGCTGCGCGAGCTCGGCGTCGGCGCGCTCCACGACGCGGTCGCCCTGCTCGAGCAGAAGGCGACCCCGGCGGAGGTCGAGTCGTATCGAGGCTTCGTCGTCACGCTCGCCGAGAAGGTCGCGGCGGCCCACAAGGAGCACGGCGAAGCGGTGAGCGCGGCCGAGAGCGAGGCCCTCGACGCGATCCGCGCGAGCGTCGCGGCACCCGCGTAGCCGTGCGCGCGGCGCTGCTCGCGGCCGCGGCGGTCGCCCTCGCGACCGCGGGGGCCGCGGCGGCCGGCGACCGGATCCGGCTGACGCCGGCCGGGAACGACGCCGCGGCGGCCGTGGTGCTGCAGCGGGGAGACCTCGGCAACGGCGCGAGCTGGACGGGCGGGCCCGAGAGCCCTCAGCTCTCGTCGTGGTGGTTCCTCGCCTGCGACTACAAGCCGAAGCAGTCCGACCTCGTCATGGTCGGCGCCGCCGAGAGCCTCTGGAACAGCACGGGCATCGAGCTCGAGACGACCGTGCAGGTCCTGAAGACGTCGGCGATGGTCCGGCGGGACTGGCAGCGCGCCGTCGCCGCGCCGGCGGTGACGCCGTGCCTGCGTGCCGCGGCCCGGGTCACGTCGAGCTCGACGCGTTTCGTCTCGCTGCGGCGCATCGACTTCCCCCGCGTCGGCGAGCGGACGCGCGTCTACCGGATCCGCGTCGACTTCGCGACGCCCACGGCGACCGTGCACGCGTTCCGCGACCTCGTCGTGCTCACCCGCGGGCGGACCGAGATCACGATGGCGCTGCTCGCCCCGCTCGACGCGAGCGCGGGCCTCCGGCCGGTCGAGATCCGCCTCGCCCGGCTGCTCGTCTCGCGCGCCGCCGCGTAGCGTCGGGCGGTCAGGCCTCGAAGTTGAGCGCGGCGCAGGTCGGGCAGAAGAACGCGAGCTCCGGCGGCTCGCCGAGCTCGACCTCGTCGATGCGGCACGCGAGCCAGCCGCCCGCGTCGTCGTCGCTGAACGCGCCGCACTCGGCGCACCGAAACGGCGCGAGCGAGTCGAGGCGCTGGAGGATCCGGCCGGGGTCGCGTCTGTCGATCACGGTCGTACTCTCTCGCGTCGGCGGCCCCGGTGCAACTACCTGTTTCGGTCGTCCGACCCAGCCCCCGCCGTCTCGATCACGACCGTGACCGGCCCGTCGTTCGCGAGCTCGACCTCCATCCGGGCGCCGAAGACGCCCGTCTCGACCGGCACGCCGAGCCGCCGGAGCGCGGCGCAGAAGCGCTCGTAGAGCGGCTCCGCGCGCTCGGGCCGCGCCGCGCCGTCGAAGCTCGGGCGGTTCCCCTTCGTCGTGTCGGCGAGGAGCGTGAAGTTCGAGACGACGAGCGCCGCGCCGCCCGTGTCGAGGAGCGAGCGGTCGAAGCGGCCGTCGCCGCCCTCGAAGATCCTCAGGCGCGCGATCTTGCCGGCGAGCCGGTCGGCGGCCGCGTCGTCGTCCGCGGCCGCGACGCCGAGGAGCACGCAGAGGCCCGGGCCGATCGCACCGCCCGGCGTCGCGCGGGCGCGGGCGACCCGCTGGACGACCGCCTTCAATCCGAGTCGGGCGCGTCGAGCTCGCGGATCCGCGCCGCGTACTGCTTGTTCGTCGGCTTCATCGAGCTCGCGAGCTTGTAGTGGCCGTTCGCCTCGGCCTCGCGGCCCTGCTTCTCGAGCGTGCGCCCGAGCGCGTAGTGCGCGTAGTGGTCGGTCGGCTCGAGCTCGAGCACGGCCCGGAACTCGGCCTCGGCCGCGTCCCAGCGGCGGATGCGGAAGTACGCGATCCCGAGCGCCTCGCGGATCGACGCCTTCTCCGGCTCGAGCCGCTTCGCCTTCTCGAGCGGGACGGTCGCCTGCGCCGCCATCCCGTCCTTCAGCCGCCGGCGGCCCTCCTGGTAGAGGTCGTACGCCTCCGTCATCGCGCGAGCAGCTCCTCGGCCGCGTCGAGGATCGCGGCGGCGACGGCCTTCTTCGCCGCCTTCGGGACGCGGCGCTCGCCCTCGCGGCCGATCAGGACCACCTCGTTCTCGGCCGCGTCGAAGCCGATGTCGCCGCGCGAGACGTCGTTGAAGACGACGAGGTCGGCGTTCTTCTCGTCGAGCATGCGGCGCTTGCGCTCGAGCCCGTCCTCGCCCAGCTCGGCGCCGAAGAGGACGAGCACCTGGCCCGGCCGCTTGCGCTCGCCGAGCGTCCGCGCGACGTCGCCGGTCGGCTCGAGCTCGAGCGTCCACGGCCCGTCGTCCTTGACCCGCTTGCCGGCGACCGCGGCGGCCGGCCGGTAGTCCGCGACGGCGGCGGCGAGCAGAGCGAGGTCGACGTCGGCGAGTGCGAGCGCCGCCGCGAGCATCGTCTCGGCGGTCGGCGTCGGGATCGTCTCCACGCCGGCCGGCGCCGGGACCGCGAGGTTCGCCGCGAGCAGCACGACCTCCGCCCCGCGCCGGCGCGCTTCCTCCGCGAGCGCGACGCCCATGCGCCCGGACGAGCGGTTGCCGACGAAGCGGACCGCGTCGACCGGCTCGCGCGTGCCGCCGGCCGTGACGAGGACGCGGCGTCCTGCGAGGCTCGGCGGAGCGAGGAGCTGCGACGCGCGAGCGACGATCTCGGCCGGCTCGGCCATCCGGCCGAGGCCCCATTCGCCCTCGGCGGTCTCGCCCTCGTCGGGACCGACGAGCTCGACGCCGCGCCCGCGGAGCGTCTCGACGTTCGCGCGCGTCGCGGCGTGCGCCCACATCCGGGGGTTCATCGCGGGCGCGACGAGCACGGGCCCGCGGTGCGCGAGCGCCGCCTCGGCGAGCACGTTGTCGGCGAGCCCGTGCGCGAGCTTTGCGAGCGTGTTCGCGGTGCACGGCGCGACGACCAGCAGGTCGGCCCGCGTGAGGTGCGGGTACAGATCCTCGCCGGCGGGCCGCCGAGCGAGCGCCGCGAACGTCTCGGCGCGGACGAACCGCTCGGCCCCGGGCGTGACGAGCGGGACGACGTCGTGCCCGTCCTGAACGAGCAGCCGCGTCACCTCGCAGGCCTTGTACGCGGCGATCCCGCCGGTCACTCCGAGGAGGATGCGGCTCATCGCCGCATTGTGCCGGGCGTCAGCGCCTGTAGTCGTACGTGATCTTGGCTTCCGAGATCTCCTCGAGAGCCAGGGTCAGGTAGTTCTTCGAGCGCGACTCCACCAGCGGCGGCGGGAACTCGTCGAACGTGCCCTCGCCGAGCTGGTGGTGGTAGTTGTTGATCTGGCGTGCGCGCTTGGCCGCGACGATGACGAGCGCGTAGCGCGAGTCGACCTGGTCGAGCAGCTCATCTATGCGCGGGTGGATCATCGGCTCGCCATGGTAGCTGGCTTCCGCAGCTCCCGTTCGACGATCGCCACGCACTCGGCGGCGGCGCGCTCGCGCTCGTCGTTCTCGACCACGTGGTCGAAGCTCGACGCGGACGCCTTCTGCTCGCCGGCGAGGGCGACCCGCTCGCCGATCTCGCCGGCGCTCTCGGTCGCGCGCTCGCGCAGCCGGCGCTCGAGCTCGGAGAGCGGCGCGTCGACGAAGATCGTGATCGCGCTCGGCTCGCGCTCCTTCACCGCGAGCGCCCCGTTCAGCTCGAGCTCGAGCAGCGGGACGCCGCCCTCGGACGCGATCCGCGCGAGCTCGGAGCGGAGCGTCCCTGAGCGCTGGCCCCACGGGAAGACGTGGTACTCGATGAAGTCGCCGGCGGCGAGGCGCCGGTCGAACTCGTCGTCGGCGAGGAACCAGTAGTGGACGCCGTCCTCCTCGCCGGGGCGGCGCGTCCGCGTCGTCGCGGACACGGCGAGGCGGAGCCGCGGCACCCGCTCGAGCAACGCCTGCACCATCGTCCCCTTGCCCGCGCCGGACGGGCCGGTGACGACGAAGAGCGCGCTAGCGGTTGAAGAGGCCAATCAGCTCGTGCCGCTGCCGGTCGGAGAGACCGCCGACCGTCTTCGACTGGCTGATCCGGCACTGGTTGAGCAGCCGCGCGGCCTTCACGCGGCCGAACTTGGGCACGGCCATCAGCATGTCGAAGACCTTCGCGGTCGAGACGTACTCGGGCGGGTCGCGCAGGATCTCCTCGATCGAGACCTCTCCGGACTTCAGGTCCTTCTTGAGCTGGGCGCGCTTGACCCGGATGTCGTTGGCCCTTCTGAGTGCCTCCATTCGCTGGTCGAGCGACCGAACCGGGGCTTGAACCTGCGTCTGGGGAGGCATCATGAGGGGGGCAGTCTAACAACCTCTCTGGCGCGTGCAACCCTCATGAAATCTGCTAGTTCTCCGATCGGAAAACGCTTTCGAGGGCTGCGCCGACCGCCTCGTCCGGTCGCTGGAAGCCGGCGCGAGCGGCCTCTTCTGCGAGCTCCGCACGAACCCGCTGCGGGGCGTCGGGATCGGCGAAGAGCACCGTGCCGAGCGCGACGTGGGTCGCCCCGCACGCGAGCAGCTCGAGCGCGTCGCGGCCGGTGCGGACGCCGCCCATGCCGACGATCGGGAGCCTCGTCGCCCGCGCGCAGGCGTGGACGGCGGCGAGCGCGACGGGCTTCAGCGCCGGTCCGGAATAGCCGCCGGCGGCCGTCGCGAGGCGCGGTCGCAGGCGCTCGTCGAGCGCGAGACCGCGGAGCGTGTTCACGAGCGAGAGCCCGTCGGCGCCGGCCGCCTCGACCGCGCGCGCCGTCTCGGCGACGTCCCACGAGGCCGGCGAGAGCTTGGCGTAGAGCGGGAGCGCGGTCGCCTCGCGGCAGGCGGCGACGATCTCCGCCGCGCTCTCTGGCGCCTCGTCGACGTTCGGGCACGAGAGGTTGAGCTCGATCGTGACGCCGTCGAGCCGCTCGCACGTCTCGGCGTACTCGCGCGCCGCGAAGCCGCCGACCGAGACCCAGAGCGGGAGCCCGAGCGCGCGGCGAAGCAAGGGCAGCGTCTCGGCGAGGAACCGCTCGCGGCCCGGGTTCGCGAGCCCGATCGAGTTCAGCATCCCGAGCTCGGTCTCGGCGATCCGCACCGGCGGGTTCCCCTCTCGCGGCTCCGGCGTGACCGTCTTCGTCACGAACGCGTCGAGCCCGCGCGACACCTCGGGCGCGGCGAGCGCGTCGAGGCAGCCGCTCGCGTTCAGGAGGAGCACAGCACCGGCCCCTCGACGCAGAGGCGGACGAGCTCGCCGTCGACCTCGACCACGCAGCCGTAGCAGGCGCCGTAGCCGCAGGCCATCGGCGCCTCCCACGCGAGCTGCGCGTCCGGGACGAGCGCGCGGAGCGCCTCGAGCATCGGCTCGGGGCCGCAGGCGAGGACCTCGCGGCCAGGCTCGAGCGCGTCGGTGACGAGCACCGGGTCGATCACGACCTCCGCGTTCGGGACGAGCTCCGCGGCCTCGGCGTGGAACGCGGAGCGGAAGCCGAGCACGGCCGGCGGGCGCTCGAGCGCCTCGGAGAGGTACGGGAGCGGCGCGACGCCGATCCCGCCGCCGACGAGGAGCGGCCGGCGGACGTCGAGGCGGAAGCCGCGCCCGAGCGGGCCGAACACGGCGATCTCGTCGCCCGCTTCGAGCCCGGCGAGCGCCTGCGTCCCGGGGCCGACCGGGTCGATCAGGAACGCCAGCTCGCGTGGCGGCGCGAGGCAGAGCGAGAGCGCCCGCGGCAGCACGCGGCCGGGCGCCTCGAGCATGAAGAACTGGCCCGGCCCGCCGGGGTCGAGCGGGCCGCGCGCGAGCCGGAGGAGCGTGTACGGGCCGACCGCCTCGGCGCCGAGGACGGCCAGTCGCTCACGACGCGGCACGCAGCGCCTCCGCCTCGACCGCGTGCCGCTCCTGCAGGGAGATCGGCGGCTCGGGCCGCGCCTTCGCGATCGCCTCGACGGCGGCCCGTGCGCCCGCGAGCGTCGTGATGCACGGGATCCGCGCGACGACGGCGGCCTCGCGGATCGCGTACCCGTCACGGCGCGCGTTGCCGCCGGCCGGCGTGTTCACGACGAGGTCGACCTGTGCGCGGCGGAGGAGCTCGACGACGGCCGCGCCCTTCTCGACCTCCTCGACCGCGATCCCCGCGGCGCGGAGCGCGCGCGCGGTGCCGGCGGTCGCGGTGAGCTCGAAGCCGAGCTGCGCGAGGGAGCGGGCGACCGGGACGACGGCGACCTTGTCCGCGTCGCGCACGGTGACGAACGCGCGCCCGCCGGTCGGCAGCGCCCGCCCGGCCGCGCGCTCGGCCTTCGCGAACGCGGTCGCGAAGTCGCCCGCGCTCGCCATCACCTCGCCGGTCGACCGCATCTCCGGGCCGAGCACCGCGTCGGCGCCCGGGAAGCGCGCGAACGGCAGCACGGCCGCCTTCACGTGGTGCCCCCGCAGCCGCTCCTCCGGCGCCGGGAGCCCGAGGCTCGCGAGCGTCGCGCCGGACGCGAGCCGGCAGGCCGCGTCGACGAGGTTGACGCCGATCGCCTTCGAGACGAACGGCACCGTCCGCGACGCGCGCGGGTTCACCTCGAGCACGTACAGGTCGCCGTCGGCGATCGCGAGCTGGACGTTCAGCAGCCCGACCACGCCGAGCGCAGGCCCGAGCCGCCGGACGGCGTCGCGCGCGCGGCCGTCGTCGCTCGGCGCCGGGAGCACGCACGACGAGTCGCCCGAGTGGACGCCCGCCTCCTCGATGTGCTCCATCACCGCGGCGACGTACGTGTCGGTGCCGTCGCAGAGCGCGTCCACGTCGAGCTCGATCGCGTTCTCGAGGAAGCGGTCGACGAGCACCGTGCCCGCGACCGCCGCCATCGCCTCGCGCACCTCGGCCTCGGAGTAACAGACGCGCATCGCGCGCCCGCCGAGGACGTACGACGGGCGCACGAGCACCGGATATCCGAGCCGCCCCGCGAGCGCCGCCGCCTCGTCCGCGCTCGACGCCGTCCCCCACTCCGGGCAGCGCACCCCGGCCGCCGCCGCGAGCCGCCCGAACCGCTCGCGGTCTTCGGCGAGGTCGATCGCGTCGAACGGCGTGCCGGCGATGCGGAACCCGGCGCGCTCGATCGCGCGCGCGAGCCGCAGCGGCGTCTGACCGCCGAACTGGATGCACACGCCGACCGGCTTCTCGCGCTCGAGCACGGCCAGCACGGCCTCCTCGTCGAGCGGCTCGAAGTAGAGCCGGTCGGAGGTGTCGTAGTCGGTCGAGACGGTCTCCGGGTTGCAGTTGACCATCACCGCCTCGTAGCCCTGCGCGCGGAAGCTCTGGGCCGCGTGGACGCAGCAGTAGTCGAACTCGATCCCCTGCCCGATCCGGTTCGGGCCCGAGCCGAGGATCACCATCGAGCGGCCGGGCCGCGGCGCGCACTCGTCGGCCTCGCCGCGGGTCGAGTAGAAGTAGTTCGACCGCGCGTCGACCTCGCCCGCGCACGAGTCGACGCGGCGGAACGCGACCGCGCCCGTCGGCAGCGGCTCGGCGAGCTCGGCCGCGAACCACGGGTGGAGGCCGTCGGGCCGCCACTCGGGGTCGACCTCGAGCCCGCGACGCGCCTTCGCGAACGCCTCGGCGAACGTGCGGCCGATCCCCATCGACTCGCCGACCGACTTCATCTGCGTCCCGAGCGTGCGGTCCGCGCCGGCGAACTTCTCGAACGCGAAGCGCGGGAACTTGACGACGACGTAGTCGAGCGTCGGCTCGAAGCTCGCCGGCGTCGTGCCGGTCAGGTCGTTCGGGATCTCGTCGAGCGTGTAGCCGACCGCGAGCTTCGCCGCGACCTTCGCGATCGGATAGCCGGTCGCCTTCGACGCGAGCGCCGAGGAGCGCGACACGCGCGGGTTCATCTCGATCACGCGCAGCTCGCCGGTCCCGCGCTCGCGGGCGAACTGGATGTTCGAGCCGCCGGTGTCGACGCCGACCGCGCGGATCACCGCGATCGCCGCGTCGCGGAGCTCCTGGTACTCCTCGTCGGCGAGCGTCATCTGCGGCGCGACCGTGACGGAGTCGCCCGTGTGGACGCCCATCGGGTCGAGGTTCTCGATCGAGCAGACGATCACGACGTTGTCGGCCCGGTCGCGGACGACCTCGAGCTCGAACTCGTCCCAGCCGCGCAGCGACTCCTCGACGAGCACCTGGCCGATCGGGCTCTCGCGGAGGCCGCGCTCGACCTGCGCCGCGAGCTCCTCCGGCGTGGAGACGAACCCGCCGCCGTGCCCGCCGAGCGTGAACGCGGGCCGGACGACCGCCGGCGTCGCGACGCCGTCGAGCTCGTCGAGCGAGGTGACGATGCGCGAGGACGGCACGCGGAGCCCGCACGACTCGACCGCGCGCTTGAAGAGCTCGCGGTCCTCGGCGCGGGCGATCGCCTCGACCGACGCGCCGATCAGCTCGACGCCGAGCCGGTCGAGCACGCCCGCGCCGTCGAGCTCGCGCGCGAGGTTCAGCGCCGTCTGCCCGCCCATCGTCGGCAGCAGCGCGTCGGGCCGCTCCCGCTCGAGCACCGCCGTCACGCCGGCGAGGTCGAGCGGCTCGACGTACGTGCGGTCGGCGAAGCCGGGGTCGGTCATGATCGTGGCCGGGTTCGAGTTGACGACGATCGTGCGGTAGCCCTCCGCGCGCAGCACCTTCAGCGCCTGGCAGCCGGCGTAGTCGAACTCGCAGGCCTGGCCGATCACGATCGGGCCGGAGCCGATCAGGCAGATCGAGCGGAGGTCGTCACGCCGCGGCAAGCCGCACCTCCTCGACCCACTCGTCGAGCATCGGCCACGCGTCGTGCGGGCCGGGGCCGGCCTCGGGGTGGAACTGCACCGAGCGCGCGCGGAGCTCCGGGTACTCGAGCCCCTCGACGGTGCCGTCGTACAGCGACTCGTGCGTCGCCGCACGGTCGTCGCTCGGCGCGACCGCGAAGCCGTGGTTCTGGCTCGTCACGAGCACCCGGCCGGTCGCGCGGTCGAGCACCGGGTGGTTCGCGCCGCGGTGGCCGAACGGCAGCTTGAAGGTGTCGAGCCCGGTCGCCAGGGCGAGCAGCTGGTGGCCGAGGCAGATCCCGAGCACGGGCACGCGGCCGAGCAGCTCGCGGATCGTCGCCACCTCCGCGACGAGCGGCTCCGGGTCGCCCGGCCCGTTCGAGAGGAGCACGCCGTCGAAGCCGGCGAGCGTGTCCGCGTCGACGTCGTGCGGGAAGACGGTGACCGCCGCGCCCGCGCCGGCCAGGCGCCGCAGGATCGAGCGCTTCGCCCCGTAGTCGACGACCGCGACGCGCGGCGAGCCGTGCTCGGCGGCGACGTACGGCTTGCGCGTCGAGACGCGCCCGGCGAGCGCCGCGCCGGTCATCGGCTGCTGCTCGCGCACGGCGCGCAGCGCCTCGTCGACGTCGTCGGAGCCGCAGACGACCGCCGCGCGCATCGCGCCGCGGTCGCGCAGGTGCAGCACGAGCGAGCGCGTGTCGATCCCGGTCAGCGCGGGCACGCCGCGCTCGTGCAGCCAGTCCGTCCACTCGGGCCCGCGCGCCTCGCGCATCACGACGCCGCGCGCGTGCGGCCGCGCCGACTCGGAGCGCGCGGCGGCGACGCCGTAGTTGCCGACCATCGGCGCCGTGAAGCACACGATCTGCGCGGCGAAGCTCGGGTCGGTGACGACCTCCTGGTAGCCGCTCATCGCGGTCGTGAACACGGCCTCGCCGAAGGCGGAGCCGGGGCACGCGACGCTCTCGCCGCGGAACGACCGTCCCGTCCTCGAGCACGAGGAAGCCCGTCACGTCCGGCCCCGTCCGAAACGGGCATGTCCGGCGGCAGCCGTCGAAACAGAAGTGCAACGGAAGCGCGACGGAACTGCAAAACGCCTGCACGCAGGCCAGCCCTTCCGGCCATGTCCGGCGGCAGCCACCGGGTTCTCGCCGCGGCGAGTTGTCCACAGCGCGGTCATGCCGCGAACGCGACCCGCCCGGCCGCGATCGTCAGGGTCACCTTCCCGCGGAGCCGTTCGCCGAGGAGCCACGAGTTCGCCGAGCGCGAGCGGAAGCGGTCTTCGCGCACGCGCCAGCTCGCCTCGGTGTCGAGGAGGACGAGGTTCGCGGGCGCGCCGACGGCGATCCGCGGGCGGTCGAGGCCGAAGATTCGCGCCGGGCCCGCCGACATCCGCTCGAGCAGCGTCTCGAGCGGGACGAGGCCCGGCTCGACGAGGCTCGTGTACAGCGCCGCGAACGCGGTCTCGAGGCCGGTGACGCCGAACGGCGCCGCCTCGAACGGCACCTCCTTCTCCTCGCGCGAGTGCGGCGCGTGGTCGGTCGCGACCGCCGCGATCGTGCCGTCGCGGAGCGCCTCGATCAGCGCCTGCCGGTCGTCCTCGGTGCGGAGCGGCGGGTTCATCTTCAGGTTCGGGTCGAGCGAGCGCACGGCCTCGTCGGTGAGCGAGAGGTGGTGCGGCGTCGCCTCGCCGGTCGCGCGCACGCCCTCGGCCTGCGCGCGGCGGAGGAGCTCGACGGACTCGCGCGCGGAGAGGTGCATCAGGTGGACGGCCTGGCCGGTGTCGCCGCCGAGCGAGAGCTCGCGCGCGACGCCGAGGCTCTCGCCGAGCGACGGCCAGCCGCCGAGGCCGAGCTCGGCCGAGACCGCGCCCATGTGCATGTGGCCGCCGCGGGTGAGGGTCGGCTCCTCGCAGTGCAGCGCGAGCGGGCGGCCCGGTGATCGCGTTGTACTCGAGCGCGCGCCGCATCAGCCCGGCGGTCGCGACCGGGCGGCCGTCGTCGGTGAACGCGGCCGCGCCCGCGTCGGCGAGCTCGCCCATCTCCGTGAGCTGCCCGCCCTGCTGGCCGACCGTGATCGCGGCCGCGAAGCCGACCGGCACCTCGGCCTCGTCGGCGGCGCGGGCGCGCAGCCCGCGCAGGAGGTCGGTCGAGTCGACGACCGGCGAGGTGTTCGGCATCGCGAGGATCGCGCAGTAGCCGCCGGCCGCCGCGGCCGCCGTCCCGGACGCGATCGTCTCCTCGTCCTCGCGGCCGGGCGTGCGCAGGTGGACGTGCGGGTCGATGAAGGCCGGCGCGAGCACCAGCCCGGCGCCGTCGATCACGCGGTGGCCGTTCGCGTCGAGGGCGGTGCCGAGCGCGGCGATCGTGCCGCCGTCGATCCGCACGTCGAGGATCCCGTCGATGCGCTCGGTCGGGTCGAGCACGCGCGCGCCGCGGATCACGAGGTCGTCGGCGCCGCTCCGGCCGACGAGGATCGGGGCGGTCATGCGACCTCCACGGCAGTCTCGACGCCGACCGGCCCGGTCGTGAGCAGGTCGTAGAGCACCGCCATCCGGACGACGAGCCCGGCGCGGACCTGGTCGACGACGAGCGCCGCGTCGGAGTCGGCGACGCGCGGGTCGATCTCGACGCCGCGGTTCATCGGCCCCGGGTGCATCACCTTCTGGCCCGGCCGGAGGCGCTCGGGCGTGACGCCCCAGCGCGCCGTGTACTCGCGCAGCGACGGGACGTAGTTCGCGCCCTCCTCCATCCGCTCGCGCTGCATCCGCAGCACGTAGACGACGTCGGCGTCGCGCGATCGCCGCGATGTCGTGCGAGCTCTCGCCGAGCTCGCGCGGGACGAGCGGCGGCGGGCCGACGAGCGTCACCCGCGCGCCGACGAGCCGCAGCGCCTGGATCAGCGAGCGCGCGACGCGCGAGTGGAGCACGTCGCCGACGATCGCGACGTGGAGGCCCTCGAGCCGGCCGAGCTCGGCCTGCATCGCGTACAGGTCGAGCAGCGCCTGAGTCGGATGCTGGTGCTTGCCGTCGCCGGCGTTCACGACGTGCGCGCTCGGTCACGCCCGGCGACGAGCTGCGGTGCGCCGATCTGCGGGTGCCGGATGACGATCACGTCGGGCTCGTACGCCGAGAGCGTCAGCGCCGTGTCCTTCAGCGACTCGCCCTTCTCGACCGACGAGCCGGCGGACTTGATCGCAAGCGTGTCGGCCGAGAGGCGCTTCGCGGCCAGCTCGAACGACGACGACGTGCGCGTCGAGGACTCGAAGAAGAGGTTGACGACGAGCCGGCCGCGGAGCGTCGGGAGCTTCTTCGACTCGCGCTCCTGCGAGCGGGCGAACGAGTGCGCGGTCGCGAGCAGCCGCTCGACGTCGTCGCGCGCGAGGTCGGCGACCGAGAGCAGGTGGCGCCGCTCGGGCGTGCGCGGCGGAAGCAGCTCGCCGGGGACGACGTGGAGGTCGGTCATGACTCCTCCTGCGAGCAGGACACCTGGTCGATCTCGTCGACCTCGACGAGCTGCACCTGGACGCGCTCGTCGCGCGAGGTCGGGAGGTTCTTGCCGACGTAGTCGGGGCGGATCGGGAGCTCGCGGTGGCCGCGGTCGGCGAGGACGGCGAGCTGCACGCGCGCGGGCCGGCCGTAGTCGAAGAGCGCGTCGATCGCGGCGCGGATCGTGCGGCCGGTGTAGAGGACGTCGTCGACGAGGATCACCGTCCTGCCCTCGAGCTCGAAGTCGAGCTTCGTGTCGCGGACGATCGGCTGCGCGCGGCGCGGCGCCTGGCCGGCGCGGACGTGGACGTCGTCGCGGTGGAAGGTGATGTCGAGCTGGCCGAGCTCGAGCTCGTGGCCGGCGCGCTCCTCGATCAGGCGGCGCAGGCGCTGCGCGAGCGGGACGCCGCGGGTATGGATCCCGACGAGCGCGACCGCGCCGAGATCGTCGTTGCGCTCGATGATCTCGTGGGCGATCCGCGAGAGCGTGCGCCGGATGCGCTTCGCCGTCGAGCAGGACCCGTCCGGGCGTCACGGCATGCTGCTGCATCGAACTCCTTTCCGGCCTCACTGGGCCGAGTTAAAGGGGCGTTGCGGACGGGACTGTACCCGACCGGCCGGACGGCTCACCCTCGGCAGCGTGGAGACGGACCGCGGTCGACGGAGCGCGGGCGGCGCGCGCGGCGGCTCGCCTGGGCGGCGATCGTCCGGCTCGAGCTGCCCCTCGTGGCGATCTGGCTCGCGCTCGCGATCGGGCTCGCCGCGATCACGGGCCGCGTCGTCGACTGGTTCGTGATGACCGACGAGCTGCTGTACGAGCGGCTCGCGATCAGCGTCGCGCACCTCGACTCGCCGCTTCCCCACGTCCGCGGCGAGCTCGATCCCGAACGGGAGCCAGCTCTATCCGCTGCTGATCGCGCCCGTGTTCCGGCACGGGTACGTGCCGAGCGTCGCTCCACGACGCCCACGTGCTCAACGCGTTCGTGATGGCCTCCGCGGCGGTCCCGGCGTTCCTGCTCGCGCGGAGCGTGACCCGGCGGCAGGATCGCGTCGTACCTCGTCGCGCTCCTCTCGGTGTGCGTGCCGTGGATCGTGTTCGCGTCGTTCCTGCTGACCGAGGTCGCGGCGTACCCGGCGTTCCTCTGGGCGCTCCTCGGCCTCCAGCACGCGACGGTCGCGCGCGCGGCGCGCGCAACGACGTGCTCGCTCTCGCCGGGATCGCGCTCGCGACGCTCGCCCGTACGCAGTTCGCCGTGCTCGCCCTCGTGCTCGCGGTCGCGATCGTGGCGCACGAGCTGGCCTTCGCCGAGCGCGGGCCGCGCCGGCTCGACCGCGTCCGCTCGGCGGCCCGGCGCGCGCTCGCGGGACACCGCGTGCTCGCGGTCGTCTTCGCAGTGCTGCGTCGTCGCCGGCGTCGCGCTCGCCGCCGCCGGGAGGCTGAAGGCACGCTCGGCACGTACGCCCAGGCGGTCGAGGGGAACATCTTCCCGCACCACTTCGTGCCGGCGCTCGCCGAGCACGTCGCGATGATCGCGCTCGGGATGGGGATCCTCCCGTTCCTCGTCGGCGTCGGCTGGCTCGCCGGCAACCTCGCGCGCACCGACTCGCGCGAACGGCACGCGTTCGCGGCGCTCGGCTCGGCGACGATCGTCGTGCTCGCGCTCGAGGTGACCTCGTTCGACCTCCGCTTCGGCGGCGGCGTCGTCCGCGAGCGGTACCTCTTCTACGTCGTCCCGATCGTGCTCGTCGCGCTCGCGGCCGCGTGCACCGACCGCCGCTGGCCGCGCTGGTCGCTGCTCGTCCCGGTCGCGGTCGTCGCGTACGGCTTCTCGCAGGCGGGCCTGCCGACGTACGTGAAGCTGAACGTCGACACGCCCGTCTCGGTGCTCGACGACAAGATCCTCGCGCTCGCGCACTCGCTCGGCCGCGCCCAGGCCGCGCTGATCGTGGCGACGATCCTGCTCGGCGGCGCTCTTCTTCGAGGCGTCGCTGCTGATGCGCCGCACGCACCTCGCGGCCGTGCTCGCCGTCCTCGTCGCGTTCGCGCTGCCGGCCGAGACCGCCTACGCGTTCTCGCGGCTCTTCGACGTGAACGGCACCTCCGGCCGGCCGCTCACGCTCGATCAGGGCGTCGTCTTCTCCTGGCTCGACCGCACCGTCGGCACGGGCGCGAGCGTGACGATGGTCCCGTACCCGGTGAACTACGCCGACTACTGGGCGAGCGTCGGCTGGTGGTGGGACCTCGAGTTCTGGAACAAGTCCGTCGACCGCGCCGCGTACCTCCCGGGGCAGTTCCTCTGGACGCCGAGCACGTTCCCGCGGGTGATGCTCCGGTTCGACCCCACGACGGGGGTCGCGAACGCTTCGCCGTCGCCGTACGTCGTCCAGAGCAACAAGGAGACGCGCTTCCGGATCGCCGGGAAGGGCGCGGCCGGGAGCCCCGACACGCGCGACAGCGCGATCGTCCTCGCGGGGAAGCCGTGGCGCGCGGCGTGGGTCTCGTACGGCATGTACGACGACGGCTGGACGCGGCCGCATCGCGTCGCGCGCGTGCGGCTCTTCGGGGAGGCCGGCCAGATGCATCCGGCGATCCGGACGCTGACGCTCGGCGTACAGGCGCCGAACGCGAGCCGGCCGTTCACGGTCGTCTCGAACCGGCAGACCGTGCACGCGACCGCGACCGACGGCGATCGCGTGCTCGTCGCCGTGACGGCGTGCGTCCCGGCGCGCGGGTTCACCGACGTCCGCGTGAGCACGCCCGGGGCGTCGGTCGCGTACGGGGACCCGCGCACTGCCGCCACGGCGGTGTTGCCGCGGCAGGCCGGGGTGCACCTCACGGAGATCGCCGAGGCCGACGAGATCGGGCCCCGCTGCCGCCTGCCGTGAGCCCGTGAGAACCGACCGGGTCGGGCTGCCGGCTCTCTGGGTCGCGCTCAGCCTCGGGCTCTCGGCGATCGCCGTCCACGTTCGCGACTGGTTCGACATGACCGACGAGATGCGGTACGAGCGGCTCGCGCTCGCGATCGCGCGGACGCACTCGCTCGCTCCGCGCGTGCACGGCGTCGACATCCGCAGCTTCTCGCAGCTCTACCCGCTCGTGATCTCGCCGGCGTTCGCGCACGGACTCGTCGGGAGCGACCTGCGCCAGGCGCACCTGATCGGCGCGTGGGTGATGGCGTCCGCGTGCTTCCCGGCGTTCCTGCTCGCGCGACGGGTGCTCGCGCGGCGCTGGGCGGCGTACGCCGTCGCCGCGCTCGCCGTCTGCATGCCGTGGATCCTCTACTCGTCGCTGCTGATGACGGAGGTCGCCGCGTACCCGGCGTTCCTCTGGGCGCTGCTCGCGATCCAGCGGACGCTCGTCGCCGGCTCGTGGCAGCGCGACCTCGCCGCGCTGCTCGCGCTCGGGCTCGCGTTCGTCGCCCGCGCCGAGCTGATCGTGCTCCTGGTCGTGCTGCCGCCGGCGCTCGTCGCGTTCACGATCGGTCGCGCGCCGGGACGGCCCGCCGCGCGCGTCCGGCGCGGACTTCGCGACGCGGTTCGCGACCACCGGCTGCTGACGGCCGCGTACGTGCTCGTCGCGGCTGGCGCGACGGTGCTCGCGGCCGGGAGCCGGCTCTCGAGCACGGTCGGCGTGTACGGCGTCTACGGCACGACGAGCGACCTGCTTCCCGCCGGGCTCGCGGGCTCGTTCGCCGAGCACGCAGCCACCTTCGCGCTGGGGCTCGCGGTGCTCCCCTTCGTGGTCGGGACGGCGTGGCTGCTCGCGGGGCTCGTGCGCCCGCCGGCCGAGCCGGAGCGCCACGCGTTCGCCTGCGCCGGGTCGATCGCCGTCGTCGGGATGCTCGCTCAGGGGACCGAGTTCGACCTCCGCTACACGGGCTACGTCCACGACCGCTTCCTGCTCTACCTCGTGCCGGTCGTGCTCCTCGCGGTGCTCTGCGCCGTGACCGGTACACGGCCGCTGCGCTGGTCGCTCGTGCCGCCGGCGGTCGTCGTCGCGCTCGGGTTCGCGAGAGGCGCGCTGCCGTCGATCGCGTGGGCGGCTCCGAACCGCCTCGTCCAGCCGGACTCGCCTGCGTCGATCCTCCTCGACCCGGTCGTGCGCCTCGTCCACGGGTTGACCGGAGCGCGCGTGCTGCTCGTCGGCGTGACGGTTCTCTCGACTGTCCTCTTCGCGCTCGGCGCCAGGCGCCTGAGCCGCAGGCGGTTCACGGCGGTTGCGACCGGCTTCCTGCTCGTCGCGCTGCCGTTCTTGACCTTCTACGTCTTCAAGCGGGTCTTCGCCGTCCCCGGCTGGTCGGGCCGGCCGCTCACGGAGGACCGTTCCGGCGCCTTCGACTGGCTCGACCGGACGGTCGGGGGCGCCGCGGCGTGACCGTCGTTCCGGCGCCCGTCTCGAGCGACTGGTTCGTGAGCGAGCGGTTCTGGCGGGACCTCGAGTTCTGGAACGCGTCGGTCGTCCGCGACGTCCAGTACCCGGTCGCGGGCCGGTTCGAGTACACCGGCATCTGGTTCCCGAAGCTGTACATCAGCTTCGACCCGCGCACCGGCACGGCCGACATCTCACCGACCCTGTATGCCGTGCAGTCGCTCGGCGAGACGCGGTTCCGGCTCTCCGGGCCGAGCGGCAGCGAAGAGAACGGAGTGAGGCTCGTCCGCGCCGGCCGGAGGTGGCGCGCGGACTGGCTCACGCTCGGGGCGTACGACGACGGCTGGACGAGGCCCGGCGTGGCGACGCGCGTGCGCGTGTTCGCGACGCCGGGGCAGCGGCGGCCCGAGACGCGGTACCTCAGCTTCCAGGTCGCCGAGCCGGCGGGCCGCCCGGTGGCGATCGTCTCCAACCTGCAGCGCTGGCATGGCGTTGCGCCAGCCCGTGAGACGATCGCCGTCTGCGTGCCCGCCCGCGGCTTCGGGGAGGTGCGGCTGAGGGTGCACGGTGCGGGCCCGATCCCGGGCGATACGCGGGACGCCGCGTCGGCGCAGTTCGGCACGCGGCGCGGCGGCGTGCGCATCGGCGAGATCGCGCTCGCCGACGAGATCGGCGGGCCGTGCTGAGCGGCGACTCGATCGTCGTCGTCCCGTACGACCCGGAGTGGGCGGCGCGGTTCGAGCGCGAGCGGGTGCTCCTCGAGCGCGCGCTCGCGCCGTGGCTCGACGGCGGCGTCCACCACGTCGGGTCGACCGCGGTCCCGGGCCTCGCGGCGAAGCCGATCCTCGACCTGATGGCCGGCGTTCGGTCCCTCGACGCGGCCCGGGCGGCGTTCGAGCCGCTCGGCGAGCTCGGCTACGTGGCCGCCCCGCACCGGCCGGCGGAGGCGCACCACTTCGCCAAGCCGTCGGCGCGCCTGTCGGAGCTCACCCACGGGCTGCACCTCACCGAGCCCGGGAGCGACCTCTGGCGCGAGCGCCTCGCGTTCCGCGACGCGCTGCGCCGCGACCCGGTGCTGCTCGCGGAGTACGCGGCGTCGAAGGCCCGCCTCGCGCGGGAGCACGGCGACGACCTCGCCGCGTACACCGCCGGGAAACGGGCCTTCGTCGCGCGGGTGCTCGCGGCCGCCGGGCTCACGCTCGCCGACCGGTAGCTCGAGCCGCGACGGCTCTACGCGGTCGTGCCCCGAGCCGGCTCGGGCTCGCGCTCGGGACCCGGCTCGCGGTCGCGCACCGGCCGGGCGCCGTTCTTCACGAGCACCGGCTCGCCGCGCTCCTCGAACGGCACCTCGATCAGGTCGAAGTCGCGCGGGACGACCGTGTTCGGGAACACCTCGCGCGCCTCTCGCGCGAGCTCCGGGCCGAAGTACCGCGGCGAGATGTGCGTCAGCGCGAGCATGCGCACGTCGGCGTCGCGTGCGATCTCCGCCGCCTGCGTCGCGGTCGAGTGCATCGTCTCGGCGGCCCGGTCGGCCTCCTCCGCCCCGAACGTCGACTCGTGGACGAGCAGGTCCGCCCCCTCGGACAGAGTCCGCACGACCTCCGACGCCGCGGTGTCGCCGGTGTACACGACAGTCCGGCCGGCGCGGGCGGGTCCGAGCACGGCGTCCGGCGTCACCGTGCGCCCGTCCGCGAGCGTGACCGTCTCGCCCCGCTGGAGCGCGCCTCGCTCGGGTCCCGACGGGACGCCGAGCGCGTCCGCGGTCTCGACGTCGAAGCGCCCGGCCCGTTCGTCCTCGGCCAGCGCGTACCCGAGCGCCGCGGCGCCGTGGGCGACGGGGAAGGCGAGGATGCGGTACCCGTCGCGGTCGAGCGCGTCGCCCGGCCGCAGCTCGACGAGCTCGAGCGGGTACGGCACGCGACCGACCACGCGCCCGAAGTCGGAGAACAGCTCCCGGAGCCCGCGAGGCCCGTACACCGCGAGCGGCAGGTCCCGCGCCCGCAGCGCGTACGTCTTCAGCATCCCCGGCAGCCCGAGATAGTGGTCGGCGTGGAGGTGCGTGAGAAAGACCTCCGCGAGGTCGACCAGACCGACCGACGACCGTTGGAGCTGGCGCTGGGTCCCCTCGCCGCAGTCGAAGAGCAGCCGCTCGCCGCCGCGTCGGACGAGCAGCGCACTCGGGGACCGCTGGGCGCTCGGCGCGCTCGCCGACGTGCCGAGGAAGACGACGTCCAGGTCCATGGGCCGCGATCGTAGCTCTCGCCCCGCGGCGCTCCCCCGACGCAGGTGGTCGTGGGGTCACGGCAGCACGAGCGCCTCCCCGGGCCGGATCGTCGGGTCGCTCAGGTGATTCGCGCGCTCGATCTGCCAGACGCCGTCGCGCACGTCGCCGGCGTAGTGCGCCGAGGCGATCGTCCACAGCGTGTCGTACGCCTGCACCCGGTACACGGTGCGGTGCCCGTGCGCGCCGAGCGGTCGAGCGGCGACCGCCCAGAGGACGAGTGCGAAGCAGGCGAGAGCGAGAGCCTTGGCGAACATCTGTTCGTGACACTACCGAACAGACGTTCGTCTTGTCAACCCCCGGCGAGGATCGCGTCGAGCAGCGGCTCCGCGCCGAACCGGACGACGTCGTCCGCCGGGAGCCCGGTCTCCCGCCCCGCCGCGTCGATCGCGGCCCGCGCCGCATCGTCGTCGAGCCCGCGCGTGTTGAGCGCGATCGCGGCCACGCGGGCCGGCCGCGCGAGGAGCGACGCACGCTCGTGGAGGTCGACGAGCGCCGAGAGCGGCGGGATCGGGAACCGCTCGTCGCCGTCGACGAACCTCTGACCGGCGCGGTGGCAGAGCACGTACGCGTGCGGCGCGCTGCCGTGCATGAGCCCGAGCGTCACGCCCGAGTACGCCGGGTGCAGCAGCGAGCCCTGCCCCTCGACGAGGAGCAGCTCGCCGCCTCGCGCGACGCCCTCGAGGACGAGGCTCTCGGACGCGCCGGCGACGAAGTCGGAGACGACCGCGTCGACCGAGATCCCCCAGCCGGCGATCGCGATCCCGGTCTGGCCGGTCGGGACGAACTCGCTCGCGAGGCCGCGCCGCCGCGCCTCCGCGTCGAGCTCGAGCGCGACGGACATCTTCCCGATCGCGCAGTCGGAGCCGACCGTGAGCACGACCCGCGCGGTGTGCTCGAGGTTGCCGCCGGTCGGGACGTTCAGCCCCGCCGGCGCGCGGCGCAGGTCGCGCAGCTCGACGCCGTGCCGCGCCGCGAGCAAGGCGAGCTCCGGGTCGTCCGCGACGAACTCGTGCAGCCCGTTCTCGACGTCGAGGCCGTTCGCGATGCAGCTCTTCAGGAGCTCGCGCCAGGCCGGCGGGAACCGGCCGCCCTGCGTCGCGACGCCGACCAGCGCGGCCGTCGGGCCGAAGCCGAGCGCGTCCTCCACCGAGCCGACGACGGGGAAGCCGGCGACCGTCTCCCCCACCCGCTGCGAGTCGAGGACCGCGACGACGCTCTCGGGCCGGTAGCGGATGACGCCGAGCCCGGTCTTGCCGTGGTGCGGGTCGTCGGAGCGGCCCTCGGCGAGGACGAGGAGCCTACGCGGGCCCGCGGGTGACACCGAGGCCGGGCCGATCGGAGGGGCGCTGGACACCGTCGGCGAATTCAACACCGGGCCACGGGTCGCGGGCGAGGAGGAGGTTGCCGTCGAGGTCGACGTGGTCGAAGAGGCTCGCGACGTGCGCGCCGGCCGCGATCCCGAGCCCCGATTCGACCATGCACCCGAGCATGAGCCCGAGCCCGAGCGCGCGCGCCGCGTGCGCCATCCGCACGGCCTCGCGGATCCCGCCCGACTTCGCGAGCTTCACCGTGATCCCGTGCGCGCGCTCGGCGCACGGCGCGACGTCCGCGAGCGTGTGGCAGTCCTCGTCGACGTAGATCGGGATCGGCGAGCGCCGCTTCAGCTCCGGCCCGCCCGGGTCACCGGCCGGCAACGGCTGCTCGCAGTACTCGAGCGCGAGCTGCGGGAGGAGCTCGAGCGCCTCGTCGAGCGACCAGTACTCGTTCACGTCCGCCTGGAGCGGGAGCGCGGTCGCGGCCGAGACGGCGCGCACGCGCTCGAGGTCGAGCCCGTCGCGGCCGCCGAGCTTCAGCTTCAGGCGCTCGAACCCGCGGGCGGCGGCAGCCTCGGCGCGGCGCGCCATGTCGTCGGGGTCGCCGAGCCAGACCGTCCACGAGGTCGGCGGGCCGTCGCGCCGCAGCCCGAGCAGGCGGTGCACGGGCACCCCGGCGAGCTTCCCCTGCAGGTCGTGGAGCGCGGCGTCGAGCGCGGCGCGGGCGGCGTGCTCGCCCGGCGGCAGCGACGCGTGGAGCTCGTCGAGCGCCCACGGATCGTCGCCCGGATCGACGGCCTCGAGCCAGGCGAGCGCAGACGCCGCCGACTCGTCGTACCGCCCGATCGGAGCAGCCTCCCCGAACCCGGAAACCCCACCGTGCCGTACCTCGACCTCGACGAGCTCGGCCTCGTCCTGCGAGTCGCGAGCGATGACGAAGGTCTCGGCGAGCCGCAGGGTGACGGCGCGGGCGGCGAGCTCCACCGGGGCTACACTAACCGTCCTCCGGCGCCCGTAGCTCAGGGGATAGAGCGTTCGCCTCCGGAGCGAAAGGTCGCAGGTTCGATTCCTGCCGGGCGCACTTCGATACGTAGCGCGGCCGCAAACCCGCATGGTTACGTGGGTCAGACGCGCCAGGGAAGTCCCGTTTGCACGTCCGGTGCACACCTCGGTCGCCGCCGGCGCACGCGGCTTGGGCCGTTCTTTCTACCGGGTCTTTCCACCGTTCGGGCTTGCCCGCTCGCCGCCACTCTCGGCGCGTTGTACGAAGACTCCGTGACCAGATGAGTTGGTTGACGTATTT
>CAVSMT010000016.1:0-59995 GCA_963729135.1 uncultured Actinomycetes bacterium
CTGGGCTCGTGCCGCCGGTCTCGAGGTCGAACTCGACGAGGTTCTTCCTGGGCGTCCGAATGTGCTCGTGACCGCTCGCGGCGGGGGCGGTGGTCGGACGCTCATGCTCAACGGGCACCTCGATACCGTCGGGGTGGTCGGGATGGAGCGCCCGTTCGAAGCTGAGATGTCCGTGACGGTCGCATCTTCGGTCGTGGCTCCTACGACATGAAAGGTGCGCTCGCGGCCGCGCTCGTCGCTGCTGCACACGCACTGGACGACGAGCTCCCGGGCGATTTCGTGGTCGCCTGTGTGATCGATGAGGAGCTTGGCTCCGCGGGCACGGAACGGCTGCTCGAATCGCGGGCTGCTGACGCGGCGATCGTGTGCGAGCCGACCGACGAACGGGTCTGCATCGCTCACAAAGGATTCGTCGGGTTCGAGATCGAGACCCACGGTCGGGCGGCGCACGGTTCGCGTCCCGACCTCGGAGTTGACGCGATCGCGGCGATGGGACCCGTGCTCGCTCGTCTGAGCGCGCTGGCTGCATCGCTCGCACAAGGGACGGGACACCCACTTCTTGGCACGGGCTCGATCCACGCCTCGTTGATCGAGGGCGGACAGGAGTACTCCAGCTACCCCGCCCACTGCTTGCTGACCGGCGAGCGGCGAACACTCCCGGGCGAGTCAATCACCGACGTAGAACGCGAGCTGCACGGGCTCGTCGACGACAGCAACGCTCTGGCGCGGGTCACGTTTGCACGCGATCCGTTCTCGATCGAACCGAACCACGAACTCCCCCAGCACCTCGCCCGGCTGACGGAAGCGACCGCTTCCACGGCGTTCCGTTCTGGACCGACGGCGCGCTTTTGGCGGACGCCGGCGTCCCAACCGTCATTGACGGACCCCGCGGAGAGGGAGCCCACGCAAAAAATGAGTGGGTAGAGATCGAAAGCCTCGAACGCTGCTCCCGCGCCTACCTGGAAGCCGCGCGAGCCCTTTGCACCTAAGGCCTGCAGGAGCCGACCTTCAAACCCGTATCACTAAACAGATGAAACGAACCTGCCTCGCAGCGACATATTCCGAACCCGGCCCGCGAGGTGAACGACTTTGCGGGCCCGGTACCCCGGCGACGACGCCGCTCAGCTTGGTCGCGGTCGTCGCCGACTCGGCGGTTTCGCTCGACGACCCCAACCCGCACGGTGCGTACTCACACCGCAACGCCCCTAGCCACGCGCGATGCGCAAGGTCTCAACCGATGGTCGCACTGTTTTCGCGCGCGGCATCGTCTCGACCACGAGCGGGCTCCCGTCGCGGGGCTTGCTGCGGCGCGGGTAGGTTCCGCTCCTCACCGAGTCTTTGCCCAGCTCGACGACTAAAGCTTGATGTGAACCGGCCGGGCGTAGCCGCTGATGAGTATCCGGTCCCTGCCCATGGCGGGCGCCGTCCATCGATCACCGACGCGGAGTTGGTCGCCCTCGCGGCTCTCAGGCGGCGATCTGGATCAGCTCGGACAGGCAGCTCCACGGTCTGGTGCACTCCGCGAGCAAGCCCCGCGCGGTGGCGTCCGCCAGTCAGTTAGAGCGGACGAGCTGAAGCGCGTGCGACGCTGATCCGCGGGACAGCTCCTCGTGGACGTACTGGTTAGCGAAGCTCCGAAGGCAGCTGTAGCAGGAGGTCTCGGGCCCGCACTCGCACGAGTCGACCCGAACGGCGGCTGCCTCGAAGAGCTCGGGCAAGTGATCTCCAATGAACCGCGCGTGGCCCGCCCCACCGGGGACGCTGTCGTAGATCACGATCCCGGGCGGTTCGCCTCGGCCGAACGGTGTGAAGCGCACCGGAAATATCTGACCGCTCGATGCCGATCGACGTGGTCGCCTCGAGAAGGGCGTACATCGTGCTCATTGCGACTCGCCTGTCCATCGGGATGGCGAGGCGAAGCTCGAGCACGTCTGTGAGGAACTCGTGCCCCAACTGAAGGGGCGACAACGTCGCGGAGCACTTCCGGCCCGGGAAGCGGATATCGGAATGCTCCTTCGATTTCCTGGTCGCGGTGATCGCCTCGCCGAACCCGCACCGCTCGCAGATCCGGTAGCCGGCTCCCACTGGGCCGCGGTTCACGACGATGATCCGGCCCTGCCTGCTGTAGCGGAACGTGTGGCGCCCGCTACCGAAGCCTTCGACCACCTGCAGCTCCGGCTGGGCGTCCCCGTACGACCCGAAGAAGGACTCCACCGAGGATCGCCTTGGTGGACGCGAGTCACCTGGACTGTTGCTGCTTCGTTCCCCGACGAAGCCAAAGAGCGGAATTGCGAACGACCCCGTCTGGCGAGGCTCGATCGTCATCGAACCGCAGACGCCGCACTCTTCCTCAACCTCACCGAGTCGATGACGGAACGCACCACAGACGCCACAAACAGCCCACCCATAGGTCGGCCAGGACTTTCCTTCCCGGACGACCAGGCCTCTGCTCATCCAGAGCGCCTTGGCGGCGACGGTCTCCGATCCGGGCGCATATTCGCTGACTGCGAGGGCGAGATCGCGCGCGAGCTCGAGCTTGAGTGCGTCCCGGTCACCCGTTTGCGCGAGGTTCAGGCTAACGACGTCGACGGGGAAGCCATACTTCGGGAGTACGTTCCTCGTCGCGAGGAAGTCGAGCAGGCGTCGGCCGCCAAGCGTGGCTCGTAGCCGGCTTAAGCGCTGGGCCCTTCCAAAGTTCCTCTCGCCGGCCGCCTCGTCGATCTGGGCGTCGAGCCGTCGCAGCTCTTCTCGCACCTCGGACACGGCCCGCGAGAGCCACCCGTGAGACGGATCCTCGTTGGACTCCTCGGAAAGGGCCTCAACCCACGACCAATCCTTCAGTCCGACCTCGTCCTGAACCGCTCCGGGCACGAGGCGCGCGAGGGCTCCGCCCAGCTCTGCGGGCATCTCGCGCAGCCAGTCGATAAAGGACCCGACTGGGGATACGCCGTCGGTTTCCGAGAAGAACGAGTCCACGTCGTCGTGCGGCCCCTCGTTCGCGCTCGAAAGCCGCGAAGGCCACCGAATGCACGTGCCTGCGGACGATCGCCGGGTTCTCGATCATGATCGACGGCGGCGCGATCTTGCCCTCGATCAGCGGCAGCGGGTCCGTGAAGAACGTAAGGTCGTGGCTCCGCCGCTGGGCGAACGTAACCGCAAGGGCTGCGGCGTCGGTTCGACGGCCGGCACGCCCGGCGCGCTGAACATAGTTCGCCGGGCGAGGCGGTACGTTGCGAAGAAAGCACCGCCTCGACCTCGCCTACATCGACCCCGAGCTCGAATGTCGTCGAGCAGCTCAGAACGTTGATCAACCCGCGGCTGAACTCGTCCTGAATTCTGCTGGCCTCGGCAGATGTCCACTGCGCCGTGTGCTCCTCGACGGCCATCGCGAGCGGCTCAATCGAGGCGTACAGGCGCCGGTAGTGATCGTACGACGGGTCGGAGGCGTCACCGGAGATCGGCACTAGCTCGCCGAGGCAGCGGTATTGAGGGCAACGCCCCGCCACCGACCACCACGAGATCTGCGTGCAGATGTGGCACCGGAATGGAGCGTGAGAAGTCGTCGCAGGCAGGAATTCGAGGCGTTCGTGGGAGAGCCGCCAAGGACTCCCTTCCGCTGATCCGTATGCGAGATGAGCACGTTGGGCCAGCCGTCGCCGTTCGATGTGATGATCCTCCAGAGTCCGCTCAGCAGCTCCCGCGCGTCCGCGTCGATGCCCTTTGCAGCCAGGATGCGCTGGATCAACTCCAGTCGCCGGTTCGAGCCCTTCGCAGGAAGCCAGCCGAGCACACCGACCTCGCGGAGGGCTGGGATCCGCGCGAAAGTCATCCCGAGTTTCCCGCGAAGCGGGGTTCGGTGAACCTCCCGACGGTCGCCGAGCTGGGTGGGTTGCGCCGTCGGGGCGTGATCGACTCCTAGATCGTATCCGGCTCTGCGCGGAACCGTTTACGCGCGACGATTGTGGAGGTCTCCTTCGTCGGGATGAAGGCGAAGGAGTTCTCTCGCGATCGGAGCCTAGGTTCGGCCCCACGGATCGGGACGTCGGACGCGTCGCGCGACCGGCCGTCCATGGCCATCGCCGTGGTTGCGCTTCGTCGTTGATCACTCACAGGCACCCGTTCCATCTGACCGCGGTCATGGGGAGACGCGCGAGATGACCGATCTCAGCTATGCCGGCGCCGAGTTCCTGGCGCCGCCGCCGTCGGAACCGCTCGCGGTCGCCGCGAGTTCCTCCTCCGAGCGCATGACGACGACGCGACCTTGCTGCGCAGCCACCGCGGCAGCTTCTTCGCCTTCTCGGGGACGTGCTGGCCCGAGCACGAAGAGCGAGCCTTGCGCTCCGGGCTCTACAGCGTGGCTCGAGCACGCGTGTATGAGCGAGACACCCGGACGGCAACATCGAGTTCGTTCCGTGGGCGCCGACGAAAGCGAAGATCGGCAACGTCGTCGACGCGCTCCATGCGGCGACCCACCTCGCCGCCTCGATCTCGCCGCCGGCCTGGCTCGACGCGACCGACATCGACGCGCCCGGCGAGATCGTTCCCTCGCCAACGGCCTCTTGAACGTCCGCACACGGGAGCTCCACCCCCACACGCCCGCTTCTTCTCGCAGCACTCGCTGCCGTTCGCCTTCGATCCCGACGCCCCCGAACCCCGCCGGTGGATCTCGTTCCTCCACGAGCTCTGGGAGGACGACGAGGAGTCGATCGCGACGCTGCAGGAGATCTTCGGCTACATCCTCTCCGGCGAGACGAACCAGCAGAAGGCGTTCCTGTTCGTCGGGCCGAAGCGGTCCGGGAAGGGCACGATCGGCCGCACCATCACCGGGCTGCTCGGCGCACACAACACCGCCGCGCCGACGCTCTCGGCCTGACGACGAACTTCGGGATCTCCCCGCTGATCGGCAAGCCGCTCGCGATCATCTCCGACGCCCGGCTCTCCTCCCGCGCCGACAGCATGATCGCCGTCGAGCGACTCCTCTCGATCAGCGGCGAGGACACGCTCACCGTCGACCGCAAGTACCTGGAGCCGTGGACCGGCCGCCTGCCGACCAGGTTCATGATCCTCACCAACGAGCTCCCGCGCTTCGCCGATGCCTCCGGCGCGCTCGCCAGCCGCTTCATCCTCCTCACCCTCACGAAGTCGTTCTACGACCGCGAGGACCCCGGCCTGACAAACGAGCTCCTTCGCGAAGCCCCCGGGATCTTCAACTGGGCCCTCGCAGGGCTCGACCGGCTCCTCGACCGCGGCCACTTCCTCCAGCCCGTCCTCCGCACGAGAGGCCCTCCAGCACTTCGAAGACCTCAGCTCCCCCGTCGGCGCCTTCATCCGCGACACCTGCGACGTCGGCGCCGGCCTCGAGATCGGGACCGACACGCTCTTCGAACTCTGGAAGCTCTGGTGCACCGACGAGGGCCGGCCCAACCCGGGCACCAAGGCCATGTTCGTCAAGGACCTACGCGCCGTCGTCCGCCGTCCGCCCCATCCGCCGACGCGACGGCGACGGCCGGCGGCGCGCTCCTGCAAAGGCATCGCCGTCCGCAGACAACAGTCCGACGGACCCCGGCCCAGCCCGGCCCACGACCGACGGAGCGGGCCGGGCTGGGCCGAGGACCGAGCCGACTGTTACTCCGGCCGAGCAATCGTCGACCGGTCCAGACGAGATCGAGCGGCTCGTGACCATCCTCCGAGAGACATACCCAGCCTCGGTCGAGCACTGCCTCGTCGGCCGACGACGGAGCCGCCGACGACACCGGATCTCGACTTCGATGCGCTGAGGAGCAGGCGTGACCGCCGCCGAGCGCGTCGAAGGCGTGCTCGCCCGGTACCACCGGAAACTCACCTTCGACCAAGCGATCTTGATCGCAGCCTCCGAAGCCAGCGGGGAGCCGCTCGACCCGCAGCATGCCGACGCCGCCGTGATCCTGCGCGCGGAAACCCTGCTCGAACGCGGCGCACGCGTCCTCGAGGCGATCACCGAGGCCCGCCACGCAGTCACGGCCGAGCGCAAATGGCACGACATCGGCCCTTGCACGATCGAGGAATGGGCCCAGGCACCGCCAGCAGCGACCCGGCCCACGGTGAAATCCGAGCCTCTCGGGGATCTGATCGGCACCCGCAGCCGCTGCAGCAGCGGCGTGGGCGCGAGGAGTGGACATCGGCGCAAGGGACGGCATGAAGTGGCACTTCTCCAGCCGCACACTCCCGGGCGCACGGCGACTCGTCGCGCTCAGGCCGCTTCTCTGTCGCGACTGCGCTGTTCGCGCGAAGACGGGCTGATTGCGATGCCGGAGCCATTCCAGGCGGCAACGACGTACAGCGACGCGACGGCTGATGAACGCCTGCGATCCGGGCGAGCGCAGGCGGACACTCGGAGCGACCGTCCGCTGACAAACGGTCGCGCCGACTCGGAGGCGACCCGCTCCTGTTCCGGACTTCCTCGCCGCCGTTCTCTCGGACGTCGCGCTGGGAGCTTCGACGACGATCGGGGCATTGTCGAGCGGCAGCTGCCTGAACTCGTGCGGGAAGAACTGTCCGGGTTCAGCGCACACCGTGGCTCGACACCAAACACGCCGCCGCCTACCTCGGGATCAGCGAGAACGCGCTCCGCCTCCGTGTCCGCGAAGGGCTGGTCCCTGCCCACCGCGACGGCGCCGGCCGGCTCCGCTTCCACCGCGACGAACTCGACCGATCGATGCGCCCAGAACCCCCATACGGCGGAAGCGATGAGTTCCCCAGGCCAGCTACCCTGGTGCTCTTCAGTAGATGGCCTCGGCGCGGTTGGAGCCACCCGAGGCCGTGACCCTCGACACACGGAGGTGCCGAGAGTGAGTGAAGTCTCCCAGGTCCCGCCGACCGCGAAACCCCGCGTCCGCGAGACGATCAGCAAGAACCTCTACCGCCACATCGCGTCCGGCCGGTACGAGATCGGCTACCGCGACCCCGGCACGGGCCGCTGGATCATGAAGCGGCTCGACGCCCGCAACGTCACCGAGGCCAAGCGGCAGGTGCGCGAGATCCTCGGCAAGGTCGAGACCGGCGAGATCCGGCCCGCCGACCGAAGCGTCACGCTCCGCGAGCTCGTCGACGCCTACCTCGCCCACGAGCGGGACGGCCTCGGCACGCTCGCGCCGCGGACCGTCGACCTCTACGAGCAGCGGCTCGAGACCACGCTGCTCCGGCTGCTCGGGCCGCGACCCGGGTCGCCGACCTCACGGTCGTCGACATCCGGCGAAGCCTGATCGACCGGATGAAGCGCGAGAAGCTCGGCGGCTCGACGATCCGGGGCACCGTCGCCGCGCTCTCCGGCGCGCTGCGCTTCGCGGTCCGCAACGGCACGATCACCCGAAGCCCGATCCGCGACCTCGAGCGCGGCGACCTTCCCTCGGCGAAGCGGAAGTCCGAGCCGCGGTACCTCACGATCGCCAGGTCGAGGCGCTGCTCGGCAAGATGAGCGACGAGTCCCGGCCGGTGGCGGCGACGCTCTTCTACGCCGCCCTCCGCGTCTCTGAGGCGCTCGCGCTGACCTGGGCGGACATCGACTTCGACAACGCGACGATCGCGGTCCCGGGCACCAAGACGGAGGCGAGCCGCGACACGTGCCCCTGCTCCCCGCCCTCGCGCGCGAGCTCCGAGGCCACCGGAGTCGACAGGCCGCAAGGGCCTCACGCTCATCCAGCCCGACGCGCTCGTCTTCCAGACCCGCGACGGCAACTCCCCGGCCGCCGCAACATCCTCCGCGCCGTCCAGACCGCCGCCACGGCCGCCGGGCTCAACCGGAAGGAGCCAGACCGTCGGCCTTCACGACCTCCGCCACAGCGCCGCCGGCCTCGCGTTCGAGTCGCTCGCCCTCAACGAGGTCTCCCGGCTCCTCCGCCACGCCAACCCGCGGGTCACCGACCACCGTCTACGGCGGCATCAGCGACGAAGCCGCCGCCGCGAATCGGCGAGAAGCTCGACGAAGCCGGCTTCGGAGCCTAACGCTAGACCCTCCGCTAGACCTCGACCACGAAAAGACCGAGGGCGCCGCATGGCGCCCTCTCGTTTTTGGCCTATTTCCAGGGCTTTCTCCAGTGGGCGGTACTGGGCTCGAACCAGTGACCCCCAGCTTGTCGAGCTGGTGCTCTCCCAACTGAGCTAACCGCCCTGGCCGGCGCATCTTAGCCTGCGGTCGACGGTGCGCTCGCGGCTACGACGGCGGCTCCGGGCTGAACGGGGCCAGTTCGTCTCGGCCCGGTCGGACGACGCCGTAGCTCGACTCCGGGACCTCGTTCCACGCGCCTTCGAGGTCGCCGAGCGGCTCGGAGACGATCAGGCGCGCCTCGACCGAGAGCTCCCGGAGCATCTCCACGTCCGGGTGCAGGGCCCGGAGCGTCTCGACGTCGGTCGAGAAGTAGAGCGACCGCGACTTGCCCGCGCTCGAGTAGCGGAACCCCCAGATGCTCGTGCCGTCGGACGTCGCGACCGTCATCTGGATCGGGTGCTCGACGCCGAGGCGGCGGCCGGTCGCCTCGATCACGCCGACCGCGCGCGCGACCGCGCCCGGCGGGTCATCCTCGAGGCCGAGGGTGAGCGCGAGGTAGAAGAAGAGCTCCGAGTCGGTCGAGCCCTCGATCGACGGGTACAGCGCCGGGTCGACCGCGAGGGTGAGCTCGCGCTTGACCGTCGGGAACTCCGCGATCGAGCCGTTGTGCATCCACAGCCAGCGGCCGTACCGGAACGGGTGGCAGTTCGTCTGCTGGATCGCCGTCCCGGTCGAGGCGCGGATGTGCGCGAACACGAGCGGCGAGATGACGTGCCCTGCGAGCTCGCGCAGGTTGCGGTCGTTCCACGCGGGCTCGACGCTGTGGAAGATGGCCGGCGTCTCGCGATCGTCGTACCACCCCACCCCGAACCCGTCGCCGTTCGTCGTCTCGACGCCGAGCCGCGCGTGCAGGCTCTGGTCGATCAGGGAGTGCGTCGGCCGGTAGAGCAGCTCCTCGAGCCGCACCGGCGCTCCGTAGTAGGCGAGCCAGCGGCACATCGACCTCTCCTTTCGTCAGAAGATCTCCGGGCACCACGGGTGGCGCCCGTGGCGGAAGGCGCCGTCGGCGCGCTCGGTCGCGCCGGGCGTGAGCTCCTCGACGAGCCCGCCCTGCGCGAGCGCGGCGAAGCCGACGCCGCCGAGGTACGCGGATCCGAGGGTCGCGACGTCGAGGGCGAGGTCGGCCCGCGCGGTCGTCCGCCCCGCGCGCGACCAGCGGCCCTCGTTCCACGGGCAGAACGCGTCGCGCACCTCGAAGACGACGTCGGCGTCGTCCGCGTACGTCCGCGCGGCGAGCGCGGCGCCGACGTCGACGAGGCGGACCCAGAGGCCGTCGCCCATCCGGTACCGCATCCGCCGCGGCTCCGCGAGCAGGAACACGAGCGGATGGTCGGGCGGGAGGAGCGAGGCCGTGATCGTCGACGCCCAGTCGACGTCGAGGAGGTAGCGCCACAGCTCCGCCGACGCGCGCGTTCCGGCCGCGATCGCCTCGGTGACGACGATCTGCCCCGCCGGGAGGCCCGACCCCCACTCCATCCGGTGCCGGTAGATCGCGTAGCCCGCGGGCGCGCCGCCGAGGTCGAGGACGACGATCCGCTTCGGGCCGGCGCCGTGGCGCCGTTCGGGCGGATCGATCAGCGCGCGGTGCTCCCACCAGTCGCGCGAGCGGGAGAAGACGCCGGGCCGGTCGCGCGCGAGCGCGTCCCAGAGCGGCGGCAGGACGTCGAGCGCCTCGGCCACGTCGACGAGCCGGACCGTCCCCTCGCGCTCGAGCGGCGTGGCGAACGCCGCGTGCTCCCTCGGCACGGCGACCTCGCCGGCGAACGACGCACGGCCGTACCCGAAGCGCCCGTAGATCGTCTCCTCGGACGCCCACAGCGCCGCGACCGGGTCGCCGCGCTCGTGCGCGTCGTCGAGGTGCGCGCGCATCATCCCGCGCATCACCCCGCGGCGCCGGTGTGTCGGCGAGACGCCGACGACGGTCGTGCCGGCGCACGCGACCGAACCGCCCGGGACGGAGAGCGAGAACGGGAACGCGCCGGCCCCGCCGACGACGAGCTCTCCGTCGAACGCGGCGTGCATCCGCTCCGGCCCCAGCAGCCGGCCGAACCGCTCGGCGAGCTCGCCGCCCGGCTCCGCTCCGAAGTACTGGCCGATCACGAGCACCGCGCGCTCGAGCTCGCCGACGTCGGCGCAGCGGCGGATCTCGACGCTCATCCCGGGATCCGCTCGAGCGGCGCGTACTCGAGCATGAGCCGGCGCTCGCCGCCGTCCTCGAAGCGGACGGTGACGACGCCGTCGGGCTCGATCCTCGTGACGATGCCGGCGCCGAGCGTCTGGTGGCGGACCGAGTCGCCCGTCGAGAGGTCCGGCACGTCCGCCGCGCGGGGCGAACTCGCGGCGCGCCGGCTGCGCGCCGTAGCCCGACCACGACGCCGGCGCGAGGCGCTCGCGCTCGACGCCCTGCTCGGGCAGCTCGTCGAGGAACCGCGACGGCAGGTTCGCCTCGCTGCGGCCGTACAGCGAGCGGCGCGCCGCGTGCGTCAGCGTCAGCCGCTCCTTCGCGCGCGTCATGCCGACGTAGAAGAGGCGGCGCTCCTCCTCGATCGCGTTCTCCTCGATCGAGCGCGAGTGCGGGAAGATCCCCTCCTCGAGCCCGAGCGCGAACACGGCGCGGAACTCGAGGCCCTTCGCGTTGTGCAGCGTCATCAGCGTGACCTGGCCCGCGTCGTCGTCGTTGCGCAGCGCGTCCTGGTCGGAGTACAGCGAGATGTCCTGCAGGAAGCCGGAGAGCGACGGCTCGTCGGCGGCCGTCTCGTACTCGCGCGCGACGCCGACGAGCTCCTCGAGGTTCTCGATCTTCCCCTCCGCCTCCCACTTCGGGTGCGCGGCGAGCAGGTACGCGCGGTAGTCGGTGCGCTCGAGCATCCGCTCGACGACCTCGCTCACGCGTCATGTCGAGCGCGCCCGCCATCAGCGACTGCAGCAGGCCGTGGAACGACTGCGCCGCCCGCAGCGACGCGGTCGCGAGCCCGGCCTCGTCGGCGCGGCCGAGCGCCTCCCACAGCGAGATCCCCTCGCCGTCGGCGAACGTCGCGAGCCGCGCGAGCGAGGTGTCGCCGAGCCCGCGCCGCGGCCGGTTCGCGATCCGCGCGAGCGAGACGGCGTCGTACGGGTTGTCGATCGCCTGCAGGTACGCGATCGCGTCGCGGACCTCGGCGCGCTCGTAGAACCGCGGCCCGCCGATCACCTGGTAGTCGATGCCCTGCCGGACGAGCACGTCCTCGAGCACGCGGCTCTGCGCGTTCGTCCGGTACACGACCGCGATCTCGCGCCGGCCGTACCCGGCAGCGACGAGCGCGGCGATCTCGGCGGCGACGAACCGCGCCTCCGAGTGCTCGTCCTCGACCTCGACGACGTGGACCGGCTCGCCCTCGCCGAGCTCGGACCAGAGCCGCTTCTCCTTCCGCTCGCGGTTGTGCTCGATCACCGCGTTCGCGGCGCCCGAGGATGGCGTTCGTGGAGCGGTAGTTCTGCTCGAGCGCGATCGTCTGCGTTCCCGGGAAGTCGCGCTCGAACTCGAGGATGTTCCGGATGTCGGCGCCTCTGAAGCCGTACACGCTCTGATCCGGGTCTCCCACGACCATGAGGTTCCGGTGCTCGCCGGCAAGCAGTTGGAGCAGCACGTACTGCGCGTGGTTCGTGTCCTGGTACTCGTCCACGAGCACGTACCGGAACCGCTTCGACCAGCGCTCCTGCGCCTCGGGGAACCGCTGCAGCACGTCGACGGTCAGCATCAGCAGGTCGTCGAAGTCGACCGCGTTCGACGCGAAGAGGCGGCGCTGGTAGAGGCCGTAGACGTCCGAGACCGTCTGGTCGTAGAAGCTCGCGACGCGCGCCGCGTACTCCTCCGGGCCGATCAGCTGGTTCTTCGCGTTCGAGATCTGCGTGTGGATGCCGCGCGGGACGAAGCGCTTCGGGTCGCGCTCCAGCTCCTCGAGGCACTGGCGGACGAGGCGGACCTGGTCGGCCTGGTCGTAGATCGTGAAGTTCGAGCGGTAGCCGAGGCGCTCGGCCTCGCGGCGGAGGATCCGGCCGCACGCGGCGTGGAAGGTGAGGATCCAGATCGCGCGCGCGACCGGGCCGAGGGTGCCCTCGATCCGCTCGCGCATCTCGCCCGCGGCCTTGTTCGTGAACGTGATCGCGAGGATCTCGTTCGGCTCGACCCCGCACGCGACGAGCAGGTGCGCGACGCGGTAGGTGAGCACGCGCGTCTTCCCGGAGCCCGCGCCGGCGACCACGAGCAGCGGCCCCTCGGTGGTCGTGACCGCCTGCCGCTGCGCCTCGTTGAGCTCCGCGAGGTAGGTCTCTGGCTCGGTGAGCGGCACCCGGCCTAGGCTAGACGATCGATTCCGACGTGGGTGCCCCCGGCTGGGGGCCTGCACACGGCGAATGCCCTCCCTGCGAGCACCCACGTTCGAAATCACTCGTCTCGCGGGCGGGCCCGCCGTAGAGTCCTCGCGTCACCCACCAAGGAGGAGAGCGAGATGGCGAGGCACGTCGTGCTCATGAACTGGACGGAGGAGGGCGTCAAGGCCTTCGAGGACTCGCCCGCACGCGTCGAGGCGGGGCGCGAGGAGATGGAGAAGCTCGGCGTCGAGCTGAAGGACGTCTACTGGACGATCGGCTCGTACGACGTCGTCCTGATCGTCGACGCGCCGGACGACGCGGCGCTCGCGGCGTCGCTGCTGCGGATCGGCTCGGCCGGGAACGTGCGCACGACCACGCTGCGGGCGTTCTCGCGCGACGAGTTCGACGCGGTCGTCGCGAAGGTGGGCGGCGCGTAGTTTCCGCGGAGGCGGGAACGGGAGAGCGATGGCCGGCTCCGACGAGATCGAGCTCGCGGGCCTCGCGAAGTCGTTCGGGCACGTCCGCGCGGTGCGCGGGATCGACGTCGCGATCGAGCGCGGCGAGACGGTCGCGTTCCTGGGCCCGAACGGCGCGGGCAAGTCGACCACGATCGACATGCTGCTCGGGCTGCTCGAGCCCGACGCCGGCTCGGTCTCGGTGTTCGGATCGAGCCCGGGCGACGCGGTCGCCTCGGGCTCGGTCGGCGCGATGCTCCAGACCGGCGGCCTGATCCGCGACCTCCGCGTGCGCGAGCTCGTGGCGATGATGGCGGCGCTGTACCCGCACCCGTTCCCGGTCGGCGAGGTGCTCGAGCTGACCGGGCTCGCCGCGATCGCCGACCAGCTCACGCAGAAGCTCTCCGGCGGCCAGACGCAGCGGGTGCGGTTCGCGGTCGCGCTCGTCGGCGACCCGGCCCTGCTCGTGCTCGACGAGCCGACCGTCGCGATGGACGTCGAGGGGCGGCGGAGCTTCTGGGCGACGATGCGCGAGTTCGCCGCGCGCGGCAAGACGGTGCTCTTCGCGACGCACTACCTCGAGGAGGCGGACGCGTACGCCGACCGGGTCGTGCTGATGGCGCACGGGAACGTCGTCGCCGACGGGCCGCCGACCGAGATCAAGGCGATGGTCGGCGTGCGGACGATCCGGGCGACGCTACCGGCGGCCGACCCGCGCGCGCTCGAGAGCCTGCCCGGCGTCACGCGGGCCGAGCGGCACGGCGAGGCGATCCTGCTGGCTTGCTCGGACTCCGACGCGGCGATCCGCGCGCTCCTCGCCGGCTTCCCCGAGGCGCGCGACATCGAGATCCACGGCGCCGGCCTCGAGGAGGCGTTCCTCGAGCTGACGGGCGGCGACGACGTCGAGGAGGCCGCGTGAAACAGGCGACGTACGTCCGCTACGAGCTGCTGCGCACGCTTCCGGAACCGGCGCTTCTTCGTGCTCTCGCTCGGGTTCCCGCGTCGTGCTCTACCTCCTGATCGCCGGGCCGAACCGGGGGATCGACAGCCTCGGCGGGACGGGGATCTCCGCGCCGCTCTACTACATGGTCGGGCTCGCCGCGTTCGGGACGATGAACGCGATGCTCTCGGCCGGCGCCCGGATCGCGGGCGAGCGGACGACCGGCTGGAACCGGCAGCTGCGGATCACGCCGCTCCCGACGCGCACGTACTTCCGCGCGAAGGTGGTGACCGGGTACCTCGTCGCGCTCGACGAGCCTCGCCCTCCTCTTCCTCTGCGGGACCGCGCTCGGCGTCAGGCTCAGCGCCCACCAGTGGGCGGAGATGACCGCGCTGATGCTCGTCGGGCTCGTCCCGTTCGCGGCGCTCGGGATCCTCGTCGGGCACCTCTTCACCGCGGACTCGGTCGGGCCGGTGATCGGCGGCGGCGTCGCGCTGCTCGCGATCCTCGGCGGCACGTGGTTCCCGATCACGGGCGGCGTGATGCTCGACATCGCGCAGGCGCTGCCGTCGTACTGGCTCGTGCAGGCGAGCCACGTCGCCCTCGGCGGCGCGAGCTGGGGCGCCCGCGGCTGGCTCGTCGTCGGCGTGTGGACGGTCGCGGCGACGGCGCTCGCCGCGCCGCGCCTACCGGCGCGACACGAAGCGGGTCTAGCCCGCGTCCGGCGACTTCTCGCCCACCACGATCGCCGGCCCGGTCACGAGGAGCGGAACGTCTGACCCGAACGGCCGGAGCGGCGCGCTCCGGCCTACGGTCCCGCGACGCCCGCGAGCTGCGGTTCGAGCCATGCGACGGCCGCGGCGAGCGCCTTCTCGTCGGCCGACTTGAGCACGATCTCGACCTCGGGGCCGTCCGGAAGGAAGCGCGGGTACGAGCCGATACGGACCTCGGGCCAGCGGACGGTCGCGCCCGCGAGGAGGGTGACGATCTCGCTCTCGCGCGTCGGGTACGCGCGGCGCCACGCCGCGATCGGGTGCTCGCCGCGGAGCTCGTCGGCGTAGTGGTCGAACATCGCCTCCATCTCCGCCGGGAGGCCCGGGAGCACCCACACGTTCTCGATCCGGAAGCCGGGCGCTCCGCCCTTCGGGTTCGTGAGCGGGCGGCTGCCGGCCGGGAGCTGCGCCCAGCGCGCGGCGTAGTCGGGATGGCGCGGAAAGCGCGCGCGGAGGTCGGCCGCGAGCTCGGGGACGGACTGCTGCGGGACCCCGAAGGCGGCGGCGAGCGCCTCGCGCGTGAGGTCGTCCGGCGTGCCGCCGAGGCCGCCGGTGACGATCAGCCGATCGACGCGCGCGCGCTCGCGGTTGACGACGTCGGCGACCGTCTCGATCTCGTCGGGGACGGCGGCGGCGAGGACGACGCGGACGCCGAGCGACTCGAGCCGGCGGGCGAGCCAGGCCGCGTTCGTGTTCGCGACGTCGCCCGAGACGACCTCGTTCCCGATGGTCAGGATCGCGCCGAGCACGTCCGGGAGTATGCGGTATCCTCGCCGCGCCGGGCACATATCCCCGGCCGGCGCGGTAGCAGCGAAGCCGGTGCGAACCCGGCGCTGTCCCGCAACTGTGATGCCTCCCCTCGGGGGACGAGCCAGGTCGCCTGCCCACGCCGACGAACGTCAGCCCTCGGAGGAAGGGCGGTTCGAGCGGCTCGCGCCGCCGGGCCACCTCCCTCCGCTCACGAAGCGGAGGTTTTTTATGGTCACACGCAGGAAGATCGGCCTCTTCGGCCTTGTGCTCGGGCTCGCCGTGCTCCCGGCCGCGTCGGCGCGAACCGCGGCGTATCCGGTCACGATCCACGCCGCGAACGGGACGGTCACGCTCGCGCAGAAGCCGGTGCGGATCGTCTCGCTCTCCCCGACCGCGACCGAGGATCTGTTCGCCATCGGCGCCGGCCCGCAGGTCGTCGCGGTCGACGACCAGTCCGACTACCCCGCGCGCGCGCCGAAGACGAAGCTCTCCGGCTACACGCCGAACGTCGAGGCGATCGCCGGCTACCAGCCCGACCTCGTCGTCACCTCGTACGACACCGGCGGGCTGGTGAAGTCGCTCGAGCAGCTGAAGATCCCGGTCCTCCTCGAGCCGGCGGCCGCGAACCTCGCGGGCGCGTACGCGCAGATCCGGCAGCTCGGCGCCGCGACCGGTCACGAGGCGGCGGCGGCGCGCCTCGTGGCCGGCCTGCGGGGTCAGATGAGCTCGATCGTCGGCTCGCTCCCGGCGGGCGCGAAGGGGCTCACGGTGTACCACGAGCTCGAGCCCGGACTACTACTCGGTCACGTCGACGACGTTCATCGGCCAGATCTACAAGCTGCTCGGGCTGAAGGACATCGCCGACGCGGCGACAGGGCGCGGGCTCGGGCTACCCGAAGCTGTCGGCGGAGTACATCGTCGCCGCGAGCCCCGACCTGATCGTGCTCGCCGACAGCGTGTGCTGCGGGCAGACGCCCGCGAAGGTCGAGGGCGCGGCCGGGGTGGGCCACGATCGCGGCCGTGAAGCGGAAGGCCGTCGTGGCCGTGAACGACGACATCGCCTCGCGCTGGGGACCGCGGATCGTGACGTTCATGCGGGACGTCGCCGCGGCGGCGCGGGCGGCCGCGGGGTGATCGCGGCGCCGCGCGCGAGGGTCGCGGCCGCCGTCCGCGCGCCGTCGCGGACGCTGCTCGCGATCCTCGGCGCGGTGCTGTTCCTGCTCGTGAGCCTCGCCGCCGGCCTGCTGGTCGGCCCCGTCCACGTGGGGCCGGCGGCGATCGCCGGCTCGGCGCTCTCGCACGTGCCGTTCCTCGGCGTCCACTCGCATCTCTCCGGGCCCGACTCCGCCGTCGTCTGGCAGCTCCGGGCCCCGCGGGTCGTGCTCGGCGCGCTCGTCGGCGGGATGCTCGCGCTCGCGGGCGGCGCGTACCAGGGCGTGTTCCGCAACCCGCTCGCCGACCCGTACCTGCTCGGGATCGCGGCCGGCGCCGGGCTCGGCGCGACGATCGCGATCGCGTACGCGAACGGCGCGGTCCAGAGCTACGACCTGATCCCGCTCGCGGCGTTCCTCGGCGGCGCGCTCGGCGTCGTGTGCGCGTACGCGCTCGGCGTCTCCGGCGGCGGCGGGCGGAGCCCGGCGGCGCTGATCCTCGCCGGCGTCACGACCGCGTGCTTCCTCACCGCCGTGCAGACCTTCGTCCAGCAGCAGCACTCGCAGTCGCTGCAGGAGGTCTACAGCTGGATCCTCGGCAGCCTCGACACGTCCGGCTGGCACGAGGTCGCGCTCGTCGCGCCGTACATCGCGCTGAGCACGGTCGTGATCCTGCTCCACCGGCGCACGCTCGACGTGCTCAGCGTCGGCGACGAGGAGGCCGCGAGCCTCGGCGTGAACGTCCGCCGCACACGCCTCTCGATCGTCGTCTTCGCGACCGTCGGCACCGCGGCCGCCGTCGCCGTGAGCGGGCTGATCGGCTTCGTCGGGATCATCGTCCCGCACGCGATCCGGCTCGTGCTCGGCCCGAGCTACCGGCTGATCCTGCCGCTCTCGGTGCTCGTCGGCGCCGGCTTCCTCGTGCTCGCGGACGTCGTCGCGCGGACGGCGATGTCACCGGCCGAGGTGCCGATCGGCGTCGTGACCGCGTTCTTCGGCGCGCCGTTCTTCGCGGTGATCCTGCGGACCAGCCGGAGCTTCACGTGACGGCGCTGATGCTGAGCGACGTTTTCGTCGAGCTCGGCGGCCGGCGCGTCGTCGACGGCGTGTGGCTGGACGTCGCGCCCGGCGAGTGGCTGACGCTGATCGGCCCGAACGGCGCCGGCAAGAGCACGCTCCTGCGCGCGATCGCGGGGCTCGCCCCGTTCGGCGGCTCGATCGAGCTCGACGGCGAGCCGGTCTCCGGGCTCTCGCAGCGGGAGCTCGCGCGCCGGCTCGCGCTCGTGCCGCAGTCGCCGCTGCTGCCGCCGGAGATGCGCGTGCGCGAGTACGTCCTCCTCGGCCGGACGCCGCACATCGGGCCGTTCGGGTCGGAGTCGGCGAACGACCACGAGGTCGCCGACCGCGTGCTCGCGCTCCTCGACCTCGTGCCGTTCGCGGCCCGGCCGCTGCGGACGCTCTCGGGCGGCGAGCGCCAGCGGGCCGTGCTCGCGCGGGCGCTCGCGCAGGAGGCGCCGCTGCTCCTGCTCGACGAGCCGACGACGGCGCTCGACCTCGGCCGCCAGCAGCAGGCACTCGAGCTCGTCGCCGGGCTGCGCGAGCAGGTCGGGCTCACGGTCGTCTCGGCGATGCACGAGCTCACGCTCGCGGCGCAGTACGCCGACCGGCTCCTCCTGCTCTCGGAGGGCGCGCCGGTCGCGACCGGGCCGGCGGACGAGATCGTGACCGAGGCGCTGATCGCCGAGCACTACGGCGCGAGCGTCCGCGTCTATCGCGACGACGGCGTCCCGGTCGCCGTCGTGCCGAGGCGCGAGCCGCGGTGAGCCTCGTCGTCCTCCTCGGCGGCGCACGGAGCGGGAAGTCGCGGCTCGCGGTGCGGCTGGCGGCGGCGTCGGGCGCGCCGGTCGTCTTCGTCGCGACCGGCGAGCCGGGCGACGAGGAGATGGCGGCGCGGATCGAGCTGCACCGCGAGGAGCGGCCGCCGGACTGGACGACGGTCGAGGAGCCGCGGCGGCTGCTCGACGCCGTCACCGACGCGCCGGACGGGAGCTGCCTCGTCGTCGACTGCCTCTCGCTGTGGATCGCGAACCTGATCGAGCACGAGCCGGTCGAGACGATCCGGCGCGAGGCGCTCGCGGCGGCGGCCGCAGCGGCCGGGCGCCCGGAGACGACGATCGCGGTCACGAACGAGGTCGGGCTCGGGATCGTCCCGGCGACGCCGCTCGGCCGCGCGTACCGCGACCTGCTCGGCCACGTGAACCAGACCTGGGTCGCGGTCGCCGACGAGGCGCTCCTCGTCGTCGCCGGCCGCGGGCTCAGGCTCGTCGATGGCTGAGCCCGGCGCCGGCGCGGCGGCCCAGCGGGCGTTCGACGCGAAGACGAAGCCGCGCGGCTCGCTCGGCCGGCTCGAGGAGCTCGCCGTCCGGATCGCCGCGCTCGAGGGCGTCGCGGTGCCGGCGCGCCCCGAGGCGGCGATCGTCGTCGCGGCCGCCGACCACGGCGTCGCGGCCGAGGGCGTGAGCGCGTACCCGCAGGAGGTGACCGCGCAGATGGTCGCGAACTTCGCCGCCGGCGGCGCCGCGATCAACGTGCTCGCCCGGGAGGCCGGCGCGCGGCTCGTCGTCGTCGACGCCGGGGTCGCGGTGCCGGTCGAGCACGGCGCCGTGCGCCCGCTCCGCCTCGGCCCGGGCACGGCGAGCATCGCCCGCGGCCCGGCGATGGCACGCGAGACGGCCGCGCTCGGGATCGAGCACGGCGCCGCGCTCGCGGCCGAGCTCGCCGCGGACGGCATCGGGCTCGTGGGCCTCGGCGAGATGGGGATCGGCAACACGACCGCGGCGAGCGCGCTCTGCGCCGCGCTCCTCCCGGCTGAGCCCGCCGCGGTGTGCGGGCGCGGCACCGGCCTCGACGACGCCGGGCTCGCGCGGAAGGTCGCGGTCGTCTCGCGGGCGCTCGAGGCGAACGCCGTCGACCCGGACGATCCGCTCGGCGTGCTCGCGGCGCTCGGCGGCTTCGAGCTCGCGCTCCTCGCCGGCGTCGCGCTCGGCTGCGCGGCGCAGCGCGTGCCGGTCGTGCTCGACGGCTTCATCACCGGCGCCGCCGCGCTCGTCGCCGCGCGGATCGAGCCGGACGCGGTCGGCGCGATGATCGCGTCGCACCGCTCGCCCGAGCCGGGCCACGCCCTCGTGCTCGACGCGCTCGGGCTCGAGCCGCTCCTCGACCTCGGCCTCCGCCTCGGCGAGGGCACCGGCGCCGCGCTCGCGATCCCGATCGTCCGCTCCGCGCTCGCGCTCCTGAACGACATGGCCAGCTTCGACGATGCCGGCGTGACCGATGCCGGCCGGTGACGCGACGCGCGGCGCCGCCGCGGCGGTGGCCTTCCTCACGCGGATCCCGGTCGCGCGGCGCGTCGCGCTCGACGGCGACGACGTCGCGCGCGGCGCCGTGCTCTTCCCGGTCGTCGGCGCCGGGATCGGAGCCGTCGTCGGCGGCGCCGCGTTCGGGCTCGCGCAGGTCCTCCCCGCCTTCGTCGCCGCCGGGATCGCGCTCGCGCTCGGCGCGGTGCTCACGGGCGCGCTCCACCTCGACGGGCTGGCGGACACCGCCGACGCGCTCGGCGCGCCGGGCCGGGCGCTCGAGGCGATGCGCGACCACGCGACCGGCGCGTACGGGACCGCCGCGCTCGTGCTCGACCTGCTCGTGAAGGCGGGCGCGCTCGCCGCGCTCGCGCCGCACGGCCGCACAGTCGTCGTGGACGCGCTCGCCGCCGGCGCGCTCGCGCGAACGGTGCCCGTCGCCCTCGCGGCGTCGCTCCCGAGCGTGCGCGAGGACGGGGCGGGCGCGGTCTTCCGGGTCGGGCCGCTTCGGGCCGCGGCCGCGTGCGCGATCGGCGCGGCGCTCGCGTTCGCGGCCGGCGTCCCGGACGCATTCGTCCTCGTCGCGGTCGCCGCCGCGGTCGCCGCCGGGCTCGGCGCGTTCTACCGCCGCTGGCTCGGGGGCGCGACCGGCGACATGCTCGGCGCGGCGGCCGAGCTGACGGAGACCGCGGTGCTCGTCGCGGCGGCGGCGCTGCTGTGAGCCCGGCGCGCCTGCTCCTCGTCCGCCACGCGGAGGTGGACGAGACGATGCGCGAGCGCGTCTTCGGACGGCTCGACGTCGGGCTCTCGGACACGGGGCGCGCGCACGCGGAGCGGATCGCCGAGGCACTCGCGGCCGAGCCGATCGTCGCCGTCTACTCGAGCCCGCTCCGCCGCGCACTGGACACCGCCGCGCCGCTCGCGCGCGCACTCGGCCTCGACCCGGTCGCGGTCGACGGCCTGCGCGAGCTCGACTTCGGCGAGCTCGAGGGGCTGACCGTCGCCGAGATCGCCGAGCGCTTTCCGGCCGAGCTCTCGTGGATGAGCGCGCCCGCGGACGTGTCGTTCCCCGGCGGCGAGAGCGTCGCCGCCCTGCAGGAGCGCGCGGTGCGCGCCGTGCGCTGGATCGCCGCCGGGCACGCCGGCGAGACGGTCGCGGTCTTCGCCCACGCGGTCACGATCCGCACCGTTCTGGCCGACGCGCTCGCGATGCCGCTCGACGCGCTCTTCCGCCTCGACCAGACCCACGGCGGGATCAGCGTGGTCGAGTGGCACGACGGCGCGCCGTACGTCCGGGCCGTGAACGCGCGGTCGCTCTAGCATCGGCGCATGGCCTCGATCGCGCTCGAGCTCGACGGCGTCCTCGGCGACACGCGCCCGCTGTGGGACGCGTGGCTCGAGGACGTCTCGCGCCGCGCTCACGTCGACCCGGCGAGGCTCGACGAGGAGCTGCCGAACTGGCGTGCGCTGCTCGAGCGCTTCGCCGAGGATCACGCGCCCGTGTACCTGCGCCCGGACGCGCGTGCGACCGCCGCGCTCCGACGCCTCCAGGCCGACGGCGTCCGGCTCGGCGTCTTCACCGACGCGCCCGAGGAGCTGGCGCGGATCGCGGTCGCCCACCTCGGCGCGGAGCGCCGGATCGAGGCGCTCGAAGCGGGCCCGGGCGCGCTCGACCGCCTCCTCGCCCGGCTCGGCCCGGACACGCGGGTCGCGCGTACGGTCGCCGACCTCGACGGGACCGGCTGACGTGTGGGGCCGCGCGCTCCTCGGAGTGCTCCTCTGCGTGGTCGGGATCGTGTGGGTCGCGCAGGGGACGAACCTGATCGGCGGCTCGTTCATGAGCGGGCGGGCCGTGTGGGCCGTGATCGGCGGCCTGTGCCTCGCGGGCGGGCTCGCGCTGCTCACGTGGGCCTGGTGGCTCCGGAGCGGAGGCGACGCGTGACGGGCGTCTACCATCCGCCGGGATGGCGCTGATCGGCGACCGGGAGCGCGAACGGGCGACCGAGCTGCTCGGGCGGCACTTCGTGTCGGGGCGGCTGTCGGTCGAGGAGCTGTCGGCGCGGCTGGAGAGGGCGCTGACGGCACGACGCGACGGCGACCTCCGCGGCGCGCTCGCCGACCTGCCCCGCGTCCGTCCCGGCCTGGAGAACGCGTGGCGGGCGACCCGGCGAGCGGCGTTCGTGGTCGCGCTCTGGACGCTGTGGTGGGTCGGGAGCGTGATCCTCCTGGCCGGCTTCGTCGCAAGCGTCGTCGCGGACGGTCTGTCGGCGACGGTCGCCGCCGTGTTCGCGGCCGTGTGGCTCGTCGGCACCTTCGGCGTGAGGCGTGCGACGCGCCGCCCGGGCGCATGAGCGCGGACGGGCCGGTCACCGACCGCCAGCTCGAGGCGATCCTCGAGCGCCTCGACCGGATCGCCGAGGAGCTCACGCGCTTCAACCGCCGCCAGGAGTCGCGCGAGGAGCTCACCGTGATCGCGCACGAGCTGCGGAACCTGAACGAGTCGCTGCAGGCTCTCGCGTACGCGGCCCTCGGCCAGCAGGGCCCCCAGGTGCGCCGCCGCCGCACCGGCTGAGCGGGCCGCCTCGAAATCGGCCCGAGCGGAGGACTCAGCCCGCCCGGTAGATGTCGAGCACGCCGCTCGTGGCGTGGTCGTTCGAGTTGCCCTCGGTCGGCCGCGACCGGCCGTCGGCGACGATCGGGCTCTCCCAGTGCACGTCGCCGACCGGCAGGTCGGCGATCTGCCGGCCCGTCGCCGGCTGGTACACGCGGATCCCGCCGGTCGCCTGCGACGTAGAGCAGGCCGCCGGCGACGACCGGGCTCGTGCCGCGCGTTGCCGTTCGACCACACGGACTGGAGGCGCCCGCCGTGCAGGCGCCACGCCTGCGGTGCCGGCGTCGTCGGAGACGAAGACCCACGTGCCCTGCCACACCGCCGGCTCGGCGAAGAGCTTCGCGCTGCCCGGGCGTCGGGACCGTCTGCAGCTCGCCGCCCGTGCGTCGCGTTCGCGCCGGCCAGCCGCGAGAGCGAGAGGAGGCGCAGCTCGCCGTCCTTGCCGCCCTGCACGAAGTAGCCGCCGCTGAGCAGCGCCGGCGCCGTCGAGCCGAGGTCGAGGTCCTGGTCGTTCAGCTCGGCCTGGTTCGCCGGCGTCCAGTGCTTCAGCAGCCGCTTCGCGTCGCGGCGAGAGGACGAGCGACGCTGTCGCCCCAGTTCGTGCTTCCGTTCCACGGGCGCGTTCCCGGTCGCGACGAGGATGTCGCCGCGTCGCCGGGTCGACGACCGGCGCCGAGCGGCCCCAGATCGCCGAGTCGCTCGCGTCGCACGTCGACGGCTGGATGAGCTCGTGTGCCGGTCCGAGCAGAGCGAGTTCCAGACGCGCGACGATGCGGCCGTTCGCCGGGTCGAGCGAGACGACGTGGCCCTGGTACGGCGGCGCGTCGCCGATGTAGCCGTCGGTCGCGGCGAGCACGTGGCCGCTCGCGAGTAGTTGAGCGAGCCGGCGAGCTTCTCGTGCGTCGGGTCGCGCGTGATCGCGGTCGACCAGAGCAGCTTGCCGGTCGCGACCGAGAGCTTGACGATCCGCCCGTCCGGCTCGCCGGCGTAGATCGCCGCGCGGCCGGGATCGGCGACCGGCGTCATCGTCGTGATCTGCGCCGATGCCGGCGTACGAGCCGTAGCGAGGCCGGCGTGTAGCGCCAGAGCGACCGCTGCCGCTCGCCGCGTCGATCGCCTCCGTCTTGCCGTAGGTCGTCGTCACGAAGAAGACGTCGTGGACCTCGCCGCTTCGACCTTCACGTCGTGGAGGTAGATCGGCGCCGAGTCGACCGTGCCGTCGAGCTGGACGATCTGGCTGGTGCAGCCGTGCCGACGTTCGCGGCGGTGATCCCGGTCGCCGCCGGCCCGACGCCGTGGCGCGCGACGTCGAAATGAACATCGGCCAGTCGGTCCCGGTCGGCGTCGCCGCGGTCGCGCCGCCCGCCGAGCACGACCGGCGGCGACGCGCGAACGCTGCGAGGACGGCGAGCGGCGCCTCATCGCGCGGCGAGGTCGGACGAGCGCGCCCACGGGCCCGGGCGGCGTGAGCAGCGACTCGGCGTGCAGGTACGCGAGCCCGGCGAGCGGCAGGTCGGTCCAGCGCTCGAAGCAGAAGTAGCGCCGCCGCCAGTGACGGGAAGAACTTGCGGTTGAAGCTGTGCAGCCGCTCGAGCTGGAAGAGCCGGTCGAGCCGGAGCAGCACCGCGCGCAGGAGCCCGCCGTCGGCGCGCAGGTACTCCGCGAACACCGAGAAGTTGAGCGAGACCTCGCGTCACGCCCTCGCGGCGCGCCCAGGCGATCGTCTCCACGATCAGGAACTCCATCAGGCCGTTCGGGCACGTCGCGGCGGCGGCGCATCGAGGCGAGCGAGTACCCGCCGCACGCGGGCGTCGGGACGAGCTGGAGGAAGCCGCCGACGCGGCCGTCCGGCGCCGGTCGCGAACGCGACGAGCGTGTCGGGGTAGGCGAAGAGCGCGTCCATCGCCATCGTGAAGCCGCGCTCGGGCCAGCTCCCGCGCCACTCGTCCGAGACGGCGCGGAGCTCGTCGCGCAGCTCGTCGTCGATCTCGTCCGGGCGGAGCAGCTCGAAGCGGTAGCCGGCCTTCTCGAGCCGCGAGACCGACTGGCGCACCTTGCGGATCTGGCGGCCGTCGAGCGAGAACGAGGCCGGGCTCGACGTACGCCTCGTCGCCGAGGTAGATCGACTTGAAACCGAGCTCGGCGTAGTCGGGCAGCGCCTCGGCGCTCGCGCCGGCGATCGCGACGCGCCAGGCCTTCGCGTGCGCGATCGCGGCGGAACTCGGCGACAGCTCGCGCCGCTCGGCCGGGTCGCCGATCGGATCGCCGGCGACGATCGCCGTCCCGGCCGATCACGCGGTAGGCGAGGAACGAGTGGCCGCTCGCGGAGAAGAACGTCGACTTGTCGCGCCGCAGCGCGAAGTACGCGAGGCTGTCGCTGCCGTGCTCGCGCACGAGCTGCTCGGCGCGGCGCCGCTCGGCCGGAAGGTGCCGCGCCCGCTCGGCCAGCGGCCGCAGCCAGAGCACGAGCGCGCGAAGCGCGAGCGCGCCGATCAGGATCAGCAGCGCGTCGTCGATGCGGTCGGAGTACGCGACCTCGCCGTAGAAGTGCAGCACCGAGATCGGCACGACGACCGCGAGCGCCAGCGCGACCTGGAGCAGCGGCCAGCACCGCCGCGGGGTCACCGGGGGCGACGAACTCCCGCCGCGCCAGCAGCAGCCCGACGAGGAGGACCAGCGAGCCCGTCGCCTCCTCGAAGTCGAGGCCCTTCGCGAGGTGCGTGACCGCGGTCGCGAGCACGAGCACGACCGCGAGCTGCCACGCCCGCCGCTTCCGGCGGGCGAGCCCGCGCGCGAGCCACAGGAGGCCGATCCCGAACGCGAGCGTCAGCGTCCGCGCGAAGTCCGGGACGCCCTGTTCGAGAGGACGCTGCGGACGATCCGGCTGCGGTCGGCCAACTCCGGCGTCGCGGCCGACACGATCGCGACGAGGCCGACGAGCGCGGTCGCCCAGGCCAGCACCGCCGGCGAGATCGCTCCGACGGGCGATCGACCTACTCCTTGACGAGCACCCGGCGCAGCTCGTCCTCCTTGCCGGGCTCGAGGATCGCGAGCACGGAGTCGCCGGGCTCGAGCTGCATCGCGTCGTCCGGGATCTCGGCCTTGCCGTTGCGCACGACCGAGATCAGCGCGCGAGCCGAGCGGGAGCGCGACCTGCCGGATCGTCTTGCCGGCGCAGTCGGACTTGTCGCCGACGGTGACCTCGACGATCTCGAGGTTCTCCTGCTTCAGCTCGAGCAGGTGGATCAGCCCGTGCTCGGGCACCTCGTGCTCGATCAGCGCCATGATCGACCGGGTCGCCGACACCGTCGGCGTGATCCCGAGCAGGTCGAAGTAGCTCTGGTTGCGCGGGTCGTTCACGCGCGCGATCACCTTCTCGACGCCGTAGCTGCTCGCGCGCGAGCTGGCAGATGACGATGTTGTCCTCGTCGTCGCCGGTCGACGGCGACGACGATGTCCGGCGGGCGGCTGGATCCCGGCGCGCTCGAGCACGAACAGCTCGGTCGCGTCGCCCTTGTGCACCTGGTGCTCGAACTCGGCCTCGAGCATGTCGAACTCGGCAGCGAGCCGCTGCTCGATCAGCGTCACCTCGTGGCCGGTGCGGATCAGCGTGCGGGCGAGGTTCGAGCCGACCTTGCCGCCGCCTGCGATGAGGAGGTACATGGCCGGCTACCCGAGCGCGCCCTCGTAGGCGCGGACGGCCTCGGTGAGCGTCTGTGATCGCGCTCGAGGTCGGGCAGACGACGTTGAGGCCGCGCGAGGTGTAGAACTCGGCGCGCGCCGGGTCGAGGACGCGGACGACGACCGAGGGGACGTCGAACAGCTTCTGGGCGACCTGGCCGATCACGATGTTCGTGTTGTCGCCGTCGGTCGTGACGACGACCGCGTCGGCGTCCTCGATCCCCGCGGCGCGCAGCAGCGGAGGTCGATCCCGTGGCCGACGAAGAAGCCGCCGGGCCAGTCGTCGCCGAGTCGCCCGAGCGCGTCTTCGCGCTCGTCGATCACCGAGACATCCCAGCCGGCTTGCCGCAATTCGAGGGCGACAGCGGAGCCGACGCGGCCGCAGCCGACGACGATCACCTTCACGGGCTTCAGAGTAGCCGAGTCCAAGCTGCGGGAGCGCTCTCATGCCTCGGCGAGCTCCTCGTCGAGCACGCTGCTGCGGGAACGCGACGATCAGGACCTCGCACGGCGCCGTCCGGAGCAGGAAGTCGACGGTCGGCGAGAAGAAGCGCGCCTGCCGGCGCCAGCGCGGCGAGGAGCCGACGACGATCAGGTCGGCGTCGCGTCTCGCGCGCGTGGTCGACGATCGCCGCCCGATCGCCCGCGCGCGGACGGTCGTGCCGATCACTTCGACGCCGTTCTCGGCGCCGAGCAGCCTCGCCTCCTCGAGCGCGGCCTCGCGCCTGCTCCTCCTGCGTCGTCGAGCTCCGCGTCGAGCGGCGAGGTCGAGCGGGACGCGAACGACGTGGAGCGCCTCGACCGTCGCTCCCGTGCTCGGCCGGCGAGCTTGATCGCGGTCGCGATCATCTCCTCGCCGATGATCCCGAGCTTCATCGGCACGAGGATCCTCCGGAAGTGCGGCACGTCCGGCGGGAGCATGCTCGTCGGCCGACGACGACGCGCTGCGTCAGGCCCTCGCCGTGCGAGCGACGGACGGCGACGAAGACGACGAGGCCGAGGAGGAGCCACGCGGGGCCGGCGTAGCGCGCGCCCGGGTGCGTGACCATCGAGATCGATCCAGACGCGAAGGTGAGCGATCGAGCCGACGACCGCCGGCAGCGGGATCTCGGCGCGGCCGACGGTGAACGCTGAACGGCGCGCGGTACGGCCGCGGCAGGTCCGGCTCGACGATCCGCAGCTTGATCACCGCGAGCTGCGCGGCCGTGAACGCGAGCAGGACGCCGAACGAGAACACGCTCGCGAGGAAGCGCACCTCGTGGTGGATGAACGCCGTCGCGATCACGATCGCGCTCGAGATCACCGCGGCGCTGACGATCGCCTGCGGCGAGACGAGCGTCCGGCGGTGGAGGCGGCCGAACGCGCGCGGGAGCTGGCCGTGCTCGCCGAGCGAGTACGCGAGCCGCGAGAAGCCGCGAGATCGACGTCGTGACGCGGCGAGCAGGATCAGCGCGCCGCTCGCGCCGACGAAGAAGCGGAGCACGTCGCCGAGCGGCGTCGGCGAGCTGGTCGCCGATCTCGGTCGCGACGCCGACGAGGGGCGCGCGGAGCCACGTCGTCCCGAGCTCGGTCTTCGGGCCCGGGAACGCCGAGAGCGCGACGACCGCGATCGCGACGTACACGGTCGACGACCGTCCCGATCGCGGCGAACAGCGAGCGCGGCAGGTCGACGCCCGGCCGGCGCGCCTCCTCGGCCAGGTTCGCGACCGTCTCGAGGCCCGCGTACGCGAGCATCGCGAGCGGCAGCGCGAACGCGAGCGACGTGCCAGCTCGGCGCGGTGCCGAGCGACGTGCCGTGCGTGAGCGCGTGCGGTCGAGAAGACGAGGACGAAGCCGAGCACGACGAGCACGAGCTGCGTCGAGCAGGTCGAGCGCCGGGACGAGGAACCCGATCGCGTAGAGCGACGGCCGGCGGACGAGCCGGATCGCCGGCCACGAGCGGGATCGCGCCGACGCCGGCGACGACGTCCCACGGGTTGTGCGTCGAGCCCGTCGACCTGGAGCGCCGCCGCCGAGGTAGTGCGGCATGAAGAGCGCCGAGAGCGCGATCACGATCAGGTAGTCGAGGAACAGCACCCAGCCGGTCATGAAGCCGGCGAGGTCGTTGAAGGCGCGCCGCACGAACGTCGCGGCGCCGCCCGTCTCGGGCAGCGCGGACGTCGCCTTCCGCGTACGAGAGCGAGACGAGCAGGAAGAGCGAGGCCGGCCGCGAGCAGCACGAGCGGCGTGAACGCCGAGCGCGTGCAGCGCGACGACGCCGAGCGCGAAGTAGATCGAGGAGGCGATCTCGCCGTAGGCGACCGAGAAGAGCGAGCGCGCGTCGAGCTCGCGGCGCAGGCCCGGGAGCTTGCGCGCCACTCGTCACGCGCGGCGCGTCCACAGGCGCTGCGCTAGAGCCGGCCGGCGCCGGCCGCGACGAACAGCGGCGCCGAGGACGATCCCGAGCGTGCCGCCGCCGCGGGCGAGCGTGACGCACGGCATCGCGACGCCGAGCCCGATCAGCGTCAGCGAGAAGACACGCGGTCGCGATCCGGTAGCACCCTCATGCGACCTGGCTGGCCGGCGGCGACCATCACACGGCACGGGGGCGTGCTTGAGCACGTAGTCGACAGTGTGGCCGAAGATCTGCGCGGTGTCGGCCGCGCGGCGCGCCGAGGACGATGATCTCGGCCTGGCGCCGCTCGGCCTCCTCGACGATCGCGCGCCCGGCGTTGCGGGCGCGGACGAGCCGCTCGATCATGCGCACGCCGTACGATCTCGGCCGTCTGCCGGGCCTCGTCGAGCAGCCGGTCGGCCTCGCGCTCCTGCTCGGGCAGCTCGCGCGTCGAGCGGCAGCTCCATCGGGACGACGATCACGCGGAGCGCGACGATCGTCGCGCCCCGCTCGGCGGCGAGCGGTCGCGGCGAGGTCGATCGACTCCTGCCCCTCGGGCCCGCGACACGACCGGGACGAGGATCAGCCGGTACTCGAGCGCGATCGCCGGGCCGAGCTGGATCGGCGCGCGCACCGTCTCGGCCAGCGGCACGCCCGAGCCGGCGCCGGTAGAGCGAGTAGAAGACGAACCCGATCGCGAGCCAGCCGAGCCCGGCGTACCGGGTCGGCGCGTCCTGGACGACGACGACGAGCCACGCCGCGGCCGTGCCGAGCTCCGCCGATGATCGCGAAGAGCGGCCAGTCGACGCCGCGGACGCGCACAGCTCGGCGGCACGCGGTACGGCTCCTCGACCGGCGGCGGCTTCCGGCGCATCTGGATCACCGACGCGTGCGCGACCGTGAACGAGAGCATCGCGCCGAACGCGTACATCCGGCCGATGAAGTCGACGTTGCCGGGCAGCATGAAGAGGATCGAGCAGCACGCCGGCGAAGACGACGAGCGCGAGCACCGGCGTCTTGAAGCGCGGGTGCAGCCGCCGGAACCGCTCCGGGATCTGCCGGTAGCTCGCCATCGAGTAGGTGATCCGCGACGCGCCGATCACGCCCGCGTTCGTGGCGATGAAGAGGATCGTCGCGGCGAGGACGCCGACGTAGAGCTTCGCGGCGCTGAGCAGCGAACGCCGTGCAGGCCGAGGTTCTCGACGATCCCGAGCACCGGGTCGTTCTCGAAGCCCTCGCGGCGGATGGAGCCCGAGCCGCGTCACGTAGTCGCCGGCCGCGTCCTTGTGCACCGGCAGCGCCGAGAGCGCGACGAGCGGCAGCGTGAAGTAGATCGCGAAGACGGCGATCGCGACGAGCCGGATCGAGCCGGGGATGCTCCGCCGCGGGTCGCGCGCCTCCTCGGCCAGGTTCGAGACGGTCTCGATCCCGGTGTACGCGATCATCGCCACCGGGATCGCGAGCGCGAACTGCCGACCACGTCGGCGCGGTGCCCCAGTGGATGTTCGCCGAGAGGATGTGCGGCTGAAGACGAGCACGAAGCCGAGCATCACGAGCAGGAGCTGGGTCGCGAAGTCGACGACGGCGAGGAAGACGTTCAGCGCCGCCGCCTCCTGGATCCCGACGATGTTGATGCCGACGAGGATCACGACCACGACGATCCCGCCGACGATGTCCCACGGGTTCGTCCGCAGCGGCCCCCAGAAGATCGAGAGGTAGTGCGGCACGAAGAACGCCGAGATGGCGACCGTGATGATGTAGTTGAGCATCTGCGCCCACGCGGCCCCGAACGAGATCACCTCGTTGAAGGCGTGCCGCGCGAAGCTCGACGAGCCGCCGGCCTCCGGGAAGAGCACCGTCCCCTCGGCGTAGCGTCGCGGCGGTGCAGGCGAAGATCAGCCCGGAGATGACGAAGACGAGCGGCGTCAGCCCGAGCGCGATCGCGGCGGTGACGCCGAGCGCGTAGTAGATCGACGAGCCGACGTTCCCGTATGCGGTGGCGAAGAGCGCGGGCGTCCCGAGGACGCGCTCGAGACCGTGCGACTGCCGACGGCGGCGAGGCACGTGCGGAATCTAGTGCGCGACCCGGCGGCGCGCGCCCGTACTCCGGGCCGCCGGACCCTGCAAGCGACAAGTCGTCACTTGGAAGGTTCGGCGGCCCGGAGCGTGAGCCGGGCTCTACGTGTGGATCGAGACGAGGAGCGGGATGATCAGGATCGCGACGATGTTCGTGATCTTGATCATCGGGTTGATCGCCGGGCCGGCCGTGTCCTTGTACGGGTCGCCGACGGTGTCGCCGGTGACCGCGGCCTGGTGGGCCTGCGAGCCCTTGCCGCCGTAGAGGCCGTCCTCGATCATCTTCTTCGCGTTGTCCCACGCGCCGCCGCCGGCGGTCATCGCGATCGCGAGGAAGAGGCCGGTGACGATCGTGCCGACGAGGAGGCCGCCGAGCATGCGGGCGTTGATCACGCCGACGACGATCGGGAACACGATCGGGATCAGCGCCGGCAGCATCATCGACCGGATCGCCGAGGTCGTGACGATGTCGATCGCGCGGCCGTACTCGGGCCGCGAGGTGCCGGCCATGATCCCCGGATCCTCGCGGAACTGGCGGCGCACCTCCTCGACCACCTGGCCGCCGACGCGGCCGACCGCCTGCATCGCGAGCGACGCGAACAGGAACGGCATCAGTCCGCCGATGAAGAGGCCGGCGATGACCCACGCGTCGGAGAGGTCGAACCTGATCAGCGCGAGCGGGTGCCCGGCGCTCTGCTGCACGAGCTCGGTGCGGTACGAGTCGAAGAGGACGAGCGCGGCGAGCGCGGCCGAGCCGATCGCGTAGCCCTTCGTGACCGCCTTCGTCGTGTTGCCGACCGCGTCGAGCTGGTCGGTGATCGTGCGCACGCTCTCCGGCAGGTCGGCCATCTCGGCGATCCCGCCGGCGTTGTCGGTGACCGGGCCGAACGCGTCGAGCGCGACGATCAGGCCGGTCATCGAGAGCTGCGCCATCACCGCGACGCCGATCCCGTACAGGCCCGCGATGTGGTTCGCGACGAGGATGCCCGCCGCGATCACGATCACGGGCAGGGCGGTCGCCTGCATGCCGACGGCGAGGCCCTCGATGATGTTCGTCGCGTGGCCGGTCTGCGACGCCTTCGCGATCTTCTTGACCGGGTTCCAGCGGGTGCCCGTGTAGAACTCGGTGATCGCCATCGAGCGCGAAGGTGACGATCGAGGCCGATGATCGCCGGGAGGTAGAGGTGCCAGAAGTCGTAGCGAGCGTTCACGAAGCCCTTCGTGACCGGGATGAAGCCGATCGCCGACAGGACGGTCGCCGCGATCACGGCCTTGTAGAGCGCGTTGATGACCGCGTTCTCGCCGCCGCCGAGGCGCGCGAAGAACGTGCCGAGCACCGAGGCGATCGCTGAGACGGCCCCGAGCGCGAGCGGGTAGAGGTAGAGCTTGCTGTCCGTGAGGTGCGCCTCGGTGCCGAGCAGCATCACCGCGACGGCCGTGACGGCGTAGGTCTCGAACAGGTCGGCGGCCATGCCGGCGCAGTCGCCGACGTTGTCGCCGACGTTGTCGGCGATCACGGCCGGGTTGCGCGGGTCGTCCTCGGGGATCCCGGCCTCGATCTTCCCGACGAGGTCGGCGCCGACGTCGGCGGCCTTCGTGTAGATGCCGCCGCCGAGCCGCGCGAACACCGAGATCAGCGAGCCGCCGAACGCGAGCCCGACGAGCGCGTGGATCGCCTGCGTCGGCGTGTCGTCGAACCCGGCGGTGAGGAGCCAGTAGTAGCCGGCGACGCCGCCGAGCGCGAGCCCGACGACGAGGAGGCCGGTGACGGAGCCGGCGCGGAACGCGACCTGCAGCGCTGGCGCGAGCCCTGTCCTCGCGGCCTCCGCCGTGCGCGAGTTCGAGCGGACGGCGACGTTCATCCCGATGAAGCCGGCGGCCGACGAGAGCAGCGCGCCGATCAGGAACCCGAACGCGGTCCCCCAGCCGAGCTTGTTGTAGACGCCGAGCAGGATGAACGGAACGATCGCGACCATCGCGATGGTGATGTACTGGCGGCGCAGGTACGCGGACGCGCCCTCGCGGACGGCGCCGGAGATCTCGCGCATGCGCTCGTTGCCCTCGGGCTGGCGCAGCAGCCAGGCCGTCAGCCACAACCCGTAACCCACCGTGATCGCAGCGCAGACGAGCGCCAGCAGCACGGCGTGGTCCATGAACCAACTCATCCTTCTCCTCCCGGTGCCTTTTACGTCGAACGCCGAGGAGCCCCGGCGCGCGCGGGATTCTAGTTCGTCGCCCGGTCGGGGGCCGACGCAACCGCGTCGGCGTACGCGATCTGGAGGTTCGCGAGCACCTGCTCGAGGCCGCGGAGCGCCGGTTCCTCGAGCTGCCCGGCGAGGAGCGGCACGAGCGCGCGGAGCGCGTCGATCGCGAGCCGCAGCTCGTCGAGCTCGCCCGCCGCGAGCTTGGCGTACGCGAGCGACGCGAGCGTGGCGGCGGTCGAGAACAGGTACGGGCCGACTTTCAACCCGCGCACCTGCTCGAGGAGCTCGTCCGGCGTGGGCTCCCCCGCGTCAGCCAATGCGCTCTCCCGCGCCGAGCTGCTCGGCGTAGATCTCGCGCAGCGTGGCGCCCTCGGCCCAGCGGGCGAGCTGGCGCTCGGTCGCGTTCGCGGCCGGCACGGCGAGGAACGGCGCCGCGCCGATCTCCTCGGCGACGGGCGCGACCCACTCGACGAGCTGCTCGATCCGCGCGCGGGCGGGCACCGTCTCGCCGGTGTCGAAGTCGATCAGCTCGCCGGGGAGGCCGTACCGGATCGCCCGCCAGAGGTTCTCCTCGAGCAGCCGGTTCGGCAGGTCCGGCAGCGGCTCGCCCTCGTCGAGCGCCCGCGCGCACCGGGCGGCGAGCGCGTACGAGAGCGCGGCGAGCGACTGCGCCTCGGCGAGGTCGGGCTGCGCGTCGCAGATCCGGATCTCGACCGTCGGGTACGCGAGGTGCGGGCGCACGCTCCACCAGAGCTGCGTGTGCTCGGTGATCGAGCCGGTCGCGTAGAGGAACGCGACGTACTCGTCGAAGCCGGCCCAGCCGTCGTACGCGTCCGGGATCCCGCAGCGCGGGAACATGCGCGTGAAGATCTCGGTGCGCGCCGAGTGGAGGCCGGTGTTGACGTCCTCGGCGAACGGCGAGCTCGCCGAGAGCGCGAGCAGCTCGGGCAGGAACCGCCGCAGCGCGTTGCAGACGCCGACCGCGCGGTCGGCGCCGCGGATGCCGATGTGGACGTGGAGGCCGAAGGTGTTGTTGCGCCACACGACGTAGCGGAGGAGCTCGTCGTTGCGGCGGTAGTGCGGCGTGTCGATGATCCGCTGGTCCTGCCACCGCGCCCACGGGTGCGCGCCGGTCGCGCCGAGCTGGAGGCCGAGCTCGCGCGCGACCGCCTGGAGCTGGCCGCGCCGCACCGCCATCGTCGCCGCCGCGGCGCCGAAGTCCGCGCACTTCCCCGTCCGCACCTCGGCCTCCGAGGCGATCAGCTCGCCGACGAGGTGCGGCTCGACGTCGCTCCCCTTCGCGGCGGCCTGCACGTCCTCGAAGCGGTTGACGAGCGAGAGCGTGTGCGGATCGACGAGCGCGAACTCCTCCTCCACCGCGACGGTGAAGTCGGTGCCGCCCTCGAACGCCTCGCGGGCGGCGGCGAGCTGCTCCCCGGGCGGCAGCCGTTGTTCCTCGCCCATCGCGCGGAGGTTACCCGGCGGCCGGCCGCGAAACCGTGTTGGATACGCGGCCGTGGACGAGCCGCGCGCCGCGCCGTCGCTGACGGTCGTGCTGGCGGAATGGGGCCGGATCGGGTGCATCGGGTTCGGCGGGCCGCCGTCTCACATCGCGCTCCTCCGCAGCCTCTGCGTCGAGCGGCGCGGCTGGCTCGCGCCGGTCGAGTTCGAGGACGCGATCGCCGCGTGCAACCTCCTCCCCGGCCCGGCCTCGACCCAGCTCGCGATCTACTGCGCGTGGCGGCTCCGCGGCGCGGCCGGCGCGATCGTCGGCGGGCTCGCGTTCGTCGTCCCGGGGCTCGTCCTGATCCTCGCGCTCTCCGCCGTGTTCCTCGCAGGCTCGCCGCCGCTGTGGGTGAGCGGCGCGGCGGCGGGCGCCGGTGCGGGCGTCGCGGCGGTCGCGGTGCAGGCCGGCCTGTCGCTCGCCGGGCCGAGCCGGGCGCGCGCCGCGCTCGACGCTCCGCTGGGTCGCGTACGCCCTCGCCGGCGGCGCCGCGGCGGCGACGATCGGGCCGTACCTCGTGCTCGTGCTGCTCGGCTGCGGGCTCGTCGAGATCGCCGCCGTCTCGCGGCCGGGCCGGCTCGTCGCCGCGCTCCCGCTCCTCGCGGCGCAGGCCGGCGGGCTCGGGGCGCTCGCGTGGACGGCCCTCAAGGTGGGCGCGCTCTCGTACGGCGGCGGCTTCGTGATCGTGCCGCTGATGCAGGCGGACGCCGTCGACCGCCACCACTGGCTGACCGACACGCAGTTCCTGAACGCGGTCGCGCTCGGCCAGATCACGCCGGGCCCGGTCGTGCACACGGTCGCGGCCGTCGGCTACGGCGCGGACGGGATCCGCGGCGGGCTGCTCGCGGCGGCGGTCGCGTTCGCGCCGTCGTTCGCGTTCGTGCTCGCCGGCGGCCGCTCGTTCGCGGCCCTGCGGGCGAACCGGCACGCTGCGCGCGTTCCTGAACGGCGCCGGCCCGGCGGCGGTCGGCGCGATCCTCGGCTCGGCGGTGCCGCTCGCGCTCGCCCTCGCCGAGTGGTGGCAGCTCGTCTTCCTCGCGGTCGCGGCGTTCACGCTCCTCGCGCTGCGCCGCGGCGTCGTGAGCACGCTCCTCGCGCTCGGCGTCGCCGGCGCGATCCTCGCGGCCACGCACGCGGTGTCTATGTGACGCGGATCGTGACGACGAAGCGCCGCGCGGCGATCGCGCACGCCCCGCAACCCGGAGTGCCGAGCGACCGGATCGTGAACGCGCCGCGCGCCACGCCGCGGACTCGCCATTCGCTGAAGCCCGGGTCGACGAAGTACTCGACCGGCGTGAGCTCGAGCCCCGGCCCGCTCGGGGCTCGCTCCAGGTCCAGCGGCTCGAGAGCCGCAGCGTCGTCTCCCGGCCCAGCGCGAGCCGGTAGGTCCTCCCCGACTCCGCCTGCGTGACGAGCGCGGGTGCGGCGGGCGGCGCCGGTGCGGTCGCGACGGCCGCGACGAGCGCCCCGGCCGCGACGAGACGGTCGATGCCCACGACTCGCCCTACCCCCGGACCGGCTCCAGCAACCGGGTGGCGATCGTCGCCCACGACCAGCGCTCGACCGCCGCGCGGCGGGCCGCCGCCCGGAGTGCGTCACGGTCGCCGGGCGGGAGCGCGAGCAGCTCGGCCAGCTTCGCCCGCAGGTCGGCGACGTCGCCGGTCGCGAACGCGGCCAGGTCGCGGAGCTGCGGCGGGTACTCGGCCTCGAGCCCCTCGGCGACCTCGGCGAGGCCCGAGTGGCGCGCGACGAGCGGCGGGCAGCCGCACGCCGCGGCCTCGGCCGCGACCATCCCGAACGCCTCGGGGAAGATCGACGGCACGACCGCGACGTCGGCGAGCGGGAGCAGGTGGACGAGGTGCCGGTGCTCGAGCGGCCCGGTGAAGAGCGTTCCCGGCGCGGCCATCGCCTCGAGCTCGCGGCGGTAGTCGCCGAAGCCGACGATCACCGTCCGCGCGCCGAGCCCGCGCACGGCCTCGAGGAGCAGGTGGACGCCCTTGTTCCGGATCAGCTTCCCGAAGTAGACGACGGTCGGCCCGTCGCCCGCGAGGAAGTCGGCGAGCCGCGCGGCGTTGTCCTCGTCCGGGAGGCGCTCCTCGGCGTTGCCGGGGTTCGGCGGGTCGCGCCGGGCCTCGTCGAGGAGCGCCGCGAGCGCCTCGTCGCGCGGCTGCGGCGCGAACGCGTCGACGTCGACGCCCGGCGGCACCTCGAGCACCGGCTCGATCCCGCCGACGACGTCGTGGAGCACCTCGCGGATGTGCCGCGAGCCGACGAACGTCGCCTCGGCGCGCGCGAGCGTCTCGCGCCCCCACGCCTCGAGCCGCGGCCGCCCGCGCATCGAGTACTCGAGCTCGGAGCCGTGCGCCTTCACGCGGAAGCGGCATCCCGCTCGCGGCCCCGACCGGCGCGCCCATCAGCACGTGGTTCGCGAACACGAGGTCGGCCGGCCCGAGCTCCCGCAGCGCGGCCGCGTTCGCGTCGACGTACCGGCGGCACTCCTCCTCGGTGAAGTCCTGGAGCAGCCGCGCCTCGAGCCCCTCGTAGCGGTCGAGCACGAACACCGGCAGCAGGCCGCCCGGCAGCTCCGGCCGCACGACCCGCGCGCCGCCGAGGTCGTGCTCCTCCGGGCCGCGGCTCCTGGCAGACGACGGTGACGTCGTGCCCGGCGCGCGCTCCACTCCCGCGGCGCGAGCGCCCGCGTGTAGACGTTCGAGCCCGGTCCCGCCGCCGCGAGCAGGTAGCCCGTGCCACGAGGCAGGATTCGGGGGCTCGCGGGGGACCGAGGCTACCGCGTCACGTGAGGTGGAAGTACAGCGCGTGCAGGAGCTCGGCCGCCGGGTTCAGCGTGTGCACGCTCACGTCCTCGGGCAGGTCGAGCAGCGCCTCGGAGTAGTTGAAGATGATCCGCACGCCGGCGTCGACGAGGTCGTCGGCGGCCTGCTGCGCCGCCGCGGCCGGGACGGCGAGGACGCCGACGACGATGTTCTTCTCGCGGATCACGTCCTTCAGCCGCCGGTAGTCGGTGACCTCGGCGCCCGAGACCGGCGTGCCGAGCTTGCGCACGTCGGTGTCGAAGACCGCCGCGATCGCGATCCCGTGCTCGGCGAAGATCGGCGAGCTGGCGATCGCCTGGCCGAGCCGGCCCGCGCCGACGAGCGCGATGTTGTGCTGGCCCTGCGTGCGCAGGATCTTGCGGATCTCGACGATGAGGCCGTCGATCGAGTAGCCGACGCCGCGCTTGCCGAAGCTGCCGAAGTTCGAGAGGTCGCGGCGGATCTGCGTCGCGTTGATGTTCGTGTAGTCCGCGATCTCCTGCGACGAGATCCGGTCCTTGCCCATCTTCTTGCGCCTGCGTCAGCACCTGCAGGTAGCGCGAGAGCCGCGCCGCGACGCCGACGCCGAGCCTGTTGCTCTCCGCCACCCGCAGCTCGTCGCCGACGCTCGCCATCGACAGATTGTGCATCAGACGCACAAGCTATGCGGGCGAACCACCGATCCGGGCTCGCGCAGCTCGTCCTCGTCGACGCGAAGACGAACGCGCGCCGCCCGTCGACCTCGACCACCGGCAGCCACGCCCGGTACCGGAGCTCGAGCTCGGGCGACGCCGGTGATGTCGACCTCCTCGAGCTCGAACGCGAGCTCGCCGCGCAGCCGCTCGAGCAGGTCGTGCACCGGCCCGCAGAGCGAGCAGTCCCGCGGCGAAGTACAGCGCGACCCGCGTCACGCCGTCACGGATAGAGGCCGCGGATCGTCGCGGCCTCGGCGACGCGCTCGACGCCGAGGCCGTACGCGGCCATCCGCATCGAGAGCGAGCGCGACTCGTGCAGCGCCCAGGTCTCGCCGAACGCGCGGGCGACGATCCCGTGCAGCCGCGCGTTCACCTCGTCCTCCTTCCAGAAGTACTCCTGGAGGCCCTGCACCCACTCGAAGTACGAGACGACGACGCCGCCCGCGTTCGACGAGGATGTCGGGGAGGACGACGACGCCGTGCGTCCTCGAGGATCTCGTCGGCGGCGGGCGTCGTCGGCCCGTTCGCGCCCTCGAGGACGATCCGCGCGCGCACGCGGTCGGCGTTCTCCGCCGTGATCGCCTGCTCGAGCGCGCACGGCGCGAGCACGTCGCAGTCGAGCAGCAGCAGCTCGTCGTTCGAGATCGGCTCGCCCCCGTCGAGCTCGGCGAGCTGGCCGCCGGCGCGCTTGTGCGCGAGCGCGGCCTCGACGTCGAGCCCGCCCGGGTCGTGGACGCCGCCCGAGGAGTCCGAGATCGCGACGACGGTCGCGCCGAGCTCGGCCGCGAAGCGCGCGAAGCCGCGAGCCGACGTTGCCGAAGCCCTGCACGGCGACGGTCAGCCCCTCGACCGGCCGGCCGGAGCGCTTCAGCGCCTCCTGCGAGGCAGAAGACGGCGCCGCGCGCGGTCGCCTCCGCGCGGCCGAGCGAGCCGCCGATCGCGAGCGGCTTGCCGGTGACGACGCCGAGCACCGAGTAGCCCTGGTTCATCGAGTACGTGTCGAAGATCCACGCCATCACGGCCGGGTTCGTGCCGACGTCCGGCGCCGGGATGTCCTTCTCCGGCCCGATCTCGTTCACGATCTCCGACGTGTAGCGGCGCGTCATCCGCTCGAGCTCGCCCGTGGAGAGCTGCCTCGGGTCGCAGACGACGCCGCCCTTCGCGCCGCCGAACGGCAGGTCCATCAGCGCGCACTTCCACGTCATCGTCATCGCGAGCGCCTTGATCTCGTCGAGCGTGACGTCGGGGTGGTAGCGGATCCCGCCCTTCGACGGCCCGCGCGCGACGTTGTGCGTGACGCGCCAGCCGGTGAAGACGCGGACGGAGCCGTCGTCCATCGTGGTCGGGATCGAGACCTCGACCGACTTCTTGCACTCCTCGAGCACGTTGACGAGGTCATCGGCGATCCCGAGCACGGCCGCGACGTTCCGGAGCTGGCGCCGCGCGAGCTCGAACGGGTTCTCCTTCAGGTGGCTCCGCCGGCCATGGCTACGGGGCGCGAAGCGTACGCGTCGAGCGCGAGGGAGTCCGGGTACGGCGAGCGCGGGCGTGTACCGGGCGGCGGAGGCGATCATCGCCGCGTTGTCGGTGCAGAGCGCGAGCGGCGCGGCGACTGCGTCCGGGAGCGCGGCGCGCAGCTCGGAGTTGGCGGCGACGCCGCCGACGATCGCGACCCGGTCGCCGCCGGCGGCCTCGAGCCGCTCGACGAGCGCGCGCACGATCGCGCGCTGGTAGCTCGCCGCGAGGTCGGCGCGGCGCGCCTCGAGCTCGGCCGGGCGCGAGGTCGCGCACGGCGTAGAGCAGCGCGGTCTTCAGCCCCGAGAAGGAGAAGTCGAGCCCGGGCACGCGCGCGACCGGGAACGAGTACGCGTCGGGGTCGCCGGTCGCGGCGAGCCGGTCGACCTCGGCGCCGCCGGGGTACGGGAGCCCGAGCAGCCGCGCGCCCTTGTCGAACGCCTCGCCGGCGGCGTCGTCGAGCGTCCGCCCGAGCACGCGCATCTCCGGCCACGAGCGGCCGCGGCACGTCGAGCAGCATCGTGTGGCCGCCGCTCGCGAGCAGGCACGTGAACGGCGGCTCGAGGTCGGTCGGCCGCAGGAAGAGCGACGCGACGTGCCCGTGCAGATGGTCGACGGCGACGAGCGGCAGCCGCCGCGCCCACGCGAGCGCCTTCGCCGCCGCGACGCCGACGAGCAGCGCGCCGATCAGCCCCGGCCCGGCCGTGACGCCGACGGCGTCGACGTCGTCGAGCGTCGCGCCGGCGCCGGCGAGCGCCTCCTCGATCACGGGCGCGACGAGCTCGAGATGCCGCCGCGACGCGACCTCCGGGACGACCCCGCCGAACCGCGCGTGCAGCTCCGCCTGCGAGGCGACGACGTTCGCGAGGATCTCCCCGTCCTCCGTCACGACCGCCGCCGCGGTCTCGTCGCACGACGTCTCGAGGCCGAGGATCACGCTCCGGCGCCGGGGCCGAGCTCAACGCCTGCCACACGGTCCGAACCCCGCCCACCCGGGGGGACCACCCTCACGAACCGTAACCGGAAAGGTGTGACGAGAGCGTGCCCGGACCGTGACAAATGCGTGACTTTTTCCGCACGGCGGCCCGGTGGGACGCTCACCGCTCGGGCTTCGCGTCGCGCCACATGATCAGCGCGTCCTCGCGGTTGTCGGTGTAGTAGCCCGCGGCGCGTGCCGCGGCGCTCGAAGCCGAGCTTCTCGTAGAGCCGGATCGCGTCGGCGTTCGAGACGCGCACCTCGAGGGTGTAGCCGCGCCGGTCGTCGCCGGCGGTCACCTCGAAGACGCGCTCGAGGAGCGGCGTCGCGATCCCGCGGCGCTGGTAATCCGGGTCGACCGCGACGTTCATCACGTGCCACGCGTCGACGTACCGCGAGTTGATCACGTACCCGACGAGCTGCTCGCCCTCGAACGCGCCGAGGCAGATCGACGTCGGCTTCGCGAGCTCCGACGCGAACATCGACCGCGACCACGGCGTCCGGTACGCGCGCCGCTCGATCGCCTCGACCTCGGTCAGGTCGGCGAGGCGCAGCTCGCGGACGGCGACGGCGACGGCGGTCACGCCTGCGCCTTCGCGTCGGGGGCGCGGACGTAGAGCGGAGCGACGTCGGCCGCCGGGCCGAAGCTCCCGGCCCGCGCGGCGAGCAGTCGCGCCGAGGGCAGGTGCGCAGCGTCGTCGTCGGGCGGGACGACCGCGCCGCGCGCCTCGAACACGTCGCGGTACCGAACGGCGCCGTCGCCGACGAGCCGGCTCCCGGCGACGTCGAGCTCCTCCGGGCGGCCGACCGCGGGGCCGGCGGTGAAGACCTCGCCGCGGCGCGCGTCGATCACCGGCGTGCCGCCCGCGAACGCCTCGAGCGTGGAGACGCCGGCGACGGGGACGTTCAGCGCGAGCGCGAGCCCGCGCGCGGTCGCGAGCCCGATCCGGATCCCGGTGAAGCTGCCCGGGCCGGTGCCGACCACGATCCCGTCGAGCTCGTCCGGCGTCACGCCCGCGGCGTGCATCAGCTCGTCGGCCGCGCGCAGCACGAGCCGCGCCTGCGTGCGGACCTCGCCCGCGGGCTCGCCGTCGCGGACGAGCGAGCACGTCGCGACCGACGTGGCCGTGTCAAACGCGAAGATCGTCGTCACTCTCGACCGTGATGCGGCGATGGGACTCGTCGACGTGCTCGAGGTGGACGGCGGCACGCACCGGGTCGAGCCACTCTCCCGCGTGCTCAGGCCACTCCACGAACGCAATCGTGCCATCGAAGTACGGCTCGAGGTCGCCCCAGTCGTCGGCGCCCGCCGCGCTCAGCCGGTACAGGTCGAGATGCGCGACCGGGACGCGGCCCTCGTAGCGGTGGCCGATCGTGTACGTCGGGCTCGCGACGGGCTCGGTGACGCCGAGCGCGCGGCAGGCCCCGCGGACGAACGTGGTCTTGCCCGTCCCGAGCCCGCCGGCGACCGTGACGACGTCGCCCGGCTCGAGGCGCGTCGCGAGGTGCGCGCCGAGCGAGGCGGTCTCCTCCGGCGAGGCGCTGACCACGACCCGCTGCGTCAGAACAGCCCGAGCTGGAGCGGCTCGGCGACCCGCGGCGCCGGCTCCGGCGCGAACGCGACCGGGGGCGGCGGCGCGGCCGTCCGGCCGAGCAGCTCCGGGCAGCCGGCCGAAGTCCGTCTCGAGCACCTCGAGCATCCGCGGCGTGTAGAGCGCCGCGGCCGGATGGAACAGCGGGTAGAGGACGACGCGCGAGCCGCCGAGGGTCACCTCCTGCTCCTGCCCGTGCACGCGCGTGATCCCGAGCGGCTTGCCCGAGAGGAGCTTCGTCGCGAAGTTCCCGAGCGTCGCGACGACCTTCGGGCGCGATCAGCTCGATCTGGCGGAACAGGTGCCCCTCGCAGGCTTCGATCTCCTCCGGCAGCGGGTCGCGGTTGCCGGGCGGGCGGCACTTGAGCACGTTCGCGACGTACACGTCCTCGCGCGTGAGCCCGATCCCGCCGAGGAGCTTGCCGAGGAGCTGGCCCGCGGCGCCGACGAACGGGACGCCCTGCTTGTCCTCGTGGAAGCCGGGCGCCTCGCCGACGAACATCAGGTCGGCGGTCGGCGAGCCCGAGCCGAAGACGACCTGCGTCCGCGTCTTCGCGAGCGCGCAGCGCGTGCAGCCCGCGACCGCGTCGGCGAACGAGAGGAGGGGCAGCTCAGCCGCAGCCACAGCTTCCGCCGCAGCAGCCACCGCTCTGTCCGAAGCTGGGCTGTGCAGCGGTACCGTGAGCCGCGAACACCGAGTACTGCCGCGACGACCTTCGCCGCCCCGCAGTCGGGGCAGGGGGGCGCCTCGGCGTCGATCTGCACGAGCTCCTCGAAGTGGCTCTCGCAGGTCATGCAGACGTATTCGTAGATCGGCACGGTGGGTGACGGTACCACAGCCCCGGACGGCCCGGAAACGTGATGCGGGCATCTTGCGCCGGCGGTCGGACGGCACCCGCCGGTAGGCTGCCGGTGCCCGGTATCCGCGACGGAACTGGAGCGACGAGATGGAGACGATCGAGACGATTTCGGCGCTGCGCGCCCTGCCTCGCGAGGGCGTGGTCGGCCTCGTGCCGACGATGGGCGCGCTCCACGACGGGCATGCGGCGCTCTTCCGCGCCGCCCGCGCCGAAGCCGACCTCGTCGTCGCGAGCGTGTTCGTCAACCCGGCGCAGTTCGCCGAGGCGGCCGATCTCGACGCGTACCCGCGCGACCTCGAGCGCGACGCGGCGTTCGCCGCCGAGCACGGCGTCGACGTCGTCTTCGCGCCGAGCGCCGCGGAGATGTACCCGCCCGGGTTCGCGACGTGGGTCGATCCCGCCGGCGCCGCCGAAGGGCTCGAGGGCGACGCCCGCCCCGGCCACTTCCGCGCCGTCGCGACGGTCTGCCTGAAGCTCTTCAACCTCGTCCGCCCGCAGCTCGCGTTCTTCGGGCGGAAGGACGCGCAGCAGGTCGCGGTCGTGAAGCAGCTCGTCCGCGACCTCGACCTCGGGCTCGAGATCCGCGTCGTCGACACCGTCCGCGACGCGGACGGGCTCGCGCTCTCGTCGCGGAACACGCGCCTCGACCCGGCCGACCGCGAGCGAGCGCTCGCGATCCCGCGCGCGCTCGCGACGCGCGACCCCGACCGCGCCCGCGCCGTCCTCGCCGCGGCCGGGATCGACCCGGACTACGTCGCCGTCGCCGACCTCGACGGCCCGACGCTCGCGATCGCCGCGCACGTCGGCCCGGCGCGCCTCATCGACAACGTCCTCCTCTCGTGAGCACGCGCCCGGGCACGCCCGCGCCGTCGACGCCCGCGCCCGGGAAGCTCGCGCTCCCCGAGCTCGCGGAGATGAAGCGCCGGCACGACCGGATCGTGATGGTGACGGCGTACGACGCGCCGGCAGCGCGGCTCGCGGACGAGGCGGGCGTCGAGCTGATCCTCGTCGGCGACACGGCCGCGATGGTGATGCTCGGCCACGAGTCGACGGTGCCCGTGACGCTCGACGAGATGATCTTCCTCACGCGCGCGGTCACCCGCGCGGCGCGGCGGCCGCTCGTCGTCGGCGACCTCCCGTTCGGCACGTACGAGCTCTCCGACGAGCAGGCGGTCGCGAGCGCGATCCGGATGGTGAAGGAGGGCGGCGCCGACGTCGTGAAGCTCGAGGGCGCCGGCCGGATGCTCTCGCGCGTACGCGCGATCGCGGACTCGAACATCGGCGTGATGGGCCACGTCGGGCTGACGCCGCAGTCGGCGACGAAGCTCGGCGGCTTCCGCGCGCAGGGCCGCACGGCCGATGCCGCGCTCCGCCTCTACGACGACGCGCTCGCGCTCGAGGCGGCCGGCTGCTTCGCGGTCGTGCTGGAGGCCGTGCCGGCGCCGGTCGCCGCGCGGATCTCCGCGTCGCTCGCGGTCCCCACGATCGGGATCGGCGCCGGCGGCGAGACCGACGGGCAGGTGCTCGTCTGGCACGACCTGCTCGGGATGTACGCCGGGCGGACGCCGCGGTTCGTGAAGCGCTACGCCGAGCTCGCGGACGAGATCGTCGACGCCCTCGGCCGGTACGCGTCCGACGTCCGCACCGGCGCGTTCCCGGAGGAGCGGCACACGTACTCGATCCCGGACGCGGAGCTCGAGGCGTTCGAGGCCGAGCTCGAAGCCCGGAGCTAGGACACCGCGGTGGCGACCGCGAACGCGACCGGGAGGACGAGCGCGCCCGCGACCGCGGCCGCCGACCGGCCCCACGTCCAGCTCTGAACGGCGCGCACGCCGACCACGAGCAGCGCGATCGTCCACGCGACGAACCCGAGCTCGATCGCGTCGAAGACGTCGCCGGCGGCGCCGGCGTCCGAGCCGCCGCTGCGGAAGAGGTCGCCGCCGAACAGCGCGATCTTCACCAGCCACAGCGCGAGCGAGAGCGCGACCGGTACCGCCGCGAACGCGAGCAGGTGGCGCGCGCGCCGGTAGCTGCCGCGCGAGCCGAGCGCGCGCAGGCTGCGGTGGAGCAGGCCGCCGATCGCCCAGTACCCGGCGACGCCGTACAGGCCGCCGCCGACGAACGCCCAGACCGCGACGAGCACGGCGTCGTAGTCCGGATCGTCCATGAGCCGCCCGGCGGCGCCGGTCGAGAGGACGCCGGCGATCCCGGCGAGCAGGATCACCGCGAGCACCGGCTCGGCCCTCTCCCCTGCCGCCTCCTCGGAGTCGTCGCGGAGCGCGACGAACACGGCCCGCGGCGCCTGCAGCACGAGCAGCGTCCGCAGCCACCAGTCCCGCTCGCCCGAGGCGTCGACCGCGACGCTACGGCTGCGTGACGATCTGTCCATCGTGGCAGCGGAACTCGATCTGGCCCATCCCGAGGTCGAGCTGCGCGACGGGTGCGAGGCGGTCGCGGCAGATCGTGTGGTGCCGGTGGTGATACGCGTACGCGGCGCCCAGGAGCATCAGCAGCAGGGAGAGCGCGAGGATCACCCCGAGCACGCGCCGGGGGCTCCGCCAGCCGGTCGCGGTCGTGGAGACCGCCGTCGTGGCGTCGGTCTCCACTACGCGCGGAGCTCGGAGAGCGGGAACGAGCGGTGCACCCGCGGCGGGACGAGGAAGTTCTGCCGGTGCGTCGTCGACAGCACCGCGTTGAAGCCCTGGCCGCGCGAGCCGTGCGGGAACGACAGCACCTTCCCGTCGGGCATGACGCCGTCCATCGCGAGGCGGCCGCGGCGGAAGTCGTCGCTCGTCGGGTTGAAGACGACGAAGTGGAGTCCGGCCGCCGGGGTCGAGTCGTACCCGTCGCGCGCCGGGTTCGCGCTCCAGAAGAACGGGTTGTCGAGGCTGTTGAAGTCGGCGCGATGCGGGATCGGCGTGCCCTTCTCGTACAGGACGCCATCGGGCCCGCGCACGTCCTGCTGCAGCCGCGAGACCGGCTGGATCGAGCCGCTGTGGCCGATCGTGCGGTCGCGGGCGTAGTCCCGGGCGACCTCGGCCGAGGTCTGGACGTCCTTCGGCCCCTGCGCGACGCTCAGCCGCTCGGCGCCGACCTTCATCCCCGGCCGGAACGTCGTGTCGACGCGCTCCTGGTGCGTGAAGTTGAGGTACCACGCCTCGAGGTCCTCGAACAGGTGCGAGACGTGCATGTGCGTGCCGTGGGCGAAGTAGTCGTCGCCGCTGACGGCGGCGATCCCGAGCGTCTCGAGGTTCGAGATCCGCTCACGGCCCGGCTTCTGCGCCTGCGTCGAGGTGAAGCCGAGGAAGAGCTCGGCGCGGTCCGGGATCAGGTCGGCGCCCGGGACGCCCGCGGCCATCGCCATCTTCTTCGGCAGGCTCTGCCCGCCCGAGAAGCCGCCGCCGACGAACCCGCGCCGGATGCTCGTGACCCGGAACGGCCCGCTCGCGTCGCCGAAGAGCGAGTGCGACGCGGCCCGCACGCGCTCGAGCGAGTCGCTGCGGATCAGGACGGCGACGTCGTTCCGCTCGAGGACGAGCGTCGAGGGGTCGCTCGGGAACGACTTCGCGTCCTCGAGCACGCGCACCTGCCGACCGTGGGCGGCGGTCGCTCGCCGGTCGACCGGGAGCAGCTTCCGCGCCTGGCCGGGGACGTACCGGTCGAAGTACGGGAGGCCCCAGCCGACCGTGACGGCGAGCCCGGCGGGCGTCGACGGGTACGCGTCGTCGAGCTTCTGCAGCGCGCTCTCGAGGTGCGCACGCGCCTCCGCGAGGGCGGCCGGGCTCTCGTCGACCCGGAGCGTCGCGGTCACGAGCTGGTGGTGGAGCGGCGGCTCGAACACCTTCACGCCGTCGTCGACGACGACGCGGAGCGCCTGGACGATGTGCTGCTCCGGCAGGTGCGGGATCGTCGCCGCCGCCGCGCGCTGCGGGGCGACCCCGAGCCGGTCGACGAGCTCGTAGATCCCGGCCGCGCCGAGCGCCGCGCCCGCGGCTCCGGCGACGAGCTGCCGGCGCGTCAGCTTTCCGTCTGCCATCCGCCCCAGGGTAGCCAGGGTGCGCTCGATCTCACCGGCGCGGCGTGCGCACGCCGGCGACGAGCCGCGTCCCGAGCGGGCTCAGCGACGACCGGAGCGTGGAGTACGGAACGGTCGCCTCGGCGCGCCCGCACGGCGGCCCGGCGACCTGCCCGAGCTTGAACCCGATTGCGAGGCCGGCCGGCGTCAGGGCGAAGTGGGCGAAGTTCTCGGGCGTGGGTCGGGTTCCGTCGTCGAACGTGCTCCGGAGCTCGGGCTCGCGCCGGACGCCGTCGGCGACGCACCGGTTCGTCGCGAGCAGCCGCTTCCGGGCCGCGGCCGCGAGCGTCTTCAGGCCGCTCGCGGGGCGCAAGAACAGGTCGGACACCTCGACGACCCGGTCGGTCGGGACCTCGACCGTGAGCGAGAGCCAGCGGTCGCCGTCGTTCCCGCCGGGATACAGCGCCCGGACCGGGAAGAGCGCGCTCGCGACGACCGTGCTCCCGGAGACGAGACGCGGCACGACCGACGTCTCGTACACGCCGCGGTTCGGATACGAGGGGCTGAGCCACGAGACCACCTTCCGCGCCGCGACCGCGTACTTGCGCTGGTCGTCGAGGACCACGGCGCGGAGGAGCACGTTGACGGCGGCGGCGCCCGTCCCGCCGAGCTGCGGGATCGTCCCGCTCGTGTCGTACCGCGCGACCTGGAAGCGCGGCGTGGGCGCACTCGCGAGCGTCAGCGGCGAGACGTCGCCGGCCGAGGCGGCGCCGGCGAGCGCGAGCGCGGCGAGAAGGAGCGGGGCGACGAGCCGACGCATGCGCACGGGCTCCAAGGTAGCCGGGCCGCCGATCGGCTTCGCGAGCGGTCACGACCCTCGCCGCGCGTGCGGTGCCGCGGCCCGGGAGGAGGGACTACGCGGCGACGACGGCGCGCCGCTCGAGGAGCGGCGCGAGGAACCGGCCCGTGTACGACTCCGGCACGCGGGCGACATCCTCGGGGGTGCCGACCGCGATCAGCTCGCCGCCCGCCTCGCCGCCCTCGGGGCCGAGGTCGACGAGCCAGTCGGCCTGCTTGATCACGTCGAGGTTGTGCTCGATCACGAGCACGGTGTTCCCGCCGTCGACCAGCCGCTGCAGCACCTCGAGCAGCTTCTCGATGTCGGCGAAGTGGAGGCCCGTCGTCGGCTCGTCGAGGATGTACAGCGTCCGCCCGGTCGCGACCTTCGACAGCTCGGCGGCGAGCTTCACGCGCTGCGCCTCGCCGCCGGAGAGCGTCGTCGCCGGCTGGCCGAGCGTCATGTAGTCGAGCCCGACGTCGTGGAGCGTCTGGAGCCGCCGGCGGATCTTCGGGATCTTGGCGAAGAACCGCAGCGCCTCCTCGACCGACATCTCGAGCACGTCCGCGATCGTCTTGCCCTTGAACCGCACCTCGAGCGTCTCGCGGTTGTAGCGCCGGCCCTTGCACGTCTCGCACGGGACGTACACGTCCGGCAGGAAGTGCATCTCGATCTTGATCTGGCCGTCGCCCTTGCACGTCTCGCAGCGGCCGCCCTTCACGTTGAACGAGAACCGGCCCGGCCGGTAGCCGCGCACCTTCGCGTCGGGGGTCAGCGAGTACAGCTCGCGGATGTGCGTGAAGAGGTCGGTGTACGTCGCCGGGTTCGAGCGCGGCGTGCGGCCGATCGGGCGCTGGTCGATCTCGATCACCTTGTCGAAGACGTCGATCCCCTCCACCGACTCGTGCTCGCCCGGCTTGACGCGCATCCGGTTGCAGCCGGTTCGCGAGCGCCTTGTAGACGATCTCGTTCACGAGCGTCGACTTGCCGGAGCCGGAGACGCCCGTGACCGCGACGAACTTGCCGACCGGGAACTCGACGTCGATCCCCTTCAGGTTGTGCTGCGCGGCGCCGCGGACGACGAACGCGCCGCGGTCCTCGGTGCGACGCTCGGGGACGGCGATCGCGCGCTTGCCGGAGAGGAACTGGCCGGTGACCGACTTCGCGCTCCGCTGCACCTTCGCCGCCGTGCCCTCGGCGACGACGTGGCCGCCGTGCTCGCCCGCGCCCGGGCCCATGTCGACGAGCCAGTCGGCGCTCCGCATCATCTGCTCGTCGTGCTCGACCACGATCACGGTGTTGCCGAGGTCGCGGAGCCGCTCGAGCGTGCCGATCAGCCGGTCGTTGTCGCGCTGGTGCAGGCCGATCGACGGCTCGTCGAGGATGTAGAGCACGCCGACGAGCTGCGAGCCGATCTGCGTCGCGAGCCGGAGCCGCTGCGCCTCGCCGCCCGAGAGCGTCGCCGACGCGCGGTCGAGCTGGAGGTAGCCGACGCCGACGTTGTCGAGGAACGTGAGCCGCTCGCGGATCTCCTTCACGATCCGCGCGCCGATCAGCAACTCGGTCTCGGTCAGCCCGAGCCCGTCGAGGAAGCCGAGCGCGCGCGTCACCGACATGCGCGTGAACTCGTGGATGTTGAGGCCGCCGACCGTGACCGCGAGCACCTCGGGCTTGAGCCGCGCGCCCTTGCAGACGGGGCACGGCCGGAACGACATGTACTCCTCGATCCGCTCGCGCTGCGAGGAGCTGTCCGTCTCGCGGTAGCGCCGCTCGAGCGAGGGGACGATGCCCTCGAAGCTCAGCATGTACGAGCGCCGCCGGCCCATCCGGTTGCGGTAGCTGACGTAGACCCGGTCGCCCTTCGTGCCGTAGAGGAAGTAGTCCTGCTGCTGCTCGGAGAGCTCGCGCCACGGCCTGTCGACGTCGATCTCGTACCGCTCCGCGATCGCCTGGATCACCGACTCGTAGAAGCCCGAGTTGCCGACCGCCCACGGGACGAGCGCGCCGTCGGCGATCGAGAGCTCCGGCTCCGGGACGAGCAGGTCGGGGTCGATCTCCTGCTGCGAGCCGAGCCCGGTGCAGCGCGGGCACGCGCCGTGCGGCGAGTTGAACGAGAAGATCCGCGGCTGGAGCTCGGGCAGCGAGACGCCGTGCTCGGGGCACGCGAACCGCTCCGAGTAGGTGCGGCTCTCGCCCGTGTCGACGAGGTCCGACGGTCACGAGGCCCTCGGCCAGCGCGAGCGCGGTCTCGACCGACTGCGTGAGCCGCAGGCGCAGGTCCTCCTTGAGCACGAGCCGGTCGACGACCACCTCGATCGTGTGCTTCAGCTTCTTGTCGAGCGCCGGCACCTCCTCGAGCAGGTGCTGCTCGCCGTCGACCTTCACGCGCGTGAAGCCCTCGTTGCGGAGCTCCTCGAAGAGCTCGCGGAACTCGCCCTTGCGGTCGCGGACGACCGGCGCGTTGACCGTGAACCGCGTCCCCTCCGGCAGCGCGAGGATCTGCTCGACGATCGAGTCGATCGACTGCCCGGCGATCGGCCGGCCGCAGATCGGGCAATGGGGTTGCCCGATGCGCGCGTAGAGCAGGCGGAGGTAGTCGTAGATCTCGGTGACGGTGCCGACCGTCGAGCGCGGGTTGCGCGAGGTCGTCTTCTGGTCGATCGAGATCGCAGGCGAGAGCCCGTCGATCGAGTCGACGTCGGGCTTCTCCATCATCTGCAGGAACTGGCGCGCGTAGGCCGAGAGCGACTCGACGTAGCGGCGCTGGCCCTCGGCGTAGATCGTGTCGAAGGCGAGGCTCGACTTCCCCGAGCCGGAGAGCCCGGTGATGCAGATGAGCGCGCTGCGAGGGAGCCGGACCGTGACGTCCTTGAGGTTGTGCTCCCTGGCGCCGTGGACGACGAGCTCGTCGGCTGCCATGGGAGGGCATTCTACCGGGCGAACGGACGTTCGTGGTGGAGTCGCAGCGACGGATACGCCCGTCCTGGCGTACGGCCTGTCACTGATTCGGTTCGAAGTTGGCACGGTTCCGTGACAGACGCGGGATCGGCCCATGTGTACACATGGGCCAGACCACTCGACCGCCATGAGCCGCCGCCTCCACCTGACCCTGACCGACGCCCAGTACGCGTACCTCAACACGGCATCCGAACGCACGAGCCTCTCTGTCGCCGAGCTCGTCCGCCGCGCGCTCGACGAGAAGTACCCGGCGAGCCACACCCAGCCGCGCGAAGCGGACGAGCTCACGGTCGCGGTCTGGCGGCACTCGGAGCCCGGCGTCGGCCGCCGCCGTGGCCTCCGACTCGACCCGAGCTAGGCCTTGCGCCAGCGGCCGAAGACGAGGCCGCCGAGGGTGAAGCCGAGGCCGAACGTGCCGACCGCGAAGCCGCCGATCGCGACGCCCTTCCGCCACGCCGACAGGCGCTGCCAGCGGCCGAGCGCCTCCTCTTCCTCGGCGGTGAGAGGCTCGCCGCGACGCCGCTTCCGCATCGCCCCGCCCGCGCGGATCCCGAGGTAGATGTCGTCGATGATCTCGCCGGGCTGCGCTTCCGCCATACCGCTCACTGTAGCCTCCTTCGACGGTGCTCACACGCATCCTCCACGTGTCGGACCTCCACGTCGGCGCGCGGGGGACACGCGACGATCGAGCGTCGGGGACGGCGATCGCGGCGCTCGTGGAGCGCGTCGAGCCGGAGCTCGTCGTCGCCACCGGCGACCTCACGCACCTCGGCCGACCCGGCCAGCACGAGGCGGCGGCGACGTTCCTCCGCTCGCTCGACCGGCCGCTGCTCGTCGTGCCCGGGAACCACGACATCCCGTTCACGTTCCCGGCCCGGTTCACGAGCACGTGGCGGCCGTTCGAGCGCCAGTGGGAGACGACCGAGCCCGTCTACTCGTCGGCGGCGTTGCACGCGATCGGGCTCAACTCGGTGCGCCCGTGGCGTCACCAGTCCGGCGGCGTCCGCGCCGCGCAGCTCGCACGGGCGGCCGAGCGTATGCGAGCCGCGCCGGCCGGCGCGCTGCGCGTCGCCGCGCTCCACCATCAGCTCGTCGGCGCGCCGTGGCGGACGCGGAAGCGGCCCGTCGCGCGGCGGAACCACGTCCTCGCGAGCCTCGTCGACTGCGGCGCCGAGCTGATCCTCGGCGGCCACGTCCACCAGGCCGCGGTCTGCGAGCGGCACGAGTTCGAGGTCGTCCCGGACGGCGCTCGCGGCGTCGTCGTCTCGATCGCCCCGGGATTCGGCCGGCCGCGCCCGAACCGCCGCGGCGAGGCACGCGGCGTCGTCGTGTACCGCGCCGACGAGCGGCGCATCGAGGTCGAGACGTACATCTGGCGCGGCGACGGCTGGGAGCTGACGGCGCGTCGGTCGTTCCCACGCGGCGACAGCCCGCTCGCCGACTGAGCTCAGCTCGGCGGGCGCCGCGCGCCCGGGCCCCAGATCGGGCGCCGCTGCACGAAGCGCCGGTAGCCGATCAGCAGCCCGACCGCGCACAGCACCGAGCCGACGAGGCCGGCGCCGGTGCCGCCGAAGATGACGCGGACGACGACGCCGCCGATCACGGAGCCGGCGATCCCGAGCGCGGCGGTCGCCCAGATCGGCATCGGGTCCGGGCCCGGCACCGCAAGCCGGGCGAGCGCACCCACCGCGAGGCCCCAGAGGATGATGAAGACGACGAACCCGACGCCCACGGCGCGACTCTACGCCGGGCTTTCGGCCAGCGCGTCGAGCTCGCGGCGCAGATCCTTGATCTCGTCGCGCAGCTTCGCGGCGTACTCGAAGCGGAGCTCCTCGGCCGCCGCGAACATCTCCTCCTCGAGCGTGATCACGAGCTTCTCGAGCTCGGCCCGGTCGAGCCCCTCGACCTGCCGGCCGCGGCGCGAGCGGCGCGGGACGTGCGGCGCCTCGAGCGAGAGGAACTCGGCGATGTCGGACACGCCCTTGTGGATCGACTCCGGCGTGATCCCGTGCTCCTCGTTGTAGGCGAGCTGCTTCTCGCGGCGGCGGCCGGTCTCCTCGAGCGCCTGCTTGATCGCCTCCGTGTACTTGTCGGCGTACATCAGCACCCGCCCGTTGACGTTGCGCGCGGCGCGGCCGATCGTCTGGATCAGCGCGGTCTGGCCGCGGAGGAAGCCCTCCTTGTCGGCGTCGAGGATGGCGACGAGCGAGACCTCGGGCAGGTCGAGCCCTTCGCGGAGGAGGTTGACGCCGACGAGCACGTCGTACTCGCCGAGGCGGAGCTCGCGGATGATCTGGATCCGCTCGAGCGTGTCGATCTCGGAGTGGAGGTACCGCGCCTTCACGCCCGCCTCGAGCAGGTAGTCGGTGAGGTCCTCGGACATCTTCTTCGTCAGCGTCGTCACGAGCACGCGCTCGTTGCGCTCCTCGCGGCGGCGGATCTCGTTCAGGAGGTCGTCGATCTGGTTGCGCGTCGGCCGCAGCTCGACCTCGGGGTCGACGATCCCAGTCGGCCGGATCAGCTGCTCGGTGATCCGCGTCGACTGCCGGAGCTCCCACGTGCCCGGCGTCGCCGAGACGAACACGAGCTGCGGCACCTTCGCGAGGAACTCGTCGAAGCGGAGCGGCCGGTTGTCGAGCGCCGACGGAAGGCGGAAGCCGAAGTCGACGAGCGTCTGCTTGCGCGAGCGGTCGCCCTCGTACATGCCGCCGATCTGCGGCACCGTCTGGTGCGACTCGTCGACGAAGACGACGAAGTCGGACGGGAAGTAGTCGAGGAGCGTGTGCGGCGCGGAGCCGGGCGGCCGCCCGTCGAGGATCCGCGAGTAGTTCTCGATCCCGTTGCAGAAGCCGAGCTCGCGCATCATCTCGAGGTCGTACTCGGTGCGCTGCCGGATCCGGTGCGCCTCGAGCATCCGGCCGTCCGACTCGAACAGCTTCACCTGCTCGGCGAGCTCGTGCTTGATCTCGTCGACCGCGCGCTCGATCGTCGGCTTCGAGGTCACGTACTGCGTCGCGGGGAAGACGGTGATCGTGTCGAGCCGCGAGAGCACCTCGCCGGTGAGCGGGTCGAAGTGCGTGATCTGCTCGACCTCGTCGCCGAAGAACGAGACGCGGTAGGCGCTCTCCGAGTACGCCGGCTGGATCTCGAGCACGTCGCCCTTGACGCGGAAGCGGCCGCGCCCGAGCAGCGTGTCGTTCCGGACGTACTGGATGTCGATCAGCTTGCGGAGGACGAGGTCGCGATCCTGCTCCTCGCCGACCGTGAGGAACACGACCCGCTCCTTGTACTCCTCGGGCGAGCCGAGGCCGTAGATGCACGAGACGGACGCGACGATGACGACGTCGCGGCGCGAGAGCAGGTTCGACGTCGCCGAGTGGCGCAGCCGGTCGATGTCGTCGTTGCGGGAGCTGTCCTTCTCGATGTACAGGTCGGCCTGGGGCACGTACGCCTCGGGCTGGTAGTAGTCGTAGTACGAGACGAAGTACTCGACCGCGTTAGCCGGGAAGAACTCGCGGAACTCGTTGCAGAGCTGCGCGGCGAGCGTCTTGTTGTGGGCGATCACCAGCGCGGGCCTCTGCGTCTGCTCGATGATCCAGGCCATCGTCGCGGTCTTGCCGGTCCCGGTCGCGCCGAGGAGGGTCTGGTACCGGTCGCCGGCGGCGATCCCGGCGGCGAGCGTCTCGATCGCGTGCGGCTGGTCGCCCATCGGGACGTAGCCGGTCGACGTCTTGAGCTCGGCCATCGGCGACAGGGTATCCGGCGGCTCCGGCCTGTTCGGCCGCGCTCCGGCCGGCCGCTGGGCGCGCCTCGCGCCGGGATCGCGGCGGCGTCTTCGACGACGGCAGCCCGGGGCCCGGGCCCCCATCCCTAGCCCCCACCCACCTGGGGACCGAAGCCAGGCTAGATGGTTGATTCCACGGTGGTGGCCGTGGTTGAGGGGTTTTGTGCAGAGAGGCCGAAGTCGGCGGTGCTGAAATCACCGTCGACCAGGAGGCCACGATGGACGCCGACCTCGACACTCTCTGCGTCGCCGTTTATTGCACGGCGGACGATCTCCTGCCGGAACCGCCAGGGAACGCGCGTCGGATGGTCACAGACGCGGAGGTCGTCACGCTTTGTGTCGCCCAGGCGATCATGGGGATCCCCAGCGGCCGGCGCTTCCTCAAGATCGCTCGGAAGCGGCTTGCGCATCTGTTCCCGAGGCTGCCCGCTCAATCCGGCTACTTCAAGCGCCGCCGCCAGCTCGCGGACACGATCGAGTGGCTGATGAGCGTGTTCGCGAGCCAGAGCCCGGGCTACCACGACGATCTGCTCTTGATCGACTCGACCCCGGTCGAGTGCGCCCGCAGTCGCGAAACCGTCAAGCGTTCCCAACTCGCGGACGCTGCCGAGCTACGGGTACTGCGCGTCGCACTCCCGCTACTTCTGGGGCTTCCGGCTCCACGCGATCTTCGCCCCGGATGGCACCCCACGCGCGCTCGCGTTGGCCTCGCCCAAGCGCGACGAGCGAGAGGTCGGACTCGAACTGCTCGCCCGCTGCCAACGCCACGGCGGCGAGACACTGCTCGGCGACAAGGGCTACGCCGGCCGCGAGTTCGCCCACGCCGTCGGCGACCTCGACGCGACGATCGTGCGACCCCGCCGAAAAGACGAACCCAGACAGGGGACCCCACCTCGCCCCGATCCGGCAACGGATCGAGTCGATCTTCTCGACCTGCAAAGACCTGCTCACCCTCGAACGCCACGGCGCCCGCACCCTCCACGGCATCAAAGACCGCGTCCTCGAACGTCCTCTGCCTCGCCGCCTGCATCGCCCTCAACCACAAACTCGGCCGCCCCAGCCGCGCACTTGTCGACTACGTCGCCTGAACCCGCGGAATCAACCATCTAGTGCAGTGTCTCAAGAACGGCTTTACAGCGGCCGACTTTGGCGAGGATTGCGTCGGCTGAGGCGGTCCAGACGAAGGGTTTGGGGTCGTCGTTGTGGAAGGCGAGGAACGCTTCGATCGCGTCGATCAGGTCGGGGACGCTGTGGAAGACGCCGCGGCGGATCGCTTTGTCTGTCAGCTCGCGGAACCAGCGCTCGACGAGGTTGAGCCAGGAGCTCGAGGTTGGGGTGAAGTGCAAGTGGAAGCGTGGGTGCTTGGCGAGCCAGGCATCGAGGTTGGCGTGTTTGTGTGTGCGGTAGTTGTCAACGATCAGGTGCAGCTCGAGCTCGCCGGGGAACTCGCGGTCGAGAGTGCGCAGGAACTTGAGAAACTCCTGGTGGCGGTGACGGGGGAGGCACTGTCCGACGACTGAGCCGTCGAGCATGCTGAGCGCGGCAAACAGCGTCGTTGTGCCGTTGCGCTTGTAGTCGTGGGTCATCGTGCCGGCGCGGCCCTTCTTGATCGGCAGACTCGCTTGGGTGCGGTCGAGGGCCTGGATCTGGCTCTTTTCATCGACACAGAGCACGATCGCTTTCTCGGGCGGGTTGAGGTAGAGCCCGACCACGTCAGTGAGCTTCTCGCTGAAGCGCGGATCGTTGGAGAGCTTGAAGGTGCGCACACGGTGCGGCTTCAAGCCGTGGGCGTCCCAGATCCGTTGCACCGTCGCGGCGCTCACGCCCTGGGCCTTGGCCATCGAACGGCAGCTCCAGTGCGTCTGTCCCGGCGGCGACGTCTGCGTTGTCGCTTGCACGATCGCCTTGATCTTCGCCGCCGAGATCGTCGCTTTCCGGCCGCGGCCGGGCTTCGTCTCGGTCAGCGCCTGCGCGCCGCCCGCGGCGAACCGACTCCTCCACAGAATCACGGTCGGGCGGCTGACGCCGAGCGTCCGCGCGACCTGGCTGTTCGACTCACCCGCGGCCGAAAGCAGCACGATCCGCGCGCGCACTGCCACGCTCTGCGGCGTCTTCTGTGCGGCGGCCCAGCGCTCCAGCAGCGCCCGCTGCTCCGCTGAGAGAACCGTCTCCGCGATCGCTGCCGCCACGCAAATGGACGCTACTTCATCATCAACCTAATGTCAAGCTATTTCCGAGACACTGCACTAGATGATTGATTCCACGGGGATGGCCGTGGTTGAGGGGTTTTGAGAGCAGCAGAGGTCGAAGTCGGCGGTGCTGAAACACCGTCGACCAGGAGGCCACGATGGACGCCGACCTCGACCTCTCTGCACGCCGTTTATGCACGGCGGACGATCTCCTGCCGAGAAGGCCAGGGAACGCGCGCGAAGGGTCACAGACGCGGAGGTCGTCACGCTCTGTGTCGCCAGGCGATCATGGGTATCCCGCCGACCGACGCTTCCTGGCGGTCGCCGGCAAGCGGCTTGCGCACCTGTTCCCGAGGCTGCCGAGCAACCCGGCTACTTCAAGCGCCGCCGCCGGCTGGCGGACACGATGGAGTGGCTGATGAGCGTGTTCGCGAGCCAGAGCCCCGGCTACGACGACGATCTGCTGCTTGATCGACTCGACCCCGGTCGAGTGCGCCCGCAGTCGCGAAACCGTCAAGCGCTCGGCGCTTGGCGGACGCCGCTGACTACGGGTACTGCGATCGCACTCCCGCTTCTTCTGGGGCTTCCGGCTGCACGCGATCTTCGCCCCGACGGCACCCCACGCGCGCTCGCGCTGGCCTCGCCCAAGCGCGACGAGCGCGACGTCGGACTCGAACTGCTCGCCCGCTGCCGACCGCGCACGGCGGCGAGACGCTGATCGGCGACAAGGGCTACGCCGGCAGCGAGTTCGCCGCAGCCGTGGCGACGCTCGACGCGACGATCGTGCGGCCCGACGCAAAGACGAACCCGGACACGGACCGCACCTCGCCCCGATCCGCCGACGGATCGAGTCGATCTTCTGGACCTGCAAAGACCTGCTCACCCTCGAACGCCACGGCGCCCGCACCCTCGCACGGCCTCAGAGACCGCATCCTCCAACGCTTCCTCTGCCCTCGCCGCCTGCATCGCCCTCAACCACAAACTCGGCCGCCCCAGCCGCGCACTCGTCGACTACGTCGCCTGAACCCGTGGAATCAATCATCTAGCGCCGAAGGTGCACCGGATCAGCCACGAAGCCGTGAAAAATCTGCGAAATCTCGGTCGAGGCGCCGCGCTCGACGCGCGGAGCTAGTCGCCCCAGTCGAAGTCGCGCGAGCGCGACCAGAGGCTCTCGTCGGTCTTCTCGACCTCGGCGTCCTCGGCCTCGGCCTCCACCTCGGCTGCCGGCGCTGCCGCCGGCGAGTCGATGAACGTGTCGTCGGACGGCCAGTCGAGCGAGGTCGGCTCGTCGACGATCGACTGGACGCCGTCGAGGGTGTCCTCGACCCGCGCCTGCTCCTCGGTCTTGAACAGCGGATGGTTCTCGAACGGATCGTCCGTCATGTACTTCTCCAGGGGCATGTCGCGCTCGAGCGAGGCGTTGCGACGCTTGAGCTCGAGGTGCTCCTGGATCACCTCCGCGAACAGGGACGCGGTATCGCTGGGCATGTTTCCCTCCTGCTCGGACGCCGTTTCCATCCGGCCGGGAGTCTAACTCGTACCGGCGGCGGAGCGGCGCCGCGCCCCCGCTGCGGCCCGTCGGGCGCTGCGTAGAATCGGCTCGTGCCCGGAATGCGGCAGCCTGGCGGCAAGCGGATCGGCGTCATCGGCGTCGCGTTCGCCGCGTGGGACATCTGGCTCCGGATCCCGCCCGACCACCGCCGGCGGCTGCTGGCGCAGGCGCGCGCGCACGGACCGCGGATCGCCCGCGAGGCGCTCCACAAGCGGCGCCGCTAGCTGCTCGAGAGGGCGGCGCGCGCGATCCGGTCCTGCTCGACCAGGTGCGCGGTCGGGTAGCCCTCGGCACTGCTCGCCCGCCACGGCCGGCCGATGAAGCGCACCGGGATCCCGGCCGAGGCCTCCTCGAGGCGGTGGCGGATCGTCCGCCAGGCGCCCATGTTCTGCGGCTCCTCCTGCGCCCAGACGATCTCGTCGAGCGACGGATACGCCGCGACCAGCTCGCGGACCGCCTGCACCGGGAAGGGGTAGAGCTGCTCGATCCGCCCGACCGCGACCTGATCGCGGACGGCGGCTCGATCCTGGTGGCCGACGATGTCGTAGTAGACCTTTCCGGAGCAGAGCACGAGCCGGTGGACCGGAGTCTTGTCCGGCACGGTCGCGTCGTCGAGCACCGGGCGCCACTCGCCGGCGGCGAGCTCGTCGAGGGTCGAGGAGGCCTCCTTGTGCCGGAGCAGCCCCTTCGGAGTCATCACCACGAGCGGTCGGGCGATCTCGACGATCGCCTCCCGCCGGAGGACGTGGAAGTACTGCGCCGCGGTCGTGCAGTTGACGATCCGCATGTTCTCCTGCGCGGCGAGCTGGAGGAACCGCTCGAGCCGCGCGCTCGAGTGCTCGGGGCCGCTGCCCTCGTAGCCGTGCGGAAGGAGCATGACGAGCCGCGAGGTCTCCTTCCACTTCGCGAGCGCGCTCGAGATGAACTGGTCGATCACCGGCTGCGCCGTGTTCGCGAAGTCGCCGAACTGGGCCTCCCAGAGCACGAGCGCCTCGGGCGCGGCGGTCGAGTACCCGTACTCGAACCCGAGACACGCGTACTCGGAGAGCGGCGAGTTGAAGACCTCGAACGACGCCGCGGAGCCCGAGAGGTGCTGCATCGGCGTGTGCCGGGCGCCCGTGGTCGGGTCGTGGAGGACGAGGTGGCGTTGCGAGAACGTGCCGCGCTCCGTGTCCTGTCCCGTCAGCCGGATCGGCGTTCCCTCCGCGAGGAGCGACGCGAACGCGAGCGCCTCGGCGTGACCCCAGTCGATCCCGCCGCTCGTCGAGCGCGTCGCGGCGACGCTCGAGCTGGCGCGCGAGCTTCGGGTTGACCGTGAACCCGTCGGGCACGCGCAGGAGCTCCTCGTTCAGCCCGCGCAGACGCTCCTCGGGGACAGCCGACTCGATCGGCTTGCCCCGGTAACCGCGAGGCACGCGCTCGTCGTGCGTCTTCTCGGGATGCCCTCGGCGAACGACGCGCGGAGCCGCTCGTGCGCCGCGCGGAGCCGGCGGTCACCTCGGCGTCGAGCGCCTCGGCCTCCTCGGCGGTGAGCACGCCCTCGTCGACGAGCCTTGCGGCGTACAGCTCGCGGACGGTCGGATGGCGCTCGATCCGCTCGACCATGACCGGCTGCGTGTACGCGGCCTCGTCCTGCTCGTTGTGGCCGAAGCGCCGGTAGCCGACGAGGTCGATGACGACGTCGTGGCCGAACCGCCGCCGGTACGCGAGCGCGAGCCGGACGGCAGTGATAGCCGCCTCCGGGTCGTCGCCGTTCACGTGCACGATCGGGATGTCGAAGCCCTTCGCGAGGTCGGACGAGTAGCGCGTCGAGCGACCCTGCGCGGGGTCGGTCGTGAACCCGATCTGGTTGTTGGTGATCAGGTGCAGCGTCCCGCCGGTCGAGTAGCCCTGGAGGGCT